>NZ_CP061769.1:2055000-3255000 GCF_011420305.2 Nocardioides ochotonae | reverse complement strand
AGGACCGCACCACCCGCATCGAGGTGCTCGCGACGTACGGCGCGCTCCCGGGCGGGGGCGAGGTGTGGACGACGGCGGTCGAGCCCGAGCTGCCGCCGCGCGACCGGTGCGTGTCCGGCGCCGTGGCTCCTGCGGACCTGCGACGGGTGGCCCCGCTGATGGACCGCTTCGAGATGCTCTTCCACCCCGACCAGGTCGGCTGGGCCGTCGGTGCCCCGAGCGGGGACGGGGTGATCAGCGCCTGGTTCCGGCTGCCCGGCCGCGAGCCGGACCCGCTGGCGCTGCTCCTCGCGGTGGACGCGCTGCCGCCGGTGACCTTCGACCTCGGCCGCCCCGGCTGGGCGCCCACGATCGAGCTCACCGCGCACCTGCGCGCGGCCCCGGCGCCGGGCTGGCTGAAGGTGCGTCACGCGACCCGGACCCTGGTCGGGGGGATGTTCGAGGAGGACTGCGAGGTCTGGGACTCCGCCGGCCGCCTGGTCGCCCAGTCCCGCCAGCTCGCCCGGGCACCGCGCGGCTGAGGCGCGCAGCGCGCCCCTGCTCAGCCCGGGAGCGCCTCGTGCAGCGCCGGACCCGTGCGCAACCACCAGCGGGCCGCGGCCGCGACCGTCTCGTCGGCGTGCGTGGTGAGCGGCAGCACGTGGTCGGCGCCGGACATCCCCAGCGCGAACATCGCCGCATAGCGCAGGTCGGCGCGCGGGGCGCCCAGCAGGCGGGTCACGGTCGTGGCGTCGTCGTCGCTCAGCGGGTGCCGGTCGCGACCCAGCTGGGTGAGCGCCCGGCCCTGGACCCACGGGCGTCGGTGGTCGAGTGCGGCGACGCGCACCCGGTCCCGCACCTCGGTGCAGTCGAGGCTCGACAGCAACGACCACGCGCGGTCGGCGAGGAACTCGTCGGGTCCGCAGGCGAGGTCGAGCAGCAGCGGCGCCAGGATGCGTGAGTACGGGCTGGCGCCCAGCAGGTGTGCGGCATGGCGGCGGCGCACCTTGAGGAGGTGGAACAGCCCCTCGCGGACCAGCCGGCGCAGCATCGGGTCGGGGTCGTCGCGCAGCGCGCGCGGGCCGGCGGACTGGGCGCGGTCGGCGATGCGCTGGGAGACCTGCCGCGCGACCGACGGCGCCACCAGCTCCCGGGTCGCGCGGCTCTTCACGAGCCAGGTGCGCGCGGACTCGCTGCGCAGCGCGCCCAGGACCACGTCGAACGCCGGCTCGGGCAGGTGCGCGGCGAGCTCGAGGGCGTTGACGCCGTGCGGCGTCCCCTCCGCCCGGCGCAGCCCGTGGATGGCGGCCCGGACCAGGACGTCGCGGTAGTCCTCGCTGAACTGCTGGCGACTCGCCTTGGCGGCCAGGACGCCCGAGGTGACCGGGCCCAAGGTGGGGTGCCCGGAGTAGTGCAGTCGGACCAGCAGGTCGCTGGCCTGGTCGCCGCGCACCTGCGCGAGCAGGCTGACCGCGCCGTGACCGACCTGCAGGTGCGGGTCGGTGCAGTACTCACCCAGGGCCCGCAGCATGTGGCGCTGCGACTCCGGCTGGAGCAGCAGCATGGTCGCGGTCTCGTAGCGCGCGACGTACGCCGGGCCGACCGCCCGGGCCAGCTCGTGCAGCAGCGCGCGACACACGGCCTGCCAGGTGCTCGGGTGCAGGTAGACCCGCTCGTAGTGGGTCAGCTCGACGGCGAGACCGAGCCACTGGGCGCCGCTCGCGCGACCTGCGTCGACGTCCTCGAAGAGCCGGTCGAGGTCGCCGGCCGGCTCCGGCCCGGGCAGGCGTCGCGCGGGCGAGGCGTCGCCGAAGGCGCGGGCCAGCCCGCGGGTGACGGCGAGGAACGAGCCGGGCACGGCGCCGACCAGCGCCTCGTAGGCCTGCACGGTCCGCTCGGGCGCCGTGTGCTGCCCGGACTCCCACCGGCTGATCCGGGTGCGGTCGACCTGGATCCCGTGCTGCTGTGCCAGGGCGGCGACGAAGGACTCGCGCGCGCAGGTCTCCTGGTCCCCGGCGAGACGGGAGGTGGCCAGCAGCCACCCGATCCGCTGGCTCACGCCGATCTCGGCCCGCTCGACAGGGTTCGGGTCGTCGGGCAGACGCTGCGGGCGGCCCCTCCGTCGTGCTGCTGGTCTGCTGGTCGTTCCTTCTGTGGTGCTCAGTGCGCCCACGTACCTTTCGTTCCCCCACGGTGCGTCGATCTCGAGCCGGCCCCCCTGACCGGCTCGACGCAGAACGTCGCAGTACCCGAAAGTAGTCACGCATTGATGCGGCGCCCGGTTCTTTCACCACGAATGGTGGCGCGCAACAACAGGGCGGTCGCGACCCCCGACCCGTCAGTGGCGGTCGAACCAGGCCCGGTCGAGCGCGACCAGCCAGCGGCGGCCGGGATGCTCGGTGAGCGTCCACAGCTCGTCGCGGGAGGGCCACCACGTGAGGTCCTCCGGCCCCATCGGTACGGCGAAGCGGTGCGCGCGCCAGTCGCCGGGCTCGCCGACGTACACCGTGCCGGGCGTCCACGGACCCTGGGAGGCGGTGACGTGGTGGCGGCCGCGGGCGACGGCGACCCCCTGGGAGCGCACCATCGTCGCCTCGTCGGTGGTGTGGGCGCGTGCCAGGCCGTCGTCGCCGACCACGGGGACGCCCTCGGGGTCGAGCAGGAACCGGGCGAGGCGGCGGGTCTGCCGCGCGGAGCCGTACTCGCCGACGATCAGGTGCGGAGGGGAGGCCTCGCGGTCGAGGGAGAGGAAGGAGTGGCGCAGCCGCTCACCGTCGCCGTCCACGCCGCCGCGCTGGCTGGAGTGCAGCGGCAGCAGGTAGCGGTGCCCGTGGGTGCCGAGGTCGCGGCGCGCGTCCGGGACCCGCAGGATGTCGCGCACGTCGAAGGTGTGGAAGCCGCGCCGGGTGGCCGCGACGTGCAGCCGCGGGCCGTCCCAGACGATCCCCCCGGCGTGCACCGGAACCGGCTCGACGGCCACCCTCCCGGTGTCGTCGAGGACCGCGCGGACCAGCAGCACGTGGCGGTAGCGCAGCCGGTCGAGGTCGACGAAGCTGACGCGCGCCCCGGCACCGGCCTTCGAGTACCACGTCGTCACCAGCAGCCGCCGGCCCTCGACGGTGTCGACGCCGGGGTCCGGTGCGGCCTCCGCGGAGGAGGAGATTCCCTGCGGCCACCAGGTGCGGTCGCGGGCGTCGCCGCGCTCCCAGGCCAGTGCCCGTCGTACGGCGCGCCCCGGCGCCCAGGTGCGCCGCATCCGGCGGTCCAGGTCGGCGAGCACTCCCGGCAGCCCGACGGCGCCGCCCAGCTCGGCGGCGAGGGCGGCACGCGCCTGCGGGTCCTCCACGCGGCGGCGCAGGTGGACCGAGCCGGGCTGCGTGGGCGCGCTCATGCGAGGAACCGTAGCGCCACGCCCACGCCGGAGGACGGGCCCGGACGCCCACTAGGCTCGGGGTCCGTGAGCACCGGCAGTGACGCAGAGACCAGGCAGCAGGTCGTCGCGGCGGCCATCGTCCGCGCGGGCCGGGTGCTGGCCACCCGCCGCACCGCACCGCCCGCGCTCGCCGGGCGCTGGGAGCTGCCCGGCGGCAAGGTCGAGCCGGGGGAGCGGCCCACGGCCGCCCTCGAGCGCGAGATCGCCGAGGAGCTCGGCTGCGGCGTCGAGGTCACCGGCTGGCTGCACGGCGCGGCCCCGATCGGGGACACCCACGAGCTGCGGGTCGCCACCGCGCGGCTGGTCCGCGGCGAGCCGGACCCCGTCGAGCACGACGCGGTGCGCTGGCTCGGCGCCGAGGAGCTCGACCCGGCGCACCCCGACGCGGTGGACTGGCTCGAGCCGGACCGCCCCTTCCTCGCCGAGCTCACCGTCGTGCTGCGCGCGATGCCGGCGCCGACCGGGCTGCGCGCCATCGTGTTCGAGGAGGACGACGCCCGGGCGCTCGAGGCCCGGCTGCGCGCCGACGGCTACGACGCCGAGGTGCGACGCGAGCGCCTCGCCGGCGAGGACGACGATGAGGACCACCCGTGGGCGGTGGTCAGCGACGCCCCCGAGGTCGTGCTGGACCTGCTCGTGGACGCCTACGACGGCTGGCTGGACCGCGAGGACGTCGCGCCACCGCACCCCGCGGCGGCGCCCCTGGACCTGCCGACCGCGCCTCGTCGCATCAAGCGGCCCCTCGAGGGGGACTGAGGAGCCCGCGGCCCTGAGGGAGGCGCCCCCTAGGATCGGGGCATGACCGCAGACCTCCCGGCCCAGGCCTCCGCGCAGCGTCTGCTGCTCGTGCACGCCCACCCCGACGACGAGTCGATCGGCAACGGCGCCACGATGGCCAAGTACGTCGCCGAGGGCCGCCACGTCACGCTCGTGACCTGCACCGCCGGTGAGATGGGCGAGATCCTGGTGCCCGAGCTCGAGCACCTCGGTGCCGACCGCGACGACCGCCTCGGCGAGCACCGCCGCGGCGAGCTGGCGGACGCGATGAAGGCGCTCGGGGTCACCGACCACCGGTTCCTCGGCGGCTTCGGCCGCTTCCGCGACTCCGGCATGAAGTGGCACGAGCAGGGCCACGCCGTGGCGGCCGACGAGATCCACGACAACGCCTTCTGGCGCGCCGACCTCACCGAGGCCGCCGACCTGCTCGTCGAGATCATCCGCGAGGTGCGCCCGCAGGTCCTGGTGACCTACGACCAGTTCGGCGGCTACGGCCACCCCGACCACATCCAGGCCCACCGCGTCGCGACGTACGCCGCCTCGCTCGCCGCCGTCCCGTCCTACCGCCTCGACCTGGGCGAGCCGTGGGACATCGCGAAGATCTACTGGGGCGCGATGTCGGAGAGCCGCATGCGCGCGGGGCTGCGCGCGCTGCGCGAGGCGGGCGACAACAGCTTCGAGGGCATGGACCCCGACGGCCCGCTGCCGCACTTCGTCACCCCCGACGAGCAGCTCGCGGCCCGCATCGACGCCACCGACTACGTCGAGCGCAAGATGGCGGCGCTGGCGGCGCACGCGACCCAGATCACCACCGACGGCCCGTTCTTCGCGCTGAGCAACAACGTCGGCCAGACTGCCTGGGGCGAGGAGTTCTACCGCATCGCCAAGGGCCGGCTCGGCGAGGTCGGCCCCGACGGCCTGGAGACCGACCTCTTCGCCGGTCTCGCGCTCGACGACTGAGCGTGCGGCGCTTCCTCTCCGGCCTGCTCGCGGTGCCGGTGCTCCTGCTCGGCGCCGCGACGGCGGTGGCGACCGTGGCCGTCCACGGGCGCTGGTGGGGACTGCTGCTGGGGCTCGCCGCGACCCTGGCGACCGAGGCCGCGCTGCCGTCCGGATGGACCCGACGGGTCGCCTGGGCGACCGGATGGGTCGTGATGGTGGGATATCTCGCGGTCCCGCGGAGTGAGGGTGATTACGTCATCGCAGGGGATCTCCCCGGCTACGCCGTGCTGATCACCGCTGCGGTCGTGGCCTTGGTCGCACTGGCGACCCTTCCAGGACGCTCGCGGATGCGCACTCCTCTTCCACCCACTACCTAAGATGTGGGCCGTGAGTGCAACGGATACTACCCCTGGACGAGAGAAGGCGGGCGGCCGCATCGTCGCGTTCGTCGTCCTCGGCCTGGTCGTGCTGGCGGCGCTGGGCTACGGCGCCCTCTACGTCCTGGCCGGCGACAAGGTACCCCGCGGCACGACCGTCGCCGGTGTGGAGATCGGCGGCAAGACCCGTGCCGAGGCCGAGCGCGTGCTCGACGACGCCCTGGCCGACCGGATCAAGGGCGCGGTGAGCGTCAAGGTCGGCAAGCGCGTCGAGCAGGTGACCGCCGCCGACGCCGGCCTGGAGGTCGACGTCGAGAGCTCGGTCGCCGCCACCGGCGCCGAGCGCAGCTGGTCGCCCTCGCGGCTGTGGGACTACTTCGTCGGAGGCGAGGACCACGACGCGGTGGTCGACGTCGACGACGCCCGGATGGACGCGCTGCTCACCGAGCTCGCCGACGAGGTCGGCACGCCCCCGCGCGACGGCGGCCTGGTCTTCGAGGACGGCGGCGTCCGCGTCGTCGAGCCCCGCAAGGGCCGCGCGATCGACCCCGACACCGCCCGCGAGGAGATCCTCGCCGCCTACCTGCGCGAGGAGCCGGTCGCCGAGCTGCCGGTCCGCGGCGCCGACCCCGCCATCGACGAGGCCGAGGTGCAGCGCGCGCTCGACGAGTTCGCCAACCCGGCGCTCTCCGGCCCGGTCACCCTGGACTTCCGCGGCTCCTCGGTCGAGCTCAGCCCCGACGAGTACGCCGACGTGCTCGGCGTACGCGCCGAGAAGGGGCGCCTGGTCCCGGAGCTGGACGAGAAGGCGCTGCTCGAGCTCATCGACGCCAAGATCGGCGACGAGGGGGCCGCGGTCGACGCGACCGTGCGCCTGGTCGACGGTCGCCCGAAGGTGGTGCCCGGCCGCAAGGGCGTCACCTACGACCCCGACGAGGTCACCGGGGGCTTCCTGCGCCTGGTCACCGCCCCCGAGGGCAAGCGCAGCATGACGGTGGCCGCCGCCGTCGACGAGCCGGACTTCACCGCCGAGGACGCCAAGGCGCTCGGCATCAAGGAGAAGGTCTCCTCGTTCACGACGTACTACCCGCCTGCGACCTACCGCGACGTCAACATCGGCCGGGCCGCCGAGCTCATCGACGGCACCGTGCTGAAGCCGGGGGAGACCTTCTCCCTCAACGACACCGTCGGCGAGCGCACGGTCGAGAACGGCTTCACCACCGGCACGATCATCAGCAACGGCATCTTCAAGGAGGACCTCGGCGGCGGGGTCTCGCAGATGGCGACGACGCTGTTCAACGCGGCGTTCTTCGCCGGCCTCGAGGACGTCGAGCACAAGCCCCACTCGGTCTACATCGACCGCTACCCGGTGGGCCGCGAGGCCACCGTGGCGTGGGGCGCCGTCGACCTGCGCTTCCGCAACGACACCGACCACGGCGTCCTGATCAACGCGAAGGTCACGCCGAGCGCGGGCCGCTCGCAGGGTGTGGTGACCGTGGAGATGTGGTCCACCAAGACGTGGGACATCGAGACCACCACCAGCGAGCGCTACGCCCCCACCGCGCCGAAGACCCAGACGCTGAGCGGGCCGGAGTGCCTGCCCAACACCGGCTACAGCGGGTTCGACGTGGACGTGGAGCGGATCTTCAAGCGCCCCGGGTCCGACAAGGTCGTGCGCACCGAGAAGATGACGACCACCTACATCCCCTCGGACACGATCATCTGCAAGCCCTGACGCGCGCGGCTGCGGCCCGAGGCGGGAGCCTCGGGCCGCAGCCGGACAGGTCGGGTCAGCCGGCGAGCCGGCGCGTCGGGGCCACGGTGACCCGGATGCCGGGCTCGGTGGTCGCGACGCTGCCCGCGGAGTCGCTGGTGCGCAGCACCACGACGTGGGTGCCGGCCTCGCCGGGACGCCACGGGTGCTCCCACTCGACGCCCTCGGACGGGTCGTTGTCGCCGGTGAGCGTGGTCTCCTCCCAGGTCGCGCCGCCGTCGGTGCTGATCTCGACGACGCTGATGGTCGCGCGCGGCGACCAGGCGCGGCCCTGGAGCACGGTGAGCTCCTGACACACCGCCGCGTCCACGTGGGCGAGCGTGCTGGTCGGCAGGGTCGCGCCCGTGACGGGCTGGGTGTGGTGGCTCAACATGAGGTAACCATACAAACAAAGTCTTGATAAGGGGGCTTCGTTCGCACGGCGGCCCCGGCGTGTCCGGCGTGCTCGGGGCGGGCCGCCTCGACCCTTTAGTCGGCCTGGAGGTAGCGCGCCACGTGGTGGGTGGCGAAGCCGAGGCCGCGCCACAGCACGCGCGCCGGCTCGTTGTCGGTCTCCACGTGCACCCAGGCGGTGGTCGCGCCGCGCTCGGCGGCCAGCTCCAGCAGCTCGTCCAGCACCAGCCCGGCCAGCCCACGGCGGCGGTGCGCCTCCTCGACGTGCAGGGAGTGCAGGCCCACCCAGTCGCCGTCGAGCCCGGCCCGGCCGCTCGCGAGCAGCTCGTCGCCGCGGCGTACCTCCGCCAGGGCGCGGGGGCCGTCCACCTCGAGGGTGGCCCGGGCGCCGTCGGGCAGGGTGCCGCCGATCGCGCGGCGGGCCCGGCGCACGCGTGCGACGGAGGCCAGCTCGAAGGCCGTCTCGCCGCTGGGGTACGCCGTCCAGCCGTGCGCGAGCAGCCAGGACTCGGCGGGGGAGCCGGCCTCCACCTGGGCCAGCGGCGTGCGCCCGCGCTCGCGGTAGAAGGAGAGGACCGCGTCGGCCGCCTCCGCCAGCGGGCGGTCCGGCTCGCCCATCGCCAGGCACGAGTTGGCGCGCTTGAGCGGGCGCCCGACCGGCTGGGCCACCGTGCGCAGCACCCACTCGCCGAGCGCCTCCTGCTCGACGTCGGGCCAGAGCGCGAGCGCGTGGCCCTCGGCCTCGCGGACCCCGACCCGCTGGCGCACCGAGGGGCGCGGCGGCACCGGCTTGCCCGACACGATGTCGGCCAGGGCGATCACCACGGGGTCGCCCTCCTCGGGCGCGATCGTGCACGTGCGGTCCTCCCACGCGGTGCAGATCCCGAGCAGGTCGGTCATCGCGGGACCGCCGGACGGCCCGGTCTCGCCGCGCAGCAGGCGTCGTACGACGACCCGCTGGCCGACGACGTGCGGCCCCAGCAGGTGCTGGCCCACCGGTTCGTCCGCCGATGGGGAGGTCAATCGTCCGACATTTCTGTTCGCATCCTGGGGTTCCAGCGCTCCGTGCACCACGGGATACTAGGCTTTCTCCAATCGCCCACTCGTCCGCGCCCGTCGGGCGCGACCCCTCAGGAGGATCCGGTGACGTACGTCATCTCCCAGCCGTGTGTCGACTTGAAGGACCGCGCGTGCGTCGACGAGTGCCCGGTCGACTGCATCTACGAGGGTAAGCGGATGCTCTACATCCACCCCGACGAGTGCGTCGACTGCGGCGCCTGTGAGCCGGTCTGCCCGGTCGAGGCGATCTTCTACGAGGACGACGTCCCGGAGGACCAGAAGGGCTTCTACGACGCCAACGTGCAGTTCTTCGACGACCTCGGCTCGCCCGGCGGCGCCGCGAAGATGGGCGAGATCGACAAGGACCACCCCCTGGTCGCGGCCCTCCCGCCCCAGAGCCAGGACCACTGATCCTCCCCACGACTCCAGAACGGCGCTCGAGCTTGTCGCGCACCCGCGTCTCCAGCCTGCTGCCCGACTTCCCCTGGGACCACCTGACGGTCCACGCGGAGCGGGCGCGTCAGCATCCCGACGGGATCGTCGACCTCTCCGTCGGCACCCCGGTGGACCCGACCCCGAAGGTCGCGCAGCAGGCGCTGTGCGACGCCGCGGACTCCCCGGGCTACCCGGTCACGATCGGGCGGGCCACGACGCGGCAGGCGGCGATCGACTGGCTCGAGCGCCGGCACGGGGTCATCGGCCTGGGCCTGGACCAGGTCCTGCCGCTGATCGGCTCCAAGGAGCTGATCGCCTCGCTGCCCGGGCACCTCGGTCTCGGGCCCGGCGACCTGATCGTCCACCCCGCGCTGGCCTACCCGACCTACGAGGTCGGCACGGCGCTGTGCGGGGCGACGCCGATGGCGACCGACTCGCTGACCGCGCTCGGCCCGCAGGTGCCGGCGCTGATGTGGATCAACTCGCCGTCCAACCCCAGCGGCCGGGTGCTCGGCGTCGACCACCTGCGCAAGGTGGTCGAGTGGTGCCGCGAGCGCGGCACGATCCTGGTCTCCGACGAGTGCTACATCGAGTGCTCGTGGGAGGGGGAGAAGCCGGTCTCGGTGCTCCACCCGGACGTCTGCGGCGACTCCCACGAGGGCATCCTCGCGGTGCACTCGCTGTCGAAGCGCTCCAACCTGGCCGGCTACCGCTGCGCGTTCGTCGCCGGTGACCGCGACCTGGTGGGCGAGCTGCTCGCGGTGCGCAAGAACCTCGGCCTGCAGATGCCCGAGCCTCAGCAGGTCGTGATGAAGGCGGCGCTCGACGACGACGCGCACGCCCTCGAGCAGCACGCCCGGTACGCCGCGCGCCGCGGCGTACTGCGGGCGGGCCTGGAGGACGCCGGCTTCCGCGTCGACCATTCCGAGGCGTCGCTCTACCTGTGGTCCACCCGCGACGAGGACTGCTGGGACACCGTGTCCTGGTTCGCCGAGCGCGGCATCCTGGTCGCCCCCGGTGCGTTCTACGGCGCCGCCGGGCGCCGGCACGTGCGGGTGGCCTTCACCGCCACCGACGAGCGGGTCGCCGCCGCGGTCGAGCGCCTGCGCGGCTGAGCGGCTGCGGCCCGTCCCGAAGGGTGGGCCGTACGGCGTTCCCCGGACGCCGCCTCGACGCACGGGCGAGGATGGGCCGGCGTCTGCGAAGGGAAGCTCGTGCCGGTCCGTGTCTCGTTCCTTATCCTCCTCGGCCTGCTGGCCCCCGCGGCGCCGGCGGCCACCGCTGTCTCCGCGTGGGATCCCCCGCCGCGGCGGGCGTCTGCCGCGCTGGTCGAGCTGGGCGCCCCGGTCCTGCGAACCGCGCCGGCACCCCACGTGCGGCCGCGCACCCCGATCGTCGGCGAGCGGGTGACGGTGTCGCGGCAGGTGCCCGCCCCGGCCGGCCGGCAGGTGCGCCTGGAGGAGCGCCGCGGAGGCGCCTGGGTCACGGTGGCGCGGACGCGCAGCGACGAGGCCCGGCGCGTGGCCATGGCACGCGCGGTGCGCACTCCGATCCGCCTGCGACTGGTCGCGCCGCCGGTCGCGGGTCGCCCCCGCTGGCAGTCCGCGGCCCGGAAGGTGACCCCTGTGGCGCAGCGCCTCGCCGCCCACGGTCCTGCGCGCGTCGTGGTGCCCCGGGCGACCGGACGCGCCGACGTGGTCGCGAGTGCGACCCTCAGCCCGGCGCGTGCCGGGCGGGTGGTCGCGCTGCAGCACCGGCGCGACGGCCGCTGGGTCGAGGTGGCACGCGTCCGCCAGGGCACCGCGGCCGCGCTGGCCTTCCCCGAGGTGACGCTGCCGGTCGGGACGCACGACCTCCGGGTCGTGGCCACCGGCCCGGGGCGGCCGGCCGAGCGGCGTACCGGGTATGCGCTGGTGGTGGACTCCGCCCCGCCGCGCCTGGACATCGTCACCGAGGACGGTGCGGGCATCACCAGCCATGAGGACTACGTCCGCGCCGACCTGCGCCTCACCCACGCCGGCGCCGCGCCGGACGATCGCGAGGTCCTCGCCGAGTCGGCACGGCTGCGGGTCCGAGGCAACACCACCGCCTGGATCGTCGACAAGCTGCCCTACAAGATCAAGCTCGACCGGGCCCGCAGCGTGCTGGGCATGCCGGCCTCGACGGACTGGGTGCTCCTCGCCAACTTCTACGACCGGTCGCTGATGCGCAACGACCTCGCCTTCGAGGTCGGCCGGCGTCTGGGCGTGCCGTGGTCCGCGCGGACCGTCGACGTGGAGGTCTGGCTCAACGGCGCCTACCGGGGTGTCTACCAGCTCGCCGAGGGCATCGAGGTCCAGCCGGGGCGCGTCGAGATCGAGACCGCCGACCCGGACCGGCCGGCGCCCGACGGCGGCTACCTGCTGGAGGCCGACCAGTACGCCGACACCGACCCGTCCTTCCGCACGAGCCGCGGCATGCAGGTCTTCGTCAAGGAGCCGGGTGACGTGGCCCCCGCGTTCGTGGAGTCGGTGCGCGCCCACCTCCAGGGGGTCGAGGACGCGCTCTACTCCCCGGACTTCACCGACCCCCGCACGGGCTACCGCTCCCTGGTCGACCTCGACAGCTTCGCGGGCTGGTACCTGCTCAACGAGATCGTGAAGAACGTCGACTCGGCGTTCACCGGGAGCGTGTGGCTCCACCGCGACCTCGGCGGCCGGTTGGCCATGGGTCCGCCTTGGGACTTCGACCGGTCCGCCGGCAACAGCCGGGCCTGGGACCTCGACGACCCGACCGGCTGGTACCTGGGCCGCAACTTCACCCAGGAGCCCTGGACGCGGGAGCCCCACCCGGGCACCTCGCCGACCCCGATGACCGGGCCCGAGGGCCACTGGATCAACCGGATGCTCACTGACGAGCGGTTCGTCGGGCTGGTCCGGGAGCGCTGGCGGGAGGCGCGCCCCGAGCTGCTCGCCCTGCCGGAGTACGTCGCCCGCCAGCGCGCCCACCTCGCCGACGCCGCGGCGCGCAACTTCGCCCCGAAGCCCGGCGGTGCGGGCATGCCGCTGGAGCCGCAGTTCTTCGAGGACCCCACCGACATGATCTACCGGGGCACCTGGGAGGGCGAGGCGGATGCCCTGGAGGCGTGGATCCGGGCGCGGGTGGCGTGGCTGGACCTCCAGCTCGGGGCCGCCGGCTAGGGGGTCACTCGAAGACGTCGACGTGCACGTGGTCGCGGTGCTCGAGGATCTTGCGGTCCCCGATGTCGGACTGCGGGGTGTAGCGCTCCCAGCCGTCCTCGGAGTCCTCGGCCTGCCAGATCCGGCCGTCGTAGATAACGGTGCGGACGCCGAGCCGCTCGCTGTGGGCGACGAGGTAGTGCGCCATCGCCCAGCCGCGCAGCTTGCTGACCGGGTTGATGGGCCGGAAGAAGATGTCGACGGCGCGGCCCTCGTAGTGGGCGGAGCCCTTCATGTGGCCGTGGTTCACACCGCCCGGCTCGAAGCCGCCGATCATCTGCGGGCCGAAGGTCCCTTCGATGTCCCCCAGCAGGGCGTAGGCCCGGGGGACCAGGCCGACCGGGGTGAGGCGCTTCGGCGCCTTGCGGTACTTCTTGCCGACCGTGCAGGTGAACGACCCGCGGGCGGATCCCAGCAGCGAGGCCGACAGCGTCCGGGCGTCGGCACGCAGCTTGGCCGGAGCCTTCGGGAGGTCGGCGCGCTTCACCTTGCGGGGGGCGGCGGTGACCCACCTGGCGCCCAGCTTGTCGACGCGGGAGAGCACGTCGTAATAGGCGTTGATGGCGTAGCGGCGGTCGCTCAGCTGCCGCGCGGTGCCCCAGCCCTTGGCGGGGGACTGGCGGAACACGCCGCGGCCGGGTCCGCTGTGCGGGCCGATGTTGCGCATCCCCGACTGGTCGTACGCCGTCGCGAGCGCCGTCGTGGCGGCGCCGGTGGGCAGGCCGCGTCGACGGGCGGTCGCGGCGATCAGGGTGGCGGTCCTGGCCTGCTCGCCGGTGAGGCGGACGCGTCGTCCGTCAGCCTTCGCGACGCACTGCCAGTTGCCGCCGCGGTGCTTGGCCACCTGCGAGCGCGCGGGCTTGCGGGCGGGTTCGTCCGGCGTCGTCGGGGTGCCGGCGGTGGTGAGGGTTGCGGTGAGGAGGACCGACGCAAGGCCTCCGAGGATGGCTGTTCCTGTCCGGTTGCGCATGTCTCCAGAGCGGGGGTCGAGGCGGCGCAGTCGGCCGCCGGTCACCAGACAGGTCCCACCCGCTGGGTGGGAACCCGTCGGTGTGGTGAGGTCGCGCGGAGGGATGTTCGCAGCTCCGCGTCATGGACGTCTCCCACGGTAGGGACCCAGATGCGCGGACCCCATGGATCGCGGCAGAGGTCACACGCCGGGCCGCCAGACCTTATCGATCCCTCAGATCGGCCTCAGGTCGGCCTCAGGTCAGCTCAGTCGGCCACGTCGACGTGCACGTGGTCGCGGTGCTCCAGGATCGCGCGGTCGCCCGCGGAGGACTGCGGCCGGTAGTCCTCCCAGCCGTCCTCGGAGTCGCTGGCCTGCCAGATCCGGTCGTCGAAGATGACCGTCTCGATGCCGAGGCGCTCGGCGTGGGCGACCAGGTAGTGCGCGAGCGCCCATCCCTTCACCTTGTTGGCCTCGCTGATCGGGCGGAAGAAGATGTCGATCGCGCGCCCGTCGTAGTGCGCGGAGCCCCTCATGTGCCCGTCGCGCACGCCGCCGGGGGCGAAGCCGCCGAGCGACTGCGGCCCGAAGACGCCCTCGATGTCCTCGAGCAGGTTCTGCGCGCGCGGCACCAGGCCGGTGCCGGTCAGCTTGTCGGAGGCCTCGGGCACGTCGAGGTCGACGGTGCAGGTGAACGCCTCGGGGGAGTTGCCGGTGAGCGCGGAGGCCAGCACCCGGGCGTCGGCCTCGTGGTCGGCGTAGGCGTTCGGGTACGCGGAGCGCTGCACCGCCTGGGCGGCCTCGGTGACCTCCATCGACTCATAGCCGCGGACCTTGGTCAGCCCGTCGAAGAAGGCGTTGGTGGCGTACACCGGGTCGGTCACCTGGCGCGGGGTGCCCCAGCCCTGGGAGGGGCGCTGCTGGAAGAGCCCGCGCGAGTCGCGGTCGCCGTAGTCGATGTTGACCAGCTTGGACTCCTGGTACGCCGTGGCGAGCGCGATCGAGGCCGCGCGTGCGGGCAGGCCGCGGCGCACCGAGATCGCCGTGATCAGCGCGGCGTTCTCGGCCTGCTCGGGGCTCAGGGTGACCTTGCGCCCGTCGACCGTCGCGGTGCACTGCTCGGTGGGTCGCAGGAAGGGGATCGCGTCCCGCATCTCCTCGCGCACCCCGTCGATGCCCACCGTGAGGCTCACGGCGAGCAGACCGCCGGCTCCGAGCAGCGCTGCCGCTCCCAACTTCTTGCGCATGCCCTCATTCTCCGGATGCGGCGAAACCGCCCGGGATGCGGGGAGCGGGTCCCCCCCCGGGTGTGGGGGAGTGTGGGGGACCCGCTCCGCGAGGCGTCGGCCGACTCGGTCAGTTGGCGTGCAGCGCGGCGTTCAGCTCGACGCGCTCGCTCTTCCACGGCACGGCCTCGATCGCCCCGGTGATCGAGTTGCGGCGGAACAGCACGTTGTTGATGCCGGAGAGGCCGAGGGCCTTGACGACGCGCGGCTTGCCCTCGGTCTCGAAGGCGTCGGAGACCACGACCTTGGTGCCGGCGGTGATGTAGGTGCCGGCCTCCACGACGCAGTCGTCGCCCAGGGAGATGCCGAGGCCGGAGTTGGCGCCCAGCAGGCAGCGCTCGCCGACGGAGATGACCTGCTTGCCGCCGCCGGAGAGGGTGCCCATGATCGAGGCCCCGCCGCCGACGTCGGAGCCGTCGCCGACGAGGACGCCCGCGGAGATCCGGCCCTCGACCATCGAGGCGCCCAACGTGCCGGCGTTGAAGTTCACGAAGCCCTCGTGCATGACCGTGGTGCCCTCGGCCAGGTGGGCGCCGAGGCGGACCCGGTCGGCGTCGGCGATGCGGACGCCGGTGGGCACGACGTAGTCGACCATCCGGGGGAACTTGTCCACGCCGTACACCGCGACCTGCTGGCCGGCGGCGCGCAGCCGGGCGCGGGTCAGCTCGAAGTCCTGGACCGCGCACGGCCCGGCGGAGGTCCACACGACGTTCGTGAGCAGCCCGAAGACGCCCTCCATCGAGATCGTGTGCGGGCGTACGAGGCGCGCCGAGAGCAGGTGCAGGCGTAGCCAGACGTCCTCGGTGGAGCTCGGGGCGGCCTGGAGGTCACCGATCTCGACGGTGCGGACCTCGGTGCGCACGCCGCGCAGCGAGTCCTCCCCGGCGGCCGCGGCGAGCTCGGCCGGCGCCTCGCTGCCGTCGGGCGTCCCGAGGGCCGGGGCCGGGAACCACACGTCCAGGACGTGGCCGTCGGTGTCGAGGGTGGCGAGGCCGTGGCCCCAGGCAGTGGTCGGAAGGGCGTCAGTCACCTGCCGATCTTATCGTCGTGGCATCGCGGCGCCCCGGTGTGTTCTAGCGTCGGGCCATGGTGACTCGCGTGGCTCTGGCCCTCGGCTCCGGCGGCGCTCGCGGCTACGCGCACATCGGTGCGGTCCGAGCACTGCGGGAGCGGGACTGCGAGATCGTCGCCGTCGCCGGCACCTCGATGGGGGCGCTGGTGGGCGGCCTGGCGAGCGCGGGGCACCTGGAGCAGTTCGCCGACTGGGCGACGTCGCTCCAGCGGCGCGACGTCCTGCGCCTGCTGGACCCGAAGCTCGCCTCGCCGGGGGTGCTCGCGGCCGACCGGCTGCTCGACGCCATCCAGGAGATCTTCAGCGACGTCCACATCGAGGACCTGCCGGTCCCCTTCACCGCGGTCGCGACCGACCTCGCCGCCCGGCGCGAGGTGTGGTTCCAGCGCGGCCCGCTGCGCGCCGCCGTCCGCGCGTCGATCGCGATCCCCGGGGTGTTCACGCCGGCGATGATCAACGGCCGGCTGCTGGTCGACGGCGGGCTCACCAACCCGGTGCCGATCGACCCGACGGTGGGGGTCCCCTCCGATCTCACCGTGGCGGTGTCGCTGACCGGCCCGCGCCGCCGGGTCCGCGACCAGGTCGCCCCCACCCGGGAGTCGGCCGCGCCCCAGCGCTTCGAGGAGTGGCGCAGCCGACTTCGCCGTACGGTCGCCGGGATCACCGGCCGCGAGGACCGGGAGGACCACGAGCAGGAACTGGTGCCGCAGCCGGTGCGCACCAGCTGGGGCACCGACGAGCTCCCCGCCGAGCTGACGATGCGCGACGTCACCGCCCAGTCCTTCGAGGCGATGCAGGGGGTGGTCGCGCGCTACCGGATGGCCGCGGTGCCGGCCGACGTGGTCGTGACCGTGCCGGCGGACGCCTGCCGCTCGCTGGACTTCCACCGCGCCGAGGAGCTGATCGTGCTCGGGCACCGGCGAACCCTCGACGCGCTCGATGCGGCAGGGGTCTAGCCCCCCTCGGTGCCCCCTTCCGGGGCGGCCTCGGGCGGCCCGGCGACCCGTCCCGGAGTGTCGGCGTTCTCACGTCGGCAGCGGTTCTGAGGAGGCGGTCGGGAAGTCCTACCGTGGTGACATGAGCGTCCAGTTCCCCTACCTGATGGCCTCGGGGCGCATCGGCCCCATGGCCCTGAGCAACCGCATCGTCCTCCCGGCGATGGACATGAACGTCTCCGAGCACGGCGAGATCGAGCAGGCGGAGATCGACCACTACGTCGCCCGCGCCGCCGGCGGCGCCGGCCTGGTGATCACCGGCGCCTGCGCGATCGCGTTCCCCCACGGGGCGGCCTCCATGAAGGAGCCCGGTCTCTCCGACGACCGCTACATCCCGGGTCTCAAGGCGCTCGCCGACGCGATCCACGCCGCCGGGAGCAAGCTGTGCATCCAGTCCACGCACCACGGCAAGGTGGCGCGTGTCGACGTCGCCAACGACCGCCCGGTGCTGGCCCCGAACCAGCCCGACTACAGCTACGACATGTCCGCCCTGGCCGACAGCACGCCGAGCGAGCTGGCCCGGATGGGTGCCGCGACGGCCGGGAAGCCGATCGTCTACAAGGACATGACGCACGAGGACATCGCCTGGCTGGTCTCCACCTGGGCCGACGCCGCCGAGCGCGTCGCCAAGGCCGACGCCGACGCGATCGAGATCCACGTGGCCCACGGCTACATCCTCGGCGTGTTCCTCAACCAGCGCGACAACCTGCGCACCGACGAGTACGGCGGCCCGCTGGTCAACCGTGCCCGCCTGGCGTGCGAGGTCATCAGCGCTGTCAAGGAGCGCGTCGGCGACCGCCTCGCGGTCCTGGTCCGGGTCTCCGGTGAGGAGTACGGCCAGGAGGGCGGCCTCACGCTGGACGAGGCGGTCGAGGCCGCGCAGCTCTTCGAGGCTGCCGGCGCGGACGCCATCCACGTGACCGGGTGGGGGCGCAACCCCTTCGACAACTTCACCGACGGTCCGCTGCCCGCCAAGGTCGGCGCCTACCTCGACAACGCGGCCGAGATCAAGAAGCACGTCGGGGTCCCGGTCATCGCCGTCGGCCGGATGCTGCCGGAGGTCGCCGAGCGGGCGATCGCCAAGGGCCAGATCGACTACGCCGCGATGGGCCGCCAGCTGCTGGCCGACCCCGAGCTGCCGAACAAGATCCGCGACGGGCGCTTCGACGAGGTCCGGCCCTGCATCAACTGCTACCTGTGCGTGGCGGAGAACTTCTTCGACGACACCCCGTTCTGCGCGGTCAACCCGGCGCTGGGCAACGAGGCGCTCCTGCCGCTGAAGCCCGCCTCGGAGACCAAGCACGTGGTCGTCGTCGGCGCCGGCCCCGGCGGCCTGGAGAGCGCCCGGGTGCTCACCGAGCGGGGTCACCGCGTGACCGTGATCGACAAGTCCGACCGCCTCGGCGGCACCATGTGGTTCTCCACGATGACCACGCCGGACAACGAGCGGCTGCTGAACTGGTTCCGCTCCGAGATCCAGCGCCTCGGCATCGCGGTGCGGCTGAACACCCCGGCCACGGTCGAGACGATCCGCGCGCTGAACCCCGACCACGTCGTGGTGGCCACCGGCGCGGTCCGTCCCAAGCCGGACTTCCCCGGCGGCGACCTGCCGATCGTGCAGACCGGTGACACCCTGCGTGCGCTGATGCTGGGCACCGCCACCGCCGACGAGGCCGGACCGGTGCTGCGCACCCTGGGCAAGCTCGGCCGGCTCTCCGGGCTGACCAAGCGGCCGGGCGTCGTACGCCAGCTGACCAAGGGCTTCCTGCCGATGGGCAAGGACGTCGTCGTGATCGGTGGTTCGCTGGTCGGTCTCGAGCTCGCCGAGTTCCTCGCCGAGCGGGGCCGCCGGGTGACCCTGCTGCACGAGCAGCAGCAGCTCGGCCTGCCGCTGGCGATGCCGCGCCGCTGGACCGCCGTACGCCACGCGAAGCAGCACGGCGTGCAGATCCACCGCAACGTCTCGGTCACCCGCATCACCGAGGCCGGCGTCGAGTGGACCGAGGGGGAGACCAGCCACTCCGCGCCCGCCGACATGGTCATCTACGCCGACGGCACCACCGCCGCGGCGCCGCTGGCCGACGAGCTGCGCGAGGCTGGGTTCAGCGTCGACGTCGTCGGTGACGCCGGCGAGGTCAACTACATCCACGGCGCCATCCACTCCTCGTGGAAGGCGACCGTCGACCTCTGAGTCCGCGACCCGTCACCACTCGCCCCTGTCCGGCCGACGCCGGGCAGGGGCGAGTGTCGTCTTACTGCCCGGTGCGCCCGTCCAGGCACTCGCGCAGCAGGTCCGCGTGCCCGACGTGGCGGGCGTACTCCTCGAGCACGTGCACGATCACGTCGCGGACCTCGGTGCGCTCCTCCTCCGGGGTGCCCGGATCGCCGAGGAGGCGGTCCCAGTCCTCTGCGGCGTACACCGCGTCGGCCTCGGCGCCGGCCTGTCGCCAGGTCGCCCAGGCCTCCTCGACCACGGCCGGGTCCGCGCTGCCGCCGTGCAGGTCGGCCTCCCGGTCCTCGGGGGTCTTGAAGAGCTGGGGCGTGTCCACGCCGCGCAGGACCCGCACCGACCAGTGGTGCTCCATCTGGGCGAGGTGGCGCAGCAGCCCGAGCAGCGAGAGCGTGGACGGCGGCACCGCGCGCCGGGCCATCTGCTCGGCGTCGAGGTCCTGGCACTTCAGCTCGAAGGTCAGGCGGTAGTTGCGCAGGTACTGCAGCACCGTCCCCTTCTCGCCGCGGGCGGGGGAGTAGTCGCGGGGATCCTCGGCGGGGTCGAGCCACATGTCACTCATCTCCGCATCCGAGCAGCGCGACCGGTGCTGGTCAAGCTGTGGAGACGCGGGGCGCGCCGGGGCCGCTTCCGGGTCAGGGTGGCGGGGTGTCAGTCCTCGAGGCCCTGGAGCAGCTCGGCGGCGCCGCGACCACCGGGCAGCTGCTCGCGCTCACCTCGCGAGCCGCGTGCTGGAGGCAGCCGTGGCCGCACGGGCAGAGGTGCGATGCCGGGTGTGCCGCGCCGCGTGAGCCGGCCCGGGCGGGCGACTTCTGCCCGCTCGTCCACGAGCGCCAACCGGTTGGCGCGGCTCCGGCGCCCCGCGTACCCTTGAGACACAGGCGTTCGAGCCGTCATCAGCGGCGAGCCCCCGGAAGAACAGGTCCGCGGCACCACGTTCCACGCGGACCCCAGTAGAACCGGGCGGGCCGGCCCGTCACAGCCGACAATGAGTGGTCTCGTCCCTGGGGGCGGGGCAAACGAGGTGGTACCGCGGCATTCGTCGTCCTCGTGGCCCGAGCCCGAGCACGACGACCCAGGAGAAGCCCCCGATGACCTACCCCAAGGTCTCCACCGCCGGCCACGACGCCGTCCCCTCCAGCCCTCGCTTCCCCGAGATCGAGAAGAAGGTCCTGGCCTACTGGGACGAGGACGGCACGTTCACGGCCAGCGTCGAGGCGCGCGACCCGGGGGCCGACGGCGCCAACGAGTTCGTCTTCTACGACGGCCCGCCGTTCGCCAACGGGCTGCCGCACTACGGCCACCTGCTCACCGGCTACGTCAAGGACATCGTCCCGCGCTACCAGACGATGCGCGGCAAGCGCGTCGAGCGCCGCTTCGGCTGGGACACCCACGGCCTGCCCGCCGAGCTCGAGGCGATGCGCCTCAACGGCATCAAGACCACCGACGAGATCGTCGAGATGGGCATCGACAAGTTCAACGACGCCTGCCGCGCCTCGGTGCTGAAGTACGCCGGCGAGTGGCGCGACTACGTGACCCGCCAGGCCCGCTGGGTCGACTTCGACAACGACTACAAGACGTTCAACCCCTCCTACATGGAGAGCGTCATCTGGGCGTTCAAGACCCTGCACGACAAGGGCCTGGTCTACGAGGGCTTCCGGGTGCTGCCCTACTGCTGGAACGACGAGACGCCGCTGTCCAACCACGAGCTGCGCATGGACGACGACGTCTACAAGGACCGCCAGGACCCGGCCGTCACCGTCGGCTACCCGCTCGAGGCGACGGGTGAGGACCCGGTGCTCGACGGCGCGCACATCCTGATCTGGACCACGACCCCGTGGACGCTGCCCTCCAACCTCGCGGTGATGGTCGGCTCCGACATCGACTACGTCGTGGTCGAGGCGCCGGTCCCGGGCACCGAGAAGACCGCGCGCTACCTGCTCGCCGAGGCCCGCCTCCCGGCGTACCGGCGCGAGCTCGCCGACGCCGAGGGCGAGTTCACGGTGCTCGGCCGCTACCGCGGCTCCGACCTGCTCGGGCGCCGCTACACCCCGCCGTTCGGCTACTACCTGGGCCACGAGAACGCCTTCCGCGTGGTCGCCGCCGACGACGCCGTCACCACCACCGACGGCACCGGCGTGGTGCACACCGCCGGGGCGTTCGGTGAGGTCGACAAGGAGGTCACCGACCGCGAGGGCATCGAGGCGGTGATGCCGGTCGGCAAGGACGGCCGGTTCACCCACCCGGTCGAGGAGTACGCCGGGGTGCTGGTCTTCGACGCGAACCTGCAGATCATCGACCACCTCAAGGCCGCCACCCGCGGCGAGGGCGAGCGCGGCTCGGTCACCGAGGGCACCATCCTGCTGCGCCGCGAGACCTACGACCACTCCTACCCGCACTGCTGGCGCTGCCGCGAGCCGCTGATCTACAAGGGCGTCTCCTCGTGGTTCGTCGAGGTCACCGCGTTCAAGGACCGGATGGTCGAGCTCAACCAGCAGATCCGCTGGGTGCCCGAGCACATCAAGGACGGCCAGTTCGGCAAGTGGCTGGAGAACGCCCGCGACTGGTCGATCACCCGGAACCGGTTCTGGGGCAGCCCGGTGCCGGTGTGGAAGAGCGACGACCCGGCGTACCCCCGCCTCGACGTGTACGGCTCCTTCGAGGAGATCGAGCGCGACTTCGGCCGGATCCCGCGCGGGGCGGACGGCGAGCCCAACCTGCACCGTCCGTTCGTGGACGACCTGGTGCGCCCGAACCCCGACGACCCGACCGGGCGCTCGATGATGCGCCGCGTGCCGGACGTGCTCGACGTGTGGTTCGACTCCGGGTCGATGTCGTTCGCCCAGAACCACTACCCCTTCGAGAACCGCGACTGGTTCGACGGCACCGCCGAGAAGCAGGGCCACTTCCCGGGCGACTTCATCGTGGAGTACATCGGCCAGACCCGCGGCTGGTTCTACACGCTGCACGTGCTGGCCACGGCGCTGTTCGACAAGCCGGCGTTCCGCTCCTGCATCAGCCACGGCATCGTGCTGGGCAGCGACGGCAACAAGATGAGCAAGTCGCTGCGCAACTACCCCGACGTCAGCGAGGTCTTCGACCGCGACGGCGCCGACGCGATGCGCTGGTTCCTGATGGCCAGCCCGATCCTGCGCGGCGGCAACCTGGTCGTCACCGAGCAGGGCATCCGCGACTCGGTGCGCCAGGTGATGATCCCGCTGTGGAACAGCTGGTACTTCTTCCAGCTCTACGCCAACGCGGCGAACGACGGCGCGGGCCACGAGGCGACCCGCTCGACCACCTCGAGCGACCCGCTGGACCGCTACCTGCTGGCCAAGACCCGCCAGTACGTCGCGACGATGACCGAGCAGCTCGACGCCTACGCGATCGCGGACGCCTGCGAGACCACGCGCGGGTTCATCGACGTGCTCACCAACTGGTACATCCGCCGCTCGCGCGACCGGTTCTGGGAGGCCTCGCCGGAGGCGTTCGACACCCTCGCCACGGTGCTGGAGGTCGTGACCCGCACGGTCGCCCCGCTGCTGCCGATGACCGCGGAGGAGATCTGGCGCGGGCTCACCGGCGGCCGCTCGGTGCACCTGACCGACTGGCCGACGCCCGAGGAGCTGCCGGCCGACGACGCCCTCGTCGCCGCGATGGACCAGGTCCGCGAGGTCTGCTCGGCCGCCTCGGCGCTGCGCAAGGCCTCGGGGCTGCGCAACCGGCTGCCGCTGGCCTCGCTGACCGTGGTCGTCGAGGACGCCGCGGCACTGGCCGGGTTCACCTCGATCGTCGCCGACGAGCTCAACGTCAAGCAGGTCCGCCTGCTCGATGCCGCCTCCGACGAGGCCTCGGCGTACGGCGTGGAGCAGAAGCTCACCGTCCACGCCCGCGCCGCCGGGCCGCGGCTGGGCAAGGACGTCCAGCGCGCGATCAAGGGCTCCAAGAGCGGTGACTGGTCGGTGGCCGAGGACGGCACCGTGACCGCGGGCGGCCTGGTGCTCCAGGAGGGCGAGTACACCCTGGAGACCGTCGCCGGCACCACCGGCGACGACACCGCGCTGGGCATGCTCGCCGGCGGTGGCTTCGTGGTGCTCGACACCGCGGTCACCCCGGAGCTGGCCGCCGAGGGCCTGGCCCGCGACCTGGTCCGCGCGGTCCAGCAGGCCCGCCGCGAGGCCGGCCTCGAGGTCTCCGACCGCATCGCGCTCACCATCGCCGGCTCCGGCGCCGTCCAGGACGCCGCGCGCACCCACGAGAAGCTCGTGGCCGGGGAGACCCTCGCGACGTCGTACGACGTGAGCGACGCGGTCGACGGCGCCGGCACCGACGCGGTCACCACCGTGACCGTCGGCGACGGCGAGCAGGCGAGGCTGGTGATCCGCAAGGCCTGACCCACCCTGATCGCCGAGTCGGCGCCCCTGGCGCGCCGACTCGGCGAGGGGTCAGAGGCCGAGGCGTCCGACGAGCTTGTCCAGGTGGGCGAGTACGCCGTCGGGCGCGGCGTCCGGGACGCCCCAGATCAGCTCGGTGACGCCGGCCTCCGCCCAGGCGGCGAGGTCGGCGGGGTCGGGGCGGAACGCGATCAGCACCCGGATGTCGGGCTGTCCGCTGCGCCCGGCCTCGGCCCAGGCCTTCTTCAGCGCCTCGATGTGCGCGCTGATGTCGGTCTGCTGCGGGGTGGTCATCCACCCGTCCGCGTGCGCGGCGATCCAGCGGAAGGTCTTCGGGCCGCCGCCGGCACCGATCACCAGCGGCACCCGGCCGATCGGCTTGGGGTAGGCCCACGAGGGGCCGAACGAGACGTGCTCGCCGGCGTAGGAGGCCTCCTCCTGGGTCCACAGGGCGCGCATCGCCTCGACGTACTCCTTGAGCACCGTGCGCCGCCGCCCGGGCGGGACGTGGTGGTCCTCGAGCTCGTCGGTGTTCCAGCCGAACCCCGCGCCCAGCGTGACCCGGCCACCGGAGAGGTGGTCGAGGGTGGCGATCTGCTTGGCGAGCGTGATCGGGTCGGACTCGACCGGCAGCGCGACCGCGGTCGCCAGCCCGATCCGCTCGGTCACCGCGGCGACCGTCGCCAGCGAGACCCACGGGTCGAGGGTGCGCGTGTAGCGGTCGTCGGGCAGCGTCTCGTCGCCGGTCCCGGGGTGCGCCGCCGTGCGCCGCACGGGGATGTGGGTGTGCTCGGGCACGTAGAGCGTGGCGAACCCGCGCTCCTCGGCGGCCCGGCCCAGGGCGGCGGGCGTGATGCCGCGGTCGGAGGTGAACAGGACGATTCCGTGGCGCATGGCCGCCACACTAGAACGCGTTCTAGCAATCCGGTAGCCGTTCGGGGCGCCCGGTTGCCGGTGGCGGGCGCGACGGTGAGCGGCGGCTGGTTGACTTCAGTCATGACCTCCACCGACCAGGACACCGGACGCCCGACGCTGGATCTGAGCATCGGCGCGGTCGCCCTCACCGCTGCGCTCGTCGACATCGAGTCCGTCAGCCTGGGGGAGCGTGCGATCGCCGACGCCGTCGAGGCCGCGCTGCAGCCCCTGGCCCACCTCCACGTCGTACGACGCGGGAACACGATCGTCGCCCGCACCGAGCTGGGCCGCCCCGAGCGCGTTGTCATCGCCGGGCACCTCGACACCGTCCCGGTCAACGACAACCTGCCCAGCCGCCTCGTCGACGGGGTGCTGCACGGCCTGGGCACCTGCGACATGAAGGGCGGCGACGCGGTCATCCTCACGCTCGCGCACGCCCTCGCCGAGCCGGTGCGCGACGTGACCTACGTGCTCTACGAGGGTGAGGAGATCGCCTCGGAGCACAACGGCCTGGCCCACCTGGCGGCCAGCGACCCCGAGCTGCTGCACGCGGACTTCGCGATCCTGATGGAGCCCTCGAACGCCGCGGTCGAGGCCGGCTGCCAGGGGACCCTGCGCGTCGAGGTCGCCACCACCGGCGAGCGCGCCCACTCCGCGCGCAGCTGGCGCGGCGTCAACGCGATCCACGCCGCGGGGGAGGTGCTCGCCCGGCTCCAGGCCTACGAGCCCCGCCGCCCGGTCATCGACGGGCTGGAGTACCACGAGGGCCTCAACGCCGTCGGCATCCGCGGCGGCGTCGCCGGCAACGTGATCCCCGACGAGTGCGTGGTGACGGTGAACTTCCGCTACGCCCCCGACCGCAGCGAGGAGGAGGCGCTCGCGTTCGTCCGCGAGTTCTTCGACGGCTTCGCGCTCACGGTCACCGACAGCGCCCCCGGCGCCCTGCCTGGCCTGGACCGCCCGGCGGCGCAGGCCTTCATCGCGGCCGTCGGCGGCGAGGTGGCCCCGAAGTTCGGCTGGACCGACGTGGCCCGGTTCACCGCGCTGGGGGTCCCGGCGGTCAACTACGGGCCCGGCGACCCGCTGTTCGCCCACAAGCAGGACGAGCACGTGCCGGTGGCCGACATCGAGCGCTGCGAGGCGCGGCTGCGCGCCTGGCTGGGAGGCGAGGCATGACCAAGCACAAGGGACCGGTGATCCAGCGGCGCACGCAGATCGACGGCACGACCACCGACCAGCGGCTGCTCGACACCCGCGGCCCGGCCGAGTGGGTGCACGCCGACCCGTGGCGGGTGCTGCGGATCCAGGCCGAGTTCGTGGAGGGCTTCGGCGCGCTCGCCGAGCTCGGCCCGGCGGTGGCGGTCTTCGGCTCCGCGCGCACCTCGCGCGAGGACCCGGCGTACGCCCTGGGCGAGCGGCTCGGCCGCGCGCTCGCCGAGTCCGACTTCGCGGTGGTGACCGGCGGTGGCCCCGGCGCGATGGAGGCGGCCAACAAGGGCTGCTGCGAGGCAGGTGGCCTCAGCGTCGGCCTGGGGATCGAGCTGCCCTTCGAGTCCGGCCTCAACGAGTGGGTCGACTCCGGGGTCAACTTCCGCTACTTCTTCGTGCGCAAGACGATGTTCGTGAAGTACACCCAGGGCTTCGTGGTGCTGCCGGGCGGCGTGGGCACCCTTGATGAGCTGTTCGAGGCGATGACCCTGGTCCAGACCCGCAAGGTCACCAGCTTCCCGATCATCCTGCTCGGCACCGACTACTGGACCGGGCTGGTCGCCTGGCTGCGCGACACCGTGCTCGCCGAGGGCAAGATCCAGCAGTCCGACCTCGACATGCTCCTGATCACCGACGACGTCGAGGAGGCCGTGGCCGTGCTGCGGGCCGCACGCGAGGAGCACGCGCCGTGATGTGGTTCTTCGCGATCCTGCTGGTCCTCGTGATGGGCGCCGTGGCGGTGGTCGCCTCGGGACGGGGGACCCCCATGTCCGTGGAGTACGACGACCGCCCCGACGTGCTCGTGCCCGCCGACGAGCCGGTGCGTGCGGAGGACCTGCGCCGGGTGCGGTTCTCGCTGGCCTTCCGGGGCTACCGGATGTCGGAGGTGGACGCCCTCCTGGACCGGCTGGCCGGCCAGCTCGAGAAGCCCGTCGCGCCCCCGGCACCGGCCGACACCCCTCGGGGGATGTCCATCGAGGCGCCGCGCGATGGCGACGCCGAGACTGCGTAGGGCACACTGCCCCCCGTGTCCATGACTGTCCTCGTCTACGTCCTGACCGTGCTCGCGGCGGTCGTGGTGGTCCTGACCCGGGTGCGCCTGGGCGGTTCCCGGGCGGCCGGCTCGCTCCAGGTGGGACGTCGCCTGCTCGACGTGCACACGGTCGCGGGGGTCCTTGCCCTGCTGGTCTGGACGGTCTTCCTCATCGCCGGCGACGACACCGCGCTCGGTGGCTCCAACGCCGGCATCGTGGCGATCGGCCTGTGGTGGATCGTCGCGCTCGCCGGCCTGGCGATCCTGCTCCGCTGGATGCCGGTCCGCGGCAAGCACGCCGCCGCGGGCGCCGGTGACACCTGGTCGCAGGGCCCGTGGCTGTCGCTGCTGGCCCACCTCGGGATGGGCGTCGGGGTCGGCGTGTTCACCTGGGCCTACCTCACCCAGGTGGTCTGAGCCGGGCCGAGCGGCCGCTCAGCGCCCCTGGTAGACCGGCTGCTCCTTCGCCACGAACGCGGCCACCGCGGTGCGGTGGTCGGCCGTGGCGCCGGTGAGGCTCATCATCTGGCCCTCGAAGGCGAGCGAGTCGGCGAGACCGTGGCCGGCGGAGTGGTCGACGGCGCGCCGGATCGCCGCGTAGGCCAGGGTCGGCCCCTCGGCGAGGCGCTGGGCCAGCAGCCCGACCTCCGGGCCCAGGTCCGCAGCCGCGACCACCTTGCTGGCCAGCCCCACCTCGAGGGCCTCGGCCGCGCCGACGGTGCGGGGGAAGTACAGCAGGTCCAGCGCCCGAGCCTTGCCGACCAGCTGCGGCAGGAAGTAGCTGGCGCCGGTGTCGCAGGAGAGCGCCACGTTGGCGAACGCCGTGTTGAAGCCCGCGGTGTCGGCGACCACCCGCAGGTCGCAGGCCATCGCGATGCTCGCGCCCGCGCCCGCCGCGACCCCGTTGACCGCGGCGATCACCGGCTTGGGCATCGTCGCGATCGCGGTGACGATCGGGTTGTAGTGCTCCTCGACGGTGCGGAACAGCTGCTCGCTGCTGTCGCTCTGGAGGATCTCGATGTGTTCCTTGAGGTCCTGACCGGTGCAGAACGCGCGGCCGGTGCCGGTCAGCACCACGCAGCGCGCGGCCGGGTCGTCGGCCACCTGCTGGAGCGTGTCGCGCAACAGCACCTTGGTCGCCACGTCGAGGCTGTTCATCGCCCCGGGGCGGTTCAGGGTCACCGTCGCGACGCCGTCGGTGAGGTCGAGGAGGACTGTCGAGTCGGTCATCCCGGCAGTCTGCCCCACCACGTGGTCCGAACCCGAGCGTGTACCCGCTGGAAACTCGCCGCATTCAGTGCGCGGGGTGTGGCCCCAGTCACTCTGGGGATAGGGGATAATGGTCCAGCACGCGCGCCGTGGTCGCTCGATCCGGTGCAGGGACAACCGCAAGGAAGAGGTGCCGGATGGCGGCGATGAAGCCGCGGACGGGCGACGGTCCGCTGGAGGTCACCAAGGAGGGTCGGGGCATCGTGATGCGCGTTCCCCTCGAGGGTGGTGGCCGTCTCGTTGTCGAGCTCAACGCCGAGGAAGCCGGTGCGCTCGGCAATGCTCTCAAGGATGTCGTGGGCTAGGTCGTTGACCACACCCCTGCGTTCGTCCTCTGCTCGGACCCACGTCCTCCCCGCGCAGCCCTCACCTCCGCAGTTCGCGATCAGCGAGCAGCGGCCGAGTGCGGTGCGCGGGGTGGACGTGGTGGCCGTGCCGGTGCTCCCGGCCGAGGGGGGCGGCAGCGTCCTGCTCGGTCCGGGGGCCGACGAGCTCGCCACCCTGCTCGGGATCGACCTCCTCGCCCTGCTCGAGGGTGAGCGGGCCACCGGTGCCGCCGGGGAGGTCACCGCGCTGCCGGTGGCGCCCGGCGGTCCAGACAATCCCGAGCTGCGCCTGGTGCTGCTCGTCGGGGTGGGCGCGGCCCGCCCCGCCGACCTGCGCCGGGCCGGCGCGGAGCTCGCCCGGGCCGTACGCCGCCGCGACGCGGTCGCCACCTCCGTCCCGGCGGTCGCCGGCCCGGAGGCGCTCGAGGCCTTCGTCGTGGGTGCCATGCTCGGCTCCTTCGTCTTCCACTGGCGCTCCACGCCGCCCGAGGACCTGCCCGTGACCCGGGTGGTCCTCGCCGGCGTCCCGGGCGCCGAGGACCACGTCGTACGACGCGCGATCGCGATCGGCGGCGCCGGCTGGCGCGCCCGCGTGCTCGCGACGGTCCCCTCCAACCTCAAGAACCCCGCCTGGCTCGCCGAGCAGGCCGTCGAGCTGGCCGCCGAGGCCGGCCTCGAGGTCACCGTCTGGGACGAGCAGCGACTCGCCACGGAGGGCTTCGGCGGCGTGATCGGCGTCGGTCAGGGCTCGGCGACGCCGCCGCGCCTGATCCGCCTCGACTACACCCCCCGCAAGCACGGGCGGCGCACGCCCACCGTGGTGCTCGTCGGCAAGGGGATCACCTTCGACACCGGTGGCCTCTCGATCAAGCCCGCCCAGGCCATGACCACCATGAAGCGCGACATGACCGGTGGCGCCGTGGTGCTCTCCACCATGGCCGCGCTGCGCGACCTCGACTGCCCGGTCCGCGTCATCGGGCTGGTCCCGGCCGCCGAGAACGCCGTCTCCGGCAGCTCGATGCGGCCCGGTGACGTGGTGCGCCACTACGGCGGGCGCACCAGCGAGGTCACCAACACCGACGCCGAGGGCCGCCTGGTCCTCGCCGACGCGCTTGCCTATGCCGTGGCCGAGCTGGACCCGACCGTGGTCGTCGACGTCGCCACGCTGACCGGCGCGATGAAGGTCGCGCTGGGCCAGCACCTCGGCGGCTTCTTCGCCAACGACGATGCGCTCGCTGCGGCGATCGAGGCTGCGGGCGCGGCCTCGGGCGAGGAGCTGTGGCGCTTCCCGCTGGCCTCGGTCTATGAGGACAAGCTCTCCTCCAAGGTCGCCGACGCCGACAACGCCGCCGGCGGCCCCGGGGCGATCACCGCGGCGCTGTTCCTCCAGCACTTCGTCGGCGACGTGCCGTGGGCCCACCTCGACGTGGCCTCGGTGGGCGACGCCCCCGAGGAGCGGCACGAGTGGACCACCGGTCCCACCGGCTTCGGTGCCCGGGCGCTGCTGCAGTGGCTGGGTGGCGAATCACCGCTGGCGGGCATCGGGTGAAGGGCCTGACCGTGCGCTGGCCGCTGGGGGATGCCCCGGCCGGCGTCGGTCAGGAGCTCGCTCGGCACGTGGCGAGCGCCGAGCACGCGACCTACACCGGTCGCTCCGGGCTGCGGTTCAAGCTCTGGCGCACGGCGCCGGGGGAGTGGTTCGAGGCGGTCTACGTCTTCGCCTCCGACCAGGCGTGCGCGGACTTCGAGGCCGAGCTGGCCGAGACCGTCGAGGGCTCGGAGATCTCCCGGATCATCGGCAGCCCCCCGGAGCTCGTGCAGCCCTGCGAGATCGTCGGGATCGCGGAGGGCTGGGACGGCTTCGAGGCCTCAGCGCGCCTCTGACTCCGGCTGCTCGTCCAGCAGTGCGCGCATCGCGCCCTGGGCGCCGCGCAGGTAGCGCTCGACCACGTCCAGCTCCTCCTGGCTGAATCCCGCGTCGAGGTCGCGCATCGCCTCGAGCATCGGCTCGAGCTGGGCGCGCACCTCCACCCGGCCGGTCTGGGTCATGTGCACCTCGGTGCGGCGCCGGTCGGCCTCGTGCGCACGGCGCAGCGCGTGTCCGCGCCGCTCGAGGCGGTCCACGATGCCGGTGGCCGCCGGGGTGCTCACGTCGAGCAGTCGGGCGAGCTCGGCGGGGCCACGGACCCCGGTGGAGAGGTGGTCGAGCGCGAGCAGCTCGGTCTCGCTCAGCCCGGCTCGACGGGCGAGCTGGTGGCGGACGCGCACGGTGAGCGTCATCAGCTCGCGCAGTGCGGGCATCGGCCCGGTCAGGCGCGGGTTCTCCGACATTTGCTCACCTCCTTAGTATCTAAGTTAGCGAACAATCGAGAAGGATGCAGGGAGAGCGCTCATGGAAGACACCGCGGCCCGGACGGGGCACGACGCGGGGGGACGGCTGACCCGGCTCATCACCGGACGCCGGACTGCTTGGCTGGTGGCGCTGCTCCCGCTGGTGCTGGGCGTGCTGATGCTCGGCCTCGTGGGCGAGGGCGACCGCACCCGCACCGACATCGACGCGCTGCCCGCCGGGCAGGACAGCACCTATGCCACCGAGCTGCAGGAGAAGCTGCCCGACAAGGGCGCGAGCACCGCGGTGGTGGTCTTCAGTGCCAGCGGCGGCGGGAAGCTGGAGCAGCGGGCGCTCGGTGAGCTGCGCACCCTGGCCTCCGACGTCAAGGCCGCGCCGGTCGGTCCCGACGGGCCGCTCCAGGTCTCCGAGGACGGGACTGCGGCGATCGCGGTGGTGCCGGTCGAGGCGACGACGTCGGATGAGAACTCCGACGTCGTGGCCGACCTGCGCGACCAGCTCGCCGAGGGCGTCCCGGACGGCGTCGAGGAGGAGGTCACCGGCCCGGCCGCCGTGCGGGCCGACCTCGCCGAGGTCTTCGCCGGTGCCGACGTGCGCCTGCTGCTCTCCACCATCGGCATCGTCGCGATCCTGCTCGTGATCACCTACCGCAGCCCGGTGCTCTGGCTGGTCCCGATCATCGTGGTCGGCGTGGCCGACAGGGTCGCTGCGATCGTGGCCACCCAGGTGCTCGCGCGCCTCGACGTGGCCTGGGACGAGTCGACGGTGGGGATCTTGTCGGTGCTGGTCTTCGGCGCCGGCACCAACTACGCCCTGCTGCTGATCTCGCGCTACCGCGACGAGCTGCGACGACGCGAGTCGCGGCACGAGGCGATGCGCGTCGCGCTGGGCCGTACGGCGCCGGCCGTGCTCGCCAGCGCCACGACGGTGGTGCTGGGCGTGCTCACGCTGCTGCTCTCGCTGACCCCGACCACCCGCGGCCTGGGCCTGGCCACCGCGATCGGCATCGTCGTCGCGGTCTTCGCCGCGCTGGTCGTGCTGCCCGCCGCGCTGGTGCTGTTCGGGCGGTGGATCTTCTGGCCGAAGGTGCCGCACGTCGGCGAGGCGTCGCTGGTCGACAGCACCACCTCGGTCTTTGCCCGGATCGGGCACCAGGTCTCGCGCCGATCGGCGGCGTTCGTCGTCGCCTCGCTGGTGTTCCTGGCGGTCCTGGCCACCGGCGTGTTCGGGCTGCGCTCGGGTCTGGACACCGAGGACCAGTTCCTCGACGAGCCCGAGGCGATCACCGCTCTGCAGCGGGTCGGCGAGTCCTTCCCCGCGGGCCTGGTCGACCCGGCCCGCGTGGTGACCGGTGCCGACGACCCGCGTGAGGTGCTGCGCACGATCGCTGACACCGAGGGCGTGAGCGGTGCGCGGATCACCGAGGAGGGCAACGGCGTCGCCCAGATCGAGGCGGTGCTGGCCGGGGACACCGGATCGCAGGAGGTGCGGGATGGCGTCGAGCGGCTGCGCGACCGGCTCGCGGACTACGACGACACCCACGTCACCGGCACCGAGGCCCAGGCGATCGACGAGAACACCGGCGCCGTGCGGGACCGGATGGTGATCCTGCCGCTGATCCTGGTGCTCGTGCTCGGCGCCCTGCTGGCGCTGCTGCGCGCGCCCGTGGCCGCGGTGCTGCTGGTGCTCACGGTCCTGGCGACGTACGTCGCGGCGCTCGGTGCGTCGTGGTGGCTGTTCACCGGCCCGCTGGGCTTCGACGCCCTGGACAACAGCACCCCGCTGCTGTCGTTCCTGTTCCTGGTGGCGCTCGGGGTGGACTACAACATCTTCCTCGTCACCCGGGCGCGGGAGGAGGCGCGCACGCACGGCCCACGACGCGGCATGCTCCGCGCCCTGACCGCGACCGGTGGCGTCATCACCAGCGCCGGCATCGTGCTGGCGGCCGTCTTCGCCGTGCTCGGCGTGCTGCCGCTGGTGGTGCTGGCCCAGATCGGCACCGTGATCTGCATCGGCGTCCTGCTGGACACCCTGCTGGTGCGCACGGTCCTGGTGCCCGCGCTCGCGCTCCTGCTCGGCGACGCCTTCTGGTGGCCCAAGCGGTTCGGGGTGCAGGGGCGGACCACCGGCGGCGCCGACACCCCCGAGCCGGCCAACGCCGGCTGAGTCCTCCCAGAGACGAAGAGACGCAGAGACGCAGTCGGGCTCGGACCAGCTGGTCCGAGCCCGACGTCGTGTGGTGCGCAGGGGAGCGCCCGAGCCTCAGTGGGTCTCGGGGTTCCACTCCTTCTTCGCGAGCAGCAGCCCGTCGCCGACGGGGAGGAGCAGGGAGACGAGCTCGTCGTGGGCGGCGATCTCCTTGCCCAGCTCGCGGATGGCCACGGTCTCCTCGTCACGCTGGGAGGGGTCGGCCACGCGGTCGTGCCACAGGGCGTTGTCGAAGGCCACCACGCCGCCGGGCCGCAGCAGGCGCATCGCCTCGGCGAGGTAGGCGGAGTACTCCGTCTTGTCGCCGTCGCAGAAGACCAGGTCGTAGTGGCCGTCGGTCAGGCGCGGGAGCACGTCGAGGGCCGCGCCGGAGATCGTCCGGGCGCGGTTGGTGGGGATCCCAGCCTCGGTGAAGGACTGGCGGGCGAGGCGCTGGTGCTCGGTCTCGATGTCCACGGTGGTGAGCACGCCGTCGGCGCGCATGCCCCGCAGCAGCCAGAGCCCGGAGACCCCGGTGCCGGTGCCGACCTCGACGACGGCGCGGGCCTCGAGCACGGAGGCGAGGAAGCGCAGGGCTGCGCCGCTGCCGGAACCGATGGGGACGACACCGACCTCGGCGGCGCGGGCCCGCGCCGCGGCGAGGACGTCGTCCTCGGGCACGTAGGTCTCGGCATGAGCCCAGCTCGATGCCTGGACGGGCTTCGTCGGCGGGGTGGTGGTGATGTCTGCCTCCTGGGTACGGCGCCCGCCCGGTGACGGGCAGGTCGCGGACGTGCACGGCCACCGTACAAGGCAGAGTGGTCTGGGGAACATCGTCTCCGTGTCGTTCGTTCAGCACCACAAGAACGATCCGGCGCCTCGGGCTCCGGTCAGGTTCCTCTCAGGCAACAGCCCTAGCGTGAGGAAGGTCAGGCGCCAGTGCGGACGAGGTACGCGAGACCAGCCGAGTCGCGCGGCGAAGGAGCAGGGATGGACACCCACCAGGAGCGGGACGTCGACACCTCCGGCGAGGTGCCCACCTGGGACGAGGTCGTCGAGCGCCACTCCGACCGCGTCTACCGCCTCGCCTACCGCCTGACCGGCGACCGCCACGACGCCGAGGACCTCACCCAGGAGGTCTTCGTCCGGGTGTTCCGCTCGCTGTCGACCTACACACCGGGCACCTTCGAGGGCTGGCTGCACCGGATCACCACCAACCTCTTCCTCGACCAAGCCCGCCGCAAGCAGCGCATCCGCTTCGACGCGCTCTCCGATGCCCGCGCCGACCGGCTGACCAGCAGCTCGCTGCCCCCGGAGGCGGCCTACACCGAGCAGCGCTTCGACGACGACGTCGAGTCCGCGCTCGCCATCCTGCCTCCGGACTTCCGCGCCGCGGTCGTGCTGTGCGACGTCGAGGGGCTGCCCTACGAGGAGATCGCCGACATCCTCGGCGCCAAGCTCGGCACCGTGCGCTCCCGCATCCACCGCGGCCGCGCGATGCTGCGCACCGCGCTCGCACATCGGGCGCCGGCCGCCGGTCGCACCCGCTACTCCGGCCCGGTCCCGGACCTCCTCACCCCGGCCGACGTCGCCACCGGCCGGGCGCTCGGACGGGGCGCGCAGTGATCGGTCACCTCGGCACCCGCGTCAGCGCGCTGCTCGACGGCCAGCTCACCGAGGCCGAGGCCGACCGCGCCTGGGCCCACGTGCACCAGTGCCACAGCTGCCGCGACCAGGTGGAGCGCGAGGGCTGGGTCAAGACCCGGCTCGCCGGGCTGGCCCTGGGCGGTGCCCAGGCGCCCGACGGCCTGAAGGGCTCGCTGCGCGGGGCCCTCGCCGTGACGCACCCGGGCCCGGCCCTCGGCGTACCGCCAGGCGATGCCTACCTGGCCCTGGCGACCGCGCCGGCCCACCGGTCCCGTCGCGCGGTCGTCGCCGTCGGCAGCGGCGCTCTCGGCGCCGCCGTCCTGGGCGTGGTCGTGATGAGCACCGGCCCCGCCTCGGCCCCCCAGCCCGACCGCACGCCCGCACCGGCGTCGGTCAACCAGGTGACCCCCTCGCACGGGCCCACGCCGCTGCTCGGACCGGTACGCCGCCAGCCCTGAGACCCGGCCACGGTGCCGTGATTTCGGGGTGCAGGCGATGATGGCGGGGTGAACGACCACGACGAGCCCGCGCCCCGGCCCGCACCCGACGAGGGTGAGCCGACCCAGCCGATCGCGCCGTCGGCCGCGGCACCGAGCTGGACGCCGCCCGCTGGGCCGCGGCCGGTGGCGCCTCCGCCGCCGTGGGCGGGCTACGGAGCGCCGCCGACCGCGCCGCTGCCGCCGCCCGACCCTGCGCACCGGCGCGCCCGTCCCAGCGGCTGGGTGTGGCCGACCGTCGCCGCGCTCGCGCTCGTGGTCGGAGTGCTCGGCGGCTACGGCGGCTCCGTGCTCCACGACGAGCTGGCCGAGCGTGACCCCGGCACGGTGAGTGCCGGGCTCGCGGGGGTCGACCTCGTGGAGCTGCCGCCGCTGGACGGCGAGGAGGGCTCGGTCGCCGCGGTCGCCCAGGCGCTCCTGCCGAGCACCGTGCAGATCCTGGCGCAGGTCGACGGCGAGGGCGGTGCCACCGGCTCCGGCTTCGTGCTGGACAAGCAGGGACACATCGTCACCAACAACCACGTCGTCGCCGACGCCACCCGGGGCGACGACTCGATCACGATCGTCGACCAGGACGGCAGCCGCTACTCCGCCGAGGTCGTGGGACGCAGCCCGGTCTACGACCTCGCCGTGCTGTACGCCGAGGACGCCAAGGACCTGACCCCGGCCGCGCTGGGCGCCTCGCAGGCGCTGCGGGTGGGGGAGACGGTCGTCGCCATCGGGTCGCCGCTCGGGCTGAGCTCGACGGTGACCGCCGGCATCGTCAGCGCCCTCCAGCGCCCGGTCACCACCGGGGACTCGGCCAACGACTCCTCCTACATCAACGCCGTCCAGACCGACGCCGCGATCAACCCCGGCAACTCCGGCGGGCCGCTGGTCAACCTGCGCGGCCAGGTGGTCGGGGTGAACTCCGCGATCGCCACCACCGGCGGCACCCTGCTCGGCAGCGAGTCGGGCAACATCGGCGTGGGCTTCGCGATCCCGATCGAGCAGGTCCGGATCACCGCCGACCAGATCCTGCGCACCGGAGAGGCGCGCTACCCCGTGATCGGCGCAAAGGTCCAGACCGGTCGGCGCGAGGGCGCGGGGGCGGAGATCGACTCCGTCATGGCCGGCAGCCCCGCCGAGGACAGCGGCCTGCGCGCCGGTGATCTGGTGGTGGCCATCGACGGCGAGCGGGTGAGCGACGGCATCGCGCTGATCGTGGCGATCCGCACCCACCAGCCGGGCGAGACGGTGGAGTTCACCGTCCTGCGCGACGGCGAGGAGCGGCGGGTCGAGGTCGAGCTCGACTCCGAGGTGGGCTGACCCGCGCCGCGGGCGTGGATCGGCTCAGTGGTGCGGATCTGCGCTCGGTTCGGCCTCCACGAACGGGTGCTCGTCGACGAACGTGCGGGTCTCGGCGTACATCCGCGCGATGAACTCCTCCAGCTGGCTGGACTCCACGCGCCACTGCCCCCGCCCGCCGATCTTGATCGCCGGCAGCTCGCCGCGGCGGACCAGCGCGTAGACCTGCGCCGCGGAGGTGTTGAGGACCTCGGCCACGTCGGCGAGGGTGAGGAAGCGGGGCGTGCCAGCCATGGCCACATCGTCGCACCCGGTCGCCCCTGCGGACAGCACTTCGGCCCGGTCCTGTGGAGGGGCAGGTGTCCACGGCGGCCGCGCTGGGCATGATGGGCGCCGTGTCCAGAGCACCCGGTCAGGTCGTCAGGTCCGCCGTCCCGGCGGCCACCCGCATGCGCCGGCCGGGGTGGCGGGACCCGCGCCTGTGGGCCGGGGTGGCGCTCGTCGCGGTCTCGGTCGTCGTGGGCTCGCGGGTGCTGGCCGCCGCCGACGACCGGGTGCCGGTCTGGGCGGTCGCCGCCGACCTGGGCGCCGGCGACGTGCTCACCGCCGACGACCTGGTCGCCCACGACGTGGGCTTCGCCGACCGGGCCCGCCTGGAGGGCTACTTCACCGCCGACGACCAGATCCCGGCCGACCTGCGGCTGCTGCGCCCGGTCGGGGCCGGCGAGCTGCTGCCGCGCTCCGCGGTCGGACCCGCCGCCGACGCCGGCACGGTCCAGGTCCCGGTCGCCGTGGACCAGGTCCCGCCGGCCGTCGGACCGGGCTCGACGGTCGACGTCTACCTCGTCGCCGGGGCGGGGGCCGACCCGGCGACGCCGGCCGCCGGCCCGGCGCTCGACGACGTGGCGGTGGTCGAGGTGCCGGCCACCGACGACGCCTACGGGGTCAGCGGCCGGCGCCAACTGGTGCTCGCGGTCGAGGAGACCGACGTGGCCGCGTTCTTCGAGCGGCTCGGCCGCAGCGGCGACGCGGTCGTCACCGTGACCCTGGGCAGGTGAGCGGTGCGGGGCCCCGTCGTCGTCCTGGTGGTCGCGGCCGGTGCCGCGTGGGAGTCACGGGCGATGACGCTGCTGGGGGAGACCCCCGGCGTGGTGGTGCTCAAGCGGTGCGTGGACGTCGACGACCTGCTCGCCGCCGCCTCCGCGGGCCAGGCCGACGTGGCGGTCGTCGGGCTCGACGCGCCCGGGCTGGACGGGGCGGCGATCGACCACCTGCGCGCCCACGCCGTGCACGCGGTGGCGGTCACGCCCCGCTCGACTCCCGCGGACGCCGCGCGGCTGCACGCCGCGCGCCTCGGTCTCGCCTCGGCGCTCGAGGAGGACGGGCTCGACGACCTGCCCGCCGCGGTCCTGGCCGCAGGTGAGCAGGCCCCGTCGCCGCCGAGCGCCTCGGTGGACCGAGACGGCGTGGTGCACGCGCACGACGGTGCGGCGGACCCCGACCCGGCGCGCCCGGGCCGGGTCGTCGCGGTGTGGGGGCCGGCCGGCGCCCCCGGGCGCTCCACGGTCGCGGTCGCGCTGGCCGCGGAGCTCGCCCGGCGCGGGCTGCGCACCGTGCTCGTCGATGCCGACCCGCACGCGGCGAGCCTGGCCCAGCAGCTCGGCATCCTCGACGAGGTCTCGGGCCTGCTCGCCGCCGCCCGGCTGGCCTCCGCGGGTCAGCTCGCTGGGCGGTTCGCCACCGTGCAGCGGGCCCTGGGCGAGCACCTCTCGGTGGTCACCGGGCTGCCGCGCCCGGACCGCTGGCCCGAGGTGCGCCCCGGCGCGCTCGAGGTGCTCCTCGACGTGGCTCGAGCGAGCGGGCAGGTGGTCGTGGACACGGGGGCGAGCCTGGAGACCGATCCGCTGGCCGACGTCGGGCCGCGACCGGCGCGCAACCAGCTCACCCTGGCGGCGCTGGAGACGGCCGACGAGGTGGTGGTGGTCGGCACCCCTGACCCGGTCGGGCTGGCGCGGTTGGCCCGCGGGCTGGTGGAGCTTCGCGAGAGCGGCGTGCGGGCGCCGGTGCGCGTGGTGCTGAACCGGATGCGACCGACCCTGGGCTGGTCCGAGCAGGACGTGGCGGGGATGGTGTCGGGGTTCGTGCCGCTCGCCGGGCTGCACTTCCTGCCCGAGGACCGGGCCGCGACCGACCGCGCGCTGGTCACCGGACGCACCCTCCTCGACGGCGGGGAGTCCGCGCTGGCGCGCGGGGTGGGGCTCCTCGCCGACGCCCTGCTCGGGACGCCGGCGAGGACCGTCAGGACGCGAAGAGCAGGTAGAGCCCGCCGGCGGTGAAGGCCACCATCGCGAACAGCAGCGGGAGCTGGCCGGTGAGCTGGTGGCGCGGCGGCAGCAGCCGGACCGCGCGGTCGTGTGCCGCGATCACGCCGAGCACGTGGCCGATCACCACCGCGACGACCTTGAGGTTGGCGATGAACGTCGGGTGGTCGGCGAGGCCGTAGTTCACCTTCCAGTCGCCGGTGCCGAAGAGGTTGCTGCCGTTGCTGAGCGGGTCGCTGGCCTGGATCAGCGTCAGCTGTCCCATCTCCACCAGGTAGGTGAAGTAGTGGGCCACGATGTAGCCCACGATGATCGGCACGATCGAGTGCGCGAACTGGTTCGGCAGCTGGCGGCGCACCGCCCAGCGGCCGCGCGCGCCACCTTCGGGGTCCGCCAGCACACCGGTCGCCATCGTCGCGACCACGAAGATCAGGCCGACGAGCAGCACCATGGCGAGCAGGCCGAAGGTGCCGATCCACTCGCCCAGCCACGGGGTGGTCGTGATCGTCTCGTTGTTCTGGATGAACTTCAGCCAGTACGTGCTCTCCCGGAACGAGTCGTAGCCGGTGCTGCCGAACAGCACCGCCACCACGGCCACCAGTCCGGGCCCGACCTCGACGGAGTCGAGGTTGGACAGCGGCGTCCGCACGACCAGCTGGCCCTCGCGCACGCCCCAGATCGACAGCTTCGCGACCAGCGTGGAGTAGACCTCGAAGGGGTCGGCCTTCTCGTAGAAGGTGTTGCCGAAGAGCGCACCGCCGATCAGCATGATCGCGACGTACGCCGCGCACCACAGCCGCACCGGACCGAGCTCGGTGGAGTAGACGTAGGCCAGCTCGAGCCACACGAACGCGAAGAGCCCGACGGCGGCGGGCCAGTACCCCAGCCGCGCGGGGTACTCCCACAGCCCGCGGTCGGGGTCGGAGCCGGTGAGCCGGGCGACGAGGAGGTTGATGGTGCGGACCGGGCTGATCGCCTTCCAGACCGGGCCCAGGAAGAACGAGGCGGGCACCAGTCCCACCCACCACCAGACGTAGAAGATCCCGAAGATCGGGTTCGTCAGCAGGTTCTCGCCGAAGAGCGCGGCGATGGCGGCGAAGACGAACAGCGCCATGCCGAGCACCCGAGCGCCCACGCGGAACGGCGTGGACTGCACGAACCGGCCCAGCGTCGGCACCGGGCGGCCGCTGCGCGGGCCGTCGAAGCGCGGCGTACGCCACGCCACGGCGAGGACCGTGAAGGAGACCACCAGCGCCGCGACCGCGCCGGCGATCGCCAGCTCGGGGGTGATCGGCAGGTCCTTTGCCCCGCCGATGCCGTGCGCCAGTGTCAGTCCGTCGGCGGGCACCTCAGCGGATCTCGAGCAGGACGACCACGACGTCGGGGTCGTGGGTCTCCACCTCGATGCGGCCCGGGGACTCGTCGAGGGCGAGGTCCAGGGTGCTGACGCCCTTGTTGTACGGCAGGGTCTGGCCGTCACCGTCGGTGTGGACGTGCAGCTCGCCGGCCTTGTCGGCGTCCATCAGGAACTCGACGTCCTGGCCGCGCTCGAGCTCGACCCGCTCGCCGTTGGGGGTGACCGTGCCGTCCTGGATGGTCACCTCGATCACCTTCGGCTCGGCGTCGCCCGCGGGGGCGTCGCTGTCGTCATCGCCGCAGGCGGCGAAGAACAGGCAGGTGGCGAGGACCGCGGGGACCGCGATCGAACGGCGCATGGGGGACAAATTCCTCATCCTCTTCACGGTGGTCGGCGGGCGCCGGCACGTGTCGGGCGGAGGGTGCGCCGCCCGGGTGCCGATGTCTGCCAGAATCCCATGCGTGGCAAGTGGGGGTCAGGGTGGCCCGGACCGGCGAGGGAAGGGCGTGGCAGATGAGTGAGCGACTGCGCCCCCGGGACCTGGCGATGCTGGCCGAGGAGACGCCGGCGTCCCCGATGCACAACGCCACCGTCGAGATCTTCGATCCGGGGGAGAGCGGTTTCGACCACGAGCGCCTCCGTGACCTGATCTCCGAGCGGATCTCCTTCGTGCCGCGCTATCGCCAGCGCCTGCAGACGGTGCCCGGCCGCCTGGCCAACCCGGTGTGGGTCGACGACCCGCACTTCGACCTGGAGTTCCACGTGCGGCGCTCGGCGCTGCCGCGACCCGGCAACGCCGACCAGCTGCGCGAGCTGGTGGCCCGCATCGTGTCGCGGCCGCTCGACCGCAACCGCCCGCTGTGGGAGGTCTACTTCATCGAGGGCCTGTCCGAGGGACGGGTCGCGCTGCTCTACAAGTCTCACCAGGTGCTGGTGGACGGCGTGCACACCGTCGAGCTCGGCCAGGTGCTGCTGGACACGTCCCCGGAGCCCAAGGAGCTCGGCACCGACCCGTGGCGCCCGCGCCGCGGTCCCTCGCCGAGCTCGCTGGTGGTCGGCGCGCTGCGTGACCACCTCCGCGACCCCGCGACCCTGCTCGACACCGCCCGCAGTCGCGCGGACGAGGTCCTCCGCGGCGCCGACGAGTCGGCCCACCGGTTCGCCCGGGTCGCCTCCGGGCTGTCCGGCAGGCCCCCCGAGCGGATCACCCCGCTCAGCGGCCCCCTCTCCCAGCAGCGCCGCGTCGTGGGTGTCGTGCGCCCCCTGGAGGACCACCGCCGCATCCGCACCGCGCACGGCGGCACCGTCAACGACGTGGTGCTGGCCAGCGTCGCCGGCGGCCTGCGCGCCTGGCTGATGAACCGTGCGGAGTCGCTGGCCGGGGTGCGCAAGGTGCGCGCCGTCGTGCCGGTCTCGGTCATCGACGAGGAGCTCGAGGCGACCTCGCTGGGATCGCAGATCGCCGCCCACGAGGTCGACCTGCCGGTGGGCGAGCCCAGCCCCGTGGTCCGGCTGCACCAGGTCTCCTACTCCTTCAAGGTGCACCAGGAGACCGGTCGCGCGGTCGCGGCGAACCGGCTCGCGGGCATCGCCGGCTTCGCCCCCGCGACCTTCCACGCCATCGGCGCCCGGGTGGCGGCCGCGGAGCGGCGCCGGGGCTTCCACCTCACCGTGACCAACGTGCCCGGCCCGCAGACACCGCTGTACGCCGCCGGCGCCCGGATGGTGGCGACCTATCCGGTCCCGTCGCTGCTGCCGGGCCAGTCGGTCGCCATCGGCGTGACGTCGTACGACGGGCAGGTCTACTACGGCATCACCGCCGACCGGGACCTGGTCCCGGACGCCGACGTGCTCGCCCAGAGCATCGGCGAGGCGCTCGACGAGCTGCTCGACACCGTGACCGGCGGCCGGCCCAAGGCGCCGCGCGGGCGCCGGCGTACCAAGGAGAAGCAGTCGTGAGCACCCGGGTCTACGTCCCCACCACCCTCGAGGGGCTCGCCGCCCACGTCGCGGCCGGCGAGGTGCCGGCCGGTGAGGACCGGTTCGTCGCACCCGACGAGACCGAGGAGGGCGAGTACGCCGCGCTCACCGAGGCCGCCCTGGCCTCCGCGGAGCTGCTGGGCGCCCCCGGGCGGCGCGTCGTCCTGGTCGCGGAGGTCGCCGACCCCGACGGGCCGGTGCCGCTGGGGGACCTGGTGGCGGTCCACGTCGACATCGACGCCGAGCCCGACCCCGACGACGACCTGGCCTGGTTCGCCACCCAGGAGATCCCGCACCTGCTCGACGGCTCCGCCTTCTGAAGCGACCGCGGCCGCCGGGGCGAAACCCTTGGTGGGCCGTCGGGCGGGTGAGACAGTCGACGCATGGACGCCCTCACGACGCCGCCCACCCCCGTCAACGAGCCGATCCTGACCTACGCGCCCGGCAGCGCGGAGCGCGCGGCGCTGCGCACCGAGCTCGAGCGCCTGTCGGCCGGCTCCCGCGACCTGCCCGCCCACATCGGCGGCCGCTGGGTCTCCGGCAAGGGTGAGGAGATCCCGGTCGTGCAGCCCCACGACCACGGCCACGTGCTCGGCGTGACGCGCGCCAGCACCCACGACGACGCGCGCGCGGCCCTGGACGCCGCCCGGGCCGCGGCGCCCGGCTGGCGCGCCCTGCCCGCCGAGGAGCGCAGCGCCGTCCTGCTCCGGGCCGCCGACCTGCTGTCCGGGCCGTGGCGCCAGCGGCTCAACGCCGCCACGATGCTCGGCCAGTCCAAGACGGTGGTGCAGGCCGAGATCGACAGCGCCTGCGAGCTCATCGACTTCTGGCGCTTCAACGTCCACTACGCCGCCCAGATCCGCGCCGAGCAGCCGATCGCCCACAGCCCCGGCGTGTGGAACCGCACCGACCACCGCCCGCTCGAGGGGGTGGTCTACGCGATCACGCCGTTCAACTTCACCGCCATCGCCGGCAACCTGCCCACCGCGCCCGCGCTGATGGGCAACACGGTGATCTGGAAGCCCTCACCGACCCAGCAGCTCGCCGCCTCGCTGACCATGGAGCTGCTCGAGGAGGCCGGGCTGCCGCCCGGGGTGATCAACATGCTGCCCGGCGACGGGGTGGCCGTCTCCGACGTGGTGCTGGGCGACCCCGACCTGGCCGGCATCCACTTCACCGGCTCCACCCCGACCTTCCAGCACCTGTGGCGCACGGTGGGGGAGAACATCGCCTCCTACCGCACCTACCCCCGGCTGGTCGGGGAGACCGGCGGCAAGGACTTCGTCGTCGCCCACCCCTCCGCGGACCCCGCGGCGCTGCGCACCGCGCTGATCCGCGGCGCCTTCGAGTACCAGGGGCAGAAGTGCTCGGCCGCCTCGCGTGCGTACGTCGCGCGCTCGGTGTGGGACCGGATCCGCGACGACCTGGTCGCCGAGGTGGAGAGCCTGAGCATGGGCGACGTGCGCGACCTGTCGCACTTCATGGGCGCGGTCATCGACGCCCGCGCGTTCGCCAAGCACGAGGCGGCGATCTCGCGCGCCCGGGCCACGGACTCGCTGCGGGTGCTGGCCGGCGGCGAGTGCGACGACTCGGTCGGGTGGTTCGTGCGCCCCACCGTGGTCGAGGGCGGGGACCCGACCGACGAGATGTTCCGCACCGAGTACTTCGGCCCGATCCTGGCCGTCCACGTCTACGACGACGGCGACTTCGAGACGGTCGTGGACCAGATGGAGTCCTCGGCGCCGTACGCGCTGACCGGTGCCGTGGTGGCCCGGGACCGGCGCGCGATCACCTGGGCCAGCGAGCGGCTGCGCTTCGCCGCCGGCAACTTCTACGTCAACGACAAGCCGACCGGTGCGGTCGTGGGCCAGCAGCCCTTCGGCGGCGGCCGGGCGTCGGGCACCAACGACAAGGCCGGCGCCGCGAGCAACCTGCTGCGCTGGACCTCGCCGCGCTCGATCAAGGAGACCTTCGTGCCCCCGACCGACCACCGCTACCCGCACATGGAGAGCGACTGACGCTCAGGCCGAGCGGGTGAGGCGCTCGCGCCCGACGGTGTTCTCCACCGACAGCGCCTTGACCAGCATCTCGCCGACCAGCTTCTCGACCTTGCCGGCCACCAGCGGGATCCGGACCCGCACGTCGAGCTCGACCTGCTGGGCGGTGACGCCGCCGGACTCGGTGAGCACGATGCTGCCGCTGATCTCGCCGGGCTTGCCCGGGATCGTGATCTCGACGTCCGCGCGGTCCGACGCCGCCCAGGTCTCGACCTGCACGATCCGGATCGAGTCGCCCACGATCCGGGTGGCGAAGGACGGCAGGCCGGCCGCGGACTGCACCTGCTCGATGGTGATCCGGTGCCCGGTCGGCAGCGGCTCGAGGCTGGCCGCGGAGCTGACCACCTTGCACCGCGCGCACACCTCCTGGCGGAAGTCGGGGTCGAGCAGCATCGCGTGCACGTGGGCGAGCGGCGCGTCGTAGGTCAGGGTGTGGCTCACGCGGGTGCCCATGGGCTTGGTTCTCTCCTTCACGGCGGTGCGGGACGTGCGCGATCGTGCCATGCGTCGCGATCGCGGGCCGCGCGGGCTACGGTGCCCGGATGGACGCCGATCCGCGCGAGTCGTTCGTCTCCTTCGGGGAGCAGGGGGCCCAGCTGACCTACGGCAGCTACCTGCGGCTGCCGCAGCTGCTGGACGCCCAGCACCTGGAGTCCGACCCGCCGGCCCACGACGAGCTGCTGTTCATCACCATCCACCAGGTCTACGAGCTGTGGTTCAAGCAGCTGCTGCACGAGCTCGGCGCGGCCCGCGACGCGATGAGCGCGGGGCGCGGGTGGTGGGCGCGGCACCTGCTCCACCGGGTGCACGTCATCGAGCGGGTGCTGGTCCAGCAGGTCGACGTGCTGGAGACGATGACGCCGCAGGACTTCCTGGAGTTCCGCCAGCGGCTCGCGCCGGCCAGCGGCTTCCAGTCCGTGCAGTTCCGCGAGCTGGAGTTCCTCTCCGGCGCCCAGGACCCCGCCTACCTCGAGCGCTTCCGCGGGCTGAGCGCCGAGGAGGAGGAGCGGCTCGCCCGGCGTCTGGCCGAGCCGACGCTGTGGGACGCCTTCCTCGACGTGCTGCGCGCCCAGGGGCTCGATACCGGCACCGACGAGGCCGTGACCGCTTCGCTGCGCACGGCGTACCACGACAGGGCGCGGTACGCCGAGGTCTGGTCGCTCGCCGAGGCGCTGCTCCAGCACGACGAGCTGGCGGCGGCCTGGCGCGCCCGGCACGTGGTGATGGTCGAGCGGATGATCGGTGCCCGCTCGGGGACCGGCGGCTCCAGCGGCGCGACCTACCTGCGCGGACGGGTGCCGCTCCAGTACTACCCGCTGCTGTGGGAGCTCCGCTCGGCGCTCTGAGGTGGCCCCGTGACACGAACGGGTGAGGCCCGTACGGCGAGGAGAGTTGGCTGCGTCACACCCGCGGCCTAGGGTCAGGGGGGTGCCAGTGCCGACGCAGGTGGTCCAGAAGTCCGAGCTCGTCGAGCAGGCTGCCCAGGTGGCCCGCGGCAGCCGGGGCAGCGGAGGTCCGCCCCCCGAGGAGATCGACGCGCTGCTCGCGAACTACTACCGCCACGTGGCGCCCGAGGACATCCTGGGACGCGCCCCCGTCGACGTGTACGGCGCGTTGGCCAGCCACTACCGCCTGGCGAAGTCACGCCCGCAGGGCACCGCCGCGGTCCGGGTGGTGACCCCGACCCTGTCCGAGGACGGCTGGGCCGCGGCCGGCCACTCGGTGGTCGAGGTGGTCGTCGACGACATGCCGTTCCTCGTCGACTCCCTCACCATGGAGCTCTCGCGCCAGCAGCGCGAGGTGCACGTGGTGATCCACCCCCAGTTCGACGTGATGCGTGACATCACCGGCGAGCTGGTCTCCCTCGGCCCGGTGCGCGACGGTGCCCGGCCCCCGGAGCGAGGGGTGGTGCGCGAGTCCTGGATGCACATCGAGGTCGGCCGGATCGCCGACGGCGCCGACGTCGAGGAGGTCGTCGAGCGGGTCCAGGCGGTGCTGCGCGACGTGCGCGACGCCACCGAGGACTGGGCGCGCACCCGCGGCCGGATGCTGGAGATCGTCGCGGAGCTCGGCACCGAGCCGCCCCCCGGTCTCGACCCCGAGGAGGTCCGCCAGAGCCGCGAGCTCCTGCGCTGGCTGGCCGACGACCACTTCACCTACCTCGGCTACCGCGAGTACGAGCTGTGCCGCGACGACGGGCAGGACCGGCTGCGCGCGGTCCCCGGCACCGGGCTCGGCATCCTGCGCGCCGACCCGGACATGTCCGCGGAGGCCGGGGCGCTGCCGCCGCGGGTGCGGGCCAAGGCCCGGGAGAAGACCCTGCTGGTGCTGGCGAAGGCCAACTCTCGCGCCACCGTGCACCGCCCGGCGTACCTCGACTACGTCGGCGTGAAGGTGTTCGACGCGGCGGGCGAGGTCGTGGGGGAGCGTCGGTTCCTCGGCCTGCTGTCCAGCTCGGCGTACGCCGAGTCGCTGGTGCGGATCCCGCTGCTGCGCGAGCGCGCCGCGGCGGTGCTGCGGCGCAGCGGGTTCGACCCGCGCAGCTATGCCGGGCGGGCGCTGATGGACACCCTGGAGACCTATCCGCGCGACGAGCTGCTGCACACCAGCATCGACGAGCTCGCGCCGCTGGCCGAGGCCGCGATGCACGCCCGCGAGCGTCGGGCGGTGCGAGTGCTGACCCGCACCGACACCTACGGGCGCTACGTCTCGGTGCTCGTCTACCTCCCGCGCGACCGCTACAACACGACGGTGCGCGAGCGGTTCGCCCGGATCCTGCGCGACCAGCTGGGCGCGGTCTCCACCGAGTTCACCGTCGGCATCAACCAGTCCACCACCGCGCGGGTGCACTTCGTCGTCCACCTGCCGGAGGGCGCCGAGGCTCCGGAGATCGACACCGCCGACCTCGAGCGCCGCCTCGCGGAGGCCTCGCGCTCCTGGCACGACGACTTCCTCGGCGCGGTCATCAGCGAGTACGGCGAGGACGTCGGCGCCCGGCTGGGCCGCCGCCTCGTCGACGCCTGGCCGGAGGCCTACAAGGAGGACTTCTCCCCGCGCAGCGGGGCCGTCGACGCGGCGCGGCTCACCGCGATCCCGAGCGAGGAGGGCATCGACCTCGCCCTCTACACGACCCCGGACGCCGAGCACGGCGACATGCGGCTGAAGCTCTACCGGGTCGGGTCGGCGCTGTCGCTGTCGCACGTGCTGCCGATGCTCTCCTCGATGGGCGTCGAGGTGGTCGACGAGCGGCCCTACGAGCTCGAGGGCCAGGACCGCCGCTTCGTGATCTACGACTTCGGCCTGCGCCACGACGGCGAGATGCCGGCGCACGGCCACGAGCTGTTCCAGGACGCGGTGCGCGCGTCGTGGGAGGGCTTCAACGAGACCGACGGGTTCAACGCGCTGGTGCTCGGCGCCGGGCTGACCTGGCGCCAGGCCACCCTGCTGCGCGCCTACGCCAAGTACATGCGCCAAGGCGGCTCGCCGTTCGCGCTGTCGACGATCCAGCAGGCGCTGGTCGCCAACACCGACATCACCCGGCTGCTGGTGCGCCTCTTCGAGGCCCGCTTCGACCCCGCCTCCGGCCTGGAGCCGGAGGCCGAGGAGCGCGTGGCGCTGGTCGCCGGCCTCGAGCAGCAGATCGCGGCCGCGCTCGACGCCGTGGTGAGCCTGGACCACGACCGGGTGCTGCGCTCCTACCTGACCCACGTGCGCGCCACCCTGCGCACCAACTACTTCCGCCCCGTGGACGACGACCCGGACCGCGGGCCGCGCCCCTACATCTCGCTCAAGCTCGACGCCGCCGCGATCCCGGAGCTGCCCGAGCCGCGCCCGGCGTACGAGATCTTCGTGTACTCCCCGCGGGTCGAGGGCGTGCACCTGCGCTTCGGTGCCGTGGCGCGCGGCGGGCTGCGCTGGTCGGACCGGCGCGACGACTTCCGCACCGAGGTGCTCGGGCTGGTCAAGGCGCAGATGGTGAAGAACACCGTGATCGTCCCGGTCGGGGCGAAGGGCGGGTTCTACGCCAAGCAGCTGCCGCCGGCCCGGGACCGCGAGGCGTGGCTGGTCGAGGGGCAGGCCTGCTACCGCACCTTCATCTGCGGCCTGCTCGACGTCACCGACAACCGGGTGGACGCCAAGACCGTGCCGCCGCCGTACGTCGTGCGCCACGACGGCGACGACACCTACCTCGTGGTGGCGGCCGACAAGGGGACCGCCACCTTCTCCGACCTCGCCAACGCGGTGGCCGCCGACTACGACTTCTGGCTCGGAGACGCCTTCGCGTCGGGCGGGTCGGTCGGCTACGACCACAAGGCGATGGGCATCACCGCCCGTGGCGCCTGGGTCTCGGTGCAGCGCCACTTCCGCGAGCGTGGCATCGACTGCCAGCGCGAGGACTTCACCGCGGTCGGCATCGGCGACATGAGCGGCGACGTCTTCGGCAACGGCATGCTCTGCTCCGAGCACACCCGGCTGGTCGCGGCCTTCGACCACCGTGACATCTTCCTCGACCCGGCGCCCGACGCGGCGGTGTCGTACGCCGAGCGGCGCCGGCTCTTCGAGCTGCCCCGCAGCAGCTGGCAGGACTACGACCGCGAGCTGATCTCCGAGGGCGGCGGGGTGGTGTCCCGCTCGGCGAAGAAGGTCGAGATCACCCCGCAGGTGCGCACCGCGCTGGGCCTGGGCGACGACGTCGAGACGATGACGCCGGCCGAGCTGATGCGCGCGATCCTGTGCGCGCCGGTCGACCTGCTGTGGAACGGCGGCATCGGCACCTACGTCAAGGCCTCCACGGAGAGCCATGCCGACGCCGGGGACAAGTCCAACGACGTGATCCGCGTCGACGGCCGCGAGGTCCGCGCGGCCTGCGTCGGCGAGGGCGGCAACCTGGGCTTCACCCAGGCCGGCCGGGTCGAGTACGCCCGCGAGGGCGGCACCGGCACGGGCGGGCGGATCAACACCGACTTCATCGACAACTCCGCCGGCGTGGACACCTCCGACCACGAGGTGAACCTCAAGGTCCTGCTCGACCGGGTGGTGCGCGGTGGCGACCTGACCACCAAGCAGCGCAACACGCTGCTGGCCGAGATGACCGACGAGGTCGCCGCACTGGTGCTGCACGACAACGACGAGCAGAACCTCGCCCTGGCCAACGCGGCGCACCACGCGCCGTCGATGCTGCACGTGCACGAGGACTGGATCCGGCAGCTGGAGCGCCGCGGGGTGCTCAACCGCGAGCTGGAGGGGCTGCCGAGCCGGCGCGAGGTGAGCGCCCGCCTGGACCGCGGCGAGGGGCTGACCGTGCCCGAGCTGTCGGTGGTGATGGCCTGGACCAAGATCGTGCTGGCCGACGAGCTGCTCGCCACCGACCTGCCGGAGGACCCCTACCTGGCCCGCGAGCTGTCCAGCTACTTCCCCCAGGCGGTGCGCGAGGGGTTCCCCGAGCAGGTGCAGGCCCACCCGCTGCGCCGCGAGATCATCGTGACCCAGGTCGTCAACGACCTCGTCAACGGCGCGGGCACCACGTTCTGGCCGCGGCTGGCGGGGGAGACCACGGCGTCCGCCGAGGAGCTGACGCTGGCCAACTTCGTGGCCCGCGAGATGTTCGGCTCCCTGGAGCTGCGCCGCGAGATCGCCGGCTACGACAACCGCATCGACGCCGCCCTGCAGACCCGGATGCGCCTGGAGATGCGCACGCTGGTCGAGCGCGCCTCGCGTTGGCTGGTCACCACCCGCCGCGGGCCGCTGGACTGCATCGGCACCGTCGAGCGCTTCCGCGGGCCGGTGCAGGCGGTGCTCGCGCAGCTGCCGGACCTGATGGTCGGCCGCGAGCTCGCGGCGTACCGCTCCCGGCTGGAGCGGCTGGTCGGCGACGGGGTGCCCGAGGACCTCGCCTCCCGGGTCGCGGTGCTGGCGCCGGCCTCGATGCTGCTCGGGGTGATCGAGGTCGCCGACCGCGAGGGCCTCGACCCGGCCGAGGTGGTGCGGGTGCACTTCACCCTCGGCGAGCGGCTCGGGCTGCCGGGGCTCGGGCACCGCATCGCCTCGCTGCCGCGCGAGGACCGCTGGCAGACGATGGCCCGCGCGGCGCTGCGCGAGGACCTGTACGCCGTACACACCCAGCTGACCGCGCGGGTGCTCGAGGTCTCCTCGCCCGAGGACTCCGCGGCCGCCCGGGTCGCGACCTGGGAGGAGGTCGACCCCGCGGGGATCAGCCGGGCCGCCGAGACGCTCGGCGAGATCTGCGCCGACGACCAGACCGACCTGGCTCGGGTCTCCGTGGGGCTGCGGGTGGTCCGCGGGCTGCTCGCGTCTGGCTGAGGGGGCGGGCGCGAACCAGCTGTAACGCGGGGTTATTGACGCTGCACACGCCGTATGCCACGGGTGCAGCGTCCATAACCCCGCGTTACATGTGCGGGGAGGGCTTGGTGGGCGCCCTCAGGGAGCCGGCCACTCCGAGGTGCCGGTGGGCTCCTCGGGTGCCGGGGAGGTCGTGGCGACCTCCTGGGCGGGATCGTTCTCGGGGATCTCGTCGACGACGATCTCCGGGCCGTGGCCGTCCGGGCCCTCCTCGCGGTTCTCCTGCTCCTCGGGGTCGCGGTCCACGCGCTCGACCGCGTCGGCGGTGGAGATGTCCTCCTGCTCGGGCACGCCCTCGAGGTCGACGGGTCGGTCGCTGCCGGTGTGGCCGGGGCGGTTGATGTCGGGATGCATGCCGCCCGGTACCCGTGGTGGCGGGCGGGTGCACCTATCCGCGCAACTGCGCGGAAAAGCACCGGTCCGGCGGCGTACCAGGTGCTTTTCCCAGCAGCTGCGCAGCGACGCGCACCACCTCGCCACCGTCCCGCCGCCACCCGGCAGAGCGGAGCGGCGGTCTGGCCGAGCCGTTTGTGCCGAGGTGGCCACGGGTACCTCGAGCCATGGCTACCACGTCGAAGCTCCAGTACACCGTCCCCGGGATGAGCGCCAAGGATGCCAAGCGCACGGTCGCTCTCCTCCAGGATCGTCTCCACGCCTGCAACGACCTGCACCTGACGCTGAAGCACGTGCACTGGAACGTCGTGGGCCCGCACTTCATCGCGGTGCACGAGATGATCGACCCGCAGGTCGAGGCCGTCCGCGGCTTCGCCGACGACCTCGCCGAGCGCATCGCCACCCTCGGCGGCTCGCCGATCGGCACGCCGGGCGCGATCGTCAAGGAGCGCTCGTGGGACGAGTACTCGATCGGGCGGGCCACGACCCAGGAGCACCTCGGCGCCCTCGACCTCGTCTACCAGGGCGTGATCAAGAGCTACCGCGAGGGCATCGGCGAGCTGGGCGAGCTCGACCCGGTCACCGAGGACATGTTCATCGGCCAGACCGAGCAGCTCGAGCTGTTCCACTGGTTCATCCGCGCGCACCTCGAGGACAAGGGCGGCAACCTGTCCACCGCCGGCGCCGAGACCGAGGTCGACGCGGCGAAGGCGGCCTCCGGCTCCTGACCCTCGCCCACCAGCTCCGTACGACGCGGCCGCGCACCACCTCCACGGGTGCGCGGCCGCGTCGCGTCCGGATCAGACGGCGGGCAGGGGGTGCCGGCGGGCGCCCACGACGTACAGCACCAGCCCGACGACCACCCAGGTGACGAGGGTCAGGAGCGGGACCAGGGCGCCCGCGCCGTCGAAGTACGCCGCGGACCGCACCAGCGCGCCGGCCGCGCCCGGCGGCAGCAGCTGACCCACGGTGCCGAGCCCGGCGGGCAGCCATGCCCCGGTGGTCGCCATGCCGGCGAGCGGGTTGCCCAGGAACATCATCGTCATCGCGCCGACCGTGAACCCCTTGGCACCGACGAGCTGCTTGAGCCCGGCCAGCGGAACGGCGAGGGCCGCGATCCCGAGCGCCATGGCGCCGGCGACCGGCCAGAAGGCCGTCTCGATGCTGCCGAACCAGAAGCGCAGGACCCCGGCCACGAGGAGCCCGCCGACGCCGGCGAACACGGCGAGGCCGGCCAGCCGCCAGCGGAGGCTGTGCGGGAAGAGGCTGCCGAACGCGACCACCGGGACGATGCCGCCGAAGACGAGGGGGAAGGCGAGCCCGCCGATCCCGAGGCCGCTCGAGTCCTCCTCCGGCAGCGGCACCAGGTCGGTGACCCGCACCTCGGCACCGTCCGCCGCGCCCACGGCCTCGGCACTCGCGCTCAGGGCGCCGGCGATCGCGGGGGACCCGGCGCTGGCCACCACGACCTCCAGGTCGCCGGTGCCGACCACCAGGCCTCCGACGACGTCGCGGTCCCGCACCGCCCGGGCGAGGTCGTCCGCGGTGTCGAACCGCTCCACGTCGTACGCACCCGGCGCGGCCGTCTCCAGGGCCGCCACGACCTTGGAGGTCGAGGCGCTGTCCCCGACCAGGCCGACCGGCAGGTCGTGCGGGCCGCTCTTGAGCGAGGGCAGGATGAACAGCGCCAGCAGCACGACCAGGATCGCGCCGAGGCCGGCACACATGCCGACGAGGCGGATCAGCGGGGGTGGCGTCGGCCGGCCGGGCAGGGTGGTGTCGGTGCTGCGCGCCGCGGTCTGAGTCATCGGGCTCCTCGTCCGTCGAAGCGGAGGAACATCCTCCGATTATCTGGAGAACTTTCCTCCGCTACGATGCGGGAGTCAACTCGGCGCTCCCGCGCCACGACGAGGCCAGCGACGAGACAGCGATGAGGAGGTCCCCGTGCGAGCCGATGCAGCCAGACGGCGTACGGCGATCGTGCACGCCGGGCGCACGCTGTTCGCCGAGCGGGGCAGCGACGTGGCCCTCGATGCCGTGGCCGAGGCGGCCGGGGTCGGGATCGCGACGCTCTACCGCAACTTCGACTCCCGGGCGGCGCTGCTCGACGAGGTCGCCTTGGCGATCCTCGCCGACGTCGCCGCCGTCGTGGACGAGGCGCTGGCCGGCCTCGACGACGGCGACATCTCCGCCTGGGAGGGCTGCCTGCGCCGCCTCGTCGACCTCGACCTCGGCGCGCTGACGACGGCGCTCGCCGACCACGCCGCCGGCGCGCTGTCGGCCCCGGTCCGTCAGGCGCAGCACCGCACGCTCGCGCGGGTCGACGCCCTGCTGGGCGCCGCCCGCACGAGGGGGCTGGTGCGGGCGGACCTGAGTGCGCTCGAGCTCGTGGTCGCGATCGGCATGGTCACCCGGCCCCAGCCCGAGGCGGTGCTGCGGTCGGCGCCCGACCTCCGCGAGCGCCTCGTGTCCATCCTGCTGGCCGGGCTGCGCCCCGGGGGCTGATCGTGCGGTTCAGCGGCGACGCCGCCGGCCGAAGACCCACAGCCGCATCGCGACGAACCGCAGCACCGTCACCACCAGGTTGGCCAGGGTCAGCACGATCACCTCGAGGCGCCGGTCGTCGACACCGGCGAGCTGGAGCAGCCACAGCGAGCCGCTGGTGACCGTCAGCCCCACGCCGAAGACCACGAGCCCGCGCAGCTGGTGGCGCACCGCGTCGTTGCGCCCCCGCACCCCGAAGGTGAGCCGGCGGTTGGCCGCGGTGTTCGCGACCGCGGTGAGCAGCAGGGCCAGCAGGTTGGCCAGGAACGGCGAGACGGCGCCGCGCAGCGCCAGGAACAGCACGGCGTACGCGACGGTCGAGGCGACCCCGACCAGCGCGAACATCACCAGCTGCGGGCCGAGTCGCCCGCCGCCGGCGTCGGTGGAGGCCCGGCCCAGCCGGGCGGCGACGTCGGCGACCGGCACTTGGCCGGTGAGCAGGCCGCGACCGAGCCGGACGATGCCCCGGATGTCGTCGAGCGCGGTGCGCACGATGTCGACGCGGCTGTCCGGGTCGTCGACCCAGTCGACCGGCACCTCGTGGATACGCAGGTTGGCCCGCTCGGCGAGCACCAGCAGCTCGGTGTCGAAGAACCACGCGTCGTCGCGCACCAGCGGCAGCAGCTCACGGGCGACGTCGGCGCGGATCGCCTTGAAGCCGCACTGGGCGTCGGAGAACCGCGCCCGCAGCGTGCCGCGCAGCAGCACGTTGTAGCAGCGCGAGATCAGCTCCCGCTTGGGCCCGCGCACCACCCGGGAGGCGCGGCTCAGGCGCGTGCCGATCGCCAGGTCGGAGTGCCCGCTGATCAGCGGTGCCACCAGCGGGAGCAGCGCGTTGAGGTCGGTGGAGAGGTCGACGTCCATGTAGACCAGCACCGCGGCCTCGGAGGAGGACCAGACCTTCTTCAGCGCCCGCCCGCGGCCCTTCTCGGGCAGGTGCACGACCCGGACGTCGTCGTGGGCACGCGCCAGTCGGTGCGCCACCACGGCGGTGCCGTCGGTGCTGGCGTTGTCGGCGATGGTCACCCGGCTCGGCCACGGGAAGGTCTGCAGGTGGACACGCACCCGCTCCACGGACCGGGCCAGGTCGCGCTCCTCGTTGTGGACCGGGATCACCACGTCGAGGGTCGCGGCGGCCGCGGTCGGCCCGAGGGCCGGGACGGTCGAGGACAGGGCGCTCATGCGGCACCCCCGAGGTCGCTGTGATCGCTGACCGGGCTGGTGAGGTCGTACACCGTGACCCCGTCGACGGTGGTCGCGGTGAAGCTCTCCTCCACCCAGTCGGCGATCTCGCTGCTGGCCCGGCTGCCGCCCATCGAGGGGCCGAAGCCGTCCCCGCCGATGAAGTAGTGGATCTCGCCGTCCGCGACGTGCTGCTGGAACTGCGCGAGCGTCGGGCTCGGGTCCGAGCCGTTGAACCCGCCGATCGCCATGACCGGCTCCTCGGTCGCCAGCTGGTAGCCGGCGGCGCTGTTGGAGCCGACGGCGGCGGCGACCCAGGTGTAGTCCTCGGCGTCCTGCTCGAGCATCGCGGTCAGCTCCTCGCCCGGCTCGCTGCCGTGCAGCAGGCCGCCGGGACCGCCGCCCTGTCCGGGCGCCTGCCCCTGCCCGGGCGGCTGGCCCTGCGTCGGCGGTTGGCCCGGGAGCTGGCCCTGGCCGGGCGGGGTGCCGAACCCGCCGTCGGGCGCCCCACCGGGCGCCCCACCGGGCGCACCGCCCGGCGCACCACCCGGCGCGCCTCCGGGGGCGCCGCCCGGTCCGCCGCCCGGGCCCCCGGTCGTCATCGGGCCGGCGGTGGGCATCGAGCCGGTGTGCGGGGTGCTCGCGGTCTGCACGGCGTACGCCGTCGGGCCGGCCAGGCAGGCGACCAGCGCGACCGCCACGGTGGCGAGGACCGCGCGACGCGGCAGCCAGGCGAGCGCCGCCAGGGCCACGGCGACCAGCAGGCCGAGGACCAGGACCACCCAGCGCAGCCATGGCAGGAAGTCGGGGCTGCGGCCGAGCAGGACGAAGGCGGTCACCGCGGTCGCCGCGACGCTGATGGCGGCGACGCCGCCCGCGGCGGCGGTGTGGCGGTGCTGCCAGACGAGCGCGGCGCCGATGCCGACGAGCGCGGCGACCGCCGGCGCGAGCGCGACGGTGTAGTAGGCGTGGAAGATGCCCGCCATCAGGCTGAAGGTGAGCCCGGTGACCAGCAGCCAGCCGCCCCACAGCACCAGTGCGGCGCGGGTCAGGTCGGAGCGCCCGCGACCGCGGGTGAACCAGAACCCGGCCACAGCCAGGATCAGGGCCGCCGGCAGCAGCCAGGCGATCTGGCCACCGATCTCGCCCGAGAACATCCGGTCCAGGCCGGTCTCGCCCCACATCCCGCCGCCGGGGCCGCCCCCGCCGGGACCGCCGCCGCCCACCGCGCCGGTCTCGTTGCCGTTGAGTCGGCCGAGGCCGTTGTAGCCCAGGGTCAGCTCGATGATCGAGTTGTGCTGGGAGCCGCCGATGTAGGGACGGCTGGCGGCCGGCCACAGCTCCACGATCGCGACCCACCAGCCGCCGGCGAGGAGCATGGACCCGCACGCGACCAGCAGGTGGCCGAGCCGCTTGAGCACGGTCGTCCGCCCGGCGATCAGGTACACCAGCGCGAACGCCGGCAGGACCAGGAAGGCCTGGAGCATCTTGGTGAGGAACGCCAGCCCGACCAGCGCACCGGCCAGCGCCAGCCAGCGGACCGGGTGCCGCACGGTCTGGTCGGCGCCGGGCTCGACCGCGCGCAGCACGGCGTACGCCGCGGCGATGAGCAGCAGCACCAGCAGGGCGTCGGGGTTGTTGAAGCGGAACATCAGCGCCGCCACCGGGGTCAGCGCGAGCGTGGCGCCGGCGAGCAGCGCGGCGCCGGGGGAGCCGGTGGCGCGGCGGACGGTCGCGGTGAGCAGCCACACCGACAGCACCCCGGCGATGGCCTGCGGCACCAGGATCGACCAGGAGGACAGCCCGAAGACCCGCACCGCCAGGGCCATCGGCCACAGCGAGAGCGGGGTCTTGTCGACGGTGATGCTGTTCGCGGCGTCGGAGGAGCCGAAGAAGAACGCGGTCCAGGACTCCGAGCCGGCCTGCGCAGCCGCGGAGTAGAAACTGTTGGCCCACCCGGAGGCGGACAGCCCCCACAGGTAGAGCACGGCGGTGCCGGCCAGCAGGACGGCCAGGCCCAGGCGGTAGCTGCGAGCGGACCAGCGCGTCGGAGGCGACGCGGTGTCCGACCGGCTGGTCTCGGGGAGCACGGTCGTGGCGGTCATGGCACCACCGTCCGGTGGGCCGTTGGGCCTGGTCCGTGTGCCGGCTATGGGTTTGCTGTGAGGTGCGGTGCAGTGTGCGGGGCGGTGCGGCTGGGCACTGGCGCGGGTGCCCGTCGTCCCGACCGTCTCGAGGTTCCCATGCACCTGCTCCGACCCGGCGAGGAGCTGGGCGACCTGCTCGCGCCGTACGCCGAGGTGGACCGGCGCCGCCCGGACCGGGCCTGGGTGATGGCCAACATGGTCGGCACCCTGAGCGGGTCGGCGTCCGTCGGCGGCAAGGTCGGGGTGCTGTCGGAGGGTCCGGACGCCCGGCTCTTCGTGGACATGCGCTCGTTGGCCGACGTGGTCCTCGTCGGCGCGGAGACGGTACGCCGTGAGGGCTACGGTCCGGTGCGGCTGCGCGAGGAGCTGGTCGAGGCCCGCCGGGCGCAGGGGCGCCCCGACGCCCCCGGGGTCGCCGTGGTCAGCCGCTCGCTCGAGCTCGACTGGGACCGCCCGGTCTTCGCCGGCGCCCCCGAGGACCGGCGCACGATCGTGCTCACCTGCGAGAGCGCCGACCCGGCTCGCCTCGCCCGCGCCCGCGAGGTCGCCGACGTGGTGGTGGCGGGGGAGCAGTCCGTGGACCCGGCCCTGGCCGTCGCCGCCCTGACCGAGCGCGGCCACCGCGTGGTGCTCTGCGAGGGCGGGCCGCGCTGGCTCGGCGAGCTGGTCGCGCACGACTGCCTCGACGAGCTCTGCCTCACCCTCGCGCCAGTCCTCGGCGGCGACCTGCTGCCGGTGTCGATCGCCCCGCCGGACAGCCCGCTGCGCCGCTTCGCGCTGCGGCACGCGATCGCCGCCGACGACACCCTCTTCCTGCGCTACGAGAGGCCGACCGATGCCTGAGAAGGACCCGTTCTCGACGATCATGTCCTCGATCGACACCCCGCTGATCGTGGTGACCACCGGCCACGAGACCGACGGCGTGCGCGAGTGGGGTGGCTGCCTGGTCGGCTTCCACGCGCAGTCCAGCATCGACCCCGAGCGCTACTGCGTGTGGCTGTCCAAGGCCAACCACACCGCACGGGTCGCCCAGCGCTCCACCCACCTGGCGCTGCACTTCCTGAGCGCCGACGACGTCGAGCTCGCCGAGCGGTTCGGCACCCTGACCGGCGACCACGACGACAAGTTCGCCGGGCTGCGCACCGAGCCCGGCCCCGGTGGGGTGCCCGTGCTCGTGGACCACCCGCACCGCCTCGTCGTACGCCGCACCAGCCTGCTCGACGAGGGCGGCGACCACCTCTGCCTGGCCACGGAGCCGATCTCCGCGGTCTCCGGCGGCCCGTTCACGCCGCTGCGGCTCTCGGATGCCGCGCACCTGACCCCCGGCCACGAGGCCGAGGAGCGGCACACCCCGCCCACCGAGCGCGCCGCCGGCTGACCCCGGTCAACCCAGGTCAGCGCCGCAGGGTCAGCACCACGCGGCGGTTGCGCTGGCGGTTCGCGTCGCTGTCGTTGGGGTACGCCGGGCGCCGCTCGCCCCATCCGCGGGTGCGCACCCGCTGCTCGTCGAACCCGGCCGAGACCAGCCAGTCGGCGACCGCCCGGGCCCGGCGCTCGGAGAGCCGTTGGCCGTACGCCGCGTCGCCGCGGTCGTCGGTGTGCCCCTCCACCAGCAGGGTCCGGGCCCCGCGCTCGGCGCGCACCTGGCCCAGGATGGTGCGCAGCGCCGCCACCGCCTCGGGTCGCAGCGTGGCCTCGTCGGTGTCGAACAGGACCGCGGCCGGGGCCACCCACGAGGTGGTGCCCGCGCCGTCCATCCGGCCCACGCCGTCCTCGATCTCGGTGCGCTCGAGGCGCTCGGGGTCCACGTCGACGTCCGGCAGTCGTACCGGGGCGATCCGCACGGTGGGCACCAGGTCGTCACCCGGCCGGGCCGCGCCGTCGCGGGAGAAGCCCTCCCGGACCACCCCGGCCCGCGACGCGGCCAGCACGTCGCCGTCGCGCCGCACCCGGCACACCTGCTCGGCGCGCGCCCCGGGACGGCTGGCGCCCGGCACGGTCACGGCGTCGTAGGTCCGCTCGCCGGCGCGGGTCTCGGGGATGGTGACCGGCGGGATCGTCGCGGCCGTGATCTCGACGGCGCCCAGGCACCCGCCCGGCGCGTCGTGGCGGATCACGCAGCCGGCGTCCACGACCTGGGCCGGCACCTCGGTCGCCGGCGCGAGCTGCTCGCCGGTGGCGGGATCCACCACGGCGGGCACCGCGACGGCCGCCACGAGCACGTCGGGCAGCTCCTCGACCTCGCGCCCGGGCCCCGGCTCGCACCGGGGATCGGTCTGCGGTGCGGCGGACGTGGTCGGGGTCGGGGGCGACGCCGAGGTCTCCGGGGCGGCCTGGGGCGGGGCCGCCTGGTCCTCGGCGCCCGAGCAGGACGCCGTGGCGCCCAGCACCACCAGCACGACGAGTGCCGCCCACGTCCTCATCAGGCCTCCGCCCCGTCGTACCCCGGTGCGCCAGTGTGGACCGGGACGCCGCTCACGTCGAGGGGCGAGCACCCGCTCAGCCGGCCCGCCCCAGCGCGCGGTAGGTCCAGTCGGCGCCCTCCCACTCGGCGCGGACCAGGGCGTGCCGCCCGTCGACGATCGCGCAGGCGGCCACCACCTCGCCCAGCCGCCGGGGGTCCAGCGAGCGGAACTGCTCCCACTCGGTCAGCAGCACGACGACCTGCGCGCCGGCCGCCGCGTCGAAGACGCTCTCGGCGTAGTGCAGGCCCGGCTGCACCCGGCGGGCGTTGTCCATCGCCTCGGGGTCGTAGACCGACACGATCGCGCCCTCCTCCTGCAGCATCCGGGCCACGTCGAGCGCGGGGGCGTCACGGACGTCGTCGGAGTTGGGCTTGAAGGCGGCGCCCAGGCAGCACACGCGGACACCTTCCAACGATCCGCCGGCCTGCTCACGCACCAGGTCCACGGTGCGGGCCCGACGACGCTGGTTGATGGCGTCCACCTGACGCAGGAACGCCACCGACTTGCCTACCCCGACCTCCTCGGCGCGGTGGACGAAGGCGCGGATGTCCTTGGGCAGGCAGCCGCCGCCGAAGCCGAGACCGGGGTGCAGGAACCGGCCCCCGATCCGGCTGTCGTAGGAGAGCGCGGTGGCGAGGTCCTGGACGTCGCCGCCGGTCGCCTCACAGACCTCGGCCATGGCGTTGATGTAGGAGATCTTGGTGGCCAGGAAGGAGTTCGCGGCCACCTTGACCAGCTCCGCGGTCGGGAGGTCGGTGGTGACCACCGGGACCCCGGCGTCGATGAGCGGGGCGAAGGTGGTGCGCAGGGTCTGCTCGGCCCAGGGGGAGGCGACGCCGAAGACCAGCCGGTCCGGGTGCAGCGTGTCCTCGATGGCGTACCCCTCGCGCAGGAACTCGGGGTTCCAGGCCAGCTCGACCTCGACGCCGGCCGGCGCGTTGTCCTGCACGATCCGGGTGAGTCGCTCGGCGGTGCCGACGGGGACGGTGGACTTGCCGACCACGAGGCACCGGCGGCGCAGGTACGGCGCGAGGTCGCGCGTCACCCCCTCGACGTAGCGCAGGTCGGCGGCGTGCGAGTCGGCCTGCTGCGGGGTGCCCACGCAGATGAAGTGGACGTCGCCGAAGTCGCCCGCCGCCGAGAGGTCGGTGGTGAAGGACAGCCGGCCGGAGTCCAGCGCCTTGCGGAGCAGCTCGGGCAGGCCGGGCTCGAAGAACGGGACGCGGCCCTCGTTGAGGGCGGCGACCTTGGCCCGGTCGGTGTCGACCCCGAGCACGTCGTACCCGAGCACGGCCATGCAGATGGCGTGCGTCGCGCCGAGGTAGCCGGTGCCGAGGACGGTGAGGCGGGGAGTGGCGGGGGTGGACATGGTGGGGTTCCTCTGGTCGGTGGTCATGAGCAGGAGATGTTGCTGAGGCCCTCGTCGGCGGCGACGAAGGTGTTGTCGCAGCGCACGACGTTGGAGCCGGGCGGCCAGGACGAGATCGCGGCACCCGGGCCCCTGACCTCGGCGTGGTTCGCGGCGAAGACGTTGAAGTCGCCCCAGCCGTCGAGGATCTGGTGGGTCTGGTAGCCGTCCTCGGGGGCGCTGGTGCCGGTGTTGCCCCGGACGAGGTAGTTGTTGCCCTTCACGTCGACCCAGGAGTCGGCGCCCGTGACGGCCGAGCCGTCGAAGGTGTTGTCGAGGATGGCGCCGCCGGTGGTGCCCTCCTTGACGTCGATCGCCTCGGCGGTGACGTCGGTGAACGTGTTCGCGATGACCACGTTGCGGTCGCTGCGGTCGGCCTCGCAGCCGGTGTAGGTGCACCAGTTGCTGACCGCGGACCCGACGTAGACGCCCTCGCCGTACTTGTCGCGGCGCAGGCCGGTGTCGCTGATGGTGGAGCCGCGCACGACGTTGTCGGTGCTGTGGGTGCGCAGGTGGATCGCCTCGTCGCCGGTGCCGGAGACCGTGAGGCCCTGGAACACCGACCACTCGGTCCCGTCGGCCACGATGCCCTTCTGGCCTCCGGAGACCGTGAAGCCGACCAGCCGCCAGTGCCGGGCGCCGTCGAGGTGGAGCGCGTAGTCGCCCTCGATGTCACCGCCGTCGATCACCGCCGCAGAGGTGCCGCACAGGAAGATCGGTGCGTCCTCGGTGCCCGAGACGGTGGTCGTGAAGTTCCCCGCGAAGGTCCCGTCGGCCAGCTCGATGCTGTCGCCCGGGGCCGCCGAGGCGAGAGCCTGCTCGAGCTGTGCGGCCGAGGCGACGGTGGTCGTCGGGGCCGGGCAGCGGACCGGCGCGGTCTCCGGCAGCGGGCCCTCGCCTGCCGGGGCCGCGTCGGGCAGGAGCGGCGCGGAGTCGGGCTGCTCGCCCTCCTCGTCACCGTCGTCGCCCTCGTCGGAGCCGGTCTCCTCGGGAGTCGGCAGCGGTGAGCCCGGGTCCGGCACGACCGTGGACTCCGGGAGCTCCTGGATGCTCGGCGGCGGCGGGACCGGCGGGGTGATCACCGCGTCCCGCGCCCGCGGCGGCTCGTTGCCGCTCGGCCAGACCGCGACCACGGTGAGCGCGAGCAGGATGCCCACGACGACCCCGCCGGCGCCGGCGAGCAGCAGCCGCGAGCGCGGCGACTCGGGCAGCCTCATGACGGTCCTTCCCCGCGCGCCCCGCCCACCTGCACCGGGGCCGGGTCCCAGGCCGGTGCCTTGTCCAGGTAGGGGTGCCGGCGGGCCCGGTGGCTGCGCGCGCCGCGCACCGCGGTGAAGAGCAGCAGCGCGCCGAGCAGGCTCCAGAGCACCGTCAGTGGCTGGGCGAACCGCTTGAGCGTCACCAGGAACGGCGTGGTGTCGTCCCAGCCGTCCTGGTCGTTGACCCAGCCGCCGGTGTCCAGCCCGTCCGCACGTCCGACCTCGATCGCGCTGGGACCGCGGCCACTGATCTTGTTCTGCCGCAGCGAGGAGCTGCCGACCTCGCCCACGAAGCTCACCGCGTGCGTGGTCGCGTCCTCCAGGGTGTTCTGGTCGATCTCCGCGCTGGAGTCGCGGACGTAGACGCTCGTCTCGCCGCCGCTGACCACGTTGCCGGTGACGACCGCGCCGTCCACGCCGTCGCGCAGTGCGATCCCCTGGTCGTGGGAGCTGCTGACCTGGTTGCCGACGACGCTGACCTCGGTCGCGGCGTCGCGGACGACCACGCCGACGGCGTTGGCGGCGATGTCGTTGGCGAGCACGTCCACGTTCTGCCCGCCGATCACCTCCACGCCGTACCGGCCGTTGCGCCGCACCTGGCTGTTGGCGATCGAGTTGTTGCCGTAGCTGCCGACGCTGGTGCCGGTCGCGGACGGTCCGGTGGCCAGCGGCAGGCCCGAGATGGTGACGCCGTTGCGGTCGTTCTCGTTGGCGACGACCTCGGAGAGCACGATGCCGGTCGTCGCCCGGGCCAGCTGCAGCCCGTCCAGTCCGTTGCCGGACGCGCTGGTCGTCTCCACCACGGCGTTCATCACGTAGCGGTGCAGCACCAGCCCCGAGACGATGTTGTCGTCGAAGACGCTGTCGCGGATGTCGAGGCCGTTGGCGCCGGAGACGAAGAGGCCGAACGCGCTGTCGGTCACCGTCGTGTCGGCCACGGCGGCCGACACGTAGCTGTAGCGGGGGTCGTCCATGTCGACGGTCGGCACGGGCAGGTCGCCCGTAGGCAGCACGTCGCCGAGCGCGGAGTTCTTGTTGCCGTCGATGTCGGGCCCCTGGTCGGCGACCGGGCCGACCTTCAAGGAGTCCGCCAGGTCGTGCAGCGACCCGGCGTCGGGACGGTCGGTGCCGGTGAGCGAGAGCCCGCCGGTGCGCCCGCTCCAGAAACCCAGCCCCTCGAGACGGACGTGCGAGAGCGAGACCTGGCCACCGATGGCGCGCAGGTAGGCACGCCCGTCGTCGGTGAGCGCGTCGAGGCGCTCGGTGTCGCGGTCGAAGCTGGAGATGGCCGCGGGCACCCCGTCCGCGCCGGCGATGTTGAGCCGGCCGCCGTAGTTCACGATCGAGACGAACCCGTCGGAGTCGCTGGCCAGGTGCAGCCGCAGCCCGCCGGGGTTGGCGAGGTTCAGGGTCGCCCCGGACTCCACCACCAGGTGCTCGCTGAGCAGGTAGGAGCCGTCGGGGCGGCGTACGAACGTCTGCGGGGCGAGCAGCAGCAGGTCCGCCACCGTGTAGGGCTGCGAGCGTGCGGTGAGGACCAAGGTGTAGGCCGAGCCGGTCGCGAGTCGGTAGGGGCTCTTCGTCGGGCTCGCGGTCCAGCTGGCCAGCGAGCTCACCGTCCGCACCTCGGTCAACCGGTCGTCCTCGCCGGCCACGAGCGCAGCCTCCGACTCGGGGTCGCCGGGATAGGGGAACGCCGCGCTCGCCGCATCGGTGCCGGGCTCGATCTCGGGGTCGGCGGCAGCGATCGGGGCGGTGGCCCCCACCAGCACGGCGGCGAGGGCGGTGCCGAGCAGCGCCCGGTGCAACCGGCGCGTCACTGGGGGGCTCCGGTCGTGGTGAGGGACGGCTCGCCGGCGGGCGTCGTACGCCGGGCGTGGTGGCGCGGCGCCAGCGAGGCCTGGTCCTGGCCCTCGCCGCCGACGGTCGTCTCCGAGCGGGTCAGCCAGCCCTGCTTGTTCATGGTGAAGAACGCGTAGAGCTTGATCGGGAGCGCCACCAAGATGACCACCAGCGTCATCAGGGGGAGCAGCAGGATGTCGACCGGGTGCCGGCGCAGGTGGGAGAAGCCGCGGATCCCGCGTCCGGCGAGCAGCCAGGCCGCGGCCAGCAGGGCGCCGGGGACGGTGAGCTCGAGGCGGCTGAAGAGGAGGTAGCCGATGGTGACGCCCATGGTGACCGGCGTCAGCAGGATCTGCAGGACGGTCACCTTGGTGACGAACGGGGTGCGCCACAGCCAGCCCTTGTAGGCGGCGGTGAGGTAGCAGCGGTAGGAGTTGCGGCTCCAGCGCACCCGCTGCTTGACGAAGGCGCGGAAGGAGGCGGGGAACATCGAGAGGGCCCGGGCCGAGGACTGGTGCACGGTCTTGAACCCCGAGGCCAGGACCAGCCAGGTCAGTCGGCCGTCGTCACCGGCGATGCAGCGCCGGCCGAGGAAGAACTCGTTCTCGAGGTTCTCCAGCACCGGCAGCACCGCGGAGCGGCGGTACGCGGCCGTCCGGCCGGAGACGCAGGCGACCGCGCCGGCTCGGCCCATCGCCGGCACGTAGTTGTAGTAGCGCAGGTTGACCATCCAGTCAGCGATCCGGCGCCACACGTTGCCGCGGGCCTCGTAGACGTTCTGCTGCGTGCTCACCCCGCCGACCTCCGGGTCGAGGAACGGGCGCTGCACGGCGAGCAGGAGACCGGGTTCCCACTGGGTGTCGGAGTCCACCAGCACCAGGACCTCGGAGGTGGCCATCCGGATGCCGACGCCGAGTGCCGAGCGCTTGCCGGCGTGGCGGAAGAGCACCGGCCGCACGACCGGGTCGTCGAGGGCCTCGAGGCGGTGGAAGGCCACGGTGTCGGCGACGTCGAGGACGATGATGATCTCGGTGGGTTCCTGGGCGCGCCAGTTGGCCACGCACCGCATCAAGATGTCGGGGTCCTCGTGGAAGCTGGGGACCACCACCGAGGTGGTGGTCGTGAAGTCGTTCTCGACGGGGCGGGCGCGGGCGGACAGCACGCACCGGTAGATCCACAGGGACCACACGATGACGCCGGCCACGGCGAGCGGGAAGGCCGCCCGCCACGCAGCAGGGTCGAGGGTGGGCAGGGTGATGTCGGCGAGATCGGGCACGGTGACGGAGATCCTTGGTCTGGAGGGCTCCTCGGCGCGGAGCGCGCCGAGAGACACCCAGCGCCGGGGGGCTTGCACTGTCGTGTCGGCGAGAACGTAGGGGCGTAATCCGGCAGGCACGTTCACGACAGGAGCGCCTATCCCCAATAGTGTGTATCGGCAACTTAGGCGTGCCCTTTTCGAAAGAACTCGATCGGTGAGTCCCGGATCCCTTAACGTCGCGCCATGAGATTGGCGAGACGGGCGGCGATTGCCGTGATTCCCCTGTTGTTGAGCGGGTGTGGCGTCCTGGGGCCCGGAGACGCAGGCGAGTTCGGCGCGCCGGCAGGGGCGGGTGCGCCGCCTCGCGAAAATGCGCGGACGGCCGCGGAGTCGCCTATTGACCCTGCCGAAACAAACCAGTTCTCGGAAAAGGTGAAAGTGCCGGCGTTCGGAGAGTCATTCCGTTATGGGAGCGGGTTGAGGATGCAGGTGGACCCGCCTGAGCGGTTCACGCCTTCGCCCTGGATCGAGCAGCGCCCGGGCGTGCCGATGCGGCTGCGGGTGAGCGTGCGCAACGGCACCGAGGAGCAGTGGAACCCCAGCCAGCTGCACCTGCGGCTGGCCAGTGGCTTCGCGCCGACCGAGCAGATCTTCGACTACGAGCAGGATGTGATCGCGCGGCCGGAGGACCGGGTGCCCGCCGGTGCGAGCCTCAGCTTCTACGTGGGCTACTGGGTGCCCGACGCCGAGCGGCTCAGCCTGGAGGTCGACCCGGGACGCGGGTACCAGACGACCGTCGTCGCGACCGGTCGGCCCTGAAGGGCCGGGACGCTCAGTCGAAGACGCGCGGCAGCTCCTCGGCCCGACCGGTGAAGCGCGGGGCGCGCTTCTCCAGGAAGGCGGCCACGCCCTCCTTGCCGTCGCCGATCGAGGTCCAGAACATCGCCAGCGAGTCCGACAGGTGCGCCTCGAGCGGGTCGGCCGCGGCGCTGTTGCGGTAGAGCAGCTGCTTGGCCAGCCCGAGCGCGACGGGGGAGCGGTCGACCACGAACGACCGGGCCAGCTCCTGGGCGGCAGGCAGCAGGTCGTCGGGCTCATGGACCGAGCGGACCAGCCGCCCGGCGTACGCCGCCTCGGCGTCCAGGACCTCCGCGGAGTAGATCCACTCCAGGGCCTGCTGGATGCCGACGATGCGCGGCAGGAACCAGGTCGAGCAGGCCTCCGGCACGATGCCGAGCCGGCCGAAGACGAAGCCGATGCGGGCCCGGGTGGAGACCAGCCGCAGGTCCATCGCCAGCGTCATGGTCGCGCCGATGCCCACGGCGGCGCCGTTGATCGCGGCGATCACCGGCTTGGGCAGGGCATGGATGGCGAGCGTGACGCGGCCGCCGGTGTCGCGGACGCCGTCGTGGTACGGCGCCTCGGTGAGGTGGGCGCGCAGGTCCTCCGGCGTCGGCGCCAGCGACTCGTCGAGGCCGAACACGTTGCCCTCCGCGCCCAGGTCCATCCCGGCGCAGAACGCGCGGCCGGCGCCGGTGACGACCACGGCGCGGACCGCGTCGTCGTGGGCATCGTGGAGGAAGAACCGCTCCAGCTCCCGGGCCATCGTCAGGTCGAAGGCGTTGAGCGCCTCGGGACGGTGCAGCGTCAGGGTGGCGACGCCGTGCTCGTCGAGCTCGCAGCGCAGCGTCTCGTAGTCGGAGCCGCCGTCCGGGCTCATCCGGTGACCTGCTGGGGCAGGCCGGTGGGCGTGCACAGGTCCTTGCCGATGTCGTCGGTGCGGTCCTCGATGATCGCCTCGAACATCCGCTGGGAGCGCTCCTCGTCCCAGTTGACCGCGAGGTCGCGGATCGGGACGGTGCAGGTCATGCCGCCCGAGCCCTCGACCCGGGTCATCGCCAGCGCCCAGCGGGCGGCGTCGATCGGGCCGGTGCCGTCGCCGAAGACGAAGAAGCCGGGCACCGAGTTGGCCAGGCGCCAGTAGCGCACCGGGTTGAGGAAGGTCCACGGCGAGAGCACCTTGTCGCCCACCGCGGCGACGACCTCGCGCTGGTGGCGCACCCGGGTGATGTCGCCGTACTGCGGGTCGGTCTTGCGGGAGCGGGCGAAGCCCAGGGCGGTCTGCCCGTCGGCCTGCTGGCAGCCCTTGTCGATGTCGAGCTTGGCCTCGGGGTCCTTCATCGCGACCTCGGGGCAGATCTCGATGCCGCCGACCGCGTCGACCACGCCGGCGAGGCCGCCCATGCCGATCTCGACGTACTCGTCGATGCGGATGCCGGTGGCGTTCTCGATGGTGCGCACCAGGCCGGGGGCGCCGTCGTAGGCGTATGCCGCGTTGATCTTGGTGGTGCCGTGCCCGGGGACCTCCACGATGGAGTCGCGCGGGATCGACATCATCACGTTCGGGCCGTCGCCGGTGTGCAGCAGCATGATCGTGTCGGTGCGCTGCCCGACGGCGCCGCCGGTGCCGAGCCGGCGCCGCTCCTCCTCGGAGAGGTCGTCGCGGGAGTCGCTGCCGACCATGAGGTACGTCGTGCCCGGCTGCTGCGGGGGCCGCTCGCCGTCGGGCTCCCAGGGCACCGACTCCACCTCGGTCCAGGCATAGATCGGCACGGCCACGAGGTAGACGACCCAGGCCAGGATCAGCACGAGCAGGTAGCGCGGCCGGAAGCGCAGGCGTCGCCCGCGCGACCCCGAGCGCGACGGGGGCGCGGGAGCCGGAGCGGGGGCCGGTGCGGGAGCCGGGCGCTCGGCGGCACGGGTGCGCGAGCCACCCGCCTCGGGCCGGGGCTGCACCGGGAGGACACGGGTCTCGTCGGGACGGGGCTGGCGCGGGATGGCGCGGGTGGCGTCGGGGTCGCCCTCGCCGTTCGCGCCGTAGAGCCAGCCGTACTCCGGGGAGCCGTCCCCGGAGCCGTCGTACCGGGGACGGTCTGCCATGGCGCCGACGCTACCGTGCCCCTATGACCTCAGCCGCTGAGGACCGCACCCCGTCGTACGCCCGCGTGTCGCTCGCCATGATGACCTCCGGCCGCGAGGCCAACCTGCTCGGCAACGTGCACGGCGGAGAGATCGTCAAGCTCGCCGACTCCACCGCCGGCGCCGTCGCGCAGCGCCACAGCGGGGGACCGGCCGTGACCGCGGCCCTGGACTCGATGGCGTTCCTGCGCCCGGTGCACGTCGGGGACATCGTGCGCACCTTCGCCCAGGTCAACTGGGCCGGCCGGTCCTCGATGGAGATCGGCGTCCGGATCGAGACCCAGCCGTGGGACGACCCGTCGGTGGAGCCGCTGCACGTCGCCTCGGCGTACTTCGTCTTCGTGGCGATCGACGAGCACGGCCACGCCCGGGAGGTGCCGGGGCTGCGACCGGAGACCCCGGATGAGGTACGCCGCCACCGCGAGGCGCAGATCCGCCGCGCCTCACGCCTGGCCCGCAAGCGCGAGATCGACTCCGGGCGCGCGGGCGGGCCGCTCGCCCCGTGATCCTCGTCGCCCGCGAGCGGGGGTGGTCCATTCCCCGGCGCGTCGTGACCGGCCGTGACTCCTGTGACTGGTGATACTGGACGAACCTCTCCGCCCCGGCGCTGGGGCGCAGCACAGCTGATCCTTCCCCGTCAGTTCCCCGCACATGAAAGGCATCTCGATGCCGCCCGTCACTTCCCCCGGGTCGCACGACGCCGCAGACGCAGCCAGTCGTGCCAGCACGCAGGAGCGTGCCTCGCGCGTCCGCTTCCGGCGGGCCGTCGCGCTGATGGTCATGACCCTGCTCGTGCCGGGTTCCGCGCAGCTGCTGCACGGCAACCGCCGCGTCGGCCTGATCGCGATCCGGGTCTGGCTCGGCTCGCTGGTCGCCCTGGTGCTGGTGGCGCTCGCGTCCCTGGTGCGCCACCAGGTCGCCTTCTCGCTGGCCTCCGACGCCGACTTCCTGCTCCTGCTGCGCCTGTTCCTGATGGTCGGCGCGGTGGCCTGGGCAGCGCTGTTCATGGACGCCTGGCGGATCGGTCAGCCGCTCACCCTCGGGCTGGTGCAGCGTCGCGCGGCGATCGGGGTCAACGGCTTCCTCTCGCTCAGCGTCGCGGGTGTCCTGCTCTTCGGCTCCCACCTCGTCGGCGTCCAGCGCGACCTGATGGTGACGATGTTCAACGCCACCGAGGTCAAGGGCGCGCACGACGGGCGGTTCAACATCGCGCTGTTCGGCGGCGACGCCGGCGCCGGGCGCTGGGGACTGCGCCCGGACTCGATCAACGTGGCCTCGGTCGACGCCAGCACCGGTCGCACCGTGCTGATCAGCCTGCCGCGCAACCTCCAGGACTTCCCGTTCGCGCCGGGCTCGGTGATGGCCGAGCAGTTCCCCGAGGGCTTCGACTGCGACGGCTGCTACCTCAACGGCGTCAGCACCTGGGCCCAGGACAACGCCGAGCTCTTCGGCGACGCCGAGAACCCCGGCATCGAGGCCACCCTGTCGGCGGTCGAGGGGGTCACCGGCCTGGAGATGAACTACTGGGCGATGGTCAACCTCGACGGCTTCAAGGACATCGTCGACGCGGTCGGCGGGGTGACCCTCAACGTCCGCCAGCCGATCCCGGTCGGCGGCCTCGGCGACGACGTCACCGGCTACATCGAGCCCGGGGTGCGCAAGCTCAACGGCTTCGAGACGCTCTGGTACGCCCGGGCCCGGGAGGGCTCCGACGACTACTCGCGGATGGCGCGCCAGAAGTGCGTGCTCAACGCCATGCTCGGCCAGGTCAGCCCGCAGACGGCCGTCACCAACTTCGGATCGATCGCCGAGGCCTCCAACGAGATGGTCTCCACGAACCTGCCGGCCTCCCAGGTCGGGCGCTTCGTCGAGCTCGCGCTCAAGGCCCGGGGACAGAAGATGTCCACGGTCTCGCTGGTGCCGCCGCTGATCAACACCGCCGATCCCGACATCGCGCTGATGCACGCCGAGGTCGCCGAGGCGATCGCGAAGGCCGAGGGCACCTTCAAGGCCCCGGCCAAGGCCGCCGGCGGCTCCGCCGGGGGCTCCGCGAGCGGGTCTGCGGGCGGGTCCGCGGGCTCGGGTGCCGACGCCGGCACCACCGCGCCGGTCACCGGCGGCTCGCTCGGGTCGCTCTCGGACGGCTACCTGGCCAACCAGAGCGACGACCTGGGCAGCGCCTGCTGATCGGGCGCGCCTAGGGTGGGCGCCGTGATCGCGCCCGAGGACTCCAGCGCCCAGGCGCCGCCGCGGGTGGTCGCGGTGGTCGTCACCTACAACCGGCTGACGCTGCTCCAGCGGCTGCTCGAGCGGCTCGACACCGTCCCCGGCCTGGCCGAGGTGGTCGTGATCGACAACGCCTCCAGCGACGGCACGGGGGAGTGGCTGGCCGCGCTCGACGACCGCGAGGCACCCGACGAGCACCACACGGTCCCGGTCCTCGCGCGCACCCTGGACCGCAACCGCGGCGGCGCCGGCGGGTTCCACGTCGGCCTGCTCGAGGCGGTCGACCGCGGCGCCGACCTGGTCTGGCTGATGGACGACGACGGGATCCCCGAGCCCGGCTGCCTCGAGGCGCTGCTCGCGCACACCGGCGAGCTCGACTTCTGGGGCCCCGCGGTCCTGGCCGAGCAGGACCCCGACCGCCTCTGCTTCCCCATCCGGCTGCCCGGCGGCACCCGCGTCGTGCACGCGATGGCCGACGTCGAGGCCGCCGCCCGCGACGGGCTGATCCCCGACGTGGTGATCCCGTTCAACGGCGTGCTCGTCACCCGCGAGCTGGTCGAGCGGATCGGCTCGGTCCGCGAGGACTACTTCATCTGGGGCGACGACGTGGAGTACCTCTGGCGTGCCCGGGCCGCTGGCGCCCGGATCGCCACCGTGACCGCCGCGCGGTTCCTGCACCCCGCCACCGACGACCTCGGTACGCCGATGCTGGGCGGGCGCACGACGTACAACCACAGCGCGAGCGACCTCAAGCACTACTGCATGGCGCGCAACAACCTGCTCAACCTGCGCGAGTACCACGGCTGGCCGCACGCGCTGGCGTTCGTCGCCAAGACGCTGTGGTTCTACACCGTCACCCGGCCCCAACCGGCGCGGCTGGCGCTGAGCGTGCGCGCCTGGGTCGCGGGGCTGCGCGGCGACTTCACCGGCCACGAGCGGTTCCTGCGATGAGCGAGACCGTCGCGATCGTCGTCGTCACCTACAACCGCGCCGACCTGCTGGCCGGGATGCTGGCCGGGCTGGCCGCGCTCGAGCGCGCCCCCGACGCGGTGGTCGTGGTCGACAACGCCAGCACCGACCACACCGCGCAGGTGCTCGCCGAGGCCGACGTGCCCGGCCTGCAGGTCGTGCGCAGCGAGGACAACCTCGGCGGCGCGGGCGGCTTCCACCTCGGCGTGCGCACGGCGTACGAGCAGGGCTTCGACCGGGTCTGGTTGATGGACGACGACGTCGTCCCGGCCCCGGACTGCCTCACGGTGCTGATGGCGCTCGACGAGGACTGCCTGATGGCGGTGCGCGAGGACCGCCAGGGCCGGCTGTGCGAGAAGGCGGCAACCCGCTTCGACCTCACCAACCCGCTGGCGATCAAGCCGAAGACGTCCATGGTCGAGACCGACTTCGGCACCCGTGCGGCGATGCCGCCGCTGGTGGAGCTGGAGAACGTCGCCTTCGAGGGGTTCATGGCCCGGCGCCGGGTCATCGACGCGATCGGTCTGCCGGACCCGTCGTACTTCATCTTCTACGACGACGTCGACTACGCGGTGCGCGCACGCGCCGCCGGGTTCCGGATCTGGGCGGTGCGCGACGCGGTGCTCGTGCGCCAGCTCGACTTCGACCAGCAGCACGACCTGGCGGGGTGGAAGGGCTACTACATGTACCGCAACCTCTTCGTGGTCCACCTGCGCTACGGCACCAACCTCGCGGTGCGTCTCAAGCCGTGGCTGATCACCGCCGTCGTGGTGCTGCTCAGCCCGCTGCGGGGCGGTCGCGCGGAGGCCCGCAACGTGATTCGGGCCATGAGGGCGGCCCGGAGCATGCGTGCCCTCCCGACCCGCGAGCCGTCCGGTGGCTAGACTCACCCAGTTCGCCCGGCCCTGATCCTTCCCGTTCCAGGAGCAAGCACCTTGTCCGTCACCCCCGACCTCGTCGTCGTCGGCTCCGGCTTCTTCGGCCTCACCATCGCCGAGCGCTGTGCCACCGAGCTCGACTTGAAGGTCCTCGTCCTCGAGCGTCGTCACCACCTCGGTGGCAACGCCTACAGCGAGTTCGACGAGGAGACCGGCATCGAGGTGCACAAGTACGGCACCCACCTGTTCCACACCTCGAACAAGCGCGTGTGGGAGTACGTGAACCGGTTCACCGACTTCACCAACTACCAGCACCGGGTCTTCGCGAAGTTCCAGGGGCAGGTCTACTCCTTCCCGATGAACCTCGGGCTGATCAACCAGTTCTTCGGCAAGTCGCACACGCCCGACGAGGCGCGTGCGCTGATCGCCGAGCAGGCCAGCGAGATCGCCACCGAGGACGCGCGCAACCTCGAGGAGAAGGCGATCAGCCTGATCGGGCGCCCGCTCTACGAGGCGTTCGTCAAGGGCTACACCGCGAAGCAGTGGCAGACCGACCCCACCGAGCTGAGCGCGGACATCATCACCCGCCTCCCGGTGCGCTACACCTTCGACAACCGCTACTTCAACGACGACTTCGAGGGTCTGCCGGTCGACGGCTACACCGCCTGGCTCGAGCGGATGGCCGACCACCCCAACATCGAGGTCCGGCTGAACACCGACTTCTTCGACGTCGCCGACGAGTTCAAGGGCAAGGTCCCGATCGTCTACACCGGCCCGGTGGATGAGTACTTCGACAACTGCGAGGGCCGCCTGTCCTGGCGCACCATCGACCTCGAGGCCGAGACCGTCGACGTGGACGACTACCAGGGCACCGGCGTGGTCAACGCCAACGACCAGGAGGTCCCGTGGACCCGGGTGCTGGAGTTCAAGCACCTGCACCCCGAGCGCACCTACCTGCCGGGCAAGTCGATCGTGGTCCACGAGTACAGCCGCTTCGCCGAGGAGGGCGACGAGCCGTACTACCCGGTCAACACCGCCGCGGACCGCGAGAAGCTGCTGAAGTACCGCGACCTGGCCAAGAAGGAGCCGATGGTGCTCTTCGGCGGTCGCCTCGGCACCTACAAGTACCTCGACATGCACATGGCGATCGGCTCGGCGCTGTCGATGTTCGACAACCGCCTGCGCCCGCACTTCGCCGAGGGTGCCCCGCTGACCAGTGGCGGAGTGGATGAGTGACACCGAGCGCGCCGATCGCGCCGAGCAGCGCCGGGACCGACGTGCGGCCCGGCGCCAGGAGCGCGTGAAGCGCGAGCAGCGCGTCGTCGAGGCCCCGCTCGCGCCGCCGTCGGCGAACAGCGGGCTCCTGGAGGTCTTCCGGCGTCGCTACCTGCTGAGCCTGCTGGTACGCCGCGAGATCAGCGCGCGCTACCAGGGCTCGTTCCTGGGCCTGTTCTGGTCCTACATCCAGCCGGCCACCCGCCTGGCGATGTACTACTTCGTGATCAGCGTGATCCTGGAGAAGGGGATCGAGAACTTCGCGATCCACCTGTTCGCGGGCCTGGTGATCGTGCACTACTTCACCGAGACCTTCGGCGCCGGCACGCACTCGATCGTGCGCAACAAGGCGTTGGTGCGGAAGATGGCCGTGCCACGGGAGATGTTCCCCGTCGCCTCGATGCTGACCTCCGCCTACCACGTGATCCCCGGCATGGTGCTGCTCGTGATCTTCTGCGTGGGTCTGGGCTGGACGCCGGACCCCGTCGGCGTCGCCGCCGTACTGCTCGGGTTCACGCTGGTGGCGATCTGGGGGACCGGCCTGGCGCTGCTCTTCAGCGCCGCGAACGTGTTCTTCCGCGACTTCAGCAACGTCGTGCAGACGCTGACGCAGTTCACGACGTTCAGCGTCCCGATGATCTACCCCTACAGCATGGTCTCGGACCGGTTCGGGGAGTACGCGCAGTTCTACCTGTTCAACCCGATGGCCGAGGCGGTGCTGCTGTTCCAGCGCGGCTTCTGGGCCGGGACCACGAAGGACGTGGAGGCCACGCTGGCCGACCACTTCCCCGATGACCTGTTCCTGATCGGCTTCGCGCACGTGGGCGTCGCGCTGGTCTTCCTGGTCATCGCCCAGCTGGCGTTCACCCGCCTCGAGAACAAGATTCCGGAGCGTCTGTGATGACTGCTTCCATCGTCGCCGAGAACGTCACCAAGCAGTTCACGATCCGCTACCACCGCAGCATCAAGGAGATCACCATCGCGGCGGCTCGGCGCCAGCCGCTGAGCGAGTCGTTCAACGCCCTCGACGACGTCTCCTTCACCGTCGAGCAGGGCGAGTCGATCGGCCTGATGGGCCTCAACGGCTCCGGCAAGTCGACGCTGCTCAAGCTGGTCAACGGCATCATGCGCCCCGACTCGGGCAAGATGCTGACCCGCGGCCGGATCTCCGGGCTGATCGCCACCGGTGCGGGGTTCCACCCCCAGCTGACCGGTCGCGAGAACCTCTACCTCAACGCCGCGATCCTCGGCATGAGCAAGGCCGAGACCGAGCGCAAGCTCGACTCGATCGTGGACTTCGCCGACCTCGGCAAGTTCCTGGACTCCCCGGTGGGCAACTACTCCTCGGGGATGTTCGCCCGGCTGGGGTTCGCGATCGCGATCCACGTCGACTCCGACATCTTCCTGGCCGACGAGGTCCTCGCGGTGGGCGACAAGCCGTTCCGCCAGAAGTGCCTGGAGAAGATGCAGGAGATCCGCGACAGCGGCCGCACGCTCTTCTACGTCAGCCACTCCGCCGCCTCGGTGCGCCGCATGTGCGACCGGGTCCTGGTGCTCGAGAACGGCCGCGTCGGCTTCGACGGCGGCGTCGCCGCCGGCATCCGCTACCTCAAGTACGACGACGCCTCGGGCGCCGAGCCCGCCGACTCCGAGCTCGAGGACGAGATGGGCGCCGACATCTAGGCACCCACGTGGCGCCGATGCATGACCGGCACCACGCACCGCGGGCCGGTGACCACCTCGGTGGTCACCGGCCCGCGGTGCATTTCCCAGCCCGCCGTCGCCAGCGTCAGCGCGGAGGTCAGTCCTGGGACCTCGACTCGTCCTGCTGGGTCGGCTCGTCCTGGGGGACGGCGCGGCGACCGACGGCCATGTCGGGGGAGAGGCGGGGGAACTTGCGGCTGCCGATCTGCTGGGCGGCCGGGATGCGGGTGCCCACCCGGCGGCTGCCCTTCTTCACGATGTGGTCCCAGTTGTCCATGTACTGGCGCCACACGCCGTAGTTGGAGATGTTGATGGTGTTCTCGTCGCCGGCGTGCAGCGTGCCCTCGGACCAGTTGGCGGTGCCGGTGTGGACGCGGTACGCCGACTTGTCCTTCCCGTAGTGGCCCTGCACGAGATAGAACTTGTTGTGCGCGCGGACCTCGTACTCCTCGTCCAGGTCGAGGTTGAGGCGGCTGTCCCACAGCTTGATGCGCGGGTTGCGCTTCGTGGCATCGGTGAGGAACTTGCGCAGCTCCGGCCCGGGGGCGCCGTAGACCATCGAGAGGTAGCAGCCGCGGTCGGCGAGCTGCACGAGCTTGCGGGCGATGTTGAAGCCGCGCTGGTTGTACCAGGCGAACATCGCGACGTTGATGACCGTGCGGCCGTTGCGCCCGGCGCCGCCGGTGGCGCCGTAGCACTTGACCTTGTTGAGGTCGGCGATCACCGGGTCGCCGCTGCTGCGCTTGGGGAAGAACCGCACGAAGTACGGACCGACGCGCCAGGCCCGCAGGGACTCACCGGGGACCGGACGGTCCCGCGACATCTCCACGTGGACCTGGGCGAAGCGGGCGACCAGCTTGGGCCGGCCCTTGATCGTGACCAGGTCGTTCCAGCCCTTCTCCGCACCGCCCCGGTTGAGGTTGGAGGAGCTCACCATCACGACGTTCTTCGAGGCGCCCGTGTGGGTGAAGACGTAGAACTTCGAGTGGTTGTTGGCGATCTTGCCCCGGCAGCTGGACTGGCAGTACTTCACGAAGCTGCGGTCCTTGCCCCAGCGGCGCAGGGTGCCGTCCTTGAAGGTGCCCTTCCGCTTGGCGCGGTTGTCCTTGTTGAACGCCTTGGCCAGGCGCTGCGACTGCCCGTTGTTGGCATAGACGCCGTCGAGAACCATCTGCACCTGCACGCCCCGCTTGTGGGCGCGCAGCAGGTGGTCGACGGAGTCGCGGGCGTCCATCAGGTAGGTCGAGATGTAGATCCGCGAGCCCTTGCGCGCATTGGCGACCGCCGCGTCCACGTGGTTGACGATGCGCCACTTCGCGGCGTGGTCCCCGAGCGGGTCGTTGAACACACCGCCGCCCTTGGGCTGCCAGCCCTCGGCGTGGGCGGCCTGGGTCGAGCCGCCGACCAGAAGGGCCGGGACCATCACGAGGGTGGTGAGGGCGGAGACGAGACGGGCCGAGAGCTTCATGAACCGTGTTTTCCTTGCTCGCCCCCCGAGAGGAGGGCCTGGGAGAGTCGTTCCGGTGGCGCGTGGGGCCGGGCTGAGGAGCCTGTGGCACCTCGTTCGAGGCTAACAGCCGAGACCAGTCCGAGGGGCCGCTTAGACGTCCTCGCGACGTGACGGCCCACGCACCCGGCGGCCGTACGACGCGCGCCCCGCGGCACCCCCGCGGTGGGCCTCAGTCGCGCCGCAGCACCCGCCGGTAGGCACGGTGGGCGGCGCCCAGGGCCCGGTTGCGCCGGGCGGCCTGCACGAGCAGGTAGCGCGCGGGCTTCTCGCGGATCGTGCGCGCGACCTCCTCGGCGCGACGCTGGACCACGAGGCGACGCGCCATCTCGTCGAGGAGCCCGGCGATCGCGGCGACCCCCTCGTCGGCGATGTCGGCCTCGCTGGGCGTCGGGATCGCGGCGGGCGCGTCGGCGGGGGCCGGCACGAGCTCGTCGAGGTCGCCGACCACGTCGTACCCCAGGGCGCGCAGGTCGGCGACGATCTCGGCCGAGCGCTCGCGGGCGAAGGTGTCGGCCGCCTCGTCGAGCACCAGGCGGGTGCCGGGACGCCCGGCGAGCAGGCGGTGGGCCAGCACGTTCTTGGCCAGCTGCGGGTAGGGGCCGGGCAGCGGCACCCGGTCGCCGAGCTCGGCGTTGACGCGCCGCAGCAGCTCGGCCTGCTCGAGACCGAGGGAGGAGTTCGACCGCGACGCGGTGGTGTCGAAGGAGTCGGGGTCCAGGCCCAGCAGCGTGGCGAAGCGGGTCCACAGGGTGCCTGCGTCGGCGCCCGGCGGCGGGACGGTGACGACGTGCACCCGCTCGGCCGGGACCTCGGCGCCCCAGCGGCGCAGCACGTCGGCGAAGTCCTGGACCCGCCAGAACCAGGTGCGGTGCGCGCGGTCGGCGCGCAGGTCGTCGAGGAAGTGCTCCATGCTCACCGTGGAGCGGTGCTTGATGTGCTCCTGCCACTCGGCCGGCACCTGGCGCACGAGGTCGCGCGCGGTGAGCACGATGTGGACCTCGCGGTCGCCGAAGGCGGCCACGGCGCGCCGGGCCTGCTCGGCGGTGGCGGAGGCGAAGAGCTCGTGGGAGATGAGCGTGGCGCCGGCCCAGCCCTCGGACTCGGCCACCAGCTCGGCCCAGCGGCCCTCGGCCTCGGCGGGCGCGGTCGGCGTCGAGGCCAGGTCGCGGACGTCGAGCGTGGCGAGGTAGTGGTCGTGGAAGCGGCGCCCCGGCAGCAGCAGCCCCTGCTCCGCGGCGAGGTCGCGCTGGGCCCACAGCACGTTCTGGAGGAACGTGGTGCCGGTCTTCGGGCTGCCGACGTGGAGGAAGACGGGACCACCCTGCGGCACGGCCGCACTGCTCTGACTCACGGCGTCACCGTAGCGGCGGGCGCCCCGGTCCCCGTGGCCTGGTCCGCGTCGGCGGACACGGGTGCGTCCTGGGTCTCCTCGGCAGCGTCGCTCCAGCGCGCGACGATGCGGCACACGGCGGGGTCCTCCTCGCGCAGCTTCGCCATCCCGGGGCGTCCGGAGACCAGGTGGACGACGGTGCCACCCGCGGCCTCGATCTCGGCGACGACGTCGGCGGGCTCGAGGTAGTTGCGGGGGTGCTGGCCGTAGACGTGCGGGCGGTCCCGGTCCTCGGGGGTGCGGAACTCCACGAACAGCTGCCCGCCGCGGCGCAGCGACATCGAGGCCAGGCGCCACAGGTTCTCGCGGCCGTGCGGCTCCAGGTCGTGGGGCAGGAAGCGTGCGTAGACGTCCGCCGGCTCGGGCAGCCGGCTGAGGCGGGCGCCGTAGGCGAGCACCTCGCGGGTGTCGTAGAGGTTGACCAGGTTCCAGCGGATCGGCAGCGAGCGGTTCTCCGCGATCCGCTGGCCGCTGCGCACCGCGCTGACGACGTAGTCGAGGGCGAACACCTGCCGCCCGCGCTCGGCGGCGAAGAAGATCGCGTCACGCCCGGTGCCGGCGCCGACGTCGACGATCGGCCGGGTGCTGCCGTGGTGGTTGGCGACCCAGCGGGCGAACGGCGAGGGGCGCTTCGGCACGGTGTGGCGCTGCTGGGAGTCGAAGGAGTCCCAGTGCTTGCGGTGGCTGACCAGCCCGCCGAACCAGCCGCCCAGGCGCCGGGACAGGCCACGCGGCGTCTCGTAGCGGAACGAGGGGTCCGGCACCCGCCAGCCCTCGCCGTACGTCGCGGCGAGCAGCCGCTCGGGGTCGGCCGGCGCCGGCAGCTTGCGGCCCATCAGCTCGACGCCGGCGAGCGGGAGGATGGCCTCGCGCGGCATCGGGAACCCGGTGTCGGAGGGGATGTAGAGGCTGCCCTCCACCCAGTGCGCGGTGAAGACGTCGATGAAGCGCGAGGAGCCGTCGCTGAGCCGCAGCCGCACATTGAGGCGCACGCCGGAGCCGCGGCGCACCAGCCAACCGGCGTCGCGCAGGGCCCGCTCGACGCGGTAGCCCTCGCGGGCCACGTCCACCGGTGTGGGGTGCTCGCTGAGGTAGGCGACGTCGATGTCGTTGTCGTGCCCGATCAGGCGGCCGTTCCGCACCGCGCCGAGCAGGGTGCCGTAGCAGATGAACGCCGGCACCCCGGCCTTCTCCTGCAGGTCCTCCAGCAGCCGTGCGGTGTGGTCCATGAGCTCGTCGATCACCGAGCCGGACTCGCTCGACAGCGGGCGGATCAGCTGGCCCCACTTGTCGAGGATCAGCGCGTGCCCGTCCGCGTCGACGATGCGGACCTCGAGGTCGTCGCGTCCGCCGAAGACGTGACGCGCGCGGCCGCGCTCGGTGCCGCTGAGGTGCTCGCGCAGCACGACCTCCGCCCGTCCGAGCAGCCGGCGCTGGATCGCCTTCGGCCAGGCCACCTCGCGGGCGCCGCGTGCGCCGCGGATGTCGTGGGCCGGGGTCAGGGACCAGACGTGGTCGCCGTTGACGAGCACGTCGTACGTCGTGGCGGGGTCGAGGCCCGCGGGCAGCCGCAGCCGCTGCTCGCCGACGCTCATGGCGTCGGTGTCCTCGAAGGCCTCGAAGGCCTGGGCGTCGGCGCTCATCGGCCCACCGTCCGGCGCAGCCGGGCGCGGAGGCCCGCCGGCAGGCGTGCGGGCAGCCCGCGCAGGTCGTCGGCGCGGCGGCGTACGGCGAAGCGGACGGGGTGCGCCTCGATCTCGGCGACCCGCGCCCGTGCGGAGGCGAGCGCAGCGCTCAGCCGCTCCTCGCGCGCCTGGACGCGGTGCAGCTCGGTGCGGGCCGCCAGCCATCGCTGGGAGACCTCGTTGAGCGCCTCGGTGGCGGTGTCGAGGAGCTCCTCGGCGGGGACCTCGGAGGGCTGACGTCCGGGGGCGAAGACCGGCTCGAGGTCGGCCAGGTCACCGACCACGTGCACGCCGGCGGCGGCGAGGGAGGCGCGGTGCCGCTCGGCGGCGTCGCGGATCCACCCCTGCTGCTCCGGCGGTACGGCGACCCGCGACTCCTGGCTGCGTCGGTGGGCCAGGACGTCCTTGCCGAGGGCCTGCTTGAAGCCGGAGCGGTACGCGGTGTAGCCGAGCCCGTCGCGGCGGGTGAGCGGGTTGACCCGGCGCATGATCTCGGCGGACTGAAGCCCGAGGGACTCGTTGGCGTCGCGGACGCCCTCGGCGGAGAAGTGGGCGGGGTCGAAGCCGAGCACCTGGGCCATCCGCTCCCACAGCACGTCGGGGCCGGCGCCGGGGTGGGGGAGGGTGACCACGTGCGTGTGCTCGGGGCCCACGACACCCGCCCAGCGCTCGACGATGTCGGTGAGGTCCTGCTGGGCCCAGAAGTGGCTGCCGGCGGGGGTCTCGCGAGAGCTCGGGGAGCCGAGCTGGGTGAGGAAGTCCTCCCAGGTCCACTCGCGGCGGTTCTGCAGGTACTCCTGCCAGGCGGCGGCGACGGTGCGCCCGAGGTCGCGCGCCGTGACGACGACCTCGACCTGGGCGGGGGCCAGGTCCGTGACGATCCGCTCGATGGTCGCCTGGTCGGCGGCGCACAGCCACTCCATCGAGACCACCGAGGTGCCGGACCACGCCGCCATCTCCTGACGCAACCGCCTCCAGGCGCCGCGTCGGTTCCGGCCGCCCCTGATCCTGCGCAGGTCGCGGACGGCCAGCACCTGGTCGCCCCAGGTCTGCCCGGGGAACAGCAGGCCGGCCTCCTGCGCGAGCTGCTCCTTGTTGGCCAGCAGCCGTCGCTGGACGTAGGAGGTGCCGCTCTTCGGCACGCCGATGTGGAGGTAGATCCGGTCACTCACCGGCATACCGTAACGGCCGGCGACCGCCCTGACGGACACGCGGGGCCGTCCCGGCGGCCGGTGGTTCTAGCGGGTCAGCCGCCGACGGACCCTGCGCAGCGTCCGACGGGCCATGGCGGCCGGCGCCCGGCGGGCCAGGGCGTCGCGCTCCGTGCTGAGCTCGCGGACGTCGCGGATCATCTGCTCGATGGCGACCACCGCGGCGTCCAGCATCTCGGCGTCGGTGACGTCATCGGGGTGCGGGCGCTTCGGCTGCTCCGCGGGCGGGATCAGGTCGGCGAGCTCGCCGACGACCGGGTACCCGGCCTCCCGGATGGCCCGGACCATCCGCCTCGAGCGGCGACGCAGGCGCAGGGCGTCCTCGTCGCGCAGGCCGAAGCGCTCCCCGCGCTGGGGGCCGAGGACCTCGTGGCCGAAGTACTGGCGCACCCACCGGTGCTGCACCGGGCGCTCCTGGAGCGGACCGGTGAGGTGCGGCTTGAGCCGGTGCAGGAGGGCGGCCTGGGTGGCGCCCAGGGACTGGTTGTCGAAGACCTGGTCGAGGTCGAAGCCGCGGTCGTCGATGCCGGTGACCTCGCACCAGCGCTGCCAGAGCAGGCCGCGCGGGGCTCCCGGCGGGGGCACGGTCACCACGTGGACCCGCTCGACCGGGACGGCGCTGGCCCAGACGTGCAGGATCGCCGGGACGTCCTGGCTGTTCCAGCTCCAGGCGCCGGGCAGGTCGTGGGCGAACGCGCGGCGCATGAACTCGTCGAGGGAGTCGGTGGAGTCCATCTTGAGCGCCTCCTGCCACACGGCAGGGAACTGGCGCACGTAGTCGCGGGCGGTCAGTACGACGTGCACCTCGGCGGGGGCGAGGGCCTCGACGGCCGCCCGCGCCTGGCGGGCGGTGGCCATGGAGAAGAACTCGTGGCTGATGACGCCGTCGCCGGACCAGTCGGCGAGCTCGCGGACGATCCGCTCCCAGCTGGTGCCGTGCTCGCCCAGCGCGGACGGCGAGGCCCCGCGGACGATCTGCGAGGCGTGGTAGTGGTCCATGCGCCGTCGCCCGGGGTAGAGGAAGCCCTGGGCGCGCAGCTGGTCGCGGTTGTTCCACATCGTCGTCTGCAAGAACGTCGTCCCCGACTTGGGGACGCCGATGTGGAAGAAGACCCGGCGGGCCATGCACGTCTCCTGTAGATCGTGGTCGAGCAGAGGACGTCACCAGGACGTGGAGTACTTCTCCAGCGTCTCGCGCAGCTTCGCCTCGTCGCGCTGGGCGACGGGCACCAGCAGCTCCTCGACGATATCGGTGAGCTCCGCGACCCGGCGGTGCAGCCTGCGGGTCTCCTGGATCTCTGCCTCGAGCGCGTCGATGCGGGCGTGCAGCTCGGCGATCGCGCGGCCGCGGGTGAGTGCCTCGCGGACCCGGGCCAGCGAACCCGATCGGCCCGCGTGGGTCGTCTGGTCCGTCGACTGGTCGTGCGGAGGGTTCATCGAGGTCTCGCCTTCCATCGTGCCTGGGGGCGTCAGGTTACACGGGGGTAGGACGTCCCGGGCCGCCGCGAGGTCGGGCCCGGCGCTAGCCTTGCCCGGTCCACCCGCCCGGGTGCGACCGAGCACGAAGGGAACCCCATGATCGGAATGGTGCTGGCGGCCGGTTGGGGCCGTCGCCTGCGACCGCACACGGACGCGCTGCCGAAGGCGCTCGTCCCGGTCGACGGGGACACCACGATCCTCGACATCTCGCTGCGCAACCTCGCCGCGGTCGACCTGCGTGACGTGGTCGTCGTCGTCGGCTACTTCGCCGAGGCCGTCGAGGCCCGGCGCGCGGCGCTGGAGAAGAAGTACGGCGTGCGCCTGACGCTGGTGCACAACGACAAGGCCGAGATCTGGAACAACGCCTACTCCATGTGGGTCGCGCGCGAGCACATGAGCGACGGCGTGCTGATGGTCAACGGCGACACGGTGCACCCGGTGTCGGTCGAGGAGGCGATGCTCGAGGCGCGCGGCCCCGAGGTCCTGCTCGCCCTGGACACCGAGAAGGTCCTCGCCGAGGAGGAGATGAAGGTCCGCGTGGACGCCTCCGGCAACGTCACCCGGATCACCAAGCTGATGGACCCCGCCACGGCGTACGGCGAGTACATCGGCGCCAGCCTGATCGAGGGCTCCGCGGTGCCGCGGCTCGCCGACGCCCTGCAGGCGACCTTCGAGCGCGACCCGGACCTCTACTACGAGGACGGCTACCAGGAGATGGTCGACCGCGGCGACAAGGTCGCCACCGTCGCGATCCCGGCCGGCACCGAGTGGGTCGAGGTCGACAACGCCGCCGATCTGGCCCGGGCGCGGGAGATCGCGTGCCGCTACTAGCCCGGATGCTCGCCAGCCCGCTGTTCGTGGAGGTGCGCCGCGGCGCGGTCGACAACCTCGCGACGCTGCTGGAGGAGCGCCGGATCTCCAACGGTGGCCGGGTGCTGGTGGCCGTGGGCGCCTCTCAGGGCGAGGCGATCTGGGCCCGGATCGCCGAAGGGCTGCCGAACGCCACGGTGTTCACCGTCCCCGACGCCAGCCTGGCCTCGGCCGGGCTGCTGCAGGAGGCGCTCGGCGCCCACGGCTACGACGCCGTGGTCGGCATCGGCGGGGGGCGCACCCTCGACGTGGCCAAGTACGCCGCGACCCGCGCCGCGGTGCCGATGGTCGCGGTCGCGACCAATCTGGCCCACGACGGGATCTGCTCGCCGGTGGCCTCCTTGGAGCACCCCCACGGCAAGGGCTCCTACGGCGTCGCAATGCCGCTGGGCGTGGTGGTCGACCTCGACTACGTGCGCGCCGCGCCGCCGCGGCTGGTCCGCGCCGGGATCGGCGACGCGCTGAGCAACCTCTCCGCGATCGCGGACTGGGAGCTGGCCGCCGCCGAGCGCGGCGAGCACATCGACGGCCTCGCCGTCGCCTTCGCCCGCTCGGCCGCCGAGGCGCTGCTGCACCACCCCGACGGCATCGAGAGCGACGAGTTCCTCGGCGTGCTCGCCGAGGCGCTGGTGCTCTCCGGCATGGCGATGTCGGTCGCCGGCACCTCGCGTCCGTGCAGCGGGGCGTGCCACGAGATCCTCCACGCCGTCGACGAGCTCTTCCCCGGCACCGCCGACCACGGCGAGCTCGCCGGGATCGGCGCGCTGTTCGCGACCTACCTGCGCGGCGACGAGGTGCTCCTCGAGCGCCTCGCGACCACCCTGACCCGCCACGGACTGCCCCGCACGCCCGCCGAGGTGGGGCTGAGCGCCGAGCAGTTCGCCCGCGCCGTCGAGCACGCCCCGCGCACCCGCCCCGACCGCTACACGATCCTCGAGCACCTCGCGCTCGAGCCCGCGCCGCTGCGCGCCGCCGTCGAGGCGTACGCCGCGCGCCTCGCCTGACCCGTCCGGCTCAGGCCGGCTCGCCGGCCGTGGTGTCCCGTGTGGTGTCCCGCGTGGTGTCCCGCGCGGGCTCCGCCACGGCGGCCGGGCCGGTGTCGGCGTCGAGTGCGGCCCCGGGGAGCGCCGCCCCGGCCAGCTCGGCCTCGGCCTGGCGCCGGAGCATCACCTGCTCGCGCAGCGTGATGCACTCGCGGATCAGCTCGGCGAGCTCGGCGACGGCCGCCAGCACGGGTCGCTCCTCGCCGGCCCACCGCGCGGGACTGGTGACCGGGGCGCCGCAGAAGAGGTCGTCCTCCTCGATGACGGCGCCGAGCGGGGCGGCGACCTCCGCGCTCCAACGGTGCCGCAGGTCCAGCAGCCCGTCGCGGGCGGTCGCCGCGGCGTCCAGCATCTCGGCACGCTCGGGGTGGGCGAGCGCGACCGGGGCGTCCTCCGGCGGCGGGTCGACGGACAGGTCGCTGGCGCGCCCGACGACCTCGGCTCCGCTCTCGCCGATCGCCTCCAGCACCCGCTGGTTCCAGCGCGCGGCCAGTGCCAGCCCGCGCCGGTTGAGGGTGATCTTGCGCTCGACCGCGGCCCGCGGGCCGAGGGTGCGGCGCCCCAGCTGCGACTTCACGACCCCGTCGTACGTCGCGCGGTCCAGCGGTCCGAGCTCGATGTTGATCAGCCGCAGCAGCTCCGCGGAGGCGTGCCCCAGCGAGGGGTTGACCGAGTGTGGGGGGAGGTCGGGGCGCCGCAGGCGGATCCCGACCACCTTGGCGAACCGCTTCCACAGCAGCAGGCGGTCCGATCCCGGCGGCGGCATCGTGATCACGTGCAGGTTGCGCGGCCCGACCAGCTCGCCCCAGACCTCCAGCATCCGCGGGACGCCCTGGGTGCGCTGGAACAGCCGCTGCGCAGGTGTCTCGGCGGTGGCATCGGGGTCCAGGGCGTTCTCGACGGCGAGGACGAAGTTGCGCCACGGCACGGCGCTGCCGGCCCGGGCGCTGGTCTGCCACTGCGTCGGGATGGCCGAGCGGGCGTCGCGGACCGCGAGCACGATGTGGACGTCGGCGTCCCCGAGGGAGTCGATGATCGCGCCGGCCTGCGCCTGGTCGGCATAGCTGAGGAACTCCATCGACAGGATCGACCCGCGGCCGCGGTGCGCCCTCATCTCCTCGGCCATGGCGTACCAGGGGGAGGTGTCGACCTCGACCGGGGGAGCCTCGGGCCTGCGGGTGCGGTGCGCCTCCAGGATCGAGGACACGGCACGGTCCTGGTCGCTCCAGCGCTCGCCGGGGAAGAGCCAGCCGTCCGCGGCGAGCCGGTCCCGGTTCTCCTCCAGGATGCCCTGGAGGAAGGTCGTCCCGGTCTTCATCGTGCCGATGTGGAGGTAGATGCGGGGCCGTGAGGGGCTCGATCGACGCCAACCCAGACCCCACTGCATGGGCGGCAGGCTAGCAGCAGTGCGCGGGGGCGGGAGAGCGTCTCGGGCGGGTGGTGCCGCGTGGGATGCCGGGGCGGCCGTGGCCGCTGCTACCGTGGCCCGGTCCATCCAGACCCGTGCAAGGCAAAGGAACACAGCGTGACCAACGCCCCCGCAGACCACGAGGAGCGCACCGGGCAGGACGGCTTCCGCATCGTCCAGCGCGTGCTCATGCGTCCGGACCAGGAGCTCGACGTCCAGGCCCTCTACCTCGGCGGAGTGTCCGGTTTCGGCGGTGGTGATTCCGAGACCCGCCAGTCGGGCACGGACCACGAGGGCGACGAGGACGACAGCGCCGGCTCCTACGAGGCCGACCGCGGCATGACCGGCTTCGGTCGGGTCAACGCGGTGGGCCACGCCGTCGCCGAGCCCGCCAAGCGGCTCACCTTCGGCACGTACTTCAACGCGTTCCCCGCCAGCTACTGGCGCCGGTGGACCGAGTTCGAGTCGGTGCGCCTCACGATGCGCGTGCGTGGACGCGGCTCGATCGTGGTCTACCGCTCGACCTCCAAGGGCCACGTGCTGCGCGCCCGCTCCATCAACGTCGACGCCGACGTGACGGAGACCAAGGTCGTGGACCTCGAGCTCAAGCCGTTCATCGACGGTGGCTGGTACTGGTTCGACCTCGAGGCCGGCGACGAGGAGCTGGTGCTCGAGAGCGCCGACTGGGGCTTCGAGACCGAGCGGACCACGCCGGGCCGCCTCACCATCGGCATCACGACGTTCAACCGTCCGCAGTTCTGCGTCGACCAGCTGCTCAACCTCTCCACGGACCCGGCGGTCCTGGAGATCCTCGACGAGGTCATCGTCGTCGACCAGGGCACCCAGCAGGTCGAGGACAACGCCGACTTCGCGCGCGCCGCGAAGGCGCTGGGCTCCAAGCTGCGCGTCATCAAGCAGGCCAACCTCGGCGGCTCCGGCGGCTTCTCGCGGGCGATGAACGAGGGCGTCGAGCGCGGTACCTCCGACTACGTCCTGCTGCTCGACGACGACGTCGTCTGCGAGCTCGAGGGCATCCTGCGCGCCGTGGCCTTCGCCGACCTGAACAAGACCCCGACGATCGTCGGCGGCCAGATGTTCAGCCTCTACGACCGCTCGGTGATGCACGCCTACGGCGAGACCCTCGCGGCCTGGAAGTGGTTCTGGGGCCCGGCGCCGTCGACGGTGCACGGCCACAACTTCGCCCAGCGCTCGCTGCGCTCCACCTCGTGGCTGCACCGCCGCGTCGACGTGGACTTCAACGGCTGGTGGATGTGCCTGATCCCGACCTCGGTGATCAAGGAGATCGGCCTGTCGATGCCGATGTTCATCAAGTGGGACGACGCCGAGTTCGGCGTCCGCGCCCGCGCCGCCGGGTTCCCGACCGTCACCATGCCCGGTGTCGCGGTCTGGCACGTGCCGTGGACCGAGAAGGACGACACCCTCGACTGGCAGGCCTACTTCCACGAGCGCAACCGCCTCGTCTCCGGCCTGCTGCACTCGCCGTACGACCGCGGCGGCCGCCTGGTCATGGAGAGCTTCGAGAACCACGCCAAGCGCATGGTCTCGATGCAGTACGGCACCGGTGAGACCATCCTGCTCGCGCTCGAGGACGTGCTCGCGGGCCCGGAGCGGATGCACCGCGACATGACCTACCGGGTCAAGGAGATCCGCGAGATCCGCGCCCGCTACGGCGACGGTGTCGCCAAGCCGGGCCTGGACGATTTCCCTGCCCCGCGCCGCAAGAAGCCCCCGCGGCGCGGCCGCGCGGTCGTCTCGCCGACCACGACCGTCGGCAAGGTGAAGACCGCTGCGGTGGGCCTGCTGCGCCAGGTCCGTCCGGTGCGCGAGCTCGCCCACGAGCACCCGGAGACGATCATCCCGCACGTGGACCAGCGCTGGTGGCGCCTGGCCCAGCTCGACTCCGCGATCGTGTCGTCGGCCGACGGCATGACCGCCGCCTGGTACCGCCGTCAGCCGGCCGAGTTCCGCAGCCAGATGGTGCGGTCGGCCAAGCTGCACGCCCGGCTGCGCCAGGAGTGGCCCGCCCTCGCGGAGCGCTACCGCGAGGCACTGCCCGAGCTGACCTCCCCGGAGACCTGGAAACAGACCTTCGAGGGCCTCGAGGACACCTACCGCGACTGAGCCTCCACGCGCACAGTCCCACCCAGACGCCCCGGCTCCGGCCGGGGCGTCTGGCGTCTGCGCCGAGTCGGCGCAGGAGCCGCCGAGTCTCGCGCCTGGCGTGTCGGAGATGCATCTCACGCCGAATCTCATAAAGTTCGTGGTCGTCGGCGTGGCGAGTGGAAATTACAACGTTGTAGTTACTCACGAGCCCTTCCGTTACCCATGTGGCTCGTGTGAAAGTTGCGCAACGTGTGAACTTCCCCGCGCACTGGAGCCTCCTGCATGCCTTCGAACAAAAGCCGTTTCGTCACCGCCTGCCAGCAACTGCTGGCGCTCGGTGTCGTGGTCGCCGTACTGACCCCTGCCGCCAGCGTCGTCTCCCTCGACGTGGTGCACCGTGACCCCGCCGGCGTGCCCGCGGCAGGGGGAGTCGGGCCGGCGTACGCCCGTGTCTCCACCGAGGCCTCGCTGGTCCCGGCAGAGCCGGTCGAGGCGACGGTCGAGGAGTTCGCGCTGACCGCTCCGAGCGTCGCCGCCCACGGCCGCGTCGCGGTCCCGCAGCTCGAGGCCGAGCAGGCACGCACGCCCGAGGGTGCCGCGGTCCTCACCAGCACGCCCCAGGACGTCGAGGGGTACGGCGCGGTGGGCGTGACCTGGTCGGCCGAGGCCGCGCTGGGGGAGTCCGACATCGAGCTCTCCGCGCGCACCCGCACCGGTGGGCGCTGGTCGGAGTGGACGCCGCTGGAGTACCACGACGAGCACGGCCCGGACGCCGGCAGCCTGGAGGCGTCCCGCGTGCGCCCCGGCACCGACGAGCTGCTGGTCGGCGAGGTGGACCAGGTGCAGGTGCAGGCGGTGGCCGCCACGGGCGAGCTGCCGGCCGACCTGCGCCTCGCGGTCGTCGACCCGGGCGAGGCGACCCGCACCCAGACCGAGCGCGCCGCCATCGACCCGACCGTCGAGGACGACGCGGCGGCGGAGGGCACGGAGGGCGCCGAGGGCACCGACGGTCTGGAGCTGCAGGCCGCCACCACGGCCCCGCGTCCGACGATCTACTCGCGCGCCCAGTGGGGCGCCAACGAGAGCCTGCGCGACAAGGGCTCCCTGAGCTACGGCAAGGTGACCGCCGGGTTCGTGCACCACACGGTCAACGCCAACAACTACACGAAGGAGCAGGTGCCCGGGATCATCCGGAGCATCTACGCCTACCACACCCAGTCGCGCGGCTGGTCCGACGTCGGCTACAACTTCCTCGTCGACCGCTTCGGCCGCATCTGGGAGGGCCGCGCCGGCGGCGTCGACAAGGCCGTCGTGGGCGCGCACACCCTCGGCTACAACGAGTCCTCCTTCGCGATGTCGGCGATCGGCAACTTCGAGACCGCCCAGCCCAGCGCCGCCGTGGTGCAGGCCTACGGCGCGCTCTTCGCCTGGAAGCTCGGCATCCACGGTGTCGACGCGGGCTCGAAGCGCCAGCAGGTCGCGGGCCGCACCTTCCCCGCGATCAACGGACACCGCGACGCGGGCTCCACCGCCTGCCCGGGGCGCTACCTCTACGCCAAGCTCGGTGCCATCCGCAGCGCCGCCGTCGCCGCGCAGAAGAAGAAGACCCCGACGCCTCCGCCGACGCCCACGCCGCCTCCCACCCCGACGCCCCCGCCGACGCCGACGCTCACCCCGGCCACCGTGGACGCCAACCTCGCCGGCACCGCCGCCGACGACCTGGTCGTGCGCCGGGCCGCTGACGGCCGGCTCCTCGTGGTGCCGACCGGCGGCCTCACCCGGTTCCTTCCGCCCCGCGCCGTCACCGGCAACTTCGGCCGCTACAGCGCCGTCGTCGCCTCTGCCGACCTCACCGGCGACGGTCGCCCCGACCTGCTGGTGCGCGCCCGCGACGGCCGCGCCGGGGTCCGCCCGGGCCTGGCATCGGGTCGCTTCGCGAAGGTGGTCCGCTGGGGCCCGCTGTTCGCCGACCTCGACCTGATCACTGCGGTGGGCGACCTCGACGCCGACGGGCGCAACGACCTGGTCGGCCGCGTCCCGGGCAAGCGCAAGCTCACGATCGTGCGTGGCAACGGCCGCGGCGGCTTCGGCACCCGCGTCGTCAAGGGCTGGAACTGGGACACCTACGACCGCCTCGTCGGTGCCGGTGACGTCACCGGCGACCGCCGCCCGGACCTGATCGCCCGCGACACCGACGGCCGGCTGTGGCTGCACCGCGGCACCGCCGCCGGCGGCTTCGCCAAGCGGGTCGCGATCGCAGGCGGCTGGGGGGGCTACGACACCATCGTCGGCTACGGCGACTACAACCGCGACGGCCACCGCGACCTGTTCGCGCGTGCGGCGGGCTCCGGGCGCGGCTTCGTGCACCCCGGCCGCGGTGACGGCACGTTCGGGCCGCGCCTCGGGCTGGTCGACGAGGTGCGCGGGGTCCGCGGCCTCACCAGTGGCGGCAACGTGCTGGGCAGCGCCGAGCCCGACCTGATCGGCCGGGTCGGCGACGACCTCGTGGTGGTGCAGCACGCCGGCACCGTCGAGCTCGAGCGGCCGGTCGACACCGGCTACTCCGCGGGCGCCATCGACGTGCTGCTCGTCGTGGGGGACTGGGACAAGGACGGCCACGTCGACGTGATCACCCGCACCGGAGGCACCGGCAAGCTGTTCCTGCGCCGCGGCGACGGCACCGGCAAGCTGGCCAAGCCGCAGCGGATCTCCAACGCCTTCGCCGGGGTCAGCGAGCTGCGTGCGGTCGGCGACGTCGACCGCGACGGCTTCCCCGACCTCCTCGGCCGTGCGGCCGACGGCTCGACGCAGGTCTACCTCGGCAAGGGACTGGCCGGCTTCGGCCGCACCGTCCCGGCCCCGACCAGCCTCGCCCGGCGCGCTGTCGGCACCCTCGCCGGCTACGACTGGGTGCTGCCCGAGCGCCAGGTCGACGGCGTGGGCGCCCGCGACACGGTGGCCCGGCTGAAGCGCAACGGACGCCTCCACCTCCTGCCGGCGGGCACCGGGAAGCCCCGGCTCCTCGGCGAGGGGATGGGGGTCTACGACCTGGCGGGCTGAGCCCGCCAGACCCGGTCAGTCCTGGTGCTCGATGCGCGGGAAGCGGGCCGTGGCACGCTCGGCGGCGTACGTCGCCTCGAGCTGCTGCGGGTCGGCGTGGGCGACCAGGACCAACGAGCCGTTGCGTGCGAACGGCTCGGTGACGGTGGCGATCCCCGGTGGGGAAGCCGGGTTCGCCACCGAGAGAAGACGGCCGCCGTCGGTGAGAAGTCCACCGGCGGCGGCCGTGCTCCACAGCTGTGCCTGGCTGACCCGGCCGATCGGGAAGTCGGTCGCGACGTCGCCCGGCTGCGCGGGGTCCACGGGGATGAAGGAGTCGGGCTGGGACCAGATCTCCACCCCGACGTCGTGGACGTGCGGCGGCAGCGGGTCGCGGAAGCCCACGCCCAGCGGGAGCAGGGAGCAGGCCAGCACGGGCATCGAGGCCGCGCGCGGGGCCCAGTGCTCCAGGCCCTCGGGGCCGGTGACGACCGCGTCCGCGTCGTCGCCGTCGGTCACCGTGAGGCCGGCGCTCCACGCGGCGCCGAGGAACACCGTGCCCAGCCAGTGCGGCGGCAGGTCGATGCAGAGCCGGTCGCCGCGCTCGAGGTCGTGCTCGTCGACCAGGAGCGAGGCGGCCTTGGCGACCCAGTTGGCATAGGTGGTCACGGAGAGCTCCACCCGCTCCCCGCTGGCGTGGTCGTAGTACGTCACCAGGGGGCGGCCGGCGTCGCGGCGCAGCAGCCCGGCGAGGACACTCGAGAACGTCATCGTCATGCCCCGAGACTAGGGACGGGGGTGGGGTCGGCGCTCGATAGGGTCGGTCCATGCCAGCCATCGACCACTTCTGGGCCGTGATCCCGGCCGGCGGCGCCGGAACCCGGCTCTGGCCGCTCTCGCGGCAGTCCTCACCCAAGTTCCTGCGCGACCTCACCGGAAGCGGGCGCACCCTGCTCCAGGAGACCCACGACCGGCTGGTCCCGCTCGCCGAGGACCGGTTCCTGGTGGTCACCGGTGCGGCGCACCGCGAGGCGGTCGCCGCGCAGCTCGACGACCTGGCCCCCGAGGCGATCCTGGCCGAGCCCTCGGCCCGTGACTCGATGGCCGCCATCGGCCTCGCCGCGGCGATCCTGGAGCGCACCGACCCCGAGGCGGTGATGGGCTCCTTCGCCGCCGACCACGTGATCGACGACCCCGCCGTGTTCGCCGACGCCGTCCGTACGGCCGTCGAGGTGGCGCGGGCCGGCTGGCTGGTGACGCTCGGCATCGAGCCCACCTTCCCCTCCGCGGCGTTCGGCTACATCCACGTCGGTGAGCCGCTGGAGGGTCACCCGGGCGCCGCCGCGGTGCGCGAGTTCGTCGAGAAGCCGACCGTCGAGGTCGCCCGCGGCTACCTCGAGGACGGTGCCCACCGCTGGAACGCCGGCATGTTCGTGGTCCGGCCGCGGGTGCTGCTGGACCTGCTCGCCGAGTGGCACCCGGTCTTCGCCGCCCGCCTGCGCGAGCTCGCCGCGGACCTCTCCCGGCTGGAGGAGATCTGGCCGACGCTGCCGAAGATCGCCCTCGACCACGCGATCGCCGAGCCGGCTGCCGCGGCGGGTCGGGTCGCGACGGTCCCGGCCGCCTTCGGCTGGGACGACATCGGCGACTTCGACTCCCTCGCCACGCTGCTCGACCAGGCGCGCGAGCACGGCGCCGTCGGGACGACCGTGCTGGGCGACGAGGATCTGGTCCACGTGGTGGAGAGCAGCGGCCTGGTGATCCCGCGCGGCGGGCGGATGGTCGCGGTGGTCGGCCTCGACGACATCGTCGTGGTGGACACCCCCGACGCCGTCCTGGTGACCACGCGGGCCCGCGCGCAGCAGGTGAAGCAGGTCGTGAGCGGGCTCCAGCACGCCGGCCGCGGCGACCTGACCTGATCGGCCCCACCGACGCCGAAGGGCCGGCTCCCCGCGGGGAGCCGGCCCTTCGTTGCGTCGTACGTCGTGTCCTGCGGCGCGCCGGGCGCCGCGGACGTCACATCGCGTTGGGCTCGGGGGAGTCCAGGTAGGGGTAGTCCTGCACGAAGCTGTCGAAGGCCTCGCCGCTGACGTCGGAGCAGTACTGCCACACGCCGACCTGCTTGGTCGGGTCGGTCTCGCCGGCGCCGCCCACCGACCAGTGGGTGAAGGCCACGTGGGTGTCCTTCGGCCACTCGCCGCCGTGCTCGGCCTCGTCCTCCGCGGTCCACGGCACGGCCTTGAACTTGTTGCGCAGGTTGGTGGTGCCGGAGAACTTGTCGGCGATCGCGCGGATCTGCGCGATGGTCTCCTTGTCCGCGGCGGCGGTCTCGTCGTACCAGATGATGTTGTAGCCGTGCTCGGAGTTGTGGATCAGCGACTCGAGCTCGGGACGGTCCTCGGCGGTGTAGAACTTGCGGCCCATCGGGTCCGGGGCGAGGTTCGCCTCGTTCCAGTGCGGGCCGAACGCCGGGGGCGACTCGGTGTAGGTGACCTGCTCGCCGCTGGGGCGGTGCTCGTTGCTGCCCTCGGCCGGCTTGGTCACGATGTCCTGGCAGACCGACGCGGGCGCGCCGATGTCGGCGAGCGCGACGTCGGAGTACTGCGACTTCTCACGACTGTCGGCGACGATCGACCACACCGGGTAGGCGAGGACCGCGAGGGCGACGACCACGCAGACCGCGACGATGGCGTAGCCGCGGCGCCGCTCGGCGCCCTTCTGCTTGCGACGGAGTTCGTCGATGACCGCCTGGCGGTCCGACTTGGCTGACTTCTTGGCCACGGGTGAGGCTTCCTCGCGGTCGGTGTGGACGGATGGGGCGCGGACGCCGTGGGCAGTCTACGGACTGGTGGGGCGAAGTCGGACGAGACCGCGCGGTTCGTCGCCACCCGACCGGACCGGCTCGTCCTCGACGCGCCACCCGAAGGCGAAGGCGAGGGCGGCCAGCGCGGGGCCGGCGGCGGACTCCCGCACCGTCACGGCGTCGTCCTCGAGCCGCGCGTCGGCGGGCTCGCCGAGCACCTCGTGGAGGGCGGCGAGGAGCTCCTCGGGCGGGGCCGGGGCACCGAACGGGAGCTGGTCGCCGGGGTCCCCCCGCAGCGCTCGTACGACGGCCTCGCGGGCGCCGTACCCGAACAGGTCGCCGCCCTCGCGGCGAATCAGCGCGGCGGCGCCGGGCCCGTCCGCGCCGACCGGGAGCACCAGATCGGCGCGCCCGCGCACGACGGCGACGGGTCGCCCGCCGAGCTTGCCCTGGGCGAGCTCGGCCAGGCCGGCGATCTCGTCGGCCACCGCAGGCGCCGTGACGGCGAGCGGGTTGCCGTGCGCGTCGTGGCGCCCGGCGAAGCTCTCGGCGACGACCAGGCCCGCGGCGCCGACCGCGATGTCGGTCTGGCCCTCGCGCCAGGCGCGCCCGGCGGTGTCGGTGACGACCACGCCGACGTTGCGCCCGGTCCGCTCGTGGACCGCCGCCCGCAGCGCGCGGGCGGAGGCGTCGGGGTCCTGCGGCAGCAGCACGATCGAGCCGAGCTCGACGTTGGAGGCGTCGATGCCGGCGGCGGCCATGGTCAGGCCGTGGTGGGTGCGCACGATGGTCGTGGGCCCGCGGCGGGCGACCACCCGCGCGGTCTCGCCGGCCAGCGCCTCGTCGCGGTCGCCGGTGCGGACCCGGCCCTCGGCCTTGCTGACCACCTTGCTGGTCACCACGAGGACGTCGCCGTCGGCGAGGTCCACCAGTGGGAGCAGCAGGGCGACCAGGTCGTCACCGGCGCGCACCTCGGGGAGGCCGTCGGGCGCGCACGCCTCGACCCGGCCGCCCGGGCCGGCGGAGTCGTCGGGGAGGCTCACCGGACGAGCTCGACCGCGGCCGCGGCCATCGCCGCGGTGGCATCGACGTCGCTCATCATCAGCGGTACGGCGCGCGCCGCGAGGCCGGCCGCCTGGAGGGCCGGGACGGCGGCGGCGTCACGCTCGTCGACCAGCCAGCCGTCGAGCACGCCGCCGGCCGAGCGGGCGCCGTAGTGCAGGCCGACCGCCTCGGCGCTGACCTCCACGCCGATCGCGGCGAGCATCTGGTCGGCCATGCCGCGCACGTGGCCGCCCCCGACGATGGGAGAGAGACCGACGACGGGTGCCGAGGTCGCGCGCAGCGTCTCCCGGATGCCCGGCACGCCGAGGATCGTGCCGATGCTGACCACCGGGTTGGACGGCGGGACCAGGACCAGGTCGGCGTCGCGGATCGACTCCACGACACCGGGCGCCGGCGTGCAGCTGTCCATGCCGACGAAGACCAGGTCGAGCGCCGGGACGCCGGCGCGCAGCCGGATCCAGTACTCCTGGAAGTGCATCACGGCGCGGCCGCTCGGGGACTCGGGGTCCGCGACCACCACGTGGGTCTCGACACGGTCGTCGGACATCGGCAGCAGGGTGACCCCGGGCTGCCAGCGCTGGCACAGGGCGCGGGTCACCGCGGAGAGCGGGAACCCGGCGTCCAGCATCTGGGTGCGCACCAGGTGCGTGGCCACGTCGCGGTCGCCGAGGCCGAACCAGGTGGGCTCCACGCCGTACGCCGCGAGGTCCTCCTTGACACTCCAGGTCTCGTCGCGCCGGCCCCAGCCACGCTCCGGGTCGATCCCGTCGCCGAGGGTGTACATCACGGTGTCGAGGTCCGGGCAGACCTTCAGACCGTGCACCCAGAGGTCGTCGGCCGTGTTGGCCACGACGGTGACCTCCGCGTCGGGCGCGACTCCGGGCAGGGCGCCGGTGGCGACGCCGTGGAGGAGACCTTGGAGGAATCGGGCGCCGCCCATGCCTCCGGACAGCACCGTGATCTTCTGCATGCGCCTACTGTGCCCGTTCCCCGACCCGTGTGGACCGGTGGGGGTCATACCAGATGAGCGCTTGACTTCCGGTGTACGACAGGCATGTAATTCCCTCAGTGTTAGTCACTGGACGGGACAGTGCACAACCGGGTCGAAAGGGCGAGTGCCGTGAGAGAACTATTTCTCCTCGAGAGCGACGCCGAGGATGCGGGATGGCAGGAGCGGGCGCTCTGCGCGCAGACCGATCCTGAGGCGTTCTTCCCTGAGAAGGGCGGCTCGACGCGGGAGGCCAAGAAGGTCTGCCTGACGTGCGAGGTCCGCCAGGACTGCCTGGAGTCGGCGCTCGAGAACGACGAGCGGTTCGGCATCTGGGGCGGGCTCTCCGAGCGGGAGCGCCGCAAGCTGAAGAAGCAGGCCGTCTAGCGACGACTGCTGACAGTCGCCGAGAGGGAGCCCCGGTCGTCATCGGCCGGGGTCCTCTCGCATTTTCGCCCGCCCTCCGGCCCCGGGTCTAGGGTGGGGCGCCGTGTCCGCTCCCCAGTCTGTCGTCGCCCTGCTCGTGAGCCACGACGGCGAACGGTGGCTCCCGGCGGTCCTGAAGGGCCTTGCCGACCAGACCCACCCGGTCGACCACCTGCTCGCCGTCGACACCGGTAGCAAGGACGAGAGCGTCTCGCTGCTCGAGGACGCGCCCGGTGTCGAGCAGGTGCTGCGCGCCCCCCTCACGACGTCCTTCCCCGCGGCGGTGCGCCTCGGCCTCGCCGCGGTCGCCGAGGCCGGCCTGGACCCCGAGTGGGTCTGGCTGCTGCACGACGACGCGAACCCCGACCCCGGCTGCCTCGCCGCGCTGCTCGCGGCCGCCGAGGCCGACCCCGGCGCCGACCTGCTCGGCCCCAAGCTGCGGGAGTGGCCCTCGCTGCGCCGCCTGCTCGAGCTCGGCGTGACGATCTCCGACACCGGACGCCGCGAGACCGGGCTGGAGCGCGGCGAGTACGACCAGGGCCAGCACGACCAGGTCCGCACCGTGCTCGCGGTCAACACCGCCGGCATGCTGGTGCGCCGCCGGGTCCTGGAGTCCCTGGGCGGCCTGGACGACGCACTCCCGCTGTTCGGCAACGACATCGACCTCGGGTGGCGCGCTGCCCAGGCCGGGCACCGCACGATCGTGGTGCCGCAGGCGGTGGTCTTCCACGCCGAGGCCGCCCACCGCGGCCTGCGTCGTACGCCGCTGACCGGCCGCCACACCCACTACCAGGAGCGCCGCGCCGCGCTCTTCACGCTGCTGGCCAACGCGCCGGGCCGCTCGCTGCCGTTCCGCACGGTGCGCCTGGCCCTCGGAACGGTGCTGCGGGTGCTCGGCTTCCTGCTGGTGCGCGCCGTCGGGGAGGCGCTCGACGAGCTCGCCGCCCTGATCTCCGTCTACGCCCATCCCGGCGAGGTGCGCGCCGCGCGCCGCCGGCGCCGGGAGCAGCGCAGCGGCCCGCCGGCCGACGTCCGCCACCTGCTGGCGCCGCGCTGGCTGCCCTACCGCCACGGCCTGGACTTCCTTGGCGACCTGGTCTCGGCCCTCAGCCTGCAGGCCTCCGACGTGGCCGAGCGACGCCGTCTCGCCGCCGCGGAGGCCGACCCGTCCTCCTTCGCCGCCCGGCGACCCACGCCCAGCGACGAGGACACCCTCGAGGACGACTCGGGGATCGTCGCGCGCTTCGTCACCAACCCGGTCGCGCTGCTCCTCGCGGTGTTCGTCCTGCTCGCGCTCGTCGGCAGCCGTGCGGCGTTCGGCACGCTCGTCGGCGGCGGGCTGTCCCCGGTGCCCTCGGGCGCCGGCGAGTGGTGGCGACTCTGGCTGTCGAGCTGGCACGAGATCGGCTCCGGGACCGCGGTGCCGGCGCCGGCGTACCTCCTGCCGCTCGCGCTGCTCGCCACCCTGCTCCTCGGCAGCGCCAAGGCCGCGGTGACGGCCGTGATGGTGCTCGCCGTGCCGGTCGCGCTCTGGGGCGCCTGGCGCTTCCTGCGCGTCGTGGGCCGCCTGGTCTCCCCGGCCGGCGCGTCGCGCTGGCTGGTGCTGCTCGGCGCCACGACGTACGCGCTGGTGCCGGTGGTGAGCGGTGCCTGGGGCGACGGCCGCCTCGGCGTCGTCGCGTCCGCCGCCGTCCTACCGTGGCTGGCCCACGCCGCGCTCGGCTTCGCCGACCCCGCTGCTCAGCGCCGCTGGCGCGCCGCCTGGCGCACCGGCGTGCTGCTCGCGCTGGTCTCCGCCTTCACCCCCGTCGCCTGGCTGGTGACCGTGGCCGTGGGCCTGGTCGTCGTGGCCGCCGCCGCCCTCGTCGTCCGCTCCGCCGTGCGCGACCGCTCGGTGTGGGGCCCGCCCGCGACCGCCGTCGGGCTGGTCCCGCTGCTGCTGGCGCCCTGGTGGATCCCGGCCGTCGTGGAGTCGGCCGCCGAGGGTCTGCTGCTGGACGTCGGCCGGCTGCCCGGCGCGACCGTCGAGGGCCTCGGGCTGCTCGCCGGCCGCTTCGCGGACCTCGGTGCGCCGCTCGCGGTCGGCCTCGTGCCCGTCGTCCTGGCGGTGCTCGCGCTCGTCCCGCGCGCCACCCGGGTGCCGGTGCTGGTGTGCTGGCTGGTCGCCGTCGTGACCGCCGCGGTCGCCGCCGTGCTCGGCGCCGTGTCCCTCGACCTGGCCGCCGTCACGGTCAGCCCCGGCACCGGCTTCCTGCTCGTGCTGCTGCAGGGCGCGTTCGTCGTGGCGGCCGTGATCGGCGCCCAGGGCCTGCTCGCCCGCGTCGACCGGCCGGAGGGCCCCGCCCCGGTCGCCCGCGGCGCGGTCGCGGTGCTCGCCGTGGTCGCGGCCGCCGTACCGCTGACCGGCCTCGCCTGGTTCGTCGCCGGCGGCGACGCGCACCTCGACGAGGACCCCGCCGGCGGGATCCCGGCGTACATGCTCCAGAGCGCGGAGACCGGTCCCGAGCACGGCATCCTGGTCGTGCGCGGCACCGTCGCGGACGGCCTGACCTACGAGGTACGCCGCGGCGACGGCGTGACTCTCGGCGAGGACGAGATCCTCGACCTGAGCCCCGAGGACACCGGGCTGAGCGACGCGGTCCGTGAGCTCGCCTCCGCCCCGACCCCCGACCTGGTCACCGAGCTGGCCGACCGCGGCATCGAGTACGTCGTGCTCCCGGCGCCCGCCGACGGCGACGTGGCCGCCTCGCTGGACGCGACCGGCGGGCTGCTGGCCGCCAGCGCGGAGGACCGCACCACCCGGGCCTGGCAGGTCGACCGGCCGCTGAGCCCCGACGCGGTCGACGGCCCCACCTCCTGGCTGCGCGTCGCGCTGCTGGTCCTCCAGGGCGTCGCCCTGGTGTGGGTGCTCGTCCTGTGTGCCCCCACGACCAACCGGAGGCGTTCATGAGCCACAACCCCACCGATCGGCCCACTGACCGGCCCACCGATCGGCCCACCGACAGGTCCGCCGGCCGGCGCAGCGCCACCCGACGCGGCCGGTTCGAGGTCACCGCGGTGCTCGCCGTCGTCGCGCCGGTCCTGACCGGCTCGCTGCTGCTGCTCGGCGGCACCGAGGAGGGCGGCGCCGAGCTGGGCGCGCCCGAGGAGACCACGCTGAGCGCCGCGACCCTCGGCTGCCCCGAGGGGCGCAAGGACGGCGACCGGATCCTGGTCGCGACCGACGGCGAGGCGACCGGCGAGGTCCGCGTCGGCCGCGGCGCCGACGCCTCGTCCGTCGAGGTCGGCCCGGAGAGGATCGGGATCGACGGCAGCCGGGCCCCGGTGACCGTCCGGGCCGAGGGCGACCTCGCTCCCGGACTGGTCGCGGGCCGCGTCGGCGGCTCGCCGCTGGGCGCGGCGCAGTGCACGAGCCCCAGCGCGGAGACCTGGTTCACCGGGGTGGGGGCCGGCCCGGAGCACTCCTCCGTCGTCGAGCTCATCAACCCCGGCGGCGGCCGCGCCGTCGCCGACGTCCTGGTCCTCGGCTCCGACGGCCCGGTCGAGGCCGACCAGCTCCTCGGCGTCGTCGTCCCCGGCGGGGACCGGGTCCGCCTGGACCTGGCGGCGCTGCTGCCGCGCACCGACGAGCTGGCGCTGCGGGTGGTGACGACCCGGGGTCGGGTCTCCGCCTCCGTGCTCGACGTCGTCGACCGGATCGGCTCCACCCCGGTGGTCCGCGACTGGCTTCCCGGCCAGGGCACGCCGCAGCGGCGCAGCACCCTGCTCGGCTTGGCCGAGGGCTCCGGCTCCCGCACCCTCGTGGTGGCCAACCCGGGGGAGAGCGAGGCCGTGGCGGAGATCCGGGTGGTGACCCCCGGCTCCACCTTCAGCCCCCGGGACCTCGAGGACGTCCGTGTGCCCCCGCAGTCGGTGGTCCGGGTCTCGGTCGGCGCCCTGCTGGCCTCCGACGCCGCGAAGGACGCCATCGGCCTGGAGCTCGACTCCTCGGCCCCGGTGACCGCCTCGCTGCGCCAGGCGGTCGACGGTGACCTCACCCACGCGGTGCCCCTCGAGCGGATCGAGGAGCCGAGCGCGGTCCTGGTCCCGCGCGGCGCCAGCCGGCTGCTGTTGAGCGGTGCCGAGGCCACCGGGAGCGTCCAGGTCGTCGCCCGCGACGACCGCGGCCGCGAGCTGGCCGCGCGGAGCGTCGAGGTCGAGCGCGACCGCGGCGCGAGCGTGGGCCTGCCCCAGGGCGCGACGTTCGTCAGCATCGCCCCGCGCGGCACCTCGGTGCTCGCCACGGTGGTGGTCAGCGGCGACGGCACCGCGATCGCGGGCTTCGCCCCGCTGGTGCGCGCCGGGCTGGTCCCCGACGTACGCCCCGGGCTGCCGCAGCAGGCAGGCCCTCAGTCCCCGGGCTCGTAGCGGGGGTCGACCGTCGCCGGGTCGATGCCGAGCAGCTCGGCGAGCTGCTCGACCACGAGGGTGAGCACGAGCGCCTCGAGCTCGTCGCGGCCCTCGCAGCGGTGCTCGATCGGGCGGCGGAACAGCACCAGCCGGGTCGGCGCGCCGCCGGTGCCGCGCACCAGCGCGGACAGCGGCACGCCGGCGTCGTCCCAGTCCGCCGGGACGTCGGGGGCGTCCTCCACGGCGTACTCGACGGGGCCGAGGCGGTCCTGCCAGCGCCGGTCGACGTCGGCCACCACGCTCAGCGCGATGGCGTCGAAGCGCTCGCGACGGGTCCGCAGCGCCGGGCGTCCGGGAGTGGTGGGGACCACCCCGGGGCCGCGCATCCCGCGGCCACGCCGGTCGCGGCGTCGCGGTCGCCCGGACACGTCCGGAAGAGTCCGCTCATCCACGCCGCGAGCCTAGCCCGATCCGTCGGAGCCGGACGGTAGGTTGACGCCTGTGAGTTCCAGCCGTCGTTGTTCGCGCACCGCCTGTGGTCGCTCGGCGGTCAACACCCTCACCTACGTCTACGCCGACCAGACGGCCGTGCTGGGCCCGCTCGCGACCTACGCCGAGCCGCACGCCTACGACCTGTGCGACGTGCACAGCGAGCGGCTGTCGGCGCCGCGTGGCTGGGAGGTGCTGCGCCTGGCCCCGGACCCCGCCGCGCAGGGTCCCACCGAGGACGACCTGCTCGCCCTGGCCGACGCGGTCCGCGAGGCGGCGCGTCCGCTGCCGCCGCAGCGACCCGCGCCCGCGCAGGAGACCGGGCGTGAGGTCACGCGCCGGGGCCACCTCCGCGTCCTCAGCAACGACTGAGGCACTAGGGTCTGGCGCATGGCCGACACCCTCGACCCGCAGTCCGTGCACGCCATCTTCAAGGCGTACGACGTGCGGGGCACCGTGCCCGACCAGCTCGACGAGCGGCTCGCCCGCGCGACGGGCCAGGCGTTCGTCGACGTGGTGGGCGCGACGACTGTCGTGGTCGGCCACGACATGCGCCCCAGCTCACCGGGCATGGCCGCGGCGTTCGCCGAGGGCGCGGCCGCCGCCGGCGCCGACGTGATCAAGATCGGCCTGGCCTCCACCGACCAGCTCTACTTCGCCTCCGGCCACCTCGGGCACCCCGGCGCGATGTTCACCGCGAGCCACAACCCGGCGCAGTACAACGGCATCAAGCTGTGCCGCTCCCACGCCCAGCCGATCGGCCTGGACACCGGGCTCGCGGAGATCCGGGACCGGGTGCTGTCCGGCGCCGGTCCGGCCGAGGGCACGGTCCGGGGCACCATCACCGAGCAGGACGTGCTCGCCGCCTACGCCGACCACCTGCTCACCCTGGCGCCGGTCACCGGGCGCCCGCTCAAGGTCGTGGTCGACGCCGGCAACGGCATGGCCGGCCACACCGCGCCGGCCGTCTTCGCGGGCCTCGGCGACCTGATCGAGGTGGTGGCCATGTACTTCGAGCTCGACGGCACCTTCCCGAACCACGAGGCCAACCCGATCGAGGCCGAGAACCTGCGCGACCTGCAGGCCCGCGTGCTCGCCGAGGGCGCGGACGTCGGGCTCGCCTTCGACGGCGACGCCGACCGCTGCTTCCTGGTCGACGAGCGCGGCGAGGCCGTGTCGCCGTCCACGCTGACCGCGCTGATCGCGGCCCGCGAGCTGGCCAAGGAGCCGGGCGCGACGGTCATCCACAACGTGATCACCAGCCGCTCGGTGCCCGAGATCGTGACCGAGCTCGGCGGCACCCCGGTCCGCACCCGCGTCGGGCACTCCTTCATCAAGGCCCGGATGGCCGAGACCGACGCGATCTTCGGCGGCGAGCACAGCGGCCACTTCTACTTCCGTGACTTCTGGCGCGCCGACTCCGGGATGCTCGCCGCGCTGCACGCGCTGGCGGCGCTGGCCGAGACCGACCAGACCCTGTCCCAGCTGCTCGCGGCCTACGAGCGCTACCCGCTCAGCGGGGAGATCAACTCCGAGGTCGCCGACCAGGCAGGGGTGATCGCCGCGCTCGAGGCCGAGTACGCCGGCCTCGACCAGGTCACCACCGACCGTCTCGACGGTCTGAGCGTCACCCACCCCGACTGGGCGTTCAACGTCCGGCCGTCCAACACCGAGCCGCTGCTGCGCCTGAACGCCGAGGGCAAGGACCTCGCGACGATGGCCGCAGTCCGCGACGAGGTCCTCACGAAGATCCGGAGCAACTGATGAGCACCTCCCTCGACCCCGCCCTGCTCGCCATCGTGGTGTGCCCGGGCTGTCACGGCGACCTCGAGCAGGTCACCACCGACGCCGACCTGGAGCTGGCCTGCCGGGGCGAGTGCGGCCTGGTCTACCCGGTCCGCGACGGCATCCCGGTCCTGCTCGTCGACGAAGCCCGCAAGCCGGCCTGAGCTCGCCGTGGCGACCTGGTTCGACGAGTCCCGCCTGGACGACCAGACCGCGCTGGGCGCCGCCGACCTGCGGCTGCGCACCCTCGCCGAGACCGGCGCGCGGGTGCGCCGGGAGGCCGGTGACGCAGCGTCCGCGGTCGCCGAGGCGGTGCAGCGCAGCTCCGAGCAGTCGCGTCCGCGCGCGGTGATCGCCGCCGGGCCGGACTCGCGGCTGCTGCGTGCGGTCCTCGAGCCGTGGTGCCCGGTGCCGTTCGTCGCCTGGCCGGGGCCGGCGCTGCCGGGCTGGGCCGGGAGCCTGGACCTGGTCGTCGTGCTGTGCCCCGAGGGGTCGGACTCCGGCAGCGCCTCCGCGGTCGCCGAGGCGGCCCGCCGTGGCTGCCAGGCGGTCGTCGCCACCCGGCCGGGCTCCATGGTCGCCGAGCACGCCGCCGGGCGCTGGACCACGGTCCTGCCGACGACCACCAGCGACCAGCTCGCGGCCGCGGTGGTGATGCTGACCTACCTCGACGGTGTCTCGCTGGGCCCGCGCACCGACGCCGAGCAGGTCGCCCGCGCCCTGGACGACGTCGCGATCGCCTGCTCCCCGAACCGCGACCTCGCGGTCAACCCGGCCAAGATGCTCGCGATCGCGCTGGCCGACTCCATCCCGCTGGTGTGGGGCGGGTCGGTCCTGGCCGCCCGCGCCGCGCGCCGGGTGGCGGAGTCGATCCGCCGCGCGAGCGGGCGCACCGCGCTGGCCGGTGACGCCGAGCACCTGCTGCCGGTGATCGAGGCGGCGCGCCAGCGCGACGTTTTCGCCGACCCGGTGGACGGCGGCGTCGACCGGCGCCCCACGCTGCTGGTCCTCGACGACGGGACCGAGGAGCCGGTCGTGCTGGAGCAGCGCACCCGGCTGCTCGCCGCCGCGGCGGCCCGCGGCGTACGCGTCGAGACGGTGACGACCGAGGCGCCCAGCGAGGTGGCGCGCTACGCCTCGCTGCTGCTGAGCGGCACCTACACCGCGGAGTACCTGCGCCTGGGGCTGGTGGAGGACTAGTCGTCCGGGGCCCGGGTACCGGTCCGCGGTGTCCGACTCGGAGAGCAGGCCCGCACGTGGGCCGATGAGCCCAGCCTCGAACCCAGTCCCGAGCGCCCCCGCGCGCGACCCGTGGTTCGACAACGCCAAGATGGCCCTGGTGACCCTCGTGGTCGTCGGGCACGCCTGGGTGCTGCTCGAGCCGTCACCGCTGCGTGACCACCTCTACGACTTCCTCTACGCCTGGCACGTGCCGGCGTTCGTCTTCGTCACCGGCCATCTCTCCCGCTCCTTCACCTGGGAGCGGCGCCGGCTGTGGCAGCTGGTGCGCACGGTCGCGGTGCCGTACGTCGTGTTCGAGTGCGCGATCGCGCTGTTCCGCATCCATGTCGGGGGAGAGGAGATGGACAATCTCTTCCGCGACCCGCACTGGCCGATGTGGTACCTCGCCGCGCTCTTCTTCTGGCGCCTGCTGACCCCGGTCTTCGTCGACATGCGCGGTGGCCTGGTGGTGGCCGTGGCGATCAGCCTGCTGGCCGGCAACTGGGCGGGGGACACCCTGGACATCGCCCGGGTGCTGGGGCTGCTGCCGTTCTTCGTGATGGGGCTGAAGGCGACACCGGAGCGCCTCGAGCTGCTGCGCCAGCGGTGGGTGCAGGTGAGCGGCGTCGTGGTGCTGCTCGCGATCCTCGTGGCGACCCGGTGGACCGACTCCTGGGCCAGCACCGAGTGGTTCTACTACCGGGCGCTGTACGACGAGGTCGCCGACACGACCCTCGAGGCGACGCTCACCCGGGCGCTGCTGCTCCTCGTCGGCACCCTCGGTGCGTGGGCGTTCTTCGCGCTGGTGCCCCGTGGTGGTGGCTGGTTCGCCCGGATGGGGGCCTGGTCGCTGGTGGTCTACCTCTTCCACGGCTTCGCGGTGAAGGGTGCGGGCTACGCCGGTTGGGGCGAGGTGTCCTTCCCGGGCCCCACGGTCGCGGTCGCGGTGACGACGCTCGCGTCGGTCGCGGTGGCCCTGCTGCTGGCCTGCCGGCCGGTGGCCGGACTGCTCAACCACGCCGTCGATCCGTTCGGGTCGGCGCAGCGTCAGGTCGACCTCGCCGTGGAGGCGACTGCAGCCCGTCAGGAGGCCGAGGTCATCGCGGGGGCGGTGCTGGAGGCCGCGGTCGCCGGCGGGGCTACTCTTCGGCCCATGCACGCTGAGGGCCAGAACCCGCACCGAGACCTGGACGTCCGATCGTGAGCGGCGGTCTCTTCGCGCTCCTCGACGACGTGGCGGTGCTGGCCCGGATGGCCGCCGCCTCGATCGACGACGTCGGCGCCGCCGCAGGGCGGGCGACCATGAAGGCCGCCGGGGTCGTCGTCGACGACACCGCCGTCACGCCGCAGTACGTCCACGGCGTCGCCGCCGAGCGCGAGCTGCCGATCATCAAGCGGATCGCGATCGGCTCGATCCGCAACAAGGTCCTGATCATCCTCCCGGTGGCGCTGCTGCTCAGCGAGTTCCTGCCGTGGCTGCTCACCCCGATCCTGATGCTCGGCGGCACCTACCTGGCCTTCGAGGGCGCGGAGAAGGTGTGGGGCTGGATCCGCGGGCACGACGCCCACGCCGCCCCGGTCGCCACCCTCGGCAAGGACGCCGAGGAGACGATGGTCTCCGGCGCGATCCGCACCGACCTGATCCTCTCGGCGGAGATCATGGTGATCTCGCTCAACGAGGTGGCGGACGAGAGCTTCTGGTCGCGCCTGGTGATCCTGCTCGTCGTGGCCGCGGCCATCACCGTCGTCGTGTACGGCGTGGTCGCCCTGATCGTGAAGATGGACGACGTCGGCCTGCACCTGGCCGAGCGCAGGTCCGCCTTCGCCCAGTCGGTGGGCCGCGGGCTGGTGCGCGGGATGCCGGTGCTGCTCTCGGTCATCTCCGTCGTCGGCACCATCGCGATGCTCTGGGTCGGCGGGCACATCCTGCTCGTCGGGCTCGACGAGCTCGGCTGGCACCCGCCGTACGAGCTCGTGCACCACCTCGAGGAGGAGGTCCACCACGCGGTGTCCGGCGTCGGCGCCGTCCTGGGCTGGCTGGTCAACACGGCCTGCTCCGCGGTCTTCGGGATCGTCGTCGGCGCGGTCGTGGTGGCGGTCGTGCACCTGCTGCCGTCGCGCTCGAAGAAGCCGGCGGCGCACTGAGTCCGACGACTGAGTACGCGTACGGATGCGGCCAGGCAGCCGGGGCGTCGAGGATGGGCACATGAAGAAGCCTCTTGTCCTCACCCTCTCGATCCTCGGCGGCCTGGTCGCCCTCACCGCGCTCTCGGTCGGCGCCTTCGCCGCCTACCTCGCGATCAGCGGCACGCCGCTGATCGACGAGTGGACGTGCAAGGACGGCGAGGCCCCGGTGCTGTGGGACGACGGCCCGGGCTCGTTCTGCGAGGTCGAGGGTCGTGAGCTGCCGGCCGGCACGCACTGGGACCCGCTCGGCAACCGTCCCCTGGAGTGCGAGGACCGTTGGGGCTGGGTGCAGGTCGTCCCGACCGGTCCGGGCTCGGGCGGCGAGTCGGCCTGCTACCCCGAGGACGAGGAGATTCCCGAGGGCTGGCAGCGCGCCGACGCCGGGGCGTGAGCCCGGGCCGCGCACCGGATCCGGTGCGCGACGTGGTGGGGACCGTTAGCGTCGGTCCATGGTGTCCCCGCTCAGCACCGAGCTCGACCCGGCGCTGCCCTCCGCCCTCGAGATCACCGTCGTGGTCGTGTCGCTGACCTCGCTCGTGCTCACGGTGGTGACGGTGGTGCTCGCGATCGTGCAGATCCGCCGGCGGCGCACCACCACCACCGTCGGTCTCCTGGTGATCGTGGTCGCGCTGCTGCTCCCGATCGTCGGCGCCATCATCGGCCTGTTCGTCCTCGCCCCCGATCGCCGCGCGGGACCACCCGCCGGTACGGGCTGAGCCCCGTGGTCCGGGTCCTGGCTCAGCGGGCCGGGGCGGTCCACAACCAGGCGTCGCCCACGAGCTCGCCCTCGGTGTCGGAGCCGTGGCCGGACCAGCGCTGACCGCCGTACACGAACAGGTCGCGCCCCAGGGCCGCGCTCGAGTCGTCGTACACGTCCGCACGCGGGGGCAGCGCCGGGATCGGGACGAACGCCTCGGCGATCGTGTCGTAGACGAGGAGGCGGTGCGCTGCGGTCATCTCCCCGACGCTGTTCGGGATGTCGTAGCTGGCGCGGTCGCCGTCCAGGACGCCGCTGAGGTCGTGGTCGTCGCCCGCTGCCGCGGGCAGCTCGGACCAGGCCCAGGTCCTCGGGTCGAGGATCCAGCCGGGTGAGTCGATGAAGCGGCCGTTGAGCAACACTCCGCGGCTGGTGGGCAGCAGCCCGTAGGCGCTGCCCGGGGCACCCGGGAGCCGGGCCCATCTGCCGGTGCCGGGGTCGAACCTCGCGGCCTGCCTTCCGGACTCCCCGTCGGCCGGGTGGATCGGCAAGGCGGCGAGCACGAGCCGGTCGCCGGTCGGCGCGAGGGTGCGGTCATAGCTGGGTGGCAGCGGGTCGTCGGGCAGCTCGGTCCAGCTCGAGCGGGCCGGGTCGAAGACCAGGTCGGCGACCTCGCCGCGCTCGTCGGTGCCGGAGTGGACCAACAACCTCTCGCCGAGAGGGACGAGGGCACGGGAGCGCCGGGGGCCCGGGACCGGCCCGTGGTCGGTCCACCGGTCCTCGGCCAGGTCGTAGGACAGCAGCCGCGGCGCCGCGTCGCACGCCGGGCCATCGGCACAGCCGCTGAGCAGGTACGCCGCGCCGTGGAGCGCCGTGGCCGCATGCGCCTCGCGGATCAGCCCGAACGGCGCCGGAGCGATCGGGCTCCACGAGTCGCTCCGGCGGTCGTAGACGGCGCCGTCGCTGAACCAAGGGCCGTCGGGGCTCATGCAGTCGGCGTCGGGCGAGCTCACCGGCGGCCATCGAGCGGCGCACGTCCAGGGACTCGGTCGACCCGAGAGTCGCGAGCTCCTCGGCACCCTGCCGGATCGCGGTGTCGAGGTCGATCGCGTCGGCAAGGTCGAGGACACCCTCGACGTGGACGGTGCCGTCATGGCTGGCCTCGCGGGTGTGCACGTCGAAGTGGCGCGCGTCGGCCGCCTCACGGCGTTCCTTCTCCACGCCCTCGGGGTCGAACGTGACCCGGGCCCGGTCGACGAGCCGCTCGATCGCGGCCCAGCTGACCGTCCCGACAAAGGCGGCGACCACAGCGGGACCCTGCCCGCGCGGACCAGCTTCCAGGTGCGCTTGAGACGGTGCGCGAGCTCGAGTGCGTCACCGACCAACGAACGGGCGGAGTCGGTGGACATGCCGAGGGCGGCGCCCAACTCCATCGGCGCGAACTCCGCGACCAGCGGCGCCCCCTCGCCGGCCAAGGGCACCGCGACCTCCCCGAACACCAGCCCGCCGATCGAGCTTGGCGAAACCTCCGCGACCGACTCCTCCGGGTGCATCGCCGCCCACACCAGAGCCGCCTCCACGACGTCGACCTCCGCCCGCTGGGCAGCGGCCCGACGGCGCTGCGCGAACGCGAGCACGGCGGCTGGGGAGTCGCACTCGGGGAGTTCGGGGGAGGCCATGCCTCACCTTGCTCGAACGCACGTTCGAGGAGAAGGGGGTTGGGTGCGACCGGGAGGCGAAGACTTCACGGGCGAGCGCCAGCGAGCGGCCGTCGAGCCCCTCCCTGCCGGCCGGGGTCTCCGTCAGGTTGGGCCCCCGGGGTGGTGGCGACGCTCCTATGTCTGGTCAAGGTCGACCTACGGGGGCGCGCTCGAACCGACGGGGCATTGCCCGGCCGGCGGGGTGCCCGTGGTCTCGACGCCGACGACGACGGGCGCCGGCCGACTTCACCCGAATGGGCCAGTGGTCGCCGAGGATTCCCGGTCGGACGTGGGCGCGGCCTAGCCTGTCGAGACCCCGCGCACCCAACCTTCAGGAGCACGCGATGGACTACAAGGTCGCCGACCTCAGCCTGGCAGACTTCGGACGCACGGAGATCCTGCTCGCCGAGCACGAGATGCCGGGCCTCATGGCGATGCGCGAGCGGTACGCCGACGCGCAGCCGCTGCGTGGCGCGCGGATCGCGGGCTCGCTGCACATGACGATCCAGACGGCGGTGCTCATCGAGACGCTGGTCGCGCTGGGCGCGGAGGTGCGCTGGGCGTCGTGCAACATCTTCTCGACCCAGGACCACGCGGCCGCGGCGATCGCGGTCGGGCCGGACGGCACCCCCGATGACCCGCGCGGCGTCCCGGTCTTCGCCTGGAAGGGCGAGACCCTGGAGGAGTACTGGTGGTGCGCCCAGCAGATCCTGCGCTGGCCCGCCGGCCCCGACGGTGAGCCCCGCTTCGCCAACATGATCCTCGACGACGGCGGCGACGCGAGCCTCTTCGTCCACCTCGGTGTCGAGGCGGAGAAGACCGGCCAGGCCCCTGACCCGGCCACCGCGAGCACCGTCGAGGAGCGGATCATCTTCGAGGCGCTCCAGACCTCGCTCGCCGAGAGCTCCGACCGCTGGACCCAGATCGCCGCCGCGATCCAGGGCGTCACCGAGGAGACCACCACCGGCGTGCTGCGTCTGTACGACATGATGCGCGAGGGCACGCTGCTCTTCCCGGCCATCAACGTCAACGACTCGGTCACCAAGTCCAAGTTCGACAACAAGTACGGCTGCCGCCACAGCCTCGTCGACGGCCTCAACCGGGCCACCGACGTGCTCATCGGCGGCAAGGTCGCCGTCGTCTGCGGGTACGGCGACGTGGGCAAGGGCTGCGCGGAGTCGCTGCGCGGCCAGGGCGCCCGCGTCATCGTCACCGAGATCGACCCCATCTGCGCGCTCCAGGCCGCGATGGACGGCTACCAGGTCACGACCCTCGACGACGTCGTGGAGACCGCCGACATCATCATCACCGCGACCGGCAACCGCGACGTGGTGTCGATCGAGCAGATGCGCCGGATGAAGCAGAACGCGATCCTGGCCAACATCGGGCACTTCGACAACGAGATCGACATGGCCGGCCTCGAGGCCTACCCCGGCGTCGTGCGCAAGAACGTGAAGCCGCAGGTCGACCTGTGGACGTTCCCCGAGGGCGAGGGCAACGCGATCATCGTGCTGTCCGAGGGCCGCCTGATGAACCTCGGCAACGCGACCGGCCACCCGTCGTTCGTCATGTCGAACTCCTTCACCAACCAGGTGCTGGCCCAGATCGAGCTGTTCACCAAGCCCGAGGAGTACCCCGTCGGCGTCTACGTGCTGCCCAAGCACCTCGACGAGGAGGTCGCCCGTCTCCACCTCGGCGCCCTCGGCGTCAAGCTGACGACGCTCTCGGACAAGCAGGCGGCCTACCTCGGCGTCGACCCGGCAGGGCCGTACAAGTCGGAGCAGTACCGGTACTGATCGGTACGGATCAGGGCACGCGAGCGGTTAGTGGCAGGATTGAGCCCATGAGCCAGTCCGCCGGGAATGCTGCCAACGTGCCCAGCGACTACACCACCAAGGGCCGCGTCCTCGTCGTCGACGATGACGCGGCCCTGGCGGAGATGCTGACGATCGTCCTGCGCCAGGAGGGTTTCGACAGCCGCATGTGCACGCGCGGCGACCTCGCGCTCGCCGAGTTCCGCGACTACCGGCCCGACCTGGTCCTGCTGGACCTGATGCTGCCCGGCAAGGACGGCATCGACGTGTGCAAGGAGATCCGTGCCGAGTCCGGGGTGCCGATCGTGATGCTCACCGCCAAGAGCGACACCGTCGACGTCGTCGTCGGGCTGGAGTCCGGCGCCGACGACTATGTCGTCAAGCCGTTCAAGCCCAAGGAGCTGATCGCGCGGATCCGCGCGCGCGTACGCCGCCACGACAGCACCGCCGCCCACGAGTCGCTCACCATCGGCGACCTGGTCATCGACGTCGCCGGTCACTCGGTCACCCGCGACGGCCAGCAGCTCAACCTCACGCCGCTGGAGTTCGACCTGCTCGTCTGCCTGGCCCGCAAGCCGTGGCAGGTGTTCACCCGCGAGGTGCTCCTCGAGCAGGTGTGGGGCTATCGCCACGCCGCCGACACCCGCCTGGTCAACGTGCACGTCCAGCGTCTGCGCTCCAAGGTCGAGCACGACCCCGAGAACCCCGAGGTCGTCCTCACCGTGCGGGGCGTCGGGTACAAGGCCGGTCAGTAGCGCCGCGTGCTCCGGGTCCGAGCGCCTCGCACCGTCCCGGCCGGGATACGCCGGGCACTGACCGTCTGGCGCCGGTCGATCCAGGCCCGGGTGGTGGCCAGCACGCTCGTGCTCACCGCGGTCGCGGTGAGCGTGGTCGGCTGGGTGCTGCTCCAGCAGACCCGTGACGGGCTGCTCGACAACCGCGCCGACGCGGTCGTCGCCGAGGTCGGCAACGAGATGCTGGAGGCGCGCAGCCGGCTCCAGGCGGTGCCGGGCACCAAGGCCGACGCCACCTCCCAGCAGGCCGAGCTCATCGAGCCGATCATCGCCCGCGGCGTCGCGCGCGACTTCGGGGTCGTGCTCGCCGGGCCGCTGGGGGAGAACACCGGCCGGATCGCCGACGGCGGGGCACGATCCTCGCCCGGGCTGGACCGCCTGAGCGTGCCGGCCTCGCTGGAGGACCACTTCTCCGAGCGTGCCGGCACCGCGTGGACCTACACCACGATCCGCACCGTCGACGACGACGGCAACGTCGTCGACGAGGAGCCGGGCATCGTGGTCGGCTCGCAGGTGACGCTGGTCGCCGACGGCGGCACCTACACCCTCTACTTCCTCTTCCCCCTCGACGACCAGCGCGAGACCCTCGGCCTGGTCACCCGGGCGTTGCTGACCGCCGCGGTCCTGCTGCTCGTCCTGGTCGCGGGCGTCGCCTGGCTGGTCACCCGCCAGGTCGTCACCCCGATCCGGATGGCGCGCGAGGTCGCCGAGCGCCTGGCCGCGGGCCGCCTGCAGGAGCGCCTGCGCGTCTCGGGCCAGGACGACCTGGCCCGGCTGGCCACCTCGTTCAACCAGATGGCCAGCAACCTGCAGCGCCAGATCCGCCAGCTCGAGGAGCTCAGCCGGGTCCAGCACCGCTTCGTCTCCGACGTCTCCCACGAGCTGCGCACGCCGCTGACCACCGTGCGGATGGCCGGCGACGTCCTCCACGACGCCCGCGACAGCTTCGACCCCACGACCCGGCGTGCCGCCGAGCTGCTGCAGAACGAGCTGGACCGCTTCGAGACGCTGCTCGTCGACCTGCTGGAGATCAGCAGGTTCGACGCCGGGGCGGCGGTGCTCGACGCCGACGACGTCAACCTCGTCGACATCGCCCACCGCGTCGTCGACGCGACCCGTCCGCTGGCGGCGCAGCGCGACGTACGCGTCGTCCTGCGCGCGCCGGACCACCCGTGCCTGGCCGAGGCCGACATCCGCCGCATCGAGCGGATCGTGCGCAACCTGGTCACCAACGCGATCGACCATGCCGACACCGCTGGCCGCGGCGACGAGATCGTGGTCGAGGTCGCCGGTGACGAGCACGCCGCCGCGATCACCGTGCGCGACCACGGCGTCGGGCTGGCGCCGGGGGAGTCGGCACTGGTCTTCAACCGGTTCTGGCGAGCCGACCCCGCCCGTGCCCGCAGCAGCGGCGGCACCGGCCTCGGCCTCTCCATCTCCCTGGAGGACGCCCACCTCCACGGCGGCTGGCTCCAGGCCTGGGGCCGCCCCGGCGAGGGCGCCCAGTTCCGGCTGACGTTGCCGCGCCACATCGGCCAGACCCTCACCCGCAGCCCGCTGCCGCTCGTCCCCGCCGACGCCCGGACGAGCCCGAAGGTCTCGCGATGAGTGCCTGGGTACGCCGCGGCGCGGCGCTGCTGGCGAGCCTCGTCCTGATCGCCTCGGCCGGCGCCTGCGTGCGGATGCCCGACGAGGGCCCGATCGTGCAGAGCGAGGAGATCGGGGCCGAGAGCGAGGCCGAGGGCTACACGGGCTACACCTACGACCCGCTCCCGCCGCAGCCCGACGCTGCGCCCTCGGAGATCGTGCGGGGGTTCCTCGACGCGATGATGGCGGCGCCGGTCCAGGCCAACTCCGCGCGTCAGTTCCTCACCCAGGACGCCCAGGCGTCGTGGAGCCCGGAGCGGGCCACCATCACCTACGCCGAGCGCGGCGCCCCGGTCGGGAACGGCTCGAGGATGCACGTGGAGCTCCCGGCCGGCGGTGACATCTACGACTCCCGCGGTGCGTGGCAGGGATCGCTCGGCCCGGACCGGCGGACCCTGGACTTCGAGGTGGTCAGCGAGGACGGCGAGTGGCGCATCGCCGAGGCGCCCGACGCGATGGTCGTCTCCGAGCAGTTCTTCCAGCAACGCTTCCGCAGCGTCGCGCTGTACTACTTCGACCCGACCGCGCGGATCCTGGTCCCGGAGCCGGTCTTCGTCCCGGGCGGGGACGAGCTGGCGACCACCCTGGTGGACGGCCTGATCGCCGGGCCGGCGCCCGGGCTCAAGCAGGTGATGCGCAGCTTCGTGCCGGTGGGGCTCGATGCCGGTCTCTCGGTCCCCGTGGCCGACGGGGTCGCCGACATCGCGCTGGTCGGTGCCGTCGGGCGTCCCGCTGCCGAGTCGCTCACCCGGCTGGTCACCCAGCTGGCGTGGACCCTGCGGCAGGTGCCCGGGATCGAGGCCTTCCGGCTGCGGGTCGGCGACGTACCGGTGCAGCTGGCCAACGGCGACACCGTCTTCTCGGTCGAGTCGGGCGCCGAGTTCGACCCGGGGGGCTACCGCGCGAGCGCTGCCGTCTTCGGGCTGAACGACGGCCGGCTGGTCTCCGGGCTCCCCGACGCTCTGGGGCCTGTCACCGGCCCGTTCGGCGTCGCCGACTACGGCGTGAGGAGCGTGGCGGTGGATCTGGACGCCCGCACGGCTGCCGCCGTCACCACCGACGGCGCCCGGGTGCTGTCCGCGCCGGTCACCGCGGGCGAGCCGGACGACGCCGACGGCTCCGGCGACCCCGAGGGCGAGGGGAGCGGGAGCATCGGCGGCTCGGTGCGCACCCTCTTCGCGGGTGGCCAGGACCTGCTCGACCCGGTCTGGGACTTCGCCGGTCGGCTCTGGCTGGTCGAGCGGACCGCCTCCGGGGCCCGGGTGCACCAGGTGATGGGGGGCCGGGTGCGTGAGGTCGAGGTACCCGGGATCACCGGCGCCGACGTCTCCTCCTTCCTGGTCTCGCGGGACTCCTCACGTCTGGTCGCCGTCGTACGGCGCGGCCGGGCCGACGTGCTGGCGATGAGCCGGCTGCGTCACGACGAGCAGGGCCTGCCGCTCGGCGGCACACGGGCCCGGCTGATCCGCGTGGACCCGGACACCTCGCCGCGCATCCGCGACCTGGCCTGGCAGAGCCCGGCCACCGTCGCGGCGCTCACCCGCGTCGCCGGGCAGCTGTGGGAGGTCCGCACGGTGTCCGTGGACGGTGCCGCGTCGAGCATCGACAGCATCGCGACCCTGGAGGGCCGGGTGCTCAGTCTTGCCGCCACGCCCGGGGCCGGCCCCGGCATGTTCGTGGTGACCGGGGACGACGAGGCGATCGACATCTCCGGGGCCGTCGCCCGCCCTCTCCCGATCGACCCCGACGTGACCGACCTGGGCTACGTGGGCTGAGCCGGTCCACAGCCGGCGCGGGCCCCGCTTGCCCGGTCGGTCGCCCGGTGCTGGGCTGGACCGGTGCGCGACGCGGTGAGCGACCTGCTGCTCGGCAGCGCCTGCGTGGGCTGCGCGCGTCCGGGACGGCTGCTGTGCGCGTCCTGCGACGCCGCCCTGCCCGGCACCGCCCACCCCGCGTGGCCGAGCCCGGTGCCGGCGGGACTGGTGACGCCGTGGGCGACCGGCGCCTACGACGACCTGCTCCGCGCCCTCGTCGTGGGTCACAAGGAGCGCCGGATGCTCGCCCTGGGCCGTCCGCTGGCCCGGCTCCTGGCCACCGCGGTCGCCGCGGCGGCCGGGCTGCCCGGCGACCCCGCCCGCGCCGGCACGCTGGTCCTGGTGCCGGTGCCCTCGCGGCCCGCCAGCGTGCGCAGCCGCGGCCACGACCCGACGTACGCCATGACCGCCGGGGCGGCGGCCCGCCTGCGGCGTGAGGGGTACGCCGTCCGCGCCGTCCGGCTGCTGGTCTCCCGGCCGGGGGTGGTCGACCAGTCGGGCCTCGGCGCGGGGGAGCGGGCGGCCAACCTGGCCGGATCGATGGCCTGCCCGAGCGCCCGGCTGCGCCGGCTGGCGCTCCGCACGCCGTGCGCCCGGGTCGTGGTCTGCGACGACGTCCTGACCACCGGCTCGAGTGCCCGGGAGGCTCAGCGCGCGCTGGAGTCGGTGGGGCTGGCGGTGGCCGGGGTGGGCGTCGTGGCGGCCACCCGGCGCCGGTTCCCGGGGTCCGCGCTGACCAACAGGTGAGACCACCCGCACGGAGGGACCCCCCTCCTTTCGTGCGAACCAGGGACTGACTACCGTCTAGTGCATGGAGTCCGCCCGGGTCCGTGGTTGCGTCGGCGGCACACCTGTGTGTCCCCGGCAAGCCGATGCCAGTCGCAGGCGAAGCGGTCCACGTAAGTCCGTCCGCGAGGACGGACGATCACGGTGCGGCTTAGAGGTAAGTCCTGCCCCGGTCCCGCCGTCATATGCGGCGTTCCCCGGGAGAAGGCCAGTAGTGGCAGAGAAGCTGCGAACGTCTCAGCAGGCGATTGTGGGGACGAAGACCAGGTCGGCCGGGCGGACTCCACCCTCCCCGACCCGCTCCGGGACCAGGGCCCCACGGCCCGTGTCCCGGCCTGCTCCCAGGAGGGTCGGGCTTCGATGAAGGCAACCAACTGTTCAACGGGAGGTTCACATGGAAGTTGTGGTCACTGGTCGCAACTGCGAGATCTCGGATCGATTCCGGGAGCACTGCGAGGACAAGCTGGCGCGGTTGGAGAAGCACGATCACCGGATCATGCGGGTGCACGTCGTCGTCGACTGTGAACCGAACCGTCGCCAACAGGACCAGGGCGTCCGGCTCGAGCTGACCGCCTTCTCCAAGGGCCCGGTCATCCGCGCCGAGGCGGCCGCCGCCGACAAGATGGCGGCGCTCGACCTGGCGCTGGACAAGATGGCCTCCCAGATGCGCAAGGCGGCCGACCGTCGCCGCGTGCACCGCGGCGCGAAGGCCCCGGCCTCCGTGGGCGAGGCGCTGGCGGCGATGCCGACCGTCGAGCCCGACGAGCCGGACGCCGACGAGGCCGTCGCGCGCAAGGTCGGGCCGATCGAGGTCACCGGTGACGGGCCGCTGGTGGTCCGGGAGAAGACCCACCCGGCGACGCCGATGACCCTCGACCAGGCGCTCTACGAGATGGAGCTCGTGGGCCACGACTTCTACCTCTTCGTCGACAAGGAGAGCGAGCGCCCGTCGGTGGTCTACCGCCGGCGCGGCTACGACTACGGCGTGATCACGCTCGACGTCCAGCAGGACTGAGCCGAACCGACCCGTACGGCGGGGTGGCCCCGATCGGGCCACCCCGTCGGCGCGTCCGTACCGATCGGGCCCGAGGGGGCAGGCAGAACGGCCGCCGGCGTGTCATGATTCCGAAATGACGGGGACTGTGACGGGAACTGCCACCGGCCATGAGCCGGTGCGCGTGCTGGTGGTCGACGACCAGGAGCTCTTCCGCCGGGGGCTCACCATGCTGCTGGCCGTCGAGGCGGGCATCGAGGTCGTCGGCGAGGCCGGCGACGGCCTGGAGGGCACCGACCTGGCCGCCACCACGGCGCCCGACGTCGTCCTGCTCGACGTGCGGATGCCGCGCCGCTCGGGGATCGAGGCCTGCCAGGCGATCAAGGACGCCGTCCCGTCGGCGAAGATCATCATGCTGACCGTCTCCGACGAGGAGAGCGACCTCTACGAGGCCGTCAAGAGCGGCGCCTCGGGCTACCTGCTCAAGGACTCCTCGATCGACGAGGTCGCCCAGGCGGTCCGGGTGGTCGCCGACGGCCAGTCGCTGATCAGCCCGTCGATGGCGGTCAAGCTGCTCGACGAGTTCAAGCAGATGGCCCGCCCCGAGCGCGACCCCGTCTCGGGCCTGCGGCTCACCGACCGCGAGCTCGAGGTGCTCCGGCTGGTCGCCAAGGGGATGAACAACCGCGAGATCGCCAAGGAGCTCTACATCTCCGAGAACACCGTGAAGAACCACGTGCGCAACATCTTGGAGAAGCTCCAGCTGCACTCGCGGATGGAGGCTGTCATGTACGCGGTCAAGGAGAAGCTGCTCGACCTTCCGTGACCTCGTCATGGAATCGCTGAGCTCCGCCCAGGCCCGCCGGGTCGCCCTGGCCGCCCAGGGCTTCGCGGACCGGGCGCACGCGGTACCCACGATGCGGACGCTCAGCCGGGCCGTGGCCCGCACCGGGGTGCTGCAGGTGGACTCCGTCAACGTCCTCCAGCGCGCGCACCTGATGCCGGTCTTCTCCCGCATCGGCCCCTACGACACCGCGCTGCTCACCCGCGCCGCCGAGCAGCGCCCGCGCCGCCTGGTCGAGTACTGGGCCCACGTGCAGGCGCTGATGCCCGTCGAGCTGTGGCCGCACATGCAGCACCGGATGGCCGGCTACCGCGAGCAGCGCGGCAAGTGGGGCTTCACCGCCGACCACGACCTCGAGGACGCCGTACGCCGGGAGGTCGCCGCCCGTGGTCCCTCGACGGCCCGGGAGATCGACGCGATCCTGGGCGGCGGGACACGCACCCGCGAGCACTGGGGCTGGAACTGGTCGGAGACGCGCAAGGTGCTCGACCACCTGTTCATGAGCGGCCAGCTGGCCGTGGCCGGGCGCAACCCCGCCTTCGAGGTCCGCTACGACCTTCCCGAGCGGGTCCTGCCCGCGCACGTCCTGGAGGCGCCGGTGCCCTCTCGGGCCGAGGCCTCGCGCGAGCTGGTGCGTCGCGCGGCGCGCTCCCACGGGGTGGCCACGCTGCAGTGCCTGCGCGACTACTACCGGATGCCGCTCGAGGACACCCGCACCGCCGTCGCCGAGCTGGTCGAGGACGGCGAGCTCCAGGCCGTCCGCGTGGAGGGCTGGGCGCGCCCGGCGTACCTGCACCGCGAGGCCCGGCTGCCGCGCCGGATCGGAGCCCGGGCGCTGCTGAGCCCCTTCGACCCGGTGGTGTGGGAGCGCGAGCGCACCGAGCGGCTCTTCGGGTTCCGCTACCGCATCGAGATCTACGTGCCGGCCGACCAGCGGGTGCACGGCTACTACGTGCTGCCGTTCCTGCTGGGCGAGGAGCTGGTGGCCCGCGTCGACCTCAAGGCCGACCGGCGCGCCGGCCGGCTGCTGGTCCAGGCGGCGTACGCCGAGCCGGGGGCACCGGCGCACACCGCCGCCGAGCTGGCCGCCGAGCTGGAGGTGCTGGCCGGCTGGCTCGGCCTCGACGCGGGCGCGCCGGTGGTCGCGCCGCGGGGCGACCTCGCCGCCGCACTGGCCGCCGGACTGGGCACCACGCTCGACGACCGGGCCGGATCGTGACCACCAGTCCGGCGGAATGGTTAGGGACGCTCACCTCGGCTGGGTAGAGTGGCGCAGCGCGCCGCAACCATTCCAAGGAGCTACCTACTCGTGCCTGCCATCCTCGACCGCCTCCTCCGTCTCGGAGAGGGCAAGATCCTCCGTCAGCTCGAGGCGGTCGCCAAGGCGGTCAACGCCATCGAGGACGACTTCGTGGCGATGAGCGACGCCGAGCTCCGCGCGATGACCGACGAGTTCCGCGAGCGCCTCGCCAACGGCGAGGACCTCGACGACCTGATGCCCGAGGCCTTCGCCACCGTGCGCGAGGCCTCCAAGCGCGTCACCGGCATGCGGCCCTTCGACGTGCAGATCATGGGCGGCGCGGCGCTCCACCTCGGCAACATCGCCGAGATGAAGACCGGTGAGGGCAAGACCCTGGTCGCGACGCTGCCGTCGTACCTCAACGCGCTCACCGGCAAGGGCGTCCACGTCGTCACGGTCAACGACTACCTCGCCAAGTACCAGTCCGAGCAGATGGGGCGCATCCACCACTTCCTCGGCCTCACGGTCGGCGTGATCCTCCCCGAGATGCGCCCGGCGCAGCGGCGCGAGGCCTACAACTGCGACATCACCTACGCCACCAACAACGAGCTCGGATTCGACTACCTGCGCGACAACATGGCGGGCTCCATCGAGGAGTGCGTGCAGCGCGGCCACTACTTCGCGGTCGTCGACGAGGTCGACTCGATCCTCATCGACGAGGCCCGGACCCCGCTCATCATCAGCGGCCCGACCCAGGACGAGGTCAAGTGGTACGGCGAGTTCGCGCGGATCGCGCGCAAGCTCGACAAGGACGTCGACTACGAGGTCGACGAGAAGAAGCGCACGATCTCGGTGCTCGGCCCCGGCATCACCAAGGTCGAGGACCACCTCGGCATCGAGAACCTCTACGAGTCGGTGAACACCCCGCTCATCTCCTTCCTGAACAACTCCATCAAGGCCAAGGAGCTGTTCCGCAAGGACAAGGAGTACGTCGTCATGAACGGCGAGGTGCTCATCGTCGACGAGCACACCGGCCGCATCCTGTCCGGGCGCCGCTACAACGACGGCCTGCACCAGGCGATCGAGGCCAAGGAGTCGGTCCAGGTCCGCGAGGAGTACCAGACCCTCGCCACCGTGACCCTGCAGAACTACTTCCGTCTCTACGAGAAGCTCTCGGGCATGACCGGCACGGCGATGACCGAGGCCAGCGAGTTCGACAAGACCTACAAGCTCGGCGTCGTCCCGATCCCGACCAACAAGCCGATGCTGCGCATCGACCAGCCCGACCTCGTCTACCGCACCGAGAAGGCGAAGTACGAGGCGGTCGCCGACGACATCGCCGAGCGTCACAACAACGGCCAGCCGGTGCTGATCGGCACCGTGTCGGTGGAGAAGTCCGAGCTGCTCAGCGACCTGCTGCGCACCCGCGGCATCCCGCACAACGTCCTCAACGCCAAGGTCCACGCCGACGAGGCCAAGATCGTCGCGATGGCCGGTCACCGCGGCGCGGTCACCGTCGCCACCAACATGGCCGGTCGAGGCACCGACATCATGCTCGGTGGCGCGGTGGAGTTCCTCGCCGACCAGGAGCTGCGCAAGCAGGGCCTGGAGCCCTCCGGCGAGACCACCGAGGCCTACGAGGCCGCCTGGCCCGCGATGGTCGAGCAGATCCGCGGCCAGGTCGAGGCCGAGCACGACGAGGTGAAGGCGCTCGGCGGCCTCTACGTCGTCGGCACCGAGCGTCACGAGTCGCGCCGCATCGACAACCAGCTGCGCGGTCGTTCCGGTCGTCAGGGCGACCCGGGCGAGTCCCGGTTCTACCTCTCGCTCGAGGACGAGCTGATGCGGCTGTTCAAGTCGGAGTGGGTCGACCGGGTCCTGCAGATGCTCAAGATCCCCGACGACGTGCCGATCGAGAACAAGCGGGTCACCAACGCGATCGCCAACGCCCAGGGCCAGGTCGAGTCGCAGAACTTCGAGTCCCGCAAGAACGTCCTCAAGTACGACGACGTCATGGACCGCCAGCGCAAGGTCATCTACGCCGAGCGTCGCGAGGTGCTCGAGGGCGCGGACCTGCGCGAGCAGATCCGCTCGTTCCTCGACGACGTGGTCACCGGTGTCGTCACCGGGGCGACCCAGGAGTTCGCGGAGGAGTGGGACCTCGACCAGCTGCTGGTCGACCTCGGGCAGATCTGGCCGGTCTCGCTGACCCGCGACGACCTGCTCGCCGAGGTGGCCGGTGACCAGGGCGCGCTGCAGCGCGAGGAGCTGATCGAGGCGCTCAAGGCCGACGCCCACGCGGCGTACGACGCCCGCGAGGCGGAGGTCGGCGAGGAGGTCATGCGCGAGCTCGAGCGTCGCGTGCTGCTCTCGGTGCTGGACCGCAAGTGGCGCGAGCACCTCTACGAGATGGACTACCTGCGCGAGGGCATCTACCTGCGGGCCTACTCCCAGCGCGACCCGCTGGTGGAGTACCAGCGCGAGGGCTTCGACATGTTCGCGGCCATGATGGACGGCATCAAGGAGGAGGCCGTCGGCTTCCTGTTCAACCTCGAGGTCACCGTCGAGGAGGAGTCCGACGGGCTCGTCGAGGAGGAGCCCGAGGTCGTGGAGCCGATGCGTCAGCCGGTCCCGGCCGAGGCCCCGGCGAGCCCGCAGATCAAGGCCAAGGGCCTCGAGGCGCCGCGCCCGCCGCAGAACCTGACCTACTCCGCGCCGTCCGAGGACGGCGAGGCCGAGGTCCACGCCGAGGCCGTCGACGACGAGTACGCCGGCGTGGGCCGCAACGCGGCCTGCCCGTGCGGCTCGGGCAAGAAGTTCAAGCAGTGCCACGGCCGCCCCGGCGGCCCGACCGGGCTCACCGCCCGGGTCAGCTGAGGACCACCCGCAGCCTGACCGGTACCTGACGCAGCGCCCGTAGCCACGGCGCGGGACCGACCCCCCACGGTCGGTCCCGCGCCGTGGCTCGTCGGTGGGCAGGCGAAGTCAGGCGAAGTCAGGCGAAGTCCAGGGCGGTGCACAGCCAGCGTGCCCGCGTCTCGTGGCGGGGGCGGCGCAGCTCGAAGCGCGCGGCCACCGCACGCGAGCGCTCGCCGTAGCGCACGTGGATGCCGGCCTCCACGACCGTGCGCTCCACGAAGCAGGCGCGCACGCTCAGCACCCGGGGCCGTACCGGCTGCACCCGGGCGGTGCCGGGCTCGTGGCCGCCGGCCCGGGCCACCAGCAGGGCGCGCCGCTCGAGGTCGGCGTACACCGAGCGGGTGGTCCAGCGAAGCAGCTGGGTGGCGGGGCGGTCCCCACCGACGATCTCGACGGCCGCCTGGGCGAACCGGTGCGACCACTCCTCGACCTCGCGGCGCCAGCGCAGGTCGATCGGGACCACCTCACCGACGGTGCCGGGGCGCAGGTCGGCCACGGGCCGGGTCAGCGGCGTGGGCGCCGGCGGGTCGCTGGCCGGCAGCAGGTCGAGGGCGAGGGTGCCCTGCACGCTGCCGACCGCGACGGTGCGGGGTGCGCCCAGGGATGGGCCCAGGGATGGGCCCAGCGACGGACCCAGCGCGCGGACCCGGAGCTGCGGGGGCTGGGACAACGAGGGGTGTGACGACGGGTAGGACATGGTGCTCTCCTTCGCAGGACGGTGTGTCAGCGAGGCATCCGCAGCCGCTGGCCGGGATGGATCAGGTCGGGGTCGGGACCGAGGCGGTCCCGGTTGAGCTGGTGCACGCGGCGCGTGTGGGCCTGTACGGCGAGGTCGGTGGGTGCCGTGCCGGCGCGGACGAGGTCGGCGCGGGCCAGCGACCAGAGGGTGTCGCCGGGAGCCACGACCACCGTGTGCGCGCTCATCGCCGGGGCCGGCTCGTCGGCGGGCGCGGGGCGGGTGCCGCCGCTCGGGCGGTCGGGGAGCGGCAGGCCGGCGAGGAGCGCGATGCCAAGGCCGGGGCCGGGGTCGGCGGGGGCGCTCGCACCCGCCGGGACCGCCAGCCCGCTCACCACGGCGACGCCACAGGCCGCGAGCAGCGCGCGCCGGGCGAGGCGCGGCACCCCGGGGACGGCGGCGAGCCTGATGCCCGCGAGGGCCTCGAGGCTCACCACCGTCGTGACGAGCCATGCCCACCCGGCGCAGGCGAGGAGGAGCAGGGCGCAGACGCCGACCAGGAGCTCCTCGAAGGTCCGGTCCGATCCGCCGCGCAGCAGGACGGCGACCTCGGGGACGAGGGCGCGGTGCGCGAGCAGCGCGAGACCGGTGGCGCTCGCCCAGACGACGGCGGTGCGGAGACCGCGTGCTGCGGGGGAGGAAGTGGCCATCGCGAGTCTCGCAATCCTTGCGTTTGCTTGCGTTTGCCTCAGACAACGCCTCTTTGATGGCTCGGTCAACGCCGTCTCCACAAGATGCGGGAGGCCGGAACGCGGGGCGCTCGAAAGTGGCCGGCATCACGTTCGGGGGTTGACAGGCGTCGGGCGCGGGAGAAAGGTGCGGCGCACCATCCAGGCAGCAGGGAGCGAATCCGTGGCCACAGGGACGACCGTCAGCATTCTTCCGTGCGGGGCAATGACCGCCGACCTCACCTGGCTGCTGCTGGCGCCGGGTCGGGCCATCCGCACCCGACACAACAAGCACCTGCCGGCCGAGTGGACCGACGTCCCCAGCCACTGCGTGCTGGTGGACACCCCCGAGGGCAAGCTGCTGTGGGACACCAGCTGCCCGCGGGACTGGGAGGAGCGATGGGAGCCCACCGGGCTCCAGAACTTCTTCCCCTACGACAAGGTCTCCGAGGACGAGTACCTCGACTCCCGCCTCGGCCAGCTCGGCCTGACCCCCGGGGACATCGACTTCGTCGTCTTCTCCCACCTGCACTTCGACCACGCCGGCAACGCCCAGCTGTTCAAGGAGACCGACGCGCGCCTGATCTGCAGCGACGTGGAGAAGGACTTCGCGTTCGGGTTCGAGGGCGCCTTCACCGGCGCCCACCTCAAGGCCGACTACGAGGACCTGCACTTCGAGACCGTCTCCGGCGACGTGGAGTTCCTGCCCGGCGTCAGCTTCATCCAGACGCCCGGCCACACCCCGGGGAGCATGTCCATGCGCGTGGACCTCCCCGAGACCGGGACGATGATCTTCACCGCCGACGCGATCTACATGGGCGACAGCTTCGGACCGCCGTCGGTGCCCGCCGCCATCGTCAACAACCTCGAGCAGTGGTACGCCTCGGTCGAGAAGCTGCGCGGCATCGCCGCCGAGTCCGACGCGACGGTGGTCTTCGGCCATGACTCCGACCAGATCCACCAGCTGCGGGTGGCGCCGACCGGGAGCTACCGATGAGCGCGGACGGGACGCAGGAGCGCACCGAGGAGACGATCTTCACCTGGGGGGCGCCGCCGCTGAAGTTCGGTGCGGGCGCCGTCGACGAGATCGGCTTCGAGATGTCGCAGTACGACGTCCGCCGGGTCCTGATCATCACCGACGCGACGGTCAACGCCACCGGGATCCCGGCCCGGATCGCCGACTCGCTGTCCGCCCAGGGCATCGAGTCGGAGATCTTCGACGGGGTCCATGTGGAGCCGACCGACGACAGCATGGACAAGGCGGCCGGCTACGCCCGTGAGCAGGGCCCGTGGGACGGGTTCGTCGCCGTCGGCGGCGGCTCGGCGATCGACACCGCCAAGGCCGTCAACCTGATGACCACCGACGGTGGCGAGCTGATGGACTACCTCAACAAGCCGATCGGGCGGGCCACGGCGCCCCGCGGGCAGCTCAAGCCGCTGATCGCGGTGCCGACCACCGCCGGGACCGGCTCGGAGAGCACGGCCATGTGCGTGCTCGACGTGCTCTCGATGAAGGTCAAGACCGGCATCAGCCACTGGCGCCTGCGCCCCACCCTCGCGGTGATCGACCCGCTCGTCACCCTCTCGCTGCCGCCGGAGGTCACCGCCGCCGCCGGCATGGACATCGTGTGCCACGCCGTGGAGTCCTACACCGCTCGTTGGTACCGGACCTTCGACCGCAAGCGGCCCGAGGAGCGGGTCACCTACTGCGGGGCCAATCCCATCTCCGACCTGTGGTGCGAGCGGTCGATGACCCTGCTCGCCGAGTCGTTCCGCACCGCCGTCCACGACGGCGACGACCTCCAGGCCCGCTCCGACATGATGATGGCGGCCACCTTCGCCGGCATGGGCTTCGGCAACTCCGGCGTGCACGTCCCGCACGCCAACGCCTACCCGATCGCCGGCATGGTCAAGGACTACCGCCCCGCCGGCTACCCGCAGGACGAGCCGATGGTGCCGCACGGCCAGTCGGTGTCGCTGACCGCGCCGGAGGCGTTCCGGTTCAGCTTCGAGAGCGCCCCGGAGCGGCACCTGCGCGCGGCGTCGCTCCTCGACCCCCGCCACGACCGGCTCGACGACGCCTCCGAGCAGCTGCCGGCGGTGCTCACCAGCCTGATGCGCGACATCGGGATCCCCAACGGCATCGGCGCGGTCGGCTACACCGAGGACGACATCGCCGACCTGGTCCCGGGGACCATGAAGCAGCAGCGGCTGCTCGCCACCTGCCCGCGTCCGGTCACCGAGGACGACATCGCCGGGATCTTCGCCCGCTCGATCGAGAACTGGTAGGCCCGGCGTGCCGACGTACGACTACCGCTGCCCCGACGGCCACCACTTCGAGCGGCTGGTCCCGATCGCCGACCGCGACGCCCAGAGCTGCCCGGCGTGCGGCGCCGCCTGCGCGCGGATCCCCGGGGCGGCGGCGATCGGCGGTGTCGCCAGCGCCGGTCTGTCGCGCGAGCAGATGCCCCAGACCTGGAAGGGCACCGGGGGTGCGGACCGCGAGTACGTCCGGCACCTGCGCCACCAGTGGGACGGGCGCCAGCGTCTCGAGGAGAAGTACCCCGAGCTCGCGGGCGACCGGCGCGCGGTGCTGGCCCACGAGGGCCGCTACCACGACACGCCGCTGCGGGTCGGCGACACCCCGCCGAGCGCCCCGACCCCGCCCGCCGAGGACTGAGCCGGCGATGAGGGTGCCCGGCGCGGAGCCGCGCCCGTGCCTGATCGACGGCAAGGCGGTGCCGACGGCGGAGGCGATCGACGTCCTGGACCCCTCGACCGGGCGGCTGCTCGACCGGGTGGCGCGCGGCGGCGCCGACGAGATCGAGCGCGCGGTGGCGGCGGCCCGGGCGGCCACGGCGGGCTGGCGCGCACGCAGCGCGGAGGCCCGCGCGACGGTGCTGCGCCGCACCGGCGAGCTCATCCGGCGCGACCTCGAGGACCTCGCCGACCTGGAGAGCCACGACACCGGCAAGCCGCTGGCCCAGGCCCGTGCCGACACCGCCGTCGCGGCCCGCTACTTCGAGTACTACGCCTCGGTGGTCGAGGCGTTCTTCGGCCACACCCTGCCCGACCTCGACGGCTACCTGGCCTGGACCCGGCACGAGCCGTACGGCGTGACCGGGCACATCATCCCGTGGAACTACCCGCTGCAGATCGGGGCCCGCACGATGGCCCCGGCGCTGGCGGTCGGCAACTGCCTGGTGGTCAAGCCGGCCGAGGAGGCGCCGCTCAGCGTGCTGCGGATCGCCGAGCTCGCCCTCGAGGCGGGCCTGCCGCCGGGTGTGCTCAACGTGGTGCCCGGGCTCGGCGCCGAGGCCGGGGCCGCCCTGGCCGCCCATCCCGGGATCGACCATCTCTCGTTCATCGGCTCGGTGCCGGTGGGGGAGGAGGTCGCCGCCGCGGCGGCGCGCAACATCGTGCCGGTCGCGCTCGAGCTCGGCGGGAAGTCCCCGCACGTCGTCCTGCCCGACGCCGACCTGGACCTGGTGGTGCCGACGGTGGTGCGGGCGCTGCTGCAGAACGCCGGGCAGACCTGCTCGGCCGGCTCGCGGCTGCTGGTCCACGCCGAGGTGCACGAGCAGCTGATGGAGCGGCTGGACGCCGCGCTGTCGGCGGTGCGGATCGGGCCCGGACCCGCCGACCTCGACCTCGGTCCGCTGATCTCGGCGCGTCAGCTGGCCCGGGTCAGCGGCATGGTCGAGGCGGCCGCCGGCACCGCGGCACCGCGGATCGGCGGCCCGGGCCGGGTGCCCACGCCCGCGGAGGGCTTCTTCTTCCCACCGACCGTCTTCGACGAGGTGGACCCCGCCGCGGAGATCGCCCGCGAGGAGGTCTTCGGCCCGGTGCTGGCCACCTCGGTGTTCACCGACACCGCGGAGGCGGTGGCGCTGGCCAACGGCACGGCGTACGGCCTGATCGCCGCGGTGTGGACCCGCGACCTCGACACCGCCCATCACCTGGTCGCCGAGCTGCGGGCCGGGCAGGTCTACGTCAACGCCTACGGTGCCGGCGGCGGGGTGGAGCTGCCGTTCGGCGGGTTCGGGAAGTCCGGCTACGGCCGGGAGAAGGGCTTCGAGGCGCTCGCCGAGATGTGCCAGACCAAGACGGTGGTGGTCCGGGTGCCCCCGCGCGCCGAGGCCCCCGCAGGGCCCCGATGAGCGCCGCGGCCGAGCGGCCCTGGCTCTCGCTGTACCCCGCGGGCACCCCGGCCTCGATCGTCCCGGAGCACCGCACGATGCTCGAGGCGTTCCGCGCCACCGTCGGACGTCAGCCCGACGCGGTGGCGATCCGCTACTTCGACGGCGCGCTGAGCTTCGGTGACCTCGACGCCCGCTCCGACGCCCTGGCGGAGGCCCTCGTCGCCCGCGGCTTCGAGCCCGGCGACCGGCTCGCGGTCTACCTGCAGAACGACCCGGCGCTCGCGGTCGGCTACCTCGCCGCCTGGAAGGCGGGCGGCGCCGCGGTGGCGGTCAACCCGATGAACCGGCACGGCGAGCTCACCTACCTGCTGCAGGACTCCGGTGCGACCGCGCTGCTGTGCCTGGCCGAGCTGCACGAGAGCGTCGCCGCGCAGGTGCTGGCCCAGGAGGAGCACCGGGTGCGCACGGTGATCACCTGCTCCGCGCGCGAGGACCAGACCCGCGACGACCCCCGGGTCCTGCCCGTTGACCTCGCACCTCCGCCCGGCACGCTGGACCTGGGTGCGCTGCTGGCCGAGCACGCGGGGGCGGTGCCGACGCTGCCCTCCCCGGGACCCGACGACGTCGCGGTGCTGACCTACACCTCCGGCACCACCGGGCGGCCCAAGGGTGCGATGAACACCCAGGCCAACCTCGCCTTCAACGCCCAGACCTACCGCGACTGGATGGGCCTCGGCACCGACGACGTCGTGCTCGGGGTGGCGCCGCTGTTCCACATCACCGGGATGGTCGGGCACCTGTGCGTGGCGCTGCTGACCGGGTGCCCGCTGGTGCTCACCCACCGCTTCGAGCCGCAGGTGGTCCTCGACGCGATCCGCGAGCACCGGCCGACCTTCACCGTCGGTGCGATCACCGTGTTCATCGCGCTGGCCGGCGCCGAGGGGTCGACCCGGGAGGACTGGTCCTCGCTGCGCGCGGTGTACTCCGGGGGAGCACCGATCGCGCCCGCGGTGACCGACCGCTTCGAGGAACAGACCGGGCTCTACATCCACAACATCTACGGGCTGACAGAGACCACCAGCCCCTCGCACGCCGTACCGCTGGGCACCCGGGCGCCGGTGGACCCGCGCTCCGGGGCGCTGTCGATCGGGGTGCCGATCTTCGACACCACGGTGCGGATCCTGGCCCCGGACGGCAGCGAGGTGCCGGTCGGGGAGCTCGGTGAGATCGCGACCTCCGGGCCGGGCGTGGTGCCCGGCTACTGGGGGCGCCCGGACGCCACCGCCGAGTCGCTGCCGGGTGGCGAGCTGCGCACCGGGGACGTCGGCTTCATGGACGAGGCCGGGTGGTTCTACCTCGTCGACCGGCTCAAGGACATGATCAACGCCGCGGGCTACAAGGTCTGGCCGCGCGAGGTGGAGGACGTGCTCTACGGCCATCCCGCGGTGCGCGAGGTGGCGGTCGTCGGCGTTCCCGACGACTACCGCGGTGAGAGCGTCAAGGCGTACGTCGCGCTGCGGCCCGGCGCCACCCTGATCGCCGAGGAGCTCATCGACTGGGCCCGCGAGCGGATGGCGGCCTACAAGTACCCCCGCTCGGTGGAGTTCCTCGAGGAGCTGCCGAAGACCACGACCGGCAAGATCCTGCGCCGCCAGCTGCGCGACCGCCCCACCTGAGGGCCGAGCCGGGGAGGCTCAGCCGACGCCGAGCAGGGCGAGCACCAGGGCGACCGCGGGGACGAGCCACAGCAACGCCAACGCCGATGCCTCGCCGAGGCCGTCGGTGGTGTCGGGGTCGGTGCGCTCGAGCGCGGGGGAGGCCATGAGTCTCTCCTGGGTGTCGGGTCGGTGCTGGTCGGTGTCCCCCGGGTGCTCGGTCCGAGCGGGCGACGCGGGTCCGGTGCCCGACCCGCGCGGTGCGCAATCCCCGGGGTGCTCCGTTTGCCGTCGTCAGGGGCGGGGGAGGAGCCCGGGCATGGTCTGGGAGGACGACCTCTTCGCGGTGCTCGACGAGCTCGAGCAGCAGGCCGGCGCGCTGTACGACGCCGAGCGGGCACCGGAGCTCGCCGACCGGGCGCGCGCGGAGTACCGCTCGGTCTCCCTGGCCACCCGGCTGATGGCCTCGCTGGACCGGGAGGTCGCGCTGGAGGTGGCAGGAGCGGGCCCGGTGGCGGGCCGGCTGGTGCGGGTGAGCCCGACCTGGTGCCTGGTGAGCGCGGCCAGCCAGGACCGGCTGGTCGTGCTCGACGCCGTGGAGGCGGCGCAGGGCCTCTCCGAGCGGGCGGTCCCGGAGGTGGCGTGGTCCCCGGTGGCCCGCCTCGGGCTCGCCTCGGCGCTGCGGCGCCTCGCCGAGGCGGGGGAGCGGTGCGTGGCGGTGACGCGCAGCGGCGCGACGTACGAAGGCCGGCTGCGGCGCGTCGGCGCGGACTTCGTCGAGATCGAGGCCGGTACGGCGGGACGGGTGCTGCTGGTGGCCTTCAGCGCGCTCGCGGTGATGCGCTCACGCGCCGAGGACTGAGCAGCCCGCGGCCGGTTCGGCTCAGGTCGCCTCGGCGTCGTACGGCGGGAGCTCGCCGGGGTTGAGCGGACGCAGGCCGCGGCGCTTCGGCGCAGCCGGGGCGGGGTCCTCCATGGCCTCGACGATGTGCTTGCGCACGATCGCCCGCGGGTCGAGGTCGGTGAGCTCGAGGTCGGCGTACTCCGGGCCGAGCTCCTCGCGCAGCTCGTCGCGGGCCGCGTTGGCGAAGGTCCGGGCCTTGCGCAGCATCTGGGCGGCCTGCTTCGCCAGGACCGGCAGCCGTTCCGGGCCGACGACGATGACCGCCACGAACGCGATGACGGCCGCCTCGGCCAGCCCGACGCCGAACACGGGTCAGAACTTGCTGGTCGGGGTGAGCCCCAGCTGGAGTCCGGCGAGACCGCGGCCGCGACCTGCGAGCCGCTCGGCGACGGCGCTCAGCGCGAGCGCGGCCGGGGCGGTCGGGTTGCTCTCCACGATCGGCTTGCCGGTGTCGCCGCCCTCGCGCAGGGTGGTGTCCAGCGGGATCCGGCCGAGCAGCGGCACGTCGGCGCCGACCCGCTGCGACAGCGTCGCGGCGACCCGCTCGCCGCCGCCGGAGCCGAAGATCTCCAGGCGGTGGTCCTTGCCCTCCTCGGCGCAGTGCGGGCAGGGGAGGTAGCTCATGTTCTCCACGACGCCCACGACGCGCTGGTGCATCATCGAGGCCATGGTGCCGGCGCGCTCGGCGACCTCGGCGGCCGCCTCCTGCGGCGTGGTGACCACGACGACCTCGGTGCTGGGCAGGTGCTGGCCCAGCGAGATCGCGATGTCGCCGGTGCCCGGCGGGAGGTCGAGGAGCAGGACGTCGATGTCGCCCCAGTAGACGTCGGCGAGCATCTGCACGAGCGCCCGGTCGAGCATGGGGCCACGCCAGGCGACGACCTGGTCGCGGCGCGGCTTGAGCATGCCGATGGAGATCACCGAGACGCCGCTCGGCGTCGGGACGGGCATGATCAGGTCCTCGACCTGGGTGGGCCGGGCGTCGGCGATCCCGAGCATGGCCGGGACCGAGTGGCCGTAGATGTCGGCGTCGACCAGGCCGACCTTGAGGCCGAGACCGGCCATCGCGACCGCGAGGTTCACGGTCACCGAGGACTTGCCGACCCCGCCCTTGCCGCTGGCGATCGCGAAGACCTTGGTCAGCGAGCCGGGCTGGGCGAAGGGGATCTCACGCTGGGCCTTGCCGTCGGCGAGGACGGTGCGCAGGTTGGCGCGCTGGTCGTCGCTCATCACGCCGAGCTCGAGGTCGACCCCGGAGATGCCGGGCACCTTCGTCACGGCGGCGGTGACGTCACGCTCGATCGTGCTCTTCAGCGGACAGCCGGCGACGGTCAGCAGGACCTTGACGTCCACCTTGCCGGTGTCATCGACCGTGACGGCGTCGACCATGCCGAGGTCGGTGATGGGCCGCTTGATCTCGGGGTCGTTGACCGTGGCGAGCGCGGCACGGACCTGCTCCAGCAGAGAGGTGCTCATGATCACCGATTCTAGGTGGTGGGCGGCTGTGCGCCGTCATTGGTGCGCTGCACGGAACCCGGCGGCCCGCCGGGGTCCTCCTCGCGGCCCGCGGCGTGCTCCTCGGCGCGGTCGTCGAGCTCGTGGAGCAGCGCGCGGAGCTCCGAGCGCAGGTAGTCGCGGGTGACCACCTCGCTGACGCCCATCCGCAGGGAGGCGACCTCGCGGGCCAGGAACTCCATGTCGGCGTGCGCGCGGGCGTCGGCCTGGCGGTCCTGCTCGGCGATCACCCGGTCGCGGGCCTCCTGACGGTTCTGCGCCAGCAGGATCAGCGGTGCGGCGTAGGAGGCCTGGAGGCTGAGGATCAGGGTGAGGAAGATGTAGGGGTAGCTGTCCCACTTCCAGGCGTCCGGGGCGAGCCAGTTCCAGAAGATCCAGACCGAGACGAACACCGTCATCCAGATCAGGAACCGCGCGGTGCCCATGAACCGGGCGAACTGCTCGGCGAAGACCCCGAAGGTGTCGGAGTCGTACGACGGGCGCCGCACCAGGGTCCGCCGGGTGTCGCGCGGGGTGTCGAGGCGTGCGGAGCGGGTGCCGCGGGACTCAGCCACGGCGCACCGCCTGGTCGCGCCAGCCCTCCGGCAGCATGTGGTCGAGCAGGTCGTCGACCGTGACCGCGCCGAGCAGGTGGCCCTGGTCGTCGACGACCGGCGCGGCCACGAGGTTGTAGGTGGCCAGGTGGGCCGCGACCTCGTCGATGGTGGCTGCGGGGCGCAGGTTCTCCATGGAGTCGTCGAGGACGCCGGCGACCAGCGTCGAGGGCGGCTCGCGCAGCAGCCGTTGGATGTGCGCGACGCCGAGCAGGCGCCCGGTCGGGGTCTCCAGCGGCTGGCGGCAGACATAGACCAGGGCGGCCAGCGCCGGCGTCAGGTCGGGGTTGCGCACGTGGGCGAGGGCGTCGGCGACCGTCGCGTCCGGGCCGAGGATCACCGGCTCCGGCGTCATCATCGCGCCGGCGGTGTTCTCGAGGTAGGACATCAGGCGCCGGACGTCCTCCGCCTCCTGCGGCTCCATCAGCTCCAGCAGTGCGGAGGCGGTCTCCGGGGGCAGCTCGGCGATCAGGTCGGCGGCGTCGTCGGCCGACATCTCCTCGAGCACGTCAGCGGCCCGCTCGTCCTCGAGGCGGCTGAGGATCTCGACCTGGTCCTCCTCGGGGAGCTCCTCCAGGACGTCGGCCAGCCGCTCGTCGTCGAGGGCGGCCACGACCGCGGCACGTCGCTCCGCGGGCAGGGCGTGGATCGTGTTCGCCGCGTCGGCGGGGCGCATCTCGTTGAGGGCCAGCAGCAGCTGGGTCGCGCCCTGGCTGTCGTCGCGGATGGCCAGGCCCTCGAGGTCGCGCCAGTCCACGACGTAGGTCTGCCCGCGACGGCGCAGTCCCTTGGCGGGCCCCTGGACGGCCACCCGGCTGAGCACCCAGTCTCGGTTGCGGGCCTGCTCCATCGCGACGTCGTACACCGTGCCGACCACGCCGGTGGGGATCACCCGGACCTGACGGTCCAGCATCTGCCCCATCACCAGGGTCTCGGTGGAGCGCTGCTCGAAGCGACGCATGTTGAGCAGCCCGGTCGTGTACACCTGGCCGGCGTCGATGTTGGTCACCCGGGTCATCGGGACGAAGATCCGCCGCCGGCCGAAGACCTCGGCGACCATGCCCAGGACGCGGGGCTGGTGTCCCTCCGAGCGGATCGAGACCACGAGGTCGCGGACCTTGCCGACCTGGTCGCCCCGGGGGTCGAAGATCGGCAGCCCGACCAGTCGTGCCGCGTAGACGCGGGAGGGCGTGGTGCTCACGAGGGCTCAGGCTACCGGTCCCACCCCCGGCGGACGCGGCTCCCGGGGGCGAGTCCCGCGAGGGCCGCGGCGCGGGCGTCGCGATCCACGTAGAGTGAGGATCCGCAGCGGGGGCTCGGGAGGAAGTGCACGGATGTCAGGACGCAGGCGAGGGACCCACCCGGGACCTCATCCGGGACGAGGTGCCCGGTCGGCAGGAACGGCTGTCGTCGTCCTCGTCGTGGCGAGCATCTGCCTCGGGGCGCTGGTCTGGGCCGGCAGCCGTGGCAGCGCGCCGGACGAGTACGTCGCCCGCGTGGTCCCCCCGGTCATGACCTCCTCCAGCTCGACGCCGAGCGAGACCGCGGGGCCGCCCAAGCGGCAGCGGATCGTCGCGGGAGTGACCTTCGTCCGAGCGCCCGACCCGGCGAAGCGGGCGCGTGCCCGCGAGCTGCGCCGCCTGGCCGAGCTCGCGGCCCTGGCCGACCAGCCGTTCACCTTCCGGGTCAGCTCGTTCAACATCCTCGGGCACGGCCACACCACCGCGCGTGGCAACAAGCCCGGCTACGCCGAGGGCCCGCAGCGCATGCGCTGGGCGATCGACATCATGAACGGCGCCGGGATCTCGGTCGCCGGCCTGCAGGAGTACGAGGTCCCGCAGCACCAGGTGCTCGTCTCGACCCCGGGCTGGGAGGTCTTCCCGGGCCTCCAGCTCGGCAACCCGGCTCTGGCCAACTCGATCGTGTGGCGCAGCGAGGTCTGGGAGCTCGTCGAGGGCCACACCATCGACATCCCCTACTTCGGCGGGCAGCCGAAGCCGATGCCGTACGCCCTGCTGCGCCACCGCGACAGCGGGCGTGAGGTGTGGTTCGCGAACTTCCACAACCCGGCCAGCACCCGTGGCCCGGCGGCGCACCTGCGCGCCGAGGCGACCCGGCGCGAGACCGAGCTGGCCGCCCGCCTCACCGCCGACGGCACGCCGCTGGTGCTGACCGGCGACATGAACGACAAGGCCGAGTTCTTCTGCACGATGACCCGCGGGGCCCCGATGCGTGCGGCCAACGGGGGCTCGACGGGCAGCGCGTGCACGCTCCCGCCGGACCCCAAGATCGACTGGATCATGGGCTCGCTCAACATCACCTTCAGCGACTACGCCGCCGACCGCGGCGGGCTGGTGCCGCGCACGACCGACCACCCGTTCGTGCACGCCACCGCGACCGTGGGCTGAGCCCGCCGGCCGCCGGCGGGACCGATCAGCTCGGCCCGACGAAGACGTTGAAGGCCTGGTCGGCGTTGAACCGGCTGCCCGGGATGGCCGGCAGGCGCAGCAGTGCGTTGACCAGGTTGGCGACCAGGCCGGTGCGGATCGGCTGCTGGCGCACGCCGTACCCGACCTGCTTGTTGCCCGGCGAGACGTAGGCGGGGTTGATCGAGTACAGCTCGGCGCCGGGGACCACGGTGCTGCCCCACACCATCAGCGGCACCCGGAAGTGCACCGGCCGCAGCGGCTTGCCGGGCTTGCGCTGGGCACCGGAGTCGGAGGTGACGACCACGACCGTGCCGGCCCGCAGCCGCTCGTCGGCCGCGATCGTGTCGAGGACCGAGCCGATGGTGCGGTCCACCCGGGTGAGCGCGGCCTGGTACTGCTTGCTGTGCCAGCCGTGGGTGCGTCCGGCGGTCGCGACCGAGCCGAGGTGCGCGACGGTGTACTCCGGGGCGTCACCGGCCAGCAGCGAGACCAGGCTGCGACCCAGCGCGGCGTCGTCGGCGAGGCGCAGGACCGTGTCGATCTTGTTGCGGCCGTTGTCCACGCCATACGGGTCGCCGCCGCCGTTGACGGCGTCCCAGCTGCGGGCGATGAGGCCGGTGCGGGCATGGGTGGACAGCAGCGCGGTGCGCAGCCCGAAGTTGTGGACCAGGTCGAAGGTGCTGGAGACGTAGCGACCGGAGGCCCGCTGGACGGTGCTGCCGGTGTCGCGGTTCCACACGACGCCGTGTCCCTCGGCCGCGGCCTTCACCCGGCGTCCGGTCAGCATGCTGACCAGGTTCGGCAGGCCGGTGATCTTCTCCACCGTGGTGCGGGCGTTGAAGGTGAAGGCACCCTCGCGCTGCATCCGTGCCAGGTGCGGCGCGCTCGAGCCCGCCAGGCGGATGCCGCGGGAGGTCATGCCCTCGACGTCGATCACCACGACCCGCTCGACCGGGTTGTCCTGCACCGCCGGGGCCGGGAGGTTGACGATCGCGGAGATCAGCGGGTGGTCGCTGGCCTTGCGGACCAGCGCGTCCTGGAGCACCCGGTAGCCGGTGAAGGGGGCGTCGGGCGTCCCGAGCACCCAGTCGATGCGCGGGGAGGGCGGCAGCGTGCACACCCCGTCCACATTGCTGCCGCCGTTCGCGGCGACCATGCCGGTGCCCGCGGTGAAGGGGCAGAAGAAGTTCGGCTTGTCGTTCATGTCGCCGGTGACGACGACCGGGATCTCCGGGGACTGGGCGCGCAGGTCGTTGACGAGCTTGATCATCAGCCGCACCGCGCGGTCGCGCAGGTGCTGGGCCGGGCCGCGGGTGCTGGCGGGGTTGTGGGTGTTGAAGACGTACATCAGCTGGCCGGTCTGGACGTGGCGCAGCAGCACCAGCGGGCGCGGCAGCATCTGGCCGCCGAAGTACGGCAGGTTCACGTGGGTGCCGGAGACCAGGCTCCAGCGGTCCTTGCGCCAGGCGATCGTGTTGTTGATCTGGGCGTTGGTGCCGCGCGCGTTCGGGAACATGCCCCACGTCGAGCCCCGCAGCGCCGCGAACCGGGTGTACTGCGGGCGCTCGAACTCCTGGAAGCCGACGACCTCGGCGCCCTCCGCCTCGATCGCCTGGATCGCCCAGGTCATCCGGGGCCCGCTGGGGTCGTAGTGCGGCTTGTTGCCCTTCGGCGTCGTGTGGCCGTGGCCGAGCACGTTGAAGGTCGCGACGCGCGACACGGTGGCGGCGGCGGGCTGCTCGGTGAGCCGGGCCCGCTTGGCGCTCGCCGGCCCGGCCGACAGGGCCAGCCCGGACGCCACGAGGAGCAGCGCCAGCGCGGCGGCTGCGGTGCGCAGCGGACGTCGGGGGGTGGGATGGGTCGGGTTCATCTGGCCTGCCTCTGCCACGGGGTGTCAGGTGGGTCGTCGCACGCGGCGGGAGGTGTCGCTGGTGCTCGCGGGACCACTGTGACTGGTGTGAATAACGGCGCGCCAGCGCTTCCGATGAACTACACACGTGTAGTTTCCGCTCCCACGCTCAGCGGGGCTGTGTGAGCCTGGTCATGTCGCGTGAAACTACTCGCCGGTAGGCTCCGCGAGGGTACGCCGTACCATGCCAAGCCATCGTCCGTCCGCGCCGCGGGGCGGGCCACTGCGGAGGAGAGTGACCATGGGTCGCCTGTGCGAGACCGAGGGACTGACCGAGGACCAGAGCGAGATCCTGAAGGCGGTCCGTACCTTCGTGGAGGAGAAGATCCTCCCGGTGGCCACCGAGCTGGAGCACGCCGACGAGTACCCCACCGAGATCGTCGAGGGCCTCAAGGAGCTCGGCATCTTCGGGCTGATGATCCCCGAGGAGTACGACGGCCTCGGCGAGTCGCTGCTGACCTACGCCCTGTGCGTGGAGGAGATCGCGCGCGGCTGGATGAGCGTCTCCGGCGTCATCAACACCCACTTCATCGTCGCCTACCTGCTGATGAAGCACGGCACCGAGGAGCAGAAGCGGAAGTACCTGCCCAAGATGGCGACCGGGGAGATCCGCGGCGCGTTCTCGATGTCGGAGCCCGCGCTCGGCTCGGACGTCGCGGCGATCAAGACCAAGGCCACCCGCACCGACGACGGCTATGAGATCACCGGCCAGAAGATGTGGCTGACCAACGGCGGGTCCTCCACCCTGGTCGCGGTGCTGGTCAAGACCGACGAGGGCGCCGACTCGGTCTACAAGAACATGACGACGTTCCTGGTCGAGAAGACCCCCGGCTTCGGCGAGGTCGCGCAGGGCGTCACCGTGCCCGGCAAGATCGACAAGATGGGCTACAAGGGCATCGACACCACCGAGATGGTGTTCGAGGGCCACCGGATCTCCGCCGACCAGATCCTCGGTGGTGAGCCGGGCAAGGGCTTCTACCAGATGATGGACGGCGTCGAGGTCGGCCGCGTCAACGTCGCGGCCCGCGCCTGCGGCATCGCCAACCGGGCCTTCGAGCTCGGCGTGGCCTACGCCCAGCAGCGCGAGACCTTCGGCAAGCCGATCGCCGAGCACCAGGCGATCCTGTTCCGCCTCGCGGAGATGGCCACGAAGGTCGAGACCGCCCACGCGATGATGGTCCGCGCGGCCCGCAAGAAGGACTCCGGGCAGCGCAACGACGTCGAGGCCGGGATGGCCAAGATGCTGGCCAGCGAGTACTGCAACGAGGTCGTCGAGGCGTCGTTCCGCATCCACGGCGGCTACGGCTACTCCAAGGAGTACGAGATCGAGCGGCTCTACCGCGAGGCGGCGTTCATGCTCATCGGCGAGGGCACCAGCGACATCCAGAAGATGATCATCGGGCGCAGCGTGCTGAAGGACTACAAGCTCAAGGCCTGACCGGGTCCGGAGCAGATCCGGGGCAGATCGGGCGCAGCGGGCCCCGGCGGACGGCGAATGCCGTCGACGCCGGGGCCCGCTTGCTGCGATGGTGGAGGGGCCCGGGCCGTTCGGTCCGGGCCGGACCGCGACACCGGGAGGCACACGTGACCGGAGCCAACGACGACCTCAAGGCGGCGATGCGCGAGGCGCTCGACCGCAAGCACGCGAACGACCGGGGAGTCCCCAAGGAGGGACCGACCAAGGAGAAGGCCCACGGCTCGGAGGTCGTGGGCGGTGCTCCGAAGATGCACCGACGCAAGGCCGGCGGCGGCGGCAGCTAGTCCCGCCCCGCGCCCGGCCGGGACCTCCCGGTCGGGCGCGTGAGCCGGCGCACATGGCGCTGCGCAGCCGGGTGCGGAGCGGGCAGGATGGGCGGACCCGCCCCCGCGACGAAGGAGTCCCTGTGCAGTTCGGCCGCAGCTATGAGGAGTTCGAGGTCGGTGCGACCTACAAGCACTGGCCCGGCAAGACGGTCACCGAGTACGACGACCACCTCTTCAGCCTCCTCACCATGAACCACCACCCGCTGCACATCGACGAGAACTACGCCGTCGAGACCACGCAGTTCGGCAAGAACGTCGTGGTGGGCAACTACATCTACTCGATCCTGCTGGGCATGAGCGTCGCGGACGTCTCGGGCAAGGCGATCGCCAACCTCGAGGTGGAGTCGCTGCGCCACGTCGCCCCGACGTTCCACGGCGACACGATCTACGGCGAGACGACGGTGCTCGACAAGTTCGAGTCGAAGTCGAAGGACGACCGTGGCGTCGTCTACGTGGAGACCATCGGCTACAAGGCCGACGGCACCGTCGTGTGCATCTTCCGGCGCAAGGTCATGGTGCCCAAGCGGAGCTACCTCGACGCCCGCGGCGGCGAGCAGCCGGGCCGCCCGACCCCGGTGCCCGACAAGAACTGGCCGGGTCCGGCCGCCGGCTGAACCGAGGGAAGTGCCTGCTGGCCGCGACTCAGGTCGCGGCCAGCAGCATGCCGGCGAGCGCGAGCTCGATCCCAGCGCCGTGGATGTCGCCGGTGACGCCGCCCAGGCGGCGCATCGCGCGGCGGGCGAGCGCCGCGACGAGCAGCAGCCCGACGACCGCACAGACGACGCCGCGCCACCACGGCAGGCCGGCGAGCGCGGACACCGCCGCGAGCAGTCCGGCGAGGACCGCCCACCCGACCAGCGGGACGCCCGGATGCAGCGTGCCGGCGTACGACGCGGTGAGGCCGCCCGGTCGGGCCGCGGGGAGGCCGCGGCTGCACAGCAGTGCCGGGGCGACCCGGGAGGCGCACACCAGTGCGCCGGCGAGGAGCGGGCCCCACCGGCCGTGCGTCAGCGCGGCGAAGGACGCCGCCTGCACCCCCAGGGTCAGGGCCAGCGCCGCGGCGCCCGCCGGGCCGGTGTCGCCGCGCTTCATCACCGCCAGGGCGCGCTCGCGGTCGTAGGAGCTGGTCAGGGCGTCGGCGGTGTCGGCCAGCCCGTCGAGGTGGAAGGCCCGGCTGCCCAGGGCGAGGGCGGCGGTGGCGGCGACCCCCACGGCCAGCGACGACAGGCCGAGCTCGCGGCCGCCGGCGAGGACCATCGCGACGAGCAGGCCGAGCGGCACCACGGCCAGCGGCGCCAGCAGCAGCCCGGTGAGGGCGACGCGCCGGTCCACGACCCGTGGGGGCGTCACGGGCACCGCGGTGAGGGTGCCGACGGCGAAGCGCACCGCGTCGAGCAGCGTCGCGCCGCTCGACCCGTGGGGCCGGTCCCCGCTCAGGGCATGACCTCGCTGAGCAGCGCGACGTCGCGCAGCACCAGCGCCGCCGAGCGGAGCACCGGGAGGGCGAGCAGCGCACCGCTGCCCTCGCCGAGGCGCATGTCCAGGTCGACGACCGGCACCAGCCCGAGCTTGTCGAGCGCGACGCCCTGGGCGGGCTCGGTGGAGCGGTGCCCGGCGAGGAACCAGGCGGCCGCGCCCGGGGCGAGCCGGTCGGCCATCACCGCGGCGGCGACCGAGATGACCCCGTCGAGCAGCACGGGGACGCCGGCTCGCGCGGCCGCGGCGAGGAAGCCCGCCTGCGCGGCGATGTCGGCGCTGCCGAGGGCGGTGAGCGTCTCGATGGGGTCGGCCGTGCGCGGGCCGACGCGGTCCAGCGCCTGCTGGATCACCGCGGTCTTGCGCTCCAGGCCCGCGTCGTCGATCCCGGTGCCGCGTCCGGTGACCTCGTCGGCGGCCAGGCCGAAGGAGGCCGCGAGCAGCGCGGTGGCCACGGTGGTGTTGCCGATGCCCATGTCCCCGCCGACCAGCAGCTGGGCGCCGGCGGCGATCTCCTCGGCCGCGACCGCCGAGCCGACGCCGAGTGCGGCGCGCGTCTCGGAGTGGGTGAGTGCGTCCTCGAGATGGATGGCGCCGCTGCCCGCGCGGATCTTGCGCGAGGACACGGCGGCCGGCAGGTCGTCGAGGTCGGTGGCGACGCCCAGGTCGAGCACCCGCAGCGCGACGTCGTGCTGGGCGGCCAGCACGGAGATCACCGCCCGGCCGCTGGCCATCGTGCGCACCATCGAGCCGGTGATCTCGGCGGGGTAGGCGGACACGCCGTGCTGGGCGACGCCGTGGTCCCCGGCGAACACGACGGCGCGGACCTGGGTCAGCGGGGCCGGCGGGACCTGCCCCTGGGCCGCGGCCAGCCAGATCGCGAGGTCCCCCAGCCGACCGAGGGCCCCCGCCGGCGTGGCGAGGTCGGCCAGGCGCTGCTCGGCGAGCGCGCGATGGTCGGCGGAGGGGGGATGAACGGTCTGCACAGGTGCTCCTCGGGCGGGCGGTGTCGCGGGGCGACAGGGCACCCGAGGCTATCGGGAGCCGCGCGCGGAGCCGGCGGGGCGTCGCGAACCCCTTGACCAACGCGGCGCCGGTCACCACGGTTGTTCCATGTCCGTGCCCGGCTGCCCCCGCTGCACCACCCCGGTGGCGCGCGCCGGGGGGAGCGGCTGGAGCTGCCCCGAGCACGGCGTGGTCCCGCCGCTGTGGCGCGCGCCGGAGGCGTCGTACGACGCGTTCGCCGAGCACCTGGTGCGCAGCCGCGGGTTCCCGACGTACCTGCCCTGGCCGCTGAGCCCCGGCTGGGCGGTCACCGACATGGCTGCCGCGGGGGACGACGGGGACCTGCGCGCCACCATGACCGGCTGCTCCGGGGCCAGCGACGCCGACGGCCCCGTCGACGTCCTGGTGGTGGCCGAGGAGACCGGGGTCGGGCTGGGGTCCCGGGTGGCCGGCACCCGCGGCGCCGACCCCGGCCAGGAGATCGGCCACGGCCCGGCGGTCGCCTCGGTGCGGATCGGCAGCCAGGTGGTGCGCCTGTGGACGGTCTCGATCAGCGCGGAGCCGGGGGAGTGGGACCGCAGCGTGGTGGCCGGAGAGGCGGACGGCCGCTGGCTGTGGATCGTCGTGCGACCCGCCGCCGCGGTGCTGATGCTCGGCAGGGACTGGGCGTTGCGCGACGTCTCCGGCCTCGGGGCGCCGCTGCTCGACCTGCCGTACGGCGGACCCCACCCGCTGTGGTGATCGCCGACATCACAGTGTGGATAGCACCTCGAAAATCGGTCCACGCGGCGGGGCGCCCCTAGAGTCCTGCCGTGCGCATCGATCTCCACACCCACTCGCGGGCGAGCGATGGCACCGAGACCCCGGCCGAGCTGGTCGCCGGCGCGCGCGCCGCGGGGCTCGACGTGCTGGCCATCACCGACCACGACACCGCCGCCGGCTGGGACGAGGCCGCCGACGCGGCCCGGTCGGCCGGGATCGAGCTGGTGCGCGGGATGGAGATCAGCACGACCCACCGCGGCCACAGCGTGCACCTGCTGGCCTACCTGCCCGACCCGACCTACCCGCCGCTGGTCGCCGAGCTGGACGCCGTGCTCGAGGGCCGGCGCGCCCGGGTGCCCGAGATGCTGTCCCGGCTGCGCGACCTCGGTATCGACATCGACGCCGACGACGTGCGCCGTGCCGCCCGCGGCACCGCCGCCACCGGTCGCCCGCACATCGCCGACGCACTGGTGACCAAGGGCGTCGTGGCGGACCGGACCGAGGCCTTCGACCGCTACCTGGGCGCGGGCCGTCCGGCCCACGTCTCCCGCTACGCCGCCGAGCTGGTCGACGTGCTCGGCCACGTGACCTCCGCCGGCGGGGTCAGCGTCATCGCCCACCCGTGGGGGCGCAGCCGCCGCCGGTTCCCCGACCTCGACGACCTCGCCGAGCTCCGCGGCCACGGACTGGCGGGCATCGAGGTCGACCACCAGGACCACGACGCCGCAACCCGCGCCGAGCTGCGCGGCCTGGCCCGCGAGCTCGACCTGGTCATCACCGGCGCCAGCGACCACCACGGCGCCGGCAAGGTCGACCACGACCTCGGCGTCAACACCACCCATCCCGACGAGTACGCCAGGCTCCTGGACCTGGCGGCCATCGCGTCCGCCCGCAGCGGACGCCCGACCCCTGAAGTGGTACGCCCGTGAGCTCTGTCCTCGACACGGTCCTGGTCGTCGAGGTCTTCGTGACCCTGTTCGTGATCATGGACCCGGTCGGCACGATCCCGATCTTCCTGTCCCTGACCAGCGGCCGCGCGGAGGGGTACGCCCGCCGGGCGGCCCTCACCGCGGTCGTCGTCTCCTTCTTCGTCATCGTGGCCTTCGCCCTCTTCGGGCAGTCGATCCTGTCCTACCTGCACATCTCGCTGCCCGCGCTGCAGTGTGCGGGTGGCCTGCTCCTGCTGTTGATCGCCCTGGAGCTGCTGACCGGCAACGACAAGGAACCGACCTCGACCACCGGCAACGTCGCGATCGTGCCGCTGGCGACGCCGCTGCTGGCGGGCCCGGGCGCGATCGTGGCGGTGATGCTCTTCGTCGAGCGCGTCGACGACGCCGCGACGTTCAGCGCGGTGGCCATCGGCATCGTGGCGGTGCACCTGATGCTGTGGGCGGCGATGCGCTTCTCGCTGCCGATCCTGCGCCTGATCCGGGAGTCCGGCGTCCTGCTGGTCACCCGGATCGCCGGCCTGCTGCTCTCGGCCATCGCGGTGCAGCTGATCGCCGACGCGGTCCGCGCGTTCATCGCCGGCGAGGGCTGAGCCGCGCTCAGCGGCGCCCGAGCGACTGCAGCCGCTGGAGCAGGCGGTTCGGGACCACCCGGGCCGCCGTGGTGATCGCCTTGTACTGCAGGCTCGGCACCGAGTAGACCCGCCCGCGCGCGTGGTCGGCGAGCGCGGTGGCGACCAGCTCGTCGGCGTCGAGCCAGAGGAAGTCGGGCGCGGAGTCCTGGCGCACGTCCATGCGGGCGTGGAACTCGGTGCGGGTGAAGCCCGGGCACAGGGCGGTGATGGTCACCCCACGGTCGCGATACTCCTGAGCGGCCCACTCGCTGAAGCTGTTCACCCACGCCTTGGCGGCGGAGTAGGTGCCGCGGGGCAGGAACGCCGCCACGCTCGAGACGTTGATGATCCCGCCGCGGCCGCGCGCGGCCATCGGCCCGAGCGCGGCGTGCGACAGGCGCATCACCGCGGTCACCAGGACGTCGAGCATCGCAGTCTCGGTGTCCACGTCGTTGTCGAGGAAGCGGCCCTTGAGCCCGAAGCCGGCGTTGTTGACCAGCAGGTCGACCGGGCGCGCCGGGTCGCGCAGCCGGTCCTCCACCACGCGCAGCTGCTCGCGGTCGGCGAGGTCGGCGGGAAGCACCTCGACCTGCACGCCGTACGACGCGCGCAGCCCGGCGGCCACCTCCTCGAGGCGCTCCCGGTCGCGGGCGACCAGTACCAGGTCGTGTCCGCCGCGGGCCAGCTGCTCGGCGAAGGCGCGCCCGATGCCGGCGGTCGGCCCGGTGACGAGAGCGGTGCGCGATCCGACGGTGGGGGCGGTGCCGGAGGGGTCGGAAGCGGGGCTCGTGGAGGGGCCGGCAGAGCGGGTGGCGGAGGGCGTGGGAGCGGCCTGGTCGCGGGACATGCACAAGTCTTACCCCAGCCTCCCTCGTCCGGTGGAGGCGTTCCGGCATGATGACGACCGTGAGCACCACACTCGCGCTCGCCAACCAGAAGGGTGGCGTCGCCAAGACCACGTCGGTCGCCTCCCTCGGCGCCGCGCTCGTCGAGCTGGGGCACTCCGTCCTGCTCGTCGACCTCGACCCGCAGGCGTGCCTGACGTTCTCCCTGGGCATCGACCCGGAGGACCTGGAGCTCTCGGTGCACCAGGTGCTGACCCAGGGCCTGGACCCGCTCGAGGTCATCGTCGGCACCGAGGACGGCGTCGACCTGCTGCCGGCGACCATCGAGCTGGCCCGCGCCGAGGCCGAGCTGCTGACCCGCACCGGCCGCGAGCAGGTGCTCGCCGGGATGCTCAGCGACCTCGACGAGGTGCTCGCCGAGACCGAGGAGGGCGGCTACGACTGGGTCCTGCTCGACTGCCCGCCCTCGCTGGGCGTGCTCACCGTGGCCGCGCTGACCGCCGCCGACGGCGTGCTGGTGCCGCTGCAGTGCGAGACGCTCTCGCACCGCGGGGTCGGGCAGCTGCTCGACACCGTCCACGACGTGCGCCGCTTCACCAACCGCGGCCTGGAGGTGTGGGGCGTCCTGCCCACGCTGTACGACGGGCGCACCCAGCACGCCCGCACGGTGCTGGAGACGATCTCCTCCACCTACGACCTCGAGGTCCTCGGACCGCCGATCCCCAAGACCATCAAGTTCGCCGAGGCGCCCGCGGTGGGGCGCTCGATCCTGAGCACGAGTCGCACCAGCAAGGGCGCTGCGGCGTACCGTGCGGTCGCCGAGAGCCTCGTGGAGCGCTCCCAGCGCCCGAAGGCCGCCCAGAAGAATGGCCAGAAGAACGGCCAGAAGACTGCCCGGAAGGCCGGGCAGCAGCCGTCCCGCACCTCCCGGAAGTCGTCCTGATGGGCCGCCACCGCGCACCCGTGCGCCCGCGCTACGGGCGCATCTCCGCCCTCGGCGCCGCCCTTCTGGTGACCCTCGTGGCAGTGCTGGGCGGCACCGGCGTGCTGCCCGGCGGGCCGGCCGACCCCGGCCCCGAGCACGCCGAGCAGGCCTCGGCGCCGGTGGCCGGCGCCGGTGGCCGGGCGGTGCGCGAGCCCGCGACCGCTCCCTCCCGCGCGGCGTACGCCGTCGTCGACGCCGCGGCCCAGGCCGCCGAGCTCTCCGCCGACACCTCGCTGCCCCCGGCCTCGGGCGAGGGGCGCCGGGTGGTCTACAGCGAGGGCCGCCAACGCGTGTGGCTGGTCGAGGATGCCGACCGCGTGGCGCACACCTACCTGGTCTCCGGCACCGTCTACGACAACCTGGAGCCCGGCACCTACGAGGTCTACTCCCGCTCGGAGGACGCCGTGGGCATCGACGACTCCGGCACGATGAAGTGGTTCGTCCGCTTCACCCGCGGCCCCTCGGGCGCGGCCATCGGCTTCCACGACATCCCGGTCAAGGACGGCGTGCTGCTGCAGGGCGTCGACGAGCTCGGGACCCCGACCTCGCACGGCTGCATCCGCCAGCGTCGCTCCGACGCCCGGCTGCTGTGGGACTTCGCCCCGCTCGGCACCACGGTCGTCGTCACCCGCTGAGACCCCCGGGAACGCCGAAGCCCCGGACCTCGACGTGCGAGGCCCGGGGCAACCGGTCAGTTGTCGACTCAGGCGTCGGCGGGGGCGTCCTGCGACGTGGCACCGCTGTCGGCGCCGCCCGCGGCGGAGCCCTCGGCGGAGCCCTCGGCGCCACCGCCACCGGTGGAACGGCGACGACGACGGCGACGGTTGCGGCTCGCGCCCTCACCGGGCGCGGACTCGCCGGCGGACTCGCCGGCGGACTCGCCGGCGCCGTCGGCGGCCCCGTTGCTGGCCGCAGCGGGTGCAGTGGTCGCGCTGCCCTCGCCGGCGTCCTCGCCGCTGCGGGTGCGTCGCCGGTTGCGGTTGCGGGCGGGGCGCTCGCTCTCGCGCTCCTGGCGCGGCGCACGGTCCTTGCGCTCGACCGGCGCGGGGGCCACGATGCGGCCCTTGACGCCCGGGGGAACCCCCATGTCGTGCAGGAAGTGCTCCGAGGTGGAGTAGGTCTCCAGCGGGGAGTCGAAGGGCAGGTCCAGCGCCTTGTTGATCATCTTCCAGCGGTGCAGGTCCGCCCAGTCGACGAAGGTGACCGCGATGCCCGAGGCACCCGCGCGGCCGGTGCGGCCGATGCGGTGGACGTAGGTCTTGTCGTCCTCGGGGCAGGTGTAGTTGATGACGTGGGAGACGCCGCGGACGTCGATGCCGCGCGCGGCGACGTCGGTGGCGACGAGGACCTGGATCTTGTCCTCGCGGAACTTCGTCATCGCCTTCTCGCGCGCGATCTGGGCCATGTCGCCGTGCAGCGGGCTGGCCTTGAAGCCGCGCTCGGTGAGGTCGTCGGCCACCCGCTGCGCCTGGCGCTTGGTGCGGGTGAAGACCACGATCTTCTCGACGTCCTCGGCCTGGAGGATCCGACCGATCATCTCGGTCTTGTCCAGGTCGTGGGCCTGGTAGATGAACTGCGCCGTCGTGGGGACGGTGGCGTTCTCGTAGGAGGACTCCGCGCGGATGTTCATCGGGTGGCGCATGTGGGTGCGCGCCAGCGCGACGATCGCCGAGGGCATGGTCGCGGAGAACAGCATCGTCTGCCGGGTCTCGGGGGTCATCGACAGCAGGCGCTCGACGTCGGGCAGGAAGCCCAGGTCCAGCATCTCGTCGGCCTCGTCGAGCACCAGGGCGTGGACGTGGGAGAGGTCGAGGGCCTTGCGGTTGGCCAGGTCGATCAGCCGGCCCGGGGTGCCGACGACGATGTCCACGCCGGCCTCGAGGGCGTCGAGCTGGGTGTCGTAGCCGACGCCGCCGTACACGGTCAGCACGCGCAGGCCGATGTCCTTGCTGGCCAGGTGCAGGTCGCTGGAGACCTGGAGCGCGAGCTCGCGGGTCGGGGCGACGATCAGTGCCTGCGGCTTGCCCTGCGGCAGGTCGGCGTACGCCGGGTCGCTGGGCGCGATGCTGCGCTGCATCACGGGGATGCCGAAGGCCAGCGTCTTGCCGGTGCCCGTGCGGGCCTGGCCGATCAGGTCGGTGCCGACCAGGGCGACCGAGAGGGTCATCTCCTGGATGGCGAAGGGAGTGGTGATGCCGGCGCGCTCCAGCGCGTCGCAGATCCCGGGGAGGACCCCGAGCTCGCGGAAGGTGGTGGTCAGTGTCTCGTCTCTTTCTAAGCGGTTCAGCCGTCAGACCGAAGTAGGACCGGTGCGGCGGAGCTCATCGAGAAGAGCGGGTAACCCCTGACGACGGCGTCAGCCGCGCACATGCAGGCGGCGCCCGGCTCCTTCGGCACTGCGCAAGCGGTGGGGAAGGGGACGCCACGGGACTTTCGCCGGCAGTCTATCGGTAGGGTCGGGGCATGACTGCATCCTCGCCGGGAGAGCACGGCCCACTTGCGCTGGAGGACCCGGCGTACCGCGAGGCAGTCGTCGACCTGCTCGGTGCGGTCGCGTACGGCGAGATCAGCGCCTTCGAGCGACTCGCCGAGGACGCCCGGCTCGCTCCGACCCTCGAGGACAAGGTCGCGATCGCGACGATGGCCGCGGGGGAGTTCGGCAAGGTGGGGCTGCTCCAGCGCCGCCTCGAGGAGCTCGGCGCCGACCCGTTCGCGGCGATGGCGCCGTTCCGCACGCCCATCGACTCCTTCCACGAGCACACCGCGCCGTCGGACTGGTACGAGAGCCTGATCAAGGCCTACGTCGGCGACGGGCTCGCCGACGACTTCTACCGCGAGGTGGCGGCGTACCTCGACGTCGACACCCGCGACCTGATCGTCAGCTCGCTGGAGGAGACCGGCCACTCGGAGTTCGTCGTGAGCCGGGTGCGCGCCGCGATCGCGCGCGACCCGCGCCTCGGTGGCCGGCTCGCGCTGTGGGGGCGCCGGCTGGTGGGCGAGGCGCTGATCCAGGCCCAGCGGGTGGCGGCCGAGCGGGACTCGCTCTCCGCGCTGCTCGCCGGCGGCACCGACCGCCCGGGGCTCGACCTCGCCGCCATCGGGCGGATGTTCGCCCGGCTCACCGAGCGGCACGCCGAGCGGATGGACAACCTCGGCCTCGCCAGCTGAGCCCACCGGCCGCGGGCCGGGAACAGTCGGTGTCAGCGCCGGCGGCGGCGCCGGACGGTGACGGCCGCGGCGGCGCCGACGAGCGCGAGCGCCCCGGCGATCTGCCAGCCGTGGCGCCACCAGTCCAGACCGGGCGTGCTCGGCGCCCAGATGTGGGTGTAGGCGACGTTGCCGAGGGCGACGCCGCCCACCCCACACAGGATCGACAGCCACAGCGGCACCGCGTCGACCTCGACGGGGTCACGGAGCTCGCCGTGGTCCCGCGAGGTCAACAGGGTGCCGAGCAGCCCGACGACGGTGCCGCCGACGAGCGCCCAGAGGATGTCGCTGACGAGCATTGGTGGCGGCTGACGTCAGCCGCGGAAGCCGACCTGGCCGACGACGCTGGAGCCGACCTCGAGGTAGGCGACCTTCGCGGCCGGGACGATGATGGTGCGGCCCTTGACGTCGGTCAGGGTGAAGACGGAGTCGGCCGCCAGCGCCTGGGCCAGGAGCTCCTGGACGTGGTCGCCGGTGACGTCGGTGTCCACGACGAGCTCGCGGGGCGCGTGCTGCACGCCGATCTTGACCTCCACGGGGTCCTCCTTGTGATGGGGTGATGGGTTCTGCGGGGGATGGTGCGGGAACGGGAGCCCGGGCCGGGCGGTCAGTCGGTGCGGGGGTACCCGCGGATGCCGCGCCAGGCGAGCCCGGCCACGAGCGCCGCGGCGTCGGGACGCGAGATGCCGCCGGCCTCCGCGAGCCAGAACCGCGCGGAGACCTGGGCCATTCCGACCAGGGAGACGGCGAGCAGGCGCGCGGCGGGCTGCGGCAGGTCGGTGTCCTCGGTGATGACCTCCGCGATCATCGCGGCGCACTCGGTGGTCACCCGCTCGGTGTGCTCGCGCACCGCGGGCTCGCTGGTCAGGTCGGACTCGAAGACCAGCTTGAAGGCGCCGGACTCGCTGGCGACGTAGTCGTAGAAGGCGTCGATCGCGGCCGCGACGCGGACCTTGTTGTCGTGGCTGACCTCCAGCGCACGGCGGCAGTTGTCGATGATCGTGTCGCACGAGGCGTCGAGCAGCGCGAGGTAGAGGTCGAGCTTGCCGGGGAAGTGCTGGTAGAGCACCGGCTTGGAGACCCCCGCCCGCTCGGCGATGTCGTCCATCGCGGCGGCGTGGTAGCCCTGTGCCACGAACACCTCGAGTGCGGCCCCGAGGAGCTGGGCGCGTCGCTCGCGGCGCGGCATCCGTGCGCCACGGGGGCGGCCGCTGTCGACGTCGTACTGCCCTGCGCCCACCTGTGCTCCTCAACGAGTCCGATCCCGAGTGTCGTGGGGACCCTACCGGCCCGTAGCGCAGGTCCGGATGACGGGACGCCGTGCCGGGCCTCGGAAGGCGAGGAGGGAACATGGTGGTGTCGTGCGGCGTTGTGCCGTGGACGGTCGCGGCTCCGGTCGCTGTCGTCGACGACTACCGAGACGAACCCTTGCAAGGAGCATGTCGTGTCCTTTACTCCCCTGGTGGAGCCGGCGGACGAGCTGACCATCGACGAGGTGCGTCGCTACAGCCGCCACCTGATCATCCCCGACGTCGGCATGACCGGGCAGAAGCGGCTGAAGAACGCCAAGGTGCTGGTCATCGGCGCCGGCGGCCTGGGCAGTCCCGCGCTGCTCTACCTGGCCGCGGCCGGCGTCGGCACGATCGGCATCGCCGAGTTCGACGAGGTCGACGAGTCCAACCTGCAGCGCCAGATCATCCACGGCCAGAGCGACATCGGGCGCCCCAAGGCGGAGTCGGCACGCGACGCCATCCAGGAGGCCAACCCCTACGTCAACGTCGTGGTGCACAACGAGCGCCTCGACAACGACAACGTGCTTCAGGTCTTCGAGGGCTACGACCTCATCGTCGACGGCACCGACAACTTCGCGACGCGCTACATGGTCAACGACGCGGCGTACTTCTTGAAGATCCCCTACGTCTGGGGATCGATCTACCGCTTCGACGGTCAGGCGTCGGTCTTCTGGCCGCATGCGACCGACGAGAACGGCGAGTCCGTGGACGCCCCGTGCTACCGCTGCCTCTACCCCGAGCCGCCGCCGCCGGGCATGGTCCCCAGCTGCGCCGAGGGCGGCGTGCTCGGCGTGCTGTGCGCCTCGATCGGCTCGATCCAGGTCAACGAGGCGATCAAGCTGCTCACCGGCATCGGCGACCCGATCGTCGGCAAGCTGATGATCTATGACGCCCTGGAGATGGAGTACCGCAAGCTGCGCGTCCGCAAGGACCCGAACTGCGCGCTGTGCGGTGAGCACCCCACCGTCACCGGCCTGATCGACTACGAGACCTTCTGCGGGGCGATCTCCGACGAGGCCGCCGACGCCGCTGCGGGCTCGACGATCTCGGTGGTCCAGCTCGAGCAGATGCTCAAGGAGCGCGAGGAGGGCACGCGGGACTTCGTCCTCGTCGACGTCCGCGAGCCCAACGAGTACGAGATCAACAAGATCCCCGGCTCGGTGCTGATCCCCAAGGGCGAGTTCCTCAACGGCTCCGCGCTGGAGAAGCTGCCCTCCGACAAGCAGGTCGTCATGCACTGCAAGAGCGGTGTGCGCTCGGCCGAGACGCTGGCGATCGTGAAGGGCGCCGGCTTCGCCGACGCCGTCCACGTCGGTGGCGGCGTGGTCGCCTGGGTCAACCAGATCGACCCCAGCCAGCCGTCGTACTGAGTCCGGCGGCAGGTCCCAACCTGCTCCTCGCGCTGCCCCGTCCGGTCCGCCGGGCGGGGCAGTGTCGCGTCCGGGCGTAACCCGGCGCGGCTCCGCGCGTTGGAACTGACGAACGTCGCGCTTGATCCTCATCGACCCGCCGGGGGGCGGGGAGGGCGCTCCGGGTCGACGGCGGCCCGGAGCGCCTCCATCCGGCGGGCTGGCCTACCGTCGAGGCGTGCGTCATCCCGAGGACTACGTCGAGGCCGTGCTGTCGCTCGTCGAGCAGGTGCCGCCCGGCCGGGTCACGACGTACGGCGCGATCGCGGCGGCGCTCGGGCGCTACGGGCCGCGCCGGGTCGGTGCGGTGATGGCCGAGCACGGGGCCGCGGTGCCGTGGTGGCGCGTGGTCCGCGCGGACGGCACGGTGCCCCCGGGGCTGGCGGCGCGGGCGCGCGAGCACCACCTGGCCGAGGGCACGCCGTACCGGTCCTCGGGGGCGGTCGACCTCCGCATAGCCCGTTGGCCGGACCTAGACCCCGCGCCCCGCGGGCAGTAGGTCCCGCCGGGTGTGAACCTCCGACTCTCCCCGGGAAGACCCCACCAGCGGCACGGTGGAGTCATCAGAGAACGCCCCAGCCGAGCAGAACAGGAGGAGCAGCCATGAACGTCCACACCACCCCCCGAGGTCAGCGGCACGGCAACGGCTCGCTCGCCGACCAGAGCCAGGTCCAGCCCGAGCTGGTCGCCCCCGACACCCCCGGCGCCCGCGCCGCCCGCTACGTCGGTGCCGTGCTCCGCATCAGCCTCGGCTGGGTCTTCCTGTGGGCCTTCCTCGACAAGCTGTTCGGCCTCGGCTTCGCCACCGAGCGCGACGCGTCGTGGATCAACGGCGGCAGCCCGACCGAGGGCTTCCTCTCCTTCGGCACCTCCGGCCCGTTCGCCGATGCGTTCCAGAGCCTCGCCGGGCACACCGTCGTCGACGTCGCGTTCATGGTCGGTCTCGCCGGCATCGGCCTGGCGCTGATGCTCGGCATCGGTGTCCGGATCGCCGCCGTCTCCGGGGCCCTGATGCTGGTGCTCATGTGGGCCGCCGCGCTCTGGCCGGCGAACAACCCCTTCATGGACGACCACCTCATCTACGCCGGCCTGCTGGTGATGCTGGCCCTCCTCGACAGCGGACGCACCCTCGGCCTCGGTCGCCTCTGGTCCAGCCTGCCGCTGGTGCAGCGCCACCGCTGGCTGATCTGAACCTCGCCGATCCGATCCGCAGCCCCCGGGACCTCGTCCCGGGGGCTTCTTCGTGGGCGTGGGCGCTCAGCGGAACCGGCCGGCGTACGCCGCGGCCCGGCGCAGGTCGGCGACGCGTCGCTCCCAGGTGATGCCGACGACGCTCAGCACGGTGCCGGCGGCGGCGATGAGCAGCCACTGCGGCGGCGCGGCGGCGTACGGCGCCAGCTCGCGCAGCACCACCAGCAGTCCGGCGACCGCGCCGACGGCGAACGGCGCCTGCCAGCGCAGGTGGGCCCCGCCCAGGACGAGCACCAGGCAGGCGAGGCCGAGGAGGGCCGCGCGCAGCGAGACCGGGTCGCTGGCCAGCACCACCAGCAGCGTCGGGACGGTGCCCAGCACCAGCCCGGGCAGGAGCACGCGGGTGCTCGGCACGCTCGGGTCGTGGCGCATCGCCCGGAGGCCGAGGAGCGCCAGCACGATCGCGCTGGGCAGGGTGTAGGCCTCCGGCGTGCCCACCCCGAGGTCGGCCAGCCGCACCCAGGTCGCTGCGGCGAGCAGCACGCCGCCCACCGCGCCCAGCTCGCGCCGGGCGTGGACCAGGGCGACACCGGTGACCAGGGCGCCCGAGACGCACAGGTGCACCGCCAGGGACCACGACTGGTCGGGCGCGGCGAGCACCCCGGCGGACGCGACGGGCACCGCGAGCGCCGCGGCCGACACGAGCAGCTCGAGGCGGGGCCGGGCCAGGGCGAGCAGCCCGAGGACCAGCAGGACCACCAGGCTCACCAGGTCGAGGTGGGCGCCGGCGAGGTCGCCGACGGCCAGCACCAGCAGCCCGGCCGCCGGCGGCAGGACCGCGGGGCCCGGGACCCGGTCCTGCGCGGTCATGGTTCCGGTGAGCGCCCCGAGGAGCAGCAGCGCGCCCGCGGCCAGGGCCGCGCTCGGCAGGCCCACGAGCACCGCGGCGGCCAGCACGACGACGCCCGTCACCTGCCACGTCGTACGACCGCGGCGGAGGCCGAGTGCCCCGGCCACCGCACCCGGCACGAGCAGGGCGACGACGACCGGCCACCGGTCGGCGCTCTCGAGGGCGACGGTGCCCGCGCCGGCGAGGGCGAGGACCAGCGCGCCCGGGGCGAGGGCACGACGGTCGCGCAGCCCCGGCGCCGCCGCGAGCGCGGCCAGCGCGAGGCCCGCGACGGAGGGGATCAGCAGCGCCGGCGCCAGGGGGAGGGATACCGCGGGCAGCGGCGCGGAGGCGGGGGAGCCGAAGAGGGCGAGGCCGGACAGGGACCGGGCGGTGGCCGCTGTCAGGAGCGTCAGCACGACCACCGTGACGGGGAGGGCCGCGGTGACCGCGGCGACCAGGGGTGCGGTCGCCCAGCGGCGCGGGGCCCGGGCCAGCAGGCCGCTCCAGACGAGAAGGGCGCCGAGCGCTGCCGCGGCCGCGGTCGAGGCGGGCTCGTCGAGCACGGGCAGCAGGAGCACGCCGGTCAGCGTCACGGCGCTGGTCGCCGCGCACACCTGCTCGAGCAGGCGGTGGCCCGGCACGACCACGATCCCCAGCAGCGGGAGGGCGGCGGTGAGGAGCAGGACGGGTCCCGTCGAGCTCGTCCAGAGCGCGCCGAGGGCCGGGTCGTCCAGTCCGCGGGCGAGGCCCGCTCCGAGGAGGGCGAGCCAGGCGGGCACCGCCGCCAGCGAAGCTGCGGTCGCGAGCGGCGCCGTACCGGTGCGGCGGGCGAGCGCCACGACGGCGAGGAGCAGGAGCACCGCGACGAGCGCGACCGGGCGCACCCAGCCGGTGTCCACCGCGGTCCCGAGGGCGCACACCGAGATCCCGGCCGGTACCGCCAGCTGCGGGGCCACCAGCCGCGCGGGCGGCAGCAGCAGCACCCACCCGCCCACGGCGAGCGCCGCGCCCACGGCGGCGAGGGTCTGGGCGCCGGAGCTCCCGGCCAGCCAGCCGGCCGCCGCCGCGCCGAGGACGTCGAGCGCGAGCAGCCCGAGGGCGACGGTGCTGAGAGACTCGGCGGCCGTCCGCAGGCCGCGGTGTGCCGCCCAGGCGCCGGCCCCCGCGCTCCCTGCGGTGAGGGCGAGCAGTACGCCGGTGCGCCCGCCGATGCCCAGCCACGACCAGGCGACGGCCAGGAAGGTCACCGCGGCCACCAGCAGGCAGAGCGCGCCCAGCGACAGCAGGACCGCGGGCACGGACGCGGCGCGGACGCCGGTGCGGCGCGGCGTACTCGAGGCGGTTGCCGGATACGCCGGGTACGCCGCGGGTGCGGGTGCCGGGGCGGGTGCGGGGCTGCGACGGAGCGCGATCAGCAGCATGTCGGCGTGGCGCAGCGTGGCCTGCAGCTGCACGGCGAGCGGCCCGGTCAGGGGCAGCGCGCACGCGCCGCACTGCGAGGGCGCCGGCCCGATCGGCGCGGCGCACTCCGGGCAGGTCGTGGGGTCGTAGAAGCGAGGCATGGGGCCATGCCACCAGCGGCGCGGCGCCACCGGCAGCGTGCGCCTGCTCAGCCGCACTGAGTACGCGCACTCAGGGCGGCCCGGCAACGTCCGTGAGTCGGCGCCCATGGCGGGGCGGCGCGCCGAGGGACGGACCGGATCGGCGGACCGGCGAGTAACCACCAGACTGGGCGGGTGCTCTACCGCGCCCTCCACTCGATCGTCCCGCCACTCGCCCGCGCGGTCTGGCGTCCGACGGTCCGGGGCCTGGAGAACGTCCCGCGCACCGGCCCGGTGATCCTGGCCAGCAACCACCTCAGCTTCGTCGACTCCGTCGTGATCCCGGTGGTCGTGCCGCGCACCGTGGTGTTCCTGGCGAAGTCCGACTACTTCACCGGCACCGGCGTCTCCGGGGCGATCAGCCGGGCCTGGTTCGAGGGGCTCGGCATGCTCCCGGTGGACCGCGACGACTCCCGCGCCGCGATCGCCAGCCTGGACACCGCGCTGGAGGTGCTCGGCCGTGGCGAGGCGTTCGGCATCTATCCCGAGGGCACCCGCTCGCGCGACGGTCGTCTCTACCGCGGGCGCACCGGCGTCGCCCACCTCGCGCTCACCGCCGGCTGCCCGATCGTCCCGGTCGGCCTGGTCGGCACCGAGCGGGTCCAGCCGGTCGGCGCGCGGCTGCCCCGGATCGTGCCGATCACCGTGGAGTTCGGCCGCCCTATCGAGGTGGCCGGCCGCTTCGAGGGGATCCCCCTGGGCAAGGCCCGGCGCCAGCTCACCGACGAGGTGATGAGCGCCGTGCAGGCGCTGAGCGGTCAGGAGTACGCCGGGGTCTACAACGAGCGGACGCCCGAGGTCTGAGGGCACGGGCGGATGTCCTTCCGCCTGGCGACGGCGCTCAGCGGAGGCACCGGGCCCGCAAGTCTTTACCTTCGGAGAGCACGAGACCCCTTCTCGTCGAACGTGCGTTCGAGTAGAATGAGGCATGGCCGACCACGAGCTCCCCGACTGCGGCACCCCAGCCGCCGTGCTGGCGTTCGCGCAGGAGCAGCGGGCTGCGGCCCAGCGGGCGGAGTTCGGGGTCCTGGAGGCCGCCCTGGCCTGGGCGGTGATGCACCCGGCGGAGTCGATCTCGCCGCAGGCGCCGGCCGCGGCGTGGGTCTTCGCTGAGGTGGCGGTGCCCCTGGGTGGTGAGGGGACGCCGCTGGTGGCGGAGTTCGCGCCGATGGAGCTCGGGGCGGCGCTCGGGATGTCGAACGACGCCGCCCGCGCACTGGTCGGTGCCGCGCTCGAGCTGGCGCACCGGTTGCCGCGGACCTGGGCCCAGATGCGTGCCAGTGCGGTTCCGGTGTGGAAGGGCCGCCGACTCGCGCAGCTGACGCTGCGGCTGCCAGTCGAGGGTGCGGACTTCGTGGACCGCCAGCTCGCCGGAAGGGTCGGGAAGGTCGGCTGGGCCGGCATCGAGCGACTCGTCGACCACGCGCGTGCGGTCTTCGACCCCGAGGGCGCGGAGAAGCAGCGCCGCGAGGCCGCGGACGGCCGCCGCTTCGACGTCCACACCCGCGAGGCGACCCACGACGGCACGGTCCGGGTGGAGGGCGAGCTCGACCTGGCCGATGCCCTCGACCTGGACACCGCGATCCGCCACGGCGCCGAGGAGCTCGCCGCGCTCGGGTCGACGGAGTCGTTGGACGTGCGCCGCTCGATGGCCGCCGGGGAGTTCGCCCGACGCCAGCTCGCCTTCGACCTGCGGGGCGAGGCCGGTGAGGGCGCCGCGTCGGCGGTCAAGCCCCGCCAGGTCGTCATCCACGTCCACCTCTCCGACGCTGCGATCTCCCGTGATGAGGCCGGGATCGCGCACGTCGAGGAGACCCGGTCGATCGTGTCGACCGAACAGGTCCGCGACTGGTGCGCCAACCCCGAGACCCAGGTGGTGATCAAGCCGGTCATCGACTTGGATGCCCATCACCACACCGACGCCTACGCGATCCCTGACAAGCTCACCGAGCAGACCCGTCTGGCCCAGCCGGTGTGCGCGTTCCCGTGGTGCGAACGCCCGGCCCGCAGGTGCGACACCGACCACGTCACTGCCCACGGTGACGGTGGCCCGACCTGCAGTTGCAATCTGGCGCCGTTGTGCCGGCGACATCATCGGGCGAAGACCCACACGGCGTGGACCTATGACAGGACCGACGCCGCGACGTACCTCTGGCGATCCCCGCACGGGCTGCACCTGGTCAAGGACCGCGGCGAGACCCGGCTCGTCACCGCACATCCGCCGGACGAGTAGATCGACCGCCCCGGACCCCGCCAGCCGACGCTGGCGGGGCCACACCCGTGTCCGGGTCGACGTTCCTCGGACTCCGGTCTCGACAAGCTCGACCAACGGACGTCCGCTCGACCAACGGACGTCCGCTCGACCAGCGGACGCCTGCTCGACCAGCGGACGCCTGCTCGACCAACGGACGCCCGCTCGACCAACGGACGCCCGCTCGACCAACGGACGCCCGCTCGACCAACGGACGCCCGCTCGACCAACGGGGGCCGAGGGCGCCCCAGGGGTCGCACACCCACCGGACGAGTAGGTCGACCGCCCCGGACCCCGCCAGCTGACGCTGGCGGGGTCGCGGCCCTGCGCGGGCCGCGAGCGAGAAGGTCGGACCCCGGTGTTCAGGCAACGGAACCTCAGCCACGAGCTGGCGCGTCTACGTCTTTGAGGACCACGACAGGAGCAGGGGCGGGATGACCCGGAACGACGAGTTCAGCGAGTACGTCGCGGCGAGATGGCCGCGGCTCGTTCGCGCTGCCGTCCTGCTCGGCTGTTCGCCGGCGGAGGCCGAGGACGTGGTGCAGGCGGCGCTGATGCGCTGCCTGGTCCACTGGCGCAAGGTGGAGCGGGCCGATGATCGCGACGCGTACGTGCACCGCGTGCTCGTCAACACCTTCGCCTCTTCGCGCAGGCGGCACTGGACCCGCGAGCACGCCACCGCCCACATGCCCGAGACGCCCAGCCTCGACCACACGGTGGCCATCGACACGGCCGACGCGGTGCTGCGCAGCCTCGACCGGCTCAACCGCGACCAGCGGACGGCCGTGGTGCTGCGCTACTACGCCCACCTGAGCGAGCAGCAGATGGCGGCCGTGCTCGGCGTGGCGACCGGCACCGTGAAGAGCCGCCTGTCGCGGGCGTTGAAGGTCCTCGCCGAAGACCCCCACCTGGCCGAACTGCGAGGCACACCATGACCGACGAGCACCTCACCGAACTACTCGAGCGCGCCGCGGGCCGCGTGCACGTCGGGCCGGCACCCGTGGACACCATGGTCGGTGCGGCCGACCGCGTGCGCCGACGCCGTGCCCTCACGCTGGCCCTGGCCAGCGCCGCGGCAGTCGTCGCCGTCGCCGGCGGAACTGCTGTGCTCTCCTCGACGGGCGGTGCACCAGGCCCGCAGCCGCCCGCCGCATCCCCTACCCCTGCCGCTCCCGCATCCGACGTGCGACTCGTCGGGCTCGGCCACGCCGCCATCGCCGTCCCGCAGAGCTGGGGCACGAACGAGACCCGGTGCGGGGTGCCGCAGAAGGACACCGTCGTCATCGACGTCGGTGTCATCCCGCTCTGCCTCACCAACCGTCCCCGAGGCGTCGACAGCGTCGAGGTCACGCAGGGCAAGCCGCGCTTCGACTTCACCGCCGATGAGACCTTCACCCTCGATGGCATGGAGGCGCAGCGCCAAGGGACCCGCTGCGCGCCCGACGTCGGCGACACGCAGGTCTGCAACGGAACGGTCCACCTCCCGTCGTTGGGCGTGTCCTTCCGCGCCGAGTCCTCCACCAGCGCAGCCGACGTCGACCGCATCCTGGAGCAGATCCGCATCGCGGACGACCAGGTCGGCGTGCCCGGATACCAGACCCTCTCTGTCCACGAGCAAGAGAGCGCCGGCGAGAAGTACCTCGACGCGCTGCGCGAGGCAGGCTTCAACGCCGAGGTCCAGACGAAGAAGATGCCCGGCGTCGCAGCCGGCTACGTCCTCGGGGCCTCACCGCAACCGGGCACCATGCTGGACCCCGGCGCCGTGGTGACCGTGACCATGGTCGCCGAGCCCGAGGGACCCGCCGACGAGGTGCGGGTCGGGATGGCCGCCGGTGAGGGCGACACGGCGCTGGAGGACGCCCAGGTCCGGGCCGGCGCCACGCTCAAGGTCGATGTCGGCGATCGCGTCTGGGCGTACGCGGACGGCAACCGTGCCGGCACCCTCGCCGGCGAGCTTGACGGCAGCTCCCTGGCCGTCGACGACTGGAAGCAGGGACCGAACTACCCACACTCCTGGGTGGCGATGGCGCCCGGCCGTACCACCGTGACGCTGACCATCACCGCCGACGGAGAGCCCGTCGTCCTGGGCACGGTCACCGTCATCGTCAGCTGAGCAGCGATCGCCCGAGGCCTGAGCCGGAAGGATCCGGCCCTGGCCCCGGGCGACCGGGGGAGCGTGCTGATCAGGCCTGCGCGCGCTCGCGGGTGAGCTCGGCGAGGCGGGCGAGCGCCTTCGGGAAGATCTCTTCGGGCGGGGTGACCAGCCCGGCGCCGACCTGGCCGACGCCCGCGACCTTGCCGGCCATGCCGGTGTTGATCTGCGGCAGGATGCCGGTGCGGCAGACGCGGGTCACGTCGATGCCCGTCGGGGTGCCCTGGAAGTCCAGGACGGGCACCGACCAGCGCGGGTTCTCCGCGAGGGCGATCTCGTGCATGCGGCGGGTGGTGGCGAGGGCGTCGGGGACGGTGCCGCCGACGAGGCGCACGATCGCGGGGGCGGTGGCCATCGCGAAGCCGCCGATGCCGGCGGTCTCGGTGATGGCCGAGTCGCCGATGTCGGGGTTGGCGTCGTCCGGGCCGTAGTCGCCGAGGAAGAGCCCGTCGGCGAGCTGGGCGGGACCGGTGAACCACTCATCGCCCGTGCCGGCGGTCTGGATGCCGAAGTCGGTGCCGTTGCGCGCCATCGCCACGACCATCGTCGAGCCCTCGATGCCGCGGGCCGCGTCGAGCGCGAGCTTGCAGGCGGGCATCGCGAGGTTGAGGAAGAAGTGGTCGTTGCCGCCGATGAAGCGCAGGCCCTCGGCGACGTCGGCGGGGCTCAGCCCGCCGCCGCGCTCGCTCTCCAGCACCATCGCGGGGGCGAGGTCGCGCAGCAGCATCAAGGTGCCGGCGCGGTTGCGGTTGTGCGCCTCGTCGCCCATCTGGAGCATCTGGGTGAGGATGCCGGTCACGTCCACGGGACCCGCGGAGTCGCGCACCGCGCGCACCGAGCCCTGCAGCAGCGGGCCGAGCACGTCACGCATCCAGCGCAGCCGCTCGAGCACGTCGGGGGAGTAGGCGCCGTAGCGCAGCACCTTGCCCAGGCCCTCGTTGAGCGAGCAGTGGGTACGCCGCCCGGTCTCGACGTCCTCGAGGACGAACATCCACATGCTCGGGGTGACCACGCCGGCCATCGGGCCGACGGTGCCGCGGTGGTGGCAGGGCTCCAGGGAGACCGACGAGCCGGCCTCGAAGAGCGCCGCAGCGTCCTCGGGGTCCTCGACCAGGCCCTCGAAGGCTGCGCCGCCGAGCAGCGCACCGCGCAGCGGGCCGGACGCGCGGTCCCAGGTGATCGGCGGGCCGGCGTGCAGGAACTGCCCCGGCTCCAGGCCGAGCGCCTCGGAGGCGGGCACGACGTCGACCAGTCGAGCCGTCACGCCGTGGTACGCCGCGACCGCGCGGGCGTTGGCGTCACGGCGCAGCGGGTCGGCCGCGACGGTGGCCAGGTCGGACTCGGTGCCGGGCAGCGGCGGGCGCCAGTCCACCCGGGCGACGTCGACGGCCTGGCTGGCGACGGCGTCGGCGAGCAGGTCGGCGCCGACGTTGACGACGGAGGACACGGGGGCGGTGGGGGTGCTCATGCGCGGGCCTCCAGCAGCTCGAGGGCGCGGCGGGTCGCGCCGGCGTTGGAAAGGTGGACCTCGGCGCCGGCCTCGGCCAGCAGCCGGACCTGCCGCTCCAGGTCCTGGGGGTCGGCGCCGGTGCCGACCACCGTCACCAGCACCGGGGCGGCGACGGCGGCGAGCGCAGGCGCCAGCGAGCCGGCCGGGTCGTCCTCGGCGCCGTGGCCGAGCACGACGTCGAGCAGCACGACGCCGGTGCGCGGGTCGGCGCCCACCCGGGCGAGGTGCTCCAGGCGCAGGGTCGGGTCGATCATCGGGTGCGCACGGCCGGTGGTGAGCTCGTCGTCGCCGAAGTCCACGACCGCGTGGGTGTCGCCGGCGAGCGCGGCGGGCGCGCTGGTGACCTCCCCGAGCGCCTCGGCGGCGATCAGGCGGGCCTCGCCGGCCAGCGTGCCGCCGGCGAAGAGCCCGCGCAGCAGCGGGCCGGTGGCGGCGCGGGCGCTGCCCCACACCGGCCAGGCCGGGACCGGTACGCCGAGCCGCGTGAGCACCCGCTCCGCGGCGGCGGTCAGGTCGGGCTGCCCGGCGCCGAGCAGCGCGAGCTCCACGGGGGTCTCGAGCGACGCGGCGTACTGCTCCAGCTCGGTGGCCACGGAGGCGGCCGGGGGCTTGGAGACCACGACGACGAGCTCCACGTCGGCGTCGGCGTCGAGGCGGCGCAGCCCCTCGCGGGTGGCCAGGCCACCCACCTCCGCGGACAGGTCGCGGCCGCCGACGCCGAGCGCCGAGGTCACCCCGACGCCCGCGTGGTCGAGGAGCGAGAGCAGCTGCTGGCAGCCGGTGCCCGAGGCGGCGACGATGCCCACCGGGCCCGGTCGCACCACGTTGGCGAACCCGAGACCGACGCCGCCGACGACGGCGGTGCCGCAGTCCGGGCCCATCACGAGCAGGCCGCGGTCGGCGGCGATGCGCTTGAGCGCGACCTCCTGCTCGACCGGGACGTTGTCACTGAAGATCATCACGTCGCGCCCGGCGTCGAGGGCGTCCATGGCCTCGACCAGCGCGTGCTGGCCGGGCACCGAGACCAGCGCGACCGCGCCGTCCTCGGCGTCGCGCAGGGCGGTGGCGGTGGTGCGGTGCGGCGCGACGTCGGCGCTGGCACCGGTCGAGCGCTTGCCGGCCGCGCGCAGCGCCTCGTCGACCGCGGCGAGGGCACCGGCGAGCGCGTCCTCGTCGTCGACGCGCACCGCCACCACCATGTCGTTGGGCCCGGCTGCGTCCGGCACCGCGAAGCCCATTGAGGTCAGCACCTCGATGTTGAGCGGCGTGGCCATCGCGACCTGGGCCGCGCGGACCCCGGCGACCCCCTGGACGCTGCGGCTGACCTGGAGCAGGGCGACGGAGTCGGCGTACGCACCCGAGCGCAGCTCGACGTGGGACGTGCCGGTGCCGGGACCGGTCTCGGAACTGACGGCTGTGCTCATGCAGCGACCTCCGCCCGGATGCCGAGGGCGGTCAGCGCGCGCCGGGCGCCGCGCAGCAGACCGAGGCCGGAGGTGTGGCCGATGGAAGCGAGGGTGGCCGCGGCCGCGGGCTCCCGGGGGGTGCCCAGGGAGCGCAGCCAGTCCGCGAACTCCGCGAGCACCTCGCCGCGCACGGCGCAGTCGAGGAGGGTCGCGGAGAGCAGGGTGGTGCGGTGCGCGAGCGCGCGGACCGCGTCGTCGACGTCGGGAGTGGCCACACCGGCGGCCCGGTGGGCGCCCAGCCAGCCGCACAGCACGTCGTCGCCGTACGGCGTGAGGCCGTCGCCCACGCCGACCAGTGCGGCGACCTCGTCGGCCGACAGTGGCGCGGGGCCGGCGGCGAGGACCCCGGTCAGGCGGGGGACCCGGACGTCGCGGATCCGCCCGATGCGCAGCGCCGCGTCGTCGAGGTGCAGCACCCCGTCGCGGATCGCGGCGCGCCCGGCGGCGGGCACGAAGTCCCCGGCCACCTGCAGCGCGCACGGGACCGCGGTCGCGGTGGCGGCGACCACGCCGACGCAGTTCCCCTGCACCTCGACGTACACCGCCTGCGAGCCGCGGTGCACCACCGGGGTCGTGCCGTCGGGCTGGGCCGCGAGGAGGTCGCGGACGCGTGCCGGCGCGCTCGCCGCGATCACGGCGGTGGCCGTGGCGGACGAGGGGGAGGGAGGCACGTCCTCGACGCTAGTGGCGCGGCGGCGTGGGGCAGAATGTGAGGATCTGCCAAGGATCGGCCAAGGGGAGTGCACATCTTGATAGACCCTCATCGGGAGGACAGCGCGATCGCGGCGCTCGCCCGTGTCGACGCGCTCCACTCGGCGCTGACCCAGATCGTGCTCGAGGGCGGCGACCTGCGGGGCATCGCCGCGGAGGTGGCCCGGGTGCTGGGCGTCGGGGTCATGGTGACCTCCAGCGACGGCCGCGAGTGGGCCGGCGCGATGCCCGACGACCAGCGGGCGCTGCTCGTCGCGGAGGACCTCGTCGACGACACCGGCCGGCTGCGGGTGGAGCGGATCGGCCCCTCGGGCTCCCCGGCGGGCGCCGGCGAGGTGCGCTCGCTGCGCGTCGCGGCGAGCGGGGTGGACCTGGCCCGGCTGGTCTGCCTGCGCCCGGAGGCCCCGATCGACTCCGACGACATCCACGCCCTCGAGCGGGCGGCCGCGGTGGCGGCGCTGCTGATCACCCGCGAGCAGGCGGTGACCGCCGTCGAGAACAAGTACCAGGGCGACTTCCTGCGCGACCTCTTCCTGCGTCGCGCGGGCGATGCGGACTACGTCGCCGAGCACGCCGAGACCTTCGGGTGGGAGCTGCGCCGTCCGGTGGTCGTGGTCGTCGCGGCGATCGACCCGCTCGGCGCGGACGAGCCGCCGGTGTCGCGCGCCAGCCAGCGCTCGTGGCAGGAGCGCTTCGCCGCCGCCTGGAGCCAGGTGACCCGCAGCCTGGACCCCGGCATCCCGTGCGTCGACTTCACCTCCGAGGTGGTGGCGCTGCTGCCCGTGGAGCTCGGGCCGAACCCGACGTCGGAGGGCTACCCCGGCGAGGACGTCGTACGACGCACGATCACCGCGGTCACCGGCGACCGCGGTGGCGGGCGCCGCCCGTTCTCGGTCGGCGTGAGCCGGGTGGCGGCCAGCGTCGACGCGCTGCCGGAGGCCTACGCGCAGGCACGGCGCGCGGTCGAGATCGGCCACCGCGTGCACGGCGGTGCCTCGACGACGTTCTTCGACCAGCTCGGGCTGCACCGGCTGATCGCGCTGGTCCCGGACCCGGCCGAGCTGCACGCGTTCACCCGCGACGTGCTCGGCCCGCTCGCCGAGACCACGCCCGAGGCGGCCGACCTGCGCGAGACCCTCCAGGTGCTCATCGACACCAACTTCAACGTCGCCGAGGCCGCGCGCACGCAGTTCTTCCACTACAACACGATGCGCTACCGGGTCTCCAAGCTGGAGCGGCTGCTCGGGCCGCTCTCCTCCGACCCGCACCTGCGCCTCGACGTCGCCGTCGCGCTGCGGGTGCTGGAGATCACGACCTGACCTCGCCTCGGGACGCGTGGAAATCCGCGCAGGCGCGCCCGCCAACCTTTGCCAGCGACTCGGGCTTCCGTTAGGCGAGTGTCGCCGTCGATGGTGTGTCCTGGACCTCACTACGTTGGCAGACCTCGGGGCCAGCCGCCACGAAGAGATGAGGGACAGCGATGTCGATGTTCAAGTGGGATCTCGTCGATCCCGGGCCCGGTGAGGCGGTCGCGCCGCACCAGCGCCTCGCCTGGGGCAAGACCGTGGGCCTCGGCGCCCAGCACGTCGTCGCGATGTTCGGGGCGACGTTCGTCTTCCCGATCGTGATGGGCCTCGACGCCAACCTCGCGATCATGATGAGCGGCGTCGCGACCATCTGCTTCCTGCTGATCGTCAAGGGCAAGGTGCCGAGCTATCTGGGCACGTCCGCCGCGTTCGTCGGCGGCGCGACCGCGATCTACTCCTACTCCGGCGAGGGCGGCCCCGGCGGCCCCGCCGACGTGACCGGAGCGATCCTGGTCGCCGGCGTGGTGCTCGCGCTGGTCGGCGTGGTCATCCACTTCCTGGGCGCGGACGCCGTCAACGCGGTGCTGCCGCCGGTGGTCACCGGCGCCGTGGTGATGCTCATCGGCTTCAACCTGGCGCCGGTCGCCACCCAGACCTACATGCCTGCCGACCCCTGGGTCGCGATCATCACGATGGCCGCCGTCATCTTGATGGCCGTCGGCCTGCGCGGCTTCCTCGGACGCGTCGCAATCTTCCTGGGCCTGATCTTCGGCTACGTCCTCTCCTGGGTCTTCGACCTGGTGTTCGGCAAGACCTCGCTGCCGGTGCCGAGCAACCCCGACCCGGGCCCGCACAATCGCGTCGACTGGTCGGGGGTCACGGATGCGGCCTGGTTCGGCTTCCCCGGACGCACCGAGGGCGGCCTGGTCGGCAACCAGAACCTCGCCGGCAACCTCGACGCCGTGGGCTGGCACACCCCCGCCTTCTCGATCACCTTCGTGCTGCTGGTGCTGCCGGCCGTGATCGCCCTCGTCGCCGAGAACGTCGGCCACGTCAAGGCGGTCTCGGAGATGACCGGCGCGGACCTCGACCCGGTCATGGGACGCGCGGTGGGCGCCGACGGTGTCGCCACCGTCATCGCCACCTCGGTCGGCGGCTCGCCGACCACGACGTACGCCGAGAACATCGGCGTCATGGCCGCCACCCGCGTCTACTCGACGGCCGCCTACTTCGTCGCCGCGCTGGTCGCGATCCTGCTCGGTCTGGTGCCGAAGTTCGGGGCCATCGTCAACGCGACCCCGCCGGCCGTCCTCGGCGGCATCACCCTGGTCCTCTACGGGATGATCGGCCTGCTCGGTGCGAAGATCTGGCGGGAGAACGGCGTCAACTTCGCCAACCCGGTCAACCTGGTGCCGATCGGCGCTGGAATCATCCTCGCGATCGGCGAGGCACAGCTGAAGTTCACCGACGACTTCGTCCTCACCGGCATCGCCCTCGGCACCCTGGTGGTCGTCCTCGGCTACCACGTGGCCCGCCTCGTGGCGCCGTCGGACCGTGACGACGGCGCGGTGATCACCGTGGGGCGTCCCGGCACCAACGTCGAGGACCACGCGGCACCCCACCACCACGACCACAAGCACTGATCGCTGCCGAAGGAAACCGTGAAGCCTGCTCCGTTCGCCTACCACCGACCGACCACCCTCGCCGAGGCTCTGGAGACCCTCGCCGGCGAGAGCTACGCGAAGGTGCTCGCGGGCGGACAGAGCCTGGTGCCGCTGCTCTCGATGCGCATCGCGGCACCGCACGCCCTGGTCGACATCAACGCGATCCCCGGCCTCGACACCATCGAGGTGTCCGAGGCCGGGGTCCGCGTCGGAGCGCTGGTGCGTCACGCCGACCTGCTGGCCCACCCCGACGTACGACGGGTGCAGCCGCTGGTCCCCGAGGCGCTCGCCCACGTCGCCCACGCCACGATCCGCAACCGCGGCACCACCGTCGGCTCGATCGTCCACGCCGACGCCGCCGCCGAGATGCCGGTGGTGCTGAGCCTGCTCGGCGGCTCGGTCGAGGCCGCCTCGACCGCGGGCACCCGCACGATCCCGGCCGGGGATCTGTTCCTCGGCCCCCTGGAGTCCGCACTGCGGCCCGACGAGATCGCGACCTCGGCGTTCTTCCCCGCGCTGCCCGCCGGGGCAGGGGTGGCGTTCGAGGAGATCTCGCGGCGCCAGGGCGACTACGCCCTGGCCGGCGTCGCCGTTGTCGTGCACGGCGAGAGCGTGCGCGCGGGCTTCGTGTCGGTGAGCGACGTCCCCACGGTCGTCGACCTCACCGGCGTCCCTGACGACGAGCTGGGCGAGGCCGCACTGGCGCACCTCGACCCGGCCGAAGACATCCACGCCACCGCCGACTACCGCGCGCAGCTCGTGCGCACCCTGGTCCGGCGTGTGGTCACCAAGGCTCGGGAGGCTGCGGCATGAGCGAGGAACTGCACCGGATCCGACTGAGCGTCAACGGGGTGACCCGGGAGGTGGAGCTGCCCGCGCGACGGCTGCTCTCCGACGCGCTGCGCCACGACCTCGGTCTCACCGGCACCCACGTCGGCTGCGAGCACGGCGTCTGCGGGGCCTGCACGGTGCTCGTCGACGGCCGGCCCGTGCGCGCCTGCCTGATGTTCGCCGTCTCCGCGGTCGACACCGAGATCACCACCGTCGAGGGGCTCACCCGCGAGGACGGCTCGCTCGGGCCGGTCCAGCAGGCGTTCGCTGAGTGCCACGGGCTGCAGTGCGGCTTCTGCACCCCGGGCTTCCTCACCACCGTCACCGCCTGCCTGCGCGAGAACCCCCACCCCTCGCACGACGAGGCCCGCGAGATGGTCGCCGGCAACCTGTGCCGCTGCACCGGCTACCAGAACATCGTCAAGGCCGTCGAGCGCGCCGCCGAGCTCGCCGACCCCCAGCACGACGACCAGCACGACGACCAGCACGACGACCAGCAGTCCGACGCACCCGTGGAGGTCCAGCCGTGACCACCAAGCTGATGGGCCAGAAGGTCCAGCGCACCGAGGACCAGCGCTTCCTGCGCGGCCAGGGCCGCTACGTCGACGACGTGCACGCCCACCCGACCACGCTGCACGCCGCGGTGCTGCGCAGCCCGCACGCCCACGCCCGCATCGTCGACATCGACGTGTCCGACGTCCTCGACGTCGAGGGCGTGCACGTGGTGTGGACCTACGAGGACCTCGGCCCGCTCTCCCCGGAGATGGCCGAGCCGCTGCCGCTGCTGATCCCGCACCCCGACCTCACCCAGGGCCGCACCCAGTACGCCCTGGCACGCGATGAGGTGAACTACGTCGGCGAGGCCGTCGCGTTCGTGGTCGCCGAGGACCGCTACATCGCCGAGGACGCGCTCGACCGGATCCAGGTGACCTGGGAGGTGCTGCCGGCCGTCGTCGGCATCGAGGCCTCCCGCGCCGCCGAGCACCTGGTCCACGAGGACGTGCCCGGCAACGTCGGCGCCCGCAGCGAGCAGAACACCGGCGACGTCGAGGCCGCCCTGGCCCGCGCGCCGCACCGCCTCCAGCTCGAGCTCGACATCGAGCGCAGCGCCTGCACGCCGCTGGAGGGCCGCGGCACCGTCGCGCGCTGGGACGCCGACACCAACCGCCTGCAGGTGTGGACCTCGACGCAGACCTCGACCGGCGTGCGCGCCGCGGTCGCGGTCAAGCTCGGTCTCGACCTGGGCCAGGTCGACGTGATCACCCCCGACGTCGGCGGCGGCTTCGGCGTCAAGGTGATGCACCCCTGGCCCGAGGAGCTGCTCGTCCCGCTCGCGGCCCGCCTGCTGGGGCGCACCGTGAAGTTCACCGAGGACCGCCGCGAGCACTTCATCTCCTCGGCCCACGAGCGCGGCCAGGTGCAGCACATCGACGTCGGCTTCGACGACGAGGGCCGCATCCTCGGCCTCGACGTGATGTTCTGGCACGACCACGGCGCCTACACGCCGTACGGCCTGATCGTCCCGATCATCACCTCGACCCAGCTGCTCGGGCCCTACAAGCCCGAGGTCTACCGGGTCGTGTTCGAGTCGATCTACACCAACACCGTCATCGTCACGCCGTACCGCGGCGCCGGCCGCCCGCAGGGCTGCTTCGCGATGGAGCGGACGATGGACAAGATCGCGGCGTACCTGGGCAAGGACCGCACCGAGGTGCGCGCCGCCAACTTCATCCAGCCCGACGAGTTCCCCTTCGACCAGGGCCTGATCTTCCAGGACGGCCGGGAGCTGGAGTACGACTCCGGCGACTACCCCGCCTCGCTGGAGAAGCTGAAGAGGCTGATCGGCTGGGATGAGTTCCCCGCTCTGCGCGAGAAGATGGCCGCCGAGGGCCGCACGGTCGGCATCGGCCTGGCCTGCTACGTCGAGGGCACCGGCGTGGGCCCCTACGAGGGCGCCCACGTGCACATCGAGACCAGCGGCAAGGTCAAGGTCGCCACCGGTCTGACCACCCAGGGCCAGGGGCACGCCACCGTCTTCGCCCAGCTGGTCGCCGACGAGCTCGGGGTCCGCTTCGAGGACGTCGAGGTGGTCACCGGCGACACCCGCCGGATGCCGTACGCCGTGGGCACCTTCGCCTCGCGCGCCGCGGTGATGAGCGGCTCGGCGATCCACCTCGCGGCCAAGCGCGCCAAGGAGAAGGCGCTGCGGATCGCCGCCGACGCCCTCGAGGTCGACGAGGCGGACCTGGAGATCGTGGACGGCGTCGTGCAGGTCAAGGGCTCGCCCAGCACCCGTCTCGACCTCGGCACCGTCGCGGTGCTGTCGAACCCGCTGCGCTACGCCTTCGACGAGGCGTCCAAGGCCGCGACGCAGTTCGCGGTCGGCGACCCCGGCAAGCCGCCGGTGGCCGAGGACGACGAGCCGGGCCTGGAGGGCAAGGACTTCTACAGCCCGCAGCGCGCGACGTTCGCCTCCGGCATGCACGCCGCCATCGTCGAGACCGACCCGGACACCGCCGAGGTCACGATCCTGCACTACGCCGTGGTCCACGACTGCGGCCACCTGATCAACCCGATGATCGTCGAGGGCCAGATCCACGGCGGCGTGGCCCAGGGCATCGGGGGAGCGCTCTACGAGCGGATGGCCTATGACTCCTCCGGCCAGCTGCTCAACGCCTCCTTCATGGACTTCCTGATGCCCTACGTCACCGAGATCCCCGACGGCATCGACATCGACCACCTCGAGACGCCGAGCCCGCTCAACCCGCTCGGCATCAAGGGCGCGGGCGAAGCCGGGGTCATCCCGGTCAGCGCGGTCGTGGCGGCCGCGATCGAGGACGCCGAGGGCTTCCCGATCACCGCCATGCCCATCTCGCCCTCCGACCTCCACACCCTGCGTCAGGAGCACACCTCGTGAAGATCGCCGGTTCCAACGTCATCGCCGCCCCCGTGGAGCGGGTCTGGGACTCCCTGCTCGACCCGGCCGTGCTGGTCGCCACCATCCCGGGCTGCGAGCGGCTCGTCGCCACGGGCGAGAACGCCTACGACATGACCGTCACCGCAGGCGTCGGCGCGATCAAGGGCACCTACACCGGCACCTGCCGGCTCTCCGACCTCGACCAGCACCAGTCGCTCACCATGCACCTGCGCGGCAGCGGCGCGCCCGGCACCGTGGACGCCGCGGTCGCCGTACGGTTCGGCGCCGCGGACGGCGGCACCGAGGTCGCCTACGAGGCCGACGCCACCGTCGGCGGCATGGTCGGCGGCGTCGGCCAGCGGATGCTGACCAGCGTCTCCAAGCGGATGGCCGCAGAGTTCTTCGGCAACGTCGAGAAGGCGATCACCTCGGGTCTGCCCACCGCGGCGACGCCTGCCCCGGCCGCGGCGGCTCCCGCAGAGCAGGGCGCCGCAGCGGCCCCGGCCGCCCAGCCCGCCGCCCAGCCCGGTGTCTTCACCGCCCCGGCCAAGGCGGCAGCCTCCGGGTCCACCGAGGAGTTCGTGAAGGGCATCGGCGTCGGTGCCGGCCTGGTGCTCGTCGGCGTGGTCGCCGGGGCGCTGCTCGGCCGGCGCCGGTGAGTGACCCGGTGAGCGATCCGGTGAGCGCGCCCGTGCCAGACCTCAGCGTCGACTCGCCGGCCCGCGACATGCTCGCCGCGCTGCGCGCGCGCAGCATCTCCGCGCGCGAGCTGCTCGAGCTGCACCTGGACCGGATCGCCGAGCGCAACCCCGAGATCAACGCGATCGTCTCCCTCGACCCAGACCGCGCCCGCACGGCGGCGGCCCAGGCCGACCAGGCACTGGCCGCAGGGGAGGAGGTCGGCCCGCTGCACGGGCTGCCGTTCGCGGTCAAGGACACCCATGCCGTCGGCGGCTGGCGCACGACGTACGGCTCGCCGCTGTTCGCCGACCACGTGCCCGAGGCCGACGAGCTGATCGTCGAGCGGGTACGCCGCGCCGGTGTGGTGCTGATGGGCAAGACCAACGTGCCGGAGTTCGCGGCCGGCTCACACACCTTCAACAAGGTCTTCGGCGTCACCCGCAACCCCCACGACCCCGGGCGCTCCGCCGGCGGGTCGAGCGGGGGAGCGGCGGCCGCGCTGGCCTCCGGGATGGTGCCGCTCGCCGACGGCTCCGACATGGGCGGCTCGCTGCGCAACCCCGCGTCGTTCTGCGGGGTCGTGGGGCTGCGGCCCAGCACCGGCCGGGTGCCGGAATGGCCGCTGTACAACCAGTGGGAGTCCACCTCCACCGGCGGGCCGATGGCGCGTGACGTGCGCGACCTCGCGCTCCTGCTCGGGGTGCTGGCCGGACCCGACCCGCGCGCGCCGCTGGCGCTGCGTGAGCCGGGCACGCTGTTCGCCGAGCCGCTGCACGGGAGCCTGTCCGGCCTGCGGGTCGCGCTCTCGGTCGACCTCGGCGGCGCCTTCGAGGTCGACCACGAGGTGGCCCGGGTGGTGCGGGACTCCGCGGCGGTGTGGACCGCCGGCGGGGCCCACGTCGAGGACGCCCACCCCGACCTGCGCGAGGCCGACGACACCTTCCGCACCCTGCGCGCCTGGCACTTCCAGGCCAAGCTCGGCCCGCTGCTCGCCGCGCACCCGGGCGAGCTCAAGGAGTCCCTGGCCGCCAACATCGAGGCCGGCGCCCCGCTCAGCGGAGCCGACGTGGCCCGGGCCTACACCCAGCGCACCACGCTCGCGGAGCGGATGCGGGTGTTCTTCGAGCACCACGACGTGCTGGTGCTGCCGGTCTCGCAGGTCCCGCCGTTCCCGGTCGACCAGGAGTTCCCGACCGACATCAACGGCCGTCCCCAGGAGACCTACCTGGACTGGATGCGCTCGGCGTACTTCATCACCGTCACCGGCTGCCCGGCGATCTCGCTGCCGGCCGGCCGCACCGCCGACGGGCTCCCGGTCGGCATCCAGGTGGTCGCCCCGCACGGCGGCGAGCGCCGCCTGCTCGAGATCGCCGCCGCCTTCGAGGACCGGGTCCGCCAGCGGGGCTGATCCGCGCCCCGGCGAGATAGTCCGCCACACAGGGGTCGTGTTTCGCGCGAATCACGACCCCTGTGTGGCGGACTATCGGCGACCCCGGAGACCACCTCGCCGCCGCTGAGCAAGATCTGCCCGAGAATCGCCGATCCGTGGGCGATTTCTGACATGGCTCGGGAGCGGCGCGACGGGCTTGAATCGACCCATGCCCGACGCGACGACCCCAGCGCAGCGCCGGATCCGGATCGGCATCGACACCGGTGGCACGTTCACCGATGTCGTGGCCCTCGACGAGGATTCCGGCGACCTGGTCACCACCAAGACCCCGTCCACCCCCAGCAACCCCGCCGACGGCTTCATGGCCGGCATCGAGAAGGTCCTCGGCCTGCTCGGACTGCCCCAGGGCCAGGGCGACGCCATCGCGGCCGTCAGCCACGGCACCACCGTCGCCACCAACCAGCTCCTCGAGGGCAAGGTCGACCGGCTCGGCTTCATCACCAACACCGGCTACGAGGCGATGCTCGAGATCGCCCGCCAGTCCGTGCCCGACGGCTACGGCAACTCCTACTTCTGGGTCAAGCCCGACCGCATCGTGCCCCGGGACCTGGTCCAGGGCGTCGAGGGTCGTCTCGACTTCACCGGCGAGGAGGTGCGCCCCTTCGACACCGAGGGCGCGCGCCGCGTGGCCCGCTGGTTCCGCGACCGCGGCATCAACACCCTCGGCGTGTGCTTCCTGCACGCCTACGCCAACCCCGAGCACGAGGAGCGCATGCGCCAGGTGCTCGCCGAGGAGCACCCCGACGCGGTGGTCTCGGTCAGCAGCGAGGTGCTGCGCGAGTACCGCGAGTACGAGCGGGCGATGACCACGCTGGTCGACGCCGCCGTCAAGCCGCGGCTCTCGGCGTACGTCAACAACATCGCCCAGCGCCTGAACTCCTACGCCGGCGAGCGCCCGGTGCCGTTCTACGTGATGAAGTCCAACGGCGGCGTGCTCTCCGCGGCCGAGGTCGTGCACCAGCCGATCACCACCGTGCTCTCCGGCCCGGCGGCCGGCGCCCTCGGCGCGGCCCTGATCGCCCAGGTCGCCGGCTACGACAAGGTGCTGACCAGCGACGGCGGCGGCACCTCCACCGACGTCTCGGTCGTCATCGGCGGCGAGCCGACGCTGACCACCGAGGGCTCGGTCGGCGCGTTCCCCTCCAAGATCCCGATGATCGACGTGGTCACGGTCGGTGCCGGCGGCGGCTCGATCGCCTGGCTCTCGCCCGAGGGCACCCTCAAGGTCGGCCCGCACTCGGCCGGCGCCGACCCGGGCCCGCTGTGTTACGGCAAGGTCGGACCAGAGGAGGGAGCGGTCACCATCACCGACGCTCATCTGGTCCTGGGCCGGATCCCCCCGCACCTGCTCGGCGGTGAGATCCCGCTCGACGTCGAGGCCGCCCGCGCCGGCATCGAGGCCCTCGCCAAGGAGCTCGGCCTCACCCCGGAGGCCTGCGCCACCGGCATCCTCGAGATCTCGGCGTGGAACCAGGCCAACGCGCTGCGCCAGGTCACCGTCAAGCGCGGCCTCGACGTGCGCGACTTCGCGCTGGTCACCTTCGGCGGCTCCGGCTCGCTGCTGCTGTGCCGCCTGATGGACGTGCTCGGCATCCCGACCGTCCTGGTCCCGCCGAACCCGGGCAACGTCTCGGCGTTCGGCCTGCTCACCGTGGACGTCAAGAACGACTACGTGCAGACCCACGTGCGCCTCGCCGAGGCGCTCGACCCGGCCACCGTCACCGGCGTGTACGACGAGCTCAGCGGCCAGGCCGCCGTGGCGCTCGAGGGCGAGGGCTTCGGTCCCGAGGTGCGCTCGTTCGTGCGCACCGCCGACCTGCGCTACTTCGGCCAGGCCTTCGAGGTGCGGGTCCCGGTCCCCGAGGGCGACCTCGACGCGGCCGCGCTCCAGCAGGTCGCCGACGCCTTCCACGCCGAGCACCGCGCGCTCTACGGCTACGACTTCTCCGCCGACCCCAGCCAGCAGGTCGAGTGGGTCAACCTGCGCGTCTCGGGCATCGGCCCGATCAAGCGCCCGGAGATCGCCCGTCACCCGCTCGGCGACGGCGGCCCCGTCGCGGAGCGCAGCCGCCGCGAGGTCTGCTTCGAGGCCGAGACCGGCCACGTCGACACCCCGGTGCTGTGGCGCCCCGACCTGGCCCCCGGCACCGTGGTCCAGGGCCCGGCGATCATCGAGGAGTTCGGCTCCACCGTGCCGCTGCACCCGGGCTTCTCGGCCCGCGTCGACGAGCACCTCAACATCATCGTCACGAGGGAGAGCAACTGATGTGCACCTGCAACGTCGGCGTGACCGCCACGCCTGACGCGCCCGTGCCGAACGAGGGCGGGAGCCGCCGCGCGCCCACCCAGTTCCCCTTCGGCCCGCTCACCGCGGACTCCGGCGCCAGCGCCGACCCGGTGCTCGTCGAGATCGTCCAGGGCTCCCTGGCCGCGGTCGAGATGGAGGTCGAGACCGCCATCGGGCGCACCTCGCGCAGCCCGATGATCCGCGACGCCCACGACTTCCGGGCCGGTATCCACGACCGCTTGCTGCGCAAGCTCACCGGACGCTCCTACTCCGCGCTCGTGCACCCGATCGCCCGGGACTTCCCGATCGAGGAGATGCGCGAGGGCGACGTCTTCTTCCACAACGACGTCTACCTCTCCGAGGGCGGCATCGGCCACCTGCCCGACCTCTGCGTCACGGTCCCGGTCTTCGCCGGTCCCGAGGACGAGCGGCGCGTGGTCGCGTTCGTGCAGGCCTTCGGCCACCACGACGACATCGGCGGCGCGGTCCCCGGCTCGATGCCGTCCGCGGCCACCAGTGTCTTCGAGGAGGGCCTCGCGGTCCCGCCGATCCGGCTGTGGGACGCCGGCGTGCCCAACCGGGCGGCGCTCAGCATCATGACCCGCAACTCCCGGATGCCGGACTCGCTGGCCGCCGACCTGGATGCCGAGTGCTCGGCGTGCCTGATGGGCGCGCGCCGCCTCGGTGAGCTCTTCGACCGCTACGGCATCGAGACCGTGGAGTCCTGCTTCGACGCGATCATCGAGCGGACCACCGCGACGTACCGCCGCGAGATCCTCTCCAAGATCCCCGTCGGCTCGTGGGTCTGGGAGGACTACGCCGAGCACGACGGCGTCGAGGAGCCGCAGCTGCACACCCAGCGGATCACGCTGACGCGCACTGCGGCCGACGACCCCGAGGGCGAGCGGCTGATCATCGACTTCGACGGCACCGGTCCGCAGGCGAAGGGCCCGATCAACCACTGCGGTGACTACAGCGACGGCGTCTTCCTCAAGAAGTGGCTGGCGCCGATCCTGCGCAACCTCGCCGACACCCCCGAGCGGATGGCCGAGCTCGACGTCAACGAGGGCATCGTGCCGCTCATCGAGATGCGCTTCCCGCCGCCGGGCACGCTGCTGACGCCGGTCTTCCCGGCGCCGACCAACGCCCGCACGTTCGTGATCCTGCGGCTGCTCGGCGTGCTGGCCGGCGTGGTCGCCAAGGCCGTCGACGGCAAGATGCCGGCCGACCAGGAGACGATCCGCTACACCGGCGTGTACGGCGACGACCTCGACGGGCGTCCCTACCTCATGCGCGAGGTGCTCGGCGGCGGCTCGGGTGGTCGCTACTACGCCGACGGCGAGGACACCATCCACGTCGTCCCGGACAGCCGCAACCTGCCCAGCGAGTTCACCGAGGCCCGCTTCCCGTTCCGGGTCGAGTCGCTGAGCCTGGCCGTGGACTCCGGCGGCGCCGGCAAGTTCCGTGGCGGCCTGGGCTATGAGAAGCACATCCGCATGCTCAAGGACGCGCACTTCATGTCCATCGCGGACCGCTCGATCCTGGCCTGCTGGGGCGTGAAGGGCGGCAAGGCGGGGCGGCCCTTCGAGGTCACCATCGACCCGGGCGGCCCGAACGAGCGCGAGGTCGACGCCCTCGCCGACGCCGAGGAGATCAAGGCCGGCGAGGTGGTCCGGATCCGGACCACCGGTGGCGGCGGCTGGGGCGACCCGCTCGAGCGCGACCCCGAGCTCGTGGTGCGCGACGTGGTGTGGCGCAAGGTCTCCGAGCACGCCGCGCTCGGCGACTACGGCGTGGTGCTCACCGGCTCGCTGGAGGACGACACACTGTCCTACGACGCCGCGGCCACCGAGGCCGAGCGCGCCGCGCGGGCGTCCGAGCAGGGTGCGGAGGAGCCGTTCTTCGACCGCGGGCCGGGCTACGCCCACCTCGCGTCCGGGGCGCAGTTCGCCGCCGTGGACCTGGTCTGAGACCAGGGTGATGACACGCGTCGCGGTCCTCGGGGGACACGGCAAGACCGGACGATCGGTCCTTGCCGCCCTCGAGGCCCGCGGCGCCATCGGTGTGCCGCTGGGCCGTGCCGACTGGCCCGACCTGGCCGGCGCGCTGCGCGGGTGCGACGCGGCGTACGTCGTCGCGCCCAACCTGCACCCCGACGAGCCGGCGTACGTCGCCGCGGCGATCGAGGCCGCACGGGTGGCGCGGGTGCCCCGGATCGGCTACCACTCGGTGGCCTCGCCGTACGCGCCGGCACTTCCGCACCACGTCGGCAAGGCCGTGGCCGAGGACCTGGTGCGCCGCTCCGGGCTGGCCTGGACGATCCTCCAGCCCGGCGCCTACCTGCAGAACCTCGACCTCACCGGCCCGGTGCGCCTGGCCTACCGCGCCGACGCGCCGTTCGGGTTCGCCGAGCTGCGCGAGGTCGGCGAGGCGGTCGCCACGGTGCTGCTGGAGCCCGGCCACGAGGGCGCGACCTACGAGCTCGCCTCCCGGCGTACCAGCGTCGCGGAGCTGGCCGCAGAGGCCGGCGTCGAGGTGGAGGTTGTCGGCCCGCGGCAGTGGGCCGCCACCGACGGCGCGGCCCTCGGCGAGCGCGAGCGCGAGTGGCTGCTGGCGATGTTCGACTACTACGACCGGCACGGCCTCCCGGTGGGCACGCTGCCGCTCGCCGCGCTGCTGGGCCGGGACGCGGAGGCCACCCGGCGCGCATGATGGCCCGATGAGCCACCGACCACTGAGCGTCATCACCGGCGGCACCCGAGGCATCGGGGCGGCCACCGCGCTGCGTCTGGCCCTCGCCGGGCACGACCTGGTGCTCGGCTACCGCGAGGACACCGAGGCCGCCGAGGAGTGCCGCCTGGCCGTCGAGGACGCCGGCGCCGGCTGCCAGCTGGTGCGCGTCGACGTCACCGAGCCCGGCGGGATCGACCGGCTCTTCGCCCGCGCCGCCGAGCACGGCACGGTCACCGGGGTGGTCAACTGCGCCGGCGCGACGTTCCGCCTCGCGACGCTGGCCGAGACCCCTGTCCATGTGATCCACGACAGCGTCGCGCTCAACCTCAGCGCGGCGCTGCTGTGCGCGCGGGCCGCCGTCCACGCGATGGGCACGACGTACGGCGGACGTGGCGGGGTCCTGGTCAACCTCAGCTCGGTGGCGGCCAGCCTCGGCGCGCCGGGGGAGTACGTCCACTACGCCGCGGCCAAGGCCGGCGTCGAGGCCCTCACCGTCGGGCTCGCCCAGGAGGTCGCCGCCGAGGGCATCCGGGTGGTCGCGGTGGCGCCGGGCATCATCCGCACCGGGATCCACGCCGACGCCGGGGACGCGGGGCGTGCCGAGCGCGTCGGTGCGCAGGTGCCGCTGGGCCGGGCCGGGGAGCCCGCGGAGGTCGCCGACGCCATCGCCTGGCTGATGAGCGCGGAGGCCTCCTACGTCACCGGCACCACGCTGCGCGTCGGCGGCGGGCGCTGACCCTCGGGCACGGGCACGGCGTACGCGGGGCAGGCTCACCGGCCCTGCGTAGCCTCGAGGTGTGAGCACCGCACCGTCCACGAGCCTCCTCGACGATCGCTACGCCCGCGAGCTGCCCGAGCTGGTGGTGCCGTGGTCCGCCGCCGAGGCGCCCGACCCCCAGCTGCTGGTCCTCGACGACGACCTGGCCCGCGACCTCGGCCTCGACCCCGACTGGCTGCGCACCCCGGAGGGGACCCGGTTCCTGACCGGCACCGCCCTGCCCGACGGCGTCCGCCCGGTCGCTCAGGCCTACGCCGGGCACCAGTTCGGCGGCTACTCCCCGCGCCTCGGCGACGGGCGCGCGCTGCTGCTCGGCGAGCTCACCGACCGGGCCGGGCGCCGGCGCGACCTGCACCTGAAGGGCTCGGGCCGTACGCCGTTCGCGCGCGGCGGCGACGGGCTCGCGGCGGTGGGCCCGATGCTGCGCGAGCACGTCGTGAGCACCGCCCTGCACGCACTCGGGGTGCCCACGACCCGGGCGCTCGCGGTGGTCGCGACCGGCGGTGCGGTGCAGCGCGAGAGCGTGCTGCCCGGGGCGGTGCTGGCCCGGGTGGCGGCCAGCCACCTGCGGGTCGGGACCTTCCAGTACGCCCGCGCCACCGACGACGTCGACCTGCTGCGCCGCCTCGCCGACCACGCGATCGAGCGGCACCACCCGGCTGCGCGCGACGCCGAGCAGCCCTACCTCGCGCTGCTGGAGTCGGTCGCGGTCGCGCAGGCCGAGCTGGTCGCGCGGTGGATGATGATCGGGTTCGTCCACGGGGTGCTCAACACCGACAACGTGACGATCTCGGGGGAGAGCATTGACTTCGGGCCGTGCGCGTTCCTCGAGGGCTACGACCCGGCCACCGTCTTCAGCTCCATCGACACCGGCGGCCGCTACGCCTACGGCAACCAGCCGGCCGTCACCCAGTGGAACCTCGCCCGGTTCGCCGAGGCGCTGCTCCCGCTGATCGAGGAGGACCAGGAGCGCGCGGTCGCGATCGCGACCGAGGCGCTGGGCACCTTCGGGCGGGCCTACGTCGCCGCCTGGGCGGAGGGGATGCGCGGCAAGCTGGGGCTGGCCGCCGGCCCGCTCGCGGGATCCCTCGAGGACGAGGCGGTCATCGACCTCGGCCAGGCGCTGCTCGAGCTGCTCCACGGCGCCCGCGTCGACTACACCTCGGCGTTCCGGGCGCTCGGCCAGGCAGCACGCGGCGAGCGCGAGGCCTTCCGCGAGCTGGTCCTCGACCTCCCCGCCGCCGACGCCTGGCTGGACCGGTGGCTGGCGCTCGCTCCCGACGCGGACGCGATGGACCGGGTCAACCCCGTCTACATCCCGCGCAACCACCTGGTCGAGGAGGCGCTCGACGCCGCGACCGCGGGCGACCTGGAGCCGCTGCGCCGGCTCGTCGACGCCGTGTCCCGCCCCTTCGACGTACGACCGGGCCTGGAGCGGTACGCCGCCCCGGCGCCCGAGGGGTTCGGGGACACCTTCCAGACGTTCTGCGGGACGTGAGGGCGGGGGCCGCCCCCTGGCTGTAGCGCGTCAGGGCTCGATCAGCCCGGCCCGGATCGCGTAGCGGGTCAGCTGGGTGCGGTCGCGCATGCCGAGCTTGGCCAGGATGTTGGCGCGGTGGCGCTCGACGGTCTTGGGGCTGATCACCAGCGCGGCGGCGATCTCGCGGGAGGAGGAACCCTCCGCGATCAGCTTGAGCACCTGGTCCTCGCGCTCGGTCAGCACCGTCTCGGGCACCCGCTCGCCGCGGCGCAGCCGGCCGAGGTAGTCGCGCACCAGCGTCCCCATCGCCCCGGGATAGACGAACGTCTCCCCGCGCATCGCCGCGCGCACCGCGCCGACCAGGTCCTCGTCGGCGACCGACTTCAAGACGTAGCCGCTCGCGCCCAGGCGCAGGGACTCGAAGAAGTACTGCTCGTTGTCGTGCATCGACAGCATCAGCACCCGCGGCGGGTCACGGCGCCGGGAGATCTCCCGCGCCGCCTGGAGACCCGTCGTGCGCGGCATCGCGATGTCCAGCACGACCAGGTCGACGGGCGTCTCGCGCAGCAGCCGCACGGCCTCCTCGCCGTCCCCGGCCTCCGCCACCACCGTGAGGTCGGGCTCCTGCTCGAGGATCAGGCGTACGCCGCGGCGTACCAGCGCGTGGTCGTCGGCCAGCAGGATCCGGATCATGGCCGCCTCGTGGGGCCCGGCGGCACGACCAGGCGGACCCGGGTGCCGGCGCCCGCGCCGCCCTCGACGCGCAGCGTGCCGCCGACGAGCAGCGCCCGCTCCTGCATGCCGCTCACCCCGGCGCCGGGGACGATCGATCCCGGTCCGTCGCGGCCGTCGTCGCAGACCTCCAGGACGACCGCGTCGCCCAGCCGGGTCAGCGACACCTCGACCTCCTGGGCCCCGGCGTGCCGGGCGGCGTTGGTCAGCGCCTCCTGGGCCACCCGGTAGATCACCAGCTCCACGTCGGCGCTGAGCGGCGGCAGTCCCGGCGCCACGGAGCGCCGCACCCGGGCGGTGCCGTGGGCCTCGAACTCGCTGCACAGCGCGGTCAGCGCGCTGGCGAGGCCGAGGTCGTCGAGCACCCCGGGCCGCAGCTGCCGCGCCACCCGGCGTACGTCGTCGAGCGCGGCGCGGGTGCTGTCGCGCACCAGCTGGAGCTCCCCGACCAGCTGCTCGGGGGCGTGCTGCTGGACCTGCTTGAGCCCGAGCAGCACCACGGTGAGGCTCTGCCCGACCTGGTCGTGCAGCTCCTGGGCGATCCGGTGGCGCTCGGCCTCCTGGGCGGCCAGCACACGGGCGCTGCTCGCCCGCTGGGCGGCCTCGAGGCGGTCGAGCATCGCGTTGGCGCCGCGCACCAGCTGGGCGCCGGCGCCCTCGCCCGGGTCGTCGAGGCGGTCGCCGGGCCGCATCCGCTCGACGCCGGACATCTGCCGCACCACCCGGTCGACGGGAGTCAGGGAGGGGCGTAGCAGCAGCGCGTTGAGCGCCAGCACCACGGCGAGGCCGACCAGCACCACCACCGCCTCGGCCCGCACCACCTCCGGGGAGACCCGGGCGGGGGAGAGCAGCAGGACCCCCGTGGCCGCGGCGAGCACCGCGCCGTTGACCAGGCAGACCTGCCCGAGCAGCGGCATCCTCGCGAGGATCCTCGGGGAGTGCACGGTCGTCAGGGTGGCCCACGGCGGCGGCGCTGTCACCACCCCTGCGGGCCCGGCGCGCGTAGGCGCGAGATGGGTGGCAGCCCCCATTCCGCCGGCGCCGGCCCGGGCCGAGGATCGTGGCGTCGGCCGGACGTGGCGAGGAGCCGCGCATGACCGGAGGGCCGGGCACCCGCCCGTCGACCCTCCCCTCCACCGCACTGCTCGCCCGGACGGCCGACGCCAGGGGCCGCGGTCGGCCAGTGGCCTGGTCCGGCTCCCGACGACCCTGTCGGCGGTGACCTGGGTCGTGTGATCGTCGCTGCCCGACACGGCACGACCGTTCGCTTGGGGTGGGCGTGCCGGCATCCCCCCCACAGAGAAGAGAACTGCCGTGACGAGATCCCGTGCGCTGGTCGGCCTGACCAGCTTCGCGATGGCCACCTCCCTGGCCATCACCGCGGTCGGTGGGCTCACGCCCGCCACCGCCGTCGAGCCACCGGCCCCCAGCCGGGCCGGGGTCGGCGGTGAGGGCCGCGGACCGGACACCGCCACCCGGGTGGACCCGGCCGAGAGGGCGCAGGTCGCCCAGGCGGCCGCCGCGGCCCCGGTCGCCGGCGACCCGCTGGTGATGCCGACGTCGTACCCCTTCCAGCCGCGGTTGCGGCTCTACCGCGACAACCCCGACGACGCCGCCCACACCGCGGCGCTGGTCGGCCACCCCGACCTGGCCCCGAGGCTCACCGAGCTGATGAAGGTCAGCGACCGGATCTCGGTGCAGGTCATCGGGCAGTCCACCGAGGGGCGCGACCTCTACCTGGTGACCCTCACCGCGCCGGAGCGCAAGCAGGACACCGCCCAGCAGACGGCCTGGCGGGCCAAGATCAAGAACGACCCGGACGCAGCGGCGGCGGACAAGGAGCTGCTCGCGCAGTACAAGACGCCGATCTGGATCAGCAACAACATCCACGGCAACGAGTGGGAGGGCACCGACGGCGCGCTGCGCTACATCGAGCACCTCGCCACCGCGCCGCTCTCGGAGGTCGGCGGGATCCTGCGCAACAACCGGATCTACTTCTCGCCCTCGCTCAACCCCGACGGTCGCACCAACGCCACCCGCGCGACCGCGCTCGGCCTGGACCCGAACCGCGACATGATCACCAACACGACGCCGGAGACCAGGTCGTTCATCCGCACCGCGCAGGCGATCCAGCCGATCTACGCCGCGGACTTCCACGGCTACACCAACGTGCTCCAGCTCGAGCCCTGCGGCCCGCCGCACGGCTCCAACTACGAGTACGACCTCTACATCCCGCACAACTACGCGCTCTCGCTCGCGGTGGAGGAGAAGGTCGTCGAGGCGGCCATCCCCGGCAACACCTACTACAACGTCGAGACGGGGGCCGTGGTCCCGGAGAACACCGGCCCGGAGACCGCGCACGTCAAGATCCCCTACCGCGACACCCCGGACGGCTGGGACGACTTCCCGCCGATCTTCACCGCCCAGTACGCCGCGTTCTACGGCGCCGCGAGCGCGACCGTCGAGCTTCCGCTCACCCGCGGGGCCCCCGGTGGCCGGCAGACCCCGGAGCGCGCGGCGGTCAACGTGGCGGTGGCCGAGGAGACCATGGAGGGCATCGTCGAATACATGGATGACTCCACCAACGCCCGGGAGATGCTGCTCAACCAGATCGAGACCTTCCGGCGCGGCGTCGCCGGCGAGCCCAAGACCGCGCTGACCGAGGCCGGCGTGGACGCCGTGCCGGGCCCCTCGCAGTGGAAGGAGCTGTGGGACGTCGTCGACGACCAGGAGCCGGTGACCCTGCCGCGCGCCTACGTCATCCCCCGGGGCGAGGGCCAGCGCTCGATGAGCGACGCCGCCCGCCTGGTGCGCCAGCTGCTGCTGCACGACATCGAGGTCGGCACGCTCGACGCCGCCGTGACCGTCGCCGGCACGACGTACCCCGCCGGCTCGTGGGTGGTCGACATGCACCAGCCGCTGCGCGGACTGGCCAACTCGCTGCTCGACCTCGGTGAGGACATCTCTCCGAAGGTGCCCTCGATGTACGACATCTCCGCGTGGAGCTGGTCCTATCTGTGGGGCGCCACCGTCGACAAGGTCGGTCTGACCACCGACCCGGCGCTGGGCTCGGTGACCCCGATCGAGGCGCCGCAGCGCAACGCCGCGGTGCCGGACGGACCCGACCACCTGAGCCTCGAGCTCGCCGGGGTCGCCGACTTCCGGGCGCTCAACGCCCTGCTCGAGCAGGGCGTGGAGGTGTCGATGCTGGACGACGGTGCGGCCATCGTCGGGCCGGAGGGCTACGACGAGGCGGCCGCGGCCGCGGAGGAGTTCGACGTCGCCTTCGAGGCGGCCACCGAGGAGGACCTCGACGCCCTCGACGACGAGACGACCCGGGGTCTGCAGGACCTCACGATCGCCTACGTCGGCACCCAGGACGACCGGCTCTCGCTCACCGAGCTCGGGTTCGACGACCTGGTCCAGGTGACCGCGGCCTCGCTGGAGACCGCCCCGGCCCAGCTCGACGACGTGGACGCGCTGTGGATCGGCACCGCCTTCAACCCCGCGGCCGGCTCGGTGGCCCGCGCCCGGCTCCAGGCCTTCGTCGACGGCGGCGGGGCCCTCGTGGGCCGCAGCACCGCGGCCTTCGCCGCCGCGCAGTCCTTCGGGCTGCTCTCCGGCACCGCCGTGTCCGGCAACCGCTCGGGCAACGGCATCGTCGCGGTCGAGACCCCGGCGGACTCGCTGCTCGCAGCGCACCCGCAGGACGCCTCGTTCATCTACCCCGCGGCGTGGTTCACGGGGCTGGGCACGGGCGTGAAGGTCGAGCAGCGCTACGCCGCGGACCCGCTGCTGGCGGGCCACTGGCGCCAGTCGCCGGACGGTGCGGGCGGTCCGGTCCTCGACGGGCCGGCCAGCGCCGCCGGCCAGGCATCGGTGGTCTCCGCCGAGGCCGCCTCGGGCGCCCGCACGGTCGTCTTCGGCACCTCGGTGTTCTTCCGCAACCACCCCAAGGGCGGGCTGAGCCAGGCGGCCACCGCGCTGTTCTGGGCGGCACCGGCCGGCACCGGGGTGTCCGCCCCCGGCCAGGTGTCGGTCACGATCGAGCCGGGCGCGAAGGTGTCCTACCCCGCGGCGGCCCCGGTGCAGGTGAGCGTCGCGAGCGATGCCGGCCCGGTCGACGGGACCGTCGAGCTCCTGGTCGACGGGAAGGTCGCCGCCACCGGCACGACCTCCGCCGGCACGGCGACGCTGCGCCTGACCGGCCTGCGGCCCGGCGCCACCTCGGTCCTCGCCCGGTTCACGCCGAGCGACCCGGCGTACGACGTCGCGACCAGCGCCCCGGCGACGGTGCGGGTCGGCAAGGCGGTCTCGCGGACCACGCTGAAGCTCAAGCGGGTCGGTGGGCCGGCGAGCAGGCAGGTCGCGGCCACGGTCACCTTCGCGGTGCCGCGGCTGCCGGCGGTCGGCACCCTCGTGCTGAGCGACGGGGGCAGGGTCGTGCGCACCCTGCGGCTGCGTGCCGGTGACGACGGCAGCCGCACGGTCCGGGTCCGGCTCGGCGCCGGCCGGCACGTCGTGAAGGCCGCGTTCCGGGCCACCGCCCTGATCCAGGGAAGCTCGGCGACCAGGACCATCGTCCTGCGCTGAGCACCGTCCACCGAGGCGACGAGCAGAAGAGGGCCGGCACCCCGCGGGGTGCCGGCCCTCCCCGCGTCCGATCCCGAGGTCCGGTTGGGTGCTGGCCCCCATTCACCGCACCGGACCGGTCCTCAAGACTCGGGACGTCAACCGGTCCGGGACGGGGGAGCAGGTGGTGGAGCCCGCTGATCTCAACCTGGTCGTCCTCACCGGCGCACTCGTGCTGCTGGCCGCGGTGGCCGCGGTCCGGCTCTCCACCCGCGCCGGGCTGCCCAGCCTCCTGGTCTACCTCGGCATCGGCCTGGCGATCGGGGAGTCCGGGCTCGGCCTGCGCTTCGAGGACGCCGAGCTGGTCCAGGTGCTCGGCAACGTCGCGCTCGCGATGATCCTGGCCGAGGGCGGGTTCACCACCCGGTGGGCGACGGTGCGTCCGGTGGCGCCGCTGGCGGTGGTGCTCGCGACCCTCGGGGTGTTCCTCAGCGTGGCGGTCACCACGGGGCTCGCCTACTGGGCCCTCGACGTCGACCTGCGCACCGCGATCGTGCTGGGGGCGGTCGCCTCCTCCACCGACGCGGCGGCGGTCTTCGCGGTGCTGCGGCAGATGGCGGTGCGCGGCCGGCTGCGCGCGGTCGTCGAGGCCGAGTCGGGCTTCAACGACCCGCCCGTGATCGTCCTGGTCACCGTCGTCACCTCGGATGCCTGGGACGAGGCCGGGGTGCTGGGCATCGCCGCGCTGATCGGCTACCAGCTGGTCGCGGGAGTGGTGCTGGGCGCCCTCGTCGCCCGCGCCGGCGTCTGGCTGCTGGCGCGCAGCGCGTTGCCGGCGACCGGGCTCTACCCGCTGGCCACCGTCGCGATCGCCTTCCTCGCGTTCGCCGTCTCGGGGCTCGCCGGTGCCAGCGCGATCATGGCCATCTACGTCGCCGGGCTGGTGCTGGGCAACGCGCGACTGCCACACCGCGGGGCGACCGACAGCTTCGTGGAGGGGCTCGCCTGGCTGGCCCAGATCGGGCTGTTCATCATGCTCGGCCTGCTGGCCAGCCCCAGCCGGCTGCTCGACGCGCTGCCCACCGCGCTGCTCGTCGGGGGCGCGCTGACCCTGGTGGCGCGCCCCCTGTCGGTGCTGGTGTGCGCCACCCCGTTCCGGGTGCCGCTGCGCGACCAGGCCTTCATCAGCTGGGCCGGACTGCGCGGTGCCGTGCCGATCGTGCTGGCCACCATCCCGATGAGCGTCGGGCTGCCCGGCGCAGAGCGCATCTTCGACGTCGTGTTCCTGCTGGTCGTGCTGTTCACGCTGATCCAGGGACCCACCCTGCCGTGGGTCGCGCGCCGCACCGGTGCCGCGCTCGAGGTGGGGCCGCGCGACGTCGCGATCGACGCCGCGCCGCTCGACGAGCTCGATGCCACGCTGCTTCAGTTCGCCGTGCCGCGCGACTCCCGGCTGGCCGGTGTCGAGGTCTCCGAGCTGCGGTTCCCGCCCGGGACCGCCGTCGCGTTGGTGCAGCGCGAGGGCGCGCTGTTCGCGCCGCACGCGGCCACGGTGCTGCGCGGCGGCGACCAGGTGCTCGTCGCGGCACCCCGGGCGACCACCGCGCTCATCGAGCGGCGGCTGCGGCAGGTGCACCGCGAGGGCCGGCTCGCGGGCTGGTACGCCGGCCTGCCCCGGCCCCCCGGCGTACGACGCCGGGACGGGTGAGTGGAGCGGCCTTGGCAACACCTGCCACCGAACAGGCGATCCCTTGGGCCAAGTTGCCCTGCTCCGGGGTGGCCGACCTCACTAGGTTCGATCCATGAGGGTCCTGCTTGCACTGGGCGGAAACGCCATGGCCAATGCCGACGGGCGCGTCCGCGCCGACGACCAGATCGGTGCCGCGACGCTCGCCGCAGGCTCGATCGCCACGCTCGTGGCGGCGGGGGTCGATGTCGTGGTCACCCACGGGAACGGTCCCCAGGTGGGCAACCTGCTGGTCAAGAACGAGATCGCCGCCTCCGTGGTGCCGCCGGTCCCGCTCGACTGGTGCGGGGCACAGACCCAGGCGACGCTCGGCTTCGTGCTGATCGACGCGCTCGACGCCGCGCTCGCCCGTGCCGGTGAGTCGCGCCGCGCCGCCGCACTGGTGACCCGCACCCGCGTCTCCGCCAGCGACCCGGGCTTCATCAACCCCGCGAAGCCGGTCGGGCGCTACCTGCCGGCCGACGAGGCACGCGTGCTCGTCGCGCACGGCGAGATCTGGGAGGACCGTGGCCCGAAGGGCTGGCGCCGCGTGGTCGCCTCCCCGGAACCGCTGGAGATCGTCGACGCGCCCGCCATCACCGCGCTGGTCGACGCCGGCTTCGTCGTCGTCGCCGCCGGCGGCGGCGGGATCCCCGTCGTCGCCGAGCCCGACGGCTCGCTGCGCGGCGTCGAGGCGGTCATCGACAAGGACCTGGCGGCGGCGCTCCTGGCACGCCACGTGGGCGCCGAGGTGATGGTCGTGGCGACCGACGTCCCCGCCGCCGTCCTGCACTACGGCACTCCCCAGGAGGAGCCGCTCGGCGAGGTCACCGTGACACGCATGCGTGAGCTCGCCGCCGAGGGCCACTTCGGCTCCGGCTCGATGGGACCGAAGGTCGACGCGGCCTGCCGGTTCGTCGAGCGCGGCGGAGAGCGGGCCGTCATCACCCGTCTCGACCTGATCACCGAGGCCGTCACCGGCTCCGGGGTCGGCACCGTCGTCGTGCCCGGGTGATCCCCGCGCTCCCTCATCCCACCACCGCACCGCCCCTACCGGAAGGAAGTCCATTGCCCGACGCCATCGAAGTACGCAAGGTCCCGATCCACTCCGTCGCCGACGCCTCGGAGCTCGCGAAGCTCATCGACGAGGGCGTGATGAAGGCCGATCGCGTCGTCGCGATCATCGGCAAGACCGAGGGCAACGGTGGGGTCAACGACTACACCAGGATCATCGCCGACCGCGCGTTCCGCGAGGTGCTCATCGAGAAGGGCGCACCCGCCGACCAGGTCAAGCAGGTCCCGATCGTGTGGTCCGGCGGCACCGACGGCGTGATCAGCCCCCACGCGACGATCTTCGCGACCACCGACGTGGCCGCGGACGACCCCTCGCGCGAGGAGCAGCGCCTCACGGTCGGCTTCGCGATGAGCGAGCAGCTGCTGCCCGAGGAGATCGGCCGTACGCCGATGATCAGCAAGGTCGCCGACGCGGTGAAGGTGGCCATGGAGCGCGCCGGGATCACCGACCCCGCCGACGTGCACTACGTGCAGACCAAGACCCCGCTGCTCACCATCCACACCATCCGCGACGCCAAGTCGCGCGGCAAGTCGGTGTGGACCGAGCACACCCACGAGTCGATGGACCTCTCCAACGGCGTGACGGCGCTCGGCATCGCGGTCGCGCTCGGCGAGATCGAGATGCCGACCGACGAGGACGTCATGCACAACCGCGAGCTGTTCTCCGCGGTCGCCTCGTGCTCCTCCGGCGTCGAGCTCGACCAGGCCCAGGTGGTCGTGGTCGGCAACGCGACCGGTGTCGGCGGTCGCTACCGCATCGGGCACTCGGTGATGAACGACGCCCTCGACGCCGACGGCATCTGGAAGGCGATCAAGGACGCCGGCCTCGAGCTCCCCGAGCGCCCGCACCACAGCGACCTCGACGGCAAGCTGGTCAACGTGTTCCTCAAGTGCGAGGCCTCCCAGGACGGCACCGTCCGGGGTCGCCGCAACGCGATGCTCGACGACTCCGACGTGCACTGGCACCGCCAGATCAAGTCGTGCGTCGGTGGCGTGACCGCCGCGGTGACCGGCGACCCGGCCGTCTTCGTGTCGGTCTCCGCCGCCCACCAGGGTCCCGAGGGCGGCGGCCCGGTCGCCGCCATCGTCGACCTGGGCTGAGCGCACCAGCAACACAGCAGCACATCACACATCAGGGCCCGGCCGCTCCAGCGGCCGGGCCCTGATGTGCTGGTACGCCGATCAGGCGCTCGGAGCGGCTAGGAGCGCCACATCCACTCCATCTCCGCGACCGTCGCGTCGTACGCCGCCACACCGGCGAGGTCATGCACCACCCGCAGCGACAGGTCGATGCCGGCCGAGACCCCGGCGGAGGTCCACAGCCGCTCGTCGCTGCGCACGAACCGCGGCCCGCGCTCGACCCGCACCGTCGGGTCGAGGGCCGCCAGCTCGTCGTACGTCGTGTGGTGGGTCGTCGCGTGCCGCCCGCGCAGCAGCCCGGCGGCGGCGAGCACCATCGAACCGGTGCACACCGACATCAGCAGCTCGACCTCGGCGGCCCGGTCGCGCAGCCACGCGAGCACCCGCTCGTCGGTGAGCAGCGCGCGCGAGCCGGACCCGCCGGGAAGCACCAGCAGGTCGGTCGGCGGGCAGTCCTCGAGGGAGTGCCGCGGGACCACGGTGAAGCCGCCGCGACCGCGCACCGGCGCGCCGTCGACCGACACCGGCACGACCTCGAAGGCACGCGGGTCGGTGAGGTCGCCGGCCACGTTGAACACCTCGTAGGGCCCGGCGTAGTCCAGGACCTCCATGTCGTCGAAGGCGAGGATCGCCACGGTGCGCGTCTGGGTCACCTCGTCATCGTGGCAGCCCGGCGCCGTGCGGGGGAGGGTTGCTCAGGAGTCGAGCCACTCCCGGATCGCCGGGCCGTGCTGGTCGAGCGTCGGGGGAGCGGTGTGCGCCGAACGGCCGCCCGAGAAGGGGTTGTCGTCGAAGCGGATCGGCGAGCCGGGCAGCTCCACCGTCCCCTGCGTCGCGTGCTCGACCGAGAGCAGCAGGCCCTGCGAGCGGGTCTGCTCCCAGGCGTAGACGTCGTCGAGCGAGCGCACCTTGCCCGACGGGATGCCGGCGTCGGCGAGCAGCGCGAGCCAGTGCTCGGCCGGCTTGGCCTCGAACAGCCCCTCGAGCACGGCGATCAGCTCGTCGCGGTGCGCCACCCGCTGCGGGTTGGTCGCGAACCGCTCCTCGGCGGCGTCCAGGTCGAGCGCGGTGCACAGTGCGCGCCACAGCCCCTCGGAGCCGCAGGCGATCTGGATCGGCGCGCTCGCGGTCGCGAACATGCCGTACGGCGCGATCGAGGGGTGGTGGTCGCCGGCGAGGCCGGGCACCTCCTTGGCGACCGTCCAGCGGGTCCCCTGGAAGGCGTGCACGCCGACCATGCCCGCCAGCAGCGAGGTCCGCACGACCCGGCCGAGCCCGGTCCGCTCGCGCTCGTGGAGCGCGGCGAGCACGCCGTACGCACCGTTCATGCCGGCCAGCAGGTCGGCGATCGGGACGCCCACCTTGGTGGGCGCGGCGGTGCCGGTGAGCGACATCAGGCCGCCCTCGCCCTGGGCGATCTGGTCGTAGCCGGCCCGCTTCGCCTCGGGGCCGTCGTGGCCGAAGCCGGTGATCGAGAGCACGACGAGACGCGGGTTGAGCTCGTGCAGCCGCTCGACGGAGAAGCCGAGACGGTCCAGGACCCCGACGCGGAAGTTCTCCATCAGCACGTCCGCACGCTCGACGAGGCGGGCCAGCACCTCGCGGTCCGCCTCGGCCTTGAGGTCGAGGACGATGGACTCCTTGTTGCGGTTCGCCGACATGAAGTACGTCGACTCCTGCTCGCCGGGCTCGCCCACGAACGGCGGGCCCCAGGACCGGGTGTCGTCACCGGTGGGGGACTCCACCTTGATCACCCGGGCACCCATGTCCCCGAGCATCATCGCGGCGTGCGGGCCCGCGAGCGCGCGGGTGAGGTCGAGGACGAGCAGGTCGCTGAGGGGTCCGTCGGTCATGCCCGCACCCTGCCACCGCCGCGACAGGCCCGGAACGGCAACACTCGACAGGACTGTCGGTCCCGGATGGTCGAATGGAGGCATGCGAGCGACGACCACCTACCGGCTGGTGCGTCAGCCCGTCGCGCCCTCGGTCCCGACCCTCGACGAGCACCAGCAGCGCGTCGTGGACCACCCCGGGGGCCCGCTCCTGGTCCTGGCCGGTCCCGGCACCGGCAAGACCACCACGCTGGTCGAGGCCATCGTGGACCGCATCGAGGAGCGGGGCGCGAGCCCCGAGGGGGTCCTCGCCCTGACCTTCTCGCGCAAGGCGGCCGAGCAGCTGCGCGACCGGGTGACCGCCCGGCTGGGCCGCACGACCGCCACGACACTGAGCTCGACGTTCCACTCCTTCGCCTACGGCCTGATCCGGGCCTACGCCCCCGCGGCGCTCTACGAGGCGCCGCTGCGCCTGCTCAGCGCCCCCGAGCAGGACGTCGTGCTGCGCGAGCTGCTCACCGACAGCCCCGAGTCGGTCACCTGGCCTGACTCGCTGTCGCGGGCGCTCGGCACCCGCGGCTTCGCCCGCGAGGTGCACGCGGTGCTGGCGCGGGCCCGGGAGAAGGGCCTCGACGGCACCGAGCTCAGCGCCCTCGGGCGCGAGCACGACCTGCCCGAGCTGGTCGCCGCCGGGCTCTTCCTCGACCAGTACCTCACCAACCTCGACGCCCAGGGCGCGACCGACTACGCCGACCTGATCCGGCGCGCCACGATCGAGGCCGAGGTGCACCGCGACGAGCTGCGTGCCCGCTTCTCCCACGTCTTCGTCGACGAGTACCAGGACACCGACCCCGGCCAGGTCGCGCTGCTGCGTGCGATCGCCGGCGACGGGCGCAACCTCACCGTGGTCGGCGACCCGCACCAGTCGATCTATGCCTTCCGCGGTGCCGAGGTGCGCGGCATCCTCGACTTCCCGACCGCGTTCCCGCGCTTCGACGGCCGCCCCGCCGACGTGATCGCGCTGCGCACCACCCGCCGCTTCGGCCCGCGCCTGCTGCTCGCCTCCCAGCGCGTCGCGCGGCGCCTCGCCCTGCCGGGCAGCATCGACGCCGCGGCCCGCGAGGCGTTCCTCAACCCGCGCAGCGAGGGGGCGGCGTACGGCCCCGGCAAGGTGGTGGTCCGCACCTTCGACACCGAGCGCGCCGAGGCCGAGCACCTCGCCGACCTGCTGCGTCGCGCCCACCTCGAGGACGGCATCGGCTGGGACGAGATGGCGGTGCTGGTCCGCTCCGGGCGCTCCTCGATCCCGCCGCTGCGCCGGGCCCTCGGGGCCGCCGGCGTACCCGTCGAGGTCGCCAGCGACGAGGTGCCGCTGGTGCGCGACCCCGCCGTGCTGCCGCTCATCGACGCGATGCGCGTGGTGATCGGGCTCGACGAGGAGCAACCCGAGGAGCCCGCGCGGCCGGAGCCGGGGGAGCCCGTCGAGCCCGGCGAGCCAGCGGGCCGCGGTGCCCGCCCCGACCCCGCCGACCAGCGCGAGCCGGTCGACGCCGGTCGCGCGGAGTCGCTGCTGCTCAGCCCGCTCGGCGGCATGGACGCCGGCGAGCTGCGCCGGCTCGCGCGCCAGCTGCGGGTGCGCGAGAAGGCCCGCGCGAGCGAGGCCGGCGAGTCGCCGCGAGCCTCGCGCGAGCTGGTGCGCCTCGCCGTGGTCGACGCCTCCTTCCTCGACGGCGTCGAGGGGCCCGAGGCCGCGCGCGCCCGGGCGCTGGCCGGGCTCCTCGCCGGGGCCCGCGCCGACCTCAGCGCCGGGGCCTCGGCCGAGGAGGTGCTCTGGACCCTGTGGTCGGGCACCGGCTGGCCCGCGCGTCTGCGCCGCGCCGCCGAGGCCGGCGGTCCCGGCGCGCGCCGCGCCCACCGCGACCTCGACACGATCTGTGCCCTCTTCGAGCTGGCCGCGCGGGCAGAGGAGCAGCGCGACCACCTGGGCGTCCGCAACTTCCTGGCGATGCTGGTCGCCCAGCAGATCCCCGCCGAGACCCTCGCCGACCGTGGCGCCCGCGGGGCCGCCGTCCGGCTGCTCACCGCCCACCGCTCCAAGGGCCTGGAGTGGCGCCTGGTCGTGCTGGCCCACGTGCAGGAGGAGGCCTGGCCCGACCTGCGCCGCCGGGCCACGCTGCTCCAGGCCGACCGGATCGGCACCGACGGGATCGTGCCGCCGGTCTCGGTGCGCGAGCTGCTGATGGAGGAGCGGCGGCTGTTCTACGTCGCCTGCACCCGGGCCCGCCAGCGGCTCGTGGTCACCGCCGTGGCCTCGCCCGACGACGAGGGGGAACAGCCCTCGCGCTTCCTCGACGAGCTCGGGGTCACCGTCGAGAAGGTCACCGGCCGTCCCGCGCGACCGCTGTCGATGGACGGACTGGTCGCCGAGCTGCGCCGCACCCTCGCCGACCCCGAGACCTCCGAGCCGCTGCGCGCCGCCGCGGCCAGCCGACTGGCGCGCCTGGCCCGCGAGACGGTCGGCGACCGGCTCCTGGTGCCCCAGGCCGACCCGTCGTCGTGGTGGGGCACCCGTGCCACCACCCGCTGCGCGGCGCCGATCCGCGACCCCGAGCGTCCGGTTCCGGTCTCGGCCAGTGTGCTGGAGTCGATGCTGGTCTGCCCGATGCAGTGGTTCCTGGAGCGGGAGGCCGGCGGCATCGCTCGCTCGCACCAGTCCGCCAACCTCGGCCAGATCGTGCACGCGCTGGCGCAGCGGGTCGCCGACGGGGAGATCCCGGCCGGCCCCGACGACGCCGACCTGCTGATGGCCCACGTCGAGGAGGTGTGGCCGCGCCTGGAGTTCCGCACCCCCTGGTCCCGGGCCCGTGAGCACGCCCGGGTCCGCACCGCGCTGGCACGCTTCCTGCGCTGGCACCACGACAACCCCCGCCGCCTGCTCGCCACCGAGCAGCACTTCGCGACCGTCGTCGAGCTCGACGACGGCGAGCAGGTCCGGCTCACCGGCTACGCCGACCGCCTCGAGCTCGATGCAGCGGGACGCGTGGTCGTGGTCGACCTCAAGACCGGGCGCGGCAAGCCCTCCAACAAGTCGGTCCAGCGCAACGTCCAGCTCGGCCTCTACCAGTACGCCGTGGACGCCGGCGCGGTCGACGGGGTGCTGGAGGAGCAGGTCGGCGCACCCGCGGAGGGGCCGCGGGCCGGCGGTGCCGAGCTGGTGCAGCTCGGCATGCTCGACGACGTGCCGCACGCCGTCGTCCAGCCGCAGGACGCCCAGCCCGACGAGGGCCCGGCCCGTGAGGAGCTGCGCGGCCACCTCGGCCGGGTGGCGACGCTGCTGCGCACGGAGTCCTTCCCCGCGGTCGCCGGCCAGCACTGCCGCGACTGCGCGTTCGTCCCGTTGTGCCCCATCAAGAGCGCCGGAGCCGTGATCAGCCAGTGACGACCCCTCAGCCGCCCGCCGACGACCTGCTGGACACCGACGTACCCCTGCTCGGCGTCCCCACGACCGACACCCAGCGCGCCGCCGCGCCGGCCGGTCCGGCGCCGTTGCGCATCGAGAGCCCGGCGGACCTCCAGGAGGTCATGAAGACCCCCTACGCCCCCAGCGAGCAGCAGTGGCGGGCGATCTCCGCACCGCTGGCCCCCGCCGTCGTCATCGCCGGCGCCGGGTCGGGCAAGACCACGCTGATGGCCGCCCGGGTGGTCTACCTCGTCGCCACCGGCCAGGTGCGTCCCGAGGAGGTGCTCGGCCTGACCTTCACGACCAAGGCCGCCAGCGAGCTGCGCCAGCGCATCCGCGCGGCGCTGCGCACCGCCGGGGTGCTCGACGACCCGGAGACCGGCCCCCGGCCGGGAGAGGAGCTAGAGGAGGTCCTCGAGCCGACCGTGCTCACCTACAACGCCTACGCCGCCCAGCTGCTCACCGAGCACGGCCTGCGCATCGGCCACGAGCCGGACACCCGGGTCATCACCGACGCGGCGCGCTACCAGCTCGGCGCCCGCGTCGTGGACCGCTACACCGGCTCGGTCACCCAGCTGACCGACCACCCTGAGACCGCCATCCAGAACCTCCTGGCCCTCGACGGCGCGATGAGCGAGCACCTCGTCGGCCCCGACGACGTACGCCGCGTCGACGCCGAGGCGCGGCGCGGCTTCGAGGACGCTCTCGCCGAGGAGCGCGCGGGCAAGGACCGCACCACCTACCGCGAGCCGATCGAGAAGGCGATCTCGGCAATCGACCGCCGGGGCGAGCTCCTCGGTCTGGTGGCCGGCTACCGCCGGCTCAAGCGCGAGCTCGGGCTGATGGACTTCTCCGACCAGATCGAGCTCGGCGCCCGGCTGGCCAGCGAGCAGCCCGACGTCGGCGCGCTGGAGCGGGGCAAGTTCAAGGTGGTCCTCCTCGACGAGTACCAGGACACCTCCGTGGCCCAGGCGACGATGCTGTCGCGGCTCTTCTCCGGCCCGACGCCCGCCGCCGGGCGGGGGCACGCCGTCACCGCGGTCGGCGACCCCAACCAGGCCATCTACGGCTGGCGCGGCGCCTCGGTCTCCAACATCCTCAACTTCGCCGACACCTTCCCGGCGGCCGCCGGCCCGGTGCCGACCTACCCGCTCACGGTGAACCGTCGCTCCGACGCGCGGATCCTCGAGGTGGCCAACCGGCTCGCCGCGCCGCTGTACGACAAGTACGACCAGGTCGACCCGCTCGAGGCCAAGCCAGGTGCCGAGCCGGGCACGGTCTCGGCGCAGGTGCACCTCACCCACGCCGACGAGCTCGACGCGCTGGTCACCGGCGTGCGGGCCGCGCACACCGGCGCCTGGTCCGACATCGGGGTGCTGACCCGCGACAACGCCCATGCCGAGGACGTCTTCGACGCCCTCACCGGCGCCGGGATCCCCGTGGAGATCGTCGGGCTCTCCGGCCTGCTGCGCCTGCCGGAGGTCGCGGAGGTCGTCGCGGTGCTGCACCTCATGCACGACGTCACGGCCAACTCCGCGATGCTGACCCTGCTCAGCGGGCCGCGCTGGGCGATCGGACCGCGTGACCTGCGGCTGCTGGCCCGCCGCGCCGAGGAGCTGGCCGGCGGCCGGGCGCGGGGCGCCGAGCCCGCGACGGTCACCGACCACCTGGTCGCGATCACCGACGGCATCGACCCGGCCGAGATCCCCTGCCTCGACGACGCGCTCGCCGATCCCGGCGACCCGGCCGAGCACCCCTACAGCCCGGAGGCGCGCGAGCGGTTCGCGCTGCTCGCCGCGGAGCTGCGGATGCTGCGCAGCCACGTCGGTGACCCGCTGCTCGACATCGTGCGCCGCATCATCGACACCACCGGTGCCGACATCGAGCTCGCCTCCGCCGTGAGCGACGCGGCCGCCGCCCGGCGCGACAACCTCGACCTGTTCGTCAAGGCGGTCGCCGACTTCGAGGCCGTCGACGGGGACGTCTCGCTCGCGGCGCTGCTGGCCTACCTCACCGCTGAGGACGACCAGGGCAACGGCCTCGACGTGGCCACCCCCACCGAGGCCGACTCGGTCAAGCTGCTCACGGTGCACCGCTCCAAGGGCCTGGAGTGGGACGCGGTCTTCCTGGTCGGGGTCTGCGAGAGCCGGTTCCCCTCGGGGCGCTCGCGCACCCTGTGGACCTCCTCGCCCTCGATCCTGCCGGCGCCGCTGCGCGGGGACGCCGCCGACCTGCCCCAGCTCGACGGCTACGACAAGACCGCACTGTCCGCCTACCGCGACGCCACCCGCGCCCACGACGCCGAGGAGGAGCTCCGGCTGGGCTACGTCGCCTTCACCCGCGCGGCCCACTCGCTCGCGGTCTCCAGCTACTGCTGGTCGACCCGGTCCACCCCGTTCGGGCCCTCGGCCTACCAGGAGGTGGTCCGCGAGCAGCTCGAGGCGTGGGGCGAGCCGGTCGAGGGCTGGCTGGAGAAGCCGGCCAAGGGCGACCCCAACCCCTACGACGCGGTGGACCCGTCGCGACCCTGGCCGGTGACCGAGGCCGGCATGGAGGCCGCGCTGCGCCTCGAGGCCGCCCGCCGCCTGCGCGCCGCGGACCCCGAGGCGCCCGACCTCGACCTCGACATGGTCGAGGCCGCGGTGGTCGCGGAGTGGGACGCCGAGCTGGAGCGCCTGCTCACCGAGGCGCGACGCGACCGGGCCACCGAGATCGACGTCGAGCTGCCGAGCAGCCTCTCGGCGACCGCGGCCGCCCGGCTGCGCGACGAGCCCGCGGAGTTCGCCCGCGACCTGGCGCGACCGATGCCGCGCCGGCCCTCGGCGGCGGCACGCTTCGGCACCCGCTTCCACTCGTGGGTCGAGGCCCGCTTCGGCCAGCAGGACCTCTTCGACTACGACGACCTGCCCGGTCGCGCGGACGCCGGCATCGACGACGACACCGACCTCAAGGAGCTCATCACCCGCTTCGAGCACGGCCCGTTCGGCACCCGGGTGCCGCACCAGGTCGAGGCGCCGTTCGCGCTGGTGCTCGACGGGCAGGTGGTGCGCGGACGCATCGACGCGGTCTACACCGAGACCGCTCCCGACGGGGCCCCCGGCTACCTGCTGGTGGACTGGAAGACCAGCCGCCACCAGGACTCCGAGCCGCTCCAGCTGGCGATCTACCGCCTCGCCTACGCCGAGCTGCACGGCGTACCGCTGGAGCGGGTGCGGGCCGCGTTCTTCTACGTCCGCACCGGTGAGCTGATCGAGCCCGGGCACCTGCCGGGGCGCGTGGAGCTGGAGGAGCTGTTCAGGCCCTGACCGGGGCCGGGTGCGCCGACAGCCACCGCTGCACCCCCAGTGCGGCCGCGCGTCCCGCCCGGTTCGCGCCGATCGTGCTCGCCGAGGGGCCGTAGCCGACCAGCTGGACCCGCGGATCGCGTACCGCCGTGGTCCCGGCCTCGTCGAGCTGGATCCCGCCGTGCTCGCTGCGCAGGTGCAGCGGCGCGAGGTGGGACAGCACCGGACGGAACCCGGTGGCCCACAAGATCACGTCGACCGTCTCGAACGACCCGTCGGCCCAGCGCACGCCGTCCGGCTCGATCCGGGCGAACATCTCGCGACGGCGGTAGGCGCCCCGCCGCTCCGCCTCCCGCTCCTGGGGCCGCAGCGCCAGGCCGGTCACGCTCACCACGCTGCGCGGCGGCAGCCCGCGGCGTACCCGGTCGGCCACCATGGCCACCGCCTCGCGGCCCCGCTCCGGGTTGAAGTCGTCGCTGCGCCACACCGGCGGGCGGCGGGTCACCCACAGCGTCCGGGTCAGCGGCGCGAGCTCGCCGAGCAGCTGGATCGCCGAGGCCCCGCCCCCGACCACGAGCACGGTGCGGCTGCGGAAGGCCTCGGCGCCGCGGTAGTCGTGGGTGTGCAGCTGCTCGCCCAGGAACGTGGCCGCGCCGGGGTAGGCCGGGATGAAGGGCCGGGTCCAGGTGCCGGTCGCGCTGACCACGGTGCGGGTGCGCCAGCGGCCCTGCGGCGCCTCGACCTCGAGCAGCGAGGCGGGGCCGTCGCCGAGCGGGCGCACCCGCCGCACCTGCACGGGACGCACGACCGGGAGCGCGTGGGCGGCTTCGTACTCGGCGAAGTACGCCGGCACCGCGAGGTTCGCCCGTTCCTCGGAGACCGGCAGGGGAGCGGCGTCGGGGAGCGCGGCCACCCCGTGCACGTCGCGCATGGTCAGGGAGTCCCAGCGGTGCTGCCACGCGCCGCCCGGCGCGGAGTCGGCATCGAGCAGCAGGTGCGCGATCCCGCGCCGTTTGAGGTGGTACGACGCGGAGAGCCCGGCCTGCCCGGCGCCGATGACCAGGGCGTCCCACACCGTGCGCGTCGTCTCCATGTGGCCCCAACGCCGCGGACCCGGGTCAGGCTTCCCGGCCCCGGAATGGCATCCTCGACAGGTGAGCTCCCCGCGTCGCGTCAGTGCCTTCCACCTCGTCCTCGCCCTCATCTGCCTGCTGCCCGCCGGCTGGGGCGCCCTGTGGGCGTTCAGCGGGGACGAGGGCGGCCAGGCGCTCGGGTTCGCCCTGCTCGGGTTCTTCGGCGCCGGCGCGTTCGTGCTCGCCAGGCGGGCCTTCGCCGACAGCTGAGCGGTCCCCGCGAGCCCAGCCCGCGACACTCAGCCCGCGACACTCAGCCCGTGAGGCTCAGCCCGCGAACCCGGCCGCGAGCGCGATGCGCACCATCGCGCCGAAGGTCTGCTCGCGCTCCTGCGCGGTGGTCTCCTCGCCGGTGACGATGTGGTCGGAGACCGTGCACACCGCCAGTGCGCGCCGACCGTGCCGGGCGGCGAGGGTGTAGAGCGCGCTGGTCTCCATCTCCACCGCGAGCACGCCGTGCTCGGCCATCCGGGCCGTCACGTCGGTGCGCGGGTGGTAGAAGGAGTCGCTGCTGAGGACCAGCCCGACGTGCACCCCCGCGCCTTCGGCGTGCTGCGTCGCGGCGTCGCGGGCCGCCCGCAGCAGCTCGAAGTCGGCGACCGGGGCGTAGTCCCAGCCGTCGAAGCGGATCCGGTTCATCGAGGAGTCCGTGCACGCTCCCGAGGCGAGGACCAGGTCGCGCACGGCCAGCCGCTCGCTGAGCGCGCCGCACGAGCCCACCCGGATGACCGTGCGCACGTCGTACTCGGTGAACAGCTCGTGGACGTAGATCGCCATCGACGGCTGGCCCATCCCCGAGCCCTGCACCGACACCGGCCGGCCCTGCCAGGTCCCGGTGTAGCCGTACATGCCGCGCACCTCGCTGTAGCAGCGCGCGTCCTCGAGGAAGGTCTCCGCGATCCAGCGGGCGCGCAGCGGGTCCCCGGGCATCAGGACGAGCGGGGCGATGTCACCGGGGGCGGCGCCGATGTGGGTGCTCATCGGGGCAGCGTAGGTCGCGGCCGGCCGTGTGCCCAGAGGTGCGGGCTAGCCTCGTCGCGTGCCCCAGCCCCACGAACGCCCCCGCGAGAAGCCCCGCGAGAAGCCCCACGAGAAGCCCCACGAGAAGCTCAGCGCCCACCCCCACGACCGCGCCGGTGTCCACCGTGGCGACGACGCCTGGCTCGAGCAGCGCTGGAACGACCCCGCCTCACGCGCCCTCGTCGTGTCCGGCACCCGGATCCGGCCGCAGGGCGGGGATGTCGGCTGGGTGCCGACCGCGCAGGCGCCGGACGGACTGCGGGTGCTGCTCGGCGAGCAGGACGGACGGGCCTGGTTCGCGGTGGTCGTCGACGCCGAGCGAGCCCGCGAGGAGGAGGGCTGGGTCCCGCTGCGCGGGCTGCTGCCGCACCTCGCCGACGACGCGATGACCGGCGTCCCGCTGGTCTTCCACGCGCTCGGCCTGGCGGAGTGGCTGTTCGTCACCCGCTTCTGCCCGCGGTGCGGCGGCGGGCTGACGCCTCGCAAGGCCGGTCACGAGCTGGTCTGCGACGGCTGCGGGCGATCGCAGTTCCCGCGCACCGACCCGGCCGTGATCATGCTGGTCACCGACGGCGAGCCCGGGAGCCCCGAGGAGCGCTGCCTGCTGGGGCGCCAGTCGGTGTGGCCGCCGGGCCGCTACTCGACGCTGGCCGGCTTCTGCGAGCCCGGGGAGACCCTCGAGGACGCCGTACGCCGCGAGGTCGCCGAGGAGGCGGGGGTGCGGATCGGCGAGGTCACCTACTTCGGCAGCCAGCCCTGGCCGTTCCCGGCCAGCCTGATGGTCGGCTTCCTCGCGCGTGCGGAGAGCACGGACATCACGGTGGACCTCGACGAGATCGAGGAGGCGCACTGGTTCACCCGCGAGCAGGTGCGGGCCGGCGCCGTCGACGGCAGCCTGGTGCTCCCCGGTGGTGTCTCGATCAGTCGGTCGCTGGTCGAGCACTGGTACGGCGAGCCGCTGCCCGGCCACTGGTGAGCAGCGGCCGGGCCGGACCCGCTCAGCCCAGCGAGGCGATCTTCTCCTTGACCTGGGCCAGCGAGGGGTTCGTCTGGGCGGTGCCGTCGCTGTAGACGAGGGTCGGCACCGTCTGGTTGCCGCCGTTGGCCTGCTCGACGATCAGGGCGGCGTCGGGCACCTGCTCGATGTCGACGATGTCGTAGCTGATGCCCTCGCGGTCGAGCTGGCTCTTGAGCCGGTGGCAGTAGCCGCACCAGGGGGTCGTGTACATCGTGAAGGAGCTCATCTGGGACTGTCGCCTCCGACGTCTAGGGTTCGAGATACCGCTCGATCCAACCACCCCGATCCAGGAGATGTTCCCCCCGATGTCCGCTGTGGACCCCGACCAGCTGCTTGCCGCCCTCGACCCCGAGCAGCGACGGGTCGCGGAGGCCCTGCGGGGCCCGGTGCGGGTGCTGGCCGGTGCCGGCACCGGCAAGACGCGGGCGATCACCCACCGCATCGCGTACGGCGTCGCGAGCGGCGTCTACGCGCCCTCGGAGGTCCTCGCCGTCACCTTCACCACCCGTGCGGCCGGCGAGATGCGTCAGCGGCTGCGCACCCTGGGCGCCGGGCCGGTCCAGGCCCGCACGTTCCACTCCGCGGCGCTGCGCCAGCTGCGCTATTTCTGGCCGCGCGCCTACGGCACCGAGCTCCCCACGCTCATCGACTCCAAGATGGGCCTGCTCGCCGGTGCGGCGCGCCGCCAGCGCATCCAGACCGACCAGGCGCTGCTGCGCGACCTCGCCTCGGAGATCGAGTGGGCCAAGGTCAGCAACGTCCACCCCGACGACTACGCCAAGGTCGCGATCCAGCGCGGCCGCACGGTGACCGGCCAGGACCCCGAGACCGTCGGGCGGGTGTTCGGCAGCTACGAGGAGGTCAAGCGCGGCCAGGGGCGCATGGACATGGAGGACGTCCTGCTGCTGACCGCCGGCCTGCTCGCCGACGACGAGCGCGTCGCGGCCCAGGTGCGCCAGCAGTACAAGTGGTTCGTGGTCGATGAGTTCCAGGACGTCTCGCCGCTCCAGTCGGCCCTGCTCGACCTGTGGCTCGGCGGGCGCAACGAGATCTGCGTGGTCGGCGACCCGGCCCAGACCGTCTACAGCTTCGCCGGCGCCAACGCCGACTACCTGCGCGAGTTCCCGCGCAAGCACACCGGCACCACCTCGATCGAGCTCGTGCGCAACTACCGCTCCACCCCGGAGATCGTGGGGGCGGCCAACACGCTGCTCGCCGGATCCGGGAGCGAGGGTGTCCAGCTGCGCGCCCAGCGCCCCGCCGGCCCGGCCGTCACCTACACCCAGCACTCCGACGAGGTCGCCGAGGCCGAGGCCGTCGCGGCCCAGGTGCTCCGGCTGCGCGACGCCGGCCGTCCGCTCGGCGAGGTCGCGATCCTCTTCCGCATCAATGCCCAGTCCGAGACCTTCGAGGAGGCGCTGGCGGCCCGCGGCATCCCCTACGTCGTCCGCGGCGCGGCCCGCTTCTTCGACCGGCCCGAGATCCGCGAGGCGGTCACCCGCATCCGTGGCGCGGCCCGGTCGGGGGAGGGCAGCGAGCCCGCCGAGACCGTGCGCGCGATCCTGGCCGGCATGGGCTGGACCCCCGACGCCCCCACCGCCCGCGGCCAGACGCGGGACCGGTGGGAGTCCTGGCAGGCGCTGGTCGACCAGGCCACCGAGTTCGCCGCGGCCGGCGGCGGCCTTGATGCCTTCGTCGACGACCTCGACCGGCGCGCCGCCGAGCAGCACGCCCCGGTCGCGGCCGGCGTCACGCTCGCGACCTTCCACGCCGCGAAGGGCCTGGAGTGGGACTCGGTGTTCCTGTGCGGTCTGCAGGACGGCACCATGCCGATCACCTACGCCGAGACGCCCGCCGAGATCGAGGAGGAGCGGCGCCTGCTCTACGTCGGCATGACCCGCGCGCGCCTCGACCTGGCGTTGTCGTGGGCGCAGGCGCGCAACCCCGGCGGGCGCGGCAGCCGCAAGCCCTCGCGCTTCCTGGACCCGCTGCTGCCCGACAGCGCCCGCGCCCCGGAGCCGCGGTTGCGCCGCAGCAAGGTCGCCAGCTGCCGCGAGTGCGGCAAGCCGCTGATGACCGGCCTGGAGAAGAAGCGCGGCCGGTGCGAGGACTGCCCGGCCTCCTACGACGAGGCGCTGTTCGAGCGGCTGCGCGAGTGGCGCAAGGACCGCGCGGCCGAGGAGAGCGTGCCGGCGTTCGTCATCTTCACCGACGCCACCCTCCAGCTGATCGCCGAGCAGAAGCCCCGCACCCCGCAGGCGCTGCTCAAGATCGGCGGCATCGGGAAGTCCAAGGTGGACCGGTTCGGTGAGGACGTGCTCGCGCTCATCGAGTGAGCCGCGGCCCCGGGTGCCCCGATTCAGGCGGCCCGGAAAGTTTCCCTCGAAATAGTCATTAAATGGTTTGCCCATGACGTGACGCACGCGATAACTTCGCCTCATTACTGACGCGCACCCACGGCTCTGACACGGCCGGCGCCCGATGCCTTGAAGGAGGTGGCCCCAGATGGACAGCACCAAGCTCGCGATGACGGCTCAGCTTCCGTCCGGCTACGCCACGTCCGCATGCGCCAAGGATCTCCGTGCGCCCGCCGTCGTGTCCGCTGCCCAGGGGACCGCTGTGCCCACGTCCGTGCGTGAGCGTTCCGACATCGGCGCCATCAAGGGCGGCGTCACGGGCGCCATCAACGCCGGCGTCCCGGCCATGGGTCACGTGTGGGGACACACCGACCGTCGCATCGACGCCGACTTCCCGGGGACCAGTGCCTGGAGACCACCGAGCTGCTGAGACATCAGCAACCGGCACCTCCAGGCCGCGGATCCCGACACCGGGATCCGCGGCTTTTTCGTTGTCGCGAGAAGGCCACCAGCTCCACCTGCATCCGCGATCACTGAACGAAGGAGGTGAAAACATGACCATCAGCGTCCTCGACCGCCCCGCCGGCGCCCCGACCCTCGGCCTGCTCCACGACCAGGCGAGCCGGGTCGACGAGGAGAGCCTGCCGTGCCGGGTCCGCAACCCCGAGCTCTGGTTCGCCGAGTCACCCAGCGACGTGGAGTCCGCCAAGGCCCTCTGCCAGGGATGCCCCGTGCGGGCCACCTGCCTCGACGGAGCCCTCGACCGCCGCGAGCCCTGGGGTGTCTGGGGCGGAGAGCTGTTCCTGCACGGAGTGGTGATCCCCCGCAAGAGACCCCGCGGCCGTCCCCGCAAGGACCAGCCCGCCGCCTAGGAGCACCTCGGCACCTCAGTCCCTCTGTCCCTCAGCACCCAGGCGGACCCGACCACCCGACCATCCCGACCAGAAGAGACCGACATGTTCCTTCTCCACGAGAACATCGCCCGCGTGCAGATGTGCGCTCGGCGAGGAGAGGCCCAGCAGCGTCGCCGGGGTCACGAGCTCGCTCGTGCCCACCGACTGACCCGCCGCGCCGAGGTCGCCGCCCAGCAGGCGCGCACCGCACTCGCCCGCGCGCTCTGAGCGCGCCCCTCGACCAGGAAGAACCGGACACCGATGAACACCTTCCCGCAGGACGGCTCGCCGATCGCGAGCTCGACCGACCCCGCCGGTGTGAACCCTCACGCCGACACCGACTTCGACCGGAGCACCGACATGAATCTGATGCACGAGAACCTGGCACGCGTCCAAATGGCCGCGCGCCTGGGAGAGGCGCAGGAACGTCGCCGCGGCTACCACCTGTCGCGGGCGGCCAGGCTCAGCCGCAAGGCCGAGCAGGCAGCTCAGCAGGCGCGCCTCGCCCTCGCGCGGGCCCTCTGAGAGCGCGGCGGGGCCGCACTGGCAGCGGCCCCGACCCGGCACCCTGATCGCGGGTGCATGCAGGAACCGGCTGGGCACGACTCCCGCGTCGTGCCCAGCCGGCTGCGTCCGACGCCCTCGTCGCCGGCAGTAGCCTCGGGGGATGAGGATCTGCGACTTCTGCGGACGTCGTGAGGAGGACGAGCCCGACCCGGTGGTCCGGCTCTCCTGGACCACGGCGGTCGAGAACGGTCGGGCGCGCACGTTCTGCCCGACCTGCTCGCGCGAGCACCTGCGCGCGATGGAGGGCAAGCTCGACAGCGAGTGGTGGTGAGCCGCGTCCCTCAGGCGGGGGAGGCGGCGAGGACGCCCCAGGCGCACCCGCACGCCGGGTGACGCGACCAGGTCTCCCGGGTCACCGTGAGGTCGTCGTCGACCCGGACGGTGGCCGACCAGGTCGACGGGGTGCGCCCCTCGGCCCACAGTCGCAGGTCGCCGGCCGCCCAGCTGATCGCCAGCGCGTGGCGGACCGGGTCGCGCGGCGGCGGCTGCTGACCCGCCGCCTGCTCGACCAGCACCGGCCAGCGCGGATCGCGGGTGCTGCGGTGGGCGTCCACGCAGCGCACGCACGCCGAGACACCGGGGACGACGAACGGCCCGATGACGGTGCCGGCATGGTCGCTGGCGACCACGAGGTGGGGCAGGCCGGTGCGGGTCGCCTCGTCGAGGTCGCCGCGTGCCAGGACGCCGTCGCGCACCACCAGCGCGCACAGCGACGACGGACCGGACGCTCCCTCCCCGTCCCGGTGGGCCGGGAGGGGCGCGCCGGGTGCGAGCACACCCAGGCCCGCGCGGCGCAGGACCGCCCCGAGCGCGGCGGTGAGCTCGTCGGGGGCATCCACCACGACCACGCAGGAGCGATGCAGCCCGCGGCGTACGACGTCGGCCGCGGGGTCCTCGAGCAGGCCGGCGGCCTCGAGGCGGCTCAGCGCCGCGCGGGCGGCAGGGGAGTCGGGGCAGGGCTCCTCGCCCGCGCGCAGCCGGCTGAGCAGCCCACGCACCTCCGGCACGTCGCGCAGGACGACCGCGGGACCCAGGCCGACCTGCAGGTGGTCGCGGTCGCGGCGCAGGAGCGGGACGCCGACCGGAAGGCGGGGCGGGACGGGCATGGGCCGAGCCTCACACGGGTGGCGTCGGTGCCGCCGACGCTCTCCACAGCCGCGACGCGGGCGCCGGGAAATGACCACGGCGGCGCCTCCCTGTCGGGAGGCGCCGCCGGAACAGCTCCGTGGCTGGGTGCGCTGAAGTCAGCTCACGCCTTGCCGAGGATGCGGTTGAGGTTGGTCGAGCACACCGGGCACGTGGCCTTGGCCATGCGGGTGCCCTTGTCGTTGACCTTGACCTCGCCCTCGGCCTCGCGCTTCTCCTTGCACTTCACGCAGTAGAACTCGCCGCTCCAGGTCTCCGCCATGGGGGCCTCCTTGCCTAGTCTCACTCGGTCGTCGCAGCGGGCTGGTAGGGGAGCCCGCCGGGTTCCGCGGCTCGGCGCGGGACCGAGTCGACCCTACGGCACGCCCGCGGGCCTGCACAGCGCGCCGCTCCGGGCCACGGCGCGCCGTAGATTGCGCCTCATGGCCCAGCTCTCGCACCTTCGTCTCGACCGACCGTTCCCCGGGGTGGCGCTGCTGACCCTCGACAACCCCGACCAGCGCAACGCGATGTCGGCCGCGATGACCGGCGCCTGGGTCGAGGCGATCGACGAGCTCGCTGCCGACCGCTCGGTACGCGCGGTGGTCGTCACCGGCTCCGGATCGGCCTTCTGCTCCGGCGGTGACACCGCCTGGATCGCGGGGGAGCCCGACGCGAGCGTCGATGAGCTGCGCACCCGGATGCTCGCCTTCTACCGGTCCTGGCTCTCCATCCGCCGCCTCGAGGTCCCCACCATCGCCGCCCTCAACGGGCCGGCGGTGGGCGCCGGGCTGTGCCTCGCCCTGGCCTGCGACCTGCGCTACGCCGCCGCCGGCGCGCGTCTCGGCGTCCCCTTCGTGCGCCTCGGCATGCACCCGGGCATGGCGGGCACCCACCTGCTGCCCGAGGTGGTCGGGCCCGCGCACGCCCGTGACCTGATGCTGACCGGACGGATGGTGGAGACCGACGAGGCGCTGCGGATGGGGCTCGTCTCCGCGGTGCACGAGCCGGAGGGCTTCCTCGAGGAGGTGCTGGCCACCGCGCGCTCGATCGCGGAGACCGCGCCGATCGCGAGCCGGCTCACCAAGCTCGCGCTCGCCGACGGCGGCCACGCCGACCTCGAGGCCGCGCTGCAGTGGGAGGCGATGGCCCAGCCGATCACCCTGGCCACCGAGGACCTCCAGGAGGGGATCCGGGCCAAGGACGAGCGCCGGCGCCCGGTCTTCCAGGGCCGCTGAGGCGCCTGCCCGGACACCCACATCCTGTGGAGAACCCTGTGGACACGGGTGCCCGGATCGCCGCCGTCGGCCGTGGTACGCCGCGCTGACCAGCGACGACGTTCGTGCACCGGGTGTGGAGGAAATACAGTGGGGCCTGTGAATGATCTCGGGAGCGAGACCTATGACGCCGGCCCGGTCGCCGCGCTGCGACGCATCGCGTTCCTGCTCGAGCGCGGTCGGGAGGACACCTACAAGGTCAAGGCGTTCCGCAACGCGGCCGCGACGATCCTGCCGATGGCCGACGACGAGGTGCGCCGGTCCGTCGACGACGGCACGCTGGCCAGGCTGCCCGGCATCGGGGCCAGCTCGGCGAAGGTGATCGCCGCCGCGGTCCGCGGGGAGATGCCCGAGCGGCTCGCCCGCGCCGAGGCCGAGCACGGCGGCGAGCTCACCACCGGCGGCCACGCCCTGCACGCGCAGCTGCGCGGCGACCTGCACTCGCACTCGGACTGGTCCGACGGGGGATCGCCGATCGAGGAGATGGCCTTCAGCGCGATCGAGCTCGGCCGCGACTACCAGGTGCTCACCGACCACTCGCCGCGGCTGAAGGTCGCCCACGGCCTGAGCGCGGAGCGGCTCGCGCGCCAGCTCGAGGTCGTCGACGCGGTCAACGAGCATCTCGGCGGCGCCGGCTTCACCCTGCTCAAGGGCATCGAGGTCGACATCCTCGACGACGGTGGACTGGACCAGAGCGAGGAGATGCTGGCCCGCCTCGACGTGCGTGTGGCGAGCGTGCACTCCAAGCTCGCGATGGAGCGCGATGCGATGACGCGGCGGATGGTGGCGGCGGTCGCGAACCCGTGGACGAACGTGCTCGGGCACTGCACCGGACGGCTGGTGACCGGTGGGCGCGGCACCCGCAAGCAGTCCGACTTCGACGCGCGCGCCGTCTTCGAGGCGTGCGCGGAGCACGACGTCGCGGTCGAGATCAACTCCCGCCCCGAGCGGCGCGACCCCCCGACGGCGCTGCTGGAGCTGGCCCGCGACGTCGGCTGCCTGTTCTCGATCGACAGCGACGCCCACGCTCCGGGCCAGCTCGACTTCCTCTGGTACGGCGCGGAACGGGCCGAGGCGGCCGGCATCGACCCGGAGCGCATCGTCAACACCTGGCCGAAGGAGCGCCTGCTGGCCTGGGCCAGCCGCTAGGGTCCGGCCATGGAGACACCGGAGGTCGAGGTGCGCCGCTCGTCGCGGCGCCGCCGCACCGTGTCGGCCTACCGGGAGGGCGAGCGGATCGTCGTGCTGGTCCCGGCCTCGCTCAGCCGTGCCGAGGAGGCCGACTGGGTGGACCGGATGGTGGCCCGCCTGGAGCGCTCCGAGCAGCGCCGGCGCCCCAGCGACGACGACCTCGTCCAGCGTGCCCACGGGCTCAACGACCGCTACCTCGGCGGCCTGGCCCTGCCGGGGTCGGTGCGCTGGGTCGGCAACCAGCAGTCACGGTGGGGGTCCTGCACCCCCGGCGACCGCTCGATCCGGCTCTCCGAGCGGCTCCAAGGGATGCCGGCCTGGGTGATCGACTACGTGCTGGTCCACGAGCTCGCCCACCTGATCGAGCCCAGCCACAACGATCAGTTCTGGGGCTGGGTGGACCGCTTCCCGCAGGCGGAGCGGGCGAAGGGCTACCTGCTCGGCTGGTCCGCCGCCACCGACCTCGGTGCGCCCGACGTCGACTGAGGCAGCGGCGCGGCCAGCGCGTGCTCGACCAGCTCGGCCAGGTCGGGGTCGGGCAGCGCGTCGACCGGCCACCAGCGCAGGTCCAGCGACTCCTCGCTGATCGCGTGGACCGCGTCGCGGGGAGCGATCGCGGCGTAGCGCACGTCGAGGTGGTGCACCGGGTCGCCGGTGGCGCCCGGGCCGCCGCAGAACGGGACCTCGTGCTCGTCGAGGTGCACCGGAACGGCCGTGAGCGCCAAGTCGTGCAGACCCGACTCCTCGGTCGCCTCGCGCAGCGCCGCGGCGGCCAGCGTGGTGTCGCCGGCCTCGCAGTGCCCGCCGAGCTGGAACCACCGCTGCGCCTTGGCGTGCAGCGTGAGCAGGACCCGGCTGCGGTCCGCGCTCAGCACCAGCGTCGAGGCGGTGAGGTGGTCGGGACGGCACTCGCGGCGTACGCCGTCGGGGTGCGCGCGCAGGTGGGCGACGTAGCGCTCGCGCAGCGCCTCCTGGGCAGGCGTGGGCGCCACCCAGGAGGCCAGGACCTGCGACGCGTCGGCGTGCAGGCTCACTTCTCGGAGGGGCCGGTCTCGCCGGACCCGGGGTCCCCGGTCTCGTCGCCGGCGGAGCCGCTGTCCCCGTCGAGCAGCTTGCGCAGCTCGGCGTCGAAGTCGGTCTCGCTGAGCTCGGCCGGCGCGCTGGCGTCCTCACGGAACCCGAGCGGGTCGTCGAGGTCGGCGGCGGTGGGCAGCAGGTCGGGGTGCATCCACACGCCGTCGCGGGCCTCGATGCCCTGACGGGTGCGCAGCGAGCCCCACAGGGTGGAGGCGTCGCGCAGCCGGCGCGGGCGCATCTCGAGCCCGACCAGCGCGGCGAAGGTGTCCTCGGCCGGCCCGCCGGCGGCACGGCGGCGCCGGAACGCCTCCTGCAGCTTGGCGGCGGACGGCATCCGCTCGGTGGTGGCCTGGGCGACGACCTCGTCCACCCAGCCCTCGACCAGTGCGAGCACCACCTCGAGGCGGGTGAGCGCGGCCTCCTGGCGCGGCGACTTCGGGACGTCGAACAGACCGCCCTCGAGCAGCTGCTGCATGGCCTCGGGGTTGCTGGGATCGACCCCGCGCAGCTGCTCCTCGAGGCGGGACTGGATCTGCTCGGCGTCGATCTCGATGCCGCCGGCGTAGTCGCGCACCGCACCGATCACGTGCTCGCGCAGCCACGGGACGTGGGTGAACAGACGCTGGTGGGCGGCCTCGCGCAGGGCGAGGTAGAGCTGTACGTCGTCCGCGCTGACGTCGAGGCCCTCGGCGAACGTCGCGACGTTGGTCGGCAGCAGTGCGGCGCGGCCGGCCGGGGCGAGCGGTACGCCGATGTCGGAGACCGACAGCACCTCGCCGGCGAGGGCGCCGAGGGCGGAGCCGACCTGCTGGGCCAGCATCGCGCCGATGGCCTTGCCCATCATCCCCAGGATCGGGCCGGCCTGGGCCCTGGCCTCCTCGGGCAGTGCGCTGCCCATCGCCTGCACCGACGACGCGGCGATCGGCTCGATCAGGACCTTCCACACGTCGGCGGTCGCCACGATCCACTCCGCGCGGCTCCAGGCAGCGGTGGTCTGGACCCCCGAGGGGAACGAGGTGGTCTCGTCGAGCCAGTGGTCGGCGAGCTGCAGGGCGTCGGCGACGGCGTCCTTCTGACGCTGGCTGATCGAGGGGTCGGAGGCCTGCGCGGCGCTCTTGCGCGCGACGTCGATGGCCACGTCCCAGTTCAGCGGGCCGTCGTAGGGCTGCAGCATCGCCTGGATCTGGCCGAAGAGCTGGTTCAGGTCGGGCATGCCGCCCTGGCCGGGCGTCATCCCGGGGAAGGGGAACCCACCGGGGCCGCCGAGGCCGCCGGCGCCGCCCGCCAGTCCACCGAAGAGATGCTCGAAAGGGGTGCCCTTGAAGGGGTTCTGGCCCTCGTCGGGCCCGTCGGAGGACGGGTTGCCGGGGTCGTTGCTCATGGTCCAACGGTACTTCGCTGGGCAACCGCTCTACGCTCGCGGGCATGTCTCGTTCTGCTGAGTCTCCCGCCGGGCGCTCCGTGGTGCGCCTCGTCGCCCTCCGCGAGGATCCGCTCGACGTCGAGGAGGTGCTCGCCGCCCTCGACGACGACGCGGCGGGTGGGCTCACCCTCTTCGTCGGCCGGGTGCGCGACCACGACGGCGGCAAGGGCGTGATCGGGCTGGAGTACTCCGCCCATCCCAGCGCGCTCGACCGACTGACCGAGGTGTGCGAGCGCATTGCCGCCGAGTACGACGTGCACGGCGTCGCGGCCGTCCACCGCACCGGCACCCTCGCTATCGGCGACGCCGCGGTCGTCATCGCCACCACGGCCGCGCACCGGGGCGAGGCGTTCGAGGCCTCCCGGGCGCTCATCGACACGCTGAAGGCCGAGGTGCCGATCTGGAAGCACCAGCGCTTCGGCGACGGCACCGAGGAGTGGGTCGGCGCGCCCTGAGGGCCGTGCCGCGAGCCTCCCGGCACCCCGGGAGCGCGCGCCGTACCCTTCACGGCGTGGAGATCCTGCTCTGGCTCGTGCCCGCCCTGGTGGCGACCGCCGTCGCCGCCTGCTGGGTGGGATGGGTCGGCCGAGAGCGCGCCGGCGAGGCCGACCGCGAGGTCCTCGCGGAGCGCCTCGCCCGGGCCCTGCAGAAGGACGTGCCGGTGCGCTACGCCGCGCGCACTCCCGAGCGCGACCGCAGCACCGGCATCGCCGTGCGTCCCTCCCGCGACCCGCGGGGCACCGGCTCTGCGGGGCGCCGGGCCTCCTGAGGCGGACGGGTCCGCGAGGTCCGCGCTCGCGGGTTGGCGCCGGATGAGAGACTGACGCCCATGAAGCAGCGTCTGGTCGCCGCCGTCGTGGCGGTGCCGTTGCTGCTCGCCCTGTTCGCGGTCGCCGCGTTCGCCCCGTTGCCGTTCGCGACGTACGGCCCCGGCCTGACGGTGGACGTGCTGGGCAAGGAGGACGGCAAGGAGATCGTGCAGGTCTCCGGGCACCGTTCCTTCCACGACGACGGCGAGCTGCGGATGACCACGGTCTACGTCTCGCTCCCGGGCAGCGACAAGAGCCTGCTGGAGCTGATCGGCACCTGGCTGGACCCCGACCGGGCGGTCTACCCCTACGACGCCGTCTACGAGAAGGACGAGACCGCCGAGGAGAGCCGGATCGCCGGCGCCATCGACATGGTCACCTCCCAGGACGTCGCCGTCGCGGTCGCGCTCGAGGAGCTCGGCTACGAGGTCGAGCCCGCGGTCATGGCCGCGTACGTCGCTCCGGACTCGCCCGCCGAGGGCCGGATCAAGGTCAAGGACCTCTTCGTCTCGGTGAACGGCACCAAGGTCAGCACCCCCGAGGAGCTGGTCGACGCGGTGCGGGCCACGCCGCGGGGGGAGAAGGTCCGGCTGCGGATCCTGCGCGACGGCACCCCGCGCACCGTGGCGCTGACCCCCGACATCGTCGACGGCGAGCCCCGGATCGGCGTCTCCGCCGGCACCGGCTTCCGCTTCCCGTTCCAAGTGTCGGTCTCCGTCGACCCCGACATCGGTGGTCCGAGCGCGGGCCTGATGTTCGCGCTCGGCATCTACGACACCCTCACCCCTGGCTCGCTGACCGGCGGGCGCGACGTCGCCGGCAGCGGCACCATCGCGCGCGACGGCACCGTCGGTCCGATCGGGGGCATCCAGCAGAAGATCGCGGCGGCCCGCCGCGACGGCGCCGAGCTCTTCCTCGTGCCCTCGGACAACTGCCCCGAGGCGCTCGGTGCGGAGAACGGCGACATGCGCCTGGTGCGGGCGAGGACCATGCACGAGGCGCGCGTGGCCGTCGAGACCTGGGCGGCCGACCCCGATGCCGAACTCCCGAGCTGTGAAGGCTGAGCTGACCCGACGATGAGCGAACCGCACGACCACGAGCAGGACCCGGGGACCGCCGACGGCCCCGAGACGACCGGTCCCGAGGCCCCCGACCTCACCGGCCTGGACGACCTCGACGTCGACCCCGCCCTGGCGTCCGCGGTGCTCGAGATCGAGCACCACGTCGCGGAGGCCGGCTGGGACCAGCCGGCCCGCCTCTACGCCCTCGTCGACACCGCCGAGCTGGTGCGCCGCGAGCCCGCGCTGGCCTCGATGATGGGGCTGGACGCCGCCTCGGCCGAAGGATCCTTCACCCCCGTCGAGCAGGACCAGCTGCGCCCCGACCAGCTCCTCGAGCAGGTCCTCGAGGCGATCACCTGGCCGCCGGAGGTCGCCGGCTGCGCCGCGGTGGTCGAGCGCCTCGTGCTCCCGCCAGACGCCGACGGCGAGGTCCCCGAGGACGCCGCGGCCGCCGAGCAGTACGCCCGCGAGCACCCGGACCGCCAGGAGGTCCGCATGGTCGCCGGCGTGACCCGCGCCGGCGCGACCTACTGCGCCCTGCGTCTGCGCGCCCACGACGAGGACACCTCGGTCGTCGGCGGCACGGACCTGGTGCCTGCCCTGGTGGCCATGCTGGCCGCCACCTTGACCGACGACCCCGACGAGACCGACGAGGCCCGTGCATGACCGGATCGACCCCGTATCCCGCCGTACCAGACATCGCCCGTGACCGGGCACCCGAAGCACCCGAGGTGAAGCAGTGAGCGACCTGTTCGGCTCCGATGACCCCCGCGCCGCGAAGCAGCCGCCGCAACGCTCCGGACGGTCCCGGGCGCTCGTCGTCACCGGCGTCGTGGTGGTCGTGGCGTTCTTCGGGCTGACCACCTTCGCCGGCATCTACACCGACCGGCTCTGGTACCGCGACGGCGGCTACGGCGATGTGTTCACCCGGCTCTTCTGGACCCGCGCCGCGATGTTCCTCGTCTTCGGTGTGGTGATGGCGCTGGTGGTGGGGCTCAACATCCACCTGGCCTACCGGTTCCGTCCGCTGTTCCAGCCGCGCTCCTCCGAGCAGGCCGGCCTGGACCGCTACCGCGACGCGATCGCGCCGGTCCGCACCTGGCTGCTCATCGGCGTCTCGCTGGTCCTCGGCCTCTTCGCCGGCACCTCGGCGCTGGGGGAGTGGCGCAACTACCTGATGTGGCGCAACGGCAAGCCCTTCGGCACCGAGGACGCCCAGTTCGGCAAGGACATCGGCTTCTACGTCTTCGACCTGCCGTTCTGGCACTTCCTGGTCGACTACGCGATGGCGGTCACCATCATCGCCCTGATCGCCGCCGCGCTGGTGCACTACCTGTACGGCGGCATCCGCCTGCAGAGCGCGGGCGACCGGCTCTCCGGCGCCGCCCAGGTGCAGCTCTCGCTGCTGCTCGGCCTGTTCGTGCTCGCCAAGGCGGTCGACTACTGGCTGGACCGCTTCGACCTGGTCCACCAGGGCGGCGGGCTGATCACCGGTGTCACCTACACCGACGAGAACGCCGTGCTGCCGGCCAAGAACATCCTGATGGGCATCGCGGTCATCTGCGCGGTGCTGTTCTTCCTCAACGTGTGGCGCCGCACCTGGACGCTGCCGTCGGTGGGCATCGCGCTGCTGGCGCTCTCGGCGATCCTGCTCGGCGTGATCTGGCCCGGCATCGTCCAGCAGTTCCAGGTCAAGCCCTCCGAGGCCGACAAGGAGGCCACCTACATCGCGCGGAACATCGAGGCGACACGGGCGGCCTTCGACCTCGACGAGATCGAGGAGGTCGACTACGCCTCGACGACGAGCATCAGCGACGCCGACCTCGAGAAGGCGCGCACGGTGCGCTCGCAGGCGGCCTCGGTGCCGCTGGTCGACCCCAAGCTGGTGCGCCAGACCTTCGAGCAGAACCAGCAGGGCCGCGTCTACTACTCGGTGGCCGACGTGCTCGACGTGGACCGCTACCGCATCGGCGGCCGCGACCGCGCGCTCGTCCTCGGCGCCCGTGAGCTCGACCAGAGCGGCCTCAACGAGGGCGACCGCAACTGGTCCAACCTGCACACCGTCTACACCCACGGCAACGGCATCATCGCCGCCTACGCCAACCAGCGCGGCGCCGACGACAACTCCGAGGGCACCGACATCCAGTGGGCGGAGGGCAACCAGACCAACTCCGACGGCAGCCGCCAGGACGCGCTGAGCAAGGCGGTCGGCGGCTACGAGAGCCGGATCTACTTCGGCGAGCAGAGCCCGTCGTACTCGGTGGTCGGCAAGCAGAAGGACGACTCCCCGAGCGTGGAGCTCGGCCTCGCCGGCGCGACCGAGGACGAGGAGCAGACCACGACGTACGACGGCGACGGCGGCGTGCCGATCGGCTCGACCTTCCGTCAGCTGCTCTACGCGATCAAGTTCGGCGAGCCGAACTTCCTGCTGTCCGGGCGCGTGCACAGCGGCAGCGAGATCCTCTACAACCGCACGCCGCGCGAGCGCGTCGAGAAGGTCGCGCCGTGGCTGACCATCGACGACGACTCCTACCCGGCGATCGTGGACGGCAAGATCGTGTGGATCGTGGACGGCTACACCACGACCGACCGTTACCCGTTCTCCGAGCGTGAGTCCTTCGAGGACATGACCGACGACTCGCTGCAGGAGCAGGCCGGTCTGCAGACGCTGCCGACCGACGAGATCAACTACATGCGCAACGCGGTCAAGGCGACCGTCGACGCCTACGACGGCACCGTCACGCTCTACGCCTGGGACGAGGAGGACCCGATCCTCCAGACCTGGCGCAGCGCCTTCCCGGGCACGGTGAAGGACCGCTCGGAGATCTCCGATGAGCTGATGGAGCACCTGCGCTACCCCGAGGACCTGTTCAAGGTCCAGCGTTACCACTACGCGCGCTACCACGTCACCGACCCGGGCGACTGGTACCAGGGCAACGACCGCTGGGCGGTCCCGCTCGACCCGAACAGCACCAACGACCTGCAGCCGCCGTACCGCCTGTTCAACGAGGGCGCGGACGCCGGTGAGGGTGCCAACGGCAAGCAGGACTGGTCGCTCACCTCGGTGTTCGTGCCGTACGGCAAGGAGAACCTCGCCTCGTTCGTGACGGTGAACTCCGACGCCACGTCCGAGGACTACGGCAAGATGACGGTGCTGGAGCTGCAGGACCAGAACACCAAGGGTCCTGGCCTGATCGCCAACGAGTTCAGCAACGACGACGCCGTGCGTGAGGCGCTGCTGCCCTACAACAACAGCCAGTCGCAGCCGACCTACGGCAACCTGCTCACGGTCCCGGTGGCCGACGGCCTGATGTACATCCAGCCGGTGTACGCCGTCCGCGCGGCCTCCAGCGGCGGCTACCCGATCCTGCGCTTCGTGCTCGTGTCCTACGGCGACAGCGTCGGTGTGGGGGAGACCCTGACCACGGCGATCGCCGACGCGCTGAACGTCGAGCTCGGCCCCGGCAGCGGTGGCGCGGGCGGCACCAACGGCGCCGGCAACAACGGTGGCCAGGGCGGTCAGGGTGGCCAAGGCGGCCAGGGTGACGGCAACGGCGGCTCGCTGAGCGTCGACCAGCGCATCGGGCGCATCCTCGGGCAGGCCGACGAGGCCTTCGCCGAGGCCGACCGGGCGCTGGCGGCGGGCGACCTCGCGGGCTACCAGGAGTCGGTGGAGCGGGCCCAGGAGCTGGTCTCCACCGCGATCCGGCTCGCCGAGCAGCGCGACGCCGCGGCGCAGCCGGAGGGCTCCGCCGAGGCTCCCGACGACGCCGAGACCGAGGAGAACCCCCAGGGCTGACCCCGATTTGGTCTTTCCCCGCGGACGTCGTAACGTTCTGTTCACCGACGCGGGGTGGAGCAGCTCGGTAGCTCGCTGGGCTCATAACCCAGAGGTCGCAGGTTCAAATCCTGCCCCCGCTACAAGGAACAAGGCCCGGTCTGCAGCGATGCAGACCGGGCCTTGTGCCATTTGTCGAGTCGGCCCTTGTGGTGGCTGTTTCGTCTTCCGGCGCCTCGACTGAGGGAGACCTGGGGCGCTGCCCGGCCTTGGTGCTCGCCGGCGTGAGCCTGCTCCGCCTGTCAGCGCGGCCGCACGGGCGCACAGGCCGACCCGGGGTCAGGCCTGGTTCTGCGGCGGCAGGGCGGCGACCATCGGGTGGTCCTGGTCGCTCACGTCGGTGTTCGAGGCGCCGCCGGGGGAGCCGATCTCGGCGAAGAATCCGACGTTGGCCTCGTAGTAGCCCTTCCACTCTTCCGGGGTGTCGTCCTCGTAGAAGATCGCCTCGACCGGGCAGACCGGCTCACAGGCGCCACAGTCGACGCACTCGTCGGGCTGGATGTAGAGCATCCGCTTGCCCTCGTAGATGCAGTCGACCGGGCACTCGTCCACGCACGAGCGGTCCTTGAGGTCCACGCAGGGCTGCGCGATCACGTAGGTCATCGGCTCTCCTCCGCCACGGTCCACACGTCCGGGCCGTCGATCAGTGCCTGCAGGTCCCCGGGCGCCCCGGCCGTCGCGAGCTGCACGCGGGCCCCATCGTCGTACGTCGGGCGCTCGACCTGGCGGAAGATGCCGATGGGGGACTGGTGGAGGTAGCCGGCGTCGGTGAGCCGACTGATCGCGAACGCCATGGTGGGGTCGGGGTGGTGCGCGTCGTGCACGAGGATCTCCTCGGCTGCCACGTCGGCCACGTCCGCGACCCGCACTCCGCCGCCGGCGTCTCGGACCAGGCACTTGTGCCCGAGCCCGTCCTCGCGTGCGGCGCCGAACCGGATCTGCTCGCCGTGGACCAGCGGGATGATCGCGTCGGCCTTGGTGGCAGGGTTCTTGATGGCGTCGAAGGCGCCGTCGTTGAAGATCGGGCAGTTCTGGTAGATCTCGACCAGCGAGGTGCCGCGGTGGGCGGCGGCCGCGGAGAGCACCGAGGTGAGGTGCTTGCGGTCGGAGTCGATGGTGCGGGCCACGAAGGACGCCTCGGCGCCCAGGGCCAGCGAGACCGGGTTGAACGGGTGGTCGACGGAGCCCATCGGGGTGGACTTGGTGACCTTGCCGGCCTCGGAGGTGGGGGAGTATTGACCCTTGGTGAGGCCGTAGATCCGGTTGTTGAACAGCAGGATCGTCATGTTCACGTTGCGGCGCAGGGCGTGGATCAGGTGGTTGCCGCCGATGGACAGGGCGTCGCCGTCACCGGTGACGACCCACACGGAGAGGTCCTCGCGCGCGGTGGCGATGCCGGTGGCGATCGAGGGCGCGCGGCCGTGGATGGAGTGCATCCCGAACGTGTCGAGGTAGTAGGGGAACCGGCTGGAGCAGCCGATGCCGGAGACGAACACGATGTTCTCGCGGCGCAGCCCGAGGCCGGGCAGGAAGCCCTGGACGGCCTTGAGCACGGCGTAGTCGCCGCAGCCGGGGCACCAGCGCACCTCCTGGTCGGAGGTGAAGTCCTTCCCGGTCTGGCTCTCACCCTCGCCCAGGGTCGGGACCAGTGCGGTCCCCAGCACCGGGCTGGGCAGGTCGGTGACGGTCGCAGGCGTGGTCATCGCAGGGCCTCCTCGGCCTCGTGGTCGGCGGTGGGAGCGACACCCAGGGCGGCGAGCGACGCCAGCAGGATGCCCTCCATCTCCTCGGCGCCGAAGGGCATGCCGCGCACGTTGGTGCGCGACTCGGCGTCGACGAGGAACTCCGCGCGCAGCAGCATCGCCAGCTGCCCGAGGTTCATCTCGGGCACCACGACCTTGTCGTATCGCCTGAGGATCTCCCCGAGGTTGCGGGGGAAGGGGTTGACGTGGCGCAGGTGCGCCTGGGCGACGTCCAGGCCGCGCCGGCGCACGCGGCGTACGCCGGCGCCGATCGGGCCGTAGGTCGAGCCCCATCCGATCACCAGCAGTCGGGCCTCGCCGGACGGGTCGTCGACCTCCAGGTCAGGGATGGACCGGGCGATCCCATCCACCTTGGCCCGGCGGGTGCGGACCATGAAGTCGTGGTTGGCCGGGTCGTAGGAGATGTTGCCGTGCCCGTCGGCCTTCTCGATCCCGCCGATACGGTGCTCGAGGCCGGCAGTGCCGGGCGGCGCCCACGGACGGGCCAGCGTCTCGGGGTCGCGCTGGTAGGGCCAGAAGTCGGCCGTCTCCTCCCCGTCTGCGCCCACGCTCGTGTGGTTGGTGCCGGTGGCGAAGCCGGCATCGATCCTGGGCAGGGACGCCACGTCGGGCAGCGCCCACGGCTCAGAGCCGTTGGCCAGGTAGCCGTCGGAGAGCAGCACCACCGGGGTGCGGTAGGTGACCGCGATCCGCGCGGCCTCGATCGCTGCGTCGAAGCAGTCCGCGGGCGTCTGAGCCGCGATCACCGGAAGCGGGGCCTCGCCGTTGCGGCCGAACATCACCTGCAGCAGGTCGGCCTGCTCGGTCTTGGTCGGCAGGCCGGTGGACGGACCGCCGCGCTGCACGTCCACGATCACGAGCGGCAGCTCCAGCATGACCGCGAGTCCCATGGCTTCGGCCTTGAGCGCGACGCCCGGCCCCGACGTGCTGGTCACGCCGAGGTGGCCGGCGTACGCGGCGCCGATGGCCGCGCCGATGCCGGCGATCTCGTCCTCGGCCTGGAAGGTGGTGACGCCGAACGCCTTGTGCTTGCTCAGCTCGTGCAGGATGTCGGACGCCGGCGTGATCGGGTAGGCGCCGAGAAAGACCGGCAGCTCGCTGAGCCTCCCGGCCGCGACCAGGCCGTAGGAGAGCGCCAGGTTGCCGGTGATGTTGCGGTAGCGCCCGGCGCTGGCCTCGGCGGGCTTGACCTCGTAGCGCACGGCGAAGGACTCGGTGGTCTCGCCGAAGTGGTAGCCGGCCTTGAAGGCGGCCAGGTTGGCGTCGCGGATCGTGGGCTTCTTGGCGAACTTGGTCGAGACGTAGTCGATCGTCCCCTCGACCGGGCGGCCGTACATCCACGACAGGAGCCCGAGCGAGTACATGTTCTTGGAGCGGGCAGCGTCCTTGCGCGAGAGTCCGAACTCCTTGACCGCCTCGACGGTCATCCCCGTGAGGTCGAGTGCGTGCACCTGGAAGTCGGTCAGCGAGCCGTCCTCGACGGGGTCGGTCGTGTAGCCGGCCTTGGTCAGGTTGCGCGCGGTGAAGTCGTGGGTGTCCAGGACGATCACCGCACCCGGCTTGAGGTCGGCGACGTTGGCCTTCAACGCGGCCGGGTTCATCGCCACCAGGACGTCGGGGTGGTCACCCGGGGTGAGGATGTCGCGGCTGGCGAAGTGCAGCTGGAACGACGAGACTCCCGGGATGGTGCCTTGGGGCGCCCGGATCTCCGCGGGGAAGCTGGGCAACGTCGACAGGTCGTTGCCGAACGCCGCCGTCTCCTGGGTGAACCGGTCCCCGGTCAGCTGCATGCCGTCGCCGGAGTCGCCGGCGAATCGGATGATCACGCGTTCGAGCTGCTGGACCGGCTTCTCGGGTGCGGCTGTCATGGTGCTCCGATGGTCGAGGAAGTGCGACGATGGGACGCCTAATAGTGATAATCAATCCTACGGAATAACTCGCGTACGTCAAGAGGTCGACCGCTCGCGTCGCGAGCCCACCACCCTTCCCAATCATGCATATGATTGCTATCATCCATGTCCGAGCGGTGGTCGTCGACCCGATGGCTCGGCCGAAGGCGAGGAGACCTGATGACAGTGGAGAAGCGGACCGCGAGCACCTACATCAGCTCGACCTGGCTGGACGGTGCGTCGGGGGAGTCCTTCTTGTCCGTCAGCCCGTCGACCGGGGAGCCCTTGGGGGAGACCGTCACCAGCTCGATCGAGCAGGTCGACGAGGCGGTCGCGGCGGCGAAGGTGGCCTTCCACCACTCCTCGCAGTGGCGCTCCTGGACCCCGCAGATGCGGGCCGACGCGATCAACAGGTTCGCCGACATCCTCGAGCGCGAGACGGAGCCCCTCTCGCGGCTCATCGCCTCCGAGGTCGGCACCCCAGTCGCCGCGTGCCGGGCGATGCAGGTCGGCGGTCCCATCGACGTGCTGCGCTGGTACGCCACGATGGCGGTCAAGGGCCCGCGGGGCGGCTACGAGCAGGCGCTCCCGCACTATGACAAGCCGGTCGCCTCGGGCAGCCTCCTGCACTACGAGCCGGTCGGCGTGGTCGCCGCCCTCCCGGCCTACAACTACCCCCTCAACCTCCTGGTCTGGAAGCTCGGCGGGGCTCTCGCCTCCGGCTGCACGACCGTCGTGCTCCCCTCGCCGCAGGGCCTGTGGAGCACGCTGCGGATCTTCGAGCTCCTCGACGAGGCCGGCTTCCCGCCCGGTGTGGTCAACCTGGTCACCGGAGGCCCCGAGATCGGCATCCACCTGACCGGTCACCCCGACGTCGACATGGTGTCCTTCACCGGCTCCGACGCGGTCGGCGCGAAGGTGATGTCCCAAGGAGCGCTCGGCTCACTCAGCAAGGCGGTCCTCGAGCTCGGTGGCAAGAGCCCCAACATCATCCTCCCCACCGCGGACCTGCCCGCCACCGTCGGCGCCTCGATCCTGCGGTTCGCCCGCAACGCCGGCCAAGGCTGCGCGGCCTGGAGCCGGATCCTGGTCCCCGAGGAGAGGGTGGATGAGTTCTGCCGGCTCGCCGAGGACTTCATTGCCGGGGTCAAGGTCGGTGACCCGATGGAGGAGGACAGCGTCGTGGGCCCGGTGATCTCCGCAGCCCACCGGGACAAGGTCGAGGGTTGGATCGCCGAGCTGATGGAGCGCGGCGCCAGCTGGGGTGCCGGCGGTGGCCGCCCCGAGGGCCTGGACAAGGGCCACTTCATGCGTCCCGGGCTGCTCCGCGACGTCGACCCCGACGACCCGCTGGCGGACACCGAGTTCTTCGCCCCGATCGGCATGATCTTCGGTTACGAGGACGTCGACCACGCGATCGAGCTCGCCAACAACACCCGCTACGGCTTGGCGGGCAACGTCTTCGGCCCGCTCGACGAGGCCGTCCAGGTCGCCCGCAAGATCCGGGCCGGCACGGTCACCGTCAACGGTGGTTCCGGGATGCGGCCCGACGCGCCGTGGGGCGGACCCGGTCGCAGCGGCGTCGGTCGCGAGCTGGGCGAGGACGGTTACGCCGAGTTCTTCGAGGTCAAGCACATCCAGTACGCACTCGCCGGCATCACCCGCCCGCCGGGCACCTGAGCCGACCCACAGCACCCGAAGAGAAGTGGAGAGCACCATGGGACGTTTCGACGGCAAGACCGCCATCGTCACCGGCGGCGCCCGGGGCCAGGGGCGCTCGCACGCGCTGCGTCTGGCCAGCGAGGGGGCGAACGTCGCGATCCTCGACATCGCCGGCCAGATCGACTCGGTCGCCTATCCGATGTCGACCACCGATGACCTCGCCTCGACCGAGCGCGACCTCAAGGAGCTCGGGGCGGAGGTCCTCGCGATCCAGTGCGACGTGCGCGACCAGGAGGCCGTCAAAGCCGCGGTGGCCGCGACCGAGGAGCGGTTCGGTGCCATCGACATCGTCCTCGCCAATGCCGGCATCATGGCCAGCTACGGCAAGAGCAAGCACGACATGGCCGCGTGGCACGACTCGGTGAGCACGATGCTCAGCGGTGTCTACTACCTGCTGCACGCGGTGACGCCGGGGATGATCGAGCGCGGTCGGGGCGGTGCCATCTGCATCACCGGCTCCACGTCGAGCTACATCGGCGTCGCCTACAAGGAGGAGATGCTGAACCCGGGCCAGATGGGCTACGGCGCGGCCAAGACCGGCGTGCTGTCGCTGATGCGCAACTTCGCCATGGTGCTCGGCAGGCACGGCGTGCGCGTCAACACCGTCATCCCGGCCGGCGTCAACACGAAGATGATCGACAACGAGTTCTTCACCGCCGACCTCGCCGGTGACGCCCCCGGCGGATGGATGGCCAACGTGATGGAGCGCGGGCCGGTCGACCCCGAGGAGATCACCAACGCGGTGACCTGGCTGTGCTCGGACGAGGCGCGCTTCGTCACCGGCCAGACGCTCGCCGTCGACATGGGGACCCTCCTGCTCTGACCGGTCGGCCGTACGGCGGCCCTCCGTCGTACGGCGTCCCGGTGTGAAGTGTCGGCTGACGGGCTTGTCGCCCAGTGACCCAGGCGGAGCCGCCCGGCAGGGGCGGGCCGACCAGAAAGCGAGACGATCGTGGAGTTCGGAATCCTGATGGGCGACCAGCCCGTCTCAACCCCGCCCGAAGAGCACCTGGACCTGATGCTGCGAAAGGTCGAGGCGGCCCAGAAGGCAGGCTTCACCTACCTCACCATCGGCCAGCACTACCTGTACGACGGGTTCCGCTGGCTGCAGCCGGTCCCGATGCTCGCGCGGCTCGCCGCCGAGCTCGACGAGCACGTGAAGATCGGGACCACCGTGCTGGTCGGCCCGCTGCACCACCCCGTCCAGCTGGCCGAGGACCTGGCCACCTTGGACATCATCACCCGGGGCAAGCTGGTGGTCGGGATCGGCACCGGCTACCTGCCGCACGAGTACGAGGTCTTCGGCAAGCCCTTCAAGCAGCGCTACTCGCTGCTCGAGGAGCTGATCGAGGTGATGACGAAGGTGTGGACCCAGGACCGGGTCACCCACCACGGCAAGTTCTTCGACATCGAGGACCGTCCGACCCACCTGCGCCCGGTCCAGCAGCCGCGCCCGCCGATCTGGCTCGGTGCGATGAAGGAGATGGGGGTCCGCCGTGCCGCGCGCCACGGCGACGTCTGGACCATCACCCCGCAGCAGACGATCGAGCAGGTCGAGCAGTTGGTCGGGGCCTACCTCGACGAGCGGGCCACGTACGACCTGCCGCTGACGAAGTTCCCGCTGCGCCGCGAGCTGCACCTGGGCACGGACCCGGAGGACGCGCTGCACAAGTTCGCGGAGGTGGCCCGGGTCAAGTACGTCTCCTACGCCGACCAGGGCATGCAGCTGCTCGACAAGGAGCGGGTCGAGCGCGAGTTCCTGGACAACGTCAAGGACCACGTGCTGCTCGGCAATGGAGAGCAGGTGCGGGACCAGATCCGCGACATCGCCTCCCGGCTCCCGATCGGCCCGCTCCTGGTCCGACCGCACTGGCCGGGGATGGACGCCGACCAGACGGCCGCCTACCTCGAGGAGGTCGGTCGCGAGGTCGTCGAGCCTCTCCAGGACCTGGAGAGCATCGGCTTCGAGGAGCTGGCGGCGAAGCAGCCCGCCTGACCTCGAGAGACTCGCTCCCTCGGAGCACGAGAAGGGGCCGCCCGGTGCTCACCGGGCGGCCCCTCTCGCGTCTGCTGGGCGGTGTCTCCTCGGCTCAGACGCCCTCGGGACGCTTGAGCATCAGACCGGCCCGGTGTGCGATGTGGACCAGCTCGTCACGCTGGTTGTAGCCCCGGTGCTCGAACCGGACGATCCCGGAGTCCGTGCGGCTCTTGGACTCGCGCTTGTCCAGGATGGTGGTCTCGGCGCGCAGGGTGTCGCCGTGGAAGACGGGGCTGGGGAAGTCGAACTTCGTGTAGCCCAGGTTGCCCAGCGTCGTGCCCATGGTGAGGTCGTAGACGATCATCCCGCCGATCAGGCCGGCGGTGTAGAGGCTGTTCATCAGTCGCTGGCCGTGGGGCTGGGTCGCCATGTACTCAGCGTCCAGGTGGAGCGGGGCGGGGTTCATGGTGATCGAGGTGAACAGGATGTTGTCCATCTCGGTCACGGTGCGGCTCCACGGGTGCTTGAACTCCTGGCCGGCCTCGAACTCTTCGAACCACATGCCGGGCATGGGTGCTCCTCTCGTCGTGCTCTCTGGGCGTCGCTAGACGGCCGTCATCCGGTGGGAAACTCATGGTGGGTGGCCTTCGCGCCCTCGTCGTCCCGGTCGCGCGCGGCCGGGTGCATGCCGATCAGCAGCAGCATGCTCGCCACGCTGATCGCGAAGCAGAGCCAGAACCCGGGCACGAGGCTGTCGGTGGCGTCGGCGAGCGCGCCCATCAGGAACGGTCCGGCCGCGCCCGCGGTGAAGGAGAACAGCATCGACATCGAGCTGAGCCGGGTGGCGTCCTGCGGCGAGGTCGCCTCGTCCTGCACCTTGACCAGGGCCAGGCTGCTCGCGCCGCCGATCCCGAAGCCCGCCAGCAGCAGGCCAGGGATCGCCAGGTCGCGCGGCTCCAGGCAGAGCAGCAGCAGCCCGACGGTCGAGGTCACCATCACGGTCGTGAAGACGCCGCGGCGCCCGGGGACCCGGTCGGTCAGCGGGGTCAGGGTGAGGATCGAGAGCAGCTGCACGCCTTGGAACAGGACCAGGTGGAGCGCCGCGGTGCCGGGGGCGATCCCGTGCTCGATGAAGAGGGAGGGGAGCCAGGCGATCACCCCGAACCCGAGGAACATCGGCACGCAGTAGACGGCGGTGACGAACCAGGCACGCTTCTCGCGCAGTGGCAGCGAGACCCGCTCGGCCGGCCCGGTCTCCCGGGGCCTCCCCGCGCCCGCCGCCCGGACGGCGACCAGTGCCGCGACCAGGGCGAGGGCGGCCACGCCCCAGAGCCCGAGCGCCACCCGCCAGCCCCCGAGGTGCTCGGTGATCGGCTGCGCGGTGCCGGCTGCCAGGCCGACGCCGAGCGCCATGGAGGTGGAGTAGACGCCGGTGGCCAGGCCACGCAGCCGGGGCAGGTAGTGGGCGATGAATGCAGGCACCAGCGTGGAGATCACGCCCAGCGCCCCGCCGATGAGCCCTGCGGAGAGGACCAGTGGCACGGCGGTGCCGATCAGCAGGCGGGAGAGCTCGGCGAGCCCGAGGACGGCCAGCAGTGCGATCATCGCGCGGTCGGCCCCGAGCCGGGTGGTGAGGGAATGGCCCAGCGGTGCGCAGAGCGCCATCGCCAGGATCGGCACCGACGTGAGCAGGCTGGCCGCGGTCGCGCTGAGCGACAGGTCCTCGCTGATCACCGGCACCAGCGGAGGGGTCACCCCGAAGACGGCACGGATGTTGACGCCGATGGCCACCACCAGCGCGAGCGCGAGCCAGGTGGGGAGCCGGCCGGCGTGGGTCCGGTGGTCCCGCGCGGGCGTGCTGGCGAGCACGGGATCCGTGGTCATCGGGCGCGGACCGGGTCAGTCCAGCGCCGACACGGGGCTGCCGGTCGCGGCCCGGGCCTTGACCAGGTCCTTGCTGGCGTCCACGCCGAGCCAGGCGGTGAGCACGCCGTCACGGCTCCAGGTGGCCCGCGCCAGCGTGCCGTCCGGCCCGCGTCGGAGGTCCAGGGTGTCGTCGGGCAGGTGCGCCCCGACGTACTGGAGCTTGCGGCCGAACTGGTCGGACCAGAAGTAGGGGACCGGGTCGTGCTCCGGGCCCTGGTCCCAGTCCAGCAGGCTGCCCACCGCCGCGGTCGCCACCATGCTGGCCTCGTCCCAGTGCTCAGCGAGCCGGTGACCGCCGGTGTGCGCGGACCAGCGCTGCGCGACGTCGCCCAGCGCGACGACCCCGGGCACGTTGGTCCGGCAGCGCACGTCGGTGAGGATGCCGCGATCCAGCTCGAGACCCGAGCCCTGCAGCCAGCCGAGTTCGGGGCGGACGCCGATGCCGGTGACCACGACATCGGCGCTCAGCACGGTGCCATCGTCGAGGTGGACGCCGTCGCACTCGATGGAGGTGACGCCGGTCGACGTACGCAGCTCGATGCCGTCCCACCAGTCGCGGGTGGCGGCGCCGACCTGCTCGCCCAGGACGCCGGACAGCGGCTCGGGACCGAACTCCACGCAGGTGACCCGGCAGCCGGCGGCGCGGGCGGCGGTGGCCACCTCGGCGCCGATCCAGCTCGCGCCGACCACCACCACGTGGGCGCCGGGCACCAGCTGCTTGCGCAGCTCCAAGGCGTCGTCGATGGTGCGGAGCGTCGCCTGCGGGCCCACGCCGGGCAGCCGTGACGGCGTCGCGCCGGTCGCGACGGCGAGCGCGTCGTACTCGACCTCGCCGGCGGTGGTCTTCAGCCGGCGGCGGTCGGTGTCGAGCCCGGTCGCGGTCACACCGAGGCGCAGGTCGACGGCGAGCTTCTCGGTGTCGAAGGGGAGGGGCGACGCGTCGCGCTCCCCGGCCAGCACGGCCTTGGAGAGCGGTGGCCTGTCGTACGGAGGGACGTGCTCGGCGCTGAGCACCGTCAGCGTGCCGGTGAACCTCTTGCGCCGCAGCGTCGCGCACAGCCGTGCGGCCGCCAGCCCGCCGCCGACCACGACCACCCGGCCGTTCTCGAGGTCGAGGGCGTGGCCGGGCTGGGCGGCGGTCACGTCGCGGTCTTGGTGTAGTGCTCGGCGAAGAGCGGCTTGTCGCCCAGCATGCGCTCGCCGGGAGTGAAGGTGACGGGGATGGTGTGGAAGCCTGCATTGGTGCCCTGGTCGGGGTAGGCCAAGACGTTGTCCATGTCGACGACGTAGTCGCCCATCCGGCCGAGCACCTGGCGGATCATCTCCCGGGCCATCGCCTTGCCCAAGTGGGAGCCGGCGCACCGGTGGATGCCGAGACCGAACGCGACGTGCCGGTTGGGCCAGCGGGTGATGTCGACGGTGTCGGGGTTCTCGAACTGCTCGGCGTCCCGGTTCGCCGATCCCCACGAGAGCAGCGCCCGGTCGCCCTTGCGGACGGGGCAGCCCTGGAACTCGGTGTCCTCCATGATCGTGCGGGCAAGTGCCTGGGTGGGGGAGAAGACCCGGAGGAACTCCTCCACGGCGATGTCGACCATCGACGGGTCGTCGATCAACCGCTGGCGCTCCTCGGGGTTCTGGTAGAGCCAGACCAGCGACTGGGTGACCAGCGAGGCGGTGGTGCCGACCCCGCCGGAGATGACCAGCTCGAGGATGGAGTAGACCTCGTCGTCGTCCATCCGGCGACCGTCCACCTCGGAGTTGATGAAGTGGGTGGTGGCGTCGTCGCTGGGGTTCTCGCGGCGGTGGGCGATGTGTTCGCGGACCGTCTTGCTCACCCACGGCACCGCGACCTCGGCGGCGTGCTGGTACTCCGGGGAGCCGGGCGCCGCAGAGACCAGCGTGTGCATCGCGTCGACGTAGTTCTTGTACTCCGAGGGATCCAGGCCGAGCCAGTCGATGGTCACCGCGGCCGGCACCCCGGCGACGATCGCGAGGTCGGCCTCGCCCTTCTCGATGATGGTGTCGATGAACCCGGTCACGTAGTGGCGGACCACCTCGTCGAGGTTCTCCACCGCGGCGGGAGCGGTGACCTTGTTGACCGCCTTGCGGTAGGGGCGGAACCGCGGCGGGTCGAGCTCGATCGGGATGTGGAAGGCAGTGGGGGCCTTGGGGATGGTCACCGAGAGGCCGGGGCCGCCGAACTCGTCATGCCGGCCGGAGGAGAAAAGGTCGTCGTTGCGGGACGCCTCGAAGACCGACTTGTAGTCTGCGAGCACCCAGTAGCCGCCGTGCGCCTCGGTCCACGCGACCGGAGTCTCCTCGCGCAGCCGGCGGTAGACACCCACGTGGTCCTTGGCGTGGTCCGCAGAGTGGTGGTCGAAGTGGGTGACGGGGCAGCGCGGCTGGTCGGACATCGGGATCCATCCTCCTTGGGGGCCAAGGGGTTCCTTGGGTGAGCAGGATCATGATAATAGTTATACCCAGCACGGAGTCAAGGGAGTCACACCCGTCACGGGGTGGGCGCCGGACTCCCCGCAGGCACCTTGGTGCGACCCCAGTCAGGAGGACCCCATTCCATGAGAGTTGCCGCCGATCTCGAGAAGTGTCAGGGCCACGGCCTTTGCCGGATGTCTGCGCCGGACGTGTATGACGTCACCGTCGACGAGGGACAGGTGATCGTGAAGTTCGACGGCGAGATTCCCGAGGAGCTGGAGGACGGCGCCGCCCTTGGCGTCGACTCGTGCCCGGAGATCGCGCTGAGCATCGAGGAGTGACTGCGGGACGTCGCAGGAGCGACGCCTGCGACGACCCGGAGCGGGCTCGTCTCCGTTCCCCGTCCGCGCGCTACGCGGCCGGGGAACGGGCGACGGGCCTGCTGGCGTTCCTGCTCCTCGGCACGGCGATCGTCGTGCCGACTCTGCTCGGGGTGCTCTCCGTCGAGATCACCACCGATCTCGGCCTCAGTGACGCCGCGCTCGGTGCGGTGGTGTCCGCGTTCTGGGCGGTGACCGCCCTCGTCGCCCCGGTGGCCGGCCGATGGGTGGATGGGCGCGGGTGGCCGCTCGGCGCCTGGCTCGGCCCCGCGGTGACCGCGCTCTGTGTGGCCACCTGCGTCCTCCTCGTCGACTCCTGGCTCGCGCTCCTCCTGGTCGCTGCGCTCGGTGGCGTGGGGTACGGCATCTGCTCGCCGACCACCAACCTGCTGGTGATGGCCGTGGTCCCGGCTCGCCGTCAGTCGACGGTGCTCGGGCTCAAGCAGACCGCCCCGCCGCTGCTGATGGCCGCGGCGGGCGCGACCCTGCCGGCGGTGGCGCACCTGTACGGCTGGCGTACGGCGATGGCGATCTCCCTGGTGCTGCCTGCCTCGGTGCTCGCGCTGGTCGTCCGCCGGGGCTCCGGTGCTCCGGGGGCCGGGCGCCGCGCCGATGCCTCGCGGGTGGAGCTCTCGCCGGCGGAGCGGACCAGTGCGCGGCGGGCCCTGGTGCCGATGGTCGTCGCCGCCGGCCTCGGCACCTTCTCGGTCGCGACGCTCACCGGCTTCGCGGTGCTCACCCTGGTCTCGGCGGGTCTCGGGCCGGTGGCGGCCGCGGGAGTGGTCTCCGGGGGCAGCCTGGCCGCAGTCGTGGCCAGGGTCGCGGCCGGCAGGTTCCTGGGCGGCCGGCCGTCCTCCGACGTGACGCCGCTGCTCGCGGTGATGGGCCTCGCGGGGCTGTCGTTGCTGCTCGTGTCCACGGGCGTCTTCGGTCTCGAGCGGTCGAGCGGAAGCGGCTGGCAGGCGTTGGTCGTGGTGGGGGTGGTGCTGTCGCTGGTGGCGGCCTGGACCTGGCCGGCCCTGCTGCTGATCACCGTGGTGCGTGGCAGCAGCGCCGGGCCGGGCGCGGCCAGCGGGCTGCTCCAGCTGGGCAGCGGCCTGGGGTCGGCGGTGGGTCCCGCGGCCTTCGGCGTGCTCTCGGACGCCGGAGGCCGCGGGTGGGCCTGGCTGACGATGGGGGCCCTCACCGTCCTGGCCATGGCGCTGGTGCGCCGACCTACTTCGCGAACGCCCCCGCATCCACCGGCAGGGTCGTCCCGGTGACGTAGCGACCCTCGTTGCTGGTCAGGAAGAGGATCGCGTTGGTGATGTCGTCGCACTCCACCCACGGCACCGCCAGGGAGTTCAGGCCCACCATCCCGGGGATGGCCGCCTCCTCGGTGGCCTCCTCGCCCTCTCCCACGAACATGGAGTAGGTGCCGGGGTTCTTGACCATGATGGTGGCCACGTTGGTCGGGTGGACGGTGTTGACCCGGATGTCGTACGGCGCGAGCTCGTTGGCCATGGTGCGCATGAGGCCGACGATGCCGTGCTTGGCGCTGACGTAGTGGGCCACGTGCTGGATGCCCTTGAGGCCGCCGATCGAGCTGGTGAAGACCATCGAACCGCCCTCGCCCTGCTCGATCAGGCGGGGGATCGCGACCTTGGCGGTGTGGAAGACACCGGTGAGGTTGACGTCGATCATGTCCTTCCACATCTCGGAGGTGAGCTCCCACGACTTGCCGTAGGTGGCGATGCCGGCGTTGGCCAGCACGATGTCGATCCGGCCGAGCTCGTCGACGCCCTGGTCGAACGCCTGCTGGAGCGCGTCGAGGTCCCGGACGTCGGCCGTGCGGGCCACGATCCGCTGGCCGGTGGCCTCGACGGCCTTGACCGTCTGCTCCAGCTCGTCGGGGGTGGCGAGGGGATAGAACGGGGTCACCGTGTCGATCTCGGCGCAGATGTCGACGGCGATGATGTCCGCCCCCTGCTCCGCCATCCGGATCGCGTGATTGCGTCCCTGTCCGCGAGCGGCACCCGTGATGAATGCGACCTTGCCTGCGAGGCGACCTGCCATTGTGAGCTCCATTCAATGCGCATGATTGGGCTCAATATCATCCCCGGCCACCCGACCCGCGTCAAGAGCATGGAACGAGGGAGAAATCAACGAGAAGTCGACCGTTGTGATCAACGCCACGCATGCGTATCGTGCTAATGGTTCACATCATTCACGGTGGAGGTAAGCAGATGACGATCGCCGAAGACGTGGCTCTACCGCCGGACATCCTGTCTGCGGAGTACCTCTCGGACCCCTACCCCCTGCAGCGGGTCCTGCGTGACCACTACCCCGTGCTCTACCACGAGCCCACCCAGAGCTACCTGCTCAGCCGCTTCGAGGACGTCGCCGGCGCCTTCCGCAGTCCGCAGTTCTCCAGCCGCAACTACGAGTGGCAGCTCGAGCCGCTGCACGGTCGCACCATCCTCCAGATGGAGGGCACGGAGCACTCGCGGCACCGGGCGCTGCTCAATCCGTTCTTCCGGGGCAAGGGCCTGGAGAAGTTCATGCCGGTGATCCGCGAGAACGCCATGGGGCTGATCCAGGGGGTGGTGGCCTCGGCTGGCGCGGAGCTGATGGACCCGATCGCGCGCAGTGGTCGCGCCGACATCGTCCAGGACTTCTCCACGTGGTTCCCGATCAACGTCATGGTCGACATGCTGGGCCTGCCCAAGAGCGACCACGACCGGTTCCACCGCTGGTATGAGTCGATCATGGCGAGCCTGAACAACCTCGCCGGGGATCCCGACGTCACTTCCGCTGCGGAGGTCACTCGCCACGAGCTGCGCGAGTACATGATGCCGATCATCCACGAGCGGCGCTCCGGTGACGGGGAGGACCTGCTCTCACGCCTGTGTCGGGCCGAGGTGGACGGCCACCAGATGAGTGACGAGGAGATCAAGGCGTTCGTCAGCCTCCTCCTGGTCGCCGGTGGCGAGACCACCGACAAGGCCGTGACGAGCATGGTCCGCAACCTGATGGACAATCCCGACCAGCTCGAGGCCGTCCGCCGGGACAGGTCGCTCGTCGACAATGCCATCGCCGAGACGCTGCGGCACTCGGGGCCGGTGCACATGATCATGCGCCAGACCGAGGAGGATGTGACGCTGCACGGCGTCACGATCCCCGCCGGCTCGACCTGCATCATGATGCTCGCGGCGGCGAACCGGGACGAGCGGCAGTTCGCCGACCCGGACAGGTTCGACATCTTCCGCGAGGACCTGGATGTGGCCAAGGCCTTCAGTGGGGCGGCCAACCACGTCCAGTTCATCCTCGGTCGGCACTTCTGCGTCGGGTCGTTGCTCGCCCAGACCGAGATGCGGATCGCGCTCAACCTGGTGCTCGACCAGATGGAGAACCTGCGTTACCCCGATGGCTTCGTGCCGCACGAGGAGGGTCTCTATTCACGCGGGATCCCGGAGCTCCTGGTCGAGTTCGACCCCGTGCCGCCGGCCTGAGGATCAATCGGCTGCGCCGCCATGCGACGCCAGGACGCCCTCGCCCACCGCTGGTGGGTGAGGGCGTCCTGGCGTCCCACGTCCTGCCCGAGTTGCCCCAGAACCGCCCGGTCGAGGGGTGACAGACGCTCACACTAAGTGATAATAGTGATCAGGAATCGTTTTCTTTGTGTCCCAGGACACTCGAGCGCAGGAGGAAGCATGGACTTCGCCGTGGACGAGACCCACGAGGCCATCCGTGACGCAGTGCGAGCCATGTGCTCCAAGTTCGGCGACGACTACTGGATGGAGAAGGACGAGAAGCACGAGTTCCCCTGGGACTTCTACCAGGCGGTTGCCGACGCCGGCTGGCTCGGCCTGAGCATCCCCGAGGAGTACGGCGGGGGTGGGCTCGGGGTCGCCGAGGCGGCCATCGTCGAGCGGGAGATCTCGGGGTCCGGCGCCGGCATGGCCGGCTGCTCCGCGGTGCACATCGGCATCTTCGGCTTCGAGCCCCTCATCCGCCACGGCAGCGAGGACCTGAAGCGGCGGTTCCTGCCGCGCGCGGTGTCCGGGGACCTGCACGTCTCCTTCGCTGTCACCGAGCCGGACGCCGGCACCGACACGCTCAACCTCCAGACGTCGGCCCGCAAGGTCGACGGGGGCTGGCTGGTGTCGGGCAAGAAGGTGTGGATCACCAAGGCCCAGGAGGCAGAGCGGATGTTCCTGCTCGTCCGTACCTCCCCGCGCGAGGGCAAGGCGCACCGCGGCCTGACCCTGATGTTCGCCACCCTCGACCCCGAGGCGGTGATCATCCGCGAGATCCCCAAGCTGGGGCGGAACGCGGTCGACACCAACGAGCTCTTCATCGATGACCTCTTCGTCGCCGACGAGGACGTCATCGGCGAGGTCGGCGAGGGTTTCAAGGTCATCCTCGGCGGACTGAACGCCGAGCGGGTGATCTCCGCCAACGCCGCGCTCGGCCTGGGGGAGGCGGCCCTGCGTCGCGCGGTCGCCTATGCCAACGAGAGGGTCGTCTTCGGCCGCCCGATCGGCAAGAACCAGCTGATCGCCGGCCAGCTCGCCGACGCGCGGATCCGTCTCGACGCGGCCACCGCCATCTGCGACAAGGCTGCCTGGATGGTCGACAACGGCATCCCCTGCGGCCGCGAGGCCAACGAGGCGAAGTTCCTCGCCAGCGAGGCGGGCTTCAATGCCGCCGATGTCGCGATCAACGTCCACGGGGGGTACGGATACGCTCGCGAGTACCACGTCGAGCGCTACTTCCGTGAGTCCCGCCTCAACCGGATCGCGCCGATCAGCCAGGAGATGGTCCTCAACTACGTGGCCGAGCACGTGCTCGGGCTGCCGCGCAGCTACTGAGGGGCGCGACGTGGACACCACACTCCTCCGGCGGCTCGAGGTCGAGTCCGCCGCGGCGAACCTGATGCACCGCTACCAGGCACTCGTCGACGCCAAGGACGTCGAGGGTCTGGGGGCGCTCGCCACCGACGACGTCGAGCTGTCCCGGGTGCAGGGCGACGCCCGTGGGCGGGAGGCTTTCAAGGACCTCTACCGGGCGTTCGCCGCCTCCGACGTCGACGTGGCCCAGCACATGCTCACCAATCTCCTGCTCACCCCGCTGGGTGGGGAGCGCTACCAGGTCGACGCCACCTTCTGGGTGATCACCACCCACGAGTCGGGTGGCGCCAGGCAGGTCTGGGGCAGGTACCGCAACGACATCGTCGAGGTCGACGGCGAGTGGCGACTGGCGGCGAAGAGGATCCGCGTCGCGGGCGTCGCCCTCGTGCCCGAGGAGTCGCTGTTGCCCCGCGACCAGAACTCGTTCGGCCCGCTCCCGGACTGACCCCACGAACGCCGGACCCGAGTACACCAGAGCAGAGGGAGAAGAAGGCGATGTCGATGAGCACCGAGGACCGGCTGCGCCGGATCGAGGACAAGCTGGCCATCCAGGAGCTCGTGCACCTCTACGGGTTCGTGATGGACGAGCGTGATCTCGAGGGGCTGGACAGTCTGTTCACCCGGGACGCCCATCTGGGCTCCGCCGACGGCGTCTTCAATGCCGACGGCCTGGAGACGATCGCCACGACCTACCAAGCCAGGTACGACGCGCTGGGTGCCACCCACCACTTCATCCACTCCGTGCTGACCCGCTTCGACGACTCCGACCCGGACGTGGCGCGAGGCCTGGTCAGCGGGCACGCCGAGGTGGTCCGCGAGGGGGAGGTGATGTGGGTGGCGCTGCGCTACCACGACCTCTACCGGCGCACCGGGGACGGCTGGCGGATCGCCGAGCGGGTGATGGGCTACATGTACTACCTCCCCGTCGGCGAGTACGTCGAGACGATGAAGACCGACGACCGCAGCCTCGTCTACGGCGACGCCCGCCCTGCCGACTGGCCGTCCGTGCTGCACGGGCACGACCTGGGCTGGCTCCGTGCGTTCTACGCCGGGGGCCGGGGCGCGCAGGAGGGCGCGTCGTGACGGCCCCTGCGGAGGCCATGGGGGGCGAGGTCTTCGACGTCGTCGTCCTGGGCAGCGGGTGCGCCGGCATGGTCTCGGCGCTGAGCGCCGCGGACCACGGCGCATCGGTCGCCCTGTTGGAGAAGGCCGACGTGCTCGGCGGAACGACCGCGCTCTCCAGCGGTGTCGCGTGGCTGCCGGCCAACCGCTACCAGGCCGAGCACGGCGTCGAGGACTCGCCCGACGAGGGCCGGGAGTACCTCGCGGCGCTCTCCCACGGGTTGATCCGGCCGGGGATGGCAGACGCCTTCGTCGACACCGTCAAGGAGATGCTGGACTGGGTCGAGGAGCGCACCCCGCTGCGAATGCGGCTGGTGCCGGGCTACCCCGACTACCACCCGGAGCACCCGGGCGGGAAGCCCGGCGGTGGTCGCTCCACGGAGCCCGAGCTCTTCTCCTTCCACGAGCTGGGCGAGTGGGCCGACCGGTTCCTCGGGTTCCGCCGCTCCATGTATGTCGGTGAGACCCCGGTCGGCGGCGGCACCGGCTTCCTCGACCCGGGGGAGGAGGCGCGACGGGCCGAGGAGGCCCTCGAGGGCCTGGGTCGGGGCCTGCTCGGCGCTCTGCTCAAGGGTCTGCTCGACCACGACGTGGTGGTCCGCGCGGGCTGCGGCGCCGTCCGGCTGCTCACCGAGGGCGGCCGGGTCACCGGCGTCGAGCTCGCCGACGGCCGACAGGTGCGAGCCCGTCGCGGCGTCGTGCTGGCCACCGGTGGCTTCGAGCGCGACCCCGACCTCGTCCGCGCCTTCCTGCGTGGACCGGTGCAGAGCCCGCCCGGAGCGCCGTCCAACACCGGTGACGGACTGCGGATGGCGATGCGGGTGGGCGCCCAGCTGGCCGTGATGGGCGAGGCGTGGTGGGCGCCGGTCATGACGCTCCCGGGCGTCGAGGGCGAGCAGTACGCCAACCACGGCGTGCAGCTGCTCCAACGCGAGCGGACCCTGCCGCGGACGATCATGGTCAACTCGGGTGGCCGCAGGTTCACCAACGAGGCGGCCAACTACAACGCCCTCGGTGCGGCGTTCCACGTCTTCCACCCGACCCGGTTCGAGTACGAGAACCAGCCCGCGTGGGTGGTCTTCGACCAGGGCTACGTCGAGATGTACGGCGGCTACGGCGTGCCCGCCGGTGCCGAGATGCCCGGATGGATGACCCGCGCCGACACCGTGGCCGAGCTGGCCGGGGCGATCGGGGTCCCGGCGTACGAGCTGACCGCCACGGTCCAGCGGTGGAACGAGCTCTGCGCGCACGGCCGGGACGACGACCATGGCCGCGGCAACTCGGCGTACGACGGATGGTGCGGCGACCGCCGCCACTACCCGGGGACCGCCGCCACCCTCGGCCCGCTGGACCGCGGCCCGTTCTACGCGGCGCCGGTGCACGCCAGCTCCCTGGGCACCAAGGGCGGTCCGCTGACCACGCCCGACTGCGAGGTGCTCGACGTGGACGGCGACCGGATCCCTGGCCTCTACGCCGTGGGCAACGCGATGGCCGCCCCCACCGGGATGGTCTACGGCGGCGCGGGCGGGACCCTCGGTCCGGCGATGGTCTTCGGCTACCGCTGTGGCAGGGCGGTCGCCTCGGCCTGACCTCTCGCGACCAGACGGACCCCTTGTCCGGCTTCGTGTGACGTGGAACACTCCCCAAATCATGATTACCGATATCAGTGATTGGAGCCCAGGCCCATGACGGTGACGGACGAGAGGGTGGTGCCCGACCTGGACGCCTTGACGGGTGCCTGGCTTGGTCGGCTCCAGGAGGCCATGCGAGAGGGTGCGGTCGAGGCGAGCGGTGAGCTGTTCCACGACGACGCCTGGTGGCGCGACCTGCTGGCCCTCACCTGGGACCTGCGGACCGCGCACGGTCACCCCGCGCTGGCCGAGCGGATCTCCGAGGGGCCGCGGGTGGGTGAGGTCTCGCTCGCGCTCGCCGGCCCCGCGACCCTGGTCGAAGCCGGCCGGGAGCCGTGGGTGCAGGCGATGTTCGAGCTCTCCACCCCTGTCGCCCGCGGACGGGGAGTGCTGCGCCTGGTCGAGCGGGACGGCGTGTGGAAGGCGTGGACGCTGCTGACCGCGATGGACGCGCTGGTCGACCACGAGGAGCTGACCGGCGTCCGCCGCCCGATGGGCGGCGCGCAGGGCACCGACAGGACGGCCCGCAGCTGGTCGGAGGAGCGCAGGCGGCAGGAGGAGTTCGAGGACGGCGAGCCCGCCGTGCTGGTCGTCGGGGCGGGCCATGGTGGGCTTGGGCTGGCGGCGAGGCTGGGCTGCCTCGGGGTGTCGACGCTGGTGGTCGACCGCAACCCGCGGATCGGCGACGGCTGGCGCAACCGCTACGACTCGCTGGTCCTGCACGACCCGGTCTGGTACGACCATCTGCCCTACCTTCCGTTCCCGCCGAGCTGGCCGGTCTACACGCCCAAGGACAAGCTGGCCGACTGGCTGGAGTCCTACGCCCGGACCATGGAGCTCAACGTCTGGACCGGCACCGAGCTGGTCGAGAGCGCCCACGAGGGTGAGCAGGGCTGGAGGATCACGCTGCGCCGGGCGGACGGGAGCACCCGCACCGTCCGGCCTCGGCACCTGGTGCTGGCCACCGGGGTCAGTGGCACCGAGCCGAACATGCCGGTCCTGCCTGGGGCCGAGGAGTTCGCCGGCCTGGCGGTCCACTCCAAGGACTTCCCGCGGGGAGCCGACTTCGCCGGGAAGCGGGCCGTGGTCGTCGGCAGCTGCAACAGCGGCCACGACCTGGCCCAGGAGCTCTTCGAGAAGGGTGCCGAGGTGACCATGGTCCAGCGCTCGCCCACCTACGTGGTGAGCGTCGCCGGGTCCGGGCTGGCCATGGCGGGGATGTACGACGAGTCCGGGCCGCCGACCGACGTCGCGGACCTGCTGGGCGCCTCGTTCCCCTTCAACTGTGCTCCGGAGATGCACCAGGCGACGACCGCCGCGATGGCCGAGCACGACAAGGAGATGCTGGAGGGCTTGGCAAGCGCCGGCTTCCAGACCTCCTCGGGCATCAACGGCACCGGAGCGCTGCAGCTCTTCCTGCAGCGTGGCGGCGGCTACTACATCAACGTCGGCTGCTCCGAACTGATCGCGGACGGTCAGATCGCGGTCCGCTCCGGCATCGGGGTCAGTCGCTTCACTCCCACCGGCCTGGAGCTGGAGGACGGCAGCACGCTCGACGCGGACGTCGTCGTCTTCGCGACCGGCTACCAGGGGATGCTCCAGACCGCCCGCCGGCTCCTCGGCGACCAGGTCGCCGACCGGTGCGGCCCCGTGTGGGGCCTGGACGAGGAGGGCGAGCTCCAAGGCGTATGGCGCCGGTCCGGCCACGACGGCCTGTGGTTCATGGGGGGCAATCTCGCGATGGCGCGTTTCTACGGCAAGTTCCTTGCGCTGCAGCTCAAGGCGATGGAAGAGGGGCTGCTCGAGCCCCGCACACTCTCGGAAGGCGGTACGGCATGACCGACACGACCACCAGCCCGGAGCCCTCGGTGTCCGCGGGGGGAGCCGGCCCGCTCGCGGGGAAGGTCGCGCTGATCACCGGCGCGGCCCGCGGCCAGGGGCGCAGCCACGCGCTGCGACTGGCCCGCGACGGCGCCGCGATCATCGCCGTGGACCTCTGCGAGCACATCGGGAGCCTGGACGGGTTCTACGATCTGGCAACGCCCGAGGACCTCGAGGAGACGGTGCGCCAGGTCCGGGCGGCGGGAGGTCGGATCCATGCGGCGCGGGTGGACGTCCGCGACATCGACGCGCTGACCGCGGCGGTCGACGCAGGGGTGGAGGAGCTCGGCAACGTCAGCATCGTGGTCGCCAACGCCGGCATCTTCACCTTCGGTGAGGCAACCCACGAGGTGAGTGCCGACGCGTGGCGCGAGCTGATGGATGTCAACGTGACCGGGGTGTGGCACACCTACAAGGCGGCGGCGCCGCACCTGCTGGCGGCGGGTGCGGGCGGGTCGGTGATCATCATCGCCTCGCTGGCGGGATTCAAGGGCCTGGCCAATGTGGCGGCGTACACCACCACCAAGCACGCCATCGTCGGACTGATGAAGGTCCTGGCCAACGAGCTGGGCCCGCACGGCATTCGGGTGAACACGATCCACCCCAACTCCATCGACACCGACATGGTCAAGAACTCCCGCACCTACCGGTTGTTCCGTCCCGACCTGGACGAGCCGAGGGCGGAGGACGCCGAGGCGGCCTTCGCCGGGCTGAACCCGATGGGCAAGGCCTGGATCGAGCCCGAGCACGTCTCGAACGCGGTGGCGTGGCTCGCCGGACCCGAGTCGTACTACGTGTCCGGCGGGCAGATCCCGGTCGACGGGGGCGCGTCCGTGCAGTGAGTCGAGCCCCGTCGGGGGGCGATGGCGGGTGATGGCCCGGCACGGCGCGTCGTGGACGCGGCGGGCCGGGCCATTGCTCTTGACGTGATGCAAACCATATATATAGTTCTCAGCAATATGGCACCTGCCGCCACGTCCCGAGTCGAGGAGAACCCCATGTCCGACCGCACCGCCGTCGAAGACCTCGCCAACCGCTACTCCCTCGCCTACGACACCGCAGACCTCGAGACGCTCGAGTCGGTCTTCACCGAGGACGCGACCTTCTCGATGGTGATCGCGCGCGGCGACAAGATCTCCTTCGGTCCCCGGGACGCGATCATGAAGCTGATGAGCGACTCGCTGTCCTCGCAGAAGGACCAGCGTCGCCACGTCAACAGCAACCTGATCGTCGAGGGCACCGACGGCGGGGTCACCCGGACCAAGCACTACCTCACCCTGATGGGCACCGAGGACGGTGAGATCAAGCTGCTCTCCGCCGGCGTCTACTCCTCCGAGATCGTCGATGAGGGCGGATCCCCGCGCTTCCGGGTCCTCCACCTCGACCTCGACAAGGCCTACTGAGTCCGTCCAGTCCGACCCCACCCCCGAGGACCACGCACATGAACCAAGGACTCATTCCCGCCAAGTGGGCGCGCCTGACGCCCCACGGACAGGCGATCTTCGACGCGGCCGACGAGCGGCGGGTCACCTGGCGTGACTTCGACGAGCTGGTCCGGCGGATGGCCAACGGGCTGCTGGCTCTCGGTCTGACCAAGGGCGACAAGGTCGCCATGCTGTCGCGCAACTGCGTGGAGTTCCAGGCGCTCTACTTCGCGGCCGGTCGGGTCGGGCTGGTGACCCAGCCGCTCAACTGGCGGCTCGCCACGCCAGCACTGGTCCAGGTGGTGAAGGACGCCGGCCCGAGGATCCTCATCACGCAGGGTGAGTTCTCCGACGTGGCCAAGGAGGTGGAGCGCGAGGTCGACCTCGTCGCCGCACTCTCCTTCGGCCCCGGGTCGGACGGCAGCCTCGACGAGCTGATCGCCGGGTCGTCCGACCTGGAGCCCGTGCAGAGCGCCCAGGTGTCGGAGGACGACCCGTTCTTCCTGCTCTACACCGGCGGCACGACGGGTGACTCGAAGGGCGCGCTGCACACCCATCGAAGCGCTGCGGCCGGCATGCTCAACCAGACGGTGGCCGAGCGGATCGTGTCGACGGACGTCTACATGCTGACCGGGCAGATGTACCACATCCCGATCGTGCTGGCGATGAACTACCTGAAGCACGGCTGCCCACTCGTGCTGATGAACTTCGCTCCCAAGCTCGCCCTCGACCTGATCGAGCACGAGAAGGTCTCGGCGTTCCTCGGCGTCACCACGATGCTCAACTGGATGATGGCCGAGCCCGGCTTCGCCCAGTACGACCTGTCCAGCCTGCGCAACATCCAGTACGGCGGCGGTCCGATGCCGTCCAACATCGTGCGCCAGGCGCTCGACTCCTTCCCGTGCACCCTGATCCAGGGCTACGGGCAGACCGAGGGCACCACGATGACGTTCCTCTCTCAGGAGGACCACCTCGACGCCGTCAACGGCATCCACCCCGAGCGGCTCAAGTCGTGCGGACGTGAGGGCTTCGTGACCAGCGTCCGGGTGGTCGACCTCGACGGCCGCGACGTCCCCAAGGACGGACGCACCCCCGGCCAGATCGTCGTGAAGAGCCCGGCCAACATGGTCGGCTACCTCAACCGATCGGACCTGACCGCGCAGACCCTGCGGGACGGCTGGATGTGGACAGGCGACGTGGCCACCTGGGACGAGGACAGCTACGTCTTCATCGTCGACCGGGCCAAGGACATGATCATCTCCGGCGGTGAGAACATCTACTCCGTGCAGGTCGAGGAGGCCATCGCGACCCACCCGGCCGTGCTGGAGTGCGCTGTCATCGGCGTGCCCGACGAGGAATGGGGCGAGACCGTCAAGGGCTTCGTCGTGCTCAAGCCGGGAATGGAGGCCAGCGAGCAGGAGATCATCGAGCAGGCCAAGAAGCACCTGGCCAGCTACCAGAAGCCGCGCTCGGTCGACTTCGTGGTCGAGCTGCCCAAGGCGCCGACCGGCAAGATCCTCAAGCGCGAGCTGCGCAAGCCGTTCTGGGAGGACCAGGAGCGGAATGTCTGACTCCGGCTATGAGGACCGGGTCGGCCGCGAGTTCCCCGGGGGCGAGTACACCCTCGCCCCCTGGCGGGTCTGGCTGACCGCGGACGTCCTGCTCGACGACCCGTGGGACGAGGTGCCGCACCCGGTGCTCGCCTGGATGGCCGGTGTCGCGGGGTCGGGGATGTCCTGGGACGACCTGTTCGCGTGGTTCGACGCGACCGCGGAGGACGGCCCGATGTTCGGCGAGCACCACACCACCCTGCACCGCCCGCTGGAGGCCGGGGCGACGTACCAGGTCTCCGGTCGGGTGGTGTCGGTCGTGCGCAAGGTCGGGCGGCGGGCCGGGACGATGGACGTCGTCGGCTACGAGCTCGACCTGCATCTGGCCGGCGCGGACGGCAGGGAGCACGTCGCCCGTTGCTACAACTCGATCGTCTTCCCACGGAGGCGCGCATGAGCACGGCAGCGGACGTTGGTCCGGGCACCACGATCCCGTCCCTGGAGCTGGTCGTCGATCCGGAGAAGATGAAGGTGATGACGGCGCTGCTCGCCGACCCCAATCCGATCCACTTCGACACCCGTGCGCTGGCCGCGCTCGGCATGGACGAGCGGCCGGTCAACCAAGGCCCGCTCAACATGGGCTACCTGCAGACGATGCTCGCCCGTTGGGCCGGCGGCCGGGACCGGCTCCTCTCGTTCCGGGTCCGCTTCCAGGGCAACGTCCTGGCCGGTGATCGGGTGCGTGCGCAGGGCCAGGTCGTCGAGGTGCGGGAGACCGAGCGCGGCCGGGTGGCCACCTGCGAGATCAGCCTGGAGGTCGTCGGCGGTGCCGTCGCGCTCTCCGGGACCGCCGACGTGCTCCTGGAGGAGACCGGATGACGCTCACGCACGAACCGTCCGAGGGGCGCCTCGGCTTTCAGCTCGCCTATGGCGACACCGACACAGTCGGCATCGCCTACTTCGACATCTACTACCGGTGGATGGAGCGCTGCTACTCGACCTGGCTCTACTCCTTGGGGATCCGCAGCGGCCAGATGGGCGACGACCTCGGGGTGGTCACGGTCGGGATGAGCTCGGGTTGCCGATACGTCGACACCGTCAAGGTGTTCGACGAGATCGTCTGCCAAGCGGTGGCCGACAGGATCGGCACGACGTCCTACGCCGTGGGCTTCGAGTTCACCCGGGGTGACCACCTGGTCACCAAGGGTCAGATGACCTTCGCGGTCCGGCAGGCCGACGACTTCAGCAAGGCGCCGATCCCCGACCGGTTGCTCAAGGCGCTGGGCGAGCTGCCGAAGCCTCGGTTCGAGGTCCAGGTGTGAGCAAGGCACAGGCGCCGGACGTCGGCGCCTCGGTGCAGCAGCTGCTCGACCGGGAGCAGCTGCGCGACCTGGTGGTGCGCTACGCGCTCGCCGTGGACGACCACGACCTCGACCTGCTGCGCACGATGTTCCACCCCGACGCGGTCTTCGACCGCGACGGGCACCTGGCGCGCGGGTGGGAGGAGATCGGGGAGACGCTGGGCGCCTCGATGGCCGGGTTCCGCCGGATGCTGCACACCCCGCACGCGGCGGTCGTGCAGCTCACCGGGCCGGACGTGGCGTCCGGAGCCTCGAGCGGGCATGCCGAGCTGGTGACGCGTCGCGGCGTGGTGGTCGCGGCGTACCGCTACGCGGACGAGTTCGCTCGCCTCGACGGGCGTTGGGTGTTCACCCGTCGGGCCGTTCGCTTCCTCTATGCCACCTCGGCCCTCGAGTACGCCGCCACCCTGCCGGAGCCGGACCGGGTGCGGTTCCCGGGGGAGGAGCCGAGGGAGTCCCAGGTCCGGCCAAATGATGCGCACGGATATTGACACAATCCTGATAATGATATTCACTCCTCTCCAACCGTGTGACGCAGACCACGGACTGAGGGACCAGGAGTGAAGACGTGTCGGACAACGAAGAGCAGATCCCCGTGCTCGTGGTCGGAGCGGGCCTGTCGGGCCTCTCCACCGCGCTGACCTGCGCCCTCAACGGGCGTCCGGCGATCGTGCTGGAGGCCGCCGAGCTTGTCGGTGGCGCCGCCGCCTACTCCGGCGGCCAGGTCTGGTGCGGCGACAACCACGTGGCCCGCCGCGAGGGGATCGAGGGTGACTCCAAGGCGCTGACCGAGACCTACATCCGCGACGTCGCCTCCCACCTGGCACCGGAGGTCCTGGACGAGCAGGCCCTGCTGCGCTGGATCGACGTCTCGCCGCGGGCGATGCAGTACTTCGAGGATCACGACGCGATCCGGTGGACGGTGATCCCCGGCCTCGCCGACTACCACAACGAGGCCAAGGGCGCGCTGCCCCAGGGGCGCTACCTCACCAACGAGGTGGTCGACGGGAGCGTGCTCGGTGAGTGGCGCGACAAGCTCCGCTACAGCCCCTACTTCCCGGTGGGTCGCACCTACCGCGAGCTGCTGGAGAAGGGGCGTCGGGCGACGTACGTCGACGAGTCCGGCGAGGAGAGGTCGGCCACGAAGCGGTCCCACGCGGGCCTCCCCGCCTTCGGCCTCTCCGACGGCACCGAGTTCGAGAAGGTCGCCGGGTCCGACCCGCTCACCTATGGCACCGGCGTCGTCGCGGGCTTCCTGGCCCGGGCGGCCGCCCACGAGCTGGTCGACATCCGCACCGAGCACCGGGTTGTCGAGCTGCTCACCGAGGACGGCGTCGTCGTCGGCGTGCGGGCCGACACCCCCGACGGCACCGCCGAGCTGCGCGGCCCCGTGGTGCTGGCCACCAGCACCTACGACTGGGACCCCGAGCTGGTCCACGAGATCCTCGGGCTCACCGAGGAGAACTGGGGATCGGTCGCCCCGGAGTCCCTGCGCGGCGACGGGATCAGGCTGGCCCGCCAGGTCGGCGCACAGATCGCCAGGATCCCGGCCAACGCCACGCCGATCCTGCCCGGGTGGCGCTCGCAGGTCGGCACTGGCTTCGGCTACGGACCGGAGTACGCGATGCCGCACTCGATGATCGTCGACCGGCACGGCAACCGCTACTGCAACGACTCCTACTGGGTCGACATCTGCCGGCGCACGCTCGACCCGGACGACACGCACCTGCCGTTCTTCCTGGTCTGGGACGACCAGCACCGGGTCAAGTACGGCCTGGCTGCCACGCCGCCCGGCGGGGACTACCCCGAGGGCTGGGTGCAGTCGGCCGACACCCTCGAGGAGCTGGGCGACCTGCTGGGCATCGACGGCGAGCAGCTCGCCCGGACCGCAGAGCGGTTCAGCGAGTTCGCCGAGCGGGGTGAGGACCCCGACTGGGGCCGCGGCACGGTCGACTACGTCAACAAGTTCGCCGGGGACCCCGACAACACGCCCAGCCCCGTCCTCGGACCGATCGTCCAAGCCCCGTTCCACGGCATCCGGCTCCGCTTCGTCGGCACGGGGATCGGCACCTCGGGTGTCCGGATCGACGGGGACGGACACGTCCTGGACGAAGGCGGGAAGCCGGTGCCCGGCCTCCATGCCGCGGGCTCGGTGGCGGCACTCACCACCACCGGGACCGCCTACAACTCGGGAATCGCGCTCGGGCGCGGACTGACGCTGGCCTACCTGGTCGGTCACGAGCTGTCCGGCGATCCGATCGCCTGACACGCCGGCCCGTCGCGCGGCGACGGGACCGGCACCCAACAACAGCTGGAGGAACAAGATGGGGAGTGGAGCGCTGAGGCGCAGGACCCTGGTGGCCGGAGTGGCCATGGCGACGGTGTGCGGCACGGCTGCCTGCGGCAGCGGCGGCGACAGCGCCGGCGACGGCGGTGACGGCACGATCAAGATCGCGCAGGTGCAGGACCAGACCGGGCCGGTCGCCTACGCGGGTCTGGGTGCCTCGGAGGGTGCCGAGCTGGCGATCGAGGAGATCGAGGAGCAGGGATTCCTCGGTGACGACGTGAAGATCGAGCTGGAGAAGTACGACACCGCCGGCGAGATCGAGCGCGCCTCGAGCGAGATGAACAAGGCGATGGCCGACCGGGACGTCGACGCCGTCCTCGGCCCGGTCTCCACCCAGCAGGCCGCCACCGTGGCCCCGCTGGTGGGCCGCAGCAAGGTGCCGACGATCTTCACCCAGGCCGGCGGCGAGGGAGTGGTGGTCAACGACTACACCTTCCGCGTCACCCCGCCGATGGAGTCCTACTACGCCTCGGTGATGGACTTCCTGGAGGAGGAGGGCGTCAAGACCGCCTCCGTCCTCTACAACGCCACGTTCCCGACCTTCGCGCTGCTCGGCGAGGACGACGTGCCGGCGATGGCTGAGGAGCGGGGCATCGAGATCGTGCAGTCGCTCCCCGTCCAGATGACCACGCAGGACTTCTCCGGTCAGGCGCAGCAGGTCGCCAAGGAGGGCGCCGACGCCCTGGTCATGCTGCTCATCGCCCCGCAGTCGGTGACCGCCCTGGGGCAGCTCAACGACGCTGGCTACGACGGGCAGGTCGTGGCCACCTCGGTGCAGGCGGCCGGCAACATCGAGGCCGCCGGCGACAACGCCAACGGCCTGGTCTATCCGGTGCCGTTCTCCGTGGCGATGGAGGACAAGGAGTCCGACGCGTTCACCAAGGCGTTCCAGAAGAAGTTCGACAAGGAGCCCGACCCGTACGCCGCAGACGGCTACGACGCCGTGTGGTGGATCGCCCGGGCCGTCGAGGCCTCCGGCGACTCCTCGCGCGAGGGCATCCGCAAGGGTCTCGAGGAGATTGCGGGCGACGGCTTCACAGGCGCCATGGGCGACCTGACCTTCGACGGCAACGATGCCCGGATCGACGGCGTCCTGGTGCGCTGGCAGAACGGCAAGGAGACGCTCCTCAAGTGACTCCGGCCCTCCCGGGGTGCGGCGCTCCGATCCACGACCGGCGCGCCGCACCACGCGAGGCTCCCTCCGCTCGCCCGCACAACCGAGAGGAACCCACGTGCAAGACCTGCTGAACGCGGCGACGCTGGGCTCGATCTACCTGCTGTTCGCCCTCGGGATGGCCCTGGTCTGGGGGACCATCGGCATCCTCAACTTCGCCCACGGTGCCACCTTCATGTTCTCGGCCTTCGTCGGCCACATGGTCTCCAAGGAGACCGAGCTGCCCTTCCTCGGCGTCATCGGCATCTCCGTGCTCGTCGGGGCCGTGATCTCCTCGCTCACCCAGCTGCTGGCCTTCCAGCCGATCCTCAAGCGGTCCAAGAGCCAGCACGCGGCCGAGATGCGGATCCTGATCGGGGGCATCGGGGTCGCCGCGATCCCTCTCGCCCTCGCGCAGCGGGAGACCCGCTCGAGCCCGTTCGGGTTCAACAGCAGCTACAAGTCCGAGGTCTTCGAGGTCTTCGGGCTCCGGCTGACCACCACGTCGGCGATCATCATCGTCGCCGGACTGGCGATCGGGATCGGCCTCACCGTCTGGCTCCGCAGGTCGCGCCAGGGCCTGGCCCTGCGCGCCATCGGTGTCGACGCCGAGACCAGCGCCGGGATGGGCGTGAACCGCCCGCTCCTGGCCTTCAGCACGATGGCGGTGGCCGGCGGTCTGGCCGGTCTCGCCGGCGCGCTGCTCACCTTCCACCTCGGGGCCATCGCTCCGGAGACCGGTGACCAGCTGGTCATCAAGGCGTTCGCGATCATCGTGCTCGGTGGCCTCGGCTCGATGCTCGGCACGGTCATCGGCGCCTATGTGCTGGCCGGCGCCGAGACCTTCGTCCTGGTGATGAACTGGGGCACCTGGGTCGACGCGGTCTCCTTCGGGCTCATCTTCCTGATCCTGCTCGCTCGCCCGCAGGGGCTCCTCGGCCGCAAGGAGGTGCGACGTACATGAGCGACTGGTACTACATGAACGTCGTCCTGATCCAGACGACACTGACCACGCTGCTGCTCGCGCTCAGCATCCAGGTGCCGCTGCGCTTCGGGGTCTTCTCCTTCGCCGGTGTCGGTGCCTTCGGCGTCGGCGGCTACGGCGCCGCGATGGCGATGGTCCACCTCGAGTGGTCCACCTGGCCGGCCGTCCTGGCCGGGACCCTGGCCGCGGGAGCGGCGGTCCTCGTGCTCGGCCTGGTCGTCCAGCAGCTCAGCGGCCTCTACATGGGCATGGCGACGATCGCGTTCACGCTGATCGTCTCCGTGGTCGCGGTCAACGGCGGTGACGCCACCGGCGGTGCCGGTGGGCTCTACGGGGCGCTCGGCGAGATCACCATGACCCACATCGTGCTGGTCGTGCTCGCAGTCGTGGCGCTGCTGCAGTGGACCGAGATGAAGGGCCTGGGCCGACGGATCGACACGGTGCGCGAGGACCCGGAGCTGGCCAACGCGCTCGGCATCAACATCGCCGGCTACCGCCGGATGTCGTTCCTCGTCTCCGGGCTGATCGGTGGACTGGCGGGCGCACTCACCACCCTGCTCCGTTCGACGATCACCCCGGCCGAGGTCAACTTCCACCTGGTCATCGTGGCACTGACCGCGATCGTCGTCGGCGGCTCCCGCTCGTGGATCGGGGCCATGATCGGCGCCGTCATCTTCGTCTGGCTGCCGACCGTCCTGTCGTTCGTCGAGGAGTGGGAGAAGGTCGCCTACGGCTTCATCGTCGCCGCGGCCGCGATCTACCTGCCCACCGGCGTGCTCGGGGTCGCGAAGGACTCCTGGCACCGGTTCCGCACCCGAGAAGAGCGGGCCCGCATCGCGGCCGCTCTGCAAGAGACGAGCTGAGGCAGATGACTGACACCACCACGGTGCGCCAGAGGACGGCGCTGCTCGAGGTCCGAGACGTCGCGGTGCACTTCGGCGGCGTCAAGGCCGTCGACGGGATCACCCTGGAGATGCGTCCGGGACAGATCTACGGGGTGCTCGGCCCCAACGGCTCCGGCAAGTCCACCCTGCTCGGGGCGATGACCCGGCTGACCCCGCTCACCCGGGGCCGGTTCGTCCTCGACGGCAAGGACTACACCAAGCGTCCGGCGCGGACGGTCCACCACATGGGGATCGCCCGCACGTTCCAGACCGTACGGCTGCTCGAGGACCGCTCGGTCCGCGACAACATCCTGCTCGGCCAGGACACCCTCCCCAGGCAGCAGCGCAAGGAGGCCGGCGCCCGGGTCGAGGAGGTGATGGAGCGCGTGGGCGTCCGCGAGGTCGCCCAGCTGCGCCCCGACGAGCTCTCCTACGGCATGCAGCGCCGCGTCGAGTTCGCCCGCGCGATCATCGGCCGACCGCGGTTGCTGCTGCTCGACGAGCCGACCGCCGGCATGAACAGCACCGAGCGGGCCGAGATCGGGGTGCTGATGAAGCAGTTGCTCGAGGAGGGCATCACCCAGTTCATCGTGGAGCACGACGTGCAGATGATGGTCGACACCTGCGACTACCTGTTCGCGATGAACTTCGGAAAGCTGATCGCCCAGGGGACGCCGCAGGAGGTCGTGCGTCACCCGGACGTCCAGGAGGCCTACTTGGGGAAGGGGGCGGCCCGCGATGCTTGAGGTGACCGACCTGCACGTCAACTACGGTCCGGTCCGGGCCGTCCACGGGGTCTCCTTCGCGGCACAGAGCGGGAAGATCACCCTCGTCCTCGGGGCCAACGGGGCGGGCAAGACCACGAGCCTGAGGGCCGTGGCCGGCTTCCACCGGCCCGCGTCCGGGACCGTGACCTTCGACGGGCAGTCCCTGGTGGGCACCCCGGCGCACAAGGTGGTCCGCAAGGGGATGACGCTGGTCCCGGAGGGGCGGAAGATCTTCTTCCCGCTCACCGTCGAGGAGAACCTCCGGATCGGTGCGTACGTCGCGCCACGCGGCGGAATCGAGAAGAGCATCGAGGAGATCTACGCCCAGTTCCCGATCCTCGGTGAGCGGCGCAGCTCCCAGGCGGGTCTCCTCAGCGGTGGTGAGCAGCAGATGCTCGCGTTCGGCCGGGCGCTGATGTCGAAGCCCCGGATGATGCTGATGGACGAGCCCTCGATGGGGCTCGCGCCCACGATGGTGGAGCAGGTCCTCACCAGCGTCCGGCGGATGGCGGACCACGGGATCGGCATCCTGATGGTCGAGCAGAACGCCGACGCCGGGCTTCGGATCGCCGACGACGTCGTGGTGGTCAACCGCGGCGAGACGGTGTGGACCGGTCCGGCGTCGGAGGCCAGGGGCAACAAGGCGATCGTGCACGCGATGCTCGGCGAGGCGGCCCTGGATGACGCCTGACCCACGGTCGGAACCGGGCGAGCGGCCGGGGGAGAGACACATCGAGGACCTGGCCGCCGCCCGGCTCGGGGTCACCGAGCAGCGGCAGCTGTGGGATGCGCAGACCGAGTGCGTCCTCACCTTCCTCCAGGACGGGCTTCCGACCGGGGTCGTGATGAGCTTCCAGGTCGACGAGGCGGGCCACTTCTGGTTCGCCACCGTCGAGGGGCGGCGCCAGGTGCGCGGGGTCGACTCCGACCCCAGGGTCGCGGTCGTGGTGTCGAGCATCGGCACCGACCTGCCCGGACGCCGGATGGTCGCCCTGCGCGGCGAGGCGGTGGTGCACCGGGACCGCGAGGTGGTGATGGGCCGGGTGCGCAGGCTGGCCCCGAGACTGGCGCCCGCCGACCCCGACGCCTTCGTCAGGCTGCTGGACAGTCCGAACCGGGTGGTGATCGAGGTGGTGCCGACCGGGGTCACCGCCTCGCACGACTCCACCCGCCTCGCCGGCGACGGCCGGGGCGGAGCGGCGGCGTCATGACCGCGGCGAGCCTGGGCCGCGCCACCACGAGCGAGCCCGGCATCACGAGAGTGCCCAGCATCGGGGACTGGTTGGCCGACGTGGCCGCCGACCCCGCGAGGCAGGGCGCCGAGATCGTCGTCGAGTCCGAGCGGCTCGACGCGCGACGCCTCGACCGGGACGCTTCCTGCGTCGCCGCCGGGCTCCTGTCCCTCGGGCTCGCGCCGGGGGACCGGGTCGCCGTGCTGACTCCCGCGAGCGGCGCGTCGCTGCAGGCGTGGTTCGGGATCGCCCGGGCCGGCCTGGTCGAGGTGCCGCTCAACCCCGCGGCCGGGTCGGTGGTCCTCGCCCACTGCCTGGCCCAGGCGCGGGCTCGTGCGGTGATCTGCGCGCCCGACCTGGTGCCGTTGCTCGCCGAGGCGCTTCCCGGGTCCTCGGTGGAGCACCTCGTGCTGCTGGCCGGTGAGCAGGGGGAGCGCCTCGACGGGTTGCCCGAGGGGCTGTGCACCACCCCGTTCGCCGAGGTGCTCGCCGCCGACGCCGTGGCCCTGCCGCCCGTCGATCCCGGCCAGACCGCGGTGATCCTCTACACCTCCGGCACCACGGGGCCGCCGAAGGGCGTGCGGCTCTCGCACCGCGCCAACGTCAACCTCGCCCGGCACACGGTGGAGCTGATGGGCTACACCGCGCAGGACCGCCTCTACAGCGTCTTTCCGCTCTACCACTCCAATGCCCGCTACTGCTCGGTGATGGCTGGTCTCGAGGCCGGCGCCCGGGTGCTGCTGCACCGCCGGTTCACCGCCTCGCGGTTCTGGGACATCTGCCGCGAGCACGGGATCACCGCATTCAACTACCAGGGCGCGATGGTCAGCATCCTGCACAAGCAGCCGGCCCGTCCCGACGACCGGGCCAACCCCGTCCGGGTCGCGTTCGGTGCGCCCTGCCCAGCGGAGATCTTTGCCGCCTTCGAGGAGCGCTTCGACGTACGCCTGACCGAGATCTACGGCAGTACGGAGGTCTCCCTCGTCTGCGAGATGCCGCCCGAGCGGCGGCGGATCGGCACCGCTGGGCAGGAGTCCCCGCTCTACCAGGTCGCCGTGGTCGACGAGCTGGACCGACCGGTGCCGGCCGGCACCCCCGGACAGGTCGTCGCCCGGCCGAAGAACCCCGGCTGGATGTTCGACGGTTACGACCACAACGCCGAAGCGAGCGTCGAGGCGTGGCGCAACCTGTGGTTCCACACCGGCGACCGCGGCGTCCTGGATGCCGACGGCTACCTGACGTTCCTGGACCGGATGAAGGACACCGTCCGGCGCCGCGGCGAGAACATCTCGACCTGGGAGGTCGAACGGGTCCTCACCGACCATCCCGACGTGGCCCAGGTGGCGGCGTACGGCGTCGACTCCGACCTCTCCGAGGAGGAGGTGATGGTCGCGGTGGTCCCGGCTCCGGGTACCGCCCCCTCCCCGGCGTCCCTGGTCGAGCACTGCCGGGGGCGGCTCACCGCCTTCGCGGTGCCGAGGTTCATCCGCACCGTCGACGCGCTGCCGCTCACCCCGAGCCAGCGGGTGGAGAAGTACAAGCTGCGTGCCGAGGGAGCAACCCCGGACACCTACGACCGGGAGAACCCATGACCATGTCCCGCCCCAGCGAGCGGCCCAGCAGCCTGCCGAGCCACCTCTTGGGCTATGAGCGGTTCCGTCTGGACTCGCTGGACTCCGGCGTGCTCGTGGTGACCATGTCCCGGCCGGAGAAGCTGAACGCGATGGACCAGCAGTGGTTCGCCGAGCTCACCACGCTGATGCAGACGGTGGGCAAGGACCAGGACACCCACCGCGCCGTCGTGCTGACGGGGGAGGGGCGGGCGTTCTCCGCGGGCGGGGACATCGACATGTTCCACGGGCTCGACGGCGACGTCCATCTGGTCCGGCCGCACCTGATGCGGGTCTACCAGGCGTTCCACGCGGTGGAGAAGTGCCCGGTCCCGGTGATCGGGGCGGTCAACGGGATCGCCTTCGGCGGGGGCGCCGAGCTCGCCTTGGCCTGCGATGTCGCGTTCGCCGCGGAGTCCGCGCGGTTCTCCTTCAAGGAGGCGACGGTGGGGCTGCAGCCGGGCTACGGCATCGTCCGCGGCCCGGACGTGATCGGCCGCTCGTGGACCCGCTACCTGGCCCTGAGCGGCCGGACCGTCGACGCGGCCAAGGCGCTGGAGATCGGGATCGTGCAGGAGGTGCACGCCGACGACCGGCTCCTGGCCGCCGCGCTCGAGCTCGCCCAGGAGATGGCGGGGCACTCCGGCCTCGCGGTCCAGGTCGGCAAGGCGTTCCTCAACCGGGGGACCGAGGTCGGCTACCCCGAGTCGGTGGAGGCGATCGCGCTGCTCTTCGGCACGCCCGAGCACCGGCAGGCGGTAGACGCGTTCCGCGCCCGCCGCGGCTGACTCCCGCGCGTCCGTGGGGCACTATGCGTTGCGGGCGGTCGGGATCCGAGGCTATATTGCTGATCATCAACACCATCATTAGGTGGTGAGAAGGAGGTTCCGGTGGGCAGCATCGAGGTGGCCGAGCGCCGCGACGTCGTGTGGATCACGATCAACGCGCCGGAGAGGCGCAACGCCTACGACCTGGACATGGCGCGCGCCATGATCGCCGCGGTCGAGGACGCGGCCGAGGCGAACGCGGTGGTGATCACCGGCGCCGGGGGCAGCTTCTGCGCAGGCGGGGCTCTCACCGAGTTGGGGGAGCCGGACCCGGCGCAGCTGCGTCGCCTCTTCACGACCTCGCTCAGGCTGCTGGACGCGATCCGCGCCTGTCCCCGCCCGGTGATCGCGGCGGTCGACGGTGCCGCGGCCGGCGGTGGCAACGAGCTGGTCGTGGCGTGCGACTTCGCGATCGCCACCGAGCGCTCGACCTTCGGCCAGACCGGTCCCAAGGTCGGCTCCGCCCCGGTCCTGGGCGCCACCAACCTGATGGCCGTCCAGATCGGTGAGCGGCGAGCGAAGGAGATGGCGCTGATGTGTCGGCGCTACTCCGCCACGCAGGCCCACGACTGGGGTCTGGTCAACGAGGTCGTGCCGGACGACGGGCTGGACGCCGCGGTCGAGCGGTGGCTCGACGAGATCGACGCCCTCAGCCCGCGCTACCTCGAGATCGCCAAGACCAGCTCCAACCAGTGGTGGAACCAGTCCAAGGACAACATGGCCGCCAACCTCGGTGCGCTGGTCCAGGCGATAGGCAGCGAGGACATGCTCGAGGGCGCCCGCGCCTTCCTCGCCAAGCGCAAGCCTGACTTCCGCGGCGCCCGTCGCGCCGACAACTCCTGACGAGGGATGGACCCGTGACCTTCCGCCACTACCGCGACCTGAAGCCGACCTTCACCGACCGGAGCCAGTGGGCCCTGCCCACGGTGCTGCGTCACCACGCCGCCGAGCGCCCCGATTCCGTCTGGCTCGACGTCCCGGAGGAGGACGCCACCTGGACCTTCGCCGAGATGCTGGCCTCTGCCGAGCGCGTCGGCCGCAACTTCCTCACCCAGGGCGCCGGAGTGGGCGACCGGGTCGTCCTGGTCGCTGCGAACTCCTCCCGGTTCGTCCGGACCTGGATCGGCAGCGCGGTCGCGGGGCTGGTCGAGGTGCCGATCAACACGGCGTACGAGCACGACTTCCTGGCCCACCAGGTGCGCACCGTCGAGGCGCGGCTGGCGGTGATCGACGACGTCTTCGCCGAGCGGTTCGTCGCGGTCAAGGAGGCCGCCCAGGACATCACCAAGTTCTGGGTGATCGACACCGGCCAGCAGGACAAGGCGATCCAGGTGCTCCGCGAGGCCGGTTGGGAGGCCGCCCCCTGGGACGAGCTCGAGGCCGAGCTGCCCGAGGGCGCCAGTGTCGAGCTGCCCGACGTGCGGCCCCAGGACCTTGCCTCGGTGCTCTTCACCTCCGGTACCACCGGCCCGTCCAAGGGCGTCGCGATGCCGCACGCGCAGATGTACTTCTTCGCCGACGAGTGCGTCTCACTGGTCCGGCTCACCGCCGGCGACGCCTGGATGACGGTCACCCCGCTCTTCCACGGCAATGCGCAGTTCATGGCGGCCTACCCGACCCTGGTCGCCGGCGCACGCTGCGTGATCCGCAGCAGGTTCTCCGCCAGCCGGTGGATCGACCAGATCCGTGAGAGCCGCGTGACGGTCACCAACTTCATCGGCGTGATGATGGACTTCATCTGGAAGCAGGACCGCCGCGAGGACGACGCCGACAACCCGCTCCGGGTCGTCTTCGCCGCGCCCACCGCCGCCACCCTGGTCCAGCCGATGAGGGAGCGCTACGGGATCGAAGCGTTCGTCGAGGTCTTCGGCCTCACCGAGACCTCCGCGCCGATCATCTCGCCGTACGGCGAGGAGCGCCCCGCCGGCGCCGCCGGCCTCGCGGCCGACGAGTGGTTCGACGTTGCGCTGGTCGACCCGGCCACCGACGAGGAGGTCGCGGTCGGCGAGATCGGCGAACTGGTGATCCGGCCGAAGGTGCCGTTCATCTGCTCGATGGGCTACTACAACGCGCCCGAGAAGACGGTCGAGGCCTGGCGCAACCTCTGGTACCACACCGGGGACGCGCTGCGCCGCGACGAGGACGGCTGGTTCTACTTCGTCGACCGGTTCAAGGACGCCCTGCGCCGCCGCGGGGAGAACATCTCCTCCTACGAGATCGAGACCTCGATCCTCTCCCACCCGGCCGTGGTCGAGACCGCGGTGATCGCGGTGCCCGCCTCCACCGAGGCCGGCGAGGACGAGGTGATGGCCTATGTCATCACCCAGAGCGAGGTCACGCCCGAGCAGCTGTGGGAGCACTGCGACGGCCGGATCCCGTCGTTCGCGGTGCCGCGCTACCTGCGGTTCGTCGAGGAGCTGCCCAAGACCCCGTCGCAGCGGGTGCAGAAGGCCAAGCTGCGCGACCTCGGCGTCACGCCGGACACGCACGACCGCACCCCCGACAACCGCTGACCCTGGCCGAGCCCCGTTCGGACCGCCACGCCTGAGGAGCTGACGTGCACCCCTACCGCTCGATCCTGTTCGTCCCCGCACACAAGCCGGAGTGGGCCCGCAAGGCGCTCGCCTCGGGGGCTGACTGCATCGTCGTCGACCTGGAGGACTCGGTCCCGTCCGGCCTCAAGGAGGGGGCACGTCAGACGGCGCGCCAGACGCTCGAGGACCTGCGCAAGGAGTCGCCCGACGTGGGCCTCTTCGTGCGGCCCAACGCGCTGGACACCCGGATGTCGGGCACCGACCTGGAGGCCGTGGTCTGCCCCGCGCTGACCGGCCTCTTCACGCCGAAGATCCGCAACGCCACCGACGTGGTGCGGTGGGAGACGCTGATCGACTGGTTCGAGGCGCGCAACGGCGCCGAGGGCCTGGAGATGATCGTGCCGGTCGAGATGGTCGACGCGATCACCAACGCCTTCGAGATCGCCGGCGCCTCCCCGCGGGTGGGCGCGATGATCGGCCCGACGTCCCAGCACGCCGACATCGCGAAGGCCGTCGGCTACCGGCAGTCGCGCGAGGGCAGCGAGACGCTCTACCTGCGCAGCCGGATCCTGCTCGCCTGCCGGCAGTACGGGCTGCACGCGCTCACGGGTCTGTGGGAGGACCTCGGCGACCTCGAGGGGCTGCGGGAGTTCGCCGACTACGGCCTTCAGCTGGGCTTCCGCGGGCAGATCCTGATCCACCCTTCGCACGTACCGGTGGTGCACGAGGTCTACACCCCCTCCGACGAGGAGGTCGCCCACCACGAGGAGCTGGTGGCGACGGTCGAGAAGGCCGTCGCCGAGGGCCACGGCGCCGTCCGCTTCCGCGGCACGCACGTCGACATCGCGCACATGGAGAAGGCGAAGGATTGGCTCGAGCACGCGCGGCGGGTGCGGCGCGAGGGCTGAGGTTCACTCAGCGGTTGCTCGCGGGGTCAGATCTTGAGGTCGTCGACGGTCCGGGTGATGCTCGCGCCGTCCTTCTCGATGAAGACGATCTGCCCGAACACCAGCTCGGACCAGTCCTCGGTGTCCTCGGTCAGCGGCTCGGAGGCGAAGATGGCGGAGGTCGCCTGGTCGTCGCCGCACTCCTCGAAGCCGTAGGCGCCCTTCTCGGTCTGCAGGTGGCGACCGGTCAGCATGTACATCGGCTCGAGCAGCATGCCGAGGGCGAATTCGTCCGTGCCCGGCTCCGCCTCCCGCAGCTCTCGCCAGTCACCCGCGGGGTCGGTCTCGCCGTGGTGGCCGGTCCCGGTGTTGATCCCGATGACCCGCTTCGGGGAGACGAGGGCCATCTTCAGCTTGGTGAGCTCCGGGATGTCGAGCTTCTGCCGCGCCTGCGCGATCAGCCGCACCGCCTCCTCGACGGCGCGCTTCACGTCCTCGTCGCTGTCGCTCTCCATCAGGGAGAGGAGGAGCACGAAGAAGAACTCGGTGTCGGTGGTGCCGCTCATCTGCGACAGGTACTCGTCCTTGCAGTGCTGCAGCAGCTCGCGCTGGAGGAGCTGCCAGCTCGGGACGTCACCGTTCTGCGCGATGGCCCACGGGGTGCCGTCGAAGATGAAGGGGTGGCAGTTCTCGTCGGCCAGCACGACGTGCGCGTTGTAGTCCGCTGCGCGCACGTGGGCCAGCATCGTGTTGGCCCGCAGGGCCGGGACGACCTTGTGGACGTTGTCGTCGTAGAAGGCGGCCATGGGCCGGTGGTAGACGAAGGGGGTCTCGGGCTCGCAGAAGTGCTCGCTCCACGCGGCGAAGCCCCACCCGGCCAGCTGCAGCTGCGGGTGGGCCTCCGGGTCGAGGGTCTGGTTGATGAGGCTGTTCTCGGGGGTGAGCAACAGGCTCTTCAGGGGGACCTCAGGCCCGACGTAGGCGAGGACACGGCACATGGGGGTTCCTTTGTTGGGGGTCGTGGGTCGGTGTCCGCGCGCGGTCGCGGCGTTCGTCCGAGGTCTCACGAGTGCCCGCAGGGACGGGAAGGCATGCCCGCCCGGACGGCGGTCCGCTGGGGTGACGTGCCCCTGCGCGGACACGCCACGGGGGCCGCCCGATCGCTCGGACGACCCCCGGGTCGTGTGGTGCTGCGTCGGCTCAGGCGTACTGGATGAGCTTCGTCTCGAGAAAGGCGCTGAGGCCCTCGACGTTGCCCTCGCGGCCCAGACCGGACTGCTTGTAGCCGCCGAACGGCTGGACGACGCACATGCCCCAGGTGTTGACCGAGATCTGGCCGGTGCGCACCTGCCGCGCGATCCGCTCGGCGAGCTCGACGTCCGAGGCGTAGACGGCACCCGAGAGGCCGTAGTCGGAGTCGTTGGCGATCTGGATCGCCTCCTCGATCGTGTCGAAGGGGATCACGCAGACCACCGGACCGAAGATCTCCTCCTGAGCGATCCGCATGTCGTTGCGGACGTCGGCGAAGATCGTCGGCGGGACGTACCAGCCCTTCTCCAGGTCCTTCGGCCGCTCACCGCCGGTGACCAGACGGGCGCCCTCCTCGAGGCCCAGCTGGATGTAGCCCTCGACCCGCTCGCGCTGGCGCTCGGCGGCCAGCGGGCCGATCACGGTGTCGGGCTCGCGCGGGTCGCCGACCTTGACGCCCTCGAAGATCCCCTTGAGCGCCTCGACGACCTCGTCCTGGCGGTGCCGCGGCACCACGATCCGGGTGATCGCGGCGCAGACCTGCCCAGAGCTGCCGATGCCGGCGAAGGCCAGCGTGGGCAGCACCTGGTCGAGCGGGATGTCATCGGCGATGATGCCGGCCGACTTGCCGCCCAGCTCCAGGGTGACCCGGGCGATCCGCTCGCCGGCGAGACTCATGATCCGGCGACCGGCAGCGGTGCTGCCGGTGAACGAGATCTTGTCCACGTCTCGGTGCTTCACCAGGTGCTCGCCGACCTCGCGGCCACCGGGCAGCAGGCTGATCACGCCCTCGGGAAGGCCGGCGGCCTCGAGCGCCTCGGCCAGGATCATCGTGCTGACCGGTCCCTCCGGGGCGGGCTTGAGCACCACGGTGCAGCCGGCCGCCAGCGCCGGACCGATCTTCAGCGACGCGGTGGCGACCGGGCCGTTCCACGGGATGATCACCGCTGCCACGCCGATCGGCTCCCGGACGAGCTTGCCGTGGCCGTCCGCCCAGGTGCGCTCCTCCTCGAACTCGAAGCGCTCGTGCAGCGTGGAGGCGTCGCCCCACATCTTGATCGCGTTGCCGTGGAAGGCCTCGCTGATCGCGGCAGGGGCACCGATCTCGGCGGTGAACGCCTCGATCATCTCGGGCAGGCGGTTCTCGACTTCCTTGCCGACCCGGGCCAGGACCTCGGCCCGCTCGGCGGCGCTCATCCGCGGCCACGGGCCCTCGTCGAACGCCCTGCGGGCAGCGGCGACGGCCATGTCGATGTCGGCCTCGCTCGCCTCCGGGACGGTGGCGATGACCTCCTCGGTGATGGGGGAGATGACGTCGATCGTGCGATCGGTGGCGGGCTCGACCCACTTTCCGCCGATGAAGAGCTTGTCGAAGCTCCTGATGGTGCCAGTGCTCATGGGACTTCCTCGATCTCTGTCTCGGGCGGCACGACCGCGCCGCCCATGGCCTCGACCAGCCGGACGGGATCGAAGAACTCGGTGAGCTCGATGATCTTCCCGTTCGTCACGGTCACCTTGGTGATGTAGGTGTTGCGGTACGCCGCCCCTGTGGCGCGCATGGTGGCGTCCGAGGTGTACTCGGCGACGTAGTCGCCGGGTGCCTCGGTCGCCCGGATCACGTAACCCGAGAAGTTGAGCGCGCCCACCATCTCCGGCAGCGCGGCGTAGTAGTCCTCGATCGCCTCCCGACCCGCGACCTCGCGTGGGATCCCCAGGGGCGCGTAGGGGAGCAGCACTCGTCCCTCGTCGTGGAAGAGCGGCGCCACCCGGTCGACGGCCAGCGAGCCCACGGCGTCCAGGTAGGCGGTGATCACCCGCTTGTCGGCGTCACGGGTGCCGGAGGGGCCGAGCCTGGTGGCGGTCATACCGCGAAGCCCGCCATCTCCGGTGTGGTCAGGGGGCTGATCACCCGGCTGGCGATTCGCCAGCCCTGCTCGGTGCGCACGTAGGTGTCCTGGTTGAGGGCGATCGCCTTGAACGTCCCCCCGGCCACCGTCTCGCCCTCGGAGAAGACGTAGTTGGTGCCCTGCGCGTGGTCGGCGTCGAGGAGGTCCACGACGTGGTTGGTGAGGATGTGGAACTGCCGGGCGATCGCCTTGGCGTCGTTCTCGAAGAACTCCCGGATCTGCTCGAGGCCCTCGTAGCGCTCCAGCCCGACCGCCGTGGCGTCCCACACCGCGCCCTCGGCGAAGGCCGAGAGCGCAAGCTCGGGCTCGAAGGTGTCGAGTCCGAGCGCGTAGGTGTGGGTGGCCCGGATGATGTCGAGCTCGTCCTGTGTCGTCGTCACGACACTCAGTCGTCGTAGACGATGACGCCGCGGACGTTCTTGCCGTCGCGCAGGTCCTGGAAGGCCTGGTTGATGTCCTCGAGCCGGTACTCCTTGGTGATCAGCTCGTCGAGCTTGTGCTCCCCGCGGCGGTAGAGGTCGGCGATCAGCGGGATGTCGTTCTGGGCATTGGTGGTGCCGTAGAGCGTGCCCTGGATCCGCTTGCCCGACATCGCGAAGGTGCAGAGGTCCAGCTGGATGTCGCGCTGGGTGACCGGCGCCGCGGAGGTGACCACGATGGTGCCGCCGCGGTGGGTCATCTCGTTGGCGGGCTGGAGGAACTCCGGGGTGAGCACGCCGACGGTGATGATGACGACGTCCGCGCCCTGCCCGTTGGTCAGGTGCGCGACGACCTCCTTGGCCTCCTCCAGCCCGGCCGCGGTGTGGGTGGCGCCGAGCTGCTTGGCGAGGTCCCGCTTGTGCTCGGTCGGCTCGACGGCGACGAGGTTCTTCGCCCCCTTCTGACGGGCGCCCTGGACGGCGTTCATGCCGACGCCGCCGGTGCCGATGACCACGACGGTGTCACCGAGCTTCACCTCGCCGGCGTAGACCGCGGAGCCCCAGCCGGTGGGCACGCCGCAGCCGATCAGGGACGCGCTCTTGAGGGGGATGTCCTTGTCGATCTTGACCAGGGCGTTGGTCGGCACCGTGACGTACGGCGCGAACGTGCCCAGGTAGGACATCGCGCCGACGCCCTGGCCGCGGGCGTGGATCCGGTGGGTGCCGTCGGGCGAGGTGCCGGCGAGGACGCCCGCACCCAGGTCGCACATGTTGGCGCGGCCGCTCACGCACATCGAGCACCGGCCGCAGCTGGGCAGGAACGAGAGCACCACGTGGTCGCCGACCTCGAGGTGGTCGACCCCCTCGCCGAGCTCGGTCACCACGCCGGCGCCCTCGTGGCCGCCGAGGATGGGGGCCCAGTCCAGCGGGATGTCGCCGGTGTCCAGGTGGTCGTCGCTGTGGCAGATGCCGGAGGCGGCGAGCTTGACGGTCGCCTCGCCGTGCTTGGGCGGGTCGAGCTCGATCTCCTCGACCGACCATCCCGAGCCGGTGCCCGGCTCCCACAGGAGTGCTCCTTGGATCTTCATGAGTGACGTCCCTTGTCCGAGTGGCCAACCGATCTATTCGATTGATGTGTATGATCTTGACCACAGGCCATGGAAAATGCAAGGGGCGTCACCCATGTGGGGGAGCTGGGTTCGGAACGGGGTCGGCGGCAGTCGCGGGCGTCAGGACGTCGTGAGCGTCATGAGCGTCGACGCGCCCTCCTGGAGCAGGTCGGTGACGTCTCGGGCGGGGTCGTCGAGCCATGTCTCGTACGCCGTGAGTGCGAGGGCGAGGCCCACGTGGCCGAGCAGGCGCGGCGCCAGGGCATCAACCCCGACGCCCAGGCCTGCCGCGGCGTACTCGGCGATCACCCGGCGCCACTCGGCGTACCGGAGTGCGGAGTGCGCCTGGAGGGCGGGGGTTCGCAGGATCAGTCGCATGCGTTCCGCGTGCGGGGGCGAGGCGTCCGCGGGGAACCGGTTGAACTCGACGATGGCGCGCCCCACGGCCGGGTAGATCCCCAGGTCGTCGGGCGTGGTGCGGAGCAGCTCGCGGAACCGCTCCAGGGTCAGGTCGAACCGTCCCCAGGGGATGTCGTTCTTGGACTGGTAGTAGCGGAACAGGGTGCGGCGACCTACGCCGACGGCCTCTGCGATCGCGTCGAGCGTGGTCGCCTCGAAGCCGCGCTCGCGGAAGAGTGCGAACGCCGCCTGCTCGATCGCGGCGTGGCTCGTGGCCTCGGGTCGTGCCATGACTGCCTCCTGATGGCGCGGTGCAATCTATGACTTCCATTATGACCATGAGTGCACTTATGGTGGGACGCACGTCACACCCATGGGAAGAGAGGAACACATATGACCCCCCAGGCCAGCACCGACACCACCGACGTCACCGCGGACCCGACCCAGACAGAGGAGTCGCTGACCGCCGAGAGCCTGATCGAAGAGGTCTCCATCGACGGCATGTGCGGCGTCTACTGATGCTCGACGAGCCCTGGACCCTGTCACCCGCCGTGGCGCTGCGCCCGGAGCCGTTCGGCGCGCTCGCCTACCACTTCGGCAACCGCAAGCTGACGTTCCTCAAGCGCCCCGAGCTGGTGGCAGTGGTCCAGGCGCTCGCCGACCAGCCCGACGTCCGCTCGGCGCTGGTCGCTGCCGGCGTCCCCGAGGCCCAGCATCCGGCGTACGCCGCGGCGCTCGAGGGGCTCGCCCGCACCGACATGATCCGTCCCCGTGAAGGAGTGGCCGCGTGACCATCGCCCCTGAACGACCCCTCAACGGCACGCTCGTCGAGCAGTTCGAGCTCGGCCTCGACGCTCCGATCTGCCTGACCTGGGAGCTGACCTACGCCTGCAACCTGGAGTGCGCCCACTGCCTGTCCAGCAGCGGCCGCCGCGACCCCCGCGAGCTCACCACCGAGCAGTGCGAGGCAGTGATCGACGAGCTCCAGCGGATGCAGGTCTTCTACGTCAACATCGGCGGCGGCGAGCCCACCATCCGCCCGGACTTCTGGCACCTGCTGCAGTACGCCGTGGACCACCAGGTGGGGGTCAAGTTCTCGACCAACGGCGTCCGACTGACCCCCGAGCGGGCTGCGTTCCTCGCCTCGCCGGCCTGCAACGGCTACGTCGACGTGCAGATCTCCCTCGACGGGGCGACCGCCGAGGTCAACGACTACGTCCGTGGCCCGGGCTCCTACGACACCGCGCTCACGGCGCTGCAGAACCTCCAGGACGCGGGCTTCTCCGACGCCAAGATCAGCGTCGTCTGCACCCGGCAGAACATCGGCCAGCTCGACGAGTTCAAGGCGCTTGCCGACCGCTTCGGCGCCACCCTGCGCCTCACCCGGCTGCGTCCGTCCGGCCGCGGTGCCGACGTCTGGGACGAGCTCCACCCGCTGCCCGAGCAGCAGCGCGAGCTCTACGACTGGCTGATGGCCCACGGCGAGGGCGTGCTGACCGGTGACTCGTTCTTCCACCTCGCTGCCTTCGGTGAGGCGCTTCCCGGCCTGAACCTCTGCGGCGCCGGCCGGGTGGTCTGCCTGATCGACCCCATCGGCGACGTGTACGCCTGCCCGTTCGCGATCCACGACAACTTCCTGGCCGGCAACCTGCTCGCCGAGGGCGGGTTCAAGAAGGTCTGGCAGGAGTCGGACCTCTTCACCGAGCTGCGCTCGCCGCAGACCGGCGGCGCCTGCTCGTCGTGCCAGTTCTTCGACGCCTGCCGCGGTGGCTGCATGGCGGCGAAGTTCTTCACCGGCCTACCGCTCGACGGCCCCGACCCCGAGTGTGTGCAGGGGTACGGCGAGGCGGCGCTCGAGGGCGAGCGCACCATCCCGGCCGCGAGCCAGGACCACTCGAAGGCCACCCCCTCCCGCAACCAGCCGGTGATGCTCACCCTCTCCCGCCGCCCGGACATGCTCCTGGCACCCGCCGCGCCCCCGACCTCGGCCTGTGCCGAGAGTCCGCTCGCGGGCTTCGTTCCTCCTCCGATCTAAAAGGACCTTCCTCATGCGCTCGATCGAGAAGCCGGAATGGCTGAAGAACCCCTGGAAGCAGAACCCCTGGTTCGAGTCCGTCGCGGTCGCCCAGGAGCGGGCCCGCAAGCGGTTGCCCGCCCCGGTGTACGGCGCGCTGGTCGCCGGATCCGAGCGCGGCCAGACCGTCGGCGACAACCAGGCCGCCTTCGCCGAGATCGGTCTGGCACCGCATGTCGCCGGACAGCAGGCGGAGCGGTCGATGACGACCGAGGTGCTCGGCCACCAGATCTCACTGCCCGTGCTGATCAGCCCCACCGGCGTGCAGGCGGTCCACCCCGATGGCGAGGTCGCGGTGGCCCGCGCGGCTGCCTCACGGGGGACCCTGATGGGACTGTCCAACTTCGCCTCCAAGGCGGTCGAGGAGGTCACCGCCACCGGCGCGACCACGTTCTTCCAGATGTACTGGACCGGGAACCGTGACGTCGTCGTCCAGCGGATGCAGCGCGCCCACGCCGCCGGCGCGGTCGGCCTGATCGCGACCCTGGACTGGTCCTTCTCCATGGGCCGCGACTGGGGCAGCCCGGAGATCCCCGAGAAGGTCGACCTCGCCACCATGGTGCGCATGGCCCCGAAGGTGGTCACCAAACCGCGCTGGCTCTGGGAGTTCGGCCGTACCGGCCAGATCCCCGACCTGACCGCCCCCAACCTCGCCCCGCCCGGCGGGGAGGCACCCACCTTCTTCGGTGCCTACTACGAGTGGATGACCACTCCGCCGCCGTCCTGGGACGACGTGGCCTGGATGCGCGAGCAGTGGAGCCAGATCAGTGGTGGCAAGCCGTTCATGCTCAAGGGCGTCTGCCGGATCGACGACGCCCTGCGGGCCCGCGACGCCGGAGCCGCCGCCATCTCGGTCTCCAACCACGGTGGCAACAACCTCGACGGCACCCCGGCAGCCATCCGCCTGGTCAAGCCGATCGCCGACGCGGTCGGCTCGGACCTCGAGGTGGTGATGGACGGCGGCATCCGTCGTGGTTCGGACGTGGTCAAGGCGGTCGCCCTCGGCGCTCGCGCCGTGATGATCGGTCGCGCCTATCTGTGGGGCCTCGCGGCCAACGGCGAGCAGGGCGTGGGCAACGTGCTCGACGTCCTCCGCTCCGGTATCGACTCGGCGCTGATGGGCCTCGGGGTCTCCTCCATCCACGAGGTCACCCCCGAGCACCTCCTCGTGCCCGAGGGCTTCCACCGGTCCGCGGGCGGCACCCCCGGCGGCGTGTCCGGCGCGCGGCACGCCGCGGGCGGCACCCCCGGCGGCGTGTCCGGCGCGCGGCACGCACTCGAGGCCTGAGGCGTGGGGGCCGTGACGGTCGGGTTGGCCGCGGCCACCTCGCGCGAGACCATCGGTGCGCGCGTGGTGCTGGTGCCGGTGGGTTCCACGGAACAGCACGGCCCACACCTGCCGCTGGAGACCGACACCCTGATCGCCACCGCCGTCGCCGAGGCCGTCGCCCGACGGCTCGGCGGGCCGGGGGAGGGGGTCTGGGTCGCCCCGGCGCTGTCCTACGGCTCGAGCGGGGAGCACCAGTCCTTCCCGGGCACGACCTCGATCGGCACCGAGGCGCTGCGGTTCGTCGTGGTCGAGCTGGTCCGATCGCTGCGCACCTGGGTGGATCGGGTGGTCCTCGTCAACGCCCACGGCGGCAACCTGGTCGCCTTGCGCGGGGCGGTCGACCAGCTGGTCGGCGAGGGCCACGCCGTGCAGTGGGTGGCCTGCGCCACCGAGGAGGTCGACCTGCATGCGGGCCGCACGGAGACCTCGCTGCTGCTGCACCTCGCCCCCCACCTGGTCCGGTTGGAGATGGCCGAGGCGGGCGACTGCCGGCCGCTGTCGGAGATCTTGCCGACCCTCGTGCGCGGCGGCGTCGCCGCCGTCTCGGCCAACGGGGTGCTGGGCGACCCCACCGGCGCCACCGGAGACGAGGGGCGGACCGTCCTGGAGGCGATGGTCTCCGACATCACCGGCCGACTGGCCGCGGTCCTCCCGTGACCCGGACGGCGCTGGTCACGGGGGCGGCCCGCGGCATCGGGGCGGCCACCGTCGACCGGCTGGTCGCGGACGGCTACCGGGTGATGGCACTGGACTCCTGCGAGGGACCGCCGAAGGCCACGCCCGAGGAGCTCGACGCGGTTATGGCGCGACACGGTGACCGGGTGCTGGGCCGGGTGGTCGACGTCCGTGACCGAGGCGGGCTGGCGGCTGCCGTGGCCGACGCGGTGCGGGAGTGGGGACACCTCGACGTGGCCGTCGCGGCGGCCGGGATCGTGCACGGGGGGGAGCCGCTCTGGGAGACCCCGGACCCCGTGCTCCAGGACCTGTGGGACGTCGTCGCCCGGGGGGTCTGGAACACCGCCGCGGCCGCCGTCCCGGCGATGCTGGCCGGACCCGACCCGAGCCGCTGCCGGTTCGTGGCCGTGGCCTCCGCCGCAGGCACGCACGGCCTGTTCCACCTCGCCGCCTACGGCGCCGCCAAGCACGCGGTGGTCGGGATGGTGAAGGGGTTGGCCGCCGACCTGGTCGGCACCGGCGTCACCGCCGCCGCGGTCTCGCCCGGTTCCACCGACACCGCGATGCTGCGCAGGACCGCCACCCTGTACGACGTCCCCGTCGAGGAGCTGGCGAGCCGCCAGCTGATCCGTCGCGTCATCGACCCGTCCGAGGTCGCCGCGGCGATCGCGTTCTGCGCCTCCCCGGCAGGTGGCGTGGTCAACGGCACGGTGCTGCACGCCGACGGCGGGTTCGAGGGATGACGGTCACGGAGCAGGCGCGGGCAGGCCGATCGGGGCTGCCGACCGGGTTCACCGTCGAGCTCGACGCCGGCGTGGTCCGACTCGACTCCGGCAGGCTCCTGGTGGGCGGCTCGCCGCTGACCGCGATGCGGCTCTCCGCGGCCGCGCACGCGCTGTTCCCCGGGAGCCGTCTGGTGGTCGGGGGCCCGGCGTCGGCCGCGGTCGCGGAGCGCCTGGTGGCCAGCAACCTGGCGCAACCGGTGCTACCCGACGCAGGCCCCTCCCGCGACGACCTGGCTCCCGAGGACCTCACCGTCGTCGTGCCGGTCCGCGACCGGCCGGCCCAGCTGGACCGCTGCCTGTCCGCGCTGCACCCGCTGCGGGTCGTCGTGGTCGACGACGCCTCGCACGACCCGTCCGCGGTCGCCGCCGTCGCCGAGCGGCACGGCGCCCGGGTGGTCGCGTTGTCGACCAACCTCGGGCCGGCGGGTGCCCGCAACGCCGGCCTCGCCCAGGTCACCACCCCGGCGGTCGCCTTCGTCGACTCCGACGTCGAGGCGGACGCCGCGGCCCTGCTCGACCTCGCACGACACCTCGCCGACCCGGCGGTCGCGCTGGTCGGACCTCGGGTCGCGGGTCATGTGCGCCGCCCCCGACCACGCTGGTTCGAACGGTACGACGCGGCGGCCTCGTCGTTGAGCCTCGGCCGCAAGCCCTACGCCGTACGTCCGGGTGCCGGCGTGGCCTGGCTCCCCAGCGCGTGCCTGGTCGGACGGACCGCGTTCCTGGGCGCCGGCTTCGAGACCGAGCTGCGGGTGGGGGAGGACGTCGACCTCGTCTGGCGGCTGGTCGCGGCTGGGCACCGGGTCCGCTACGAGCCGGCGGTCACCGTGCGCCACGACGTCCGACCGACCGTCAAGGACTGGTTGGGGCGCAAGGTGCTCTACGGCTCGGGCGGAGCACTGCTGGCCCGCAGGCACGGGGGGCACGTGGCGCCCGCGGTGCTGTCGCCGGCCCTCGCGGCAGCCGGGGCGACCCTTCTGCTGCGCCGCCGGTGGTCGCTCCTGGTGGCGGGCGCGGCGCTGGTGCACGCCGGCGCCGCGGTGGCGAGGGTGCTGCCCGGCGAGGTGCCTGCGGTCGACCGGGCGAAGGTGGCGGCGGTCCTGGCTGCGCGCGGACTCGGCTGGGCCGTCCGGCAGGAGTCCTCCCTGCTCCTGCGGCATTGGTGGCCCGCGACCCTCCTCGCGCTGCCCGTGCCGGCGGTACGCCGGGCAGTGGCGACCGCGCTGGTGGTGGACACCGTGGTGGCGATGACCGACACCCTCGACGACGACCTCGACCTGCCCACCCTGGTGCTCGGGCGGCGTCTCGACGACGGCGCCTACGGGCTCGGCTTGTGGCTCGGGGCGCTCAGGGCACGGTCGGTCGCGGCGTTGCGGCCGCGACGCCCGGGCGGACGCTGACGCTCACCTAGCCGCGGGTGAGGCGCGCCGCGCGAGGGCGTCGACGACGAGATCCATCCCGGCGGCCGCCCCCGGCAGGACGTTGGGAAAGGTGAAGAACCCGTGCATCTGCCCGGGGACCACGTGCTCCTCGACCGGGACCCCGGCGTCGCGGAGCTTCTCGGCGTACGCCGCACCCTCCGAGCGGAGGACGTCGTGCTCGGCGAGCACGACGAGGGCCGGGGCCACGTGGGCGACGTCGCCGAGCAGCGGCGCGGCGGCGGGATCCTTGCGGTCCTGCTCGTCGGGGACGTAGTGGTCCCAGAACCCCGCCATGGCCTCCCGGCCGAGCATCAGCTCGTTGGCGGGGTCGCGGTAGGAGTCGGTCTCGAAGTCGGCGGCAGTGACGGGGTAGACCAGCACCTGGAAGTCGACGGTCGGCGTCCCGTCCTGCCCGCTCTGCTGGGCGAGCACCGCGGCCAGGTTGCCGCCGGCGGAGTCGCCGGCGACGACGAGCTCGCCGGGCGCCGCGAGCTCGTCGCGCCGGGAGTAGACCCAGGCGAGAGCGGCCCGGGCGTCCTCGAGCGCGGTCGGGAAGCGGTGCTCGGGAGCCTTGCGGTACTCCACCAGGACGACGGTCCGTCCGGTACGACTGGCCAGCTGGCGGCAGAGCGTGTCGAAGCCGCTGAGGGTGCCGACCACCCACCCTCCGCCGTGGAGGTAGGCGATGACACCGGTGGCCGCCTCGGGCCGGAAGACCCGGGCAGGGACGGTGCCGCCCTCGACCTCGATCGCGACGTCCTCGACCGACGGCAGTGCCGGCCCCGGGCCGTAGAGCGCCGAGAGCCCGGCGCTCATCTCCCGAGCCTCCTGCGGTGTCATCTCGTGGAGCGCGGGGCCGCCGGCCTTCGCGGCCTCGGTCAGGAACGCCGTGGTGGCTTCGTCCAGTGCCATGGCATGGCCTCGCATCCTCGGTAGCGCCGAAAGTGATCCAGGTCACGGGCAGGCTAATCATCGACAGGGATTGATGTCTAGACCTCGAAGGTCTGGCGGATCCCTGCGCACTATGCCTATGGTCCAGGTCACTTGTCCGCGTTCATCCCACGAGGAGGAACCATGACCTCTCGGTCAGTTGACTCGGCAGCTGAGGTCGATGTGCTCGTGGTGGGCGCCGGCTTCTCCGGCCTCCACCTGCTCCACCGGCTGCGCGAGGACGGATACTCCGTCCGCGTCCTCGAGAGCGCACCCGAGGTCGGCGGCACCTGGTACTGGAACCGCTACCCCGGCGCGCGGTGCGACGTCGAGAGCGTCGACTACTCCTACAGCTGGGACGACGATCTCCAGCAGGAATGGGAGTGGACGGAGAAGTATCCCGCCCAGCGCGACATCCTCGCCTATCTCTCGCACGTCGCCGACCGGTTCGACCTGCGCAAGGACATCGAGCTCGAGACCACGGTCACCGGTGCGACCTGGGACGAGAGCGCCTCCCGCTGGGCGGTCCGGACCGAGGATGGGCGCGAGTACACCGCCCAGTTCCTGGTGATGGCGGTCGGCTGCCTCTCGGTGCCGAAGGAGGTGGACCTGCCCGGCCTCGAGCACTTCGGCGGTCAGATCCTGCGCACCTGGAACTGGCCCGAGGACGCCGAGCTGACCGGGCGCGACGTGTGCGTGATCGGCACCGGCTCCACCGGCGCCCAGGTCGTCCCTGCGCTCGCCGAAGTGGTGCGGCGGCTGACCGTCGTCCAGCGCACCCCCAACTTCGTCATCCCCACCCGGAACCGGCCGCTGGCCGAGGGTGAGCTCGAGGCGGTCAAGGCCGAGTATCCGGAGCGGCGCCGGCGCAACGCCGGCCATTCGGCGGGCGTCTTCCGGTCCGACAACCCCAAGAACGCGATGGAGGTCGACGCCGCCGAGCGGCAGGCGACCTTCCAGGAACGCTGGGAGGGTGGCGGCATCAACTTCCTGGGCTCCTTCGCAGACCTGATGTTCGACCAGGCGGCCAACGACGCGATCTGCTCCTTCGTCCGGGAGAAGATCGGGGAGATCGTCGAGGACCAGAAGGTCGCCGACCTTCTCAAGCCGGACTCCTACCCCTTGGGGGCGAAGCGACCGGTCGTGGCCACCGACTACTACGAGACGTTCAACCGACCGAACGTCAGCCTGGTCGACGTGCGCGCGAACCCGCTGGAGGCCTTCACCGAGTCCGGTCTCGCCCTGGCCAACGGTGAGCAGCACGACTTCGACACCCTGGTCCTGGCGACCGGCTTCGACGCGTTCACCGGCGCCTTCACCAAGATGGAGATCCGTGGACGGGACGGGCTGCTGCTCCGCGACGTCTGGCAGGAGGAGGGTCCGAAGACCTTCCTCGGCCTCTCCTCGGCCGGGTTCCCCAACATGCTGATGCCGGCCAACGCGGGCAGCCCGTCGGTCCTGTCCAACATGGTCACCTCGATCGAGCAGCACGTCTCCTGGATCGCCGACCTGCTCGCCGAGATGCGCGCGCGGGGCCTGCGGACCATCGAGGCGGAGCCGGAGGCCCAGGAGAAGTGGGTCGAGCACGTCGAGGAGGTCGCCCACATGACCCTGTGGCCCAACGGTGACTCGGGCTCCTGGTACCGGGGCGCCAACATCGCCGGCAAGCCGCAGCTCTTCATGCCGTACGCCGCGGGCGTCGTCGAGTACGGCAACGCCTTGGAGAGGTCCGCGAAGAGCGGCTACGCGGGCTTCGTCCTCGCCTGACTCGCCTCACCCAGTCTCCGACCCATCGGGAGGATCACCGTGTTCCACATGCTCGTCACCTACCAGCAGCCCTCGGACCGCGACGCGTTCCTGGAGCACTACCGCACCTCGCACGCCGTGAAGGCGCAGCAGATGCCCGGGCTGCGCAGCTACACCTGGGGGGTCGTGGACCCCCTCGACGGCAGCGCGTCCGACACCTACCTCGTCGCCCAGCTCTCCTTCGACGACAAGGATGCGCTCCTGGCGGCCATGGGGTCGCCCGAGGGGCAGGCGGCGAGCGCCGACATGGCCGAGCTGCCGCACAGCGGATTCACGATGCACACCTACGCCGACGCCTGAGGCCGCAGGGCCGGCGTCAGGCGCCGGTCCACCGCGGCTCGCGCTTCTCCACGAAGGCCGCCGCGCCTTCCTTGGCGTCGGCAGAGTGGCGGATCGGGTCGACGTACTCGTGCTGCCGGTCGAACATCTCGTCCAGCTCCCAGTCCTGGGAGCGGACCAGCACCTGCTTGGAGGCGGACAGGGCCAGCGGAGCGTTCGCCGCGACCTCGTCGGCGAGCGCGAGTGCCACGTCCAGGGCGGTGCCCGGCTCGGCGAGTCGGTTGACCAGGTGCACCTCGGCTGCGGCCGTAGCCGGCCACATGGCGCCGGTCAGGACCAGCTCCATCGCCAGGTGGTAGGGAATCCGCCGCTGCAGACGCAGCAGACCGCCGGCGGCGGCGGTCAGGCCGCGCTTCACCTCGGGCAGACCGAACCTGGCCGCGGTCGACGCCACGACGAGGTCGCAGGAGAGGACGATCTCGAACCCTCCGGCCAGGGCGTAGCCCTCGACCGCAGCGATCAGCGGCTTGGTCGGGGGCTTCTGCACCAGGCCTGCGAAGCCGCGACCCTCGACCACCGGACGCTCGCCCCGGGCGAATCCCTTGAGGTCCATTCCCGCGCAGAACGTCTGGTTGGCGCCCGTGATGACGCCGACGCTCAGGTCGGGGCGGCTGTCGAGCAGGTCCAGCGCGTCCGCGATCTCCTGCGCCATCTGCAACGACATCGCGTTGCGGGCCTGGGGCCGGTCCATGGTCATCACCAGCACGCGACCGCGCTCGGTGACCTTCAGCTCCGGGCCACCCGCCGTCTCCGCGCTCATCGGGGCGACATCCTGATCGCGCCGTCGAGACGGATGGTCTCGCCGTTGAGGTACGGGTTCTCCACGATCTGCTGGGCGAGCATCGCGAACTCGTCCGGCGCGCCCAGGCGGGCGGGGTTCGGCACCTGGGCGCCGAGGCCGTCGCGGACCTCCTGGGAGAAGCGGGCCAGGATCGGGGTGTCGAAGACGCCCGGGGCGATGGTGTTGACCCGGATGCTCTTGGTGGCCAGGTCGCGGGCGGCGACCAGGGTCATCCCGACCACGCCGGCCTTGGCGGAGGCGTAGGGGATCTGGCCGATCTGACCCTCCCATGCGGCGACCGAGGCGGTGAGCACGCAGACGCCTCGCTCTCCGTCGAGCACCTCGTTCCTGGCCATCCGGGTGGCGGCCAGGCGCAGGACGTTGAACGTGCCGACCAGGTTGATGTTGATCAGCTGCTGGTAGAGGTCCAGGTCGCCGGGGGTGCCGTCACGGTTGACCAGGCGGACCGTGCCGCCCTTGCCGGCGCAGTGCACCAGGGCCCGCAGCGGGCCCTGCTGCTCGGCGGTGTCGAGGGCGGCGTCGACGGCGGCGGGATCGGTCACGTCGCCGTGGGCGAAGGTGCCCCCGATCTCCGCGGCGAACTCCTTGCCCAGTTCCTCGTTGAGGTCCAGGACCACCACGTGCGCGCCGGCCCGGGCGAGCCGTCGGGAGGTGGCGGCCCCGAGACCGGAGGCGCCTCCGGTCACCAGCGCCGAGGCTGAGGTCAGGTCCATGTCGTGCTCCTTGCTGGGGAGTGAGTGCCGCGGTGCGGCCGGGCGAGGCGGGTCAGAGACGTTCGATGATGGTCGCGTTCGCCATGCCGCCGGCCTCGCACATCAGCTGAAGGCCGTAGCGTTGCCCGTTGTCCTCGAGGGCGTGCAGCATGGTGGTCATCAGGCGGGCGCCGGAGGCGCCCAGCGGGTGGCCCAGAGCGATAGCGCCGCCGCGGGGGTTGAGCTTGGCAGGGTCCGCGTCGAAGTCCTCCAGCCAGGCGAGGGGCACCGGGGCGAACGCCTCGTTGACCTCGACGTGGTCGATCTCGTCCAGGGTGAGTCCCGACCGGGCGAGGATCTTGTGGGTCGCGGGGATCGGTCCGGTCAGCATCAGCAGCGGGTCGCTGCCGACGACCGACATGGAGTGCACCCGGGCGCGGGGACGGAGGCCGAGCTCGTCCGCCTTCTCACGTGACATCAGCAGCAGCGCACTGGCGCCGTCGGTGATCTGGGAGGAGTTGCCGGCCGTGGTCGCCCACGTCACCTGCGGGAAGCGCTCGGCGAGCTCGGGGGTCTCGAAGACCGCCTTGAGCCCGCCCAGCTTCTCCGGGGTGGTGCCGCGGCGGATGGTCTCGTCGGCCTTGACGATGCCGTGGGGGGTGGTGATGGGCACAATCTCGCGGTCGAATGCGCCCGCGTCCTGCGCGGCCGCCGCGCGCTCGTGGGAGAGGGCGGCGTACTCGTCGAGCTGCTCGCGGGTGAACCCCCACTCGGCGGTCACCAGCTCGGACGCGACGCCCTGCGAGACCAGGCCGGGGGCGTAGGCGGCGAGGATGCCGTCGCCGTACGGGTCGGCGTCCATCCGGGCCGATCCCATGACCACCCGGCTCATCGACTCGATGCCGCCGGCGATGACGATGTCGGCCTCGCCCGAGAGGATGCCCTGCGCGGCGAAGTGGACGGACTGCTGGCTCGAACCGCACTTGCGATCGATGGTCGTCGCCGGCACGTGTGCGGGCAGTCCGGCGGCCAGCCAGGCCATCCGGCCCGGCGTCGCCGATTGCTCGCCGACCTGGGAGACGCAGCCGATGATCACGTCGTCCACGGTGCCGGGGTCGACCTCGGGGGAGCGGGCCAGGAGGGCCTGGAGCGTCTGCGCGAGCAGGTCCACGGGGTGCACGTCGGACAGCGCGCCGCCGGCCTTCCCGCGCCCCACGGGAGTCCGTACCGCGTCGACGATCACCACGTCGCGTGGACTGTTCTCTTGCGTCTTAGCCATGGCGATTGCTTATCATGATTGTCATCCGTATGTCCACGGTGGGGCGGCGGCGGGGACTTCGAGTCCCCGCATCAATTCCTTGACACCGATTCTCGGATGAATCTAGGATAATGATTACAACCAAGGAGGTGATTCCGTGACGGACACGTACGCGGAGATCCGGCAGCTCGCGGCACAGGTGGCGCGAGAGGTCTACGAGCCCATGGCGGAGTCGCTCGACGTCGACCGCACCCCTCTGCCCAAGGAGGAGAGGCGCCGACTCGGCGACCTCGGATTCCTCGGCATCGCGCACCCGGAGAAGTACGGCGGCTCCGGCGCGCCCCTCGAGGAGGCGCTGGTGGTCATCGAGGAGCTGGGCAAGGTCTGTCGGCCGGCCGCCTTCCAGGTTTTCGAGGCCAACACCGGTCCGGCTCAGGTGATCACCCACCTCGGCACCGAGGAGCAGCGTGAGCGCTGGCTCCCCGCCATCGTCAGCGGCGAGAAGACCATGGCGGTCGGCATCTCGGAGCCGGATGCCGGTTCCGCTGCGACCGACATGCGGACCACCGCCAAGGAGATCGGCGGCAAGCTGGTAATCAACGGTTCCAAGCGGTGGATCTCCAACGGGGGTGAGGCCGACCAGTACCTCCTCTACTGCCGTCTCTCCGACGCGCCCGGTGCGAAGGGCATCGGCGCGGTCGTCGTGGAGAAGGGCACGCCCGGGTTCTCCTTCGGCGCCAGCGAACGGCTCATGGGCTTCCGCGGCATCCCGTCGGCAGACCTCTACTTCGACAACGTCGAGGTTCCGCTCGAGGACGTGGTCGTCCCCGCCGGGTCCTTCGGCAAGCTCTTCGGCATCTTCTCGATCGAGCGGATGGGCAACACCACGATGAGCCTGGCCATCGGCCAGGCCGCCTTGGACAAGACCCTGAAGTACGTCGAGGAGCGCGAGCAGTTCGGCAAGCCGCTGGTCGAGTTCCAGTCGATCCAGATCATGCTCGCCGACATGGTGCTCCAGGTCGAGGCGGCCCGGCTGCTCCGTGACCGCGCCGCCGCCTCCGCCACGGCCACGGGCATCCCGGACCCGCTCCAGGTCTCGCTCGCCAAGTGCACCGCCAACGAGATGGCCAAGAAGGTCACCGACCTGGCCATGCAGATCCACGGCGGGAACGGCTACACCGAGGAGTACGGTCTCGAGCGGCTGCACCGAGACTCCCACGGGTGGGCGATCGCCGGTGGCACCCCGACGATGCAGCGGATACGCATCGTCTCCGAGGTGCTCGGCCGCAAGTTCGACCAGCGCCGCTGACCTGGCCGCCGGATCATCACCAGAGATTTCGAGAAGGGACTCATCGTGGAAGACGGCCAGTTGTTCGACCTCGGACCACAGCACCGGAAGGTCCAGGAGATCGCCCGGGAGGTGGCCGCGAAGGTGGAGCCCTTCGCGGCCGAGGCGGACGAGGCGGTCGACGTCCACCAGGGCTGCCTCGACGTCCTGCGCGACAGCGGGCTCGCTCGCTATGTCGTCCAGGCGGCGTACGGCGGCCATGACGAGGTGCTGGACCCGCTCACCATCGCGGTGGTCCGCGAGCAGCTCATGTACTCCTCGGGGCACCTCGACTCCATGTTCGGGATGCAGGGCGTCGGCAGCTACTCGCTGTCGGTGGGGGGCTCGGAGGAGCTGAAGCAGGAGTGGCTGCCGAAGGTCGCGACCCTGGACGCGATCGCCGGGCTGGCACTGACCGAGCCCGACGTGGGCTCGGACCTGCGGGCGATCACCACCACGATGGTGGCCGACGGCGACGAGCTGGTGGTGAACGGGCGCAAGTCGTTCATCACCAACGGTGGCGCGGCCGACTTCTACTGCACCATGGTCCGCGAGGGCGAGGGGTGGTCGATGGTGCTGGTCCCGGCAGGGACGCCGGGGCTGAGCATCGAGCGCGGCGACGACCTGATCGCGCCGCACATCCTGGGCGAGCTCACCTTCACCGACGTCCGGGTGCCCGCGGGCAACCGGCTCGGTGTGCCCGGCAAGGCGTTCTCGCTGATGCTGCAGACCCTGGCCGTCTTCCGGGTCACCGTTGCGGGCTCCGCGGTCGGCCTGGCCCAGGCGGCGCTCGACGAGGCCAAGGGGCACGCCCTGACCCGCGAGCAGTTCGGCGCTCCGCTGATCGAGCTCGGCGCGGTCTCGCAGAAGCTGGCCCAGTCGTGGACCGATGTGGAGGCCGCCCGCGCGTTCGTCTACCGCGCGGCCGCGCTGGCCAAGAGCGACCCGCTCGGCCACCTCGACTACTCCTCGATGGCCAAGGTGCACGCCACCGAGGCCGCTGCGCAGGTGGTCGACCGGTCGGTGCAGACGATGGGCCGGTTTGGCTTGGTCCGCGGGTCGAAGATCGAGCGGCTCTACCGCAACGCCCGCCCGTTGCGGGTCTACGAGGGCGCCACCGAGGTGCTGCTCGACTCCCTGGCCCGCCGTCTCGCCAAGGGCGTCCGCTGATGGATCTCCAGCTCGAGGGCTGCGTCGTCCTGGTCACCGGCGCCAGCCGCGGCCTCGGCGCGGCGATGGCGCTGGCGCTGGCGAAGGAGGGTGCCACCGTCGTTGCGGCCGCCCGCTCCAAGGACAGCCTCGCTGCGGTCGCCGCACAGGGCGGGGGACGGATCTCGGCCGTCACCGTCGACATGCGCGACGAGGAGTCCGTGCAGGCGCTCGTCCCCGAGGTCATCGCCCGACACGGCCGGATCGACGGCCTGGTCAACAACGCCGGTATCGCCCCCGCGGGCAAGTTCGCCACGCAGGACCCGGCGATCTGGAAGGACGCGATGGCGGTCAACGTCATCGCGCCGATGCTGCTGGCCCAGGCGGCCGGCGTCCACATGATCGAGCAGGGCGCGGGCCGCATCGTCAACATCGCCTCCACCACCGGCGTACGCGGCAAGCCGTTCCTGGTGCCCTACTCGACCTCCAAGGGGGCGGTCGTCCGGTTCACCGAGGCGCTCGCGGCCGAGTGGGCCGCGAAGAACGTGCAGGTCAACTGCATCGCGCCCGGAGCCTTCGTCACCGAGGCGCAGAAGGCGGTGACCGAGTCACCCGAGCTCCACGCCAAGCGGATCGCCAAGATCCCGGCCGGCCGGATGGCCGACCCCTCGGAGATCGTGCCGTTGACCTGCCTGCTCGTCTCCCCGCTGTCCTCGTTCACCACCGGAGCGGTCTTCGTCGTCGACGGCGGCGAGTCCGGCAAGCTCTGACCCGCCCACCTTGTCCTGAGAGGACGCGCCCGTGATCATCGACGCCCACACCCACGTCTGGCCCGACAAGATCGCCCAGATCGCTCTCGGCGGCAACCGCGTCGAGGGGCTCGAGGCCCGCGGCGACGGCACGGTCGACGGCCTGACCCAGGACATGGCCGCGAGCGGCGTCCAGGTCAGCTGCTGCCTGGCCATCGCCAACGAGGCCCGGCACGTCGATTCGGTCAACCGCTTCGTCGCCGGTCTGGCGGACGAGACCCACGTGCCGTTCGGCACGGTCCACGTCGGGCTCTCGGTCGAGGAGAACCTGGCAAGCCTTCAGCGCCACGGCGTCCGCGCGGTCAAGATCCACCCTCTGTTCCAGAAGTACGCACTCGACGACCCGCGCCTGTGGGAGATCTTCGAGGCGTTCGGCAGCGACTACGCGGTGATCACGCACGTGGGCGAGGGCGGCGACCCGTTCACCAACAGCCTCTCCAACCCGAAGATGATCCGCGACGTCACCCGGCAGTTCCCCGACCTGCGGCTGATGGCCTGCCACTTCGGCGGCTACAAGATCCTCGACGACGCCGAGGAGATGCTCGCCGGCACCGACGTGGTGCTGGAGACCTCGTGGCCGCCGTCACTGGCGACGCTGCGCCCCGAGAGGGTCCGCGACCTGATCCGCAAGCACGGCGCCGACCGGATCGTCTTCGGGTCCGACTGGCCGATGACCAGCCCCGCCGAGGAGATCCGTGCCGTCGAGGCCCTCGGACTCACTGATGACGAGACCAAGATGGTGCTCGGCGGCACGCTGGCGAGCGTGCTGGGGGACCGTCTGCCGTCCTGAGGCCGCGACGCGCGGATGGTCGCTCGGAGGGGCCCAGGACATCCCAAGGCTCCTCCGAGCGACCATCTCCGACGCCGAGTCGATCGACCAAGCACCCCGCCGGGATGGGAGATTGGGACTGCGCGGCGGGGAGGGCTGCTAGACGCGCCCCCAGACGATGGGCGCGTCCAGGACCTCGGGGAACTTCTTCTCCGCGTAGCGGATGTACTCCCTGATGTGGTCGCGCATGGCCTCGGCGGCGGCCGAGGGGTCGCGCGCCTCGATCGTCTTGTAGATGTGCAGGTGCGCCTTGTGCACGGCGGCGCGTCGCGGCTCGGGGTAGTCGATGCCGATCGACGAACCGTCCAGGATGCCGAGCAGCGCGTCGACCAGGAGGCCGAACATCGCGTTGCCGGAGCCGTGGGAGATCACGTCGTGGAACCGCTTGTTCTCCTCGAGGAAGATCGCCTGGTTCCCGAGGTTCTCGTGCATGTTCTCGACGCTCTCCTTGAGGGAGGCGAGCGACTCCTCGCTCATCCGCTCGGCGGCGAGCTGGGACATCATCGGCTCGAGACCCAGTCGGGCCTCCGCGATGGTGCGGAACGGCGCCTGGGAGAACTGCAGGAGCAGGGTGAGCGACGTGGCCAGGCTGCTGGCGTCCGGCTGCACCACCACGGGGCCGCCGCCGGGGCCCGGCTTCAGGGTGATGATCCCTTGGAGCTCGAGGAAGCGGAGCGACTCGCGCAGCGTCCCCCGCCCGACGTCGTACTTCTCCAGCATCGCCCGCTCGGGCGGCAGGCGGTCGCCGATCACGTTGCCACGCTCGTTGATGTCCGCGACGATGCGTTGCGCGACCAGCATGGCAGTCTTCATGGGCCGCAGGGTTGTTGCGGTCATCAGTGGGTTCCTTCCGAGGCGACGCTCGCAGGCTGGCGCGGACGGGGAATCATAATCATCTTTCTGTCCGTGAGAGGGCCGACGCGCGAGGTGACGCGGGTGTCAGTTGCTGAGTACGCCGGCGGCGGCGAGGCGGCCGACCTCGTCGGCGTCCATCCCGAGCTGGTCGACGAGGACCTCGCGAGTGTGCTCGCCGATCGCGGCGACACCGTCGTATCTCGGCCCAGTGTAGTCGTCCAGGTGCAGGATCGGGCCGGGCATCAGGGCCGGGCCGAGCACCGTGTTCGCGAGCTCGACCAGGGTGCGCTCGCGAAAGTGCGGGTCCTGCGTGACGTCCTGGGCGTCGTTGACCGCGGCGGCGACCACCTCGTGCTCGTCCAGGATCGCGAGTGCCTCGTCCCGCGGGTAGGAGCTCACCCAGTCGATGACGATCTGCTGCATCGCCTCGTTGTTGGCCATCCGGGCGGTGTTGGTCGCGAACCGCTCGTCGTCCTTCAGGTCCGGGCGGCCCATAGCCTCGAAGAGCCGGAGCGCGATCGATTGGTTGGAGGCGGCGATCGAGAGCCAGCCGCCGTCGGCCGCCTCGTAGATGCCGCGCGGGGACGCGGCGCCGGAGGCGTTGCCGTGGCGCTGCATGATCGTGCCGGAGGACGTGTAGTTCAGCACGGCGTCGCCGAGGATGAACATCAGCGGCTCGTAGAGCGCGACGTCGACCTCGGAGCCTTGGCCGGTCATCTCACGCTTGAAGAGCGCCATCGAGGTGCCGAATGCGGCGGAGATGCCGGCGATCGAGTCGGCGAACCCGAAGGGCGGCGCGGTCGGAGGGGTGTCCGGCCATCCGTTGAGGAAGGCGTAGCCCGAAGCGGTCTCGGCGACTGTGCCGAAGCCGGGGCGTGCCGAGTAGGGCCCGGTCTGGCCGAAGCCGCTGACCCGGGTCATCACCAGGCGCGGGTGCTCCGCGGAGAGCTCCTTGAAGCCCAGGCCCCAGGCCTCCATCCGACCGGGACGGAAGTTCTCGATCACCACGTCGGCGTCGGCGATCAGCGCCTTGGCGACCTCGCGGCCCTCGGGGCTGCGCATGTCGATGCCGACCGAGCGCTTGCCGGAGTTGAGTCGCGAGTAGCCGATCGCCAAGCCGTTGTGGGCGGGCTGCCACTGTCGCGCGAAGTCACCGGAGGCCGGGTCCTCGATCTTCACCACGTCGGCGCCGAAGTCGCGCAGCATGCGGCCGGCCGTCGGAGCGGCGTACATCGAGCCGAGCTCGACCACCTTGATCCCCGCCAGCGGGCCGGGGCCCACGGGGTCGTCCGTGCGACGTTCTTGTCCGGCCTGACCAGCCATCGCTGAGTCCTCTCCTGGAGTTGGCAAATCAATGCATATGAATAGTACCGTTGGTCGAAGCGGCCCACAACTGGGGAGGCATGAATGGCGCGGGTGCCGACCCTTCGCTTCGAAGAGCGCCGCGGTTGTCTGGCCGGTGCGCCGGCCCTGAGCGCCAGCTCGGGCAGCCACGAGTGTCGACTCGGCCCCCGATGTGAGTTCACGGTGGGGGGACAGGTACTGTTGGGCTCACCGACGCGGGGTGGAGCAGCTCGGTAGCTCGCTGGGCTCATAACCCAGAGGTCGCAGGTTCAAATCCTGCCCCCGCTACAAGGAACAAGGCCCGGTCCGCAGCGATGCAGACCGGGTCTTGTCGTTTGTCCGCCCGCTGGGCCTTCGGCCACCACCCCTGTGGGCACGGCTGCGGCGCCGAGATGTGGATACCGACGCGCCATGATGAGCATCGCGGACCAGGACATCGACCAGCTCGGCGGGCCGTGGAGCATCCTCGTGCGCCAGCGCCGTGACCACGAGCACCTCGACGTGCTGCTGCACCAGCTCGACGTGGCGCCTGCCGGGGCCGAGGAGGAGCGGGTGCTCGGCCGGATCGCCCGGCTGGTGTTCCCGCACGCGTTCGCCGAGGAGTCGGTGCTCTGGCCCGAGCTGCGGCGCCGACTGCCCGATGGCGAGGCCCTGACCCTGCAGGTCGAGCGGGAGCACCAGGAGGTCAACGAGCTCTGGACGGCGCTGGAGCAGCTGCCAGCCGTCGGGGCGGCGCGATGTGACGTGCTGAAGCGGCTCGCCGACGTGCTGCGCGAGGACGTGCGCGACGAGGAGGACGAGCTGCTGCCGCGCCTTCAGCAGGTGACCAGCGTGCCGCGTCTGCGGGCGCTCGGGGTCGCCTGGGAGGCGGTACGCCGCACCGCGCCGACCCGGCCGCACCCGGTGGTGTCGCGCCGTCCGCCGGGCAATGCGCTGGCCGCCGTACCGCTCACGGTGCTGGACCGCAGCCGCGACGGCCTGGACGCGGTCGCCAGACGGGTGCCCCGGCTGCATCCCGTGGCGACGCGTGCGAGCGGCGCCCTCGCCGGGGCCGCCGGCCGGGTGGAGTGGGCCGGGGTGCTGCGTCGCGGCGAGGACCCCTCGACCCGGGTCGAGTGAGGCCTGAGGGGGATCAGGCCGCGCCGGCCCGCAGCAGCCGCTGGACCACGCGGAGCGTCGGCGTCGACAGCGACAGCCGCGCGACCAGGTCGTCGGCCGCGGCGACGAGCGCCTCGTCGCTCATCGGGTCCAGGGCGTCGAGAATGAAGAACGCGGTGAGCGTCTGGTCGCTGAGCTGGGTGCGTCGCGTCTGACGCCAGTTCCAGCGTCGGCAGGTGACGCCGGCGTCGTCGCACCACACGACCTCGCCGGCATCCGGGTGCTCGACCACGTCCTCACCCCCGGCGGTGGTGTCGAACGCCTCGGTGCCGGTGGCGCGGATCAGCCGCGGCGCCCCGTCGTACGCCGTGAGGTCCTCGCCGCCGAGCGGGATCTGGTGCAGCACGCTGATCGCGTTGTAGACGTCGGTGAGCCGGTTCACCCGTGGCAGCCCCGGGCCGACCGCGCGGCGCACCAGCGCCTCGAGGCTGTTGCGGGTGCGCTGCGGCTTGGCGCCGAAGGAGCGGTACGCCTCCCGCCACGCCGCGATGTGCGGGAGCTGCTCGGGGGCCGACGACCCGACCGCGTCGACGGCCGCCTTCTCGGCGGCGCGCAGCAGCGCGTCGGTGCCCTCGTCGCTCGGGCCGGGGACCAGGCCGTCGACCGCGAGCAGCATCGCGCGGTAGTCCGGCCGCAGCTCGTACACCGCGGGATCGACACGGGCGCTGGCGAGGAACGCCTCGGGGCTGGCTGCTGCGGACGGCGGGGAGATGGCCATCCACCAGTGCACCACGATCTGCGCCGACGTGCTCGGAGCAGCCGCGTCGCCGTACGCCGACTGGCGCAACCACAGGCCCCGACTCGTGCCACCACAAGTCTCGACTCGGCGGAGGGGCCGGGCGTCAGGAGCCGCCGAAGTAGCTGCGCAGACAGGTGTTGCCGGCGCAGTCGCGCAGCTCGCGGTTCAGACGGCGCATCTCGGCCAGCACCCGGGCGGCGCGGGGGACGCGTACCAGGGAGCGCAGCTCGTAGGGGTCGCGGCGGCGGTCGAAGAGCTCCTCGCCGCCGCGCACGAAGCGCACGTAGGTCCAGCGGCCGGTCTTGACGCCGGTGTAGACCAGGTTGCCGCGCGGGTCCCCGCGCTTGGAGATGGGGACCGCACGCTGCGGGTTGCCGCCGAGCCGCACCCAGGGGAGCACGTCGACGCCGTCGAGCTCGCGCCGCCGCGGTTCGGCCCCGGCGAGCGCGGCGATCGTGGCCGCCACGTCGGGGTTGGTGGCCAGCAGACGCGAGCGCAGCCCACGGGGGATGCCGGGGCCGGCCATGAGGAGCGGGATCCCGGACTGCTCGACGTAGGGATGATGCTTGCCGACGATGTTGTGCTCGCCGACGCCCCAGCCGTTGTCGGAGGCGTAGATCAGCACGGTGCGGCGCAGCTGACCCGTCGCGCGGAGCCTCCGGACGACCCGCGCGACCCCCTCGTCGACGGCCTGGAGGGCCTCGAGGCGCTGCTGGTACTGCTCGCGCAGGAGCTCCTTGTCGAGCCGTGACCAGCCGCCCGGGCGTCGGGTGGCGGGGTTCCGCTTGTCGCTGACGTCGCGCTCGAACATGTTCGGCTTGTCCGGCAGGGAGGTGCCGCGGAAGGAGTTGCGGTGCCGGTCGGCCGGCACCGTGCTCGTGAAGTGGTCGCGCTGTCGGGGCTGCCGCGTCAGCGGGTCGTCGCTCTCCACCGGTCCACCGGCGTGCGGCGCGACGTAGTTCAGCCACAGGTAGAACGGCGTGCCCCGGCTGCGCCGCTGGCGCGACGCCTTGGCGATCAGATCGGTGGCGAGCCCCGTCAGCGCGTCGGTGCTGTAGCGGCGTACCTGCTGGAGGCGGCCGTTGCGGTTCAGCGTGAACCGCTCGAAGCTGTACGTCGAGGGGTCGACCGTGGCCGCCCAGTCCGACCACCCCGGCGGGACGTAGGTGCGCGCCCGGTTGCGGGTCGAGCCATAGCCGTTGAGGTACTTGCCGACGAACATCGTGCGGTAGCCCGCGTCCTGCAGCCAGGCCGGCAGGGTGTCGCGGTCGGCGAAGGACCGGAAGCCGCCCCGCCGCCCGCGGATCGTCTCGGCGCCGTGGTTGTGCGCGAACTGCCCGGTCAGCAGCGAGGCGCGGGCCGGCACGCAGATCGGGGTGGGCGCCACCGCGCCGTCGAAGCGGGTGCCGCGGGACTGCACGAGGCGCCGCACGTGCGGCATGTGGCGCAGGTCGTCGATGCTGGCGTCGTCGGCGGTGATCATCACGACGTTCGGACGGGTGGAGCGCGACGTGCGCCCGCTCGGGGTCGGGGCGAGCACCTCGGTGCCGAGGGTGGTCGGGAACTCCCCGGCCGCGACTGCGCCGTGCACCACCGCCCGCGGGCTCGACGGGGCTGTCGAGTCGCTGGCGTGGCAGGACAGGGCGCCGACGGCGGCGACCGCCACCGACAGCGAGGTCGCGAGGGCGGCGCGCGGGCGGTACATCGTGCTCCTGGGCGTGGTCGGGTCGAGCGGGTCCCGGGCCACGAGGGAAGGAGACCGACGAGAAGCCTGCCGCAGATCCGGGCCGGGGGTCATCGAAATGCGGCAACCGGCACAACCTGCCGCGGGTGGTGCGCCCCACAGCGGTGGCTGCAGCCGGGCGCCCTCGGAGGGGTGCGCCGCGGTCCCGGAGGCGCTAGCATCCACACAACAAACAGTCATGCCTGACTTTTTATGGAGATGCGATGGCCACCGACCTGCCCGCTCAGCTGACCGGCTTCCCGCGCCTGGTGGAGGCGAGCGCCGAGGTCGCCGCCCCGCTCGCCGTCGCCGGCGACCTGGTGGCCAACCCCGCCCGGCACGCCGACTGGCTGAGCATGCACGCGGCGTTCCGCGAGGCGCCGCCGCAGGTGGCCAGCGCCGGGGACGCCTTCGAGGAGCAGGTCACGCTCATGGGCATCCCGGCCGACATCGCCTGGGTGGTGCGCGAGGCGGAGCCGGGCCTGACCGCGCTCGACGGCGCCGGCCCGATGAACCTCACCCTCGCGCTTCGGATGGAGGTCGCGCAGGACGACGCTGGTCAGGTGAGGTTCACGATCCGCGCCGGCATCGGCGGCGATCCGGTCGAGGGCCCGCTCGGCGCCACGGTCGCTGCGAGCGTCGAGGAGGCCCTCGTGGAGTCCGCCGGGCGCTTCGCCGCCGTGGCCGCCGCCTTGGCGGCGGACCCGGCCGAGAGCAGCGGCACCCGGTTCCCCCAGCGCACCGTGGTGCACGAGCGCACCGGCGCCCGTCTGGACCCCCGCACCCCCGTCCTCGTCGGCGTCGGCCAGGTGGTGCAGCGCCGTCCCGACCTCGAGAACGGCGCCGAGGACCCTGCGAGCCTCGCGGCCCGGGCGCTGCGTCGCGCCGCCGAGGACAGCGGTGCCGGCGAGGAGCTGCTCCGCGCCGCGGACGCCGTCTACTACGTCGCCAGCGCCTCGTGGACCTATCGCGACGCCGGGCGCCTGATCGCCGAGCAGCTCGGTGCCGACCCGGCCGAGACCGCGATGTCCGCGCCGTACGGCGGCGACGCCGGCCAGGTGCTGATCAACACCGCCGGCCAGGCCGTGGCCGACGGTCGCGCCGAGGTGGTGCTGGTCAGCGGGGCGGAGGCCGGCGCGACCCTGGCGGCGGCGCAGAAGCAGGGCATCGACCTCGACTGGCCGGTGCAGGAGCGCGACATCGCTCCGACGACCGTGCTGGGCAGCGACCGCGAGGCCAACAACGGACCCGAGACCGCAGCCGGGCTGAGCGTGCCGGTCTACACCTATGCGCTCATCGAGTCCGCACTGCGGGCCAAGGCGGGGGAGACCCCCGAGGAGCATCGGCGCACGATCACCGGCCTGTGGTCGCGGCTCTCCGAGGTCGCCGCGGGCAACGAGTACGCCTGGCTGCCCCAGGCGCACACGCCCGAGCAGCTGGCCACCCCGGACGCCGGCAACCGGATGATCAGCGAGCCCTACCCCAAGCTGCTGTGCGCCAACCTGCAGGTCGACCTCGCCGCCGGCGTGGTCGTGACCAGCGTCGCCGCCGCGACCGCGCTCGGGATCGCGCAGGACAAATGGGTCTTCCTGCACGCCGGTGCTGCGGCGTACGACGAGTGGTTCGTCTCCGAGCGTCGCGACCTCGCCGCGTCGCCGGCGATCCGCGCGATCGGGGAGGCGGCCTTCGCGCACGCCGGCATCGGCCCCGACGACGTGCGCCACGTCGATCTCTACTCCTGCTTCCCCGCGGCGGTGCAGATCGCCGCGGACGAGCTCGGGCTGCCGCTGGACGACCCCGAGCGCCCGCTCTCGGTCACCGGCGGGCTCACCTTCGCCGGCGGACCGGGCAACAACTACGGCACCCACGCGGTGGCCACCCTCGTGGACCGCCTGCGCCGCGACCCGGAGTCCTACGGGCTGTCGACCTCGCTGGGCTGGTTCGTCACCAAGCACGCCCTGGGGATCTACTCGGCCACCCCGCCCCGCACGCCGTACCGCGCGCTGGCGCCGGTGCTGCTGCCCGAGCGCGCCCGGCCGGCGCTGGACTCCTACGCCGGACCGGGGGTGGTCGAGGCAGCGACCGCGCAGTACGGCCGCGACGGCGCGCCCGAGGCCGGCATCCTCAGCGTGCTGACCCCCGAGGGCGCCCGCGTGCTCGTGCGCACCACCCAGCCCGAGGTCCTCGACTGCATCGTCGCGGGCGACCCGATCGGGCTGCCCGCCCAGGTCGAGGACGTCCGCACCCTCACGATCACCGGCCAGGAGCGCACCGACCTGCCCGAGCCGCCGGAGCCGCCCGTGCTGGTGGAGCGCCGGGGGCCGGTGCTGGTGATCACACTGAACCGTCCCGAGCGCCGCAACGCCATCGACCTGCGCACCGCCCGCCTCCTCGAGCGCGTCGTCGACGCCTTCGAGGCCGACCCCGAGGCGCGTGTCGCGGTGCTGACCGGGGCCGGCGGGACCTTCTCCGCGGGGATGGACCTCAAGGCGGCGGCCGCCGGCCAGTTCGCGCTCACCGAGAAGCGCGGCCCGCTCGGCATCTCGGCGCTGCCGATCGCCAAGCCGGTGATCGCCGCGGTCGAGGGACACGCGCTGGCGGGCGGATGCGAGCTGGCTTTGATCGCCGACCTGGTGGTGGCCTCGACGCAGTCGCAGTTCGGCATCCCCGAGCCCAAGCGCGGCCTCGTGGCCGCGGCCGGCGGGGTCATGCGCCTGACCGAGCGGCTGCCGCGCAACGTGGCGATGGAGCTCGCCCTCACGGGCAACCCGATGCCCGCGACCCGGCTCGCCGAGCTGGGGCTTGTCAATCGGCTCGCCGAGCCCGGCGCCGTGCTCGACGCCGCACTCGCGCTGGCCGAGGAGATCGTCGCGAACGCGCCGCTGTCGGTGCAGGTGAGCCGGCGCATCGTCGCGGAGTCCCCGACGTGGGCGCCGGAGGAGGCCTTCGCCCGCCAGAGCGACCTCGCCTCGGTGGCCGTCACCTCCGAGGACGCGGCCGAGGGGATCGCGGCGTTCGCCGAGCACCGTGCACCGGTGTGGCGCGGCCGCTGAGCCCCCGCCGCACGAGGGGGCCGGGCGGGGATGCTTGCATTCTCCCGTGAGCGACGACAACGCGATGGCCGAGCTGACCCGACTCCGGTCGAGCATCGACAACCTCGATGCCGCCCTGGTGCACCTGCTGGCGGAGCGGTTCAAGTGCACCCAGCAGGTGGGCGAGCTCAAGGCCCGTGCCGAGATGCCGGCGGCCGACCCCGCGCGCGAGGCGGTGCAGATCGCCCGGCTGCGTCAGCTGGCCGAGAGCTCCGGGCTGGACCCGCACTTCGCGGAGAAGTTCCTGGCCCTGGTGATCGACGAGGTCATCCGCAACCACCGCCGGCTCCAGGAGCCCGAGGACCCGCAGGCCTGAGCCCCGAAACGGTGTCGCCGGCGCCGCGGATCACTCCGCGACGCCGGCAGCACCGTTGCGGGGCTTGGCGACCCCCGATGCTCAGCCCTTGAGGGTCCGAAGCGTCAGGCGGAACGGCCGGTTCTCATCGCGAGGCGAGCCGTTGCAGCTGTAGACCGACGGCGCCGTGCTCGACGTCTGGCACCCGCGGTACCGGGTCGATCCGTTGGCGAGCGTGACGGTCACGCTGCGGACGTTGCGGCGGTTGAACGCGATCGTGGTGCTGCCCTTGCCCTTGCGGTTCAGCCTGATCGCGGTCCCGGAGCCGCCCTTCTTGCGGTTGACGTAGACGTAGGCGCCGGGCGCGGTGGCCTTGTTGGGGCCGTCGACGGTGATCCGCAGCTTCCACTTCTTGGCCTTCAGCGACTTCGCCGGCTTCACCACGTAGTGCTGGGCGGTGAGGTGGTCGAGCCGCGGCGTGACGTCCTTGCTGGCCTTGCGCGCCAGCGTGTAGCGCCCGGCGATGGTCGGCTTCGGCCAGGCCTTGCCCTCGGCGTACGACGCCGCCGGTCGCGCGTTCGCGGCCGAGTAGGCGCGGAACACCTGGGCGAAGCCGCCCTTCCTCTGCAGCGCCGCGGCGATCGCCTTGGTCGAGTACGGGTCGGTGCGGCGACCGGGGGCCGCGCGCTCCCAGACCTGGCGCACGATCGAGTGGCCGAAGCGGGTGCCGAGGTACTCCCAGAAGATCCAGGAGGCGTACTGGGTGGAGCCGGTCATCGAGAACGTGTCGAGGGCCAGGCTCGGTCGCACGATCTGGCTGTTGCGCAGGTACTGGCGGTTGTCGTTGACGCCGTCGGCGAAGCGCTCCTCCATCCAGGTCGCCGTCGACTCCATGAACCACCGGTCCTCGGTGAAGTCGTAGGCGAACTGCACCGCGTGGAACAGCTCGTGCGCCGCGGTGACCTTGAGGTTGCCCTTCGGGGATCCGCCGAACTCCGCGAAGTCGTTGTCCATGACGCAGTAGCTGCTCGCGGAGCCCACGCGGCGGCCGTAGGCCTCTGGGACGCAGTAGCCGTACTGGCCGCGGCCGCCGATGTTGCTCAGGTAGACGTCGAACTTGCCGTTGCCGCCGTTGTTGCCGGCGACGCGGCGATCGCTCACGGGGGTGCGGTAGCCCATCTTCACGTTCTTGCGCCACACGTTGTTGAGGACCTTGAGGTTGGTCTTCACCCAGGCCCGGTTGGTTACGGCGTCCGAGGTGCTGGTGACCCAGTGGACGCACACGTTGGCCTTGCACATGCGCTTGGAGCCCACCGTGTACCCGTTGCCGTAGGGGTCGCTGGCGCCGTGCGTCGGACGGGCCAGGATCGCCTCGGCCCGGGCGCGGTCGTCACCGCGCAGCAGCGGCAGCGAGACGGCGAGGTCGCGCAGGATGAGCGTGGCCTCGGCCCGCTCCGCCTCGCTGGCGGTGCCGGCGGCGAGTTCGGTGGCCCCCTCGAGCGCCGCCTGCGCGGCCTCGGGTGTCGTGACGGGGGCGCCGCCGGCGGCGTGCTCCCCGAGCGGCTGCGGCTCGTCCGAGTGCGCGCTCGCGGCCGCGGAGGCGGTGGGGAGCGCGGCTGGCAGGACCGTGAAAGCCGTGCTCAGTGCGACGAGGACGGCGGCGGCGGTGCGGCGCATGAAGTTCCTTCGTGTCTGGGATCCGGCACCCCGGGCGCCGATGTTCGTGCCAAGACTGCCCGCCCGGAGCGGAATGGCAAACCCGCCGCGCTTCGCGCGTCGGCCACAATCGCGACGTGAGTGCCACCATCGAGATGATCACCGGGGATCCGGCCGCCGACGAGGTACGGCGCCAGGGGCTGCGCCGCATGCGCACGCTCGCGGTCTCGCTGCTCCTCCTGGCCGCGCTGGTCTATGCGCTGACGTTGGGGGAGGACGGCTTCTGGGGCTTCGTCAACGCCGGCGCCGAGGCCTCGATGGTCGGCGCGATCGCCGACTGGTTCGCGGTCACCGCGCTCTTCCGCCACCCGCTCGGCATCCCGGTGCCGCACACGGCGCTGATCCCGAAGCGCAAGGACCAGCTCGGGCAGGGCCTGGAGGAGTTCGTCGGGGAGAACTTCCTGCAGGAGGGGGTGATCCGGGAGCGGATCGGCAGCGCGGAGGTCTCGCTGCGCGTGGGGAGGTGGCTCGGCGAGCCCAGCCACGCGCGCCGCGTCGTCGACGAGGTCGCCGACGTGGCCGCGATCGCGCTCGGCAAGGTGCGCGACGAGCACGTCGAGTCGCTCGTGCGCGACGCGCTCGTACCGCGGTTCCACGAGGAGCCGATCGCGCCGCTCCTGGGCGGGCTGCTCTCCGAGACGCTGCACGACGACCTGCACCGCGGCCTGGTCGACCTCGCGGTCTCGGAGCTGCACGACTGGCTGGTGGCCAACCCCGACACCGTCACCGCGGTCCTGGGGGAGCGGGCGCCGTGGTGGACGCCGCCGGTGCTCAACGACCGCGTCACCGCACGCATCCACGTCGAGCTGGTGCGCTGGGTCGCCGACATCCGGGACGACCCGCACCACCAGGCGCGCCAGGCGCTCGACTCCATGCTCACCCAGCTCGCCCACGACCTGCTGGAGGACCCGGTCACCCAGGAGCGCACCGAGCGGCTCAAGGACCGGCTGCTGGACCACCCCCAGGTGATCGCCTCCGCGGTGTCGCTGTGGAACGCGCTGCGCCGTGCGCTCACCACCTCGCTGCGCGACCCCGAGGGCGCCGTCCGCAGCCGCCTGCTGGTCGAGCTTGCGGCGTTCGCCCAGCGCCTGCAGGACGACAAGGAGCTGCGGGCCCGTCTCGACGGCCTGGCCGCCGACGCCGCGGTCTTCGCCGTCGGGCGGTACGGCGCGGAGATCACCGCGGTGATCACCCACACGATCGAGCGGTGGGACGGCAAGGAGGCGGCCCGGCGGATCGAGCTGCACGTCGGGCGCGACCTGCAGTTCATCCGGATCAACGGCACGATCGTGGGCGGCCTGGTCGGCGTGCTGATCCACACGCTCAGCGTGCTCGCGCACTGAGCCCGGCCCAGCCGGGGTGGGGAGCGGTGGGGTTGACTTGTCCCATGCCCACTCCCGAGCCCTTCGACGTCCCGGTCCGCGACACCACCATCCGGCTGGGGCAGTTCCTCAAGCTGGCCAACCTGGTCGAGAGCGGGGCGGAGGCGAAGGCCCCGCTCGCCGAGGGCCAGGTGCTCGTCAACGGCGAGGTGGAGACGCGACGGGGCCGCCAGCTCGTCCGGGGCGACGTGGTGGTCCTCGGGCCGCAGGCCGCGCGCGTCGCCGACGAGTCGGCGGGCGACGACCTGCCCTGGTGAACGGGCAGCAGGTGCGATGAGGACCGCGTGCGCCCCGGCGGCCGACGGCCCCGGGGTGTGTCGGTGCGTCAGCGCACCGCGACCAGGTCGCACACGAAGATCAGCGTCTCGCCGGGCTTGATCACGCCGCCCGCGCCGCGGTCGCCGTAGCCCAGGTGCGGCGGGATGACGAGCTGGCGACGGCCGCCGACCTTCATGCCCTGCACCCCGGTGTCCCACCCGGAGATGACCTGGCCGACGCCCAGGCGGAACGTCAGCGGCTCGCCGCGGTCGTAGGAGGCGTCGAACTGCTCGCCGGTCGAGTGCGCGACCCCGACGTAGTGCACGGTCACGGTCTGACCGGCCTTGGCCTCCTCGCCGTCGCCGACGGTCAGGTCGGTGATGACCAGGTCGGACGGGGCGTCGAAGTCGGGAAAGTCGATCTCAGGCTTGTTCATGGTGCCCTCTCAGTTGCGTCAGGGATGACGTGCCACGATAGCCACCGGTCCGGTGAGGCACCGGGCCGGTAGGAACAGGGGTGGACGTGCACAACGACGACGAGCGGCCGGAAGCATCCGTGACGGAGGCTGAGGCCGAGGCGGCGGCGCAGGTGCACCACCGTCGGCTCTCGGTCTGGCAGGAGTCGCTGATCCTGCTGGCGGCGGCGCTGGTGCTCTCCTTCATCGTCAAGACCTTCTTCGTGCAGGCCTTCTACATCCCGTCCGGCTCGATGGAGCCCGGCATGGAGGTCGACGACCGGATCCTGGTGCAGAAGGTGTCCTACTGGGGCGACGGCGGCCCGCAGCGCGGCGACGCCGTGGTCTTCGAGGACCCGGGCGGGTGGCTCGCCGGCAGCGCCAGCGAGGAGCCCGGCGGCGTGGTCGCGACGGTGCTGAGCAAGATCGGCCTCTACCCGACCGGCGGGCACCTGGTGAAGCGCGTGATCGGCGTCGAGGGCGACGTGATCCGCTGCTGCGACGACGAGGGCCGGCTGCTGATCAACGGGGTGCCGCTCGACAGCAGCGGCTTCACCCGCAACGAGGAGGACTGCGACGGGCCGATGCCCACCCAGGACTGCTCGTGGCGGACCGGCCCGGTGCCGGCCGGTCACGTCTTCGTGATGGGTGACCACCGCGACGCCTCGGCCGACTCCAGCGTGCACCTGTGCCGCGACGACGTCGAGACCGACTGTGTGCCCGGCGAGGAGTTCGTGCCGGTCGACCTCGTCGTCGGCAAGGCGTTCTCACGGGTCTGGCCCGCCGACCGGATCAAGCTCCTCCAGCGGCCCAGCGCGTTCGACGACCTCGCCGAGGCGCTCGGCGAGAAGTGAGCCGGGCCGGTCGGTGACCGGTCAGGACTGGTGCACGTAGCGGTCGAGCTCGTCGCGCTCGAACTGCAGCTGGCCGATCTTGTGCTTGACCAGGTCGCCGATGCTGACCACGCCGACGAGAGCCCCGTCGCGCAGCACCGGCAGGTGACGCACCCGGCGCTCGGTCATCGTCTTCATCACCGCGTCCAGGTCGGTGTCGAGCGCGCAGGTCTCGACCTCGGGGGTCATGATCGCGCCGACGGTGTTGTTGACCACCGTGCCGTCGTCGTGGAGGTGGCGTACGACGTCGCGCTCGCTGACGATGCCCTCGACGGTGCGTGCGTCGGTGCTCACCACGACCGCGCCGATGTTGTGCTCGGCGAGCAGCGCGAGCAGGTCGCGGATCCCGGCGTCGGGGCGGATCGTGACCACCTCGGGGCGCTCCTTGGCCCGCAGGACGTCGTCGATGTGCATGGCGGACCTCCGTCGCTGGGGCCGCGTCGTGGCGGCGCTTCGATGACCGTACTGCGGTTCGGGCGCGCCGAACAGGCCCGCGGACCCGCCGTCGGACTGGTCGAGACCGGTTGCGGGCCTACTCGGAGGGCTCGTCTGCCACGCGCAGCCGGTGGGCCCGCAGGTCGGAGACCGAGCCGTGGCCGTGCGAGCGCGAGTCGGGGTCGGACTCGTCGTGGGGCATCGAGGCCAGGAAGCCCAGCGCGGCGTCGTGCAGGTGGGCGTTGGTGGCCACCGCGTTGCCGCCCCACGGGCCCTCGTTGCCGTCCAGCGAGGTGAACCGGCCGCCCGCCTCGCGCACGATGACGTCCAGCGCGGCCATGTCGTAGACCTCCAGCTCGGGCTCGGCCGCGATGTCCACCGCGCCCTCCGCGAGGAGCATGTAGGACCAGAAGTCGCCGTACGCCCGGGTGCGCCAGCAGCGCCGCATCAGCGAGAGGAAGTCGTCGAGGCGACCGCGCTCCTCCCAGCCCGACAGGCTGGAGTAGGACAGCGAGGCGTCCTCGAGGCGGCGCACGTCGGAGACGTGGCACTGGGTGGCCCTGAGCAGCGAGCGCCCGGTCCAGGCGCCGCCGCCCTTGCTGGCCCACCAGCGTCGCTGCAGCTGGGGAGCGGAGACCACGCCGACGACCACCTCGTCGTCGACGACCAGCGAGATGAGCGTGGCCCAGACCGGGACGCCGCGCACGAAGTTCTTGGTGCCGTCGATCGGGTCGATGATCCAGCGCCGGGCGCTGGTGCCGCTCGAACCCTGCTCCTCGCCGGTGATCGCGTCGCGGGAGCGGACCCGCGACAGGGTGCGCCGGATGCCCTCCTCGACGGCCTGGTCGGCGTCGGTGACGGGCGTCAGGTCGGGCTTGCTCATGACGTGCAGGTCCAGTGCCTTGAACCGCGCCGTCGTCAGCGAGTCGGCGTCGTCGGCGAGGACGTGCGCGAGGCGCAGGTCGTCGGTGAAGTCGGTGGCCACAGGCACAGGCTACTTTCAGGCGAACCGTGCATGATCCGCGCATGGAGATCAACGGAATGCCGCTGCACCCGCTGGTGGTCCACGGTGCGGTGGTGCTGGGCCCCCTGGCGGCCCTGCTGGCGCTCGCGTACGTCGTCCCGCGAGCCCGGCAGTGGGCGCGCTGGCCGATGGTCGTCACCTCCGTGGTGGCGTCCGGCTTCGTGCTCGCGGCGTACCTCTCCGGCGGCGACCTGCTGGACGCGAACCCCTCGCTGCGCCAGCTCCCGGCGGTCGCGACCCACGAGGACCGCGCGGCGTACGCGCTGACGGCGACGCTGGTGCTCGCCGTCGTGGCGGTGCTGGCCGCTCTGCTGCACCGCCGGCCCGGGATCGTGCCGGTGGTGGTGCGGGTGCTGCTGGCGCTGGCGGCGGTCGGCACGCTGGTGGCCGTCGTCGCGACCGGGGACGCCGGCTCGCGCGCGGTGTGGGGCGCCTGAGCCTTTAGTAGGCGGACTCGCTGCGCGCCGCGAGCAGCCGGCGGAACGAGGAGACCCGCTCGGGGTCGGCGGTGCCGGCGGCGAGCGCCTCGTCGAGGCCGCACTCGGGCTCGCCGCTGCCGTGGGTGCAGCCGCGCGGGCACTCCTCGGTCATCTCGTCGAGGTCCGGGAACGCCTCGATGAGGTGCTCCGGCTCGACATGGGCGAGACCGAAGGAGCGGATGCCGGGGGTGTCGATGATCCAGCCGTCGCCGTCGGGCAGCGCCAGCATGTAGGCCGAGGTCGAGGTGTGGCGCCCGCGCCCGGTCACGGCGTTGACGCTCCCGACGTCGCGGTGCGCCTCGGGGACCAGCGCGTTGACGAGGGTGGACTTGCCCACGCCGCTGGAGCCGAGCAGCACGCTGGTGCGGCCCGCGAGCCGCTCGCGCAGCTCGGTGAGGTCGCCGCCGCGCTGGGTGACCACCCATGGCACGCCCAGCGAGCTGTACGTCGACAGCAGCGGGGCCGGGTCGGCCAGGTCGGCCTTGGTGAGGCACAGCAGCGGCTGCATGCCCGCGTCGAACGCCGCCACGAGGGCACGGTCGAGCAGGCGCGGCTGCGGCTCGGGGTCGGCGAGGGCGGTGACGATCACCATCTGCTCGGCGTTGGCCACGATGATCCGCTCGACCGGGTCGTCGTCGTCGGCGGTACGCCGCAGCGTGGTCAGCCGCTCCTCGACCTCCACGATGCGCGCGAGCGCGCCGTCGGCCCCGGAGACGTCGCCGACCACGCGGACCCGGTCGCCCACCACCACGCCCTTGCGGCCCAGGGGGCGGGCCTTCATCGCGGTCACCGTGCGGTCCTCGATCAGCAGCGTGAACCGACCGCGGTCGACGGTCACGACCACGCCGCGCACCGCGTCGTCGTATGTCGGGCGGTCCTTGGTGCGGGGGCGAGTACGACGTCGGGGTCGGTCGTAGTGCTCGATGTCGTGGGTGGAGTAGCGACCGGTGGACATCAGCAGCTCAGCCGAACAGGCCGGACCAGAAGCCGGCGAAGTCGGGGAAGGTCTTGGCGGTGGTCGCGACGTCCTCGACCAGCACGCCGTCGACGCCGGCGCCGACGATGACGCCTGCGTGGGCCATCCGGTGGTCGGCGTAGGTGCGGAATACCCCGCCGTGCAGGGGAGCCGGACGGAAGGAGAGACCGTCGTCGTGCTCCTCCACGTCGGCGCCGAGGTTGCCGAGCTCGGTGGCGAGGGCGGCGAGCCGGTCGGTCTCGTGGTGGCGGATGTGCGCGATGCCGCGCAGGTGCGAGGGGGTGGTGGCCAGGGCGCAGAGCGCGGCCACCGCCGGCGCGAGCTCGCCGACGTCGTGGAGGTCCAGGTCGACCCCGTGCAGCTCCGCGGGCCCGGTCACCGTGAGACCGGCGTCGTCGTGGACGACCGCGCAGCCCATCGCGGCCAGGATCTCGCGCAGCGCGTCGCCGGCCTGGGTGGTCGAGCGCGGCCAGTCGCGCACGGTCACGGTGCCGCCGGAGACGGCCGCCAGGGCGAGGAAGGGCGCGGCGTTCGAGAGGTCGGGCTCGATCAGGTGGTCCACGGCGCGGATGGGGCCGGGGGAGACCCGCCAGGTGTTCGCCTGGGAGTCGTCGACGTCCACGCCGTGCTGGCGCAGGACCGCGACGGTCATGTCGATGTGCGGCAGCGAGGGCACCGGCTTGCCGTCGTGGACGACCTCCACGCCCTCGTCGAACCGGGCGCCGGCGAGCAGCAGCGCGGAGACGAACTGCGAGGACGACGAGGCGTCCACCACGACCCGTCCGCCGCGCACCGAGCCGGCGCCGCGGACCGTGAACGGCAGCGCGTCGCCCTCGACGTCGACCCCGAGCGCCCGGAGCGCGGTGAGCACCTCGCCGATCGGGCGGTTGCGCATGTGGGCGTCGCCGTCGAACGCGACGGTGCCCGTGGAGAGCGCGGCGACGGGCGGCACGAACCGCATCACGGTGCCGGCCAGTCCGCAGTCAACGCGGGCGTCACGGGTCAGCGGAGCCGGGGTCACCTGCCAGTCCTGACCGTCCGCGCCGGTGGCGTCCAGGCCCACGCCGAGCGCGCGCAGCGCGGCCACCATCAGCGCGGAGTCTCGCGAGTGCAGCGGTCGGCGTACGACGGAGGGGCCGTCGGCGAGCGCGGCGAGCACGAGCGCTCGGTTGGTCAGCGACTTGCTGCCCGGCAGCGAGACGACCTCGTCGACGGGTGCGTGCGCGCGCGGCGCGGGCCAGGGATCGGGCAGGCTCGTCACCCGCGACAGACTAGGGCACCTGTGCTGTGCCGCACTCAGGACACCTTGGCCTTGGCGAGCGCGGCCTCGCGGCGTGCGGTGGCGGCCAGGTGGCGGGCCTCGCGGCGTGCGTCCTTGGCGGCGCGCCCGGCACGCCAGGCCAGGCCGGGCTTGCCGTTGGTGTCGCCGGCGGCGATCAGCAGGCCGCCGAGGACGGAGGTGTTCTCGAAGAAGGCGCTCATCTCCCGCTTGCGCTTCTCCGGGTCGGACTCCTTCCAGAACGCGTGCCCGGCGAGGGTGGTGGGGATCATCGAGCCGGCCAGCACCGCCGACGAGAGCCGCGGCGCCCGGCCGGTGGCCAGCATCAGCCCGGCGGCGACCTGGGTGCCGGCGTTGATCCGCACCAGCGTGGCGGGGTCGGAGGGCACCGGGACGCCCGCCTTGCGCAGCGTGGGCGCGATCCTGTCGGTCACCGAGGCGGCCTTGGCGCCGAGCGCCTCGGCGTTGCGCAGGGCGTTGACCGAGCCGACCACGAACAACGAGGCGAGCATCGGGCGGGCGATCAGTCTGCTGAGGGTCATGGCGCCCCCGTACCCGCTGTCACGAGCGGTCACGCGCGGCGACGCGCCGTTAGGCTGGCCCCCATGTGTGGCCGATACGCCTCGAGCCGGAGCCCCGAGGAGCTCGTCGAGGAGTTCGACGTGGCCGAGACCATGATCGAGGCCGCGCTGGAGCCCGACTACAACGTCGCCCCCACCAAGGAGGTGTACGCCGTCGTGGAGCGTCCACCGTCGCGGGAGAGCGAGGAGTCGCCGCGCCGCCAGCTGCGGGTGCTGCGCTGGGGACTGGTGCCGTCGTGGGCCAAGGACCCCTCCATCGGCAACCGGATGATCAACGCGCGGATGGAGACGGTCGCGGAGAAGCCGGCGTACCGCAAGGCGTTCGCGGCCCGTCGCTGCCTGCTGCCCGCCGACGGCTACTTCGAGTGGTACGCCACCGACGAGAAGGGCCGCAACGGCAAGCCCGTGAAGCAGCCGTTCTTCATCCGTCCCCGTGACGGCGGCTCGCTGGCGATGGCCGGGCTCTATGAGATCTGGCGCGACCCGGACAAGGCGGAGGACGACCCGGCGCGGTTCCGCTGGACCTGCACCGTGATCACCACCGACGCCGAGGACTCCCTCGGACGCATCCACGACCGGATGCCGCTCATGGTCGAGCGCGAGCGCTGGCACGACTGGCTCGACCCGCAGGCCCCGCAGGACACCCTGCTGGACCTGTTGACCCCCGCCGAGCCGGGCCGCCTGGAGGCGTACGCCGTCTCCCGCGCGGTCAACAACGTGCGCAACAACGACCCGTCGCTCGTCGAGCCGCTACCGCTCGAGGACGTCCCCGAGGAGCTGCTGACATGAGCACCGAGCAGATGCTGGAGACCGCCCACGGCCCCGCGCGGCTGGTGACCGACGCCGCCGTCGGCACCCCCACCGCGGTGCTCCTGATGAGCCACGGCGCCGGCAACGGCATCGACAGTCGGGACCTCGAGGCGCTCGCCGCGGCGCTCCCGCCGCAGGGGGTCACGGTGGCGCGCCTCGAGCAGCCCTGGCGGGTCGCCGGCCGCAAGATCGCCACCGCGCCGCCGACGCTCGACGTCGCACTGATGGCCGCGGTCGCGGCGCTGCCGCCGCGCGACGGCGTACCGCTCGTGCTCGGCGGGCGCTCCGCCGGCGCCCGCTCCGCCGCGCGCTGCGCCTCGCTCGCGGACGCCGCCGGGTGCCTCGCCCTGTCCTTCCCGCTCCACCCGCCCGGCCGCCCCGAGCGCTCGCGCCTCGCCGAGCTCGAGGGCGCCGGCGTCCCCACGCTCGTCGTCCAGGGCGAGCGCGACGCGATGGGCCGCCCCGACGAGTTCCCCGAGGGCCTCCTCGGCGTCGACCTCGCCGTCGTCCCCGGCGCCGACCACGGCCTCAAGGTCGGCGCCCGCGGCCCGCTGTCGCAGGAGAGCGCCCTCGAGGTCGTCGTGGAGTCCGTGCTCGAGTGGGTGGTCCGCGACATCTGCGGGTCCCGGGAGACCCCGGGGGCCTGACCGTCCCGGGAGGGCCACGGTCGGTCGACGAGCACGGTTGGTCGAGCAAGGGCCCTTGGTCGAGGGGGCGCCGTTGGTCGAGCTTGTCGAGACCCATTGCCCGGCAGCCGAACTGCATCTCGGCGGTCGAGCTCGCCCGAGGCCAAGGAAACGCCGGCGGGACAGGGGTGTGGCCCCGCCGGCTGGCTGCCGACGGGGTCCGGGGCGGTGGATCTACTCCTCCGGCGGGTGTGCAGCGACGAGGTGGGTGGCGCCGTGGTCCTTCACGAGGTGCAACCCGTGCGGGGATCGCCAGAGGTACGTCGCCGCGTCGGTCTTGTCGTAGGTCCAACCCGTGTGGGTCTTGGCCCGGTGATGGCGGCGACAGAGCGGCGCAAGATTGCAGCTGCAGGTCGGACCGCCCGTGCCGTGTGCGGTGACGTGGTCGGTGTCGCAGCGGCGGGCGGGGCGTTCGCACCACGGGAAGGCGCACACCGGTTGGGCGAGGCGGGTCTGCTCGGTGAGCTTGTCGGGGATCGCGTAGGCGTCGGTGTGGTGGTGGGCCTCGAGGTCGATGACCGGCTTGATGACGACCTGGGCGTCGCCACGGCACCAGCCGCGGACCTGCTCGGTGGAGACGATGGAGCGGGTCTCCTCGACGTGGGCGATGCCGGCTTCGTCGCGGCTGATCGCGGCGGCGGACAGGTGGACGTGGATGACGACCTGGCGTGGCTTGATGACCGAGGCGGCGTCCCCGCCCGCCTCGGCGCGCAGGTCGAAGGTCAACTGTCGTCGAGCGAGCTCACCGGCCGCCATCGAGCGGCGCACGTCCAAGGACTCGGGGGACCCAAGTGCGGCCAGTTCCTCTGCGCCGTGGCGGATCGCGGTATCCAGGTCGAGGGCGTCGGCGAGGTCGAGGACACCCTCCACGTGCACGGTGCCGTCGTGGGTCGCTTCGCGAGCGTGGATGTCGAAGCGTCGGCCGTCGGCGGCCTCGCGGCGATCCTTCTCGGCGCCCTCGGGGTCGAACATCACCCGCGCTCGGTCGACGAGCCGCCCGATCGCTGCCCACCCGATCTTGTCGACGGTCGCGGCGAGCTGGCGGTCGACGAACTCGGCGCCGTCGAGGGGGAGGGTGGTGGTCAGCTGCGCGATCCGGCGGCCCTTCCAGGCGGGCACCTCGCCGGCGCGGACGCGCTTGAAGATCCGCGGCAGCCGGTGCGCCAGCTCGAGGGCATCACCGACGAGGCCTCGGGCGGCGTCGGTGGACATGCCGAGCGCGGCGCCGAACTCCATGGGGGCGAACTCCGCGACAAGCGGAGTGCCCTCACCGGCCAGCGGGACCGCGAGCTCACCGAACACCAGTCCGGGCGTCGGCGTCGTGTCGGCGACCGTCTCCTCCGGGTGCATCGCCGCCCACACCAGGGCGGCCTCCAGGATCAGCACCTCGCCCCGCTGGACCACGGCCCGCTGCTCCTGCGCGAACGCCAGCACGGCGGCTGGGGTGTCGCAGTCGGGGAGCTCGTGGTCGGCCATGCCTCATTTTACTCGAACGCGCGTTCGATGCCTAGAGGCGAGCTGGGATTGTGGAGTAAAGAAACGTCGGGGACGAGGCTCGTTCGTTCTGGGGTCTGGACAAGCTCGACCAGCGGAGCCTCCGCTCGACCAACGGGTCGCGCTCGACCAACGCATGCCACGAGGCCTCCCGACACCCCCGGACCAGCGCGGGATCGCGCCGGGAATGACGGGGCGTCGCGCGACGTTCTCGACTGCGTGACGGTACTGATGGAAGCGCCCGTCGGCGGCGTACGCTGGGACGTGATGACTGATATCACCGAGCCCGGCCTCGAGGAGGCCATGCAGGCCACTGCAGAGACCCCTGTCGACCCGGCGACCGAGACCGAGGGCGAGCGCGTCGCCCGCTTCGAGCGCGACGCGCTGCCGTTCCTGGACCCGCTGTACTCCGCGGCCATGCGCATGACGCGCAACCCGGCCGACGCCGAGGACCTGGTCCAGGAGACCTTCGCGAAGGCGTACTCCTCCTTCCACCAGTTCCGGCCCGGGACCAACCTGAAGGCCTGGCTGTACCGGATCCTGACCAACACCTTCATCAACACCTACCGCAAGAAGCAGCGTCAGCCGCAGCAGTCGATGTCCGAGGACGTCGAGGACTGGCAGCTCGCCCGCGCGGAGTCGCACAGCTCCACCGGACTGAAGTCGGCGGAGATGGAGGCGCTCGAGCACCTTCCCGACTCGCAGGTGAAGGACGCGCTCCAGCGCCTGCCCGAGGAGTTCCGCCTCGCGGTCTACCTCGCCGACGTCGAGGGATTCGCCTACAAGGAGATCGCCGAGATCATGGACACTCCCATCGGCACCGTGATGTCGCGTCTGCATCGGGGGCGTCGCCAGCTGCGCGACATGCTCTCCGACTACGTGCGGGCCAACGACCTGCTCACCGCCAGCTCGCGGGCAGGGGGCAAGTGATGGCCGAGCAGCAGCCCGACGACACGGCCCCCGCCGGTGAGCCGTCGGCCACCGAGTGTGCCGACTACCTCGAGCAGATCGTGTACTTCATCGACAACGAGCTGGCCGAGGCCGACTGCGACGCGGTCCGCGTGCACCTCGACACCTGCAACCCCTGCCTGGAGAAGTACGACCTCCAGCGCACGGTGAAGTCGGTCGTCGCCCGGTCCTGCTCCGAGGCGGCCCCTCAGGAGCTGCGCGACCGGGTGGTCTTCCGGCTGCGCGAGGTTCAGGTCCGCATCACCGAGGGCTGAGCGCCCTCAGCGCCGGGCCCACTGGCCCGGCGTCTCGCCGAACTCGCGGGTGAACGCCCCCACGAACGCCGACGCGCTCGCGTAGCCGACCCGGTGCGCGGTCTCGTTGACCGGCAGCGTGCGGAGCAGGGCGCGCGCGGCCTGGAGCCGCAGCCGCGAGCGCCACTCGGTGTACGACGTGGCGAACTCGCGGGTGAAGTCGCGCTGCAGGGTCTTCGCGCTGATGTGCAGCCGGTCGGCCCACTCCTGCAGCGTGGTGTCGTCGGCAGGGTCGGCGCTCAGCGCGGCCGCGACCCGACGCGCGTAGCCGGCGCCCAGTCCGCTGCCGATCGCGACGCCGCGCGCCTCGTGCGGCGCGACCACGCCGCCGGTACCGACGCCGGCCATCAGGACCGCGCGCGCCGCCAACCCCGCCTCCTCGCTGACGCCGGGGCGCGCCACGTCGAGCAGCGCGCTCAGGACGGCGGCCGGCACCTCCACCGGTGCCGCTCCGAGGTCGTCGAGCGCGGGCGGCGCCTCGCGCAGGCCCACGCGCAGCACGCAGGCGGCCGACAGTGAGGCGATCTGGTGCACGTGCCCGCGGGTCGCCCAGAAGCCGGTGCCGGGCGCGAGGTAGGTGGTGGCGCCGCCGCGGCGTACGCACAGGACGCCGTCCGGGCTCACGTAGAGCCAGTGCAGGTGGTCGTCGCGGGTGTCGGCGACCGTGAGCCCCTCCGCGCGGCGGTAGCGCAGCACCACCATCCCGGTCGGCGGGCCGATCCCGTAGCCGTACTCCTCGACGATCGCGTCGAGATGTCCTGCGAACGGCACGGGCTGTCCTCCGGGCGATATCGACTGCACGGCGCTAAGGCTAGCCTTACCTTCGTCCTCTCGGGACGCCGTTCCAGAATCTTCGAAGGAGCTCCATGCGCTCGCGCCCGTTCGCCCGTCCGTCCCTCTCGGTCCTCGCCGGTGCCACGGCCCTGGCGCTGGCCCTCACCGCCTGCGGCGGCGATGGCGCCGAGGCAGGGGTCGACGACTCGGCGGGTGAGACCCGGGTCTTCAGCGCCGACAACGGCGAGGTCGAGATCCCGGCCGACCCGCAGCGCATCGTGGCCACCGGCTACGCCGTGCCGAGCCTGATCGAGGCGGAGGCCGAGCTGGTGGGCATCTCCAGCTGGGAGCGCGGGACGAACCTGATGAGCGAGGAGGACCTGGCGACCTACGAGTCGCTCACCAAGGTCGCCGGCGAGACCGCCGACTCCACCAACTACGAGGCGATCGCCGAGGCCGAGCCGGACCTGATCATCATCGGCGTCCCCGCGCCCGCGCTGGTCGACATCGACCTGGAGCGCCTCGAGTCCATCGCGCCGGTCGCCGCGATCGGCCCGGCCCTGCCCTCCGGCTGGCGCGAGCTGAGCCGTCGCCACCTCGATGCAGCCGGCGAGCTGGACGCCTGGGAGGAGGCCCGCGACGCCTACGAGGCGCGCGCCGCCGAGCTCAGCGAGAAGTACGCCGACCTCCTGGAGTCCGCGACCTTCGGCCACCTCGGCGCCTACGGCGATACCAGCGCGGGCTCCTTCATGCGTGAGTACGCCGGGTCGTGGGGCCCCAACATCGCCGAGGACATCGGCGCGAGCTACCCCGGCGAGGTCGCCAAGAAGACCGGCGGCGCCGGTGACGTCTCGGAGTACCCCTCGATCGAGGAGCTCCCGGAGAGCTTCGGCGACGTCGACGTCATCACCTACTCCCTCGAGGACGACGGCAAGCCCTCCGCCGCGGTGAAGTACGTGCTCGACTCCCCGCTGTGGAAGAGCCTCCCGGCGGTCAAGGCGGACCGCGCGATCGGCGTCCGCTTCACCGAGGCCTCGACGTACGGCACCGCGCTGCGCACCCTCGACGAGCTCGACTCCGTGCTCGCGCCGCTGCTGGCCGGCTGAGCGCACCGATGTCGATCGACCGCTCCGAGCCGGGCACCCGGGTCGCCCTGCACCAGCGCACCGGCACCGGCATCGCCCGGGTCGGCTACCCGATCGGGGTACGCCGCGTGCGCGTCGCCGCGCGCGAGCAGGTCACCGAGACGATGGTGCGCCTGACCCTGTCCGGCCCCGAGCTCGAGGGCTTCCACACCTACCAGGCCGACGATCACGTCAAGGTGGTCTTCGCCTTCCCCGACGGCACCCGCAACGACCCGGTGCCCAACGACGAGGACAGCCTGGACTGGGTGCGCCCGGTGCCGCCGACGCGCAAGTACACCGTGCGGCGCCACGACCCGGCGCGCCACGAGATCGACCTCGACTTCGTCGTGCACCCGGGCGGCCTCGCCGCTGACTGGGCCGCCGCGGTCGCCGTGGGCGAGGAGGTCGTGATCGCGGGCCCGCCCGGCGCGAAGGTCTGGCCCACGGGCTTCGACCACCACGTGCTGGCCGTCGACACCACCGGCCTGCCCGCGCTGGCGCGCTGGCTCGAGGAGTCCCCGGCCGACGTGTCGGCCCACGTGCTCATCGACACCGACCATGCGGCCGACCGCGACTACCCGCTGGCGTCGCGGCCGGGCGTCGAGGTGACCTGGCTGGACCGTGGGGAGGGCTCGCGCCTGGCCGAGGCGGTGGCCGCCCTGACGCTGCCCCTTGGCCGCACCTTCCTCTTCGCCGCCGGTGAGGCCGGCGACGTCAAGACGCTGCGCGCCTGGGCCCGTGAGCACTGCGCAGAGAGCATGGTCACCGGCTACTGGAAGCGCGGGGTCGCCGGACTCGATGACTGAGCTCGCCCGCCGGCCGGCGCAGGCGGGCGGGGAGGGCGCACGCCGCGGCGTACTGCTCGCCGCTGCTGCCCTGGCCGTCCTGCTGCTCGGCGTCGCGAGCATCTGCGTCGGGACGCGCAGCATCGCGCCCGTCGAGGTGCTGCGCGCGCTCCTCGACTTCGCCGGCACCGACGACCACGTCGTGGTGCGGGACATCCGGCTGCCGCGCACCCTGCTCGCGGTGGTCGTCGGTGCCGCGCTGGCCACCGCCGGGGCGCTGATCCAGACGCTGACCCGCAACCCGCTCGCGGAGCCGGGCATCCTCGGCGTCACCGCCGGGGCCGGGTTCGCGATCGTCCTCGCCCAGGCGCTGTGGCAGTCCGACTCCCAGGTCGCGCAGCTGGCGGCCGCACTCGTCGGCGCGCTGCTCGCCACCGTCGCGGTGTACGCCGTGGGGCGCGACTCCCCGGTGCGGCTGCTGCTGGCCGGGGTCGCGCTGAGCTCGGTGCTCGCCGGGCTCTCGCTGGGGATCCGGCTGCTGCGCCCCGAGGTCTTCGACAACTACCGGTTCTGGGCGGTCGGGTCGCTGGCCGGGCGCGAGCAGACCCCGCTCACCCTGCCGGTGCTGGTCGTGGTCGTCGCGCTCGTCGGCGCGCTGCTGCTCTCGCGCCCGCTGGACGCGCTCGCGCTCGGCGAGCACGTCGCGCACGCCCTGGGGGCGCACGTGGTGCGCACCCGGGTGCTGGTCGTGGTGCTGGTGACGGTGCTGGCCGGCGCAGCCACCGCGGTGGCCGGTCCGATCGCGTTCGTCGGGCTGATCGTCCCGCACGTGGCACGCCGGCTGGCCCGGGGCTCGGTGCCCTGGCTGCTCGGCTTCAGCCTGCTGCTCGGTCCGGCGCTGCTGCTCGCGGCCGACGTGCTCGGCCGGCTGCTGCTGCCCACCGGGGAGGTGCCGGTCGCGATCGTGACGGCCTTCCTCGGTGCGCCGGTGCTGATCTGGGTCGTGCGCCGCTACGGAACGGTGGCGCTGTGAGCGCGGGGGCGACGCTGCGGGTGCCGCTGGGCGGCCGGGTGCTGCTCGTCGAACGGCGCGGCGCGCTGGCCTGCCTGCTGCTCGTGCTGGTCGCCGCCGGCCTGGCCTTCCTCGGTCTCTCGCGGGGCACCGGCTGGGACCCGCCCGGTGAGGTGTGGGCCGCGCTGACCGGCGACGGGCCGCGATCGGTGGTGGTCACCGAGTGGCGGGCGCCCCGGGTGGTCGCCGGGCTCGTGCTCGGCGCGGCGCTCGGGCTGGCCGGCGCGATCTTCCAGAACCTCACCCGCAACCCGCTCGGCAGCCCGGACGTGATCGGGCTGGACGCGGGCGCCTACACCGGGGCGCTGCTGGTGATCACCGTCCTCGGCGGCAGCGCGGCCCAGCTCGCCGCCGGCTCGGTCGTCGCCGGCCTGGCCACCGCCGCGGTGATCTACCTGCTCTCGATCCGCGCCGGGTTCAGCGGCCTGCGGCTGGTCGTCATCGGCATCGCCGTCAACGCGATGCTCACCGCCGTGAACGCCTGGCTGGTGCTGCGCGCCGAGCTCGACGTCGCGATCGTCGCCGCCGGCTGGAGCGCCGGCTCCCTCAACGGCCTGGACTGGGGCGAGGTGCGGCTGCCGTTCCTCGTGCTGGGGGCGCTCGCCGTGGTGCTCGTGGGCGCCGCCCGGGCGCTGCACCAGTCGGCGCTGGGGGAGGAGCTCGCGGTCACCACCGGCGTGCGGCTCGGCCCGCTGCGGCTGCTGCTGATCGCCGTCGGCGTCGGCTGCACGGCCACCGTGACCGCGGTGGCCGGGCCGATCGTCTTCGTGGCGCTCGCCGCGCCGCAGGTCGGCCGCCGGCTCGCCGGCGCCGCCGGGGTGCCGCTGCTGCCGGCGGCGCTCACCGGGGCCGTGCTGCTGTCCGCCTCCGATCTGATCGCCCAGGTCCTGCTCGCACCCGTGGCGCTCCCGGTGGGTGTCGTGACCACCGCGGTCGGCGGGGCCTACCTCATCTGGCTGCTGCTGAAGGAAGTGAAGCGATGACCCGCCTGGTCGCCGATGCCCTGACCCTCGCCTACGGCGAGCGGACCATCTCCACCGGTCTCGACCTCGCCGTGCCCGACCGGGCCTTCACCGCGATCGTGGGAGCCAACGCCTGCGGCAAGTCGACGCTGCTGCGGGCGCTGGTCCGCCTGCTGGCGCCGGCGTCCGGGCGGGTCGTCCTGGACGGCCGCGACCTGGCCACCCTGCGCGCCAAGGCGGTGGCGCGCGAGCTCGGGTTCCTCCCGCAGGGCCTGGTGCCGGTGGAGGGGATCCGGGTCGCCCAGCTGGTACGCCGGGGGCGCTACCCGCACCAGTCGTTGCTGGGCACCTGGACCGAGGCCGACGAGGCGGCCGTGGACCGCGCGATGGCGGCCGCCGGGGTGACCGGGCTGGCCACCCGGACCGTCGAGGAGCTCTCGGGCGGGCAGGCCCAGCGGGTCTGGATCGCGATGGTGCTGGCGCAGGAGTCGTCGTACCTCCTGCTCGACGAGCCGACGACGTTCCTCGACGTGGCGCACCAGTACGAGCTGCTCGGCCTGCTGGCCCGGTTGCGCGACGAGGGGCGCACGATCGTGACGGTGCTGCACGATCTCAACCAGGCCTGCCGCTACGCCGACCACCTGGTTGCGATGAAGGACGGCCGGATCGTGGCGCAGGGGGCGCCCGCCGAGATCATGGACGCCGCGCTGGTCGAGCACGTCTTCGGGCTGCCCTGCGTGGTGGTCCCGGACCCGGTCGCCGGGACCCCGATGGTGGTTCCGACCGCCGGCTACTGAGCGGGCCCGCAAAGCAGCGAACCCCCGGCCTGGTGGCTCGGGGGTTCAGTGCTTGTTACCTGCGCTCAGGCGTTGGGGCGCTTGCCGTGGTTCGCGCCCTTCTTCTTGCGAGCGCGGCGCTTGCGGCCGGTCTTGCCCATGGTGTCCTCCTGCGGAATCGACGTCGACCCTGCAACGGATGTCCGGCGGGCCACGGAGCATCCTCCCAAATGTCAGGACGCAGGAGAAATCCGGGTCAGGAATCGGGCCGCGTCGACCACCACGCGGGTGATCTCACCGCTCGCCACGACGGCGCCCGGCCGGTCGCCGAGGACGTGGCGGGCCGCGACGGTGAAGCGGTGCAGGCGCCCGTCGGCGTACGACGAGGAGGCGGTCACCTCGAGCTCCTGGCCGACCGGGCTGGGCGCGCGGTGCTCGACCGCGACCCGGGTGCCGACCGAGGCCGCGCCCTCCGGCAGCGTGGGGTCGAGTGCCGCGCAGGTGGCGGCTTCGAGCCAGGCCAGCAGGCGCGGGGTGGCCAGGACCGGCAGGGTGCCGGAGCCCAGCGCGGCGGCGGTGTCGGCCGCGGACACGGTGAACCGCAGGGACGCCTCGCTCACAGCGCCACCCGGAAGGCGCGCAGCGCGACGCCGGGCGCCGGCTGCCAGTCCCGCTCGGGGACGGCGAGGAACCCGAAGCGCGCGTAGACGCGGTGCGCCGCGCTCATCTGCGGCAGGCTGGAGAGCACGACGCCGCGGCGGCCCTCGGCGCGCGCCCGCTCCAGGGCCAGCTCGACCAGGCGGGCGCCGACGCCGCGGCCCTGGGCGGCGGGGGAGACCGCGAGCATCCGGAACTCGCCCTCGTCGGGGCGCGCGATCTCGCGCCAGGGTGATCCGTCGGGGCAGATGGTGACCGTGCCCAGCAGCTCGCCGTCCCCGTCGGCGGCCACCCACAGCTCGGCCTGGGCGGCGCGGGCGGCGCTGTCGCGCAGCCGGGCGAGGTAGGGGTCGTCGGGGCCGAGGAGGAACTCGGCGTAGGCGGAGGCCACGAGGTCGCCGACGGCGTCGTGGTCGCCCGGAGCGGCGAGCCGCACGACCAGGTCGGTGTCGCTGGTCCCGGACGGTCGCACGCGCGTCACCGGCTCAGCTGCGCGCGCTGGCGCGCCGGGTGCCGAGGTAGTGCTCGCCGGGGGCGCGCAGGTGGTCGGGGTTGGTGGCGCGCAGCGCGTCGACGACGACCAGCAGCAGGTCGGAGCGGACGGCCGGCGGCTGCGGGCCGAGCGCGAGCTGGAGGTAGAGCGCGCGCAGGAACGACTCGGCGTTGCCGCGGACGAGGTAGGGGTCGCGGCCGTCGTAGGCCGCGCGGACGCCGGCGTGGGCGGCGATTCGGGCCACCCAGGGCTCCAGGACCGCCAGCGGCACCAGGTCGCGGTGGAGCACCTGCATGGTCGCGGCCGCGAGCCGGTCGGGCTCGCCGTGGCTGAACAGCTCCTCGGTGGGCAGCAGCAGCCGGTCGGCCAGCACGTCGAGGACGACCGTGAGCTCGGGGGCGCCGAGGTGGCTGGAGCGGGCAAGCGCGCCGAGCGCGTCGGCGCCGTGGGAGACCGCCTCGGCACGACCCTTGCCCGGCACGAAGCCACGCAGGTCCTGCTCGCGCAGGAACCAGGTCGCGAGCCGGTCGCCCCAGTCGAGCACCCGGTCCGGGGCGACCAGTGCGTGCTCGGTGCCGCGGTCCAGACAGGCGCCCAGGATCCGGGCCGACAGGCTGCGCCGGAAGACGGTGTCGGTGCCGGACTCGCCCAGGCCGGCGGACAGGCCGATCGCCATGCCGTCGCCGAGACCGCTCATCAGGTCGTCGTAGACCCCGCGGTCCAGCCAGGTGAGGATCACCGGCACCGCGAGGCCGTCTCGGACCGCGGGATCCGGGTCGCCGAGCATCGTGGTCAGCTCGGCGGTCAGCTCGTGCAGCGAGCGGTCGGAGGGGACCGCGAGACCCTGTGCCTGCAGCTCTCGCCAGTACGTCTCCGACATGGGGGTCATCCTGCCAAACCCCACCGACAGGTGCACCATGGCCGGTGCTCGGCGCGGGGCGACGCGGGCCTACGCTGAGCCGGTGCCGTCCCTGACCGAGCTCGTGCGCAACCACACCGACCTGGACGATGCGGATGTGGCCTGGCTGCAGCTGCTCCAGGCGGACTGGCAGATCATCGCCGACCTCTCCTTCGCCGACCTGGTGCTCTGGCTTCCGGACCGCTCGGGCAGCGGCTTCTGGGCGGCCGGGCAGATGCGACCCACCACCGGCCCGACGGCGTACGTCGACGACGTGATCGGCACCTTCGTGCCGGCCGGGCGGCGCCCGCTGATCGACGCCGCGGCCCGCGAGGGACGCGTGGTGCGCGACGGCGACCCGGAGTGGCGCGACGACGTGCCGGTGCGGGTCGAGGCGATCCCGGTGCGCCGCGGGAGCCGGGTGATCGCGGTGGTGGCGCGCAACACCAACCTGCTCGGCGTACGCACGCCCAGCCAGCTCGAGCTGTCCTACCTGCAGACCGCCGCGGACCTCACCCAGATGATCGCCCGCGGCCACTTCCCCTCACCCGGCCAGCGCAGCGACCACGCGGACTCCCCGCGCGTCGGCGACGGCTTCCTGCGCGTCGACGCGGCCGGCCGCGTCGAGTACGCCAGTCCCAACGCGCTCTCGGTCTACCGCCGCCTCGGGCTCTCCGGCGACCTCGCCGGGCTGACCCTCGCCGACGTCACCCGTGAGCTGGTGCCGCCCCGGCGTCGTCCCGACGAGGAGACGCTGAGCGCGGTGCTCGGCGGTCGCGCCCAGCGCGACCTGGAGATCACCAGCGAGCGCAGCGACGGGCTCTCGCTGATCGTCCGCGCGGTGCCGCTGCGCCCCGCCGGTGAGCGGATCGGCGCGCTGATCCTGGTGCGCGACGTGACCGACCTGCGCCGACGCGACCGGGAGCTGGTGACCAAGGACGCCACGATCCGCGAGATCCACCACCGGGTGAAGAACAACCTGCAGACCGTGGCCGCCCTCCTGCGCCTCCAGGCGCGCCGGATGGACTCCGAGGCCGGCCGCTCCGCGCTCGAGGAGGCCGTGCGTCGCGTCGGCACGATCGCGATCGTCCACGAGACGCTCAGTCAGGCCGTCGAGGAGACCGTGGACTTCGACGACGTGGTCGACCGGCTCGGGGCCATGGTCACCGACGTGAGCTCGGTGGGCGGCCGGGTGCGGGTGCGCCGCGACGGCGCGTTCGGCGTGCTGTCCTCGGAGTCGGCCACCGCACTGGCGATGGTGCTCACCGAGATCATGCAGAACGCCGTGGAGCACGGCTACGACGCGGGCAGCGAGGAGCTCCTCGGCACGATCGACGTGCGGGTGCGCCGGCTCGTCGGGCGCCTGCACCTCACCGTCGACGACGACGGGGTGGGGCTGCCGGACGGCTTCGACGTCGAGGGCTCCACGAACCTGGGGCTCTCGATCGTGCGCACGCTGGTGGAGTCCGAGCTCGGCGGACAGCTCGAGATCGGACCGGTGCCGGAGGGCCGGGGCACCCGGGTCGGGGTGGACATCCCCCTGGAGTGAGACTGCGTGAGACTGCGTGTGGCTCGCGTGAGGCCTGGAGTGGAGGCTCACGTGAGGCTCGTGCGGGGCTCGTATGGGCCTGGGGCCAGCCCGGCCCCGGCGCGGGATCGCGCCGGGGCCGGGCTGGTCAGGCAGTGCCGTGAGGCGCCGCACGGGTCGAGGCCGCTGAGGATTCGACCGCTGGGGGTCAGACGCTGCGTCAGGCGGTGCGGACGCGGGCGCGGGCGTTGCGACGCTTCAGCGCGCGACGCTCGTCCTCACTGAGGCCGCCCCACACGCCGTGGTCCTGGCCGGCCTCGAGGGCCCAGGCGAGACACTGCTCGCGGACCTCGCAGCGTCGGCAGACCTGCTTGGCCTCCTCGATCTGGAGGATGGCCGGACCGGTGTTGCCGATCGGGAAGAACAGTTCCGGGTCCTCGTCGAGGCATGCGGAACGGTGGCGCCAATCCATGGCTGGAGAATCCCTCATCTCTACTGCGAACGTGCAGACCAGGGGCATCTCAGGCCTGCGTTGAAAGCGCTGGGTGCGCGAGGGCACCGCGTTGTGAACGCATTCACGAGCGCACGCCCAGCGTCGCAACTAACCGGGACGGAGACAAGACCTTCCGATGGTCTGTTTCGTCACAGGCGTCCCAAGCAGGTCGTCGGTGTCCACGGTACCCCTCGCCCGGAGCGCGGTTCGGTCTCCTACGCTGGAGCCGTGACCGACCGCCGTCCTGCCCTGCCCGTCCCGCTCCTGGTCGCCGCCGGCGGCGCCGCGCTGGAGGCCCTCGCCCTCCTCGTCCTGGCACTGGCCGAGCTGGTCAACATCTCCGCGGTCCGGGTCACGATGGGCGCCTCGACGGCCCTCTTCTTCCTGATGTACGCCGCGGGGCTCGCGATCTGCGCGTGGTTCCTGACCCGGCTGGCACCGTGGTCGCGCGCGCCCATCATCCTCACCCAGCTGATCCAGCTCGGGCTCGCGTGGAGCTTCCTCGGCGGGGACACCACGCTCGTCGCGGTGGTCCTGGCGGCGGTCGCGGTCGTCGTGCTCGTCGGCGTCCTGCACCCGGCGAGCACCCGCGCGCTCATCGACGACCCGACCGGCGAGGGCCGCGAGCGCGACTAGACCACGTGGGTCGGCCCGGGGCTCAGTCCTGCTGCTCGAGCGAGGTGCGCAGCTGGACGAGGGTGCGGGTCAGCAGCCGGGAGACGTGCATCTGGGAGACGCCGATCTCGGCGGCGATCTGGGACTGCGTCATGTTCTTGAAGAAGCGCAGCAGCAGGATCTTCTTCTCGCGGGGGTCCAGGCGGTCGAGCAGCGGCTTGATCGACTCGCGGACCTCGACGTGCGCCAACCCGGCGTCCTCGATGCCGATGGCGTCGAGCATGCTCGCGGCGCCGTTCTCGGAGTCCTCACCGGCGTCGAGGGAGAGCGTGCTGTAGGCGTTGCTGGAGTCGATGCCCTCGACGATCTCCTCGACGGTGCAGCCGATCGCCTCGGCCAGCTCGCGTGCGGTGGGGGAGCGCCCGAGGGACTGGGTGAGCTCGGCGGTCGCGGTGCCGATCTGCATCCGCAGCTCCTGGAGGCGCCGCGGCACCCTGATCGCCCAGCCCTTGTCGCGGAAGTAGCGCTTGATCTCGCCGATGATCGTCGGCGTCGCGTAGGTCGAGAACTCGACGCCGCGGTCGAGGTCGAAGCGGTCGACGGACTTGATCAGCCCGATGGTGCCGACCTGGACCAGGTCTTCGAACGGCTCGCCGCGGTTGCGGAAGCGGCGCGCGCAGTGCTCGACCAGCGCCAGGTGGAGGTGGACCAGCGCGTTGCGGGCCTCCTCGCGGGCGGCGTCGCTGGCGCAGTCGTCACGCAGGACGGCGAACAGCTCGGCGCTGCGGCGCCGGGTGACCTCCGCCGCGGTGGGGGGCAGATGAGTGTCGGGACTCCCGAGTTCCTCGCTCATCACACGTCCAGGCCGGCGCCTCGTGCTGCACCCGGCGAGCCGAGCGCCGAGGAGGTCATCGACATGGTGACGGCGAGCCGGCCGTCGGCGTACTCGACCTGGGTGAGGTCGGTCAGGGTGGTGAGCACCTGCCAGGCGAAGCTCTCCCGGTCCGGGGTGGAGGGATGGCGGGAGTCCACGCTGACGGTCACCACGAGCTTGCCTGGGCGCAGGTAGAACAGGCAGTGCAGGTCGGCGGCGTCATCGGCCTCGGGGAGCAGCAGCGCGCCGGCCTCGCCGACGGCCATGCGGAGGTCCTCGATGTCGTCGAGCGTGAGGTCGAGGCGGGCCGCGATGGCAGCGGTGGCGGTGCGCAGGACCGAGACGTAGGCGCCGTCGGCGGGTAGCCGGAACTCCACGTCGGCGCGCTTCCCCCGTGACCCGGCGGTGGACGGTGCCATGGATGTCTTCCTTCGGCGTGCTGGGGACGATGAGGAGGCCGACCCTAGACGACGTCGTCCCCGGCGGTGGCCGGGACCCACCGGTCGGCGTGCGGCGGGCCACGAAATGGCCGCGGGGCCGGTCCGCGGTTTCCCGCAGACCGGCCCCGGCGTACGCCGTGAGGGCGTGTCAGGCCTTCTTGGTCTCCCAGAAGATCTCGGCGATCTCGTCGATCTTCGCGAGCAGCTGGTCGGCCACCTCGGCGTCGAAGACGGCCTTGGTGCCGCCGCCACCGCCGGCGAGCTTGGTCGCCTCGTTGAACAGCTGGTGCAGCTGCGGGTACTTCTCGAAGTGCGGGGGCTTGAAGTAGTCGGTCCACAGCACCCACAGGTGGTGCTTCACCAGGTCGGAGCGCTGCTCCTTGATGAGCACCGCGCGGGTGCGGAAGTCCGGGTCGTCGTTGTCCGCGACCTTGGCGATGATCGCCTTGATCGACTCGGCCTCGATGCGGGCCTGAGCCGGGTCGTAGATGCCGCACGGCAGGTCGCAGTGGGCGGAAACCTCGAGGGTGGGTGCGAACAGTCGCGCGAACATGCGGGTCCTCTCGTCTTCGTCTGGGGAAAATCGACCGTACGACGGTCACGGAGCCAGAGGCTCGACTGGGACACTACTCGGGTGAGAGTGCGAGCACGAGGCATCCGCCGTCTGGCGGAACGGGTACCCCGGCTGGGCATCGCGCATGTTCGGGGGGCGTCGATGGCCCCGGTCCTGGCGCCGGGGGACCGGCTGCTGGTCGACCACCGCGGACGCCCGGCCCCTGGCCGCGTGGTGGTGGCCCGGTTCGGGGACGGCACGGTCGCGGTCAAGCGGGCCGTCGAGCGCCGTGAGACCCGCAGCGGGGCGGCCGGCTGGTGGCTGCTCAGCGACAACCTCGCCGAGGGGGTCGACTCGCGCCACCGCGGCCCGGTCGCCGAGCACGACGTGATCGCGGTGGTCCGGGTCCGCCTGTGGCCGCGGCCCGGACGGCTGCGCTGAGGCGCGTCCGGCGTACTCGCGAGTCACAAGATCTGTGAGGGAACGCACGTCCCACGGCGTCGTACTCATCACGGAGCGAGCGGACCGGGCTGTGCCAGACTGGGCGCACCCCGATCCACCCCCGTACCGGATCCGTGGTTGGCGCACACCCGCCGCGCCGAACCCGTTGCTCCGTCCTCCGAAGCGGCGCCCAGGCGCCTGGAAAGTTGTCCTCCCCAGATGAGCGCAGCACCTGCCCACCCGAGCCACCCCTTCGACGGCGACCCGGTCTTCGACCTGCACGTCGGCGGCAAGATGGAGGTCGCCTGCACCGTGCCGCTGGCCGGTCGCGACGACCTCTCCCTCGCCTACACCCCGGGTGTCGCGCGCGTCTGTGAGGCGATCGCCGCGGACCCTGCGCTCACGCAGGTCTACACCTGGGTCCCCAACACCGTGGCCGTGGTGACCGACGGCACCGCCGTGCTCGGGCTGGGCGACATCGGCCCCGCCGCCGCGATGCCGGTGATGGAGGGCAAGGCCGTGCTGTTCAAGCAGTTCGGCGGCGTGGACGGGGTGCCGATCTGCCTGGACACCACCGACACCGAGGAGATCATCGAGACGGTGGTGCGTCTGGCCCCGAGCTTCGGCGGCATCAACCTCGAGGACATCTCGGCGCCGCGCTGCTTCGAGATCGAGGACCGGCTCAAGGAGCGCCTCGACATCCCCGTCTTCCACGACGACCAGCACGGCACCGCCGTGGTCGCGCTCGCGGCCCTGGAGAACGCCCTGCGCCTCACCGGCCGCACGCACGCCGACACCCGCGTGGTCATCGGCGGCGCCGGCGCGGCCGGGGTCGCGGTCACCAAGATCCTGCTCGAGGCCGGCATCTCCGACATCGCCGTCATCGACCGCAAGGGCGTCCTGCACTCCTCGCGCGGCGACCTCACCCCGGTGAAGCGCTCGCTCGCCGAGCTCACCGCCGACCGCACCGGTCGCACCGGGCAGCTCGCCGACGTGCTCGTCGGCGCCGACGTCTACATCGGCGTCTCCGGCGGCACCGTGCCCGAGGAGCACGTCGCCACGATGGCTGCGGACGCGATCATCTTCGGCCTGGCCAACCCGACGCCCGAGGTGCACCCCGACATCGCGCACAAGTACGCCCGCGTGGTGGCGACCGGCCGGTCGGACTACCCCAACCAGATCAACAACGTCCTCGCCTTCCCCGGCATCTTCCGGGGGGCCTTCGACGTGCACGCCAGCGCGATCACCGAGGGCATGAAGCTCGCCGCGGCCCAGGCGATCGCCGGGCTCGTGGGCGACGACCTGCGCGAGGACATGATCATCCCCTCGCCGTTCGACCCCCGCGTCGGCCCGGCCGTCGCCGCTGCCGTGGCCGCCGCCGCCCGCCGCGACGGGGTCGCCCGCCGCTGACTCGGCGCTCGCCCGGGGCGCGACCCTGAGCCACCGCACATGGTGCCGACCCGATCGCTAGGGTCGGCACCATGTTTGCCGTCTACGCCGATGAGTTCTCCAACGACGACCCGGTCTCGGTCCTGAAGGTCGGCGAGCGCCCCGACCCGGTCGTCCCCGACGGATGGGCGCGGGTGAGCGTCCAGGCCGCCTCGCTCAACCACCACGACCTCTGGTCGCTGCGCGGGGTGGGGCTGCGCCAGGAGGCGCTGCCGATGATCCTGGGCTGCGACGCGGCCGGGTACGACGAGGACGGCAACGAGGTCGTCGTGCACGCGGTGGTCAACGACCCGTCCTGGACCGGCGACGACACCCTCGACCCCAAGCGCTCCATCCTCTCCGAGCGGCACCAGGGCACGTTCGCCGAGACAGTGGTCGTCCCGCGCCGCAACATCGTGCGCAAGCCGGCCACGATGTCCTTCGAGGAGGCGGCCTGCCTGCCGACTGCCTGGCTGACCGCCTACCGGATGCTGTTCACCCAGGGTGGGCTCAAGGCCGGCGACACCGTGCTGGTGCAGGGCGCGGGCGGCGGCGTGGCCACCGCGCTGATCAGCCTCGCGCGCGCCGGCGGCCTGCGGGTCTTCGCCACCAGCCGCGACGAGGCGAAGCGGGCGCGGGCCCTCGAGCTCGGCGCCCACGAGGTCTTCGAGTCCGGCGCGCGGCTGCCGATCAAGGTCGACGCCGTGATGGAGACCGTGGGGCGTGCGACCTGGTCACACTCGATCCGCTCGCTGCGCCCCGGTGGCGCCATCGTCATCTCCGGCACCACCTCGGGCGCGCAGCTCGACGATGCCGAGCTGACCCGGATCTTCTTCCTCCAGCTGCGGGTCGTCGGCTCCACGATGGGCACCCGCGAGGAGCTGGCCGCCCTGGTCAACCTCTGCGACGCCACCGGGGTCCGCCCGCTGATCGACCGCACGCTGCCGATGACCGAGGCCCGCGAGGGGTTCGCCGCCATGGCCGCGGGCGACCTGTTCGGCAAGGTCGTGCTGACCCGATGAGCGCCCGGCACCTGCTGACCGGTGCCGGGTCCGGCATCGGCCGGCTGCTGGCCGAACGTCTGGCGGCCCGGGGCGACGAGCTCGTGCTCGTGGCCCGTTCCGCGGAGCGCGCCGCGGACCTGCGGGCCGCGGTGCCCACCGCCGAGGTGCTGGTCGCCGACCTGGCGGACCCCGCGTCCGTCGAGGGGCTCGCCGGGTCGCTGCCCGACTCGCTGGACTCGGTGGTCCACGCAGCGGGCGTGGTCGAGCTCGGCGAGGTCGGTGAGCTCACGGCCGGCGCCTGGCAGGACACCCTCGCGGTCAACCTCGTCGCGCCGGCCGTGCTGACCCGGATCGCCCTGCCGGCGCTGCGGAGCGCCCGCGGCACGGCCGTCTTCGTCAACTCGGGCTCGGGGCTGCGGGCCAACCCGCACTGGGCGGCGTACTCGGCCTCGAAGCACGGGCTGCGCGCGCTCGCCGACGCGCTGCGCGCCGAGGAGCAGGAGCGCGGGGTGCGGGTCTCCTCGATCTACCCGGGACGCGTCGCCACCGCCATGCAGGAGGAGGTGCACCGCCAGGAGGGGCGTGACTACGACCCCGGCGCCTGGATCGACCCGGGCACCGTCGTCGACGCGATCCTCCACGTCCTCGACCTGCCCGGCGACGCCACCCTCACCGACCTCACCCTCCGCCCCCGCTGACCCCCGCCCCTCCGCGGGTCAGGCGAAGGACATGCGGAAGTCGGTCATGCGGAACGACGCGAGCTGGCGGGCGCCGGCGAGCCAGCCGAGGGGACCGTCGGTGGCGAAGTCCCACTGGGCGCGGCAGGGCAGCGCCTTGGCCGAGCCGGTCAGCTGGGCGGTGCGCTCCTCCCCGTCCGTGTCGGGGATCCCGGGCTGCCAGGTGCCGCCGCGGAACGGCGTACGCAGGGCGAGGCCCGAGACGTCACCGAAGCGCGCCTGGACGATCGGCTGGTGGCCGGTGACGGCGCTCCACTCCGTGTGCGAGATCGGGCCGCGCCGGACGGTCGAGGAGGAGAGCTCGGCGAGCAGCTTCGGGATCGCCCAGAGCTCGCGTCCGCCGGCCACGGAGGCGGGGGAGTCCACCCAGATGTCGGAGATCGACACCCGGCGACCCTGGGCGTTCGCGACCTGCCGGGCCACCAGCAGCTCGGAGTAGGTCAGCGGGCTGCCCTCCTCGTAGCGCACGAACGCCACGCCGTGGACGCCGGCGGGGCGCAGGTCGTCGACGGGAGCGGGCACGCGGAACAGCGTGAGCCACAGCTGCCCGACCATGTCCCAGGGCGCGTCGGGGTACGTCGTCATGCGGGCACCCTAGACCGCGCTCAGTCGTCGGGGTCGTCGAGGCGCGCGAGCCAGGTCGCGAAGCGCTCGACGGCGGTCTCGAACTCCGGATGGGTGTCGGTGAACTCCTGGAGCCGATCGGCGAGCCAGGCCAGCGTGACCTCCTCGTCGCCCCGGCGCCTCTCCAGCTCCTCGATGCCACGGTCGGTGAAGTACATCCTCGATCCTCCTTGAAAAGGCGTATGGCCCACCGTGCGCGGAGCACGGCGGGCCATACGAGGGTTGGAACCGATCAGGCGAACGCCCGGCCCAGCAGGTCCTTCTGCTCGGCCTGGTGGCGCTTGACGGTGCCGACGGCCGGCGAGGAGGACTCCACGCGGGTGACCGGGACGACCGTCGCGTCCAGCTCGGGCACCACGTTGAGCGCGTAGTGCGGCCACGGGCCCATGTTGTGCGGCTCGTCCTGGACCCAGCGCACCTCCTTGAGGTGGGGGTAGCGCGCGATCTCGGCCTTGATGTCGTCGAGCGGGCGCGGGTAGAGCTGCTCCACGCGACCGATCGCGAAGCGCTCGCCGTCCTCGCGCTTGGCCCGCTCCACCATCAGGTCCCAGGTCACGCGACCCGAGCACAGCAGGAGGGTGTCGACCTTGTTGGGGTCGGCGCTCTCGTCGGCGATGAACGGGCGGAAGGTGCCGGTGGTGAAGTCCTCCGGCTTGGAGGCGGCCTCCTTGCGCTTGAGCATCGACTTCGGGGTGAAGACGATCAGCGGGCGGTGCTCCTCACCGAGGGAGTGCTGGCGCAGCAGGTGGAAGTGCGACGCCGGCGTGCTCGGCTGGGCCACGACGAAGGCCTCGTCGGCCGCCATCGTGAGGAACCGCTCGATGCGCGCGGAGGAGTGGTCGGCACCCTGGCCCTCGTAGCCGTGGGGCAGCAGCAGGACGACGCCGGACTGCTGGTTCCACTTGCTCTCGCCGGAGCTGATGAACTCGTCGATGACGGTCTGCGCGCCGTTGACGAAGTCACCGAACTGCGCCTCCCACAGCACCAGGGCGTCGGGGCGGGCCACGGAGTAGCCGTACTCGAAGCCGAGGGCGGCGTACTCGCTGAGCAGCGAGTCGTAGACGTGGAACTTCGCCTGGTCCTCGGTGAGCGCCGAGAGCGGGGTCCACTCGTCGGCGTTCTTGCGGTCGATGATCGTCGCGAAGCGCTGCACGAAGGTGCCGCGGCGCGAGTCCTGACCGGCCAGACGCACCGGGCGGCCGTCCATCAGCAGCGAGCCGAAGGCGAGGATCTCGCCGGTGCCCCAGTCGATGTTGCCGTCGGTGATCGCGGTGGCACGACGCTGCAGCTGCGGCATCACCTTCGGGTGGACGGTGAAGCCCTCCGGCGGGGTGACGTAGGCGTCGGCGATCCGCTTGAGGTACTCCGCGGGGACCGCCGTGGCGGCCTTGCCGACCGACTTCTCCGGGTAGTCCGGGACCGTCGTCCACTCCGCCGGCGGCTCGGTGGTGGCCTGGCGGACCTCGGTGAAGACCCGCTCCAGCTGCTGCTGGTAGTCGCGCAGGACCTGCTCGGCCTCCTCGATCGTGATGTCGCCACGACCGATGAGGGACTCGGTGTAGAGCTTGCGCACCGAGCGCTTCTGCTCGATCAGGTCATACATCAGCGGCTGCGTGTACGACGGGTCGTCGCCCTCGTTGTGACCGCGGCGGCGGTAGCACACCAGGTCGATGACGACGTCCTTGTTGAAGGCCTGGCGGTACTCGAAGGCGAGCCGGGCGACGCGGATGCACGCCTCCGGGTCGTCGCCGTTCACGTGGAAGATCGGCGCCTGGACCATGCGGGCCACGTCGGTGCTGTACAGCGTCGAGCGCGAGGAGCCCGGCGAGGTGGTGAAGCCGACCTGGTTGTTGATGACCACGTGGATGGTGCCGCCGGTGCGGTAGCCGCGCAGCTGGGAGAGGTTCAGCGTCTCCGCCACCACGCCCTGGCCGGCGAAGGCCGCGTCGCCGTGCACCAGCAGCGGCAGGACGGGGTAGTCCATCCCGCGGTCGAGCACGTCCTGCTTGGCGCGGGCGATGCCCTCCAGGACCGGGTCGACGGCCTCGAGGTGCGAGGGGTTGGCTGCGACGGAGACCTTGACGGTCTCGCCGGAGTCGGCCTCGAACTCGCCGTCGGCGCCGAGGTGGTACTTCACGTCGCCGGAGCCCTGGACGGTGCGCGGGTCGATGTTGCCCTCGAACTCCCGGAAGATCTGGGAGTACTTCTTGCCGACGATGTTGGCCAGCACGTTGAGGCGACCGCGGTGGGCCATGCCGATCGCGACCTCGTCGAGGGACGCCTCGGCGGCGGCCTCGCAGATCTCGTCGATCAGCGGGATCGTGGTCTCGCCGCCCTCGAGGCTGAAGCGCTTCTGGCCGACGAACTTGGTCTGCAGGAAGGTCTCGAAGGCCTCGGCCTGGTTGAGCTTCAGCAGGATGCGCAGCTGCTCCTCGCGGGGCGTCTTCACATGCGGGACCTCGATGCGCTCCTGGATCCACTGGCGCTGCTCCGGGTCCATGATGTGCATGTACTCGATGCCCGTGGTGCGGCAGTAGGAGTCACGCAGGATCCCCAGGATGTCGCGCAGCTTCATGAAGCGGCGACCCTCGGGACCGAACGCGCCGGTCGCGAACTCGCGGTCGAGGTCCCACAGCGTGAGGCCGTGCGACTCGATCTCGAGGTCGGGGTGGCTGCGCTGGCGGTACTCCAGCGGGTCCGTGTCGGCCATCAGGTGGCCGCGGACGCGGTAGGAGTGGATCAGCTCGAGGATGCGCGCCTGCTTGGAGATCTCGTCGTCGTGCGACGCAGAGATGTCGTGGCTCCAGCGGATCGGCTCGTAGGGGATGCGCAGCGAGCGGAAGATCTCGTCGTAGAAGCCGTTCTGGCCGAGCAGCAGGCCGTGCAGGATCTTGAGGAACTCACCCGACTGCGCCCCCTGGATGACGCGGTGGTCGTACGTCGAGGTCAGCGTCATGACCTTGCTGATCGCGTTGCGCGCGATCGCCTCGGCCGAGGCGCCCTGCCACTCCGGCGGGTACTCCATCGCGCCGACGCCGATGATGGCGCCCTGGCCCTTCATCAGGCGGGGGACGGAGTGGCTGGTGCCGATGCCGCCGGGGTTGGTCAGCGAGATCGAGGTGCCCTGGAAGTCGGCGACCGTGAGCTTGTTGTCGCGCGCCTTGCGGACGATCTCCTCATAGGCGGTCCAGAAGCCGGCGAAGTCCATGGTCTCGGCGGCCTTGATGGCCGGCACGAGCAGCTGGCGGCTGCCGTCGGGCTTGGGCACGTCGATGGCGAGGCCGAGGTTGATGTGCGGAGGCGTGATCAGGTTGGGCTTGCCGTCCACCATGTCGAAGCCGACGTTCATCTCCGGCATCTGCTTCACGGCCTGCACCAGCGCGTAGCCGATCAGGTGGGTGAAGGAGACCTTGCCGCCGCGAGCGCGCGCGAGGTGGTTGTTGATGACCGTGCGGTTGTCCCACAGCAGCTTGACCGGCACCGAGCGGACCGAGGTCGCGGTCGGGACGGTCAGCGACTCGTCCATGTTCTTGACGGTGCGGGCCGGGGCGCCGCGCAGCACGGTGTACGTCGGCTCGTCGCTCGGCGCGGCCGGCTCGGTCGGGCGCGACTCCTTGGGGACCGGCTTCGAGGTGCCCTTCGCCGGCTCGGCGGCCTTCGCCGCGGGGCGCGGGTTGGCGACCGGGGCGGGCTTGGTCTCGGCCTTGGACTCCGAGGTGGAAGGGGCCTTCGCGGGGGCCTGGGCCGGCGCCTTCGCCGGGGCGGCGGCCTGGGGCCTGCTCGGGGAGCTCTTCGTGGCGCCGTTCTTGCCGTTCGCCTTGAAATAGCTCACCCACGTCGCGTCGACGCTGCTCGGGTCCTTCTGGTATCGGTCGTACATCTCCTCGACGAGCCACTCGTTGGCGCCGAAGTCATCGGCCGAGGGTTCGTGGGAGCTGGTGGGAGTCTGGTTGCCTGAGGACTGCGGCACGACTTGCTTCGCCTCTTCCGATGAGCGCGCGTGGGTGGGTTTCCGGGTGTCAAGGCTAGACCCCCGGGGGGCGCGGTGCAGCGTTGAGGACCACCTTTCGGTCCGGGTGTTGCCGGCCGCACACTCCACCGAGCCTGACAGGCCCGCGGGAACGCCGGCTGGATGCGACGCGGGTCCGGCCGTCTCGGTAGAGTCCGCGCGGTGATTCGACGAGCACGATCCACCACGAGCCGCCCCGCGACCCGCGTCCGACGACTCGCCGCCGCCGCGGTCAGCGCGGCCCTGGTGCTCGGCCTCGGCGCCTGCAGCGGGGACGACGACGAGCCGGACGAGCGGGACTCCAGCCCCTCCGCCGCGGGCGACGCGCCCGTCCCGACCCGCGTGTCGATCGGACGGGTGGCCGGCGAGCTGGACGCGCGGCGCCGCGCCGAGGTGAAGGCGTCGGTCGCCGAGGTGGTCGACGGCTGGATCGACGCCGCGTACGTCGGGGGCGAGTGGCCGCGTGGCGACTTCGCCGACTACTCCGACGCGCTGCGCGACTTCACCCCCGACACGAAGCGCCGGGCCGCGCGCGATCGCCGGCTGCTGACCAACGTCGCGATCGGCGACCGGGTGGAGTCGGTGCAGGCGACGCGACGGGTGCTCCAGATCGACGTGCTCGCCCCGGGCGGCCGCCCGGTGGGCGCCACCGCGCGGGTCCTGGTGCGCTTCCGCACCGACGGTGACGTGCGCCGCGTGGACCTGGTCCGCGGTCGCCTGATGCTCACTCCCACGAAGAAGGGCTGGAAGGTGTTCGGGTACGACGTGTCGCGATCGACGCTCACGCCGGGGGACAAGCCCGGTGAGAAGAGCGACAGGGGCAACGAGAAGACCGGCACGACGAACGGCAAGGGGGAGCGGCGATGAGGGGCCTGATGCGCACCCGTCTCTCGCGGGGCCTGCGGGCGCTCACCCTGGGCGCGGTGCTCGCGGTCTCCCTGGTGCTGGTGCCGGACTCCTCGGTGCACACCCGTGAGGTCGAGCTGGTCAAGGTGGACCGCGGGGGCGCGGTCGACGTCGACCCGGAGACGGTCTGGATCCTGGCGCTCGGCTCGGACATGCGACCGGGCGAGGACATGCTGCGCACCCGGGCCGACGCGATCCAGCTGGTCGGCATGAACACCCGCACCGGGGCGGCCACCTCGATCGGCATCCCGCGCGACTCCTGGGTCCCGATCCCCGGGTTCGGCTCCAACCGCGTCAACGCCGCGCTGACCTTCGGCGGACCGCAGCTGATGGGGGAGACCGTTGGCAACCTCGTCGGCATCCAGCCGGACTACGTCTTCGTGACCCGCTTCCCGTTCTTCGAGGACATGGTCGACGACATCGGCGGCATCACGGTCGACAACCCGTTCTACTTCAACGACGAGTACCTCAAGCCGAAGGGGTTCAAGGCCGGCAGGGTCAAGCTCAACGGCTACGACGCGATGGCGTTCGCCCGGATCCGCAAGACCCTGCCGAGCGGCGACTTCGGCCGCTCCGCCAACCAGCAGCGGGTGCTGCGCGGCATCCACAGCACGGTGCGCGCCCGCGCCGAGGAGCCGGGCTTCATCGAGCGCGGGGTGCTGAGCGTGCTCCAGCACATGCACACCGACCTCCCGCCGGCGGAGCTGTTCCGGCTCGGCCAGGCGGTCGCCGCCGTCGACCCGGCCAAGGTGAGCACCTGCGTGCTCCAGGGCTCCATCGGCAACGTTGGCAGCGCCTCCGTGGTGCTCCCCGACGTCGCGACCGCCCGCCGCTACGGCGACGACGCGCGCAAGGACGCCACCATCGATCGCTGCTGAGCCGGGTGCCGGCTCGGCCTGGGGTGGCGGACCTCACGGAGCCCCGGACATGCGAAGAGGCCCCGACCAGAACTGGTCGGGGCCTCTTCGGTTTGTGCCTCCGGCAGGATTCGAACCTGCGGCACCTGGTACCGGAAACCAGTGCTCTATCCCCTGAGCTACGGAGGCAGCGCATCGGGTGATGCGAGTCGGGACACTACCCGCCGAACCTGCCTGAGCGGAAACCGGGACCCGCCGATACCCTTGGAGGGTGACTCCTGACCAGCTCTCCTCCAGCATCGTCGACGCCCTTCGGACCCTCGTGGAATCCGGTTCGGTGTCGCTTCCCGACGGGGTACCCGGATCGGTGACGGTGGAGCGACCGCGTCAGCAGGGGCACGGCGACTACGCGACCAACGTGGCCCTCCAGCTGGCGAAGAAGGCCGGCACCAACCCGCGGGCGTTCGGCGAGCTGCTCGCCGAGCAGCTGCGCACGGTGGACGGGATCGACGCGGTCGAGGTCGCGGGCCCCGGGTTCCTCAACATCACCGTGGGCGCCGCCGCCCAGGGTGTCGTCGCCGCCCAGGTCGTGGCCGAGGGCGCGTCGTACGGCACGACCCAGACGCTCGCCGGCAACAAGATCAACGTCGAGTTCATCTCCGCCAACCCCACCGGCCCGCTCCACCTCGGCCACACCCGCTGGGCGGTGCTCGGCGACGCGATCGGCCGCGTGCTGTCCGCGGCCGGCGCCGACGTGACCCGCGAGTTCTACATCAACGACCGCGGCGTGCAGATGAACCACTTCGCCGCCTCGATCCTCGCCGCGGCGCTGGGCGAGCCCACCCCGACCGACGGCTACGCCGGCGCCTACATCCAGGACCTCGCCCGCAAGGTCGGCGAGGCCCAGCCCGGCATCTATGAGCTTCCCGCCGCCGAGCGCCTCGAGGCGGTGCGCGAGAAGGGCTACGAGCTCCAGCTCGCCGAGCAGCGCGAGCAGCTCGACCTGTTCAACACCCACTTCGACGTGTGGTTCTCCGAGCGCAGCCTGCACTCCGGCGGCGAGGTCCCGAAGACCCTCGAGCGGCTCAAGGGCCTGGGCCACGTCTTCGAGGACGGTGGGGCGCTGTGGATGCGCACCACCGACTTCGGCGACGACAAGGACCGGGTGCTCATCAAGTCCGACGGCGAGCTCACCTACTTCGCCTCCGACACCGCCTACTACCTCAACAAGCGCGCCCGTGGCTTCGACCACTGCATCTACCTGCTCGGCGCCGACCACCACGGCTACGTCGGCCGGCTGCGGGCGATGGCGGCGTGTGTCGGTGACGACCCGGACAAGACCCTCGATGTGCTGATCGGGCAGATGGTGAAGATCCTGCGCGACGGCGAGGAGATGCGCCTGTCCAAGCGCGCCGGCACGATCGTCACGCTCAACGAGCTGGTCGAGGAGATCGGCGTGGACGCGCTGCGCTACTCCCTCGCGCGCTACCCCGCGGACAGCCCGCTGACCCTCGACGTCGCCGAGATCACCCGGGCCTCCGCCGACAACCCGGTCTACTACGTGCAGTATGGCCACGCGCGGACCTGCCGGATGATGGAGAACGCCGCCCAGCTCGGCATGAGCATCCCGGCGGACCCGACCGAGGGCTTCGACCCCTCGCTGCTCAGCCACGAGTACGAGGGCCGGCTGCTGCGTGCGCTGGCGGAGTTCCCCCGGGTGGTGGCCAGCGCGGCCGAGCTGCGCGAGCCGCACCGCGTCGCGCGCTACCTCGAGGACATGACCTCGGTCTTCAACAAGTGGTACGACACCCGCGAGTGCCGGATGCTGCCCCAGGGCGACGAGCCGGCCGGCCCGGTCAACCAGGCCCGCCTGGTGCTCGTGGCCGCCACCCGCACGGTGCTCGCGAACGGCCTCGCCCTGCTCGGCGTCTCCGCCCCGGAACGGATGTGAGGGAGTGACCCACGAAGCAGGGTGGGCGCACGCGCCCGGTGCCCTGCGCGGTCCCTCCTGGCTGCGCCCGCCCGCCGACGCCAACGAGCTCGTCGCTCCGCTGTGGTCCTCGACGGCGCGCAAGGTCGACGGCGTGCTGGAGATCGGCGGCGTGGCCCTGCCCGACCTGGTCGCCCGGCACGGCTCCCCGGCGTACGTCCTGGACGAGGCGGACTTCCGGGCCCGCGCCCGCGCCTTCCGTGACGCGTTCGCGGCCTACGACGTCTACTACGCCGGCAAGGCGTTCCTCAGCACGGCGGTCGCCCGCTGGGTGGCCGAGGAGGGCCTCTTCCTCGACGTGTGCAGCGGCGGCGAGCTCACCGTCGCCGAGCGCGGCGGGGTCCCGATGGAGCGCGTCGGGTTCCACGGCAACAACAAGTCCGTCGCCGAGCTGACCCGCGCCGTGCGCCTGGGCGTCGGGCGGATCATCGTGGACTCCTTCACCGAGATCGAGCGTCTCGCCGCGATCACCGAGGAGCTCGGCGCGAGCGCCCGGGTGATGGTGCGCGTGACCGCCGGCGTGGAGGCGCACACCCACGAGTACATCGCCACCGCCCACGAGGACCAGAAGTTCGGCTTCTCGATCACCTCCGGCGACGCCCTCGAGGCGGTACGCCGCGTGCTCGCGGCCCCCGGTCTCGAGGCGCGCGGCCTGCACAGCCACATCGGCAGCCAGATCTTCGACTCCTCGGGGTTCGAGGTCGCCGCGCGCCGGGTGCTGGCCCTGCACGCCCGGATCGCCACCGAGCTCGGTGTCGCGCTGCCCGAGATGGACCTCGGCGGCGGCTTCGGCATCGCCTACACGACCCAGGACGACCCCACCCGGCCCGAGACGCTGGCCGCGGAGATGAGCCAGATCGTGACGCACGAGTGCCGTGCGCTCGGGATCGCGGAGCCGCACCTGTCCATCGAGCCGGGGCGCGCGATCGTCGGACCGGCGATGTGCACGGTCTATGAGGTCGGCACCGTCAAGCAGGTGCACCTCGACGGCGGTGCGGTGCGCACCTACGTGTCGGTCGACGGCGGCATGAGCGACAACATCCGCACCGCGCTGTACGACGCCGACTACTCCTGCACCCTCGCCTCCCGCGCCTCCATGGCGCCGGTGACGCTGGCGCGGGTCGTGGGCAAGCACTGCGAGGCCGGCGACATCGTGGTCAAGGACGAGTTCCTGCCCGCCGACGTCGCCCCGGGCGACCTGCTCGCGGTGCCCGGCACCGGGGCGTACTGCCGCTCGATGGCCTCCAACTACAACCACGCGCTGCGGCCCCCGGTGGTCGCTGTGCGGGACGGGTCGGCGCGCGTGGTCGTGCGCCGCGAGACTGAGGACGACCTGTTGGCAACCGACGTGGGTGATCAGTGATGGAGTTTCGACAGGCTGACCGGAGGGGCGAGGCCCTGAAGGTGGCCGTGCTGGGCTGCGGCTCCGTGGGCTCGCAGGTGGTGCGTCTGCTCCAGGAGCAGGCCGAGGACCTGACCGCCCGGGTGGGCGCGCCGGTCGAGCTCGTGGGGGTGGCGGTGCGCCGCCTGGACGCCCCGCGCGAGATCGAGGTCCCCGCGGACCTGCTCACGACCGACGCCCACGCCCTCGTGGCCCGCGACGACGTCGACCTCGTGGTCGAGGTCATCGGCGGCATCGAGCCGGCGCGCTCGCTGATCCTCGCCGCGCTGGCGAACGGCGCGAGCGTCGTGACCGCCAACAAGGCGCTGCTCGCCGAGGACGGCCCGACGCTGTTCGAGGCCGCCGCCAAGGCCGGGCGCGACCTCTACTACGAGGCCGCCGTCGCCGGCGCCATCCCGATCCTGCGTCCGCTGCGCGAGTCGCTGGCCGGCGACCGGGTGACCCGGGTGCTCGGCATCGTCAACGGCACCACGAACTTCATCCTCGACAAGATGGACAGCTCCGGCGCCGGGTTCGAGGACGCGCTGCAGGAGGCCCAGGAGCTCGGCTACGCCGAGGCCGACCCGACCGCCGACGTGGAGGGCTTCGACGCCGCCGCCAAGGCCGCGATCCTCGCCTCGCTGGCGTTCCACTCCCGGGTCACCGCCGCCGACGTCCACCGCGAGGGGATCTCCGAGGTCACCTCGGCCGACGTGGCCTCCGCGCGCGACATGGGCGCGGTCGTCAAGCTGCTCGCGATCTGCGAGCTGATCCCGGTCGAGGGCGGCGACGACGCGGTGTCGGTGCGCGTGCACCCCGCGATGATCCCGCGCTCGCACCCGCTCGCCTCGGTCCGCGAGGCCTACAACGCGGTCTTCGTCGAGTCCGACGCCGCCGGCCAGCTGATGTTCTACGGTCCCGGCGCCGGTGGCGCGCCCACCGCCTCGGCCGTCCTCGGCGACCTGGTGACGGTCGCGCGCAACCTGCTCGCCGGCACCCGCGGCGCGGGGGAGTCGGCGTACGCCGACCGCGCGGTGCTCCCGATGGGGGAGGCCTGCACCCGCTACCACGTCGCGATCGACGTGGACGACCGCGCCGGCGTGCTCGCCTCGGTCGCGACCGCCTTCGCCGACCACGGCGTCTCGATCCAGACGGTCCGCCAGGAGGGCCGTGACCTCGACGCCCAGCTCGTCGTGGTCTCGCACGAGGCGACCGACGCGCAGCTCTCCGCCACCGTGGAGACGCTGCGCGGCATGGACATCGTCAGGGACGTGACCTCAGTGATGCGGGTCGAAGGAGAAGCAGAATGACCACCATGGCAGCAACCCACCAGTGGCGCGGCGTCATCGAGGAGTACCGCGACCTCCTCGACATCCCGGAGGGGACCCCCGCCGTCACGCTGCGTGAGGGCGGCACCCCGCTGGTGCACTCCGAGTGGCTCTCCGGGCTCACCCAGGGTGAGGTCTGGCTCAAGGTCGAGGGCTCCAACCCGACCGGCTCCTTCAAGGACCGCGGCATGACCGCGGCGATCTCGGTGGCCAAGCACGAGGGCGCCCAGGCGGTGGTCTGCGCCTCGACCGGCAACACCTCCGCCGCGATGGCCGCGTACGCCGCCAAGGCCGGCCTCAAGCCGCTCGTCCTCGTCCCCGAGGGCAAGATCGCCGCCGGGAAGATGGCGCAGGCCATCCTGCACGGCGCCCAGGTGATCATGGTCCGCGGCAACTTCGACGACTGCCTGGCGATGGCGCGCGGCCTGGCCGACGAGTACCCCGTCGCCCTGGTCAACTCCGTCAACCCGGTCCGCCTCGAGGGGCAGAAGACGGCGGCGTTCGAGATCGTGGACTTCCTCGGCGACGCGCCCGACTACCACCTGCTCCCGGTGGGCAACGCCGGCAACATCTCCGCCTACTGGCTGGGCTACAACCAGTACGCCGCCCTCGGCCGGTCGACCCGCAAGCCCGTGATGCGCGGCTTCCAGGCCGCCGGTGCCGCGCCCCTGGTCAACGGCGCGCCCGTGCCGGACCCGGAGACCAAGGCCACCGCGATCCGGATCGGCAACCCCGCCTCCTGGCACCTCGCCGAGGCCGCGCGCGAGGAGTCCGGCGGCTGCTTCGAGTCGGTCACCGACGAGCAGATCCTCGCCGCCCAGCGTGAGCTGGCCTGCCACGACGGCGTCTTCGTCGAGCCCGCCTCGGCGGCCGGCGTCGCCGGGCTGCTCCAGCAGCTCGCGGCCGGGGTCTCCTACGCCGACGCCCGGGTCGTGATCACGGTGACCGGCCACGGGCTCAAGGACACCGCCACCGCGCTCGAGGGCTTCGGCCCGCTCGTCGACACGGTTGTCGACGCCGACGTCACCGCTGCGGCCCAGGCCGCAGGCCTCGCCTGAGCGCGTGGTGACCTTCGTCGAGGGCCCCGTGCGGGTCTCGGTGCCGGCGACCTCGGCCAACCTCGGCCCGGGCTTCGACGCCCTCGGTCTCGCGCTGGACCTGCGTGACGAGCTCGAGGCCGAGGTGGCTGAGTCGGGCCTCGTGGTCGAGGTCGAGGGTGCGGGCGCGGACGGCGTACCGCGCGACGAGTCGCACCTGGTGGTCCGCGCCATGCGCGCCGCGTTCGAGGCGATGGGGACGCAGCCCCCGGGCCTGCGCCTCTCGTGTCGCAACCTGATCCCGCACGCACGCGGCCTGGGCTCCTCCTCCGCCGCGATCGTCGGTGGGGTCACCCTGGCCCGCGCGCTGGTCGCGGGCGGCTCGCTGCTGCTCGACGACGACGCGCTGTTCCGCCTGGCGGCCGACCTGGAGGGCCATCCCGACAACGTCGCGCCGGCGTTCTACGGCGGGTTCGTGATCTCCGGGCACGAGGACGGTGCCTTCTGGGCCGTCGCCTCGGCGGTCGACCCGCGGGTCTCGGCGGTGGTGTTCGTGCCCGCCGACGGCGTCACGACCTCCGTCGCCCGCGGCCTGCTGCCCGCGATGGTCCCGCACGCCGACGCGGCCGCCGACGCCGGGCGCGCCGCGCTGCTGGTCGCGGCCCTCGCCGGCCGCCCCGAGCACCTGCTGCTGGCGACCCGCGACTACCTGCACCAGGACTACCGGCGCCCGGCGATGCCGGCCTCGCTCGACCTGGTCGACCGGCTGCGCGCCCGCGGGATCCCGGCGGTCGTCTCGGGGGCCGGGCCCACCGTGCTGGCCTTCTGCGGGGGGCGCGAGGTCCCGGCGACCGACGAGCTGCTCGCCTGCTGCCCGGAGGGCTGGACGGTGCAGCACCTGGCCGTCGACACCGAGGGCGTCCGGACCGTCTGAGCCGCTCCGGCGCACTCTCGGTGGGGCGCAGGAACGCGGTGGTACCCTGACCGCGCGCCGCTCTTGTACGGCGTGGCAGCCGCGACCTCCCCGAGGGGAAGCACCGCGGGTGCGACCCTCTCCGAGTCTCCGCGGTTCGAGCCGCACCCGGGTCCTGTGATCGTCCACCCGGGCAGTGGAGAGGACCAGACTCCAGCAGCCGGGCGCTCCTCGTGACGCGCCGGCACTGAACGTGGGAAGGACCTCACGTGAGCGACACCGACATCCCCGCCGAGACCCCGGCCGGCTCGACGCAGCCGCCCGCAGCGCGCAAGCGCGGCAGCGGCCTGAACTCCCTGCTCCTCGCCGACCTGAAGGCGATGGCCGGCGGACTCGGGATCCCGGGGGCCGCTGCCATGAAGAAGGCGCAGCTCGTCGACGCCATCAAGGCCGCCCAATCCGGTGGCCAGTCCGGCAAGACCGGCAGCCAGGCCGATCAGCAGCCCGCTACGCAGGCGCCGGGCGTCCACGCAGCGTCGGAGAAGCCGCGCGTCGTGACCCGCACCCGCGGTCGCGCCGCGGCACGCGAGGCCCAGCCGCCCGCGGCCGCGCCGCAGGCCGAGGCCGAGACGCCCCGGGCCGAGACGCCCCGCGCCGAGACGCCGCAGGCCGAGACGCCGCAGGCCGAGGCACGTCCGGCCCAGACCGGGCAGGCCGACGGCCCGCGAGGCGAGGCCGAGGCCCCGCGCCGTACGCGTGCGCGCCGCGGCGACGGTGAGCAGCCCGCCGAGTCGCGCGAGGAGACGCCGCGCGGCGACACGTCCGACCAGGGCGAGCAGCAGCAGTCGCGCCGTGAGCGGCGGGTGCGTGAGGAGCGCGGCCAGGACGCTCAGACCGGGTCGAAGGACGGCCGCCGCGACGGCAAGCAGGACGGCACCCGCGACGGCAACAAGGACGGCGCCGGCAAGGACGGCCGGGGCGAGCGCTCGCGCCAGCAGGACAAGCAGGACCGCCAGCAGCAGGACCGCCAGCAGCAGGACAAGCAGGACCGTCAGCAGCAGGAGCGCCAGCAGCAGGACAAGCAGGACCGTCAGCAGCAGGAGCGCCAGCAGCAGGACAAGCAGGACCGCCAGCAGGACCGGGGCCAGGGCCAGGGCCAGCACGACGACGACGACGAGGACGGCCGCGGTCGCAACCGCCGGCGTCGGGGGCGCGAGCGCAACCGGCCGGGCACCGGGTCGCGCAACGAGCCGGACACCACCGTGCTCGAGGACGACGTGCTCGTGCCCGCCGCGGGCATCCTCGACGTGCTCGACAACTACGCGTTCGTGCGGACGACCGGCTACCTGCCGGGTCCCGACGACGTCTACCTGTCGCTGTCGATGGTCCGGAAGTTCGGCCTGCGTCGCGGCGACGCCGTCGTCGGCCAGGTGCGCCAGCCCCGTGAGGGCGAGCGCAAGGAGAAGTTCAACCCGATGGTGCGCCTCGAGAGCGTCAACGGGTCGGACCCGGAGGCGGCCCGGGACCGCGTGGAGTTCTCGCGCCTGACCCCCGTGCACCCCTCCGAGCGGCTGCGCCTGGAGACCGGCGCGGACAACCTGATCGGGCGCATCATCGACCTGGCCGCCCCCGTCGGCAAGGGCCAGCGCGGCCTGATCGTGTCGCCCGCCAAGGCCGGCAAGACGACGTTGCTGCAGGCCGTCGCGGCCTCGATCACCGCCAACAACCCCGAGTGCCACCTGATGGTCGTGCTCGTGGACGAGCGTCCCGAGGAGGTCACCGACTTCGAGCGCTCGGTCAAGGGCGAGGTCATCGCCTCGACCTTCGACCGCCCCCCGGCCGACCACACCCTGGTCGCCGAGCTGGCGATCGAGCGTGCCAAGCGGCTCGTCGAGCTCGGCCACGACGTCGTGGTGCTGCTCGACGGCATCACCCGCCTCGCGCGCGCCTACAACCTCGCCACCCCCGCCAGCGGCCGGATGCTGTCCGGCGGCGTCGACGCGGCGGCGATGTACCCGCCCAAGAAGTTCTTCGGCGCCGCGCGCAACATCGAGAACGGCGGCTCGCTCACGATCCTCGCCACCGCGGTCGTCGACAGCGGCTCGGCGATGGACGAGGTGATCTTCGAGGAGTTCACCGGGACCGGCAACATGGAGCTGCGGCTCAGCCGGGGGCTCGCCGACAAGCGCCTCTTCCCGGCGATCGACGTCGCCGCCTCGGGCACCCGCCACGAGGAGCTGCTCTTCAGCCCCGAGGAGGCAGCGGTGGTCGGGCAGCTGCGCGGCGCGCTGGCCGAGCGGAGCGAGCAGGAGGCGGCCGAGCTGCTGCACGAGCGCCTGCGCGGCACCCAGAGCAACGTCGAGCTCCTGATGAAGATGCACCGCGCCGGCAGCTGAGGACGCGTCCGGGACACCGGCACATGTGGAGGAGGGGTCGGTCGGCCGCGGGCCGACCGGCCCCTCGTCCCGTCCTCGCGGGTTGCCCGGTCCGGGCCCGCGGGGGCGGCGATCCGGATAGGCTCACCTGCAGTGTCCGCCGAGTCTCAGGGGGGTTTGCTCGTGGCACGGATCCTGGTCGCGGACGACGACGTCGACATCCGCGAGCTCGTGGAGTTCAAGCTCTCCACACTGGGCCACGAGATCACCGCGGTGGCCGACGGCCAGGCCGCGATCGACGCGTGCCGGGGGGACCGGCCCGACCTGGCGGTCCTCGACGTGATGATGCCGGGCGTCTCCGGCCTCGACGCGATCCGGGCCATCCGCGCCGACCCCGCCCTCGCGGACCTGCCGGTGATCCTGCTCACCGCGCGCGCCCAGGAGACGGACGTGGAGAACGGCTTCGACTCCGGCGCCGACGACTACATCACCAAGCCGTTCAGCCCCCGCGAGCTCGCCTCGCGGGTCGAGGCCCTGCTCGCGAGGGTCGTCTAGCCCGACGCCCGCGACGGCGTGACCGAGCAGACACCGCGTGGTCCGGTGCGGAGCGCGGGTTCGGGAATGGGCCCGATTACCGCTGCGTTGGCTGCAGTGGCACACTTCTGTGCTGGTTCCGGTTCACGTCCGGTCCGCACCCCGCGGACGGCGACCCGGCGGCTGAGAGGACACCATGAAGAAGGACATCCACCCCACCTACGTCGAGACCCAGGTGACCTGCACCTGCGGCGCGACGTTCACCACCCGCAGCACCGAGACCTCGGGCCAGATCAAGGCCGACGTGTGCTCGCAGTGCCACCCGTTCTACACCGGCAAGCAGAAGATCCTCGACACCGGCGGCCGCGTCGCCCGCTTCGAGGCCCGCTACGCCAAGGCAGCCAAGAAGTAGCTGTCACCCTGCACCGGTCGTCGCCCTCGGGCGGCGACCGGTGCTTGCATTTCACGGGTACCCGCCCGTGCCAGCCGGGTCCTTCCGGGCCTGGTCAGTTCGATCAGTGGTGCAGTCGAGGAGTGTCGTGTTCGAGGCAGTCGAGGGGATGCTCGCCGAGCATGCCGACCTGGAGCAGCGGCTCGCTGCTCCCGAGACCCACGCCGACGCGCGCCTGGCAAAGCGGCTCAACAGCCGCTACCACGCGCTCTCGGCGATCGTGACGACCTGGCGCGACTGGCAGCGTCTCGGCGAGGACGTCGAGGCCGCGCGCGAGCTCGCGGCCGAGGACCCCGCCTTCGCCGAGGAGGTGACCGCGCTCGTCGAGCAGCGCCACACCGCCGAGGAGCGGCTGCGCCGCCTGCTCGTGCCCCGCGACCCCGGCGACGACAAGGACGCGATCCTCGAGGTGAAGTCCGGGGAGGGCGGCGAGGAGTCGGCGCTGTTCGCCGGCGACCTGCTGCGCATGTACACCCGGTACGCCGAGGCGCAGGGCTGGAAGGTCGAGATGCTCGACGCCCACGAGTCCGACCTGGGCGGCTACAAGTCCGTCACGGTGGCGGTGAAGGCGAAGGGGACCCCGGCGCCCGGCGAGGCGCCGTACGCCCAGCTGAAGTTCGAGGGCGGCGTGCACCGCGTGCAGCGGGTGCCCGTCACCGAGTCCCAGGGCCGGGTGCACACCAGCGCCGCCGGCGTCCTGGTGCTGCCCGAGGCCGAGCAGGTGGAGGTCGACGTCGACGACAACGACCTGCGCATCGACGTCTTCCGCTCCAGCGGTCCCGGTGGCCAGAGCGTCAACACCACCGACTCCGCGGTCCGGATCACCCACGTGCCGACCGGCATCGTGGTGAGCTGTCAGAACGAGAAGAGCCAGCTGCAGAACAAGGAGCAGGCGATGCGGATCCTGCGCGCGCGGCTCCTCGCCGCCGCCCAGGAGGCGGCCGACGCCGAGGCCAGCGACGCCCGGCGCAGCCAGGTGCGCACCGTGGACCGCTCCGAGCGGATCCGCACCTACAACTATCCCGAGAACCGGATCTCCGACCACCGGACCGGCTACAAGTCCTACAACCTCGACCAGGTGCTCGACGGCGCGCTCGGCCCGGTCATCGGCTCCTGCCTCGACGCCGACTTCGCCGCCCGCCTCGAGGCGCTGGAGCAGTGAGCCCCCAGCACGCCGGCGCCCGCCGCCGCCGCGACCTGCTCACCGAGGCGGTCGCGCGGCTGCGGGACGCCGGGGTCGCCAGCCCCGAGCACGACGCGGCCGAGCTGCTCGCGCACGTGCTCGGCACCACCCGTGGCGCGCTGGTGCTCCTCGACGAGGTCGCCGCGGACGACGCGGAGCGCTACACGGCACTGGTGGCCCGCCGGGCGGACCGCGAGCCGCTGCAGCACCTCACCGGGGTCGCCTGGTTCCGCCACGTCGAGCTGGCCGTCGGCCCGGGCGTGTTCGTGCCCCGGCCCGAGACCGAGCTGCTCGCCGGGTGGGCGGTGGAGCGTGCCAGCGAGGTCCTCGCCGAGCGCGGCGAGTGCGTGGTCCTCGACCTGTGCACCGGGTCCGGCGCGGTCGCGAAGGCGCTCGCCGACGAGGTGCCCGGCGCCCGGGTGCACGCCGTCGAGCTGGACCCCGGCGCGCACGCCTGGGCCGAGCGCAACCTGGCCGGCACCGGCGTCGAGCTCCGGCTCGGCGACATGGCCACGGCCTTCGAGGAGCTGGTGGGCACCGTCGACGTGCTGACCTGCAACCCGCCGTACATCCCGCTGGAGGCCTGGGAGTCGGTCGCCCCCGAGGCCCGCGACCACGACCCGCACCTCGCGCTCTTCTCGGGCCAGGACGGCCTCGACGCGCTGCGCGTGCTCGAGCGCCGGGCGGCGGTGCTGCTGCGCCGCGGGGGAGTGGTCGGCGCCGAGCACGCCGACGTGCAGGGTGAGTCGGCGCCTGCGGTCTTCGCGGGCACCGGGCGCTGGGCCGACGTCCGCGACCACCGCGACCTCGCGGGCCGGGCGCGCTTCCTCACGGCGCGACTGGCACGATGAGCAGCGTGACCGAGCGCTTCCCGACCACCACCGACGACGAGCGCGAGGCGGCGGTGGCCGCCGCGACCACTGCCGTACGCCGCGGGGACCTCATCGTGCTGCCGACCGACACGGTCTACGGGATCGGCGCGGACGCCTTCGACCCCGCCGCGGTCGCGGGGCTGCTGGCGGCCAAGGGGCGCGGCCGCGAGATGCCGCCGCCGGTGCTGGTGAGCTCGGCCACCACCCTCGACGCCTTGGCCACACGGGTGCCCGCCTGGGCGCGCGCGCTGGTCGAGGAGTTCTGGCCCGGCCCGCTCACCCTCGTGTGCCACCAGCAGACGTCCCTGCAGTGGGACCTCGGCGACACCCGCGGCACGGTCGCGGTGCGGATGCCCGACCACCCCGTCGCCCTCGCGATCCTCGAGCGCACCGGCCCGCTGGCGGTCAGCTCGGCCAACACCACCGGGCTGCCCGCGGCCACCGACGCCGATGCGGCCGAGGAGATGCTCGGCACCTCGGTGGCGGTCGTCGTGGACGCCGGGAGTTCTCCTGGCACAGAGGCCTCGACCATCATCGACGCCACCGGCGAGCGCGGCCGGGTGCTGCGCCGCGGGGCGCTGGCGCTGAGCGACCTCAACGCCGTGCTGGAACCGCTCGGCGCCACGCTCGTCGACGAGGGCTAGGCCGGTGCGCGAGTACATCCTGGTCTTCCTGGTCGCCGCGGCGGTCACCTCGCTGCTGACCGTGTTCGCCCGCGAGATCGCGCTGCGCACCGGCGCCGTCGCCCGGGTGCGCGACCGGGACGTGCACGACGAGCCGATCCCGTACCTCGGCGGCCTGGCGATGCTCGGCGGCCTGGTCGCTGCCTACCTGGTCGCCCGGGAGCTGCCGTTCCTCTCCCTGGGCGGCCCGTTCGTCTTCAAGGACGCGGGCATCGTGCTGATCGCCGGCGCCCTCATCTGCGCGGTCGGCGTGCTCGACGACCTCTTCGAGCTGGACGCGCTCACCAAGCTCGGCGGGCAGGTGCTCGCCGCCGGGTTCCTCATCTTCTTCGGGATCCAGTACTTCTACTTCCCCTGGACCAACGGGGTGCAGTTCTCCCTGGAGGGCACCCAGGGCGCGCTGCTGACCGGCTTCGTGGTCGTGGCGACCGTCAACGCGGTGAACTTCGTCGACGGCCTCGACGGCCTGGCCGCCGGCGTCGTGGGCATCGGCGCGATCGCCTTCTTCGTCTTCTGCTACGAGCTGACCCGGCTCAACAGTGCCGACCGGGCCACGACCGCCGCGCTGCTCAGCATCTCCCTGGCCGGTGCCTGCGCGGGGTTCCTGGTGCACAACTTCCACCCGGCACGCCTGTTCATGGGCGACAGCGGCTCGATGCTGATCGGCCTGGTGCTCTCGGCCAGCGCGGTGACGCTGACCGGGCAGTTCTCCGGCTCCCAGATCGCGGAGGGCGGCCCGGGCACCCAGGCCAGCCTGTTGCCGACGCTGCTACCGCTGCTGTTGCCGATCGCGATCCTCGTGGTGCCCTTGCTGGACCTGGTGCTGGCCGTCGTACGCCGGACGAGAGCGGGGCGCTCGCCGTTCGCCCCGGACAAGCAGCACCTGCACCACCGGCTGCTGGAGATCGGGCACTCCCAGCGCCGGGCCGTCCTGATCATGTGGACCTGGGCCGCGCTGGTCGCCTTCGGCACGGTGATCCCCTCGCTCTACCGCGGGGCTTGGGTCTGGATCGCGCTCGGCAGCGCCGTGGTGCTCACCGTGGCGCTGACCTTCCTGCTGCCGGTCCTGCACAAGCCCAAGCTGCTCGAGGCGCTCGACGAGCCCGCCCCGTAGCGACCCCCCGGGCGCTACCCGAACGGGGTCCCGGAGGCGGGGCCCAAGACGGGGCCCAAGACGGGGGAGGGGGCGCAGAACGCTGTACCTACGCCTTGTGATAGTTTTCACGAGCGGCCCGAACGGGTCGCGACCGTGGCCCGAGCACCTTCGGGACACAGCCAGACCGCACACGACCCGACGGGCCGCCGATCTTGCCGACGACCATGCCGACGAAGCCGACCACGACGTCGGCCGACCCCCGCCGCCACAGCGGCGCGCGGGTGCTGGTGTGGGCTGCGGTGACGACGGCGGGCCTGGGGCTCGTGGCCGGAGCGGTCGGTGGCCTCGTGAGCGGGTCCGCCGCTGGGCTCGGGGTGCTCGTCGGGGCCTTCATCGCCGTCGCCGTGTTCTCCTTCGGCTCCTTCACCGTGCACACGGTGGCGGGGCTGATGCCGGCGGCGTCGCTGCTCTTCGCGCTGCTGACCTATGCCCTCCAGGTGCTGCTCCTGCTGCTCGCCCTCGTGGCGATCGAGGACGCCGGCCTGGTCGAGGACACCCTGGACCGGGTCTGGATGGTGGGCGGGATCATCGGCGGCACGCTGGTGTGGATGGTCGCGCAGGTCGTGTGGACCGTGCGCGCCCGAATCCCCGTCTTCGACCTTCCCGCGCCCGGTGCGGGCCCTGTTGGCCCCAGGTCGGACGCGGGGGATCGATGACCATCTCCGACTGCTACAGTCCGGTTCGCAATGGCTTCGAAAGACGCGCCGGAGAACGGCCAGGGACCCCAGCCGGACCCGTGGCAGGCCTTCAGTCAGATCGTGGCCGGAGTGCTCCTGTACGGCGGCGCCGGCTGGCTGGCCGACCGCTGGCTGGGGACGACCTTCCTGGTAGCCATCGGCATCCTGATCGGTGCCGGGTTCGGCATCTACATGGTCGTGAAGCAGTTCGGTCACGTGCCGCCCACAGACTCGAAGAAGTGACGTACATGAAGGAGACACGGCGTTGATCGCTGGGAATCTCGCAGCAGCGCTCGTCCCCATGGCCAGCGGCGGCTTCACGCCCCCCGGTCCCGCGGACTTCGACCTGCCCCCGATCATCGGGGGGATCACCAAGCCGATGGTGATGGTCGTCCTCTCGGCGGTCCTCATCTTCGCGGTGACCTACGCGGCGTCGCGGAAGGCGGCGATCGTCCCCGGTCGCCTCCAGTACGCCGGTGAGTGGGCCTACAGCGGTGTCCGCAACGGCATCGCCCGCGACATCATCGGCACCGAGCACTACATGAAGTTCGTGCCGTACCTGTTCACCCTCTTCGCCTTCGTGCTGGTGAACAACTACTTCGGCCTGGTCCCGTTCATCCAGTTCCCGACGTTCTCGCACTCGGGCTACGCCTACGGCCTCGCGGCCCTGAGCTGGCTGCTCTACAACGGCGTGGGCATCTGGAAGCACGGTTTCCTCGGCTACCTCAAGCACACCTGCGTGCCGGCCGGCGTGCGCGGCCCGGTCCTCCTGCTGATCGCTCCGCTGGAGTTCCTGTCCAACATCCTGGTCCGCCCGGTCACCCTGGCCCTGCGTCTGTTCGCGAACATGTTCGCCGGCCACCTTCTGCTGATCCTCTTCGCCCTCGGTGGTGAGTACCTCCTCCTGGAGGCGTTCTCCCCGATCAACGCGATCGGCGGCGTGCTCGCCTGGGTCATGTTCTTCGGAGTCTCCGCGCTGGAGCTCCTGGTCATGTTCCTCCAGGCCTACGTCTTCACGCTGCTGACCGCCATGTACGTCTCAGGTGCTGTCGCCGACGAGCACTGAGCAGCACACCGTGCCCTGTGGGCCGGTGAGCGCCCGAGAAACGAAACTCCCGCAGTACCAAACCGAAAGGAACACTCACCGTCATGAATGGTGACATCAACGGCTCGCTCAACATGCTCGGCTACGGCATCGCCACGATCGGCCCCGCCCTCGCCGTGGGTCTGATCTTCGCGGCCTACATCAACGGTGTGGCCCGCCAGCCCGAGGCCCAGTCGCGCCTGCAGTCGATCGCCATCCTCGGCTTCGCGCTCGCCGAGGCGCTCGCGATCATCGGCATCGCGCTCGCCTTCGTCCTTTCCTGACGCGCGACCCCCAAGACCGAGGTGACCCATGCGTGAATCGATCCAGGCCGCGGGAGAGCTGAACCCGCTCATCCCGCACGTCTCGGAGATCATCCTGGGGGCCGCCGTCTTCCTGGTGCTGCTCCTGGCGATCCGGAAGTTCGTCGTCCCCAACTTCGAGAAGGCCTTCGCCGAGCGAACGGCTGCGATCGAGGGCGGCCTGTCGGCGGCCGAGACCAAGCAGGCCGAGGCCGACGCCAAGCTCGCCGAGCTGGAGAAGCAGCTCGCCGACGCCCGTCACGAGGCTGCGCGCATCCGTGAGGAAGCGCGTGAGCAGGGTGCCGTTATCGTCTCGGAGATGCGGGAGCAGGCCCAGGCCGAGGCTTCCCGGATCGTCGAGCACGGGAAGACGCAGATCGAGGCGGAGCGCCAGCAGGCCGTCAACAGCCTGCGCGTGGAGGTCGGCACGCTGGCCACCACGCTCGCTGGCCGCATCGTGGGCGAGAGCCTCGACGACGACGTCCGTCAGGGCCGTGTCGTGGAGCGCTTCCTCGCCGACCTCGAGGCCGGGACGCCGGGGGTCAACTGATGACGAAGTCCTTCCGCGGCGCGTCGGCCGACGCCGTCGTCGCCCTGGCCGGGGAGCTGGAGTCCATGACGTCCGGTCCGGCCGCGGCGACGGTGGGCGGTGACCTCTTCGCGGTCGCGGCGACGCTGCGCTCCGAAGGTGCGCTGCGCCGCTTCGTCACCGACGCGTCGGCGCCCGCCGAGGCACGTAGCGGCTTCGTCGCCGACGTGTTCGGCTCGAAGATCGGCGCCGACGCGCTCGGGCTGCTCCGCTCGGCGGTCTCCCGCCGCTGGATCGCCAACCGCGACCTCGCCGACGCTCTCGAGCACCTCGGCGTCGTCGCGCTCGTCCGGTCCGTCGGTGACGACGCCGGCCGGCTCGAGGACGAGATCTTCACCCTCGGCCAGGCGATCAAGCAGAACCCCGAGCTGCGCGACGCACTCGCCGATCCCTCCCGGACGGTGAGCGCGAAGGCCAGCCTGCTGCGCTCGCTGCTGGAAGGGCGTTCGCTGTCGGCGACGGTCGTGCTCGCCGAGCAGGCCGTCTCCGGGAGCCACCGCACCGTGTCGGCGGCCCTGGAGGAGTACCAGAAGGTGGCTGCCGAGGTGCACGGGCGCAGCGTCGCCACCGTGAGGGTGGCCCGTCCGCTCTCCGAGGTCGAGCAGCGGCGTCTGGGCGACGTGCTGTCGCGCCAGTACGGCCGGCCGATCCATCTCAACCTGCTGGTCGACCCGGCCGTCCTGGGCGGCGTCCGTGTCGAGATCGGTGACGACGTCATCGACGGCACTGTCTCCACCCGCCTCGACGACGCCCGCCGCCGACTCGTCGGCTGACCACCCCGAACACTTCGAAGACCCAAAGAGAGAAGGAACGACGATGACGGAGCTCTCCATCCGTCCGGACGAGATCCGCGACGCGCTGCAGAAGTACGTCGCCGACTACCAGCCCGACGCGGCCAGCAAGGAAGAGGTCGGGACGGTCGCATCGGCCGGCGACGGCATCGCGCGTGTCAGTGGGCTTCCGTCGGCGATGGCGAACGAGCTGCTCAAGTTCGAGGACGGCACCCTGGGCCTGGCCCTGAACCTCGAGGACCGCGAGATCGGCGTCGTCATCCTCGGTGACTTCGAGGGCATCGAGGAGGGCCAGCCGGTCCACCGCACCGGCGAGATCCTCTCGGTTCCCGTGGGTGACGGCTACCTCGGTCGCGTGGTCGACCCGCTCGGCACCCCGATCGACGGCCTCGGCGAGATCGAGACCACCGGCCGCCGCGCGCTGGAGCTGCAGGCTCCCAACGTGGTCGAGCGCAAGTCGGTGCACGAGCCGCTCGCCACCGGCATCAAGGCGATCGACTCGATGACCCCGATCGGCCGTGGTCAGCGTCAGCTGATCATCGGTGACCGCGCGACCGGCAAGACCACGATCGCGATCGACACGATCATCAACCAGAAGCAGAACTGGGAGTCGGGCGACCCGACCAAGCAGGTTCGCTGCATCTACGTCGCCATCGGCCAGAAGGGCTCGACCATCGCCTCCGTGCGTGGCGCGCTCGAGGCCGCCGGTGCGCTGGAGTACACCACGATCGTGGCGTCCCCGGCCTCCGACAGCGCCGGCTTCAAGTACCTCGCGCCGTACACCGGCTCGGCCATCGGCCAGCACTGGATGTACGAGGGCAAGCACGTCCTCATCGTGTTCGACGACCTGACCAAGCAGGCCGAGGCGTACCGCGCCGTGTCGCTGCTGCTGCGTCGCCCGCCGGGCCGCGAGGCCTACCCGGGTGACGTCTTCTACCTGCACTCGCGTCTGCTCGAGCGCTGCGCGAAGCTCTCCGACGAGCTGGGCGCGGGCTCGATGACCGGCCTGCCGATCATCGAGACCAAGGCCAACGACGTCTCGGCGTTCATCCCGACCAACGTCATCTCGATCACCGACGGTCAGATCTTCCTGCAGTCCGACCTGTTCGCGGCCAACCAGCGTCCGGCCATCGACGTCGGTGTCTCGGTGTCGCGCGTCGGCGGTGCGGCGATGACCAAGGCGATGAAGGCCGTCACCGGCTCGCTCAAGGTCGACCTGGCGCAGTTCCGCGCCATGGAGGCGTTCGCGATGTTCGCCTCCGACCTCGACGCCGCCTCGCGTCAGCAGCTGGCCCGCGGTCAGCGCCTGATGGCCCTGCTCAAGCAGTCGGCGTACTCGCCGTACCCGCTCGAGGAGATGGTGGTCTCGCTGTGGCTGGGCACCACCGGTCGCCTCGACGTGGTGCCGGTCGGCGACGTCCTGCGCTTCGAGAACCAGTTCATCGACTACCTGCGCCGCACGCACACGGGCATCCTGTCCGCGATCCGCGAGACGCAGAAGTTCGAGGACGAGGCCGGCCTGACCGCCGCCTACGACGACTTCCTCCACCAGTTCGAGACCTCGGACGGTGGCTCGGTGAAGCCGGGTTCGGAGAAGGCGGAGGCCCTTGAGGACGACGCGCTCGAGCAGGAGCAGATCGTCAAGCAGAAGCGGGGCTGACCATGGCCGTATCGCTGCGTGAGTACCGCGCGCGGATCAAGTCGACGGAGTCGATGAAGAAGATCACGCGCGCCATGGAGCTCATTGCTGCGTCCCGGATCATCAAGGCGCAGCAGCGGGCTCTGGCGGCGGCGCCGTACGCCCGCGAGCTGACTCGTGCGGTCTCGGCGGTGGCGACCTTCTCGAAGGTCGACCACCCCCTGACCAAGGAGATCGAGAACCCGAAGCGGGCCGCGATCCTGGTCATCACCAGCGACCGCGGTCTCGCCGGCGCCTACTCCTCGAGCGCGCTCAAGGAGGCCGAGCGCCTCGCCGAGCGGGTGCGCGCGGAGGGCAAGGAGGTCGACTGGTACATCACGGGCCGCAAGGGCGAGGCGTACTTCAAGTTCCGCCAGCGTCCGGTGGCCCGCGCGTGGACCGGTTTCTCCGACCAGCCCTCCTACGAGGTCGCCGCCGAGATCGGCACCGCGCTGATCGACGCCTTCCTCAAGGAGCCCGACGAGGACGGTGTCGTCGACGAGGTCCACGTGGTCTACACCCGGTTCCGCTCGATGATGGTCCAGGAGCCGACCGCGATGCGGTTGATGCCGCTCGAGGTCGTCCAGGGTCACGAGAAGCCGACCGAGGCCGACCTGCTCCCGCTCTACGAGTTCGAGCCGTCTGCGTCGGAGGTGCTGGACGCGCTGCTTCCGCAGTACGTGCAGAGCCGGATCTTCTTCGCCGTGCTGCAGGCGGCGGCTTCCGAGCTCGCTGCCCGCCAGAAGGCGATGAAGTCCGCCACGGACAACGCCGAGGAGCTCATCAAGAAGTACACCCGCATCGCCAACCAGGCCCGCCAGGCCGGCATTACCCAGGAAATCAGCGAGATCGTCGGTGGCGTCAACGCGCTGGCCGATGCGAACGCCGGGAGTGAGTGAGAGACATGACTGCAACGGTTGAAGAGACCAACCAGACCGGCGCTACGGGTGTCGGCCGCGTCGCCCGCGTGATCGGCCCGGTCGTCGACGTGGAGTTCCCCGTCGACAACATGCCGGAGATCTACAACAAGCTCGAGGTCGAGGTGACCCTCAACGGGGTGGACTTCGTCCTCCCGCTCGAGGTCGCCCAGCACATCGGCGACGGCATGGTCCGTGCGATCTCGCTGAAGCCGACCGACGGCCTGGTCCGTGGCACCGCGGTGCGCGACACGGGCAACCCGATCATGGTCCCCGTCGGTGACGCGACGCTCGGCAAGGTGTTCAACACCACCGGCGACGTGCTCAACCTGGCTCCGGGCGAGACCTTCGAGGTCAACGAGCGCTGGGGCATCCACCGCAAGGCGCCGGCGTTCGACCAGCTCGAGTCGAAGACCGAGATGTTCGAGACCGGCATCAAGGTCATCGACCTGCTGACGCCGTACGTCCAGGGCGGCAAGATCGGCCTGTTCGGCGGCGCGGGCGTGGGCAAGACCGTGCTCATCCAGGAGATGATCGCGCGTGTGGCCCGCAACCACGGTGGTGTGTCGGTGTTCGCCGGTGTCGGCGAGCGCACCCGTGAGGGCAACGACCTGATGGTCGAGATGGAGGAGGCGGGCGTCCTCGGACAGACCGCCCTCGTCTTCGGCCAGATGGACGAGCCGCCGGGCACGCGTCTGCGCGTCGCGCTCTCCGCGCTCACCATGGCGGAGTACTTCCGTGACGTGCAGCAGCAGGACGTCCTGCTGTTCATCGACAACATCTTCCGCTTCACCCAGGCCGGTTCCGAGGTCTCGACCCTGCTGGGTCGCATGCCCTCCGCCGTGGGCTACCAGCCCAACCTGGCTGACGAGATGGGTGTCCTGCAGGAGCGGATCACCTCGACGCGCGGTCACTCGATCACCTCGATGCAGGCGATCTACGTGCCCGCCGACGACTACACCGACCCGGCGCCGGCGACCACCTTCGCCCACCTGGACGCGACCACGGAGCTGTCCCGTGAGATCGCCTCGCTCGGTATCTACCCGGCCGTGGACCCGCTGACCTCGACGTCGCGGATCCTCGACCCGCAGTACATCGGGCAGGCGCACTACGACTGCGCGATCCGGATCAAGCAGATCCTGCAGCGCAACAAGGAGCTGCAGGACATCATTGCGATCCTGGGTGTCGACGAGCTGTCCGAAGAGGACAAGATCATCGTCTCCCGCGCGCGCCGCATCCAGCGGTTCCTGTCGCAGAACACCTACGTGGCCAAGCAGTTCACCGGCATCGAGGGCTCGACCGTCACGATCGGCGACACGATCGAGGCGTTCAACCTGATCGCCGACGGCGAGTACGACCACGTGGCGGAGCAGGCGTTCTTCATGTGCGGTGGCCTCGACGACGTCGAGGCCAAGTGGGCCGAGATCCAGAAGAACCTCTGATCATGGCCGGCCAGGACAACGGCAGCGCGCTGCACGTCGAGCTCGTTGCGGCCGACCGCGTGGTGTGGTCGGGTGGGGCCGAGATGGTCATCGCCCGCACCACCGAGGGTGATCTGGGTGTGCTCCCCGGGCACACGCCGATGCTCTCGCTCCTCGTGGACGCCGTGGTGGAGATCATCACGACGGGTGACGAGATCGTGTTCGCCGTGGCGGACGGTGGCTTCCTGTCCGTCGCGGACGACCGCGTCTCGATCCTGTCCCCGCACGCCCTGCTGTCCCACGAGATCGACGTGGACGCAGCGCGTGCCGACCTGGAGGCGGCGTACGCCATCGTGGAGCCGAGCGAGGCGGAGACGCACATCCGTCGCGCCGAGGCCCGCATCCGCGCCGTGGAGCGCGCCTCCTAGGAGACCGGTCCTCCGGTTCCGACCCCGACGCCGACCGGTGTCTGTCGCCCAGTAGGGTGACGGACACCGGTCGACGTGTTTTTCCCCCAGGAGTGCAGATGCCGCTGTGGCAGTGGGTGCTGGACATCGCCGGCGTCCTGGTGCTCCTCGTGCTGGCCTACGGACTGGCCCTGGTGCTCCGACGCCGGGTGCTCTCGCGCGACGGCGGCACCTTCGAGCTCAGCTACCGGATGCGCGCGGACCGGCCCGGCCGCGGCTGGGTGCTCGGCCTGGGCCGCTACTCCGGTGAGCGGCTGGAGTGGTTCCGGATCTTCTCGCTGTCCCCGCGCCCCAAGCGCAGCTGGGACCGCTCGTCGCTGAGCTACGAGGTACGCCGGGTGCCGGAGGGTCACGAGGAGATGTCGCTGTACCCCGACCACGTCATCATCGGCTGCGCGAGCCCGGACGGCCCGCTCGAGCTCGCGATGAGCACGGCCTCGCTCACCGGCTTCCAGTCCTGGCTCGAGGCGCGTCCGCCCGGGGCCGACTGGTCGGCGCGCCGCCGCGCCTGATCGGCCCCGGGACGGTCAGCGCTGGATGCGCCCGGCGAGCCCCGCGACCATCGCCTGCACGGCCTCCACGTAGGCCTCGGTGCGGGTGTCGGGGTCGGCGAACAGCGACTGCGGCACCGCGAGCACGACCGAGCGCACCGCGTCGGGGGAGGGGTAGGGGCGCAGCTCCGGCTCCGCGACCTCGCTGTCCTCGCGGACCACGAGGTGCAGGTCCAGCCAGTCGAGGGCACCCAGCTCCTCGGTCAGGCCCGGGTCGTCCATGAGGTAGCGCCGCGCCCGGTCCCAGGCGGGGTCGGAGCTGGTGGCCACCCCGGTCTCGGGGTCGTCGCCCAGGTCGTCGACGCCATGGCTGGTGTACACGCCCACCGGGGGAGCGGCGACCTTCCACTGCAGGGTCACCGGGAAGGCGGGGTCGTGGTCGCGCGGCGTGGTGTCGACCGCGGCCGCGTGGCTGCTCCACCCGGCGACCAGCAGCGCCTCGGCGTCGCGCCAGCGCCAGCGTGCGGCGTCGATCTCGCCGCCGGCGGCGATGGTCGCCTCGTAGGCGTCGCGGCCGGCCGCGACCACCGCCGCGGCGAGCCATTCCTCGCTGTCCTCGGGCATGCCGGCCGGGACGGTGCAGTGGCGCAGCAGGTCGGCCACATGCACCTCGACCTCGTCGGCGAAGGCGTCACCCTCGCCGGTGCGCTGGAGCTCCAGGTCGAGGCGCTCGCAGGTCTCGTCGTCGGCGACGCCGCCGAGGGAGTCGATGAGCTCCCAGAACCGCTCGGGTGTCATCGCCTCAGTCCCGCTCGCCGCCGGGGACCCACAGCACGTCGCCCTGGGCGCCGTTGGCGTGGCGGGCCAGGATGAACAGCAGGTCCGAGAGACGGTTGAGGTAGGTGAGGGCCAGCTTGTTCATGACCTCGCCGTGCACCTCGAAGGCTGCCCAGCCGGCGCGCTCGGCGCGGCGTACGACCGTGCGGGCGACGTGCAGCTGCGCGGCGGCGGGGGTGCCGCCGTTGAGGATGAAGGAGCGCAGGGCCGGGAGCTGCGCGTTGTACTCGTCGCACCACGCCTCGAGCCGGTCGACGTAGGACTGCTCGATGCGCAGCGGCGGGTACTCCGGGTCGGCCACCACCGGGGTGCACAGGTCGGCACCGACGTCGAAGAGGTCGTTCTGGATGCGGGTGAGCACGCGCTCGACGTCGGCGTCGAGGCCGCCGGTCGCGATCGCGACGCCGATGACCGCGTTGGACTCGTCGACGTCGGCGTAGGCGTGCAGCCGCAGGTCGTTCTTGGTGGTGAGGCTCATGTCGCCGAGGCGGGTCTCGCCGCCGTCGCCGGTGCGGGTGTAGATCCTGGTGAGGTTGACCATGGCATGAGGCTAGTGCCCGCGCGCGGGGCCGCCGCCTCGGCGGCGTCCGGTCCGGCCGGCTGTGGTCAGGCCGAGATCGGACTGGTGTCAGGCGGGGACCGCGGTGCGCTCGACCTCGAGGACGCGGATCAGGCGGGACTTGTGCAGCATCCGTCGTACGGCGGGGCCGCAGCCGCGCAGCACCAGCTGCTGGCCCCGGTCCTCGTGTGCGCGGCGGGTGGCCACCGCCAGCACTTTGAGCGCGGTCAGGTCCACGACCCGCACGGCGGTGAGGTCGACGACGACCTCACCCTCGCCGTGGGCCTCGAGGTGGGCGTAGAGCGCGGGGCGCACCTTGCTGGTGCTGCGGACGTCGAAGTCCCCGCTGAGCACGAGAGCCGGCCCGTCCGAGTGGATCTCCATGGTGTCGCCCGTCTCTCGATAATGCGCGCCCGCCAGCGCTTCGTCGTGTGTTCCTCTTACCCACCATGACGCTCCGGGGACGCATTCGGTTGCACCCCGAGCGGTGATTTTGAAAATTACCCCGGATGAAATGATTAATCGCCCGAGCAAAACGCAGTTCCCCAGAAGGGGCGAGGACCATGCGCTCCCGACGGCTCCACCTTTCTCAGAGCCCGGATGTCCAGACCTGGGACGCGAATGTCGGAAAGGCCACAGGTAGTTACCAAAGGGTAGGTCTCGTCCTACCCTTCCCCCATGAGCGAGAACGACAGGCCGGACCGTCCCGTCAAGGACCGCCCGTGGGTGATGCGGACCTACGCGGGCCACTCCACTGCGGAAGCCTCCAACGCGCTGTACCGCACCAATCTCGCCAAGGGCCAGACCGGCCTCTCGGTCGCGTTCGACCTGCCGACGCAGACGGGCTACGACCCGACCGACCCGCTGGCGCGCGGCGAGGTCGGCAAGGTCGGCGTACCGGTCCCGCACCTGGGGGAGATGCGCAAGCTCTTCGACTCGATCCCCCTCACCGAGATGAACACCTCGATGACGATCAACGCGACGGCGATGTGGCTGCTCGCGATGTACCAGGTGGTCGCGGAGGAGCAGAACCCCGATCTCTCGCCCGAGGAGGTCGCGGCCCAGCTGGCCGGCACGACCCAGAACGACATCATCAAGGAGTACCTCTCCCGGGGCACCTACGTCTTCGGGCCCGAGCACTCCCTGCGCCTGATCAGCGACATGATCGCCTACACGGTCCACCAGATCCCGAAGTGGAACCCGATCAACATCTGCAGCTACCACCTGCAGGAGGCCGGCGCGACGCCGACGCAGGAGCTGGCCTACTCGCTGTGCACCGCGATTGCCGTGCTGGACGCGGTCAAGGCCTCCGGCCAGGTCTCCGAGGACGACTTCGAGAAGGTCGTCGGGCGCATTTCCTTCTTCGTGAACGCCGGTGTGCGCTTCATCGAGGAGACCTGCAAGATGCGGGCCTTCGTGCGGCTGTGGGACGAGATCACCGCGGAGCGCTACGGCGTGACCGATCCGAAGATGCGGCGCTTCCGCTACGGCGTGCAGGTGAACTCCCTGGGCCTCACCGAGGCGCAGCCGGAGAACAACGTCCAGCGCATCGTGCTGGAGATGCTCGGCGTGACGCTGTCGAAGAACGCGCGTGCCCGCGCGCTCCAGCTGCCCGCCTGGAACGAGGCGCTCGGCCTGCCGCGTCCCTGGGACCAGCAGTGGTCGCTGCGCCTGCAGCAGGTGCTGGCCGTCGAGTCGGACCTGCTGGAGTACGACGACATCTTCGAGGGCTCGCACGTGATCGAGGCCAAGGTGGCCGAGCTCGTCGAGGGTGCCCGCGCGGAGATCGAGCGGGTGCAGGAGATGGGCGGGGCGGTCGCGGCGGTCGAGTCCGGCTACATGAAGCAGGCGCTGGTCGCCAGCCACGCCGCTCGGCGCGCGCGCATCGAGTCCGGCGAGGAGCGCATCGTCGGGGTCAACTGCTACGAGACCACCGAGCCGTCCCCGCTGACCGCGGACCTGGACGCCGCGATCATGGCGGCCGACCCGGCCGCCGAGCAGTCGGCGATCGACAGCGTCGAGGCCTGGAAGGCCCAGCGTGACGAGGCGGAGGTCGCCCGCGCCCTCGAGGCGCTCGCGGCCGCCGCGAAGACCGACACGAACCTGATGGCGGCGACGCTGGTCGCCGCGCGCGCCGGTGCGACCACGGGGGAGTGGGCCGGCACCCTGCGCGAGGTCTTCGGCGAGTTCCGTGCGCCGACCGGTGTCAGCGGCGCCGTCGGGGTGGCCGCCCCTGGCGCCGACCTCGCAGCGGTCCGCGAGCGGGTGCGGGCCACCGGCGAGGAGCTGGGCGGGCGGCTGCGCCTGCTGGTCGGCAAGCCCGGCCTCGACGGGCACAGCAACGGCGCCGAGCAGGTCGCCGTGCGTGCGCGCGACGCGGGGTTCGAGGTGGTCTACCAGGGCATCCGGCTGACCCCGGAGCAGATCGTCGGCGCCGCCGTGGCCGAGGACGTGCACTGCGTGGGCCTCTCGATCCTCTCCGGCTCGCACATGGAGCTGGTGCCGGCCGTGCTCGACGGGCTGCGTGCCGCCGGTCTGGCGGACGTGCCGGTGATCGTCGGGGGGATCATCCCCGACTCCGACGGGCGCCGGTTGCGCGAGCTGGGCGTCGCCGGGGTCTACACCCCCAAGGACTTCGGCCTGACCGAGATCATGGGCGGCATCGTCGAGGTCATCCGCCGCGCCCACGACCTGGACTGACTGACCCGGTCACGGGGTCCTGGTCCGCCCGGCGCGCCAGGACCCGTGCCCGGGTGGCGCGGGCCACAGAAAGTTGGACAAAGGTAAGGCATGCCTAACGAATGCCTGTTACCGTGCTGCGCATGGCGAAGGGCAAGGCGAAGGACCCCTCGAAGGTCCGCAAGCTTCCGAAGATGGAGTGCTGCGAGTCCAAGTCCAAGTGCGGGCGCTGCCCGCTGCGGATGCTGAAGGAGGGCACGCTGCCCCCGGGGTATACGGTCAAGAAGCGCAAGCTCGTGCGGGTCGACGGCAAGAAGGTCACCAAGAAGAAGCTTGCCGAGGTCGCCTGAGCGCTCTGCTCGTGGCGGCCTCCTCCCGAGTCCACCTCCAGCCAGGAGCCCACTGATGGTCGCCCCCCGTTTCGCCGAGCAGCTCAACGTCCAGATCGGCAACGAGTTCGCCGCCCACAACCAGTACCTCGCCTGCGCGGTGCACTACGACGCGCTGACGATGCCGCGCATGGCGGCGTTCTTCTACGCCCAGGCGCTCGAGGAGCGCGACCACGCGATGATGATGGTGCAGTACCTCCTCGACACCGACGCCGACGTCGTGATCCCGGGCGCGGAGGCGCCGGTCGCGCACTTCGAGGACGTCGTCGCACCGATCCGCCTGGCCCTGGAGCAGGAGAAGCGGGTCACCGAGCAGATCAACGACCTGCTGCGCGTGGCGCGCGAGGAGAGCGACTTCGCCTCCGAGCAGTTCATGCAGTGGTTCATCAAGGAGCAGGTCGAGGAGGTCGCGACGATGTCGGACCTGCTGGCCGTGGCGATCCGCAACCGCGACGACGTCGAGGACCTCGAGGACTACGTCGCGCGCGAGCAGGGCGGCGGCGACAGCGACCCGACCGCGCCGCGCATCGCCGGCGCCTGATCCTCCCCGATGCGCCAGACTGCGGCGTGAGACAGGGCGTCGATCCGCGGAGGTAGCTCGTGAGCAGGGTGATCGTGGTCGGGGCCGGCGTGGTCGGCCTGACATCGGCGGTGCGGCTGCTCGAGGCTGGCCACCGCGTCGACGTGGTCGCGCGCGACCTGCCGCTGGAGACGACCTCGGCGATCGCCGCGGCGCTCTGGTACCCCTACCGCGCCCTGCCCCAGGAGCGGGTCACCGCCTGGGCGGCGCGCTCGCGCGAGGTGCTCGCGGCGCTGGCCGCGGCCGACCCGGACGCCGGGGTGCGCCTGCGGCGGGGCACCGAGGTGCTGGCCGAGGCAGCCGGGCCGCCGTGGTGGGCCGGCGCCGTACCGGTGCTGGAGGCCCCGCGCGTCCTGCCGCCCGGGTACGCCGGCGGCTGGTCGTTCGTGGCGCCCGTGGTCGACATGCCGGTGCACCTGCGCTGGCTCGCCGCACGCGTCGAGGCGCTCGGCGGCACCCTCACCCGGCTCAACCTCGCCGCCCTTCCCGACGGCGCCGACCTGGTGGTCGACTGTGCCGGCATCGGCACCCGGCTGCTCGCCGCCGACAGGTCGGTCGAGCCGGTGCGCGGGCAGGTCGTCCACCTCGAGCAGGTCGGGCTCGAGGAGTGGTGGCTCGACGCCGCCGGGCCGACGTACGTCGTGCCGCGCGAGCGGGAGATCATCGTCGGCGGGACCGACGAGGAGGGCGTCTGGAGCCGTACGCCGGACCCCGACGTCGCGGACTCGATCCTGCGCCGTGCCACCGCGCTCGTGCCACAGATCGCCGGCGCGCGGGTGCTGCGCCACCGCGTCGGGCTGCGTCCGGTACGCCCCACCGTGCGCCTGGAGCGGGTCGGGCGGGTGATCCACTGCTACGGCCACGGCGGGGCAGGAGTGACGCTCGCGTGGGGCTGCGCCGAGGAGGTCGCCGGGCTCGCCGCCGGGTGAGCGCCGCCCCGCCAGGACCGGCCCGACCGCCGGGCCCGTACGATTCCCGCGTGCATCGGCCCGAGCTCGACAGTGGCCTGTTCCGGGAGCTGCTCGACGCGGCCCCCGACCCGACGGTGATCGTCGACGCGGACGGCACGATCGTGCTTGTGAACCGGCAGGTCGAGCGGGTGCTCGGCCATCGTCGTGAGGAGCTGGTCGGGCAGCCGGTCGAGGTGCTCGTGCCGATGCGCTTCCGGGCGAGGCACCCGCAGCGGCGCGAGGACTTCCTGCGCCATCCGAGCACGCGCCCGATGAGCTCCTCGCTCCAGCTGTGCGCCGTGCACCGCGACGGCCGTGAGGTGCCGGTCGAGATCTCGCTGTCGCCGCTGGAGACCGCGAGCGGCCTGCTGGTGTCGGCGGCACTGCGCGACATCACCGAGCGGCGCCGCATGGAGGCCGAGGCCGACCGGATGCGCGATGAGCTGATCGCGACCGTCTCCCACGAGCTGCGCACGCCGCTGACCTCGGTCATCGGCTGCTCCGAGCTGCTGGCCGACCTCCCCGAGGAGGAGGTGGGTGCGCGGGCCCGCCGGCTGGTCGAGATCATCCGGCGCAACGCGGCACGAGAGCTGCGGCTGGTCGACGACCTGCTCACGGTGGCGTTCCTCGACGGGGAGCGGCTGCGCGTGCAGTGCGCCCCGACGGACCTGGCGGCGGTCGCCGGGCACGTGGCGAGCGACCAGGCCCCCGCGGCCCGCGCGGCCGGCGTCGAGCTGCTGCTCGAGGCCGCGCAGCTCTCGGCGGTCTCCGGCGACCACGACCGGCTGGTGCAGGTGCTGGAGAACCTGCTGACGAACGCCGTGAAGTTCACCCCGGCCGGCGGCCGGGTCACGGTACGGGTGTGCGAGCGCGGCGGCGACCCGGTGCTCGAGGTGAGCGACACCGGCGTCGGCGTGGAGCCGGAGGAGGTGCCGCGGCTGTTCGAGCGGCTCTACCGCACCCCGGGCGCGGTCGCCACCCAGGCGCCGGGCGCCGGCCTCGGGCTCTCGATCGTGCAGAAGCTGGTGGCCGCCCACGACGGGACCGTCACCGTGGAGAGCGAGCGGGGCCGCGGGACCACCGTCCGGGTCCGGCTGCGCTACGCCGGTCCCGACGCCAGCCCGGCCGGTCCGGCCTGAGCGCCGGCCGGCCGGACGGGAGGCGACGGCCCGGACCCGCTCAGATCGCGCGGACCGCGACGACGGCGGCGGGCGGGAGCGCGCCGTACACGTGCGGGAAGGTCTCCGTCGCCCCGGGCGTCGGCGGCTCCTCGACGACCGGTACGTCGAGCAGGTCGGTGTCGATCTCGAGCAGCACGAGCGGCTCGGTGGCGTCGGCGTAGTACGCCGCGTGCACCGCCTCCCACTGCTCGGCGCGGGCGGCGTGGATGAACCCCTCCTCGGCGAGGCTCGTCCCGCGGGTGGAGGTGGTGTAGGCGCCGGACGCCTGCGCCGCCTCCCAGTCGGCGCGGGTGGCGACGTGGAAGATGCGCATGGTCAGGCTCCGGGGCTTTAGAACAGCCGGTGGCTCGGGTCGTCGAGGCCGCGCAGGGCGTCGTAGTCCACCGTGACGCAGCGGATGCCGCGGTCCTCGGCGAGCACCCGGGCCTGGGGCTTGATCTGCTGGGCGGCGAAGACGCCGCTCACCGCGCCGTTGGTGGTCAGCAGCGGGTCGCGGTTGAGCAGCTCGAGGTAGCGGGTGAGCTGCTCGACGCCGTCGATGTCGCCGCGGCGCTTGATCTCCACGGCCACGCTGCGGCCGTCGGCGTCACGGCACATCAGGTCGACCGGGCCGATCGCGGTGGGGAACTCCCGGCGCACCAGCGTCAGGCCGGGCGCGAGGGTGGCGGGGTGCTCGGCGAGCAGCTCCTGCAGGTGCTTCTCGACGCCGTCCTTCTGCAGGCCGGGGTCCACGCCGAGGTCGTGGCTGGAGTCGCTGATGACCTCGTCCAGCAGGATCCGCAGGGTGTCGTCGGTCTTGGTGCTGGTGACCGTCCACTCCGGCACGCCGTCCTCGGTGGTGCCCTCGCGCAGGGTGCACGGCGGCGACATCCAGTTCAGCGGCTTGTAGGAGCCGCCGTCGGAGTGCACGAGCACCGAGCCGTCGGCCTTGATCATCAGCACCCGGGTGGCCATCGGCAGGTGGGCGGTGAGCCGACCGGCGTAGTCGATCTGGCACTTCGCAACGACGAGTCTCACGTGCGCAGAGGCTACCGGTCGCCCGCGTAGGGTCTGCGCATGGCCGACCACCTCAGCCCGGCGGGCGCCGCGGGCACGCCCCCGAAGCCCTCCGCGGTACGCCGCGACGTACGACCGGCTGCGCCGCGCGACCTGCGCCGGCTGGCGGCGGTGGAGGCCGCTGCCGACGCGGTGCTCCTCGAGGCGCTCGGCGTCACGGCCGGCGAGGCCGGCTGGGGTGCGCCCGTCGACGGACGCGACCGCGACCTGCTGCCGGGCTTCGTGCTGGTGGCCGGGGATCCGCCGGTCGGCTTCGCCCACGTCGTCGTGGTCGACGGGGACGCCCACCTCGAGCAGCTCGCCGTCCATCCGGAGCACGCCCGCCAGGGGATCGGGGCCGCGCTGGTGCAGGCGGCCCGCGAGGAGGCCCGGTGGGCCGGGCACGACCGGCTCTCGCTGACGACGTACCGCGACGTCGCCTTCAATGCCCCGTTCTACCGGCGGCTGGGCTTCTCCGAGGTCGCCCGTCCGAGCGCGTGGCAGCAGCGGCTGCTCGCCGACGAGCGGGCGCGCGGCCTGGAGCGGCCGGGGGAGCGGGTGCTGCTCGACATCGCGCTCTGGTGAGCCGAGGTCGGTGACCCGGGTCACTGTTACTCCTGAGTAATACGTGCCATGATCCCCGCCATGACGAGCGCCCCCGCAACGCCCGCAGCCTCCCGCCCCTTCACGACCATCGGCGTCGTCGGACTCGGCACCATGGGTGCCGGGGTCGCCGAGGTCTTCGCCCGCACCGGCCATCGCGTCGTCGGTGTCGAGCTCGACGAGGAGACGCTGGCCCGGGGCCGCGCCCACCTGGAGCACTCCACCGCCCGCGCCGTGCGCGGCGGCAAGCTCAGTGAGGCCGAGCAGGCGGAGATCCTGGGCCGGATCACCCTGACCACCTCGCTGCGGGACCTCGCCGACGCCGACCTGGTGCTCGAGGCGATCCCGGAGTCGATGGAGGCCAAGAAGCAGGTCTTCCGCGAGCTCGACACGATCGTGGGCCCCGACGCGATCCTGGCGACCAACACCTCCTCGCTGTCGGTGACCGACCTGTCCGCCGCGACCGCGCGGCCGGGACGGGTGGTCGGCACCCACTTCTTCAACCCCGCGCCCGTGCAGGACCTCGTGGAGGTCGTGCGCACGGTGGTCACCGAGCAGTCGGTCCTCGACGACGTCACCGCGCTGGTGCGGACGCTGGGGAAGACCCCGGTGGTCTGCGGCGACAAGGCTGGGTTCATCGCCAACACGCTGCTGTTCGGCTACCTCAACCACGCGGTGTCGATGTACGAGAACAAGTACGCCTCCCGCGAGGACATCGACGCCGCGATGCGCTACGGCTGCGGCTACCCGATGGGCCCGCTGGCGCTGCTGGACCTGATCGGCCTCGACACGGCGTACGAGATCCTGGACACGATGTACAAGCAGGGCCGCGACCGCCTGCACGCCCCGGCGCCGATCCTCAAGCAGATGGTCACCGCGGGCCTGCTGGGCCGCAAGACCGGTCGCGGCTTCTACACCTACGAGGGTCCCGACAGTCCGGTCGTGGTCCCCGACGACAAGACGCCGTCCGCCGACGCGCGCCCGCAGCTGCGCCACGACATCGCCCGGGTCGGCGTCGTCGGCACCGGCACGATGGCGACCGGCATCGTCGAGGTGTTCGCCAAGGCGGGCTTCGAGGTGGTGTACGTCGGGCGCTCGGAGGCGAAGGTCGCCGGGGTGCGCGCCGCGATCGAGAAGTCGCTGGACAAGGCGGTGCAGCGCGGCAAGCTGCCCGAGGCGGCCAAGGGCGAGGTGCTCGCCCGGCTGACCGGCGCCACCTCGCTCGACGAGCTCGCGTCGGTGGACATCGTGGTGGAGGCGATCGCGGAGGACCTCGAGGTCAAGACGACGCTGTTCGCGAACCTCGACGAGATCTGCAAGCCCGGCGCGATCCTGGCCACGACGACCTCCTCGCTGCCGATCATCACCTGCGCGCAGGCGACCACCCGGCCCCGCGACGTGGTCGGCATGCACTTCTTCAACCCGGCGCCGATCATGAAGCTGGTCGAGGTGGTCTCCACCGTCGCCACCGACGAGGCGGTCACCGAGACCACCCGGGCGCTGTGCGAGAAGGTCGGCAAGGTCGCGGTCAGCTGCACCGACCGGGCGGGCTTCATCGTCAACGCGCTGCTGTTCCCCTACCTCAACGACGCGGTGCGGATGCTCGAGGCGCACTACGCCAGCGCCGACGACATCGACTCCGCGATGAAGCTGGGCTGCGCGCTGCCGATGGGACCCTTCGAGCTGCTCGACGTGGTCGGCAACGACGTCTCGCTGGCGATCCAGCGGGAGCTCTACCTGGAGTTCCGCGAGCCCGGCTTCGCGCCGGCCCCGCTGCTGGAGCACCTGGTGACCGCGGGCTACCTCGGTCGCAAGACCGGGCGCGGGTTCCGCGACCACTCGCGTCGCTAGTCGCTGGTCGTCAATCGGCGCTGGTGGGCCGCGGCTGCTCCGGTCGGGGGTAGCCGCGGCGCACCGTGCGGTCCAGGATCCCCAGGGTCGCGCGCAGCGCGGCCTCGGAGACGACCGGGAACATGTCCAGGGCCGCCCAGTCCGGGTGGATGTCGGACCAGTCGTAGAACGACGTCACCAGGGTGCGCGCCGGGTCCTCGGGGTGCTCGGGGTCGGGGGAGAGGCGGTAGCCGTAGACGTGCCCGATCTGCGGGCGCACCCGGCCCAGGATCGTCCACGAGATCAGCCGGTCCGGCTCGAGGTCACGGATCGTCACGGTGACGTCGTAGCGGCCCATCTCCGGGATGTCGTTGAGCGACTCGCGGTCCATGTGCACCACGAAGCTGTCCCCGGCGGCGCGGACCGGGTCCCCGCTCGCGTCCTGGAGCATCCCGGTGGCATCCACGGCCACGTGGCCGTGGGGGTCGCAGAGCAGGGCGAAGATGTCGGCGGCGGGCGCGGCGATGGTGCGCGAGGTCTCCAGGCGGGTGTCGTGGGTCACGGGTCCGATCGTGGCACAGGGCCCTCAGCGGCTGCGTCGCACCGGCACGTGGACCCCGTCGCCGGCGTCCAGGTCGCCGTCGGCGTGGTCGTCGGGGAACGCCTCGAGCATCGCGTCCGGGTCCACGAGCGTGACCTCGTGACCGTCGTGCACCAGGCGGCGTACCGCCTCCAGGAGCATGCGCCGGCCCACGTCGCGGACCTCGGTGACCCGGGTCAGGTCGAGTAGCACGCCCCGGTTCGACGGCGGCTCGTCGGACAGGTCGCGTAGCACCCGCTCCATGCCCACGAAGTTCACCGAGCCCTCGAGCTCGAAGACCCAGCCCTCACCGGCGTCGCCGGGCATCCGGGTGCGGCTGCGCATCAGGGAGCGGGCCGGCGGCGGCACCTCCATGAGGTGCATGCCCATGTCACGGGAGAGCCGTTCGAAGACCTGTACGCCGCGCACCGAGTTGCCGTGGCGGTCCAGGCGCGGCGAGAACGTCGCCAGGCCGGCCTGGCCGGGGAGGGCGCCGATCAGCCCGCCGGCGACGCCGCTCTTGGCCGGGATGCCGACGCTGGTGAACCAGTCGCCCGCGGCGTCGTACATGCCGCAGGTCGCCATCACCGCCATCACCTGGCGGGTGACGGCGTGGGCGACCACCCGCTCGCCGGTCACCGGGTGCACCCCGCCGCTGGCGAGGGTGGCGGCCATGACCGCCAGGTCGCGCGCGGTCACCAGCAGCGAGCACTGTCGGGTGTAGCCCTCGACCACCTCCTGCGCGTCGGCCTCGATGATGCCGTGGCTGCGCAGCATGAATGCGATCGCGCGGTTGCGGTCGGCCTCGGCGAGCTCGGAGGCGAGGACGGTCTCGTCGACCTCGAGCTTGCGGCCGGCGAAGGCGGAGAACCCGCGCTGAACGGTCTCGTCGTCGAGCAGGGCGTGCGCGGTCAGCGCGCCGGCGTTGATCATCGGGTTGAACGGACGCCCGGTGCCCAGCTCCAGCGACAGCTCGTTGAAGGCGTCGCCCGAGGGTTCGACCCCGACCCGCTCGAGCACCGCGTCCAGGCCGTGCTCGGCGATGGCCAGGGCGTAGGCGAAGGGCTTGGAGATCGACTGGATGGTGAAGGCGACGTCGTGGTCGCCCACGCCGTACACCTGGCCGTCGACGGTCGCCAGCGCCAGCCCGAGCCGGTCGGGGTCGGCCTGCGCCAGCTCGGGGATGTAGGCGGCCAGCTCGCCCTCCGTGTCGTCGGTGCAGGCGTCGAGCACCTCGGTCAGGTAGTCCGGGATCGGGGAGCGCATCTCGACACCCCACCACACCGCCCGCGGGGTTGCCGCGACGTCGTAGTGTCGGACCATGAAGTGGCTGGTCGTTCTCGTCGTGGTCGCCGCCGTCGTGGCCGTGGTCGTCGTCGCCTCGAACCGTCGCAAGGCGCGTGAGCTCGAGCGCCGCGAGGCCGAGCTCGCTCCGGTGCGCAAGCTGACCTTCGAGGACATCACCGCCTTCGGCGTCGACCTGCAGGAGCTCGACCTCGAGCTCGCCGGGCACCACCTCGACGCCGGCGCGAACGCCGACTACCAGCGCGCGCTCGACGCCTACGAGGCCGCCAAGACCGCCGGTGACGCGCTCACTGCCCCCGAGGAGGTCAAGCACGTCACCGAGATCATCGAGGACGGTCGCTATGCGATCGCGTGCGTGCGCGCCCGGGTGCACGGCCAGCCGCTGCCCACCCGGCGCCCGCCGTGCTTCTTCGACCCCCGTCACGGGCTGTCGGTCGCCGACGTCTCGTGGACGCCGGCGGGCGGTGCCGAGCGCGAGGTGCCGGCCTGCGCGCTCGACGTCGAGCGGGTCCGGGCCGGAGCGGCGCCGGACACCCGTCAGGTCATGGTCGGTGCCAAGCGGGTGCCGTACTGGGAGGGCGGGCGTGCCTACCAGCCGTACGCCGCCGGCTACTTCGGCGGGTTCCAGGCGATGGACTTCATGTTCATGGGCCTGATGTTCGGCGCGTTCGGGGGCTTCGACGCGATCGGTGAGGTCGGCGAGGGTCTCGGCGACATGTTCGGCGGGATCGGCGAGGGCCTGGGCGACATGTTCGACGGCTTCGACTTCTGAGGTGACCCCGCGGCGGGGGACCACGCTCGGTGCCCTCGTGTTGCTGGTGCTGCTCGTGCTGCTCGCCGGGGTGCCGGGAGCTGGCGCGGCCGCCGGGCCGTCGGCGGATGCGGATCGGCCACGGGCGCTGCCGGTCGGCACGGACGCCGACTACCAGCTCGGCGGGGTGCGGGCGGTGCCGGCGCGGGTCGGCATCGTGGTGCGCGACCGGGGCGCCGAGCCGGTGCCCGGGCGCTACAACGTCTGCTACGTCAACGGCTTCCAGACCCAGCCCGACGAGCGCCGGTTCTGGCGCGCGCGACCGGGGCTGGTGCTGCGCCAGGACGGCCGGCCGGTCGCCGACACGGAGTGGGGCGAGTGGCTGCTCGACCTGCGTACGCCGGCCACGCGCGAGCGGCTGGCGCGGGTGGTCGGGCGCTGGACCCGCGCCTGCGCGCGCGACGGCTTCGACGCCGTCGAGCTCGACAACCTCGACTCCTTCACCCGCAGCCGCGGGCTGCTGACCCGCGGGCAGGCCGTCGCCTTCGCGCGGCTGCTCATCCGCGACGCGCACGCGGCCGGCCTGGCTGTCGGGCAGAAGAACCTGCCGGGGCTGCGCGGCTCGCGGCTCGGCTTCGACTTCGCGGTGGCCGAGGAGTGCGGGCGCTACGCCGAGTGCAGGCGCTACGCGGCGTCGTACGGTCGGCGGGTGCTGGCGGTGGAGTACCGCGCCCGGGACTTCCGGCGGACCTGCCGGAACCGCGCCGCGGCGTGGGCGGTCGTGCTGCGCGATCGGGCGGTGTCGCCGCGCGGTGTGCGTCGGTGGTGCTGAGCGGCGCGGCTCAGCCGGCCGGGACCGAGGACTGGCGGGCGCGGTAGGCGGCCACGGCGTTGCGGTTGCCGCAGGCCACCGAGCAGAACCGCTTGGAGCGGTTGCGCGAGAGGTCCACGACGACGCCCTCGCAGTCCTCGTCGGCGCAGACGCCGAGGCGGCTCAGCTCGTCGGCACGGATGACGTCGGTCATCGCCATCGCGGTCTCGACACAGATGCGGGTCACCAGCGGGGCGTCGGGATCCACCGCGTGCAGGTGCCAGTCCCAGTCGTCGTGGCGCACCAGCTGGGGGAGCGCCGCCCCCTCGCGCAGCATCGCGTTGACCAGGTCGACGGCTGCGTCGCGCTCGGCGGTGAGCAGCTCGCGCAGCCGCGGGCGCAGGGCGCGCACGTCGTCGAGCTCGGCGCGCGTCCCCTCGCGCCGGCCGGTGTACTCCCAGGCGGCGTAGAACTCGTCGAGATCGGCGACGGACGTCAGGGTGTCGGGGGGCAGGGCGGAGTTCGCGAGAGCGGCGGCGGCCTGCAGGGACACGGCGGTGTCATGAGCGAAGGTCACTTTGACAGGTTACCGCCCAACGCCTAGCGTCAGGGACCATGGCATCAGTGACCCATGACGCGACGGTCTCGGCGGCCGCCGGGCGGCGTCTGGCGACCGGCCTCGGCTTCGCCGTGGCCTCCGCTCTCAGCTTCGGCATGTCCGGCTCGCTCGCGCGGGGGTTGCTCGACACGGGCTGGAGCCCCGGAGCCGTCGTCCTGGTGCGGGTCGGCATGGCCGCGCTCCTGGTGCTGCCCTTCGGGCTCGTGGCCCTGCGCGGGCGGTGGTCGCTGCTGCGCGACAACGCCGGCGTCGTGACTCTCTACGGCCTGCTCGCCGTCGCGGGGGCGCAGTTCTGCTACTTCTCGGCCGTGCAGCACATGCAGGTGGCGCCGGCGCTCCTGATCGAGTACACCGCCCCCGCCGCCGTCGTGGGCTGGATGTGGCTGCGCCACGGCCACCGTCCGGGCGCGGTGACACTCACCGGCGCGGCCGTGTCCGTCGCCGGTCTGGTGCTGGTGCTCGATGTGTTCTCCGGCGCCGAGCTGAGCGTCGTCGGCGTGCTGTGGGCGCTCGGTGCGATGGTGGGGGCCGCGTCCTACTTCGTGATCTCCGCCGACGAGAGCTTCGGGCTGCCGCCGATGGTGCTCGCTGCCGGCGGGCTGGTGGTCGGCACCGTCGTCCTCGGCACCCTCGCGGTGCTCGGCGTACTGCCCATGTCGGCGGGGACCACCCCGGCGCAGTACGCCGTCGGCGAGGTCTCCTGGTGGGTCCCCCTGGTCGCCCTGGGCGTGGTCACCGCGGCGATCGCCTACACCACCGGCATCGCCGCCGGCCGGCGGCTCGGCTCCCGGCTGGCGTCGTTCGTCGCGCTGCTCGAGGTCGTCGCCGCGGTGGGGTTCGCCTGGCTGCTCCTGCACGAGCTGCCCGGCTGGGTCCAGCTCGCCGGTGGCCTGCTGGTGCTCGTCGGCGTGGTCGGCGTCCAGGCCGGCGAGCGCACCGTCGTGCGCGTCGAGCCCACGATCTGAGGCGGTGCCGCCCGCGCCAGCTGCAACGCGGGGTTATTGCCGCTCCACACGCGTCGTACGACGTGCGAAGCGTCGACAGTCCGTGGGAAGCGCCCGCGCCCGCGCCACAAGCGCCGACTCGTGCAACCACAAGCGCCGACTCGGCCCACCATGGGGGCCGAGTCGGCGCTCGTGAGTGTGGGTGGGGTCAGTCGTCGTCGCCGAAGCCGGCGACCACGTCGCGCAGCGAGGCGAGCTGGGCGGTGATGGCGTCGCGGCGACGGCGCAGGCGGTCCAGCTCGGCACGGGTGGCGGCGAGCTCGCGCTCGGCCTCGGCCTGGCCGGTGGAGCTGATCGAGTCGGCCTGGCTGCGCGCCGAGGTCACGATCTGCTCGGCCTCGCGGCGGGCCCGGACCAGCAGCGCCTCGGCCTCCGCCTGGGCGTGGCTGCGCTGCTCGCTGGCCTGGAGGTTCGCCTGGCGGGCACGCTCCTCGGCGGCCGTGGCGCGGGCCTCGGCCTCCTCGACCAGCTTGCGGGTCTCCGCGGTGGCGCTCTGGTGGAAGTCGGTGGCCTCGCGGGCCAGGCGCTCCTTCTCGACCGCCAGCATCCGGCGGGCCTCCTGGACCTCGCGGTCCGCGGCGGCGCGCGCCTGCTCGACCTCGCGCTGGGCGGTGGTGCGCAGCTCGGTGGCCTCCTGCTGGGAGGCCAGGCGCAGCTGCTCGGCCTCACGGCGAGCGGAGGCGCGCAGGTCCTCGGCCTCGCTGCGGGCGAGCGCGCGCTCCTGCTCGGCGTCGGCCATGGCGCGGGTGCGCTGCTCGTCGAGCTCCTGGAGCTGCACCACGCGCATGTCCTCGGCCTCGCGGGCGGCGTCGGCACGGGTGGCCTTCGCGTCGCGGGTGGCCTGCTCGCGGATCTCCGAGGCCTCGCGCAGCGCGGTCTCGCGGATCTCGGCGGCCTCCTCCTCGGCGAGGCGCAGCATGGCGCTGGCGCGCCCGCCCAGGCCGGCGTACGACGGGTTCTCGACCTCGGCGAGCTGCTCGCGGGCCCGCTCCAGCTCGGCCTGCAGTGCGGCGGTGCGCTGCTCGGCCTGGGTCAGGCCGGAGGCGAGCCCGGCGCGCTCAGCGGCGAGCTGGGCGAGTCGGGCGTCGACGGCGCTGGGCTCGTAGCCGTTGCGGCGCACGATGGGGAAGCGCTCGACCGGCGCCGCCGCGGCACGAGGTGCGGCAGCGGCGGGCGCGGGCGGAGGCGGTACGGCGGCGGCCGGAGCGGCGGGGCGCTGCGCGGCCGGTCGTGGGGCGGGACGCCCGGCCGGCTGGGACGGACCCGGGGCTGGGGACGGGTTCTTGACGACGGGGATGACCTGCGTCTTGTCGGCGTCCGGCGAGGTGCCGCGCTCCGGCTCGTCGTCGAAGATGGACAGACCCTGGTCGCTCATCGAGTTCCTCTTCCACTGAGATCGGGTGGATCGCTGTCACGGTGTGGACCGGTGCGTGCCGGCACCCCCGCGCTGCCCCCCATCCTCCCCGATGGACGGTGAAGAACCCACCCGCCACTCCCGATGCCCGAGGGGCGGACGGGGTTCCTCACAGATGTCTGGACGGGTGGCGCCCGCGGGGGCCCGGCGAGCCCGTCAGACCCCGCGGAAGCGGTTGATCGCCGCCTCGTGCTGGGCCCGGAGCTCGGCGTTGCGCACGCCGAGGCCCTCCTGGGGAGACAGGCAGAGGACGCCGACCTTGCCCTGGTGCAAGTTGTGGTGCACGTCGAGCGCAGCCTGACCGGTCTCGTCGAGCTTGTAGGTGCGCGACAGCGTCGGGTGGATCGCGCCCTTCGCGATCAGGCGGTTGGCCTCCCACGACTCGCGGTAGTTCGCGAAGTGGCTGGAGATGATCTTCTTGAGGTTCATCCACAGGTAGCGGTTGTCGTACTCGTGCATGTAGCCCGAGGTCGAGGCGCAGGTCGTGATGGTGCCGCCCTTGCGGGTCACGAACACGCTCGCGCCGAAGGTCTCGCGCCCGGGGTGCTCGAAGACGATGTCGATGTCCTCGCCGCCGGTCAGCTCACGGATCTTCGCTCCGAACCGCTTCCACTCGCGGGGGTCCTGCTGGGTGCCCTCGTCGTTCCAGAAGCGGTAGTCCTCCTCCGCGCGGTTGATGATCAGTTCGGCGCCCATCGAGCGCGCGATCGCCGCCTTCTCCTCGCTGGACACCACGCAGATCGGGGTGGCGCCGCCGTTGAGGGCGTACTGCGTCGCGAAGCCGCCCAGGCCACCCGAGGCGCCCCAGATCAGGACGTTGTCGCCCTGCTTCATGTCGCCGCCGTTCTTGCTCACCAGCTGGCGGTACGCCGTGCAGTTCACCAGCCCCGGCGAGGCGGCCTCCTCCCAGGTGAGGTGCTCCGGCTTCGGCATGAGCTGGTTGGCCTTGACCATCGCGACCTCGGCGAGGCCGCCGAAGTTGGTCTCGAAGCCCCAGATCCGCTGCTCGGGGTCGAGCATCGTGTCGTTGTGCCCGTCGGGGCCCTCGAGCTCCACGGAGAGGCAGTGCGCCACCACGCGGTCGCCCGGCTTCCACTTGGTGACGCCGGGGCCGGTCTTCAGCACGACGCCGGACAGGTCGGATCCCACGATGTGGTACGGCAGGTCGTGGCGCTTGCCCAGCGGGGAGGTGCGCCCGTAGCGCTCGAGGAACCCGAAGGTCGAGACCGGCTCGAAGATCGAGGTCCACACGGTGTTGTAGTTGATCGCGGAGGCCATCACCGCCACGAACGCCTCACCGGGGCCGAGCTCGGGCAGCGGCACCTCGTCGACGTGCAGGGACTTGCGCGGGTCCTTCTCCTTGCTGGACACCCCCTCGAACATGTCCACCTCGTCCTTGTGCACCGTCACGGCGCGGTAGGACTCGGGGAGGGGCAGGGAGGCGAAGTCCTGGGGCGTGGCGTCGTCGGCCTGGATGGCGTCGAGAATCTGCTGCACGGGAGCTCCTAGGTCGGTGTTCCCGCGAAGATACCCACGAGTAACCAAGTCTGAACATGGGGTGTGGCGCAGGTCTCAACCAATCTGGGGGCGGGGCCCGTAGGCCCCGCCCCCAGGTCGGTACGCGATCAGCGGGGGATCAGTGCGCGGCCGGGGCGGGCTCGACGAGCTCGACCAGCACGCCGCCGGCGTCCTTGGGGTGCACGAAGTTGATCCGGGAGTCCGAGGTGCCGCGGCGCGGCGCGTCGTACAGCAGTCGCAGGCCGCGCTCGCGCAGGATCGCGCTGACCTGCTCGATGTCGGTCACGCGGTAGGCGAGCTGCTGGAGGCCGGGACCGGAGCGGTCCAGGAACTTGGCGATCGTCGAGGTCTCGTCGAGCGGGGCGAGCAGCTGGATGCAGGAGCCGGACTCGCCGACCGCCATCATCGCCTCGCGCACGCCCTGGGCCTCGTTGACCTCCTGGTGGGCCAGGCGCATCCCGAAGGTGTCCCGGTAGAAGGCGATCGCGGCGTCCAGGTCGGGCACGGCGATGCCGACGTGGTCGATGTGGGTGAACAGGTGCGCGGGGATGTCGAGGCTGGTCATGTCGACATGGTGACGGCTCGCCCCCTCGGCTTTCGACGGGTTGTGAGAAGAGCCTCAGGCGGGCCGTCCGGACGTGCCTCGCCACCCCGCAACGTCGTGGGTAGTGTCGCGGGCATCGCCCCGACCACCGGTCCGCCCCGCGGCCGGCGACCACTGGAGGAAATCCGCCATGTCCGCAACTGTCATCGTCGCCGGGGCCCGTACCCCGATCGGTCGTCTCTCGGGCGGCCTGAAGGACCTCTCCGCCGCCGACCTCGGTGGCGTCGCCATCAAGGGCGCCCTGGAGAAGGCCGGCGTCACCGGCGAGCAGGTCGACTACGTGGTCATGGGCCAGGTCATCCAGGCGGGCGCCGGGCAGAACCCGGCGCGCACCGCGGCCGTCGCCGGCGGCATCCCGATGAGCGTCCCCTCCATCACGATCAACAAGGTCTGCCTGTCCGGCGTCAACGCGATCGCGCTGGCCGACCAGCTGGTGCGCGCCGGGGAGTGCGAGATCGTCGTGGCCGGCGGCATGGAGTCCATGACCAACGCCCCGCACTTCCTGCCCAAGTCGCGCGAGGGCATCAAGTTCGGTGACGTCAAGCTGGTCGACTCGATGGCCTACGACGCCCTCTTCGACCAGTTCACCAGCCAGGCCATGGGCCTGCTGACCGAGGAGTGCAACGCCGCGGCGCAGAACCTCACTCGCGCGGAGCAGGACGAGTTCGCCGCCCAGTCGCACCAGAAGGCGGCGCTGGCCTGGAAGAACGGCGTGTTCGCCGACGAGGTCGTGCCGGTGACGGTGAAGACCCGCAAGGGCGAGGTCGTGGTCTCCGAGGACGAGGGCGTCCGCGGCGACACCACCGCCGAGTCGCTCGGCAGGCTGCGCCCCGCCTTCAGCAAGGAGGGCACGATCACCGCGGCGTCGTCCTCGCAGATCTCCGACGGCGCCTGCGCCGTCGTCGTGATGAGCAAGGCCAAGGCCGAGGAGCTCGGCCTGGAGTGGCTCGCCGAGATCGGCGCCCACGGCCAGGTCGCCGGCCCCGACTCGACCCTCCAGCTCCAGCCCGCCGCGGCCACCGCGAAGGCCTGCGAGAAGGAGGGGATCGCGCCCACCGACCTCGACCTGGTCGAGTTCAACGAGGCGTTCGCCGCGGTCGGTATCTCCTCGGCACGCGAGCTGGGTCTCGACGAGGCCAAGGTCAACGTCAACGGCGGCGCGATCGCGCTCGGCCACCCCGTCGGCATGTCCGGCGCCCGGATCGTCCTGCACCTCGCCCTCGAGCTCAAGCGGCGCGGTGGCGGCCTCGGTGCGGCGGCGCTGTGCGGCGGTGGCGGCCAGGGTGACGCGCTGATCGTCCGGGTCCCGCAGGCCTGACCTGCCGTGAGCTCCCCGAGCGGCACGACCTCCCCGAGCGGCGAGGGCGGGCCGAGCGGTGAGGCGAGAGGGGGCCGGCGCCGTCAGGCGTCGGTCCCCGACCTCGTCGCCTCCGCACGCGCCGGCGAGCCGCGCGCGGTGGCGCGCCTGGTCTCGCTCGTCGAGGACGAGTCGCCGCTGCTGCGCGAGGTGGGCGCCGCCCTGGCGCCGTACACCGGACGCGCCCGCGTGATCGGGCTGACCGGCGCTCCCGGCGTCGGCAAGTCCACCTCCACCAGCGCCCTGGTGCGGGCCTTCCGCGACGCCGGGCGCCGGGTCGGCGTGCTCGCGGTCGACCCCTCCTCGCCGTTCTCCGGCGGCGCGCTGCTCGGCGACCGGGTCCGGATGTCGGACCACGCGGCCGACCCGGGCGTCTTCATCCGCTCGATGGCCGCGCGCGGCCACCTCGGCGGCCTGGCCTGGTCGACGCCGCAGGCGATCCGGGTCCTCGACGCCGCCGGGTACGACGTGGTGCTCGTCGAGACCGTCGGCGTCGGGCAGAGCGAGGTCGACATCGCCGCCCAGGCCGACTCCACGGTGGTGCTGCTGGCGCCGGGCATGGGCGACGGCATCCAGGCCGCGAAGGCCGGGATCCTCGAGATCGGCGACGTCTACGTCGTCAACAAGGCCGACCGCGACGGCGCCGAGCAGGTGCGCCGCGACCTGCGCTCGATGCTGGCGCTCGCCGAGCGCGAGCCGGACGCCTGGCGCGCGCCGGTGCTGGCGACCTCGGCCCGCAGCGGCGCCGGGGTGGTCGAGGTCGTCGAGGCGCTCGAGGAGCACCACGCCTGGCTGCAGGACACCGGCGAGCTCGCCCGGCGCCGGGAGCGGCGCGCCCGCGCGGAGATCGAGGCGATCGCGCTGACCGCGATGCGGACCGCCTGGGGCGGCCTCGGCGGTCGGGTCGAGCTCGACGCCCTCGCGGCCCGGGTCGCGGCGGGGGAGTGCGACCCCTACGCGGCGGCCGACGAGCTGCTCGCCGCCCGCCCGGGCGCCGGCTGACCCCTGGACGCCCGCCCGCGCGGACGTGAGCGGCGCGGACGAGGCCCTCTTCCCTAGGATGTGGGCCATGACGCAGCAGCCGTTCTCCCGTCCCGGTGCCATCGACCTGTCGGCGCTGAAGCGACCGGCCCCGACGCCGCCTCCCGCGGGCGGCCCGGCCCCCGCGGCGCCCGGCGGATCCGGCGCCCCCGCCGGCGCCTCGGCGTACGTCGTGCAGGTCGACGAGACGAACTTCCAGAGCACCCTCGAGGCCTCGATGACCGCGCCGGTCGTGCTGGTCTTCCACTCGCCCTCGCAGGCGGCTGCGGGCGACACGTTCGCCGCCGACGTCGCGGCGGTGGTCTCCGAGCACGAGGGCCGGTTCCTGGCCGCGCTGATCGACGTCGACGCGTCGCCGCAGATCGCGCAGGCCATGCAGATCCCGCAGGTGCCGCTGATGCTGGTGCTGCTCGACGGTCGCCCGGCGACCCAGCCGATCCCCGGCCCGGTCCCGGTGGCCGACCTGCGCGCGATGTTCACCCAGCTGGCCCAGCAGCTCACCGTGCAGGGCATCACCGACCGCCACCAGCCGCGCCACGTCGCCGCGGCCGAGGGCGAGGAGGAGCAGGTCGACCCGCGCTACGCCGCGGCGCAGGACGCGCTCGGCGAGGGCGACATCGACCGCGCGGTGGCGGAGTACCAGAAGCTCGTCGACGCCAACCCCGCCGACGCCGAGGCCGCCGCCGGCCTGGCGATGGCCAAGGTGCTCCAGCGCACCCAGGGCGTCGACCTGAACACCGCCCGCGCCGCCGCGGCCGCGAACCCCGACGACATCGACGCCCAGACGATGGTCGCCGACCTCGACATGCTCGGCGGCCACGTCGAGGACGCCTTCAACCGCCTCGTCGACCTCGTGCGTCGTACGGCGGGGGCCGAGCGCACCCGCGCCCGCGACCACCTGCTGGGCCTGTTCGCCGCCGTCGGCAACGACGACCCGCGGGTGCTGCGGGGCCGGCAGAACCTCGCCTCGGCGCTCTTCTGAGCCGCGGCCGTGGCTGAGCACGGGGCGACCCCGGCCGGGGGTGCGGGCGCTCCTGGACGCACGGCGCTCGCGGGCGTCGCCAGGCGCTCGGGGCCCGGGCACCTCGTGCGCGGCTTCGGCATGTGGCGCCGGCGTCCGGGCCTGATGCTGCTCGGCCTGGTGCCGGCCGTCGCGGTGCTGCTGGTGCTGCTCGCGGCGTTCGTCGTGCTCCTCGTCGTGATCGGCGACCTGGTCGGCTGGGCGACGCCGTTCGTCGACGACTCCTCCGTCACCGTGCGCCGGGTCGTCCGGGTCACCGTCGCGCTGGCGGTCCTGGCCGGCTTCGTGGTGCTCGCGGCGGCGACGTTCGTGTCGCTCACGCTGCTGGTGGGGGACCCGTTCTACGCCCGGATCTGGCGGGAGACGGAGGCGGCCCTGGGCGGCCCGGTGCCCGAGAGCGAGGTCGGGCTGCTGCGCTCGCTCGGGGACGGGGTCGCGCTGGTGGTGCTCGGCCTGGCGACCACCGTGGGGGTGGTGCTGGTCGGCCTGGTGCCGGTGGTCGGCACCCTGACGGCCCTGGCAGGCGGGTTCTGCCTCTCGGCCTGGTTCCTGGCCGGTGAGCTGCTCGGCCGCCCGCTCGAGGCCCGGGGCCTGGACGGTCACGCGCGGTCCCGGCTGCTGCGCGGCCACCGGCTGCAGGTGCTCGGCTTCGGGTTGTCGGTGCAGGCCTGCTTCCTGGTGCCGCTGGGCGCGGTGCTGGTGATGCCGGCCGCGGTGGTCGGCGCGACGACGCTCGCGCGCGACCTCGTCGAGGCCTGAGGGGCCGGGCGGGACGGGGTTTCGGTCGGCGGTCGGCGGTTAGGCTTCGGGCATGCCTCGCGCCCTCCCTGCTCCGTCCCGTTCTCGTTCTCCCCGCCGCCTGGCGTTGGCGGCCTCGGCCGTCGCCTCTGTCCTGGCCGCCGGCGTGTTCCTCGCTCCGCCGGCCCAGGCGGCCTGGACGACCGGCTCCAAGGCCAACGGCGTCAAGGTCCAGGTCTGCAAGGTCCCGCTCGGCGGCGGCGACGTCCGGGTGCGGGTGCGCCTGGACAACCGGGCGTCCAGCCAGGTCTACCGCGGCACGCTGATGCGGCTCACCGGTGGCTCGGGCAGCGTCACCGTCCGCGCCACGGGCGGCTCGATCTCCGGCACGAAGTCACTGGTCGTCAAGCCGGGCCACCTGATGGGCACCGGCATCAGCGGGCCGGGCGTCGACCACGGCAGCGCGATCGGCTACGCCCGCAGCCTCGCCCGCTGCTGAGTCCCACCCCACCGCTGCTCGCCGAGTCGGGGTCAATGGTTGCGCGAGTCGGCACCCATGGTGCGGGCCGTACACCGTCCCGGGTCACCGCGCCGCGAGCAGCGCCTCGAGCATCGCGCCGAGCGCGGGGGAGCTGGTCATGCTGCGCCGGTGGACCGCGAGCACCCGGCGTACCGGCACCGGGTCGTGCATCTGCACCGCGCACAGGTCGGCACCGAGCGGTGAGCGGCCCAGCCGCGGCACGAGCGCGATGCCGAGCCGGGCCCGCACCATCGCCAGGTGGGCGTCGAACTCCCAGGACTCGTGCACGACGCGGGGCAGGTGGCCGGTGCCGACGTACATCCGCTCCAGCCACTGCCGGCAGATCGTGCTGCGCGGGGTGGCGACCCAGCCCTCGTCGATGAGGTCGCGCGGGCTCAGTCGATCGCGACCGGCGAGCGGGTGCTCCCGGTGGACCACGACGTCGGCGCGGTCGTCGGCGAGCGGGGTGATCGCGACGTGGTCGGGCACGACGAGCGGTACGTCGCCCCACTGGTGCACGATCCCGAGGTCGGCCTGATCGGTGGCGACGAAGTCGACGGCGTCCCAGGGCTCGCGCTCGGACACGGTGACCGCGAGGTCCGGGTGGGCGTCGAGCACGTCGCGCACGACCGGGGCCACCAGCCCGCAGATGGCGGTCGAGAAGGCCGCCACCCGCAGCCGTCCGGCCACGGTCCGCGCCTGCCGGTGCAGCCCGCTCTCCAGCTCCTCCAGGCCGGCGAGCAGCGGGGTGCTGCTCTCGACGAGGTGACGGCCGTGACGGGTGAGCACGACGCCACGCCCGACCCGCTCCAGTAGCGGTACGCCGGTGCTGCGCTCGAGCCGCTTGATCTGCTGGGAGACCGCGGAGGGCGTGAAGTCGAGCGAGGCCGCGGCCGCGCTCACGGATCCGTGGGTCGCGACGGCCCGTAGGGCGACGACGGCGTCGAGATCGATCATGAAGCAACGCTAAAGCAAAACGTTCACAACTGTTCGCTGGTGCTGCACGGTCACTCTCCGCGAGGCTGTCGTCGTGAACCGACGCGACTCCCTCCTCGCCGCTCTGGTCGCCTCCTTGTGGGGCTTCAACTTCGTGGTCATCGACTGGGGGATGGGCGAGGTGCCGCCGCTGCTGTTCCTGGCCTGCCGGTTCGTGCTGGTGGTCTTCCCGGCGGTGCTGCTGGTGCCGCGGCCCGACGTCTCCTGGCGGGTGCTGGCCGCCGTCGGGCTGTTCATGTCGGCCGGGCAGTTCGGCTTCCTCTACGTCTCGATGGCGGCCGGGCTGCCGCCCGGCCTGGCCGCCCTGGTGCTCCAGGCCCAGGTGGTGTTCACGATCGTGATCGCGGCGGGCGTGCTGCGTGAGCGGCCCACCCGCGCACAGGGCGCCGGGGTGCTCCTCGGCGTGGTCGGGCTGGTCGTGGTCGCGCTGGGCCGCGGCGGGGAGGTCCCGCTCGTCGCGCTGCTGCTCTGCCTGGCCGGCGCACTGTCCTGGGGGATCGGGAACGTCGTGTCGCGTGCGGCCCGGGTGCCGGGCGGGTTCGGGCTCACGGTCTGGTCGGCGGTGGTGGTCCCGGTCCCGCTGCTCGCGCTGTCACTCGTCCTGGACGGACCTGCGGCGGTCACCGAGGGGCTGGGCTCCTTCGGGTGGCAGGCGCTGGTGTCGACGCTCTACACCGCCGGGCTGGCCTCCCTGGTGGGCTACGGCATCTTCAACTCGCTGCTGGCCCGCAACCCGTCCGCGGCGGTCGTGCCGTGGGTGCTGCTGGCGCCGGTCGTGGCGATGGTGTCGGCGTGGCTGCTGCTCGCCCAGGTCCCGAGCGCGGGGGAGGCGCTCGGTGGGCTGCTGCTCGTCGTCGGCGTGCTGGTCGCCCTCCGGCCGGCGCGCGCGCGAGCGGGCGTCGTACCACTGCCGGTGCCGGAGCGCGCGGCCCGCTGAGCGCAACCACGAGCGCCGCTCACGCAACCATCAGCCCCGACCCGGGGGAAGGGGTCAGCGGCCGGACTCGGTGTACGCCGGGCCGCCGCGCTCGATGTTGGCGAGGGCGGCGGTGAGGCGGCGCAGGGTGAAGTCCGCGCAGCGCTCGGTGGCCTGCTCGAGGGTGCAGAACTCCGCCGAGCGGATCTCGCGGGCCTGGTAGACCGCACGGTCGAGGATCGCGGGGTCGTGCACGCCCCCGTCGAAGACCAGGCACAGCGCGTCGTCCCACCCGCTCCACGGCGGCAGCCAGTCGGTGAGGACCAGCGGGCCCGGCTTCACGACCAGCCCGAGCTCCTCCTCGACCTCCCGGGCGGCGGCCAGCTGCGGGGACTCGCCCACCTCGACGACGCCGCCGGGCAGGTCCCAGTCCTTCTTGTAGGTCAGGTTGCACAGCAGCACCCGCCCGGAGGTGTCGCGCAGCAGCATCTGCCCGATCGCGCGCTTGCGGGGCAGGAAGGAGTTGAGCAGCGAGCGGAAGCTCGACGGGTCGCTCACCGGCGGGTCGTCGGCGAGCCGGGCGAGCACGACGTACTCGGTGGCGGCCGGCTGCTCGCCGGTGCCGGCCACGATGCGGCGCACGCCCTCGCGGCGCAGCCCGGCGCGGCTGGCGACGCGCAGCGCGGACTCGTTGGTGGGCTCGACGTGGGCCTCGACCCGGGTCAGGCCCAGGCCGCCCTGGCCGACGGCCGTGAGCGCCCAGTCGGAGAGCACCCGCACCGCCCGGGTGGCGTGTCCCTGGCCGCGGTGGCCGGCGTACAGCACCCACTGGAGCTCGCCGGTGCTGTGGTCGTCGACGCGCACCTGGCAGCCGCCGACCAGCTGGCCGCCGACCTCGATGGCGTAGCCGATGCGGTTGCTGGTGGAGAAGCGCTCGGTCCAGACCCGGATCGCCTGTCGATGCTGGTCGGCGCTGGGGCCTTCCGCGACGCCGAGCCAGTGCAGGACTGGCTCGTCATGGCCTGCGATCGCGACCTCCACGTCGGACTCGCGCCACGCACGCAGCGTGACCGTCCCGTCGGTGAGGCTGGGCTGCTCGGTCACGCCGCCACCCTAGCCACGAGGCGAAAGCCGCCGCTGCCCGGACCGGTCCGGATGGGAGCGGACCGGTCCGGGCACGACGCGGCGATCAGTCCACGCGCCGCAGCCACACGGTGGCCAGCGGCGGCACCACGATGTCGGCGTGCGCCGGGTGGCCGAGGTGCTCGCCCTCGAGGGCCGTCACGGCGCCGAGGTTGCCGACGCCGGAGCCGGTGTAGGTGGCGGCGTCGGTGTTGAGCACCTCCTCCCAGCGCCCGGCCGCGGGCAGCGCGAGCCGGTAGCCGTGGTGCGGTGTCGCGGCGAAGTTGGCCACGCACACGAGGTCGGGCTCGCCGGGCGCGCGCCGGGCGAAGGAGAACACGTTGCGCTCGGCGTCGTTGGCGTCCAGCCAGGTGAACCCGGCCGGCTCGTGGTCCTGGGCCCACAGCGCCGGCGTCGCGGCGTACGTCGTGTTGAGGTCGCGCACCAACGAGTGCACGCCCCGGTGCTCGGGGTGGTCCAGCAGCCACCAGTCCAGCTCGCGCGACTCGGCCCACTCCGACTCCTGGCCCATCTCCGCGCCCATGAACAGCAGCTGCTTGCCGGGGTGCGCCCACATGAAGGCGAGGTAGGCGCGCAGGCCGGCCAGCTGCTGCCAGCGGTCGCCGGGCATCTTGCGCAGCAGCGAGCCCTTGCCGTGGACGACCTCGTCGTGGCTGATCGGGAGGACGTAGTTCTCCGACCACGCGTAGACGAGCGAGAAGGTCATCTCGCCGTGGTGGTGCACGCGGTGCACGGGGTCGCGCTGGAGGTAGCCCAGCGAGTCGTGCATCCAGCCCATGTTCCACTTGAAGCCGAAGCCCAGGCCGCCCTCGGAGGTGGGCTTGGTGACGCCCGGCCAGGAGGTCGACTCCTCTGCGATCGTGGTGATGCCGGGGACGCGGCGGTAGACGGTGGCGTTCATCTCCTGGAGGAACTGCACCGCCTCGAGGTTCTCCCGCCCGCCGTGGATGTTCGGCGTCCACTCGCCCTCCGCGCGGGAGTAGTCGAGGTAGAGCATCGAGGCGACGCCGTCCACGCGCAGGCCGTCGGCGTGGAACTCCTCGAGCCAGTAGATGGCGTTGGCGTAGAGGAAGTTGCGCACCTCGGGGCGCCCGAAGTTGAAGATGTGCGAGCCCCACTCCCGGTGCCAGCCGCGCTGCGGGTTGGGGTCCTCGTAGAGCGGGGTGCCGTCGAAGCGGACCAGCGCCCACTCGTCGGTGGCGAAGTGGCCGGGCACCCAGTCCAGGATCACGCCGATCCCGGCCTGGTGCAGCCGGTCGACGAGCAGCCGGAAGCCGTCGGGGTCGCCGAAGCGCGAGTCCGGGGCGAAGTAGGAGGTGACGTGGTAGCCCCACGACCCGCCGAACGGGTGCTGCATCACCGGCATCAGCTCGACGTGGGTGAAGCCGAGCTCCGCGACGTACGCCGGGAGCTCCTCGGCCAGCTGCTCCCAGGAGCGGTCGCGGCGCCAGGAGGCGAGGTGCACCTCGTAGGTCGACATCGGCCGGGCGACGGCCGGCTGCTCGCCCCGCGTGCGCATCCACTCCTCGTCGCCCCAGGTGTAGGAGGACTCGAAGACCCGCGAGGCGGTCTTCGGCGGCTCCTCGGCCCAGGTGGCCATCGGGTCGGCCTTCTCGCGCCACACCCCGTCGGCGCCCAGCACGGCGTACTTGTACGCCGCGCCGGAGCCCACGCCGGGCACGAAGATCTCCCAGACGCCGGAGGAGCCGAGCTGGCGCATCGGGTGCTCGCGCCCGTCCCAGGCGTTGAAGTCGCCCTTGAGCCGGACCCCGCGGGCGTGCGGGGCCCACACCGCGAAGGAGGTGCCGGTGACCTCGCCGAGGACGCTGGGGTAGTGGCGCACGTGGGCGCCGAGCACCCGCCACAGCTCCTCGTGGCGACCCTCGTTGACCAGGTGCAGGTCGACCTCGCCGAGCGTCGGCAGGAAGCGGTAGGGGTCGTCGACGACGCTCGGGTCGCCGTCGTAGGCGACCGAGATCCGGTAGTCCGGCACGTCGGCGACCGGCAGCACGCCGACCCAGACGCCCTCGTACTCGTGCTCGAGGCGGGTCGCGGCGTGCCCGTCGGGGGTGGCGTACTGGACGGTGACCGAGGAGGCCAGCGGGCGCAGCACCCGCACCGTCACCCCGCCCTCGTAGGGGTGGGCGCCGAGGATGCTGTGCGGGTCGCCGTGCTCGCCCCGGACCAGCAGGTCGAGCTCGCTGCGGTCCACAGGGCGGCGCGCGGCGGCGGCCCGCTCGGTGGGACGTTCGGTGGGGCGGTTGTTCATGAGGCTCCGATCCTCGCGATCGCGGTGAGGGGGATGGTCACCCAGCTCGGCCGGTTGCGCGTCTCGTAGACGGTCTCGTAGACGGCCTTGTCGGCGATGTAGGCGTCGAGCAGCACCCGCTGCTCGGGCGTCAGCGGGCCGCCGGCGTAGGCCTGGAGGAAGTGCTCCTTGTTGCGCTCGGACCACTCCTCGGCCCGGTAGGCGCGTTGGGCGGCGCCCTCGGGGTCCTCCTCGGCCAGCGAGCGGCCGACCACCTGCGGGGCGTAGTCGAAGGAGCGCAGCATCCCCGCGACGTCGCGCCAGGGGGAGTCGGGCAGCTGCCGCTCGGCCAGCGGCCGGGCGGGCTCGCCCTCGAAGTCGACGATCTTCCAGCCGCCGGAGGTGCGCAGGGTCTGGCCCAGGTGCAGGTCGCCGTGCACGCGCTGCACCTCGATGGTGCCCAGCCCGGCCAGCCGGTCGTACGCCGCGCGCAGCGTCTCGGCGTACGCCTCCAGGGGCGGTACGACGGCGAGCGCGTCGCTGAGCCGCTGCGTCATCGCCTCGGCCAGCGAGCCCGCGTCGCGCTGCGAGCGGCCGAACTGCGTGGCGAGCACGCCGTGCACCTCCCGCAGGGACTCGCCCAGCCGGGCCGCCTCACCGGCGAAGTCGCCGCCGACCTCCTCGGCGTGCAGGTCGGCCTCGGCGAACAGGTCACGCACGCTGGCCAGCGCCAGGTCCCAGCCGTCGGTGCCGGTGCGCAGGAACTGCTGCAGCATCGCCAGCTGGAGCACCGGTGCCTCCGGCCCACCGGGGTCGTCGGCGGCGTGCTCGCCCTCGGGGTCGCCCGCGCCGTGCTGTCCCTCGGGGTCGCTCCACTCCACCCAGCCGTAGAGCGCGGCGACGTGGTCGGAGCCGGCGCGGGTGAGGGCCTCGTGGACGGCGATGTCCGGGTTCGCGCCGGGGGTGAGCTTGCGGAACAGCTTCATCGCCGCGTGGTCGCCGAAGAGCACCGTGGAGTTCGACTGCTCGCCGGAGAAGAGCGCCGCGGTGGCGTGCGGGTCGAGGTCGTGGCCCGGCGTGCGGTGGAAGACCAGCCCGGTTGCCGGGTCGGTCCACACCCCGCCCTCGACCGGCACGGCGTCGACGAAGGTGCGCAGCCAGGCGGCCATCGCGTCGCGGTCGTGCAGCGCGTCGTAGGCGTGCACCCAGCCGCGGCCCGGCTCCTCCCACCAGCCGATGAAGGCGTGGTCGAGGCGCTCGACCGGCTCGGCGTACAGGGTGAGCGGCACCTGGTAGAGCTCGGTGGCCGCCTCCCCGCCGGGGGCGTCGTCGTAGGTGAGCTCGACGAGGTGGTTGACCACCCGCGGCTCGACCTCGCCGGTGCCCGGCACGTCGCCGAGGCGCCGGATGCCGCTCACGGTGAAGGAGCGCCCCTTGCCGGCGAACCAGCGGGTCTTGACCAGGTAGTCGGCGAAGATCTGGGGGTCGAGATGGGTGCTGGAGTGGCTGGAACTGCTGGACGGGCTGGACGGGCTGGACGGGCTGGACGGGCTGGAAGGGGGAGTCACAGCAACGTCGCCTCCTCGTTCTTGTCGGACTCGGAGAGCCGGAACCAGTAGAAGCCGTAGCCGCTCAGCGTGAGCAGGTAGGGCAGCTCGCCGATGCGGGGGAACGGCACGCCCCCGAGCAGCTCGACGGGGATCATCCCCTCGAAACGGCGCAGGTCCAGCTCGACGGGCTGGGGGAATCGGGAGAGGTTGTTGACGCACACGATCACGTCGCGGCTGCCGTCGCTGCGCTCGTGCTCGCGGGCATAGCTGAGGACCGAGGGGTTGGACCCGCCCAGGTCCACGAAGGAGCCGAGCCCGAACGCCGCGTGGTTGCGGCGCGCGTGGATCATCCGGCGCGTCCAGTGCAGCAGCGAGGAGGTGTTCTCCAGCTGGGCCTCGACGTTGACGGACTGGAAGCCGTAGACCGGGTCGTGGTTCAGCGGCAGGTGCAGCTTGCCCGGGGTCGCCGAGGAGAACCCGGCGTTGCGGTCCGGCGTCCACTGCATCGGGGTCCGCACGCCGTCGCGGTCACCGAGCCAGATGTTGTCGCCCATGCCGATCTCGTCGCCGTAGTAGAGGACCGGCGAGCCGGGCAGCGACAGCAGCAGCGCGCAGAACAGCTCCATCTGGTTGATGTCGTTGTCCAGCAACGGCGCCAGGCGCCGGCGGATGCCGATGTTGGCCTTCATCCGCGGGTCCTTGGCGTACTCGTTCCACATGTAGTCGCGGTCCTCGTCGGTGACCATCTCCAGGGTCAGCTCGTCGTGGTTGCGCAGGAAGATGCCCCACTGGCAGCCGCTCGGGATCGGCGGCGTCTGGTCGAGGATCTCCGAGATCGGGAACCGCGACTCCCGGCGCACCGCCATGAAGATGCGCGGCATCACCGGGAAGTGGAAGCACATGTGGCACTCGTCGCCGCCGGACTCGTAGTCGCCGAAGTAGTCCACGACGTCGGAGGGCCACTGGTTGGCCTCGGCCAGCAGCACCTTGCCGGGGTACTTCTCATCGACGTAGCGACGCACCTTCTTGAGGAAGTCGTGGGTCTCGGGGAGGTTCTCGCCGTTGGTGCCGGGCCGCTCGTAGAGGTACGGCACGGCGTCGAGGCGGAAGCCGTCCAGGCCCATGTCGAACCAGAACGCGATGGCCTCGAGGATCGCGTCGTGGACCGCGGGGTTGTCGAAGTTGAGGTCGGGCTGGTGGCTGAAGAACCGGTGCCAGTAGTACTGCTGGCGCACCGGGTCCCAGGTCCAGTTCGAGGGCTCGGTGTCGACGAAGATGATCCGGGCCTCGGAGTAGAGCTCGTCGGTGTCGGACCAGACGTAGAAGTCGCCGTACGGCCCGTCCGGGTCCTCTCGGCTGGCCTGGAACCACGGGTGCTGGTCGCTGGTGTGGTTCATGACGAAGTCGATGATCACGCGCATGCCGCGCGCGTGCGCCTCGTCGAGGAAGTGGTGGAAGTCCTCGACCGTCCCGATCTCGGGGAGGATGTTGGTGTAGTCGGAGACGTCGTAGCCGCCGTCGCGCAGCGGCGAGGAGAAGAACGGCGGCAGCCACAGGCAGTCCACGCCGAGCCACTGGAGGTAGTCCAGCTTCTCGGTGAGGCCGCGGAAGTCGCCGATGCCGTCGCCGTTGGAGTCGCGGAACGAGCGCACCAGGACCTCGTAGAACACCGCGGTCTTGAACCAGTCCGGCGTGCTCGTCTGGTCGTCGGGGAACGGGTCGCCCTCGGGGCTCTGGCCCATCGGGCTCACGTGCGCCCCGGACTCGCTGCGTGCGGGTGGCTCGGAGTCGGCGGGCCGCCCGGTCTCGTCGGGCTGCGCGTCGTCGGGCTGTGTCTCGTCGTGCGGGAGGAGGTTCAGGGCGTCGTCCTTCGGGGTGGAGGGCTCGCGTGGGTGGGCGGGGTCGCTGGGAGCGGTCAACGCGTCCTCCTGACGCTGAGGATGTGGGCCGGCTCGTGGGCGGGGTCGAGGCGGACGTAGTTGTGCTGGCTCCAGGTCCAGTCCTGCCCGGTGATCTCGTCGTGGACGCCGAAGACCTCGCCCACGTCCATGCCCATCGCGGGCAGGTCGAGGTGGACGGTCGTCTCCCGGGTGCCGTGCGGGTCGAGGTTGACCACCACGATCACGGTGTCGCCGGGGTCCTCGGGGTCTCCGGGGCGCTGGGGGTCGGCGCAGGTCTTGGAGAACACCAGGATGTTCTCGTCGTCGCTGGAGTGGATCGCCACGTTGCGCAGCAGCTGGAGCGCGGGGTGGCGGCGCCGGATCTCGTTGAGCCTGGTGAGGTACGGCGCGAGCGTGCGACCCTCGGCCGCGGCGCCGTCCCAGTCGCGGATGCGGATCTGGTACTTCTCGGAGTCGAGGTACTCCTCGCTGCCGGGGCGTACCGCGACGTGCTCGTAGAGCTCGTAGCCGGCGTAGACGCCCCACGAGGGCGAGCCGGTCGCGGCGATGGCCGCGCGCACCTTGAACGCCGCCGGCCCGCCGTACTGCAGGTAGGCGTGCAGGATGTCGGGGGTGTTGACGAAGAAGTTCGGGCGCATCAGGTGGTCGGACTCGTGGGCGAGCTCGCGGAGGTACTCCTCCAGCTCCCAGCGCGCGGTGCGCCAGGTGAAGTAGGTGTAGCTCTGGTGGAAGCCGATGGCGCCGAGCCCGTGCATCATCGCCGGGCGGGTGAACGCCTCGGACAGGAAGATCACGTCGGGGTCGGTGCGCCGGACCTCGGCGAGCAGCCACTCCCAGAACCTCAGCGGCTTGGTGTGGGGGTTGTCGACGCGGAAGATCCGCACGCCGTGCGACATCCAGTGCCGCACGATCCGCAGGACCTCTTGGGCGATGCCCTCGGGGTCGTTGTCGAAGTTGACCGGGTAGATGTCCTGGTACTTCTTGGGCGGGTTCTCGGCGTAGGCGATGGTCCCGTCGGCGCGGGTGGTGAACCACTCCGGGTGCGAGGTGACCCACGGGTGGTCGGGCGCGGCCTGGAGGGCGAGGTCGAGGGCGACCTCGAGGCCCAGCTCGCGGGCGCGGGCCACGAAGGCGTCGAAGTCCTCGAGGGTGCCGAGGTCGGGGTGGATCGCGTCGTGACCGCCGTGGCGCGAGCCGATCGCCCACGGCGAGCCTGGCCAGTCCTCCGGCGCGGGGCCGGGCTCGGTGAGCACGCTGTTGTTGGGGCCCTTGCGGTTGACCTCGCCGATCGGGTGGATCGGCGGCAGGTAGATGACGTCGAAGCCCATCTCCGCGACCGCGTCCAGGCGCTTGGCGGCGGTGCGGAAGGTGCCGGAGGCGACCTGCCCGGTGAGCGGGTCCTCGACGGCGCCCTCGGAGCGCGGGAAGAACTCATACCAGCTGCTGAACAGGGCCTTGGCCCGGTCGGCGTACGCCGGGAACGGGCCCTCGACGGTGAGCAGCTCGCGCACCGGGTGGGCGTGGAGCACCGCCTCGAGCGCGGGGTCCTGGAGCGCGGCCAGCCGGGCCTCGACCGGGCGCGAGGTGTCGGTGGCGGCCTGGAGGCCGGCCTTCACGACGGGGAGGGCGGGGGAGCCCTTCTCGAGACCCGCGAGCACCTGCTCGAGCAGCAGCCGGCCCTCGGTGAACATCAGCTCGACGTCCACGCCGGCCGGGATCTTCAGCCCGGCGGCGTGCTGCCAGGTGGCGATCGGGTCCGACCATGCCTGGATCTCGAAGGTCCACGTTCCCTCGGCGTCGGGCACCACCTCGGCCTCGTAGCGGTCGGGCACGTCCGGGTGCGGGGTCATCCGCACCGGCGGCCGTCGTACGCCGTCGGGCCCGGTGAGCACGACGTCGGCCCCGAGCCGGTCGTGGCCCTCCCGGAAGATCGTCGCCCGCACGGGCAGTGGCTCGCCGACGGTGGCCTTGGCCGCTTGGCGGCCGAGATCGACGAGGGGATGGACGTTCATGACGGGGATGCGTCCGACCATTGCTCCAACCTTGCTGAGGGGGCACCCACGGGGGAGGCGCTGACCCGGGGGCCTGTACCCAATGCCGTCGTCCAGCCTCGGGTCCGGAAGCGTCGGGTGTCGGTTCCGGTGCCGCGAGTGTGGCGCGATCCGTGCTGTCACGCGGGCGACACGACGGGCCGTCGCCGCGATGTCACGTGAAAGACCCGGGACCGTCACGCGGGGGGCGGCAGACGCCTGACCGGGCGGCGGCTGCTGGGCTACGGTCGAGCGGTGCGCGCCATCCGACGACTCACCGTCCGCCCCGTCCTGCCGGCCGAGCTGGCCACGCTGGGCGAGCTCGCCCTCAACCTGCGCTGGGTCTGGCACCCACCGACCCAGGACCTGTTCGCCGAGGTCGACCCCGATCTGTGGCACGCCCGCGGCCACGACCCGGTCGCGCTGCTGTCGGCGGTCGGTCCGGACCGGCTGGCCCAGCTGGCCGGGGACGCCGGGTTCCTGGAGCGGCTGGCCGCGGCGCGCGCCGCGCTGACGGCGTACCTCACCGGCGAGCGCTGGTACCAGCGCCGGCTGGCCGCGGGGGACCGGCTGCCCGCCGCGATCGGCTACTTCTCCCCGGAGTTCGGCATCACCGCGGTGCTGCCGCAGTACTCCGGCGGCCTCGGGATCCTCGCCGGCGACCACCTCAAGGCCGCGAGCGACCTCGGCGTGCCGATCGTCGGTGTCGGCCTGCTCTACCGCCACGGCTACTTCCGCCAGGCGCTGGCCCGCGACGGTTGGCAGCTGGAGTCCTACCCGACGCTCGACGCGGCCAGCGCGCCGATCACGGTGCTGCGCGAGGACGACGGCACCGAGGCGGTGGTGCGCTTGGCGATGCCGGCCGGGCCGGACCTGCTCGCGCGGATCTGGGTGGCCCAGGTCGGGCGGGTGCCGCTGCTGATGCTCGACACCGACGTCGCGGGCAACCCCGAGCAGTACGTCGAGGTCACGGACCGCCTCTACGGCGGCGGCTCCGAGCACCGGCTGCGCCAGGAGATCCTGCTCGGCGTCGGCGGGGTCCGGGCGCTGCGCGCCTTCTCCCGGATCACCGGGCACCCCGCCCCCGAGGTGTTCCACACCAACGAGGGGCACGCGGGCTTCCTCGGCGTCGAGCGGCTGCGCGAGCTGAGCGCCGACGCCGACGGCCCGGGTCTCGACCTGGCCGCCGCGCTCGAGGTGAGCCGCGCCTCCACCGTCTTCACGACCCACACCCCGGTGCCGGCCGGGATCGACCGGTTCCCGCGCTCCCTGGTCGAGCAGTACTTCAGCACCGGCGGGGTCACCCCCGGCGTCCCAGGGGAGCAGGTGCTGGCCCTCGGCGTCGAGGACTACGCCGGTGGCGACCCGGCGGTGTTCAACATGGCGGTGATGGGCTTCCGGCTCGCCCAGCGCGCCAACGGCGTCTCCACGCTGCACGGCGAGGTCTCCCGCGACATGTTCCGCGGGCTGTGGCCGGCCTTCGAGGAGGCCGAGGTGCCGATCGGCTCGATCACCAACGGCGTGCACGCACCGACCTGGGTCGCCCGCGAGCTGCTCGAGCTGGCGGCTCGCTACGGCGTCGACGTCGAGGGGGAGGGCGCCGACCCGGAGAGCTTCGACGCGCTCGTCGACGAGGTCCCGGCCCCGGAGCTGTGGTCGCTCAAGCGCCGGCTGCGCGAGCGCCTGGTGGCCGAGGCCCGGCGCCGGCTGCGCGCCTCGTGGGAGGAGCGCGGTGCGGCCCCGGCCGAGCTGGCCTGGACCGACGGGGTGCTCGACCCCGACGTGCTGACCATCGGGTTCGCGCGCCGCGTGCCGTCGTACAAGCGCCTGACGCTGATGCTGCGCGACCCCGAGCGGCTGCGGCGCCTGCTGCTGCACCCCGAGCACCCGGTGCAGCTGGTGGTCGCCGGCAAGGCGCACCCCGCCGACGACGGCGGCAAGCGGCTGGTGCAGGAGCTGGTCCGCTTCGCCGACGACCCGCAGGTGCGCCGGCGCATCGTGTTCCTGCCCGACTACGACATCGCGATGGCGCAGCCGCTCTACCCCGGCTGCGACGTGTGGCTCAACAACCCGCTGCGTCCCTACGAGGCGTGCGGCACCTCCGGCATGAAGGCGGCGCTCAACGGCGGGCTGAACCTGTCGATCCTCGACGGCTGGTGGGACGAGTGGTACGACGGCGAGAACGGCTGGGCGATCCCGTCGGCCGACGGCATCGAGGACACCGAGCGGCGCGACGACCTGGAGGCCGAGGCGCTCTACGACCTGCTGGAGGGCGAGGTCGCGCCGCGCTTCTACGACGTCGACGCCGACGGCGTCCCGCAGCGCTGGGTGGAGATGCTGCGCCATACCTGGCACTCGCTGGGCCCGAAGGTGCTGGCCACCCGGATGGTGCGCGACTACGTGCGCGCCCTCTACGCACCCGCCGCCGCCTCGGCCGGGCGCCTCGACGCGGACGCCGCGCGCGGGCTGGCGGACTGGAAGCGGCGGGTGCGCGAGGGCTGGCGCGAGGTCCGCGTCGAGCACGTCGAGGCCGACGGCCTCGGCGAGGAGCCCCGGGTCGGTGACGTGGTGCGGGTCAGCGCCTACGTCGCGCTCGGCCGGCTCGCCCCCGACGACGTCGAGGTGCAGCTGGTGCACGGCGCCCTCTCGCAGACCGGTGACCTGCTCGACCCGGCGACCACGGTGTTGGTCCCGGCAGGAGACTTCGAGGGCGGGCGGCACCGCTACGACGGCGAGGTCGTGCTCGACCGCGCCGGCGCGGTCGGCTACACCGTGCGGGTGCTGCCGCGGCACCCGCTGCTGGTGGCACCGACCGAGCTCGGGCTGGTCGCCCACGCCTGAGCCCGGTCGGGGCCGCGCTCAGCGGGCGACGAACCAGCGCTGCGAGGAGGCGAGCGCCAGGGACTCCGCCTCGGTGAGCACCGGCTGCTCGGCGACCACCGGGCCGACCTTCTCGCCCGGGGTGTTGAAGGAGTCGACCCGCACGACGTACCCGTCCGGGGTGTAGAGGGCGACCGTGAGCTCCTGGAAGCTGTCCGGCATGGCGTCGCCCTGGCTGGGGCGGGCCACGGAGTACCAGCCCGCGGGCGCCTCGCGGCACTCGATGGCCGGGTAGGTCTGGTAGGCGCCGGCGCACGCCTCGGCCGCGGTGGTGGCGACCTTCTCGCCCGCGGGGCCCTTGGGGTCGCCGAGCGCGAGGGTGCTGCCGACGGCGGCGATCCCGTCCCAGCGCTGCACCACCACGGAGGCCGCGCCGCCGTCGAGCAGGAAGCCCACGCGGCGACCCTCCAGCGGCGCGCCGATGGTCGAGGGGTCCGAGGTCTCGTGGGCGGCGACCGAGAGGCCGCTCAGCTCCCCGGCGCCGGCCAGCAGGTCGGTGAGGCCGGCGCGGAGCGCGGCGTCGTCGGCGATCGCCCGGTCGGTCGCGATCACCGGGCCCCGGGTGTCGGCGTCCCCGGGGTCGGGAGTGGCGGCGGGCTCGCTCGTGACCGCCGGGGACGGATCGGGCGCGCCGGCCACGGCGGGGCTCCTCGGGTCCGAGCCGCCCACCACCCCGGACGCCGAGACGGCGAGCGCCAGCACGGCGGCGCTCGAGAGGGCGGCACCGGCGATGGCCAGGTGCCGCCCGCGGCGGCGCCGGGTGCCGCTGGTCATGGCAGCACCGAGGATCCGGTCTGCCGTGGTCGGGTCGAGGTCGTCGGGGGCGTGGCGGAGCAGGTCGGCCAGCGTCTGGTCGGTCATGAGGGGACTCCTTCGGGCACGAGATCGGTGAACGGGACGTCGAGGTGGTCGCGCAGGCGCTGCAGGGCCCGCATCAGGCGCTTGCGGACGGCTCCGTTGCTGAGGCCGAGCAGGTGCGCCACCTCCTCGGTCGAGAGGTCGTCGAGGTGGCGCAGGACCACGACCGCCCGGTCGAGGGGCTCGAGCCCGGCGAGTGCCGTGAGCAGGGTGAGCCGCAGCTCGTCCGGTGCGGACGGTGCCGGTGCGTCGGGGAACCGCTCCACCGGCCGTTCGTGGGTGCTGCGGCGTCGCTGCTGGCTGATCCAGGTGCGGGTCAGCGTGGTCTGGGCGTACGCCGCGGGGTTGGCGATCGCCGGCCCCCACCGGCTGTACACCCGCGCCAGCGTCTCCTGCACGAGGTCCTCCGCCCGGTGGCGGTCGCCGCACAGCAGCCACGCGGACCGGTACAGATGTGGCATCCGCGCCTGCGCGAACTCGGTGAAAGCGGCCTCCTGGGCCGCCCGCGCCTGGGTACTCATGTCCCTCCTCGGGGTGGTCTACGTCCTTCTCGACGCAGCCCGAGCCGCGCGCGTCCCACATCCGGGACGCCTTTCGCCCGGGAGGGCTCCCGCCCGGAGGCGGATGCTCAGGAGCCCGGAGCCTCCTGGAGCACCACGACGGCGCGGCGCCCGATCGCCAGCTGCTCGCCGGCGTGCACCTCGGTGCCGACCGGGATCGTCTCGTCGGTGGAGAGCACGACGTGGCCGGCCTGCACCCAGTCGTTCTCCGGCAGGTCCACGACCTGGGGCAGCCAGCCGGCGTTGAACCAGAGCATGAACGAGGAGTCGTGCTGCTGCTCCCCGTGCGGTCCGGGGGCGCCGAGCGGATGGCCGTTGAGGAACATGCCGACCGTGCGCAGCTCGGGGTCGTGCCAGTCCGCGCCGCTCATCTCGCGCCCGCTGGGATGCAACCAGGCGAGGTCCTTGGGCCCGCCGACCATCGTCGGGCGCCCGGCGAACCAGTGCCGCTGACGCAGCACGGGGTGCTCGCGGCGCAGCCGCAGTGCGGTCTTGGTGATCTCGTAGACGTCGAGCCAGGCGTCGTCGGGGCTCCAGTCGATCCAGGAGATCGCGTTGTCCTGGCAGTAGGCGTTGTTGTTGCCGCGCTGGGTGCGGCCGCGCTCGTCGCCGGCGGTGATCATCGGCACGCCGGTGGACAGGCACAGCGTCGCCATCAGGTTCGCCGCCTGCCGGCGGCGTACGGCGCACAGCGCGGGGTCGTCGGACTCGCCCTCGACCCCGTGGTTCCAGGACCGGTTGTTGTCGGTGCCGTCGCGGTTGTCCTCGCCGTTGGCCTCGTTGTGCTTGTGCTCGTAGGTGACCAGGTCGCGCACCGTGAACCCGTCGTGCGCGGTGACGAAGTTGATGGAGTTGTACGGCGAGCGCCCGTCGTCGGCGTACAGGTCGCTGGAGCCGGCCAGGCGGGTGGCGACGGTGCGGATGCCGGGGGAGTGGTTGCGCCAGAAGTCGCGGATCTCGTCGCGGTACTGGTCGTTCCACTCCACCCACGGCGGCGGGAAGCCGCCGACGCGGTAGCCGTCCATGGAGGCGTCCCAGGGCTCGGCGACGAGCTTGACGTGGCGCAGCAGCGGGTCCTGCCCGATTGAGGTGAGCAGGTGCGAGCGCATGTCGACGCGGTGCTCGGTGCGAGTCAGGGCCGACATCAGGTCGAAGCGGAAGCCGTCGACGTGCATCTCGGTGACCCAGTAGCGCAGCGAGTCCAGGATCAGGCGCAGCGCGAAGGGCTGCGAGGCGTCGACGGTGTTGCCGCAGCCCGTGACGTCCCAGTAGTCGTCGGGCGAGGTGCCGGCCGCCGCACCGGGTCCGACGCGCTGGTAGAGGTGGTCGTCGAGGCCACGGAAGGACAGGGTCGGGCCCAGCGGGCCGCCCTCGGCGGTGTGGTTGTACACGACGTCGAGGAGCACCTCCAGGCCCGCGTCGTGGAAGGCCTTGACCATGGCCTTGAACTCCGTGACCTGCTGGCCGCGGTCGCCGGAGGAGGAGTAGGCGTGGTGGGGCGCGAAGAAGCCGATGGAGTTGTAGCCCCAGTAGTTGCTCAGCCCGCGCGCGACCACGCCGGGCTCGGAGACGAACTGGTGGACGGGCAGCAGCTCGACGGCGGTGACGCCGAGGTCGTGCAGGTAGTCGATGACGGCCGGGGAGGCGAGCCCGGCGTAGGTGCCGCGCAGGTGCTCGGGCACCCGGTCGTGCAGCTGGGTCATGCCCTTGACGTGCAGCTCATAGATCACCGTGTCGCGCCAGCGCCGCCGCAGCGGGACCTCCCCGCCCCAGTCGAAGTCGTCGTGGTGCACGACGCTGCGCGGGACGTACGGCGCGGAGTCGGAGGTGCTGCGCGTCCCCGGCGAGCCGGGCACGTAGCCGAAGATCGCCGGGTCGACCCTCAGGTCGCCGGACACGGCGCGGGCGTAGGGGTCCAGGAGCAGCTTGTCGACGTTGAAGCGGGCGCCGCGGTCGGGGTCCCAGGGGCCGTCCACCCGGTAGCCGTAACGGGTCCCGGGAGCCAGGCCCGGGAGCGCGCCGTGCCAGATCCCGAGCTGCTGCTCGGACAGCTCGTGGCGCTGCTCGCCGCCCTCGTCGTCGAAGACGCACACCCACGCCGCGGTCGCCTGTGGGGCATGGACGGCGAAGTTGGTGGCCTCGGGTGACCAGGTCGCGCCGAGCGGGAAGTTGCGACCGGGCCAGACCGCCGCGCGCTCGCCGAGGTGCTTCCAGGGACGGGGGCTCACCTCGCCAGTCTCGCAGCGCCGTGCACAATGCGGGGCGCATGATGCAGACCCGTGACCTAGCCCGCTCCGCACGCCAGCTCGTCCGGAACCGGGCCCGAGAGAGACGAGACGTGTGATGGCGGAGTACGTGCGGCTGGAGGTCGAGGACGGCGTCGGGACGATCCGGCTCGACCGACCGAAGATGAACGCGCTGGACGCGCAGATGCAGGAGGAGATCCGCGCTGCGGCCCAGGAGGCGAGCCGGCGCGAGGACGTCAAGGCCGTCGTCGTGTACGGCGGGGAGCGGGTCTTCGCGGCCGGCGCCGACGTCAAGGAGATGGTCGACATGTCCTACACCGACATGGTCCGCCGCTCCGGGGAACTCCAGGCCTGCTTCACCGCGGTCGCGGCGATCCCGAAGCCGGTGGTCGCGGCGGTCACCGGCTACGCCCTCGGTGGTGGCTGCGAGCTCGCGCTGTGCGCCGACGTCCGCTTCGCCGCCGACAACGCGGTGCTCGGCCAGCCGGAGATCCTCCTCGGCATCATCCCGGGAGCCGGCGGCACCCAGCGCCTGACCCGCCTGGTCGGCCCGGCCAAGGCCAAGGACATCGTGTTCACCGGCCGCTTCGTCAAGGCCGACGAGGCGCTCGCGATCGGCCTGGTCGACCGGGTCGTGCCGGCGGCCGACGTGTACGCGGAGGCCGTGGCCTGGGCGCGGCAGTTCGTCGGCGGCGCGACGTACGCGATCCGGGCGGCGAAGGAGGCCATCGACCGCGGCCTCGAGGTCGACCTCGGCACCGGCCTGGAGATCGAGCGCCAGCAGTTCGCGGCGCTGTTCGCCACCGAGGACCGCACGATCGGCATGCGCTCGTTCATCGACAACGGACCTGGCAAGGCGGGCTTCGTCGGTCGCTGAGCGATGGTCGTGCACGCGGGGTGTGCGATCCTCTGCCGGTCTGGCCCCAGCACCCCGGAGGAACCCACGTGGCACGTCAGAGCAGCACCACCACCGTCAACGGCACGGCACGGGCGCGGCGGGCCCTCGCGCAGGTCGTCTGGACGATCTGCGCGCTCCTCGCGCTCGTGCTGGCCCTGGGGGCGCTGCTGGTGGCGATCGACGCGACCAACGAGTCCAACGAGCTGGTCCGCTTCGTCCTCCAGCTGGCCGACGTCGTCGACCTCGGCGTCTTCTCCCGCGACGACGGCGTCATGCAGTTCGACAGCGACACCAAGGACGCGCTGCTGAACTGGGGCCTGGCCGCCGTCAGCTGGCTGGTGATCGGGCGGGTGCTGGAGCGGATCATCCGCCCCTGAGGCCACCGGCGCACGTTTCCGACGTGTTACAGATCACTCACGATGTGAGATGATATATCCGAAACCCTATATTTTCTCAGGTTGGGTCCTAGGTTCTGCCTCACGACCGATGTCCCGGTCGCGCCGTGACTTCGTGGAGGAGTCGCGGTCCCGCAGGTCGCTGCACGGGCGGCCACGGAGAGGGAGAAACATGACCACCACCTCGTTCCGCCGCCGCGCCGCGGCGGTCGCCACCGGCACGCTCGCTGCCGGCGCACTCAGCTTCGTCCCGGCCATGGCCGGGCTCAGCGCCGCACACGCGGCCCCGACCGACCTTGGCTACAGCTGTGTCATGGGCGGCTTCGGCGCGCCCCAGACCCTGGACTCGACGCTCAGCATCGAGGTCGGCACGCCGACCGAGGCCGTGGCTCCGGGTGCTGCGTTCACCTCGCAGATCTCGGCCACGCTGGACATGGGCACCACCGCCATGGGTCCGGTGAGCCGTCTGAGCGGCACCATCGACGTCGCGGTGCTCGTCGCCGGCGAGTCGAAGACCGTCACCATCCCGGTCGCGGACTGGACTCCCGCCTCCGCGCCGCTGGTCTTCACCGGCACCACGAGCTCCGAGCTGATCGCGCCGGCCACCGCGGGTGACGCCCCCATCGAGGTCGGCGCGGTGAGCGCCGCCCTGACGGCCACCGTGGGTATGGCGACCGCTCCGGTCAATGTCCCGTGCACCGCTGACGCGGGCCAGGACCAGAAGGTCGGCACCGTCACGGTCGGCGACGCCCCGAGTCCCGAGGTCCCCGCCGGCGTGGCGAACGCCTACGACTGCGAGTACAGCTCGTTCGGCGCCTTCCGTGCCACCTTCTACACCGTGCTCGACACCTCGGTGAAGGCCACCCAGGGCAAGAAGGCCACCGTCCCGGTCACCTCGACCCTGGTGTGGGGCGAGGAGTGGACGGCCATGGCCGGCCGCATCGCGATGACTTTCCGCAACGGCGCGGCGCAGGCGTCCACCAGCGCTGGCTCGATCGGCCTGGCCTTCGCCGACACCCCGGTTCCTGCTGCGGGTGACCCGATGGTCTGGAACGCGAGCGGCTCCCTCGCCCTCGACACCTCCGCTGCCGGCGTCAAGACGGTCGTTCCCGCGGACATCGCGCTGACCGTCGAGGCGTCGAACCGCTTCACCGGTGGTGAGTACTCCGCCGCGGAGCTCGCCTGCACCCTGGTCGGCGACGCCGCCACCCTGGGTGAGATCAACGTCGCCAAGGCGCCCGTCGTCGCCGCGGCCGCGACCAAGACCGCCGTCAAGACGGCGTACGCCAAGAAGGCCAAGAAGCTCACGGCGACGGTCACCGTCACCTCGGCCAAGGCCAAGCCCGCCGGCAAGGCGACCCTGGTGCTGAAGAAGGGCAAGAAGCAGGTCGGCAAGGCCACCGTGAACATCAAGAAGGGCTCGGCCAAGGCCGTGTTCAAGAAGATCGCCAAGGGCAACTACAAGCTCACGGTGAAGTACGCCGGCAACAAGAACTTCAAGGCGTCGAGCAAGACGGTCACCGTCAAGATCAAGTGACCAAAGGGCCGGCCTGATCCCAGGTCGGCACCGCACCACCAGCTGCACGGATCGGCCCCGGCGAATCTGCACGCCGGGGCCGATCTGCACGCCTGAGCCCGGGGCAGCGGTCGTCCGCGGTACGGGACCGATGCGGCGGATCGACCGTGCCACTGGCACTGTGAGGGACTGTGAGATTGCCGACGCGGTCATCTGTGTCGACGCACCGCTTCTGTCGGTAGCCTCGCGTTCACATCCGAGTCCACAGGAGGGGCCGTCCCGGCCATCGCCATGAACATTCTTGTCTGTGTGAAGTACGTGCCCGACGCCACTGCCGACCGGCAGTTCGAGTCGGACAACACCGTCGACCGCGTCGGCGTCGACGGCCTGCTGTCGGAGCTCGACGAGTACGCCGTCGAGCAGGCCCTCCAGATCAAGGAGAAGGCCGGCGACGACACCGAGGTGACCGCGCTGTGCGTCGGTCCGGAGAAGGCCGTGGACGCTGTCCGCAAGGCGCTCCAGATGGGTGCTGACAAGGCCATCCACGTCCTCGACGACGCCATCGCCGGATCCGACGCGATCGCCACCTCGCTGGTGCTCGCCAAGGCCGTCGAGAAGGCCGGCCCCGTCGACCTCGTCGTCTGCGGCATGGCCTCGACCGACGCCTCCATGAGCGTCGTCCCGGCGATGCTGGCCGAGCGGCTCAACCTGCCCCAGGTCACCTTCGCCTCGGTCATCGAGACCCAGGGCGACCAGGTGCGCGTCAAGCGCGACGGCGACACGGCGACCGAGGTCATCGGCGGCACCATGCCGCTGGTCCTCTCGGTGACCGACCAGTCCGGCGAGGCCCGCTACCCGTCGTTCAAGGGCATCATGGCCGCCAAGAAGAAGCCGCTCGAGACCTGGTCGCTCGCCGACCTGGGTGTCGACGCTGCCGAGGTCGGCCTGGGCGCCGCGTGGACGGAGGTCCTTGAGACCGCTGCCCGTCCGCCGCGCACCGCCGGTGAGATCGTCAAGGACGAGGACGGCTCGGGCGCCACCGCGCTGACCGACTTCCTCGCGTCGAAGAAGTTCATCTGAGCCCCGGCTCAGAGTGCGTAGAGGAGCGAGTCACTGATGTCTGAAGTTCTGGTTCTCGTCGACCACGTCGACGGAGCGATCCGCAAGCCCACCCTCGAGCTGCTGGCCCTGGCCAAGCGTCTCGGCGAGCCCTCGGCCGTCTTCATCGGCGCCGCCGCCCAGGCCTCCGCCGCCGCGGAGAAGCTGGCCGCGTTCGGTGCCGACAAGGTCTACGTCGTCGACGACGCGCAGGTGAAGGGCTACCTGGTGGCCCCCAAGGCCGAGGTCCTGCAGCAGCTGGTCGAGAAGACCTCGCCCGCCGCGGTCCTCATCGTCTCCGGCTACGAGGGCAAGGAGATCGCGGCCCGTCTCGCGATCAAGACCAAGTCCGGCCTGATCACCGACGCCGTCGACGTGCAGGAGGGCCCGGTGACCACGCAGAGCGTGTTCGCCGGCAACTTCACCGTCACCGCCAAGGTCACCCAGGGCACCCCGATCATCACGGTCAAGCCCAACTCGACCAGCCCGGTCGAGGCGGCCGGCGCCGGCACCGTCGAGGAGTTCGCCGCGACGATCTCCGACGACGCCAAGAAGGCGCAGATCGTGGCCGCCCAGCCGCGCAAGGCCACCGGTCGTCCCGAGCTGACCGAGGCTGCAATCGTGGTCTCCGGCGGTCGTGGCACCGGCGGCAACTTCGAGCCGGTCGAGGGCCTCGCCGACGCCCTCGGTGCCGCCGTCGGCGCCTCGCGTGCCGCCGTCGACTCCGGCTGGATGCCGCACACCTTCCAGGTCGGCCAGACCGGCAAGACGGTGTCGCCGCAGCTCTACGTCGCCAACGGCATCTCCGGTGCGATCCAGCACCGCGCCGGCATGCAGACCTCGAAGACCATCGTCGCGGTCAACAAGGACGAGGAGGCGCCGATCTTCGAGCTCGTCGACTTCGGCGTCGTCGGCGACCTGCACGCGGTCCTCCCGGCTGCCACCGAGGAGATCAACAAGCGCAAGGGCTGAGCCTCGGCTCATCCCGATCGTCTCGACGAAGGCTCCCCGGCTCCGGCCGGGGAGCCTTCGTCGCGTCCGGGGTGCGAGGATCCGGGCCATGGACCCCTTCGACGCGATCGGCGCCTCGCTGCAGCCCCTCGAGGGCGGGTTCTCGGGGGAGACGTTCCTGGCTCGCGTCGGGGGAGGCAGCAGCGTGGTGCGGATCTTCGCCGCACCGCACCACGGCCCGCACGCCGCGGAGGTGCAGGAGTCGGTGCTGCGCCTCGTGCGAGGGCTGGTGCCGGCGCCCCGGGTGCTGGAGCTGCGCCGGGCCGACGCGGCGGTCGGGATGCCGGCGATGCTGGTGACCGAGCACCTGCCGGGTGTCCGCGGCGACCTCCTCCTGGCCGACCTCCGTGCCGCGGGCCGGACCGATGCCCTCGCGGTCGTCGGGCGGGCGCTCGGCACCGTCGCGGCGACCCTGTCCGGCATGCCCCAGCTGCGTCGTGGGCGCCTCGTGGACGGCGAGCTGCGCGTCGAGCCGCGCCCGGACGACCTCGAGGACCAGATCGCCCGGCACGCCGGTGGCCTGGCGGCCCGCGGCTGGAGCAGCGACGCCCTCGACGCCCTGGCCGGGGTGGCCGGAGACGCCCAGGACCGCCTCGACGCGGTCGAGCGCACTGCGCTGGTGCACGGCGACCTGGTCCCCGACAACGTCCTGGTGGACCCCGCCACGCTGGCCGTCACCGGTGTCGTCGACTGGGAGCGTGCCCACGCCGGCCATCCCTTCGCCGACCTCGGCAGCCTGCTGCGCCTCGACCGGGACCCGTCCTGGGTGACCGGCGTGCTGGCCGCGTGGCAGGGGCGCCTCGGCACTGACCCGGCCGAGGCGCTCGACCTGGCCCGCTGCGCCGACCTCGCCGCGCTGGTCGAGCTCGCGACCGAGGACGGCGACGACCCGGCCGCCGGCACCGCCGACCGGCTGCTGCGCGCGATCGCCGCCAGCGGGGACGTGCACGCCGTACCGGACTGACAGCGGCCCGGCGAGACCGAGGTGTCGCCGGGTCGGGCGCTCACTAGGCTTGTCCCATGAGCACCGAGCAGGACGTCATCGCCGTTGCCCGTCGCGCCCGCGAGGCCAGCCACGGGCTCGCGCTGGCCACCCGCGCCCAGAAGGACGCCGCCCTGCACGCGATGGCCGACGGCCTGCTCGCGCGCAGTGAGGAGGTCCTGGCCGCCAACGCCGAGGACGTCGAGCGCGCCGAGGCGGGCGGCACCCCCGCCAACATCGTCGACCGGCTGCGGCTGACCCCCGAGCGCCTCGAGGCGATGGCGCAGGGGCTGCGCGACGTCGCCGGCCTCGCCGACCCGGTGGGGGAGGTGGTGCGTGGCTCCACGCTGGCCAACGGCCTGGAGATGCGTCAGGTGCGGGTGCCCTTCGGCGTGGTCGGGATGATCTACGAGGCCCGCCCCAACGTCACCGCCGACGCGGCCGGCATCTGCCTGAAGTCCGGCAACGCGGTGCTGCTGCGCGGCAGCTCCAGCGCGCGCTCCAGCAACGCCGCGATCGTCGCGGTGCTGCGCGACGCGGTGGTGTCCGCGGGGCTCGAGGCCGACGTGGTGCAGCTGGTGCCGGGCGACAGCCACGACAGCGTCAAGGCGCTGATGCGCGCCCGCGGGCACGTCGACGTGCTGATCCCGCGCGGCGGGGCCGGGCTGATCCGCTCGGTCGTCGAGGACTCCACGGTCCCCGTCATCGAGACCGGCACCGGCAACTGCCACGTCTACGTCGACGCCGCCGCCGACCAGGACAAGGCGCTGGCGGTCGTGCTCAATGCCAAGACCCACCGCACCAGCGTGTGCAACGCCGCGGAGTCGCTGCTGGTGCACGCCGACCTCGCGGACACCTTCGTGCCGCGGGTGGTGGCCGCGCTGCAGGAGGCGGGCGTGACCGTGCACGGGGACGCGGCGTTCGCGGCGTACGACGGTGTGGTGCCGGCCACCGAGGAGGACTGGGACACCGAGTACCTCTCCCTCGACATCTCCGCGGCCGTGGTGCCCGACCTGGACGCGGCGATCGCCCACATCCGGCGGCACTCCAGCGGGCACACCGAGGCGATCCTCACCGAGGACCTGGGCGCGGCGCGCCGGTTCACCGCGGCGGTGGACTCCGCGGCGGTGCTCGTCAACGCCTCGACCCGGTTCACCGACGGCGGGGAGTTCGGGTTCGGCGCCGAGATCGGGATCAGCACCCAGAAGCTGCACGCGCGAGGCCCGATGGGCCTGGTGGAGATGACCTCGACCAAGTTCGTCGTCACCGGCGACGGCCACGTGCGCTGACGTCGGCGGGGACCGGTAGTCTGTGCCCATGCTGAACGCTCTGACGACCGTGCTCGCCGCCGAGGGAACCCACCACGAGATCAACCACACCCTCTCGTGGGGCATCGGCGGGGTGATCCTGGTGATCATGCTCGGCCTGCTGCTCGGCCTGGTGAGCTTCGGCGCGGGCCGCGAGCACAGCTGAGGACCGCGCCCGAGGTGAGCGACGCCGTGCCGAGACCCCGACGCGTCGGGGTCATGGGCGGCACGTTCGACCCCATCCACCACGGCCACCTGGTCGCCGCCTCCGAGGTCCAGGCCTGGTTCGACCTCGACGAGGTCGTGTTCGTGCCGACCGGCGACCCGTGGCAGAAGTCCGACCGCACGGTCAGCCCGGCCGAGCACCGCTACCTGATGACGGTGATCGCCACGGCGTCGAACCCGCGGTTCACGGTGTCCCGGGTCGACATCGACCGGGCGGGACCGACCTACACCCGTGACACGCTGAAGGACCTCCGCGCCGCGATGCCGGACGCCGAGCTCTACTTCATCACCGGCGCCGACGCGCTCACCGAGATCTTCACCTGGCGCGACCCCGACGAGCTCTTCGCGCTCGCGCACTTCGTGGGCTGCACCCGCCCCGGCTACACGATGGACGCCGGCACGCTCTCCTCGATCCCCGTCGACCGGGTGACCATGGTGGAGATCCCCGCGCTGGCCATCAGCTCCACCGACTGCCGTCGCCGTTCCGAGCGCGGCGAACCCGTCTGGTACCTCGTGCCCGACGGCGTCGTCCAGTACGTCGCCAAGCACGACCTCTACCCCCAGACCACCGAAGCACCTGGAGACCCCGCATGACCGCCACCGACCGAGCCGTCGAGCTCGTCCACATCGCCGCGCGAGCGGCCAGCGACAAGCTCGCCACCAACCTGCTCGCCTTCGACGTGAGCGAGCAGCTCGCGATCACCGACGCCTTCCTGCTCGCCTCCGCCTCCAACGACCGTCAGGTCAAGGCGATCGTCGACGAGGTCGAGGGCAAGCTGCGCGAGGTCGACGCCAAGCCGATCCGCCGCGAGGGCGAGCGCGACGGCCGCTGGGTCCTGCTCGACTACGGCGACGTCGTCATCCACGTGCAGCACGAGGAGGAGCGGGAGTTCTACGCCCTCGAGCGGCTGTGGCGCGACTGCCCGGTCATCGCGCTCCCGGCCGACCTCGACGGTCCCGTCCAGGACTGAGTCGCGGTGAGCCCGAAGCGCCTGGTCCTGCTGCGCCACGGCCGCACCGCGTGGAACCACGAGGGCCGGGTGCAGGGCCAGGTCGACGTCGAGCTCGACGACACCGGCCACCTCCAGGCCGCCGCGGCCGCCCCGGCGATCGCGGCGTACCGACCCGGCGTGCTGTGGTCCTCCGACCTCGCCCGGGCCCGCCAGACCGCGGCGTACGTCGCGAAGGAGACCGGCCTGGAGCCGGTCCACGACCCGCGCCTGCGCGAGTTCTTCCTCGGCGAGCGCCAGGGGCTCACCCACGACGAGTACGCCGCGCGGGCGCCCGAGGAGTTCGCGCGCTTCCGCGCGGGTGACCTCTCGGTCGCGGCCGGCGGGGAGACCACCGCCGCGGTCGCCGCGCGCCTCGAGGAGGCGCTGCGCGAGCTGCTCGACCACGTCGGCCCGGGCGGCACCGGCGTCGCGGTCGCCCACGGCGCGGCGATCCGTGTCGCGACCCTGCACCTTCTCGGCCTGCCCGACTCCGCGCAGGCGGCGTTCCGGGCGGTCGGCAACTGTCACTGGGTGGTGCTCGAGAACCACACCGGCACCATCCGTCTCGCGGGTTACAACCTCGCGGCGCCCGACCCGGACGCGTCCGGAGTCTGACCCCCGATTTCCCATCCGCAGGACCCGTTGGGTAATGTTCTCGTCGTTGGCCAGCCCGCGGAGCGGGAAGGCCGGCGAGATGGGGCTGTGGCGCAGCTGGTAGCGCATCTGCATGGCATGCAGAGGGTCAGGGGTTCGAGTCCCCTCAGCTCCACAACGCACGAATGGCCGCCTCCGACTCAGGTCGGGGCGGCCATTCGGCATTTCACGCTGGATCCGGTGGCGTCGAGCGCTGCGACCTAGCGTTGCGAGCCGGCCCGCATCCCCTCGACGATGCACCACTGCGCCGCGGCGTACGTCGTGAGCACGCCGGCCTCCAGCAGGGTGCCGCGCTCGCCGGCGAGGAACTTGCGGACCCCGATGAGGGTGTCGGAGACCAGGAACAGCGAGGCGCCGGTGAGCAGCTGCTGGCGCCCACGGTCGCTGTCGACGGCGGCCGCCGAGGCCACCATCACCGACAGCGTCGTCGCGTAGACCACGACCGGCGCCGCGAGGCTCCGGTCGGTCCGGGCGGCCGCCGCGCCCATCGCGGTGGACAGCGCGGCACCGGTCACCAGGAACCGCCGTCGCCCGGCCGAGGCGAGCACGGGCGTCGAGGAGCGGCTGCGGAAGGCTGCGATGTAGGCGACGTGGGCGACGAGGAAGGAGCTCAGCCCGGCGAGGAAGCGACCGCGCGAGCGCCCGTTGAGCGCCAGGTCGCCGCCCCAGGAGAAGGCCTGGGCGACGAGCGCCGCGGAGGAGCCGGGCCCGCGCGGGGAGCGCAGGAGGCGGGTCGCCAGGGTCGGCATCAGCAGCCCCTTGGCGACCTTGCGCGGGGAGAACGCGGCTCGCGCCGGGGGAGTCTGGGACATCGTCACGTGGTACCTCGGGCTCGGCGGGTCGCGGACCGGAGACGGTCACGGTCAGGCGACCACCCCCGGCGCACATGATGCCCACGTCCCGGGCTTCTCGCGTCACGACACGGCGCGGAACGGGTCGTGCTCGGCGAGGATCTTGTCCACCCGCGCCTGGTCCAGACGGGAGACGACGTAGCGGCTCTCCTGGGAGTCGCGCACGCACTTGGCGAGGGTGAAGGAGGAGGAGACCAGGAACAGCGTGGTCATCGCCAGGAAGGCGCGGACCCACGGGTCGACCGGCAGGTACAGCACAGCGAGCACGACGCCCAGCAGGGCGACGCCGAAGGAGATGGCGGCCTGGGCGAAGAAGGCGGTGGTGTTGGTCTGGGGCGTCTTGTTGTCCATGTGTCAGAGCCTCGCCCACCGACCGGGGCGCCTTCATGAGTCGGTGTACTCAGATCGCAGCGCACGAATGTGAGATCCACGTCACACCGACGCGCGCGCTCGGCTAGCGTGCCGCCACCTGATCGAACGAGAAGGAGCGGCATGACCCGGTTCAACCTGTCCACCGTGTTCCGCACCGTCGCCGACACGGTGCCCGACAGCGAGGTCCTCGTCTGGCGCGACCGTCGGGTCACCTATCGCGAGCTCGACGCCCGCATCGACGGCGTCGCTCACTTCCTCGTCGAGCAGGGGCTGGGCTGCCACACCGAGCGCGACGCGCTCGCCGGGCACGAGTCCGGCCAGGACCACCTCGGCGTCTACCTGCGCAACGGCAACGAGTACCTCGAGGCCACGCTGGGCGCCTTCCGCGCGCGGGTGGCGGCGTTCAACGTCAACTACCGCTACGTCGAGGAGGAGCTGGTCTACCTCCTGACCGACGCGCAGGCGACCGCGCTGGTCTACCACGCCGAGTTCGCCCCGGTCGTCGCGGCGGTGCGTGACCGGCTGCCTGCGCTGCGGGTGCTCATCCAGGTGGCCGACGACTCCGGCAACCCGCTGCTGCCCGGGGCGGTGGACTACGACTCGGTGGTGGCCACGCCCGCCCCGGCCGGCGGGATGCCGACGCCGTCGGGGGAGGACCTGCTGCTGCTCTACACCGGTGGCACCACCGGGATGCCCAAGGGCGTGATGTGGCGTCAGCACGACATCTTCGTCTCCTCCATGGGCGGTACGCCGTTCGGCACGACCGAGCCGTTCGCGTCGTACGAGGCGCTGGCCGCCCACGCCGTCGCCTCGGGCGGCGGGCTCTCGCTGCTGATGGTGCCGCCGTTCATGCACGGCGCCGCGCTGTGGTCGACGTTCCACTCGATCACCGGCGGCGGCAAGATCGTCGTGCTCGACGACGTGCGCAGCTTCGACCCGGCCAACGCCCTCGAGCTCGCGGCTCGGGAGCGGGTCGCGTCGATCCCGGTGGTCGGCGATGCGATCGCCCGCCCGCTCGTCGAGCAGATGGAGCGCGAGACCTACGACCTGTCCGGGCTCTTCGTGCTCGGCAACGGCGGCGCCGCGCTGACCCCGACGGTGCGGGAGCGGCTCTTCGCGGTCGCACCGCACGTGATGGTGCTCGACACTGCCGGCGCCTCCGAGAGCGGCATCCAGATGAGCGCCGCCGCGGCGAAGGGCAACGAGGCCGAGGCGATGGTGTTCACCCCGCAGCTCGACTCCGGAGTCCTCGACGACCTGCTCACCCGCCGGCTCGGGCCGGGTGAGGGGGAGGGCTGGCTGGCGCGCAGCGGCTACGTGCCACTGGGCTACCTCGGTGACGCCGAGAAGAGCGCGCGCACCTTCCCCGTCATCGACGGGGTGCGCTGGTCGGTGCCCGGCGACCGGGCGCGGGTGCTCGAGGACGGCCGGATCCGGCTGCTCGGGCGCGAGAGCGTCACGATCAACTCCGGCGGAGAGAAGATCTTCGCCGAGGAGGTCGAGCGGGCGATGACCGCGCACCCGGCCGTGCGTGACGTGGTGGTCGCGGGGCGTCCCTCCGAGCGGTGGGGCAGCGAGGTGGTCGCGATCGTCGAGCTGCGCGAGGGTGTCGAGGTCGACGACGCCGACCTGCTCGCCGAGGCCGCCCGGCACGTCGCCCGGTACAAGCTGCCCAAGGCGGTCGTCCGGGTCGAGCGGGTGCACCGCTCGCCCTCGGGGAAGGCCGACTACCGCTGGGCGAAGGTGCAGGCGCAGACGCCGGTGGAGACGGAGGCCCCGCTGGGGACGGCGTGAAGGGTAGCCTCACCTTTCTGGAACGATTCCAGAAAAGGTGGTTGGATGGGGGTTCAGCAGTCGTCCCCAGGAAGGACCCATCCTCGTGTCCGACGTTCTCCACGCCAGCGCCCCCACCCACGTCGCCCGCCCGGCGTTCACCGCCTCCGAGCAGCTCGCCGCCCACCTGCAGCAGATGCTGGTCGACCTCACCGACCTCCACCTCCAGGGCAAGCAGGCGCACTGGAACGTCGTCGGGCTCAACTTCCGCGACCTGCACCTGGCCCTCGACGAGGTCGTCGACGCCGCTCGCGAGTTCTCCGACACGGTGGCCGAGCGCATGCGCGCCATCTACGTCACCCCCGACGCCCGCGCGGCCACGGTGGCCGAGCAGACCAGCCTCCAGCCGTTCCCGGCGACCGAGGTCAACACCGCCGAGGCCGTCGACCTGATCGGGGCCGCGCTGTACGCCGTGGCCGGCACCGCGCGACGCATCCACGACGAGGTCGACGCCGAGGACCCCACCACCGCCGACATCCTGCACACCGTGCTCGAGCGCCTCGAGCAGCTCGCCTGGATGATCGACGCCGAGAACCGGGTCGCCAACAAGAGCCAGCCCCGCCAGCTCCACCGCTGACCCAGCGGCGGCGAGGGAGTCAGGCGCCGAAGCGCATCGCGAACTCCTCCGCCTGGATCGACGTCACCATCCGGCCCGCTCGCAGCCAGGCGAGCGGGCCGGTGGCGTCGAAGGACCATTCAGCGCGCGCCAGGCGCAGCCTGCCGCCGGCGCGGATCGGGCTGGCCAGCGTGTGCCCGTCGCGGGTCTGCACGATCCGTGCACGCAGCGGAAACGGCAGTCGGACCGCCGGGCCGCGGCGGGCGAGCAGGTGGCCGGTCGCGACCGGGCCGGTCGCGGTGTGCGCGGTGCCGGTGGCAGTGCCGTCTGGGTCGCCTGTGCCATCAGAGCCGTCGGGGTCGAACGCCGCGAGCTGCTTCGGCACGCCCCACAGCGCGCGGCCGCCGGCCATCGAGGCCTCGCTGTCCACCCAGATGTCGGTGATCGACAGCGCCACCCCGCGCCCGTGGCGCACCAGCAGGCCACCGAGCAGCTCGCGATAGGCCATCGCCCCGCGCTCGTCGTAGCGCACCAGCATCGTGGTCGCGAGTGCCTGGCCGCGCAGCGTCAGCGCCCGCGCCCCCGCGGGGAGCGTCGGCACCGCGTCGACCGGCACCCGCCACAGGCTGATCAGCCCGGTGCCGGTGAGGTCCCAGGGCTCGGGCGGGTACGCCGCGCTCACGACACGTCCTCCAGCTCGTCCCAGTCGACCCGGGCCAGGCGGGCGCGATACTCCGCCACCAGGCCCGGCCAGTTCGTGGTGATCCGCTCGCCGTCGACGTACCAGCTCTCGCAGCCGGCGAACGCCGAGCGCGACAGGCGGCCCTGCATCTCGCGGTCGAAGGCGTCGTACGCCCGGGGCTTCACCTCCACCAGGCGCGCCCGGCCGGTGAGGATGCCGCGCGCGACCTGCGCGACGTAGCCCGCCTGCGCCTCCAGCATGTTGATGATCGAGCTGCCGCCGAGGTTGGTGTTGGGCCCGTAGATGCAGAACAGGTTGGGGAAGCCGGGCACGGTCATCCCGAGGTGGGCGCGCGCGCCGCCGTCCCACGCCTCGCGCAGGTCCAGCCCGCCGCGCCCGGTCACCTTGATCCCGCCGAGGAAGTCGGTCGCGCGGAACCCGGTGCCCCAGATGACCACGTCGGCCTCGTGCAGGGTGCCGTCGCCGGCGCGCACGCCGTGCGGCTCGAGCGCGACGACGGCCTCGGTGACCACGTCGACGTGCGGCCGGGCCAGCGCGCGGTACCAGTCGTTGGAGAACAGCAGTCGCTTGCAGCCCAGTGCGTAGTCGGGGACGAGCTTCGCGCGCAGCGCGGCGTCCGGGACCTGGCGGCGCAGGTGCGCGCGCCACCCGAGCCGCAGCGCCCCGAGCAGCGGGCGGCTGATCGCCGAGTCGCCGCCGAGTGCCGCGTTGAACCGTTCGGTGAGCCAGAACCACGCGCGCCGCTCGGCGCGCATCAGCCACGGCGCGCGACGCAACAGGCGGTGGTGGCGCGGCTGGTAGGCCTGGTCCGGCTTCGGCACGACGTACGGCGCGGAGCGCTGGAAGACCGTCATCGACCCGACCCGATCCACGATCCCGGGCACGAACTGGATCGCGCTCGCGCCGGTGCCGATCACCGCGACCCGCAAGCCGCCGAGGTCGACGTCGTGGTCCCACTGCGCCGAGTGGAAGACGGGGCCCTCGAAGTGGCCGGGCACCCGCGGGAACGCCGGCTGGGAGAGCTGGCCGGTCGCGGCGACGAGGATCTCGGCCTCCAGGGTCTCGCTCGCGCCGTCGCGGGTGGTGGTCTCCACGCGCCAGGTGCCGCTGGCGTCGTCGAACGCCGCCCCGACCACCTCGACGCCGGTGCGCACCAGGTCGAGCAGCCCCTCCTCGCCCGCCACCCGGCGGATGTAGGAGTGGATCTCCGGCTGGGTCGGGTAGCGCCGGCCCCAGTCGGGGTTGAGCGCCCAGGACCAGGAGTAGAGGACCGAGGGGACGTCGCAGGCGGCGCCGGGGTAGTGGTTGTCGCGCCACACGCCGCCGACGTCGTCGGCCCGCTCGAGCACGACGACGTCGCTCAGGCCGGCGCGGCGCAGGGCGCGGGCGGCGGCGAGGCCGCCGAAGCCGGCGCCGATGATCAGTGCACGAGGTGCCATGTCCGGAAACCTAGGCGCGCCGGTCCGGACAGGGGAGGCACCAGCCGGGAGTCGATGCATAATTCCGGACATGTCCGCCCCGTCCGTCTCGCCCCTGCTCGGGGACCCTGCGGCCCGCGACTGGGAGTTCCCGCGCGCGGTCGCCGGCGTCGCCCTGCTCGTGCGGTACGCCGGGGCGCACGGCGTCCCCGCGAGCAGCGCGCTGGCCGGCAGCGGGCTCGGCGTCGGTGACCTCGGCGTCGCCGACCGCGAGGTGACCGCGGCCCAGGAGCTCACCGTGGTGCGCAACCTGCAGCGCCACTGCGGCACCGGCGCGGGGGCGGCCGTCGGCGCGACGTACCGCGCCGAGACCTTCGGCATCTTCGGCTACGCGCTGCTCGCCAGTCGCACCGTGCTGGACGCGATGGACGTGGCGCTGCGCTTCATCGACCTCAGCTTCACCTTCGCGCTGCCCCGCGCGACGTTGGTCGGCGACCGGGTGGTGGTGCACGTCGACGGCGCCGCGCTGCCCGACGACGTGCGCGCCTTCCTCGTCGCCCGCGACGCGGCGGCGATCGGGGCGGTCCTCGACGAGCTGGTGCCCGGCGGGGTCGGCGCGACGATGCGGATCGGCGCGCGCGAGGCGGTCCTGGAGTTCCGGGCCGCCGAGCTCGACCGGCCGCTGCCCGCCGGGGACCAGCGCTCGCGGGTGCTGGCCGAGCGGCTGTGCGCCGAGACCGTCACCCGGCGCCGCGCGCGCACCGGGCTGGCCCAGGAGGTGCGGGTGCTGATCACCCAGCACCTCTCCCGGGGCGCACCGATGGGGGAGGTCGCTGCCGCCCTCGGGCGCACCGAGCGCACCCTGCGTCGTCACCTCGCGGAGTGCGAGACCTCCTACCAGGAGCTGCTCGACGAGGTGCGCGCCTCGCTCGCCTGCTCGCTGCTCGGGGGCCGCTCGACGATCTCGGTGGCCGAGGTCGCGCGTCGGGTCGGGTACGCCGAGGCCTCCAGCTTCATCCTCGCCTTCCGGCGCTGGACCGGGCAGACCCCCGCCGCCTACGCGCGCGCCGCCCGCTGAGCGCCGAGCCCGGCGGCCTGGGACCCTCGGCGACCTCTCCGGTGGCGCAACGGCTCGTGCGGAGCGTTACCATGGCAGGCATGTGCAGGACCCTGCTCCTTAGCTAGCCGCGTCGAGCAAGCACGACCCGACGCGGCCGCCCCTCGTGCGCGAGGGGCTTTTTTGTGCCCGGGGCGTTTGGCCCCGGCAGGTAGCAGGCGATCCCACCGGCCGACGAGAGAACGAGATGAGCGAGCAGACCTCCACCCCCACGCCCAGCGCGGCCCAGACCTCCGAGCAGGAGCCCGTGACCTACGACGTCGCCGCGGTCCAGGACAAGTGGCGCCCGGTGTGGGAGGAGCTCGACCAGTTCCGCGCCGGATCGGCGGGCGAGGGCGCGGAGAAGCGCTACGCGCTGACGATGTTCCCCTACCCCTCCGGCGACCTGCACATGGGTCACGCCGAGGTGATGGCGCTGCACGACGTCGTCGCGCGCTACTGGTGGCAGCAGGGCTTCGACGTGCTGAACCCGATCGGCTGGGACTCCTTCGGCCTGCCCGCCGAGAACGCCGCGATCAAGAACGACGAGCACCCGGCGGTCTACACCTACGCCAACATCGAGACCCAGGCGGAGTCCTTCCGCCGCTACGCGATCTCCTTCGACTGGTCGCACCGGCTGCACACCTCCGACCCGGAGTACTACCGCTGGACCCAGTGGCTGTTCCTGAAGTTCCGCGAGCAGGGCCTGGCCTACCGCAAGAACAGCCCGGTCAACTGGTGCCCGAACGACCAGACGGTGCTGGCCAACGAGCAGGTCGTGCAGGGCATGTGCGAGCGCTGCGGCGCCGAGGTGACCAAGCGCGAGCTGAACCAGTGGTACTTCAAGGTCACCGACTACGCCCAGCGGCTGCTCGACGACATGGAGCAGCTCAAGGGCACCTGGCCGGACCGGGTGCTGGCCATGCAGCGCAACTGGATCGGCCGCTCCGAGGGCGCGCACGTCGACTTCGACATCGAGCTGGCCGACGGCTCGACGCGCACCGTCACGGTGTTCACCACCCGCCCGGACACGCTGTACGGCGCCACCTTCATGGTGGTGGCGGCCGACGCCGCGCTGGCCGCCGAGATCGTCGCGCCCGAGCGGGCCGACGCGCTGGCGGCGTACCTCGCGGAGGTCCGCAAGGCGACCGACATCGACCGGCTGGCGACCGACCGGCCCAAGACCGGTCTGGACCTGGGCGTCACCGCGATCAACCCGGTCAACGGCGAGCGGATCCCCGTGTGGGCCTCCGACTACGTGCTGGCCGACTACGGCACCGGCGCGATCATGGCGGTGCCCGCGCACGACCAGCGCGACCTGGACTTCGCGAAGACCTTCGACCTGCCGGTACGCCGCGTGGTCGACGTCGAGGGCGCCGAGGGCAACCCCGAGGAGACCTACGTCGCCACCGTCGGCGACGGCACCTACGTCAACTCCGGCCCGCTGGACGGGCTGAGCGACAAGGCCGCCGGGATCAGCCGGATCATCGAGCAGCTGGAGGCCGACGGCCGGGGGACCGGCACCGTCAACTTCCGGCTGCGCGACTGGCTGCTGAGCCGCCAGCGCTTCTGGGGCGCGCCGATCCCGATCGTGCACTGCGACTCGTGCGGTGAGGTGCCGGTGCCGGAGGACCAGCTGCCGGTGCGGCTGCCCGACAACCTCAAGGGCGCCGACCTGAAGCCCAAGGGCACCTCGCCGCTGGCCGCGGCCGAGGACTGGGTCAACGTCGAGTGCCCCTCGTGCGGTGGCCCCGCCAAGCGGGACAGCGACACGATGGACACCTTCGTCGACTCCTCCTGGTACTACCTGCGCTACCTGGACCCGCACTACGAGGACGGCCCGTTCGACCCCGCCAAGGCGCGCGAGTGGATGCCGGTGGCGCAGTATGTCGGCGGCGTCGAGCACGCGATCCTGCACCTGCTCTACAGCCGCTTCTTCACCAAGGTCCTGCACGACATGGGCATGGTCGACTTCGTCGAGCCGTTCAGCGCCCTGCTCAACCAGGGCCAGGTCATCAACGGTGGCAAGGCGATGAGCAAGTCGCTGGGCAACGGCGTCAACCTGGGCGAGATGATCGACACCTACGGCGTCGACGCGGTCCGCCTGACGATGGTGTTCGCCGGTCCGCCGGAGGACGACATCGACTGGGCCGACCTGTCGCCCGGCGGCTCGGTGAAGTTCCTGCAGCGCGCCTGGCGCCTGTCCGGCGACGTCACCTCGCCGGTCGGCACCCCGGCCGAGGGCGGCGACCTGGCGCTGCGCCGTGCGGTGCACCGAACCGTCGCGGACGCGACCCAGCTGATCGAGAGCCACCGGTTCAACGTCATGGTCGCGCGCACGATGGAGCTGGTGAACCTCACCCGCAAGGCCATCGACTCCGGCTGTGGCCCGGCCGACCCGGCGGTGCGCGAGGCGACCGAGGCGGTGGCGATCCTGCTGTCCCTCGTCGCGCCGTACACCGCCGAGGAGATGTGGGAGCGCCTGGGCCACGAGCCCAGCGTCGCCCGCGCCGGCTGGCCGAGCGTCGACCCGGCGCTGCTGGTCGAGGACACCGTCACGGCGGTCGTGCAGATCCAGGGCAAGGTCAAGGCCCGGCTGGAGGTGGCCCCGGACATCTCCGAGGCGGACCTGGAGCAGCTGGCCCTGGCGGACCCCGCCGTGGTCCGTGCGATCGACGGCCGCGCGGTGCGCAAGGTGGTCGTGCGTGCGCCCAAGCTGGTCAACATCGTCGTCTGACGTCGCGACGGGGTCCTCCTGCTCTAATCTCACCGCCATGCCGGTCCGACTCGTCACCGACTCGACCGCGATGCTCGAGCCCGCCCTCGCGGCGGTGCTCGGCATCGCGGTCGTGCCGCTGCAGGTGGTCATCGGTCCGAAGGTGTTCGACGAGGGCACCGAGGACGCGCGCCCGGAGGTCGTCGCGCAGGCGCTGCGCGACTTCACCCCGGTCAGCACCTCCCGGCCCGCGCCGGTGGTGTTCGCCGAGACCTACCGCCGCCTCGCCGAGGAGGGCGCCACCGAGGTCGTCTCGGTGCACCTGTCGGCGGAGATGAGCGGGACCTTCGAGTCCGTGCAGGTGGCCGCGCGCGACGCCGGCATCCGGGTGGTCTGCGTCGACACCCGCCAGGTCGGTCCCGCGGTGGGGTACGCCGTGCGCGCGGCCGCCGCTGCACTCGAGGCCGGTGCCTCGGCCGACGAGGCGGCGCAGGCCGCCCGGGACGTCGCGGCCGGCGCCCGCTCGCTGTTCTACGTCGACACCTTGGAGTACCTGCGCCGCGGCGGGCGCATCGGAGCCGCCGCCGCCCTGCTGGGCAGCGCGCTCGCCGTGAAGCCGCTGCTGGGCTTCGAGGACGGCCGGGTGGTCCCGCTGGAGCGGGTGCGCACCTCGACCCGCGCGCTGAACCGGCTCGAGGAGCTCGCGGTCGCGGCCGCGGGGGAGCAGCAGGTGGACGTCACCGTGGCCCACCTCGCCAATCCCGACCGGGCCGCCGCACTGACCGAGCGGCTCAGCACCCGCCTCGCCGACGGCCTCGCCGGGCGCGCGGTGGACTGCGGGGAGCTCGGCGCCGTCCTCGGCGCCCACGTCGGCCCGGGCATGATCGCCGTCTGCGTCGCCCCCCGCCCCACCATCTCCTAGCCCGTCGCCGAGTCGGCCCGAATGGTGCGCCGAGTCGGCGCCAATGGCGGTGCTGCTCTCGACTCAACCGTCAGAAGTCTCGACTCGACCCGTCAGCCGGTGCCCTGGGCCGCTGACCGTCCACAGGTGGGACCGGAGCGGTCGTCCTCCCCAGGCGCCCGGCAGCAGTCGGCGAGGCTGGGCCACGCGCTCCTAGCGTCGCCCCATGCGCAGCCGTCGTACCCATCCTGAGCACGAGGCCGCCGTCGCCCGCCGGCTGGCGGTGCTCGGCGCCGAGCTGGCCGGCGCCCGGGCCGCGCCCGACCAGGCGGCGTCGGCGGAGGTCGAGGACGACCAGGAGTGGTGGCGCGAGCACACCCACGTCGGCGCGCCGGCCGTCGAGCGGGCCGCGTGGGGGACCCCGACGGCCGAGGGCCTCGGGTCGGAAGTCCCCGGGATGACCCCGGCGGCCCCGATCCCGGTCCCGGGCCGCCACGCGTCGCGTCGCCGCGGCCTCGGGCTGGCCGCGCTCGTCCCGGACCCGCTGCGGGGTCGCGCCGGACTGGGTTCCGGCGCCGTGGCGGTCGTCGCCGTGCTGGTCGCCGTCGGACTGGCGGTCACCTGCTGGTGGGTGGTGCGCTCGGACAGCAGCGAGCCGGTCGGCCGGCTCTCCGCGGCGGGAAGCTCCCCGGTCGCCGGCACGACGCCTGGCGCCGGCTCGGGCCCCGCCGAAGGTACGCCGGTCACCGGTGCGCCGGCCACGGGGCAGCCCGGCCCACCGGGGACGCTCGGCTCTCCGGGTACGTCGGGGACGGTCACCGTGGACGTGGCCGGCAAGGTGAGGCGCCCGGGCATCGCCGTGCTTCCCGCCGGGTCCCGGGTGATCGACGCGCTCGAGGCGGTCGGTGGGGCCCGCCCCGGCGTCGACCTGATCGACCTCAACCTGGCGCGGGTGCTCATCGACGGCGAGCAGGTGCTCGTCGGCGTACCGGCGCCACCCGGGGTCGCGGCCTCGGCTGCAGGGGTCCCGGCGGCTCCCGGCTCCTCCACCGGAGCCTTGGTCAACCTCAACCTGGCCGACCAGGCCGAGCTGGAGACGCTGCCCGGGGTCGGGCCGGTCACGGCCGGGGCGATCATCGCGTGGCGTCAGGAGCACGGCGGGTTCAGCGCGGTGGAGGAGCTGCTGGAGGTCGACGGCATCGGTGATGCGACGCTGGCCGACCTGGCACCGCTCGTGACGGTCTGAACCCGGTGGCCGGGCGCCGGGTCCCGCCAGCGGCCGAGCACCTGGCGCAGGACGGCCGGGTCGACGGGTGGGCGGCGCTGCGTGACCTCCCCGACCTGCGGATGCCGCTGCTGGGGCTCGGCGCCTGGGCAGGGGGCCTGGCCGCTCACCTGCTGCGCCCGGGGCTGCTCGGCGCGGTCGTCGTCACCGTGCTGTGCGGACTCGCCGCCCTCGCCCACGGGGTGCGCCGCGGCCGCTGGCCGCCGGGGACGGTGCGCACCGCCGGAGCCGTGGTCCTGGTGGCGGGCGCGGTCGTCGTCGCCGTCCTGGTGCGCCAGCAGCAGGTGACCGAGGGACCGGTCGGGCGGCTGGCCGAGGAACGCGCCGTGGTGTCGGCCCTGGGGGTCGTGGCCTCCGACCCGCGCCCGGTGGCCGGCCGCTTCGGCGACGTCGTCCTGGTGCGGGTCACGGTGCTGGAGATCGAGGGGCGCGGGCGCATGCACCGGCTGCGCGCCCCGGTGCTGGTGATCGGCGACGAGCAGTGGCTCGACCTGCCGCTGGGCTCCGGGGTCCGCTTCGGCGGCCGGCTCGCTCCACCCGATCAGGCCGACCTCGCCGGCGTGCTGAGCCCGACCGGGCGTCCGGTCAGCGTCAGCGACCCCGACGTCTGGTGGCGCGCGGCCGCGGCGGTGCGAGCGTCCCTGCGCGCCTCGGTCGCGCACCGTCCGGCCGACCAGCAGGTGCTGGTGCCGGCGATGGTCAACGGCGACGACGCCGGCCTGGATCCGGGGCTCGCCGACGACTTCCGGGCCACCGGGCTGACCCACCTGCTCGCGGTCTCCGGCACCAACCTGACCCTCGTCGTCGGGTTCCTCCTGGTGCTCGCCCGCTGGTCAGGGGTGCGCGGCCGGTGGCTGCTCGTGGTGGGGGCGCTCGGGATCCTCGGCTTCGTGCTGCTGGCCCGCACCGAGCCGAGCGTGCTGCGCGCGGCCGTGATGGGCACTGTCGCGCTCGTCGGGATGGGCGCCAACGGGCTGCGCCGGGGCATGCGCGCCCTCGGAGCCGCCGTGGTGGCGCTCCTGCTGGTGCAGCCCTCGCTCGCGGTCACCGCGGGGTTCGCGCTGTCGGTGCTGGCGACCGCGGGCATCCTCGTGCTCGCCCCGGGCTGGCGCGACGCCATGGCCCGCTGGCTGCCGCGCTGGCTGGCCGAGGCGGTGGCGGTCCCGGCCGCCGCCCAGCTGGCCTGCACTCCGGTGGTCGCCGGGATCTCCGGCGAGGTGAGCCTCGTCGCGGTCCTGGCCAACCTGCTCGTCGCCCCGGTCGTCGGGCCTGCGACCGTGCTGGGTCTCGCCGGCGGGCTGGTCGGGCTGCTGTGGGCCCCGGCGGGCGCGCTGCTCGGCACGCTGGCGTCGTGGTGCGTCGCCTGGATCATCCTGGTCGCCCGGCGCGGCGCCGCACTGCCCACGGCGGCGGTCGACTGGGAGGCCGGTGCCGCCTCGCTCACGCTGCTCACCCTCCTCTGTGGGGTCCTGGCGCTCGCCGGCCCGTGGGTCCTGCGCCGTCCGCTGGCCGGTGTGGCGTGCTGCCTGGTCGCGATCGCCGCGGTGTTCGTGCGGATCCCGACGCCGGGCTGGCCCGGCGGGGACTGGGTGCTTGCCGCCTGTGACGTGGGCCAGGGTGACGCACTGGTCGTGCGGACCGGCGAACACGCGGGCGCGGTGGTGGACGCCGGGCCGGACCCGGGCGCGGTCGACCGTTGCCTCGACGACCTCGGGGTGCGCGAGGTGCCGCTGCTGGTGCTCACCCACTTCCACGCCGACCACGTCGCGGGCCTCGCCGGCGTCCTCGACGGGCGCAGCGTCGGCGCCATCGAGACGGCCTCCCTGCTGGACCCGCCCGCGGCCGTGGCCGACGTGGTCGCGGCTGCCGCGGCGGCCGGCGTACCCGTGCGGACGGCGGCGCCGGGGGAGCGGACGGTCGGGGAGGCGCGGATCGAGGTGCTGCGCCCGGCCGACCCCGCGCCGTACGACGGCCCCGGCGACGGTACGACGGCCAACGACGCCAGCGTGGTGCTCCTCGTCGAGGTCGCCGGGGTGAGTGCCCTGCTGACCGGGGACCTCGAGCCTCCGGGGCAGGCAGCGCTGGAACGCCAGGTGGCCGGCCTCCAGGTCGACGTGCTCAAGCTGCCCCACCACGGCAGCAGGCACCAGGATCCCGACTTCCTCACCTCGCTGGGGGCGCGGGTGGTGCTGGTCTCGGTGGGTGAGGACAACGACTACGGACATCCGGCGCCGGACGCGCTGACGCCGTTCGAGGCCGCGGGGGCACGGGTGCTGCGCACCGACCTGGGCGGTGACCTGCTGGTCCTCGCCCGCGACGACGAGCTCGCCGTGCGCACGCGGGACTGAGCCCCTCCAGCCCACCACGAGCCCCGACTCGGGCAACCGTTGGCGCCGACTCGGGGACGTCGGCGGGCTGTGGGAGGCTTGGTCCACCATGGCGAGAGGTCCTCAGGCAGCAGACGTCCTTGGCCGGGTCACGCTCGTGACCGGCAAGGAGGAGTTCTTCGGTGACCGCACGGTCCGGTCGGTGCGCCAGGCGGTGCGCGACCACGACCCGGAGGCCGAGCTGGCCGAGTCGCCGGCCGCCGACCTGACGCTGGCCACGCTCGGCGAGCTCGCGGCGCCGTCGTTGTTCTCCTCGATCCGCTGCGTGGTCGTCCACTCCCTGGAGAACCTCCCCGAGGAGTCGGTGGCGGGCCTGCTGGCCTACGCCGCGGCCCCCTCGGAGGACGTCGCGCTCGTGCTCGTCCACGGTGGCGGCCCGAAGGGCTCCGGCGTGCTGACCAAGCTGCGCAAGCTGCCCACCGTCACCGAGGTGAAGTCCGCGGAGCTGAAGGCCTCGGAGTACCCCGGCTTCGTGGCGGCCGAGGTCCGCAGCTACGGCGCCACCATCGACAACGAGGCCGCCTCCGCGCTCGTCCAGGCCGTCGGCCAGGACCTGCGCTCGCTCTCGGCCGCGGCCCACCAGCTGACCTCGGACTTCGCGGGCGAGCCGCTCGACGCCGAGAAGATCGGGCGCTACTTCGGCGGCCGGGCCGAGGCGAAGTCGTTCGCCGTGGCCGACGCCGCGTTCGGAGGGCGCCGCCAGCTCGCGCTCGAGGAGCTGCGCTGGGCGCTCGACGGCGGTACGGCGCCGGTGCTGGTCACCTCCGCGTTCGCCGGCAGCGCGCGTGGCCTGGCCAAGCTCAAAGGCGCCCGCCGCGGGCTGCGCGACGGCGACCTGGCGCGCGAGGTCGGCGTGCCCCCGTGGAAGCTGCGCACCCTGCGCGAGCAGGCCCGGGGCTGGGACGACCGCGCGATCGGGGAGGCGATCCGGGCAGTGGCCCGCGCCGACGCCGACATCAAGGGCGCCGCCAGCGACGCGTCCTACACCCTCGAGCGGCTGGTGCTCACCGTCACCGGGCTGCGCGACGCCCGCTGAGCCGCCCCATTGAGTCGACCCCGCTGAGCCGATCGGCTCAGCGGGGGATCAGCGCGCTTCGGTCCGCATCGGCCCGCCAACGCAAGAAGGCGCCGCCCCGAGGGGACGACGCCTGGTTGCGAGAAGGACTCAGAGAGCGGAGGCCTTCTTGGCGATCGCGGACTTGCGGTTCGCGGCCTGGTTCTGGTGGATGACGCCCTTGGAAACGGCCTTGTCGAGCTTGCGCGACGCCTCACGGCCAGCCGTGATCGCGGCGTCCTTGTCGCCGGCCTCGGCGAGCTCGCGGAACTTGCGGACAGCAGACTTCAGGCCGGTCTTGACCGCCTTGTTGCGCTCGTGGCGCTTCTCGTTCTGCTTGTTCCGCTTGATCTGGGACTTGATGTTCGCCACTACTGCGCCTTCGTCGTAGGTGTGGGTGGAGCCGAGCGTTGGTGCTGAACGGCCGTCGTGCTGTGTTCGTGGTGCGGTCGGCGCAGGGCAGCAGCCAGACACGCGACAAGCGAGATTAACAGTGGTTTCCGCGGGTGCCCAAATCAGGCAGCTCAGCAGGCTCAGGGAGTCGGCACGTCGATCTGGTCGCAGCGTCGGCAGGTGCGCCGGATCGGGGCCTGGGAGTTGGTGCGCGGCATCCGCCAGCCATGGCCACGCAGGCGGCAGGTGATCGGTAGGACGCCGGCGGGCGCGGGAGTGCCGCCGATCAGGCCGAGGCGGCTGGCGGCCACGGCGAGGGCGCCCAGGGCGCCGATGGTGACGAGGGAGCGGGTGATCGGCTTGCGCACGGCGAGTTCCTCCTGGGGTCGGGCCGCCGGACGACGGCCTTGAAACATATATCCTCTACGACGCGGTCGGAAACGTCCGGCGCCCCCGCCGCCCCGCCGCGCTCAGCTCCAGCCGCGGCGCTCGCCCAGCCACTGCCAGACGACCTCGCCCTGCCAGCGCTGCGCGGGCCGCAGGTGTGGCGACGTGGTCGGTGCGGGGAGGGCCGACTGGGCCAGGAAGTAGCCGGCCACCAGCGCGAGCAGGACGTCGACGTGCTCGGCGGGGACGCCGCGGGTCAGCGGCCGCGCCGCGAGCACCGCCTCGACGTCGAGGCCGTCCCCGCGCGGGCCGATCAGGGTGAGGACGGTGTCCAGCCAGGGTGCGCCGACGACCGGCCAGTTCCAGTCGCACAGCAGCGCCCGGCCCTCGGGGGTGATCAGCACGTTGTCGTCGCGGATGTCGGTGTGCACGACGGCGCTGCCCGCGCAGACCTCGGCGTACGCCGCGGCGAGGGCGGCGGCCTCCTCGAGGTGCGCGGCGAGCCCGGGCACGTCCGCCGGCGCGGCGCGCAGGGTCGACCAGTGCTCCAGGAACGGCGCGAACTCCACCGCGAACGTGTCCAGTCCGAGCGCGGCGGGCGCGGGGTCGAGCACCCGCGCGCACTGCTCGAGCGCGTCGAGGGTCGCCGTCAGGTCCGCCTCGCTCCAGGGCCGGTACGGCGCCCGCGCGGGCACGTGCTCGATGCCGAGCACCACCCAGTCGTCGGCGTCGTGGATCCACTGCAGGCGCGGCGCGGGGGTGGCCCGGGGGAGGGCGGCGAGCTTGCGGGCCTCCTCGCGGTAGGCCAGGGCGAACATCCGTTGCGCCTTGACCGAGGCGGCCTTGACGAAGTGCCGGCTGCCGTCGGCGCAGGTCAGCACGGAGGCGAAGCCGGGCGTGAACCCCGCGCGCTGGGACTCGGCGGCGACGACGGGGGAGCCGCAGCGGCGCGCCACCTCCGCGCGCAGCATCGGCGGGAGGTACTCCCACTCCAGGCGCCGGGCGGTGCGGCCGTGGGGGATCGTCGTGGGGATCACCGCCACATCCTGCGGCACGAGTCCGCCGTCAGCAGGGTCGGCCCGGTCGCGCTCCGGTCCGCATCGACTCCCTCAGGCGGCGGCCGCCGGCGCCACGGGGGCCGGGCGCCACCCCGGCGGCCCGAAGACGTAGCCGAGCTTGTCGCGCAGCCGCGGCGCGGCGCGCACGTCGCGGGCGATCGCGGCGTACTCGTGGGTCTGTAGGCGTAGGACGTGGTAGGTCCCCACCGGCGTGGTCAGCCCGTACGTCGGGCGGTGCAGCTCGGGCTGGAAGGAGCCGAAGAGCCGGTCCCAGACGATCAGGATCCCGCCGTAGTTGCGGTCGAGGTACTCCGGGTCGCTGCCGTGGTGCACCCGGTGGTGCGAGGGGGTGTTGAAGACCAGCTCGACGGGCCGCCACAGGGTGCGGATCCGCTCGGTGTGGACGAAGAACTGGTAGACGAGGCTGACCGAGAAGCCGAAGAAGACCAGCGCCGGCGGCACCCCCAGCAGCGGCAGCGGCGCCCAGATCACCAGCTCGTGGGAGTTGTTCCACTTCTGGCGCAGCGCGGTCGCGAAGTTGAAGTGCTCGCTGGAGTGGTGCGCCTGGTGGGTGGCCCAGACGAGCCGGACCCGGTGCGCCACCCGGTGGGCCCAGTAGAAGAGGAAGTCGACGGCCCCGATGGCCAGCGCCCAGGTCCACCACGCCTCGACCGGCAGCTGCCAGGGGGCGACGTAGGCGAAGAGCGCGGCGTAGACCACGAGCCCGCCGGTCTTCCACAGCGTCATCGTGACCACCGAGACCGCGCCCATGGTGAGGCTGGCGACGGTGTCGCGCCGCTCGTAGCCGGCGAACCCGTCGGGGCCCTCGTCCTTCAGGAGGTACGCCGCGAGCGCCTCGACCGCCACGAAGACCACGAAGAACGGCACCGCGAGCGCGACCGGGTCGTGCAGGGCCTCGGGCAGGGCGGGCCACAGATCCGTCACGCTCGGATACTGCCCCAGTCCTCGAGTGGGGTCCACCACCTTCGGCATGGGATGATGGTCGGGTCCGTCCCGACCCACGTATGTCGAGAAGAGCTCGTGCCCCAGACCCCCGCGCCGAAGCCCGGCCACACCGATCCCGCGATCATCCGCAACTTCTGCATCATCGCGCACATCGACCACGGCAAGTCCACGCTGGCCGACCGGATGCTGCAGCTCACCGGCGTCGTCGACGAGCGGGCCGCCCGCGCCCAGTACCTCGACCGCATGGACATCGAGCGCGAGCGCGGCATCACGATCAAGAGCCAGGCCGTGCGGATGCCCTGGACCGTGCCGGACGGCAACGAGCAGGGCGCCGAGCCGGGCACCTACGTGCTGAACATGATCGACACCCCCGGGCACGTCGACTTCACCTACGAGGTGTCGCGCTCCCTGGAGGCCTGCGAGGCGGCGGTCCTGCTGGTCGACGCCGCCCAGGGCATCGAGGCCCAGACGCTCGCCAACCTGTACCTCGCGATGAACGCGGACCTGCACATCATCCCGGTGCTCAACAAGATCGACCTGCCCAGCGCCAACCCCGACAAGTACGCCGCGGAGCTGGCCGGCCTCGTCGGCTGCGAGCCCGAGGACGTGCTGCGGGTCAGCGCCAAGAGCGGCATCGGCGTCGAGGAGCTGCTCAACGAGATCGTCAAGCAGACCCCCGCGCCCGTCGGCGACCCCGACGCGCCGGCGCGCGCGCTGATCTTCGACTCCGTCTACGACACCTACCGCGGCGTGATCACCTACGTCCGCGTCTTCGACGGCAAGCTCAACCACCGCGACAAGATCAAGATGATGTCGACCGGCGCGACCCACGAGATGCTCGAGGTCGGCGTGATCAGCCCCGAGCAGGTCAAGGGCAGCGAGATCGGCGTCGGCGAGGTCGGCTACCTGATCACCGGCGTGAAGGACGTGCGCCAGTCGCGGGTCGGCGACACCGTCACCACGATGCACGGGCCCGCGACCGAGTCGCTCGGCGGCTACCAGCACCCCAACCCGATGGTCTACTCCGGGCTCTACCCGATCGACGGGGACCAGTACCCCGACATGCGCGAGGCGCTGGAGAAGCTCCAGCTCAACGACGCGGCGCTCACCTTCGAGCCCGAGACCTCCGGCGCGCTCGGCTTCGGCTTCCGCTGCGGCTTCCTCGGCCTGCTGCACATGGAGATCACCCGCGACCGCCTCGAGCGGGAGTTCGGCCTCGACCTGATCTCCACCGCGCCGAACGTGGTCTACGAGGTGCTCATGGAGGACGGCAGCGAGGTCACCGTCACCAACCCCAGCGAGTACCCCGAGGGCAAGATCTCCGAGGTCCGCGAGCCGGTCGTCAAGGCGACCGTGCTGAGCCCCTCGGACTACATCGGCACGATCATGGAGCTGTGCCAGCAGAAGCGGGGCACCCTGCAGGGCATGGACTACCTGTCCGAGGACCGCGTCGAGATGCGCTACATCCTGCCGATGGGCGAGATCGTCTTCGACTTCTTCGACCAGCTGAAGTCGCGCACCAAGGGCTACGCCTCCCTCGACTACGAGCGCACCGGCGAGCAGGCGGCCGACCTGGTCAAGGTCGACATCCTGCTCCAGGGCGAGCCGGTCGACGCGTTCTCCGCGATCGTGCACCGCGACGCGGCGTACGCCTACGGCGTGATGATGGCCGGCAAGCTCAAGGACCTGATCCCGCGCCAGCAGTTCGAGGTCCCGATCCAGGCCGCGATCGGCGCCCGCGTGATCGCCCGCGAGAACATCCGCGCGATCCGCAAGGACGTGCTCGCCAAGTGCTACGGCGGCGACATCACCCGCAAGCGCAAGCTGCTGGAGAAGCAGAAGGAGGGCAAGAAGCGGATGAAGATGGTCGGCCGCGTCGAGGTCCCCCAGGAGGCCTTCGCCGCCGCGCTCTCCAACACGCCCGCGGCCGACAAGAAGAAGTGACGCCGAGGTCGGCCTGAGGTGAGGCCGCGGTGAGGCTCCCCGCCGGGCTGCTGGCGTACGCCGCCCGCGGTCCCGCGTGGGCGCAGTGGCTCGACCGCCTCCCCGCCCTGCTGCGCGAGCTGCAGGGGGAGTGGCAGCTCGCCGTCGACGGCGAGGCCGCCTTCGGCCACACCGCGGTGGTGCTCCCGGTCCGCACCGCCAGTCGGCGCCCGGCTGCGCTCAAGGTGGGCTTCCCGCACGAGGAGTCCGAGCAGGAGCACCTCGCGCTCCAGCACTGGCACGGCCGCGGCGCCGTGGAGCTGCTGCGCGCCGACCCGCACCGCGCCGCGCTGCTGCTGGAGCGGCTCTCCACCGAGGACCTGGGCGAGCAGTGGGACCTCGAGGCCTGCGAGGTCGTCGCCGGGCTCTACGGCCGCCTCCACGTCCCGGCGCCCCCGCGGCTGCGCAGCCTCGCGGCGTACGTCGAGCGCTGGTCGGCGCCCCTGCGCGACCTGCCTCGCGGCGGGCCGGTCCCGCACCGGCTCGTCGAGCAGGCGGTCGCGCTGGCCCGCGACCTGGTCGCCGACCCGGCGACGGTGGGCACCTTGGTGCACGGCGACCTGCACTACGCGAACGTGCTCGCTGGCGAGCGGGAGCCATGGCTGGCCATCGATCCCAAGCCGGTGTCCGGGGACCCGCACTACGAGCCGGGGCCGATGCTGTGGAACCGCTGGGAGGACGTGGTGGCGAGCGCCGGCGTCCGCGACGCGGTGCGCCGCCGCTTCCACACCCTCGTCGATGCGGCCGGGCTCGATGAGGACCGGGCCCGGGACTGGGTCGTGGTGCGGGCGGTGCTGAGCGCGCACTGGATGGTCGAGGAGGCCGCGGGGCGGGACCTGGACCGCGACCAACGGGACTGGGTGACGCGCTGCATCACGGTCGCCAAGGCCGTGCAGGACTAGGCCCAGCGGGCAGGATGGTGCCGTGGAGAACGCACGCGTGATGTCGGTGAACCTGGGGAAGCCCGAGGGCGGGGAGTGGACCGGCCGGGTCGGGCGGACCGCGATCCGCAAGCGCGGCACCGACCAGCCGGTCCGGGTGCTGCGCAGCGGCCTGGCCGGGGACAGCGTGTGCGACACCAAGTACCACGGCAGCCCGGACAACGCCGTCTACGCCTTCGCCCGCGAGGACCTCGACCGCTGGGGCCGCGAGCTCGGCAGCGCGCTGCCCGACGGGCAGTTCGGCGAGAACCTCACCACCCACGGCATCGACGTCAACGCCGCGCTGATCGGGGAGCGCTGGCGGGTGGGGACCGCGCTGCTGGAGGTCGCCAAGGTCCGCACGCCCTGCAAGGTGTTCGCGGGCTTCATGGCGCAGACCGGCCACGACGCGACCGGCTGGATCAAGCGGTTCGCCCGCGACGGGCGCCCGGGGCCCTACCTGCGGGTGCTCGAGGAGGGGGTGGTCCAGTCCGGTGACCCGGTCGTGGTCGAGCACCGCCCCGACCACGACGTGAGCGTCTCGATGGTGTTCCGGGCCCTCACCACCGAGCGCGAGCTGACCGCGCAGGTGCTGGGCGCGCAGGCGCTCTCGCCGTCCGTGCGGGAGATCCTCGCGGCCCGCGCGCCCCGCTCCTGAGGTCGGAGCCGGCGGCGCCGGCAGCGCGGACGTGTCCGGATCCATCGATCCGGTTTCTGTGATTCGGGTTACCCGCGAGTCAGAAGGTGACGTAGGTTACAGGCACCCATCGCCTCGCGGGAGGGTCGACGGCCGCTGTCGTTGCCTTCCCTGTCCACTGCCAGGAGTGACATGCCCGCGAATCACGATCCGACCTTCGTCGACCACCTCGCCCCGAACATCGCCGTCCAGTTCCTCGACCGGGTCGCCAAGTCGCCCGACGCGGAGGCGTTCCGCTACCCGCTTCCCGACGACACCTGGGAGTCGGTGACCTGGCGCCGTACCGGCGAGCAGGTCCGTGAGCTCGCCGCCGGCCTGCTGGCGCTCGGGCTGGAGCCCGAGCAGCGCGTGGGCATCGCCTCCGGCACCCGCTACGAGTGGATCCTGGCGGACCTCGCGGTGATGTGCGCCGGGGGTGCGACCACGACCGTCTACCCCAGCACCAACGCCGACGACGTCGCCTACATCCTCAGCGACTCCGAGAGCCGGATCGTCTTCGCCGAGGACGCCGAGCAGCTCGGCAAGCTCCAGGCGCACCGTGCCGACATCCCCACGGTCGAGAAGGTCGTCCTCTTCGACGGGGAGGGCGACAGCGACTGGGTGCTCTCCCTCGCCGACCTGGCCGGCCTCGGACGCGCCCACCTCGCCGAGCACCCGACCGCCGTCGAGGACGTCGCCAAGTCGATCGCCCCCGACCAGCTCGCGATGCTGATGTACACCTCCGGCACGACCGGGCGCTCCAAGGGCGTGCGTCTGCTGCACCGCTCCTGGGTCTACCAGGGCGCGGCCATCGAGGCCCAGGACATCCTGCACGAGAGCGACCTGCAGTTCCTGTGGCTGCCGATGGCGCACGCGTTCGGCAAGGTCCTGCTCGCCGCCCAGCTGGCCTGCGGCTACGCCACCGCCATCGACGGTCGCATCGACCGCATCGTCGACAACCTCGCGGTCGTGAAGCCGACGTTCATGGGCGCCGCCCCGCGCATCTTCGAGAAGGCCCACGGCAAGATCGTCACCATGCAGGCCGCCGAGGGCGGGCTGAAGGAGAAGATCTTCCTCAAGGCGTTCGCCGTCGGCAACCAGGTCGACCGGCTCAAGCGCGAGGGCAAGTCGGTGCCGTTCGTCCTCGGCCTGCAGCACAAGGTCTTCGACAAGCTGGTCTTCAGCAAGGTCCGCGAGCGCTTCGGCGGACGGGTCCGCTTCTTCATCTCCGGCTCCGCGGCCCTCAACCCCGAGATCGCGGAGTGGTTCCACGCCGCCGGCATTCTCATCCTCGAGGGCTACGGCATGACCGAGAACGCCGCCGGCGCGGCCGTCAACCACCCCCAGGACTACAAGATCGGCACCGTCGGCCCGGCCCTGCCGGGCTCGGAGATCCGCATCGGCGAGAACGACGAGGTCCAGCTGCGCGGCCCGCACGTGATGGCGGGCTACCACAACCTCCCCGAGGAGAGCGCCCAGGCGTTCACCGAGGACGGCTGGCTGCGCACCGGCGACAAGGGCAGCCTCGACGAGGACGGCTTCTTGACCATCACCGGGCGGATCAAGGATCTCTTCAAGACCTCGGGTGGCAAGTACATCGCGCCGTCCGCGATCGAGTCGAAGTTCAAGGCGCTGTGCCCCTACGTCAGCCAGTTCATGGTCTTCGGCGACGAGCGGCACTTCGTGGTCGCGCTGATCACCCTGGACCCCGACGCGATGGCGGCCTGGGCGCACGAGAACGACATGCCCGGCGCCTCCTACACCGACATCGTCCGCTCCGAGGCGGTCCACACGATGATCGGCGGGTACGTCGAGGAGCTCAACACCCGCCTCAACCGCTGGGAGACCATCAAGAAGTGGGAGATCCTCGACCACGACCTCAGCATCGAGTCCGGTGAGCTCACCCCGTCGCTGAAGGTCAAGCGCAACGTGGTCGCGCAGAACAACGCCGATCGGATCGCCTCCTTCTACGGCTGATCCCCGGTCGATCGGCACGCTCCCTCCGATCTGCTCGCCCGACACCACGGCCCGCCCGGTCCTCCGGGCGGGCGGTGGTGCCTGTCGGGGGCGTGTGGCACGCTGGAGGTGACCGGCCGCCCCGTGGTGACGAAGAGCAGACGACCCGCTCCTCTCTCGGGGTTGACCATCTCGAACATATGTTCGATGATGGGGAGGTGGTCATCTCCGTCTCCTCCCCGGCCGCCGCGGCCGACGAGATCCGCCGCCTGCGCGAGCGCATGCAGCGGATGAGCGACGGCGTGCCCCGCCGGGCACTCGACTCCCACCCGGCCCTCGCCGGGGTGCTCCAGCTGCGCGCGGGCGGGACCTACGAGGTCGACAGCACCCTCCTGGCGCTCGCGCTGATGGCCGGTCCCTCGGCCGCGGGCGGCTGGAGCGCGGTCCTGGGGATGCCCGACCTCGGGGTCGAGGCGGCCGCCGAGCTCGGGGTGGTGCTGGAGCGCACGATCCTGGTCCCCGACCCCGGCACGCTGTGGCTGGAGGTCACCGCCGCGCTGGTCGACGTCGTGCAGGTCGTGGTGGTCCGTCCGCCCGCCCGGGTCTCCGAGCACGCCGCCTCGACCCTGTCCGCGCGGCTGCGCACGCGCGGGTCGGTGCTGGTGTCGTGCGGGCCGTGGCCGCGCAGCGAGGCCCGGCTCTCGGTGGAGCAGCCGCGCTGGTCAGGCGTCGGCGCCGGCACCGGCCACCTGCGCTCGCGTCGCCTGGTGGTCACGGTGCAGCGCGGCGCCGCGCCTGCGAAGCGCACCCCGCTGTGGTTCCCGGCGCCGGACGGCGTCGTACGACGCGGCGAGCCGGGGCTCGCGCCCGCCGCCGAGGTGGCCGCCGTGCGGGAGGCCGGCTGATGGCCGCGACGACGACCCGCCCGCGCACCCGGGTGCTGGTGCTGTGGTGCCCCGACTGGCCGGTGGTGGCCGCGCTGGCGGAGGAGGGGCTGCCCGCCCACCTGCCGGCCGCGGTCTTCGTCGCCAACACCGTGCACGCCTGCAACGGCGCCGCGCGGAGCTTCGGCGTACGCCGCGGGATGCGCCGGCGCGACGCGCAGTCGCGCTGTCCCGAGCTGCTGGTGCTGGGCGCGAACCCCGACCGCGACGCCCGCTCCTTCGAGGACGTGCTGGCCGCCCTGGAGGAGCTCCAGCCCGGGGTGGCGCCGTTGCGCCCGGGACTGGTCGCGCTGCGCTCGCCGGGGCGCTACTACGGCGGCGAGGCCGAGGCGGCCGCGGTCTTCGCCGAGCGACTGGTGGCGCTGGGGGTGTGGGACTGTCGCGCCGGGGTGGCCGACGAGCTCTTCACCGCCGAGCAGGCCGCGCGCCACGCCCGCCCCCAGGAGAGCACCGTGGTGCCGGTCGGGGAGTCCGCGGCGTTCCTCGGCGACCTGCCGGTGGAGGTGCTCGAGGACCCCGAGGCGGTCGGGCTGCTGCGCCGCCTCGGCCTGCGCACGCTCGGCGCCCTGGCGGGTCTGCCGCCGGCCGACGTGCGCGCCCGGTTCGGCGCGCGCACCGCCTGGGTGCAGCAGGTGGTGCTCGGTGCCGACCACACCCTGCTCGCCCCGCGCACCCCGCCTCCCGACCTGGTCCGCGAGATCGGCTTCGAGCCGCCGCTGGACTCCGCCGAGACGGTCTGCTTCAGCGCCCGCCGCACGGCCGAGGAGTTCGTCGCCTCCCTCGCCGCGCGCAACCTGGCCTGCACCGAGGTGCGGGTGGAGGTCGAGTGCGAGGGCACGGTCGTCTCCTCGCGCACCTGGCTGCACCCGCGCTGGTTCAGTGCCTCCGACCTCGTCGACCGGCTGCACTGGCAGCTCCAGGGCGGGTTCCGTGGCGGCGCGGTGCACGCGCCGGTGGAGCTGGTCCGGCTGGTGCCGGAGACCGCGGTGCCCGACTCGGTGCACGCCGACGGGCTGTGGGGCGGCACCGACGAGCGGGTCGAGCGCGGCATCGCGCGGGTCCAGGGCATGCTCGGCCACGAGGCGGTGGTGGCGCCGGTGCTCCAGGGCGGGCGCGCGCCGGGCGAGCGGCAGCGCCTGGTGCCGTGGGGGGAGCGGGCGACCGACCTGCGTCCCCGCGAGCTGCCCTGGCCGGGCAGCATCCCGCCGCCGGCCCCGGCCCGGGTGCTCAGCACCCCCTGGGAGGCCCGGGTGCTCGCCGCCGACGGCACGGTCGTGGTCGTCGACGAGCGGGGTGCGATCAGCGGTGCGCCGGCGCAGTTCCGTCCCGGGCCCGCCGACGGCTGGCAGCAGGTCGCCGCCTGGACCGGTCCGTGGCCGGTGGAGGAGCTGTGGTGGGAGACGCCTCCGGGCGTCGCGCCGCGCCGGATCGCCCGCTTCCAGCTGGTGGGCGTCGACGGCCGGGCGTGGCTGCTCACCTACGACAGCGCCGGGGACACCTGGTGCACCGAGGCGGCGTACGACTGATGGCGCCGACTCTGATGGGCGGGAACTGATGGGCTGGAACAACCCGCAGATGCCGTGGGGCGAGCTCGAGCGCCGGCTCTCCGGGCGGGCCCGCGCCGGGCAGGATGACGCCCCGGTGTCGCGTCGCCGGCAGCGGGCGAGCACCGGCGAGGTGCCGCGCCCCGACGTCGTCGCCACGCCGTACGCCGAGCTGCACTGCCACAGCAGCTACAGCTTCCTCGACGGGGCGAGCACCCCCGACCAGCTGGTGCGCGAGGCGCTGCGGCTCGGCCTGCACGGGCTGGCGATCACCGACCACGACGGGTTCTACGGCGCGCCGCTGTTCGCCGAGGCCGCCCAGCTGCACGCGCGCGGGGACGGCCATGACCTGCGCACGGTCCACGGCGCCGAGCTCTCCCTCGGACTGACCCGGCCCCAGCTGGGCGTGGCCGACCCGGAGGGCACCCACCTGCTGGTGCTCGCCCGCGGTGTGGAGGGCTACCACCGGCTGGCCGCGGCGATCACCGAGGCCCAGCTGCGCGGCGACGAGAAGGGCCGCCCCGACTACGACCTCGAGGAGCTCGCCGAGCGCGGCCGCGGCCACTGGCTGGTGCTGACCGGGTGCCGCAAGGGCGCCGTGCGCCAGGCGCTGGCGGGTCCGACACCCGACCCGCGGACGGCGGCGGCACAGCTGGACCGCCTCGTCGACCTCTTCGGTCGCGAGCACGTCGTGGTCGAGCTGACCGACCACGGGCTGCCGCTCGACAGCGCCCACGACGACCTGCTGGCCGCCATCGCGCGCGAGCGGGGGCTGCCGTGCGTGGCGACCAACAACGTCCACCACGCCCGCCCCGAGGGGCATCGGCTGGCCGGCGCGATGGCCGCGATCCGGGCCCGGCGCAGCCTCGGCGAGCTGGCCGGCTGGCTGCCGCCGGCCGGGACGGCCTGCCTGCGCACGGGTGAGGAGATGGCGCGCCGCTACGCCCGCCACCCCGGCGTGGTCCGGCGCTCGGTGGAGCTGGCCGACGAGCTCGCCTTCGACCTGCAGAAGGCCAGCCCGCGGCTGCCGAAGCAGCACATCCCGCCCGGGCACACCCCGATCAGCTGGTTGCGCGAGCTCACCGAGCGCGGGTTCGCGCAGCGCTACGCCGGGACGCCGCTGGAGCACGATGCCCGACTCAAGGTCGATCACGAGCTGGAGGTGATCGAGCGCAAGGACTTCGCGGGCTACTTCGTGATCGTCCACGACATCGTCGCGTTCGCGCGCTCCCAGGGGATCCTGTGCCAGGGCCGGGGCTCGGCGGCCGCCTCCGCGGTCTGCTTCGCGCTCGGGATCACCGCGATCGACCCGGTCTACTACCGGCTGCCCTTCGAGCGCTTCATCTCCGAGCACCGCGACGAGGAGCCCGACATCGACGTCGACTTCGACTCCGACCGGCGCGAGGAGGTGATCCAGTGGGTCTATGAGACCTACGGCCGGCGCAACGCCGCCCAGGTCGCCAACGTCATCGGCTACCGCCCCAAGATGGCGGTCCGCGACGCCGCCAAGGCGCTCGGGCACTCGCCGGGCCAGCAGGACGCCTGGTCCAAGCAGATCACCAGCTGGAGCCGGATCGAGGTCCCGCCCCGGGACGGCGACCGGGGGAGCGGGGAGGACGGCGAGCACGAGATCCCCGCCGCGGTGGTGGCGCTGGCCGAGCAGCTGCTCGGGGCGCCGCGCCACCTCGGCATCCACTCCGGCGGCATGGTGCTCACCGAGCGGCCGATCGGCGAGGTCTGCCCGATCGAGCGGGCCCGGATGGACAAGCGCACCGTGCTGCAGTGGGACAAGGACTCCTGCGAATACATGGGCCTGGTCAAGTTCGACCTGCTCGGGCTCGGCATGCTCGGCGCGCTGGACCACATGATGCGCATCGTCGGCGACCACCTGGGCGAGCGCTGGGAGCTCGCGACGATCCCCAAGGAGGAGCCGGCGGTCTACGACATGTTGTGCCGCGGCGACTCCGTCGGGGTCTTCCAGGTGGAGAGCCGCGCGCAGATCGGCACCCTGCCCCGGTTGCGGCCGCGGGAGTTCTACGACCTGGCGATCGAGATCGCGCTGATCCGCCCGGGCCCGATCCAGGGTGGCGCGGTGCACCCCTACATCCGCCGGGCCACCGGCCGTGAGCCGGTCGACTACCCGCACGCCTCGCTGGTGCCGGTGCTGGAGCGCACCAAGGGGGTGCCACTGTTCCAGGAGCAGCTGATGGACATGGCCCGCACGCTCGGCGACTGCACCCCCGACGAGGCCGACCTGCTGCGCCGGGCGATGGGCTCCAAGCGCGGCATCGAGAGGATCGAGTCGATCAAGGAGAAGCTCTTCGCCGGGATGGCGGCCAAGGGCATCACCGGCGAGGACGCGGAGGCGATCTACGTCAAGATCCTCTCCTTCGCCAACTTCGGCTTCGCCGAGAGCCACGCGCTCTCCTTCGCCAAGCTCGTCTACGCCAGCTCGTGGTTCAAGCTGCACTACCCCGCGGCCTTCCTCGCCGCGCTGATGCGCGCCCAGCCGATGGGCTTCTACTCCCCGCAGTCGCTCACCGGGGACGCCCGGCGCCACGGGGTGGAGGTGCTGCGCCCCGACCTGGTGCGCTCCGCGGCGCGCGCCGACCTCGAGCTGCGGCCCGGTGCCGCACCGGGCGCGGTCGGGCCGGACTCCTGCCTGCACGACCAGCGCCGCACCGAGTGGGTCCCGGGGACGCCCGACCCGACTCCCGGGCACCGCCGCGACACGGCGTACGCCGTCCGGCTGGGGCTGGACTCGGTGCGCGGGATCGGCGCCGACGTCGCGGAGCGGATCGTCGCGGCGCGCGCCGAGCGGCCCTTCACCGACCAGGCCGACCTCTCGCGCCGGGCCCGGCTCGACACCCGCCAGCTCGAGGCGCTGGCCACCGCGGGCGTCTTCGACGACAGCGGGCTGAGCCGGCGCCAGGCGCTGTGGAACGCCGGGTGGACCGAGTCGCCCGACCAGCTCGAGGGGCTGCGGGTGGCGGCGCCGGCGCCGATGCTGCCCGAGATGGACGCGGTGGAGACCACGATGGCCGACCTGTGGGCCACCGGCATCACCCCCGGCGGGCACCCGTTCACCCACCTGCGCGAGCACCTGCGCCGTGCCGGCCTGCTCTCGGTGGCCGACCTGCGCAGCGCCGAGCCGGGCCGCCGGGTCACCGTCGCCGGGCTGGTCGTGCACCGCCAGCGGCCGGGGACCGCGGGCGGCACGACGTTCCTCAACCTCGAGGACGAGACCGGCATGCTCAACGTGATCTGCAGCGCGGGGCTGTGGCGGCGCCACCGCCGCACCGCGATGTCGGCCGCGGGCATGGTGATCCGCGGCATGCTCGAGCGCTCCGACGGGGTCACCAACCTGGTCGCCGACCGCCTCAGCCCCCTGGAGGAGCTCTACCCCCAGGCCGGCGCCGCCCTCCGCGCCCGCCACCGCTCCCGCGACTTCCAGTGAGCCCCGTCCTCAACGTGCCGGTCGGAGGCTGCGGTGGGACAATCGGGGCATGCCTTCTGCGCTCCCCGACGGGGAACCCGTCCCGCTGGACGGATCCCTTCCCGCCTCCGCGCTCGCCGGGGTGGGGGAGCGACCGTTCGGGTTCTACGTGCACGTGCCGTTCTGCACGGTGCGCTGCGGCTACTGCGACTTCAACACCTACACCGCCGCCGAGCTGGGGCCGGTCGGGACCGCGCCGGGCGCCTCGCGGGCGACCTACGCCCAGGCTGCCGTCGCGGAGGTACGCCGGGCGCGCGGGGTGCTCGGGGACCGCACGGTGCCGGTCGAGACGGTCTTCCTCGGCGGCGGCACGCCGACCCTGCTGAGCCCCGCCGACCTGGGCAGCATCCTGAAGGCCATCGACGCCGACTTCGGCCTGGTGCCCGGCGCCGAGGTCACCACCGAGGCCAACCCCGACTCGGTCACCCTGCGCGACCTCGACGAGCTGCGGGCCGCCGGCTTCACCCGGATCTCCTTCGGCATGCAGTCGGCCGTGCCCGAGGTGCTCGCGGTGCTGGACCGCACCCACGACCCGCGCCGGGTGCCGGCGGCGGTGGAGTGGGCCCGCGCCGCAGGCTTCGAGCAGGTGAGCCTGGACCTGATCTACGGCACGCCGGGGGAGACGCTCGCCGACTGGGAGACCTCCCTCGAGGCCGCCCTGGCCTGCGCGCCCGACCATGTCTCGGCGTACTCCCTCATCGTCGAGGACGGCACCGCGCTGGCCCGCCGCGTGCGTCGCGGCGAGCTGGCGATGCCCGACGAGGACGACCTCGCCGACAAGTACGTCCTCGCCGACGACCGGCTCGCCGCCGCCGGCCTCGGCTGGTACGAGGTGTCCAACTGGGCCCGCGGCGTGCCCGGGGACGACTCCGCGCGCTGCCGGCACAACGAGCTCTACTGGACCGGCGCGGACTGGTGGGGCGTCGGGCCGGGGGCGCACTCCCACGTCGGTGGGGTGCGCTGGTGGAACGTCAAGCACCCCGCGGCGTACGCCGACCGGCTGGCCGCCGACCGCAGCCCGGCGCACGCGCGCGAGATCCTCGCGCCGCAGGACCGGCACGTCGAACGGGTGCTGCTGGAGCTGCGGCTGCGCGAGGGCCTCGACCCGGCGGTGCTCGACCCGGGCGGCCGGGCGGCGGTCCCCGACCTGCAGGCCCGCGGCCTGCTCGAGACCGGCACCGGGCGGCTGGTGCTGACCCGCCATGGTCGGCTCCTGGCCGACGCCGTGGTCCGCGACCTGCTGCCCTGACCCAGCTCCGCCGGCCGGTGCGAACGACCCGGCTCCGGACCGCACCCTGAGGCTTCCCTGGTTCTCCGCGCGGCCTCGCGGACTGGGCCACGGAACGGCTGCGCGGGCCCTAGGCTGGCCACATGACCCAGGGACCCGAGTACCCCCGCCCCGACGACGGCGACCCGTCGTCGCCGTACGGCCAGCAGCCGCCTTCGTACGGCCAGCAGCCGCCTTCGTACGGACAGCAGCCCTACGGCCAGCAGCCGTACTCGCCCTACGGCGCTTCGCCTGGCGCGCCGTACGGCGTCCACCCGACGACCGGCATCCCTTACTCGGACAAGTCCAAGCTCGTCGCCGGCCTGCTGCAGCTGCTGCTCCCGCTGGGCATCGGCCGGCTCTACGCCGGCTACACCGGCATTGGCATCGCCCAGCTGGTGGTCACCATCGTGACCTGTGGCATCGGCGGCCTGTGGCCCTTCATCGACGGCATCATCATCCTGGCCACCGACAGCAAGGACGCGAACGGCTACATGCTGCGCAGCTGAGCGCCGGTCGGGGAGCTCACTCGGCGGTCACGAAGTCGATGAGCTCCTCGACCCGGCCGAGCAGGGCGGGCTCGAGGTCGTTGTAGGACGAGACCTTGCTGAGGATGTGCTGCCAGGCCCGCGCGATGTCGGTCTGGTTGCGGTGCGGCCAGCCGAGGTGCTGGCACACGCCCTTCTTCCACTCGATCGAGCGCGGGATCGTGGGCCACTCGGCCAGTCCCAGCCGGTCGGGCTTGACCGCCTGCCACACGTCGATGAACGGGTGGCCGACGATCAGGACGTGCTTGCCCACCGCCGAGCGGGCGATGCCCTGGGCGATGCGGGACTCCTTCGAGCCCGGGACCAGGTGGTCGACCAGCACGCCGACGCGCCGCTGCGGACCGGGCTTGAAGTCGACCAGGTGGTCGGCGAGATCGTCGACGCCGCCGAGGAACTCCACGACCACGCCCTCGATGCGCAGGTCGTCGCCCCAGACCTTCTCGACCAGCTCGGCGTCGTGGCGGCCCTCGACGAAGATGCGGCTGGCGCGCGCGACGCGGGCCTTCGCGTCATGGACGGCCACCGAGCCGGACGCGGTGCGCGTGGGCTTCGCGGGCGCGACCCGGCGCACCGGAGCGGTGAGGATGACCGGCTTGCCCTCGAGCAGGAAGCCGGCGCCGAGGGGAAAGGTGCGTCGCTTGTGGCGGCGGTCCTCGAGGGTGACGGTGTGCAGGTCGCGGTCGACCGCGACGATCTCGCCCACCCAGTCGGTGGTGACCTCCTCCACGACCAGGCCGGGGTCGGCGGAGGTCTCGACCGCGCGCCCGCGCTTGGGCGCGCGCCAGTCGCCGGAGAGGACGTCGGAGCCGTAACGATCGGTCACCCGCACCACGCTAGGTCGGCCCACCGACACTCGGCGCGAGACGCGCCGCGCGAGGACCCGGGTGTGACCTGTCCTACGCCTTGTGCTCGGCGGTGCCGTCCTCGTCCTCGTCGTCCTCGGTGGCGTGCTTGCCCTCCTCGAGCAGGCCGGCCACCCCCTGGCCGGGCGGGAGGCCCTTGGCCAGCGGGTTGTCGTCGGTCGGCCTCAGGTCCTCGGGGAGCTCGTCGTCCGGGATGTCGATGGGGACGTGGTGGTGGTCGTGCTCGTGGGGGTCGTCGTGGTGCGGCGTCTCCTCGCTCATGCCCGGAAGTACCCGCTCAGACGAGCGGCAACCGGCGCTGTGCGCGCGGGAGGTGCTCATAGCCGCGTCGTACGGCGTGCACCAGGTGCTCGCGCGGCCACGGCCACTCGGCGTCGGCGAGCGCCCGCTCGAGTGGGACCCCGCGCCCGGCGAGGTCGCGGACGGTCTCGGCCACCACCCCGATCAGGCCGCGCTGCTCCTCCACGAACCCGCGATCCACCACCGCGCCGTGTCCCGGCACCACCACACTGTCCGCGGTGGTGAGCGAGAGCACGAGGTCCAGGCTCAGCGGCCACTCCATCGGGTGGCTGTCCGGGCCGTACGACGGCGGGGCGGACTCCTCGACGAGGTCGCCGGCCAGCAGCACGTCGGCGTCCGGGACCCGCACGACCAGGTCGCCGGCGGTGTGGCCGCGGCCGGGGTGGACCAGCTCGACGAGGCGGTCGCCGAGGTCGAGGGCGCGCGCGGAGGAGAAGGTGTGGTCGGCGGGGACGATCTCGGTGCCGAGGACCTCCTCGCGGTGCGGGTCGTCGGGGTCGGCGGCGTACTCCTGCTGGGCGCGGGCGCCGGCCTCGAGGGTCGCAGCCGCGGCGACCTCGTGGGCGTGGATCGGGATCGGACCGTAGGCGCGGCGGAAGGCGCCGTTGCCGAAGGTGTGGTCGAAGTGCTCGTGGGTGTTGACCACCGCGACCACCTCGCCGTGGCCCAGGCGGCGCACGTCGTCGACCACGGCGCGCGCGGCGCGGTCGGAGGCGTGGGTGTCGACCACGAGCAGGCCGTCCGCGCCGCCGACGAGTGTCACGTTGACGTCGAACCACTCATGACGCGCGACCCACACCCGGTCGGCGACCTCCCTGAAGCTCACGCGGGTGAGCCTACGGCGTCGTGCTCAGCAGGGCCCCGCGTCGAGCTCGCGGCGCAGCATCGCGCCGAGCTCGGAGGCGCTGCGCGCCGGGCGCGGGAAGCGGAGCGGGGAGAGGTGGGCGCCCTGGAGGTCGATCCACCCGACGCTGACGCCCTCGCGGGTCAGGTCGGTGAGCCCGACCCCGAGCACCTCCTCCAGCGGGGTGGCCGTGGCGACCGAGACGGTGCGGCGCAGGTCGTCCTGGTGCTCCTGCGCCACATGGCGGGCGATCCGCTGGAGGTAGCCGGTGTTGAGCTCGTGCTCGGCGGAGCGGAAGTGCCTCAGCGACACCTCGACCGCCGGCGATCCGGGCTGGGCGAGCAGGACCTTCTCGGGGGCGAGCACGACGGTCGAGCGGGCATCCGCGCAGCAGCGGCAGCTGCTGGTGCCGCCCACGGCCAGGCGACCCGACACCAGCAGCCGGGTGCCGCGCTCGGCGGCGCCGGGAGCACCGAGCCCGCTGGTGACGGTGAGGGTGGCACGGGCGCCGCGGGCGGCGGCGTCGGCGAGGCCCGACCCGGCGGGGCAGTGGAAGGTGGGAGTGCCGTGACGGTCCTCCACGCCGAGGCCGGTGGCGGCCGTGTCGTCGTGACCGCCGGCACGGCCCTCGACGGCCCCCTCGATGGCAACGGTGACGGCTGCGGGGCAGGCCAGCACGCTGCGGGCGTGGTCGGCGTCCTGGTCGGGATCGAGCAGCTGACGGGTGGTGGGGTCTGCGGTCACGGCTCCTCCTACGTAAGTAAGGCCAGCCTAACCTTCCTGCCCACGTCGGGCGAGTGCGGATTCCACCGAGTGGGCGGAACGCCTAGTAGGATTGGCACTCCGGGGTGAGGAGTGCCAGCGCTGCGCAGCGATGGCGCTAGGTTCATTGCCGAGTTCCACTCGGTGCGATCAGATCAGGGAGGCGAGACATGCAGGAGGACCGCAGGCTCGCCGTGCTCCGCGCGATCGTCGAGGACTACGTCGCGACAGAGGAGCCGGTGGGCTCCAAGGCCTTGGTCGAGCGGCACGGGCTGGGCGTCTCGCCCGCCACGGTGCGCAATGACATGGCGGCTCTCGAGGACGAGGGCCTGATCACCCAGCCGCACACCAGCGCCGGCCGGGTCCCCACCGACAAGGGCTACCGGCTCTTCGTCGACCGGCTCACCACGGTGCGCCCGATGAGTGCCGCCGAGCGGCGTGCGATCTCCTCGTTCCTCGACGGTGCCGTGGACCTCGACGACGTGGTGCAGCGCTCCGTGCGCCTGCTCTCCCAGCTGACCCGCCAGGTCGCCGTCGTGCAGTACCCCACCCTCTCGCGCTCGACCGTGCGCCACATCGAGCTGGTGTCGCTGACCCCGACCCGGCTGCTCGCGGTGCTGATCCTCAGCACCGGGCGGGTCGAGCAGCGCATCGTCGAGCTCGAGGCGGGCATCGAGGAGCAGGCGCTCGCCGACCTGCGCACCCGCGTCAACCGCGCGGCCACCGGTGAGGCGATCGCCGCGGCCGCGACCGCGCTGCGCGACATCGTCCCCGAGGGGCCGGTGCCGGAGGCCGTGCACACCGCATCCGTGGTCGAGGCGCTGGTCGAGGCGATGGTCGACCACCGCTCCTCGGAGCGGATCGCCGTCGGTGGCGCGGCCAACCTCGCGCGCTACGGCGACTCCTTCGACTCCGCCGTCCGCCCGCTCCTGGAGGCCCTCGAGGAGCACGTCGTGCTGCTCAAGCTCCTCGGCGAGGCGACCTCCGGCGGGGCGTTGACCGTCCGCATCGGCGCGGAGGGTCCCTACGAGCAGTTCTCCTCCACGAGCGTGGTGGCAACCGGCTACGGCCCGCGCGACGGTGCCGTGGCCACGCTCGGCATCGTCGGACCGACCCGCATGGACTACCCCGGCACGATGTCAGCGGTGCGCGCCGTCGCCCGTTACGTGTCGCGCATCCTCGAGGAGGGTTGACCGGCACCAGCGCCGGATCGCTCCCCGTTTCGCACCCCTTCGGGCCGCCTCCCGGCGGCCCCCGTCCCGCACCGCCCAGCAGAGAGAGCAGACGTTGAGCCAGGACCTGTACGAGCTTCTCGGTGTCGCCCGCGACGCGGACGCCGACACCATCAAGAAGGCCTACCGGAGGCTCGCGCGCAAGCTGCACCCGGACGTCAACCCCGACCCGGAGACGCAGGAGCAGTTCAAGGTCGTCAGCCACGCCTACGAGGTGCTCTCGGACCCGCAGAAGCGCGCGGCGTACGACCGCGGCGGTGACCCGTTCGCCGGCGGGGCTGGTGGCTTCGGCGCCGGCGCCGGGTTCTCCTTCACCGACATCATGGACGCCTTCTTCGGCGGCCAGCCGGGCGCCGGCGGCGGGCGCGGCCCGCGCTCGCGCGTGCAGCGCGGCCAGGACGCCCTGATCCGCCTCGAGGTCGAGCTCGCCGAGGCGGCGTTCGGCGTCACTCGCGAGCTCAAGGTCGACACCGCCGTGCTCTGCGAGACCTGCCACGGCGACGGTGCGGCACCGGGCAGCAAGCCGGTGACCTGCGAGACCTGCCACGGCCAGGGCGAGGTCGCCCACGTGCAGCGGTCCTTCCTCGGTGAGATCCGCACGCTGCGCCCGTGCGCGGCGTGCCGCGGCCTCGGCTCGATCATCCCCGACCCCTGCCGCGAGTGCTCCGGCGAGGGTCGGGTCCGCTCGCGCCGCAACCTCACCGTCAAGATCCCCGCGGGCGTCGACGACGGCGTGCGCGTGCAGCTGGCCGAGCAGGGCGAGGTCGGCCCCGGCGGCGGCCCCGCCGGCGACCTGTACGTCGAGATCCGGGTCGCCCCGCACGAGACCTTCGTGCGCCAGGGCAACGACCTGCACTGCACGGTCACGGTCCCGATGAGCGCCGCGGCGCTCGGCACGACGCTCACGCTGCCCACCCTCGAGGCCGACCTCGACGAGGAGGACCGCGAGGGCAAGGAGACCGAGTTCGAGCTCGAGGTGCGTCCGGGCACCCAGTCGGGCAGCCAGCAGGTGCTGCGCGGGCGCGGTGTGCCCGGCCTGCGCGGCGGGCGCGGCGATCTCGTGGTCGCGGTGGCCGTCGAGACCCCGACGCGTCTGGACGCCCGCCAGGAGGAGCTGCTGCGCGAGCTCGCCGCCCTGCGGGGCGAGGAGAACCCGGGCGGACAGGTCCGTCCCGGCTCCAAGTCGGTCTTCGGCCGGCTGCGCGACGCGTTCAACCACTGAGCCGATGTCGCTCCCGGTCCACCTCGTCGACGCTGCCGACTCCGGCGACTCCCTGATCGATGCCGCACCCGGCACGTCGGTGACCCTGGAGGGCGACGAGGCCCACCACGCGGTCGCCGTACGCCGGATGCGCGTGGGGGAGCGGCTGGTGCTCACCGACGGGGCCGGCACCTCGGTCACCGCCGAGGTCGCCGCCACCGGCAAGCGGCTGCTCACGGCGACGGTGCAGGACGTCCGCCGGGTCCCCGAGCCCGCGCCCGCGATCGTGGTCGTGCAGGCGCTGCCCAAGGGCGACCGCGGCGAGCTCGCGGTCGAGATGCTCACCGAGGTCGGCGTGGCGCGCGTGGTGCCGTGGGCCGCGTCGCGCTCGGTGGCGGTCTGGAAGGGCGAGCGCGCCACCAAGTCCCTCGCCCGCTGGCGGGCCACGGCCAGGGAGGCCGCCAAGCAGGCGCGACGCAGCTGGTTCCCGGTCGTCGACGAGCTCGCCTCGACCGCGGACGTGGTCGCCCTGCTCGCCGAGGCGCCGCTGGCGGTCGTGCTGCACGAGGAGGCGTCGGTGCCGCTCGCCTCCCTCGACCTGCCCGCCGAGGGCCCGCTCGTGATCGTGGTCGGCCCCGAGGGCGGGCTCACCGACGAGGAGGTCGCCGCGTTCGTCGCGGCGGGGGCCGCCTCGGTGCGGCTGGGTGCCGAGGTGCTGCGCACCTCCACCGCCGGTGTCGCCGCAGCGGCCGCGCTGCTGTCGCGCACCCCCCGCTGGTCCTGACCCCGGCGCCCGACCGCCCGCGCCGGTCGACGACCGGCTCGAGCGGGCTCGCCGCCACCCGCGCCCGCAGGTGCGGGCGCGGGTGACGGCGCTGGAGCGGACGCGTCGCGCTCAGGCGCGCGTCGCGTCCGGGATCACGACCCCCGGGTGCGGAGACCGGCCAGGCGGCGCAGCGCCAGCAGTCCGGCACCGCTGAGCAGCAGTGCCAGTCCGAGGCGCAGCGCGACCAGGCCACCCTGCCCGCCGGTGTGGGGCAGGTCGCCGGAGGCCACCTCGGCCTCCTCGTCCTCCTGGACCTCCTCCTGGACCTCCTCCTGGTCCTCGAGCTGGTCCTGGTCAGGGTCCGGGGTCGGCTCCGGGTCCGGGACGACCTCCTCCCGCTCGAGGTAGGTGTTGGTGACGGTCACGGCCGCGGTCTCCCCGTCGGCGATCGTGGCAGTGGCCGGCGTGATGCGCACCGGCCCGGCGACGACGGTGTCGGTGGCCCCGTCGGCGATCTCGGCGACCGTGCAGACGGTGCCGGCGGGGATGCCGGTGACGACCTCCTGCGGGTGGGAGCCCGCCGGGGCTCCGGCCGGGATCGTGTACTCCCGGTCGAAGGCGCCCTCGGGGGAGGTGCCCACCGGGTCGTCGCAGTCGACGGCGATCACGACCTCGTCCTGCGCACCGGCGGCGGGACCCTTGATCCGCTTGGTGACCTGGAGCTGCCCGAACGCGCGCTCGTACTCGTTGCTGGCCTCGACCAGGACGGCCGCACCTTCAGCGATGGTGACGGTGCTGGGCTCGAGGGACGAGGCGGTGAGGTTGACGAGGTCGTTGTCGCCGTTCTCGGTCTCGGTGATCGTGCACTGCGCCCCGGCCGGCAGGTCGGTGAACGACAGGGTCTCGCTGCCCGCGCCGGTCCCGGCCGGGATCGTGGCCGTGCGCACGACCGGGTCCCCGCCGTCCTCCGTGGCGCAGGAGACCTCGACGACCACGCGGTCCTGGAGCCCGGCCCCGGTGCCGCCGATGGTCTTGACGACGTCGATCCCGCCCGCGGCGTACGGCGTGATGCGCACGCTCGCCACCGCCTCGAGGGTCTTCTCCTGGGCGAGGATCAGCTTCTGCGCGTCGGCCCAGCCGGGGGTGGTGCCGTCGTAGAGGTAGACGGTGCTCTCGGGGACCCGAACCTGGCGTTGCAGTGCGAATCCCTGGGGCGTGTCCGGACTGGCCGTGCGGACCCACAGCTGGGCTCCGGGCTGGACGGTGTCGCCGGCGAGCAGCTGCTGGGTGCCGGCGGCGTCGCTGAACACCTCGACGCCGTCGACCCGCAGCGTCGCGGGTCCGTCGGCGGTGACGGTGAAGGGCCCGACCAGCTCCCCGCTCACCGGCGCGAGGGCCGAGTCGGGGGAGATGGAGAGGGTCGGCTCCGCGGGCTCGGTCGCAGGACCGTTGGCGAGCGCGTCGGCGATGATGGCCGACGTCAGCTCGTGCAGCTCGGGCTCGGCCTCCGCGTCGATCACCAGTCGGTCGGTGAAGTACCAGATCGCGGCCTGCGTGGCGGCCGCCTTGAGGTCGTCGGAGACCCCCGCCGGACCCGGTGCGGCAGGGAAGTAGTTCTCCAGGATGTAGCCGAGGTACCCGAGGTGCGGCACGTTGGCCTCGCTCCAGTCACCACGCTTGTAGTTGATCCCGGCCCCCGTGCCGACCCGCATGTCGATGCAGTAGGTGAGGGCGTTCTCGCCGCGGCCGTCCTTCGCCAGGATCAGCCCCAGGTAGGGGTGCTGGTGCGGCGTGGATCCCTCCGGGGTCGTCTCCGGGTAGCCGCTGAGCGGGTCGAAGCCGGCCGGCGCGACGAAGCCATCGATCGTGCGAAGCCCCGGCTGGCCGGTGATGGAGTGCGTCTGAAGCTCGGTGAAGAACGAGCCGCCGCCGCGGACCTGCCCGCCGGGTGCCGGTGTGGCCCCGGCGGGCGAGGGTGGGAATGTGGTGGCGCCCAGCAGGAGCGTGGTGAGCACGACCGCCAGTCGCCGGAGAAGGGTTGGATGCATGGTCACCTCCGGAAAATGGACGGCGATCATTTATCACGAGCCACTGACGGCGTGGCGCCTTGCCCTTCTCGAGGTTGACTGCTATGCGACCTAGCCCACGTTGATGGTCTTGGTGTCCTCGGTCGGCCCGTTGCCCTCGGCGCCGCCGGACGGGTCGTCGGTGCGGGCGACGAAGGTGTACTCACCCGGCTCCAGGCCCGACAGGTCGACCTCGACCTCCCACGGGTAGAGCCGGTCCATCCAGCCCTCCGCGGTCGCGAAGCCGTCGAGCACGACCTCGTCGCCGCGGCGTACCTCCCACGGCACGGTGGCCTCGAAGGAGGACGCGACCCCGCTGGCGGTGATGGTGTCGCCGGTGCGGGCGCCCTCGGCCGGGGAGGTCACGTTGACCAGGGCGAGCGTGCTGAGCTGGTCGGCGTTGGTGACGCCGCCGGCGGTGTCGACGCCGAGCAGGGTGGTGGGGGAGCCGTCGAGGACCACCTCGAGGGGAGCACGTTCCTGCTGCACGCCCTGGAGGGTGTGCACCAGCTGCTGCACGGCGAGCTCGGCGTCCTGCTTCGACATCCCGGACGGCGCGTCGCGCCAGCCGTCGTCCGCGAGCGTGGCGACGAACCGGCCGTCGGCGTACTCGACGCTCGCGAGCTCCCCGCCGGGGAACAGCGTGCGGTAGTCCGGGTCGAGCGCGTCCCCGGTGGTCACCAGCCGGGCCGCCGCCGTGAGCGCGTCGTCGGCTGGCACCTGGCGGAACTCGCGGTAGAGCCGAGCGCCCTGGGGGGTGTCGCCGACGAAGTACGCCGGGACGGTGGTCTGCTTGCCGCTGTCCGGCGTCGAGGTAGCCGAGGGCTCCGCGGACGCGGTGGGCGACGGTGACGAGGTGCCGCCGCTGGAGCTCTCGGTCGGCGCCGGGTCCTGCGCGGTCGGCTCGTCGTCGCCGCATCCGGCGAGCACGGCGAGCGTCACGGCCGCCGTGGCGGTCAGGGAGAGGGTGCGGGTCCAGCGGGTCGCGGTCATGGGGTCATCCTCTCTGGTCGTGGCGGCCGTGCCGAGCCTCCCCGGCCCCGCCGCGTGTCGGCGCGCGGGCTGGGCCGGCTCCCGGTCTGGATGCGACGCGTGCGGCGCCGGTGAGGTCGACAGACGGCTGGGCAGGCCAGTCGGACAGGCAGTTGACAGCGGGACGGTGCGAGGCGGCAGGATCGAACGGTGAGCACCCAGGACTGCCTCTTCTGCAAGATCGTCGCCGGCGAGATCCCGGCCGACGTCGTCCACGAGACCGAGCACACGCTCGCCTTCCGCGACATCCACCCGCAGGCGCCGACCCACGTCCTGGTGGTGCCGCGCGCGCACCACGCGGACGCCGCCGCCTTGGCGGCCGCCGACCCGACGCTGGTCGCTGCGCTCGTGGGCGCCGCCGCGCAGGTGGCCGCGGACGCGGGTCACCCCGACGACTACCGACTGGTCTTCAACACCGGCGCGGGCGCCGGGCAGACGGTCTTCCACACCCACCTGCACGTCCTCGGGGGCCGGGCACTGACCTGGCCGCCCGGCTGAGCGCCGGTCAGGTCAGCTCGCGCAGCAGCCGGAGCACGTGGAGCAGGACCGGCGTGCCGAAGACCGCGAGCATCACCCACGCGGTGACCCGGTGCAGGCGCTTGGAGGAGTCCAGGCGCCCGGCGAAGTCGAGCAGCGCGCCGTCGGGGACCCGGTGGTCCAGGCCCATCCGGCGCGCGTCCTCGGGCAGGTGCTGACCGGCGAACCACGCGGGCGGGGTGTCGTCGTCGTGCTCGTCGAGGTAGGCGAGGTCCTCGCCGTCCTCGGGCCGCAGGTCACGCTCCCCAGTGCTGTGCCCAGTGCCCTCTTCCGGGCCGTTCTCGGACCCGGGCCCGGGGCGCGACTCCGGCCGGTCCGGCTCGTCGGGCCGGGCCGAGGGCCCGTCCTCACGCCCCGTCATGCCACCACGGTACGCCGGGCCCCGGCCCGCAGGCGACGATCAGGCGACAACGCGGTCGAGGTTGTCGGGCCGCTCCCGTAGCATGGAGGGAGGTCCAGCACCGTGAAGAAAGGTCGCCCGCCCGGGCATCCATGACTGACTCCCCGCACAGTTCTCGCACGAGCCTCCCCACCGCCGGCGACGCGCCGAGCAAGCCGACGACGCGGCACACCGTGGTCGTGCCCAACAGCATCGACATGGTCACGCTGCTCGGTCCGGGCGACGAGCACCTGGGCATCATCGAGGGTGGTTTCGACGCGGAGTTCCACGTCCGCGGCAACCGGATCACGATGCGCGGCGAGCCCGGCGAGATCGCGCTCGCCGAGCGGCTCCTCGAGGAGCTGGTGACCATCCTGCGCACCGGCCAGGGGGTGTCCTCGGAGACGGTGGAGCGGGTGATCACGATGCTCCGCGCCGAGACCACCGAGCGTCCGGCCGACGTGCTGAGCCTCAACATCCTGTCCAACCGCGGCCGCTCGATCCGGCCCAAGACGCTCAACCAGAAGCGCTACGTCGACTCCATCGACAAGCACACGGTCACGTTCGGCATCGGTCCCGCCGGCACCGGCAAGACCTACCTCGCCATGGCGAAGGCCGTTCAGGCGCTCCAGGGCAAGGCCGTGAACCGGATCATCCTGACCCGCCCGGCCGTGGAGGCCGGCGAGCGCCTCGGGTTCCTGCCCGGCACATTGAGCGAGAAGATCGACCCCTACCTGCGCCCGCTCTACGACGCGCTGCACGACATGATCGACCCCGACACGATCCCCAAGCTGCTGGCGGCCGGGACCATCGAGGTGGCGCCGCTGGCCTACATGCGCGGGCGCACCCTCAACGACTCCTTCATCATCCTCGACGAGGCGCAGAACACCTCCCCGGAGCAGATGAAGATGTTCCTCACCCGGCTCGGCTTCGGCTCCAAGATCGTGGTCACCGGCGACGTCACCCAGGTCGACCTGCCCTCGGGCACCAAGTCCGGCCTGCGCGTGATCCAGGACATCCTCGACGGCGTGGAGGACATCTCCTTCAACCGGCTCACCAGCCACGACGTGGTGCGCCACCGCCTGGTCGGCAAGATCGTCGCGGCGTACGACGAGTTCGACGCCCGCGGCCCCGCAACCCCCCACACCACACAGCAGAAGGGTCGTTCGTGAGCATCGAGGTCCTCGACGAGTCCGGGCACGGGCTCGACGTGCAGCACCTGGCACAGCTCAGCCGCTTCGTGATGGATCGCATGCGCGTCCACCCGATGGCCGAGCTGTGCATCAAGGCGGTCGACGAGGACACCATCGCCGAGCTCAACGAGACCTGGATGGAGAAGGAGGGCCCGACCGACGTGCTCGCCTTCCCGATGGACGAGCTGCGCCCCGGCCTGGTCGACGAGGAGCCCGAGGAGGGGGTCCTCGGCGACCTCGTCCTGTGTCCCGACATCGCGGTCAAGCAGGGCGAGGCGGCCGGTCACGGCACGCTGGCCGAGATCGAGCTGCTGACCGTGCACGGCATCCTGCACCTGCTCGGCTACGACCACTACGAGCCCGAGGAGCACAAGGAGATGTTCGGTCTCCAGGACGAGATCCTCGCGGCGTGGCGGGCCAGGTGACCCGGCGGTGAGCTCCGGCGATATCTGGCTGCTGGTGACGGCAGCGGCACTGGTGGTCCTCGCGGGCCTCTTCTCGGCCGCGGAGGCCGCGCTCGCGGGGTTCTCCCACGCCCGCGCCGAGGAGCTCGAGGACGAGCGCCGCCCCGGTGCCCGCAGCCTGCGGGCCCTTCTCGACGACCCGGCCCCCGCGCTCAACACCGCGCTCTTCCTGCGCCTGCTGTGCGAGATCGCCGCCACCGTCCTGGTGGCGCTGCAGATCGAGAAGGCGCTCGAGGCCGCCTTCTGGGTCAGCACGCTCACCGCGATCGCGATCATGCTGGTCGTCTCGTTCGTGGTGATCGGCGTGGCCCCGCGCACGTTGGGCCGCCAGCACCCCGACACCGTGGCGCTGTTCTCCTCCGGCCCGCTCAGCCTGGTCACCCGGGTGCTCGGCCCGCTGCCCAAGCTGCTGATCCTGATCGGCAACGCGCTCACCCCGGGCAAGGGCTTCAGCGAGGGTCCGTTCTCCACCGAGACCGAGCTGCGCGAGCTCGTCGACCTCGCGGAGGCCTCGGCGCTGATCGAGTCCGGCGAGCGCCGGATGATCCACTCCGTCTTCGAGCTCGGCGACACCACCGCGCGCGAGGTGATGGTGCCGCGCAACGACGTGGTCTACCTCGAGCGCCACAAGAACCTGCGCCAGGCGCTCTCGTTGTTCCTGCGCAGCGGGTTCTCCCGCGTCCCGGTCGTCGACGACAACCTCGACGACGTGGTCGGCTTCGCCTACCTCAAGGACGTCGTGCGTCGCGACTTCGAGGCGCCCGACGTCGAGCTCACCCAGCGCATCGAGGCGGTCATGCGACCGGCCCACTTCGTGCCGGAGTCCAAGCCGGTCGACGCGCTGCTCTCCGAGATGCAGGCCAACCGCCAGCACGTCGCGATCGTCGTCGACGAGTACGGCGGCACCGCCGGTCTGGTCACGATCGAGGACATCCTCGAGGAGATCGTCGGGGAGATCACCGATGAGTACGACGAGGAGGAGATCGAGGTCGAGCACCTCGACGACGGGTCCTTCCGGGTCTCCTCGCGCTACCCCGTCGACGACCTTGACGAGCTCGTCGGCTTCGACGTCGAGGAGGAGGACGTCGACTCCGTGGGCGGCCTGATGGCCAAGCACCTCGGTCTCGTCCCGATCCCGGGCTCCCAGGTCGAGGCGCACGGGCTGCGCTTCCAGGCCGAGGACACCGCTGGTCGGCGCAACAAGATCGGCACGGTGCGCATCAGCCTCGTCGACCAGGCCGCACGCGAGTCCGACGCCCCCGAGGGCCGGCGCGACAGCCGTCAGGACAACAGGCACGACCACAAGCACGACCAGAGGGACCACACCGGTCAGGACAAGCAGGAGGCAACACGTGACTGAGCTGACGGCCGAGGACAAGAAGCTCGTCACCCTGGCGCGGGCGACCCGCGCACGCACCGGCGCGGCCGAGGGGGCCGCGGTGCGCGACAGCGACGGGCGCACCTACGCCGCCGCCACCGTCGACCTGTCCTCGCTGCAGGTGTCCGCCGTGGGCGTGTGCATCGCGATGGCCGTCGCGTCCGGCTCGCGCGGCCTGGAGGCCGCGGTGGTGCTCACCGAGGCCACGGAGGTCGCCAGCGGCGACCTCGCCGCGCTGGGCGAGTTCGCCGGCGCGGGCCTGCCGGTGCACCGCGGCGACGGGCGCGGCCGGGTGCTGGAGACCCTCACCACGCCGGTCGGCGCTGAGCCCGCCTGAGCACTGGCGGAGGTCCTGCGCGCAGGCCCACCGCGGGCCGGCTCAGCCGGCTCCCCCACTCACCCGATCACCAGTGCGACGGGATCCGGTCGGCGAGCTCCTCCGGGGTCAGCGAGGCGAGCGCGCGGCGTACCGAGGTCACGATGGAGGCGGCCACGAAGCCGTCCTGGCGTGAGCCGGCGTTGTTCTCCCGGATCGCGGTCGCCAGGCGCTGCACCGTGTCATCGGCCCTGACCAGGTCCTCCTCGTGGGCGGTCGGGCCGGTCAGGGATCGCAGGAGCTCGGCCATCACCTGGAGCGTCTCCGCGGCGTCGCCCATCAGCGAGTCCCCGACCTCGGCGTCGATGCGCAGCAGGTGGGCGCGGTGCGCGATGAGCGAGCTGACGTCCTCGACGAGCAGGGAGAGCTGGTGCAGCGCGCGTGCCTGCTCGTGCTGACGGTCGGTCACCTCGCGCCAGCGGGCGACGCGCCAGTTGGCGCGGCGGGCGTCGTTGAGCTCGGCCAGCACGCCCTCGAGCTCGTGGATGCGGGGGAGCAGGTCGTGGTGGCGAGCGCGCCACTCCTCGGTGCTGAGCACCTCCTCGCTCATCAGCCCGTCGGCGAGCGCGTCGAGCTGCTCGGCCAGGAGCCCGCGCAGGCGGCTCTCGGCGCTGCTGGTGCGCAGGACCGGCAACGGGGGGAACGCGAGGTTCATCGCGACACCGATCAGCGCGCCGAACGCCGTGAGACCCAGGTACGCCACGGGGTAGTGCACCGGGTCACCGCCGCCGACCAGCAGCACGAACAGCCCCGAGACCGGCACCCAGCTGCCCAGGTCGTGCAGGAACCGGAGCCCGCCCACCACGGTGCCGACCCCGACGACGACGGCCAGCGCCACCGGGGAGGGCAGGTCGAGCAGGCGCACCCCGAACGCCAGGCCTGCCCCCAGCAGCACCGCACACACCGCGCGGGAGGCGTCGCGCACAGAGCTGGCCACGGTGTTGTTGACCGCCACGACCGCGCCGAGCGGGGCGTACCAGGGGTAGTCGGCGAGGAACCCGCCGACCTCACGGACCGCGAGCCAGGCCACCGCGGCGGCGACCGCGGTCTTGAACGCGAGCACGGCCCGCGGCCGCTCCGCTAGCCACCTGCGCCATGGGGGGACGCTGCTCAGCGCCGGCACCGGGGGGAGGGAGGGGGCGGGGATCATCCAGGGTCGGTCTCCGACACCCCGGGCCCTCATGCGCCGGGGTGGCGGAGCCCACGGGTCCGTGGGCCGGCGCCACCGCATGCACCAAGGGTGTCGACGGGTCGTCCGCGGGCCGCTAGCGTGCGGTGGATGGTGCGTGCGCGCGCATGGCAGCAGCATGAGCAGGCGGTCGCCCGCCTGCGGCGTTCCTACGCCGCCGTGCCGGACGGACAACCGGTGCGCCTGGCCAAGACGACGTCGAACCTGTTCCGTCCCCGGGCCGTCTCGCAGGCGCCGGGCCTCGACGTCTCCGGGCTGACCGGGGTGCTGTCGGTCGACCCGCACACGCGCACCGCCGAGGTACAGGGCATGTGCACCTACGAGCACCTGGTCGAGGCGACCCTGCCGCACGGACTGGTGCCGCTGGTGGTCCCGCAGCTGCGCACGATCACGCTGGGCGGCGCCGTGAGCGGCCTGGGCATCGAGTCGACGAGCTTCCGCAACGGACTGCCGCACGAGTCGGTGCTGGAGATGGACGTCTTCACCGGCTCCGGGGTGGTGGTGACGACCCGGCCGGGGGAGGAGCTCTTCGACACCTTCCCCAACAGCTACGGCTCGCTGGGCTACGCCACCCGGCTGCGCATCGCGCTCGAGCCGGCCGGCCCGTTCGTCGACCTGCGCCACGTGCGCTTCGAGGACGCCGCGTCGCTGGCGAAGGTCGTCGAGTCGATCATCGCGACACGCGAGCACGACGGGGTCCGCGTCGACGGCCTCGACGGCGTTGCGTTCAGCCCGGACGAGCTCTACCTGACCCTCGCGACCTGGCGCGAGGAGCCGGGGGAGACCAGCGACTACACGGGCTCGCAGATCTACTACCGCAGCATCCGCGAGCGGCGCACCGACCTGCTGGGCATCCACGACTACCTGTGGCGCTGGGACACCGACTGGTTCTGGTGCTCGGGGGCCTTCGGGGTCCAGCACCCCGTCGTACGACGGCTGTGGCCGCGGCGCTGGCGCCGCTCGGAGGTCTACCACCGGCTGGTGGGCCTCGACCATCGCTTCGGGGTCGTCGACCGCCTCGACCGGAGGGCCGGACGACCGCTGCGCGAACGCGTCGTGCAGGACGTCGAGGTGCCCCTCGACCGGGTGACGGAGTTCCTCGACTGGTTCGACCGCGAGGTCGGGATGCGCCCGGTCTGGCTCTGCCCGCTGGTCGCGCGCCGGGCCTGGCCGACCTATCCGCTCGTGCCCGGGCTGCCCTACGTCAACGTCGGGTTCTGGGGCACCGTCCCGGTCGGGCCGGAGGCGGCGCAGGCACCCCTCAACCGGGCCATCGAGGCACGCGTCCACGAGCTCGGCGGTCACAAGTCGCTCTACTCCGACTCCTACTACGACCGCGAGACCTTCGACCGGCTCTACGCCGGCCCCCTGCTGGCGTCGGTCAAGGACCGTCACGATCCCGACCGCCGGCTCACGGACCTCTACGACAAGGCGGTGCAGAAGCGATGACCCTCCTCTCCCGACCGACGATCTCCATCGGCGACGCGCTCAGCACACTGGTGCGCGGCGAGCTGCCCGTGCGCTTCGAGGCCTACGACGGCAGCACCGCGGGTCCCGCCGACGCCGACATCCGCCTCGAGCTGCTCACCGAGCGCGGCCTGCGCTACCTGCTCACCGCGCCGGGCGACCTCGGGCTGGTCCGCGCGTACGTCGCTGGCGACCTGGTCCTCCACGGCGTGCACCCCGGCGACCCCTACCGGGCGCTCGCCCTGCTGCGCACCGGCCTGCACCTGCGTCCCCCGGCGCCGGGAGAGGTGGTCGCGCTGCTGCGCGGGCTCGGGGTGGTGCCCCTCGTACCGCCCTCGCCGCCCCCGCAGGAGCAGCTGCCCCGCTGGCGCCGCACGGTCGAGGGGCTGCGGCACTCGCTGGGCCGCGACGCCGGGGCCATCCAGCACCACTACGACGTCTCCAACGCCTTCTATCGTCACGTCCTGGGCCCGTCGATGACCTACACCTGCGCGGTCTACCCGGAGGAGGGCGCGAGCCTGGAGATCGCCCAGGAGCACAAGTACGACCTGGTCGCGCGCAAGCTCGACCTGCGTCCGGGGCAGCGGCTGCTCGACCTCGGCTGCGGCTGGGGCGGGATGGTGCTGCACGCCGCGCGCGAGTACGGCGTGCGCTCGCTGGGCGTCACCCTGTCGCGCGCCCAGGCCGAGTGGGCCCAGGAGCGGATCCACGAGGAGGGCCTCGAGGAGCTCGCGGAGGTGCGTCACCTCGACTACCGCCTGGTGCCCGAGCGCGACTTCGACGCCATCTCCTCGATCGGGCTGACCGAGCACATCGGGGTGCGCAACTACCCGGCGTACTTCGGGTGGGCCCGCGACCGGCTGCGGCCGGGCGGGCGGCTGCTCAACCACTGCATCACCCGCCACGACAACACCCGCCGGGCCACGGCGGGGCCGTTCATCGACCGCTACGTGTTCCCCGACGGCGAGCTCGCCGGCTCGGGGACCATCGTCGCGGCGGTGGAGGACGTCGGGCTGGAGGTGCAGCACCACGAGAACTTCCGGGCCCACTACGCGCGCACCCTCACCGCATGGTGCGCCAACCTCGTCGAGCACTGGGAGGAGTGCGTCGCGGAGGTCGGCGTCGGCACCGCCCGGGTCTGGGGGCTCTACATGGCGGGGAGCCGGCTGGGCTTCGAGCACAACGAGATCCAGCTGCACCACGTGCTGGCGACGCGCACCGACGAGCAGGGGAGCAGTGGCTACCCGCTCCGGCACACGTTCTGAGCGCGGGCACCGGTAACCTCGGGGGGTGAGCACCCGAGCCCAGCAGTACACCGCGGAGGTCGTGGGCCGCGAGCAGCTCTCGGAGCATCTCGTGCGGCTCGTCCTCGGTGGACCCGGCCTCTCCGGCTTCACCTCCACCGGCATTCCCGACGAGTGGGTGGGGCTGGTGATCCCCGGGCAGTTCCAGAGCCGCTACTACACCGTGCGCTCCTTCGACGGCGCCGAGCTGGTCCTCGACGTGGTCGTCCACGACGTCGGCCTGGTCACCGAGTGGGCGCGCCGCCGCGGGCCCGGCGAGGTGGTCGGGGAGCAGGTCACCGTCACCGAGGCGAAGGGGTCCTTCGCGATGCCGTCCGACGCCGGGTGGCTGTTGCTGGTGGGCGACCTCACCGCGATGCCCGCCATGGCGCGCATCGCCGAGAGCGTCGAGGTCCCGACCCGCATCTGGGCCGAGGTGCCGGCCGGTGCCCCGGCCGAGCTGGCCGACTACCTCCCCGCAGGCCCGGAGGTGACCTGGCTCGAGCAGCCGGGCGACGGGCAGAGCGCGCTGGCCGCGGTCGTGGAGGGCATCGACTGGCCCGAGGGCGAGGGCTACTTCTGGATGGCCGGGGAGTCCGCGCAGATGCGCGCGATCCGCAAGCACCTGATGCGTGAGCGGCAGCTGCCGAGCACGGCGTACGACGTGATGGGCTACTGGCGCGGCGTGGCCCGACGCCAGCCGCGCGCCGTCGACCCGGGCCCCGTGTGGCGCGCCGGCCGGGCGGCGGGCAAGAACGAGCAGCAGATCTGGGCCGACTACGACGCCCAGCAGGACGCGGCCGATCGGGACCTCCCGACGGACGCCCAGCAGGAGGCTTGATGACCGAGCAGGCGCACCGCAGTGGATTCGCGTCGTTCGTGGGCCGGCCCAACGCCGGCAAGTCCACGTTGACCAACGCGCTGGTGGGCGCGAAGGTCGTGATCACCAGCTCCAAGCCGCAGACCACGCGCACGGTCGTGCGCGGCATCGTGCACCGACCGGACGCCCAGCTCGTGCTGGTCGACACCCCCGGCCTGCACCGCCCGCGCACGCTGCTGGGCGAGCGTCTCAACGACCTGGTGAAGACCACCCTGGCCGAGGTCGACGTCGTCGCCGCGTGCTTCCCCGCCAACGAGAAGATCGGTCCCGGCGACCGCTTCATCGTCAACGAGATGGCCAAGGTGAAGCGCACCAAGAAGGTCGCGATCGCCACCAAGACCGACCTGGCCACCCCCGAGCAGATCGGCCAGCACCTGCTCGACATCACCCGGCTCGGCCAAGAGGTCGGCGTGGAGTGGGCCGAGGTCGTGCCGGTGTCGGCGAGCCGGGGCGACCAGATCGACCTGCTGGCCGACCTGCTGATCAAGCTCCTGCCCGAGGGCCCGCAGCTCTACCCCGACGGCGACCTCAGCGACGCCCCCGAGGAGATCCTGGTCGCCGAGCTGATCCGCGAGGCCGCCCTCGAGGACGTCCACGACGAGCTCCCGCACTCGATCGCCGTGGTGGTCGAGGAGATGAACCTGCGCGAGGACCGCCCCGAGGACCGTCCGCTGCTCGACGTGCACGCCAACATCTACGTCGAGCGGGATTCGCAGAAGGGGATCATGATCGGACGCAAGGGCGCGCGGCTGCGCAAGGTCGGCACCGACGCGCGACGCCAGATCGAGGCCCTCCTCGGCACCCCGGTCTACCTCGACCTGCACGTCAAGATCGCCAAGGACTGGCAGCGCGACCCGCGCCAGCTGCGCAAGCTCGGGTTCTGAGCGCCGGTACGCCGGGCGCCGGACCTCAGTCCGGTGCCCAGCACCGGCCGTAGGTCTGGCCAGCCGCCCACTGCTCGCGGGTCGGCCATTCATAGCCCCACGTGAAGCTGAGCGGGTCGGCCGCGACGTCGCGGCCGGCGTCCTCGCACGGCGCCTGACCGGCGTCGCGCACGGCGTCGGTGCCGGGGTAGGCGCCGTCCGGGAGGTCGACCACCGAGATCGCGCGCCAGGTGTGCGGCTCGGCGCACGGCACGCGGCGGAACGACGCGGCGTCCGGTGCAGCGGTGCCGCACATCGCGTAGCGCTCGCGGTCATCGGTACGTCCCAGGGCACCGCGCAGGTCGCGGCCCAGTGGGACGAGCCGCTTGCCGGCGGTGACCTCGATGACGTCGCAGCGGTACCACCGCGCGCCCTCGTCGGACTGCTCGACGGTCGGGGTGAACCAGATCGGGCGCAGCATGCTCAACCGCAGGTCGTCCGGGGTGCCGCCGAGGAAGCCCTGGAGCTCGCGGGGGCAGGTGCGGGCCACCTGCTCCTGCACCCGGGCGGAGTCGACCGCCACGAGGTGGCCGCGGACCACGTCGTCCAGCGCGCCGGCGGCGTACGTGATCGAGGTATGCGGCTGTGCGCACGGCACCGAGCCCTCGGGGGCGGTGGGCGCGACGGCCTGGGCGTAGGTCAACCGGTGGCAGCTGCCGACCTTCGGCGCCGGGACCGCCCGCGCCGTCGGGGCCGGGGTGGGTGCCGCGGATCCGGTGGCGGTCCGGTCGGGGTCGCTCGGCCCGTTGGTGTCACCTGTGTCGCCGGTGCACCCGGCGAGCAGCACCGCCGCGACCACCGCCGCGGCCAGGCGGACAGCCGGGCGCTTGCGGCTCAGCGCTCGGTGCGCGCCCAGCACACCGACCTCCGGTTGCCGGCCTCCCACTCCGCCTCGTGGAACCAGGTGTAGGCGTAGTCGTAGCTGACGGGGTACTCCAGCCAAGCGCCGATCCAGCGCGAGCAGTAGTCGCGGGTGGTGACCTCGACCACCCGGTCGCCCGGGTAGGGATCGTCGGGCTCGCCGACCTTGATCGCGCTGATCGCGCGCCAGTCGTGCTTCTCCGAGCACGACACACGCGGTGCGCCCTGGACGGTGGGGCCCTCGACGCAGGCCATCCACCGGTCGTCGGGGTTGCCGCCGAGCAGGCCGCGGGTCTTCTCCGGGAGGGTGAGGTACTCCGTCGACTGCTCGCCGCCGCCGACGACGTCGCAGCGGTACCAGCGCGCACCGTCGGCCCACGCCTCCTCGGAGGGCCGGAACCAGGCCCAGCTCAGCATGCTGCGCATGACCAGGCTCTCGTCGGCGCCCAGGTGGGACATGAACGACGTGGAGCAGACCCGGTAGGCGAAGTCACCCAGTGCCTCGGCGTCGCGATCCACGTCGTGCAGCCGCTCGGGGAACTCCCCGGCCGCGAACGTCTGCGCGGTGTGGGTCTCCTCGGCGCAGTCCACGGTGCGGGTCGCGTTGCTCGGCTGGTCGACGTCCTCGGGGGTCAGCACCCGGCACGCGCCGATCTCGGGGATCTCCACGCCGTCGACCTGCGCGGGGTCCGGGTCGTGTCCCTGCGCCTCCCCGTCGCTGCACCCGGAGGCGAGCAGGGCGAGGACGACCGCGAGGGTCGCGGCGCGTCCGGACAGGTGTCGGGCACGGCGGAGCAACGGGTCCTCCCGGGCGGATCGCGAGGGGTTCGGCACGAACGGTGCCGTGAAGCGGGTCGGCGCCCGATCCTAGCGGCTCGCGGCCGGCCCGCCGTCTTCCTCGTCCCCGGCGCCGCGCGCCCCGGCGACGTCCCGGGAGGTCGGGGCAGACGGGAGGTCGCGGGTCTCCATGACCCGCTCGGCCACCTCGCGCAACGGCGTGTTGGTCTCGTTGGAGAAGCGGCGCAGCACCGCGAAGGCCGCCTCGTAGCTCAGGTCGTAGCGCGCCGCGAGCAGGCCCTGCGCGGTGCCGATCACGTGGCGCGACTCGAGCGCGGCCCGCAGGTCGGAGATGAGTGCCGACGTGCGCAGCGCCTCGGTGGCGTGGATGGTGAAGACCGCGGCCACGTCGAACGCCTGTCGGTCGAAGGCGCCCGGCCCCGCGGCGTACAGGTTGAGCGCGCCGAGCGTGCGGCTGCCGGTGTGCAGGCGCAGGCTGAGCACCGAGCGGACGTCGAGGTCCACGGCGTACGGCGCCCAGCGCGGCCACCGCTGGTCGGCGTGGAGGTCGCTGGCCACGCGGTACGGCTCCTCGCCGGCCGCGTCCAGGCAGGGGCCCTCGCGCAGCGCGTACTGCTCCTTGTCGAGGAGCTCGACGATCTCGTCGGTCGCGGCGACGGTCGTGGGCCGGCCCCGCTTGCCGCGCAGGGTGATCCCCGCACGGTCGGCGCCGGGCACGACCTCGACCGCGCGGTCGACGACGCGCTGGCAGGTCAGGTCGCCGGGCGCGTTGAGCAGATCCGCGGACAGCGCGGCGAAGCAGGCCGCCAGCGGGGTGTCGTCGTTCATGCGGGCGCCGTCCTGCGGCTCACGTCGTCGCGCCCTCGCCCTCGACCTGGTCACGGAGCCGGCGCAGGATCCGGGTGAGCAGACGGGAGACCTGCATCTGGGTCACGCCCAGCTCCAGGCCGATCTGCTCCTGGGTGCGGTCCTCGAAGAAGCGCAGGTAGAGGATCCGCCGGTCGCGCTCGGAGAGCTGGCGGACCACCGGGGCCAGCACGACGCGGGCCTCGCTGGCGCGCTGCGCGGTGTCCTCGTCGGCGAGGAGATCGCCCAACGTCGTCGCGCCGTCGGTGCTGACGGGGTTGTCCAGCGACGTGGGCTGGAAGCAGCCGAAGGCCTCGACGACCTCGCGGTACTCAGTGGCGTCGAGGCCGAGGCGGCGCATGACCTCCTCGTCGCTCGGCTCGCGACCGAGCTCGTGCCCCAGGTCGTCGAGGCAGCGGTTGACGCGCCACTGCAGCTCCTGGATGCGACGCGGGGGGCGCACCGTCCAGCCCTGGTCGCGGAAGTAGCGCTGGACCTCCCCACGGATCGTCGGCACGGCGTAGGTGAGCAGGTCGTTGCGCAGGGCGGGGTCGAAGCGCTTGACCGCCTTCGTCAGGCCCTCGTAGGCGACCTGGACCAGGTCGTCCTGGGCGATCCCGCGGTTGCGATAGCGCGCCGCGACCGCCTCCGCCACCCCCCGGTTGACGAGGACCACCTCCTCGAGCAGTACGGCGCGCGCGGCAGGGTCCTGGGTCGCGGCTGCGCGGTCCAGCAGGTCGCGGGTCAGGTCGGAGCGCTGCTGGCGGGTCTTGCCGCGGTCGCCGTCGCGGGCCCGGGCGGGGTCCGTTCCCGGGACTCGGGAGGCCCTCACCGTGGCTGCGCCGGCTGTGGAGTGGGTGGTCTCGAGGTGCTCAGGTGACATGGGGCGGGTCCATCCGTCGTGCGGTGGTGCCCCGCCGGCTTCTTCAGCGGGGATGCGGCCCGTGCTCGGACTCGCCACGCTACCCGCGTGCGCATCACGCGCAAGCCCCATCGGGCGTTCGGTCCCTGTCCCGTGCCCTGCTGAGCGCGGAGGGGCGCGGGTCCGACAGCGGGTCGCGGCCGCGCGGGTTATCGACCACGGGGCTCGGGTACCGCCCAGCCCGAGGCACGTGTCGTGTCCATCACGGGATGCGGCGTGCGACGACGCGACCCTCAAGGGGGATCATGCTGGCAGCGACTCGGCCACGACGGCCAAGCAGCCGGGGTGCGCCGCCGGGGTGCAGGTCGTCGCGCGGGCACGCTCGAGCGGCCGAGGCGCAGGTCCACCGATGAACCACCACGGAGAGGTCAACAACGTGGCACACGAGGGTCCGTCCGAAGCAGCACTTGCGGCGTTCGAGCACGCGCCGGGGCTGTTGGCGGTCGCCGAGGGTCCCGACCTGGTGCTCACCGCGATGAACGCGGACTCACGGGCGATGTTCGGCGACCTGCGCGGCCGCCCCGCCGCCGAGGCGTTCCCGGGGCCGGCGGGTGCGCCGATCGTGGCGAGGGCCCGCGAGGTGGTCGCGAGCGGCGTGCCGTTCGTCGCCGAGGAGTGGCGCGTCCCCGGATCGACGACCGACGCGTTCTACCGCTGTGTCCTCAGCCCGTGGCGCGACGAGGACGGTCGGGTCCGCGGCGTCATCGCCCAGGGTGACGATCGCACCGAGTCCGCGCACCGGCGCGCCGCGTCGGCGGCCGTCGCCCGCACCAGGGAGGCCCGGGCCCGCACGGACGCGACCACCGAGGTCCTCGTGACGTTGCAGGACGCAATGCTCCCCGACGGGCTGCCGATCGTGCCGGGACTCTCCCTCGCCGCCCGCTACCTGCTGGCCGAGGACGGCGCCTCCGCCGGCGGCGACTGGTTCGACGTCCTGGCCCTACCCGACGGTCGCACGGTGATGGTCGTCGGCGACGTGGTGGGCCACGGGGTCCGGGCGTCGGTGGTGATGGGCGAGCTGCGCACGCTCTTCGAGGAGCGCGTGCGCCTCGACGGCGACGTCGTCGCCGCGCTCGAGGCGCTGGAACGCCGGGCGCACCGGGTCGCCGCTGCACGGTCGGCCACGCTCGCGGTCGCCGTCGTCAGCGCCGATCGCCGCACCCTGCACTACTGCACGGCCGGTCACCCGCCGCCGCTCGTCTCCTCGGCCGCGGGGGAGACGACCTACCTGCCCGGCTCCGGCGCCGCGCCGCTCGGGGCCGGCTACCCGTTCGTGCTCCAAGAGCACCCGCTCTCCGAGGGCGACGTGGTGCTTCTGTACAGCGACGGACTGGTCGAGCGTCCGGGGCGCTCCGTCAGCCAGAACACCCTGGACCTCGCGCACCTGGTCGGTCGGGTCGTGGGAGCGGCCCCGCAGGCCGACGACGAGAGCCTCGTCGAGTGCGTGGCCCGCCGCACCGTGGAGGACCTCACCCGGGCCGGTGGCATGGAGGACGACGTCACGCTCCTGGCGGCCCAGGTCGTGGCGGCCCCCGCGCCGCTGGAGCTGGTGCTGCCCGCCCTCCCCGACACCCTGCGGGTGGTGCGGCACGACCTCAGCACGTGGCTCGACTCCGTCGGGGTCGGCCGTCTCGACGAGCTCGCGCTCCAGCACGCCGTGGGCGAGCTCGTCAGCAACGCGGTCGAGCACGCCTACCCGCCGGACGTGAGCCGCGCGGAGGCGGTGGTGGCCGTGCGCGGCGATCTGCTTCCCGGCGGGGCGATCGAGCTGAGCGTCCGTGACCACGGTCGCTGGCGTGCGCCCGGCGCAGAGCGCGGCCGCGGCCGCGGCCTGGCGATGGCACGCGGCTTCGCCGACGAGCTCCACGTGCGCCACGGCGAGGAGGGGACGAGGGTGTGGCTGCGCTATTGGCCCAGCACCGAGGCCGGTCTGCTGACCTCCTCCGCCGCCCCCGGCCGAAGCCAAGGGCACGAGCCCATGGTCATGGAGGCCGACGAGGGCCGTCTGGCGCTGCGTGGGGCGGTCGACCAGCGCTCGGCCGACGAGTTCCGCCGTCGCCTCGCCCACGCCACCCGCGGCGGCACCCGAGAGGTCTGGATCGACCTGTCCGGGGTCACCCTCCTCGCGAGCGCGGGGGTGCAGACGCTCTTCGAGGTGCTCGAGCCCGCTGACGACCGCGGCGCCGGGCGGGTCCGTCTGGTCGCGCCCATGGGGTCACCGGCCCAGCACGTCCTGGATCTGGTGCGTCTTCCCTACGTCACCGAGCGGGCCGGGGACCGTCCGAGCAGCTGAGAAATACCTGGGTGGTCACCGTGAAGCCGCCCTCCGGCGGAAATTCGCCCGAGGGGGTGAGGCCCCCAAGTGACTTTTGGGACCACGACCCCCTAGGGTTCGAGGCATGGAAGAGAGGCCCTTCTCGGTGACCAAGACCTCCGACGTGCTGAGCGTCAGCGGGTCGGTGGACGAGTACGCCGTGATCGCACTGCGCAACGCGATCCGCGAGCACTCCGAGGACTACACGATCCCCCTGCACATCGACCTCAGCGACGCTGACTACCTGCCCAGCGTGGCGGTGAGCGTGCTGGTCACCGCCCTTCGCTCCGCGGAGCAGAACGGCACCACGATCACCCTGGTCGCCGAACCCGGCACCATCGCCCAGCGCGTGCTGCTCGTGTGCGCGTTGCCCTACCTCACCTCGCTCGACGGTGACGACTCCTCCTCGTCCGGCCCGTCCGTGGTCGCCTGACACCTGCTCGACCCGTTCGCCGCCCGCTCTCCGGCTCACGCCGGGCTGAGCAGGGCGGCGATCGTGCCTCCGAGGTCGTACGCCGCCTCGAGATCCTCCGCGGCGACGTCGCCCAGGACCTCGAGCACGGGCGCCGAACGGACCCACGGCAGCGCCCCGGTGATGGCCTCCACCGAGCGCACCGCGCCGGTGGTGTCGTAGCGCCCGTGCACCCACAGACCGTAGGGGCGGCGACCCGTCCCCACCTGCGCGGCGGAGCCGTCCTCGCCGAGCGCGCCCCCGGCCCGGTGGAACGTGGAGTCGAAGAAGTGCTTCAGCGCCCCTGACATGTAGCCGAAGTTCGCCGGCGTGCCGAGCAGGTAGCCGTCGGCCTCGACCACGTCCTGCGCGCTCGCCGCCAGGGCCGGGCGCACGACCACCTCGACCCCCTCGATGGCCTCGTCGCGGGTGCCCGCGACGACGGCCTCGGCGAGGCGCTGCACGGACGCGGTGGGGGTGTGGTGGACGACCAGCAGGCGGGGCATGCCCGAAGGCTAGTGCGCGCCCGGAGCACCTGATCGCACCCGGAACGACCGCAGCGCCGGCCCGTGACGGGCCGGCGCTGTGAAGTCGTGGGAGGGGGCTGGGGCTCAGCGCCCCTGGAGCTCGTCGACCGCGAGGTCCTCGCGAAGGCCGTCCAGGATGCGGCTGAGCAGGCGGGAGACCTGCATCTGGGTGACGCCGAGCTCCTCGCCGATCTGGGCCTGGGTGCAGTCCTCGGCGAAGCGCAGGTGCAGGATCCGGCGGTCGCGCTCGGAGAGGCGGCGCACGACCGGCTGGAGCATCACCCGCGCCTCGAGGGCCTCGCGCTCGCTCTCGTCGTCGCTGCTGAGCAGGTCGCCGACGGTCATGTCGCCGTCCTCGTGCAGCGTGTAGTCCAGCGAGGCCGGCTGGAAGCAGCCCTGGGTCTCCAGCGCCTCGCGGACGTCGGTCACCGGGATGTCCAGCGCCGCCGCGATGTCCTCCGCAGTGGCGGGACGGCCGTCCTCCATGCCCGAGCGGTGCAGGGCGACGACCTTGGAGTGGATCTCCTGGATGCGCCGCGGCGGCCGCACGGTCCACCCGTGGTCGCGGAAGTAGCGCTTCAGCTCACCGCTCATGGTGGGGACGGCGTAGGACAGGAAGTCACGGTCCTGGGAGACGTCGAACTTCGCGGCCGCACGCACCAGGGCGCAGCAGGCGACCTGCTCGAGGTCCTCCAGCGGGACCCCGCGGTTGCGGAAGCGTCGCGCCACGGCGTGGGCGACCTGGATGTTGAGAACGACGACCTCGTTCAGCAGCTCTTCGCGCTCGCCCGGACCGCACTGGGCGGCCTCGGCGAGCAGGGTGGCGGTTCTTTCGCGCCGGACGTGGTCCGGCGCCTGTCGGTGCATCGCTCCGGTACTCATGAGGTGTTCCTATCCTCGCCAGACCGAGTTGAAACTCGAACCATCCAGGTTTCGGGAGTGACCCATCTCCCGTCGGGGACGAAGGGCGACCCGCGTCCCGGAGCGGGTACCTTTCACGCCATGTCGACTGGGTCCGCCGCCGCTCGGGGTACCACGGTCGTCGTCGTCGACGACGCCGCGGACCTGCGGGCACTGGTCCGGGCCCGGCTGCGCGTCTCTGGCCAGTTCGAGGTCGTGGGTGAGGGGGCCGACGGACGCCAGGCGGTCGAGCTGGTCCGCGCTCACCGTCCGGACCTGCTGGTGATGGACGTGTCGATGCCGGTGATGGACGGCCTCGAGGCTCTCCCGCTGGTCCGCGCGGCCTCGCCGGGCACCGTGGTCGTGATGTTCTCGGGGTTCGACCAGCAGGACCTGGCCGACCGCGCCCTCGGGCTCGGCGCCGCGGGGTACCTCCAGAAGTCCTCGAGCCTGGACACCCTCCCCGCCGAGCTGGCGGCGGTCCTCGCGTCCGGCTCTGCGGGCGCGGCGGGGGTCGAGCGACCGGAGCACCCGCACGTGGAGCCCGTCCTCCAGCAGCACGTCGAGCGCTTCCGCGAGGTCTTCGACGACGCGGCGATCGGGATGGCGACCCTCACCCTCTCCGGGCGGGTCGTGCGCGCGAACGCCAGCCTCTCGCAGCTGCTGGGGCTCGACCCGGACTCCCTCGTCGGCCAGCCGTACGCCGACCTGACCGACCTCGGCGAACGCGGCCTCGCCCGCGCGCTCACGCGCGTGGTGGACGGCGGCGAGGACGTGGTCGAGTTTGGCCACGGTCTCGCGAGTGCCCCGGAGCGGCGCCTGCAGGCCACCGTCACGCCGGTGCGCGACGCGCGCGACCGGCCGCTGTACCTGCTGGTGCAGGTGCAGGACCTGACCCGCCAGCGCGAGGCGGACGAGGCCCTGCGCAACAGTGAGCAGCGCTTCAAGCTGCTGGTCGAGACGGTCCAGGACTACGCGATCTTCATGCTGGACGTCGAGGGCCACGTCGCGAGCTGGAACGCCGGTGCCGCCCGCACCAAGGGCTACACGGCAGAGGAGATCGTCGGCCAGCACTTCCGGGTCTTCTACCCCCCGGACGTCCAGCGCTCCGGCCACCCCGAGCACGAGCTGGAGCTGGCCGTGCGGGACGGCCGCTACGAGGAGGAGGGCTGGCGCCTGCGCAAGGACGGCACCCGGTTCTGGGCGCAGGTCACGATCACCGCGGTGCGCGACGAGACCGGCCGGCTCGTCGGCTTCGCCAAGGTGACCCGCGACGTCACCGAGCGGCACATGTTCCTCGAGAGCCAGGAGCGCTCGGCGCGCGCCCTCGCGGAGGCCAACGAGCGGCTGAAGAAGGTCGCCGACGAGCAGGCCCGGTTCGTGGCGGTCACCGCCCACGAGCTGCGAGGCCCGCTCGGCACCATGGGGATGTCGGCGGGGATGCTCCAGCGGCACTGGGACGAGCTGCTCGACGACGAGCGCGACTCTCTGCTCCAGGGCATGGTCGACAGCGCCAGCCAGCTCGACCGGCTGCTCACCGACCTGCTGACCGTCTCGCGCGCTCAGGGTCAGGCGCTCGACCTGCGGCCCCAGCCCGTGGAGGTGCTGCCTCATCTCCAGGGGCTTGCGGTGGCGCGCGCGAAGCGGGATCCTCGGGCCGAGGTGGTCCTCGACGGCGAGGACGCCGTCGTGCTCGCCGATCCGGGAAGGCTGACGCAGGCCATGGACAACCTCGTCACCAATGCCTTGCGTCACGGCCGCGCACCGGTCCGGGTTCAGGTCACCCCCCGCAGCAGGACCGTCGAGATCGCGGTCACCGACGCCGGTGACGGCGTCGACCCCGAGATGGTGCCGCGCCTGTTCGGCCGGTTCGCCACCGGCTCGGCCAAGGGGACCGGGTTGGGCCTGCACATCGTGCGCGAGCTCGCCCGCGCCCATGGTGGCGACGCGACGTACCGCAGCGACGACGGGGCGTTCGTGCTCGAGCTGCCGCGTCACGACGTCGCTCCCGACAGTGCTGTCGATGGGGGGACAAGGTGAGCGGGCACGTGCAGCAGCCCCCGATCCGGGTGCTCCTGGTCGACGACGCGGTCGAGACCCGTGGCCTGGTCCGCCTGGCCCTGCGCCTGCGCGGGGGCTTCGACGTGCTCGCGGAGACCGGAAGCGGCGAGGAGGCGGTCGCCCTGGCGGCGCGCCTGCAGCCCGACGTGGTGGTGCTCGACCTCGGCCTGCCCGACCTCGCAGGGCGCACCGTGCTCACCCAGGTCCGCGAGGCGGCTCCCAGCGTGCAGGTCGTCGTCTTCTCCGGCGCCGACCCGCACGACGCCGACCTGGCGTGGTACGAGCAGCACACGGCCGGCTACGTCGTGAAGAACGAGGAGATCGACTACCTCGTGGACCTGGTCCTGGCCGCCGGCCGACCCACGCTGCCCTCTCCTGCGCAGACGGCCGAGGTGGACCTGCCGCAGGACCTGTCCAGCGTGCGTCAGGCCCGCTCCGTGGTGCGCAGCACGCTGGCGACCTGGGAGCTCGAGCACCTCCACGACGAGGCCTGCCTGGTGGTCTCCGAGCTCGCCACCAACGCGCTCAACCACGCCCAGTCCTCCTTCTGCGTCCGGCTGAGCCTGCACCCCACGACGGTGCGCATCGAGGTGGGGGACAGCGGGCACGGCACCCCCGAGCCCCAGCCGCACAGCGCCACCCGCGAGGGCGGGCGCGGGATGCTGCTGGTCGCGGCGATGTCGGCGTCGTGGGGAATCGACCGCTCCGAGGGCGGCAAGGTCGTCTGGGCCGAGCTGGCACGCGAGACAGCGGGGCGTCCCGGGTCGTAGGGTCCCTCCATGAAGACCCGACTGACGTGCCCGTGCGGCACCACGGTGACCGGAGCCGACGAGGACGAGCTGGTCTCCCGGACCCAGGAGCACCTCGCGGCCGAGCACCCGGGGATGGACTACGACCGCGAGCAGATCCTGTTCATCGCCACGTGAGCGCGGAGCGTCCGGCCCCCCAGACGGACCCGCTGGACCCGGTGGACCCCGCCGACGCCGGCGCGCAGGCGGATCCGCGCACGATGCGCGAGCGGATGCTCGCCGGCGACCTCTACATCGCCGACGACCCCGAGCTCCTCGAGGCGGCCGACCGCGCCCACGACCTCGTCGCGGCCTACAACGCGACCACCAGCCGGCAACGGCCGCTGCGCCGCGAGCTGCTCGAGCGGCTGCTCGGCTCGGTGGGCGCGGACGTCGAGCTGCGTCCGCCCCTGCACGTCGACTACGGCGCCCACCTGACGGTCGGGCCCCGGACCTTCGCGAACTTCGGCCTGATGGCGCTGGACGTCGCGCCGATCACGATCGGGGCGGACGTGATGATCGGTCCGAACGTGCAGCTGCTCACGCCGACCCACCCGATCGACCCGGACCTGCGCCGGGCCAAGTGGGAGGCGGCGCTGCCGATCGTCATCGGGGACAACGTCTGGCTCGGCGGCGGCGTCGTGGTCTGTCCCGGCGTCACGATCGGCGCGGACACGGTCGTCGGGGCCGGGGCGGTGGTCACCCGTGACCTGCCTGCCCGGGTGGTCGCCGTGGGCAATCCGGCGCGGGTGGTGCGCACGATCGACGGGTCGCAGGGCGGTGCCGGTGGAGCGGCCTCGGACAACACGACGCCCCCGTCGGGAGCTGCGTGAGTCCGGCGGGGGCGAGCGTGTGACTACTACTTCTGTGCCCTGTATAGGGGATGAGTAAACGGCGCGTCCGCCGAACCACCTGTCCGGATGAGGGCGGCTAGACCTGGCTCGACGCCGGGCTCCACGTGGGCTCCACGTGGGCTCAACGTCGGGCCAGGCCGCAGGTCGCCGGCCCCTCGAGCACCTCGCCGTCGGGTGCGAAGCGCGAGCCGTGCAGGGGGCAGTCCCAGCTCTTCTCGGCGTCGTTCCAGCGCACGATCCCGCGCAGATGGCTGCACACTGCCGACACCCGGCGCTCGACGCCGTCGACCCGGGACACCGCACTCGGCGCGCCCGCGTGGTCCAGGCGTACGACGCCCTCGCCCTCCGCGGGCGCCGGCCCCAGCCCGGGGCGCAGCATCGGTCGCAGCCAGCCCCCGGCCAGCTCGAGGCCGACCTCGCCGTTGAGCCGGGCGAAGTCCAGCATGCCGGTCACCTCCCGGAAGCGCCACGGCTCGAGGATGCCGGCCCAGGCCATGTGCCCGCCCAGGACCCGACCGGAGATCGCGAGCGCGGCGGCCACGCCGTTGGTCATGCCCCACTTCGAGAAGCCACCCGCGACCAGGATCTCCTCGCTGCGCGGCAGGATCGGGCCGGCGAACGGGAGCGCGTGGTGGGGGACGTAGTCCTGCGCCGACCAGGCGTGGGTCTCCTCCGCCTCGGGGAACCACTGCGCCGTCCACTCCCGCAGCCCGTCGATCTGGCCCTGCTCGGAGACCGGGGCGCCCACCTTGTGCCCGTTGCCCCCGACCAGCAGCACGGCGCCGCCGTCCGTGCCGGGGGCGTCGCGCAGCGAGCGTGACGGGGAGTCGGCGGAGAGGTACATGCCGTCGACCGCAGGCCCGGGCGTGCGGAACGCCAGCCCGTAGGAGCGGCTCGGGTGCATCCGGGCGAAGAAGGCACCGCGGTCGAGGATCGGCATGTTGGTGGCGACCACCACCCGGTCCGCGGAGGCGGTGCCGTGGTCGGAGACCACCCGCACCGGCGCGCCGCCGGTCACCCGGCGCACACGGACGCCCTCGACGATGCGCACGCCGTGGGCGACGGCCTGCGCGGCCAGCGCGTCGAGGAGCTCGCACGGGTCGACCTGCGCCTGGTCGTCGAGCCGGACGGCGCCGCGGGTGCGGTAGGGAAGCGGCACCTCCTCGACCCATTCGGTCTCCAAGCCGGCGCGCCGGGTCGCCTCGAGCTCCGCACCCAGCGACTGCTCGCCGCGTGCGCTGTGCGCGTAGGTGTACGCCGGCCGGGTCTGCACGGGTACGCCGTGGTCGTGGCAGAACCGCACCAGCCAGGCCTGGGCCTCACGGTTGGCCGTCGCGTAGTCGCGCAGCACCGGCTCGGCGTGACGGTGGGCGATCCGGGAGTACTGCGTGCCTTGGAGCAGGCTCACCTTCGCGGTGCTGCGCCCGGTGGTGACGGCGCCGAGCCGCTCGGCCTCGACGAGGAGGACCGAGCGCCCGGCCCGGGCGAGGAGCAGCGCGGTCGTCACGCCGGTGAGTCCGCCGCCGACCACCACCACGTCGTGGTCGCCGTCGAGCACCGGCGGGTCGAGGTCCGCGCTCGCGGTATGGGGGTTGCGGTCCTGCCAGATCGAGGTGAGCGCCACGTGCTTCTCCTTCGTCGGGGGCCTTCGTCGGGGGCCTTCGTCGGGACCGGTGGGTGTCCGGCCGGGTCAGTCCGGACTGCGCTCGGCGTGCTCAGCCTGCTTGGCCTGCTCGCGCAGGGCTCGGCCGCGCTCGATGTCGGCGGCCTCCTTCTGCTGCTTCTTCTCGATGTTGCGGGTGTCGCGCGGCGGGAGCTGGATCGTCCTCTCCGCCTCGATCCCGGACTGCAGCTCCCGGCCGCGCTCCAGCTCGGCGTCGAGCTCGGCACCGAAGAGGAGGGCGATGTTGGTGAGCCACAGCCACAGGAGGAAGACGATGACACCCGCGAGCGCGCCGTAGGTCTTGCTGTAGGAGGAGAAGTTCGCGACGTAGAAGCCGAACGCCGCCGAGAGCACGACCCAGGTGAGGATCGCGAGCACGGCCCCGACGCTGACCCAGCGGAACTTCGGCTGCTTGACGTTGGGGGTGGCGTAGTAGAGCAGAGCCACGATCACCACGACCGCGCCCAGGACGAAGGGCCACTTGGCGATCTGCCAGACCAGCACGGCGGTCGAGCCCAGGCCGACCGCGTCGCCGACGGTCTCGGCGACCGGGCCGGTGAGCACCAGGGCCAGCAGGACGATGGCGGCCAGGACCACCACGACCGCGGTCACCACGAGCATGACCGGGCGCAGCTTCCAGATCGGGCGGCCCTCGTCGATCTCATACATCCGGTTCATCGCCCGGCCGAACGCGCCGACGTACCCGCTCGCCGACCAGAGGGCGCCGGCGAGACCGAGGACCAGGGCGAGGCCCGCGCCCTGGGAGCGGCTGAGCTCCTTCAGCGTCGGGCCGATGGTGTCGACCGCGCCGTCGGCGCCGAGGTCGCGCAGGATCTTCAGGACCTCGTCGACCGCCTCGGTGCCCTGGCCGACGAGGCCGAGGACCGAGGTGAGGGCGATCGCCGCCGGGAACATCGCAAGGACGGCGTAGTAGGTCAGCGCGGCGGCCAGATCGGTGCACTGGTCCTTGCTGAACTCGCGCTGCACCTTGCGCAGGACGTAGCCCCAGGACCGCTTGTGCAGGTCCGTGGGGGAGTCGACCTTGCCGTCGTCGTCGGGGTCGTGGTCGGGGGAGGGGCGATCGGGCTGCGCAGTCGTGCTCATGGGCGGGGGGTGCCCGGACGCGGGGCCTGTCATGCGCGGCGCCCGCGCCAGGGTGAACGACGCGGCGCCCGCGCAGGGGTCCTGCGCGGGCGCCGCGGGTCGTGCTCCGCTCGACGGGCGAGCGGTCAGGCGGGGGTGCGGGTCACACGGTCGTGGCGAAGCGGTTCCACACGCGGTGGAAGCCCATCTCCTCCTGGACCATGCCGAAGACCTCGGCGGCGCTGTCACCGCTGATCACGCCCGCGTCGTCGTCGGAGATGCCGGCGGCGGTGAGGGCGTTGACGCCGTCGCCCCAGGCGCCGATCACCTTCGCGTGGCGGTAGCACTCCTGGATCATCAGCGCGACCCGGGGGTCGAGGCCGGGACCGGCGGGGGCGCCGGCCTTGTCGTCACGGTTGGCGAGCGCGTCGGGAGCCGGGACCGGGCTTCCCGCGACCAGCAGCACGTCGACCTCGACCGAGCGGCCGGTCGCGAAGGTCCGCTGCACCGGCATCCCGTCGATGGTCCCGCCGTGCGGGCCGATCAGCAGCGCCACCATGCCGGCGTCGTGGATCGTGCGGCGCAGCGCGTCGACGCCGGAGAGGTCACCGGCGGGGTCGACCACGATGCCGATCATCCGGCCGTCGGGCGGGAACGGCCCCTTGACCTGCGACAGCGCCGGGCTCGGGTCGAGGTCCACCAGCGGGATCGTCGGCTCCGGGGCGGGCAGGCCGAGGCCGGTCGCGACCTCCTGGCACAGCACCGGGTCGATGTTGGCCAGGCACTGCAGCTGACGCTCCTTGACCGCCTGTTCGTAGCACTTGCCGAGCTCGAAGGTGTAGGCCCGGATGATGTGCTCCTTCTCGACCGGGGTCATGCTCAGCCAGAACTGGCGGGTCTGGCTGTAGTGGTCGTCGTAGGAGGCCGGGAGGTCGCGCACCTTGGTGGCCTCGGCGACCTTGACCGCGGCCTCCACGAAGGCGCGGGTCTGCTCGTCGCTCAGGTCGGCGCCGGCTGCGAACGGGCAGCCGCCGTCCAGCGAGTTCGGCTTGTACGGCGCGACGCCGCTGTGCACGGCGTGCTGGTGGAAGCCGTCGCGGAACATGTCGTTGGTCGGCACGTGCGGACGGTTGACCGGGATCTGGTTGTAGTTCGGGCCGCCGAGGCGCGACAGCTGCGTGTCGACGTAGGAGAACAGTCGCGTCTGGAGCAGCGGGTCGTCGGTGACGTCGATGCCCGGCACCAGGTGGCCGACGTGGAAGGCGATCTGCTCGACCTCGGCGAAGAAGTTCGTCGGGTTCGCGTTGAGCGTGAGCTTGCCGATCGGCTGCACCGGGGCGAGCTCCTCGGGCACGATCTTGGTCGGGTCGAGCAGGTCGATCCCGGCGAACATCTGGTCGGGCTCGTCGGGGAAGACCTGGATGCCCAGCTCCCACTCGGGGAATGCCCCGGCCTCGATGGAGTCGTAGAGGTCGCGGCGGTGGAAGTCGGGGTCGATGCCGTTGATGAGCTGGGCCTCCTCCCACGTGAGGGAGTGCACGCCCAGCTTGGGCTTCCAGTGGAACTTCGCCAGGGACGTCTTGCCCTCGGCGTTGACCAGGCGGAACGTGTGGACGCCGAAGCCCTCCATCATCCGGTAGGAGCGCGGGATGCCCCGGTCGGACATGTTCCACATGGTGTGGTGCTGGGCCTCGGTGTGCAGCGACACGAAGTCCCAGAAGGTGTCGTGGGCGCTCTGCGCCTGCGGGATCTCCCGGTCCGGGTGCGGCTTGCCGGCGTGGATGACGTCGGGGAACTTGATGCCGTCCTGGATGAAGAAGACCGGGATGTTGTTGGCGACCAGGTCCCAGTTGCCCTCCTCGGTGTAGAACTTCGTCGCGAACCCGCGGGTGTCGCGCACGGTGTCGGAGGAGCCGCGCGAGCCGAGGACGGTGGAGAAACGGACGAAGACCGGGGTCTCCTTGCCCTTGGCGAACAGGCCCGCCATCGTCACCGACTCGGCGGAGCCGTAGCCCTCGAAGACGCCGTGGGCGCCGGCGCCGCGGGCGTGCACGACGCGCTCGGGGATGCGCTCGTGGTCGAAGTGGGTGATCTTCTCGCGCAGGTGGTGGTCCTGCAGGAGCGTCGGGCCGCGCTCGCCGGCCTTCAGCGAGTGGTCGGTGTCGCGCAGGCGGGTGCCGGTGGAGTTGGTGAGGTACGCCGACTGCTGGGCGCGCGCGGTGGGCGGCGCGCCGGTCGGGGCGCCGGTCGCCGTACCGGTCGCGGGTGCGCCCTGGTCGGGCTTGGGCGGCAGCGGCTCCTTCGGGGTGGTCGGCTCGTCCACCGGGGCGGGCACGGGCCCGGGAGCGCCGGGAACGGTCGGGCCCATCATGGCGGAGGCCTTGTCCACAACGGCTTCGGCGGCCTCCTCGATCTTGTCCTTGGCGGCCTTCGCGGTCTGCTTGGGATCCATCGGTCCTCGCTTCGATCGTGGTGGGTCTCGGGTGCCTCGGGGTACCCCGGTCCACGACGTCGAACACCCGGAATACCGGCCGGTCGCGTGGGGTACCGCCAGAGGATGGAGAAGACGTTGACGAGTGCGGCCACTCGCACCCACGAGGCCGGCCGGTGCTGACGCCGAAGGCCCGCGGCGCCCTGAGCGCCGCCCTGTTCGAGACGATGCGTTCCGGCGACCCGCAGGTCGTCGAGGTGGCCCCGGAGTCCGCGGACGACGCCGCCATCGCGCTGTGGGCGCTGTTCGAGCTTCACTACCGCGGCCTCGACGACGTCGACGACGAGCTGGAGTGGCACCCCGCGCTGCTGACCGTGCGGCACCGGCTCGCCGCCGACCTCGAGGCCCGCCTGCGCGAGCGGTGGGAGCCCTACGCCGTGACCGGGCGCAGCGCTGCCGAGATCGGCACCGAGCTCTTCGACTACATCGAGGGCCATGACGGCCCCTCGCTCGCGCGCGCCGTACAGACGACGGCGGACGCCGAGCAGGTGCTCGACCTTCTGCGGTGGCGCTCGGTCTACCACCTCAAGGAGGCCGACCCCACCGCCTGGGTGGTGCCCCGGCTGAGCGCGAGGCCGAAGGCCGCGCTGATGGAGCTGCAGTTCGACGAGTACGGCAACGGCGACCCCGAGCGCCTGCACCACCGGCTGTGGGAGCGCGGCATGGACGCCGTCGGCCTGCGCTCGGAGTACGGCGCCTACGTCGACGAGGCGCCGCTGGAGGCGCTGGAGCAGAACAACGCGATGAGCCTGTTCGGGCTGAGCCGCCGGCTGCGCGGCGCCGCGCTGGGCCACCTCGCCGCCTTCGAGGCGACGAGCTCGCTGCCCTCACGCAAGATGGCGCAGGGCCTGGACCGGCTCGGGCTGGCCCCCGAGCTGGTGGCCTACTACACCGAGCACGTCGAGGCCGACGCGGTGCACGAGCAGCTGGCCGCTCGCGAGATCTGCGGGGTGCTGGTCGAGCAGGAGCCGGTCCTCGCGCCCGACGTCTTCTTCGGCGCCTTCACCTGCCTCGACCTCGAGGACCGTTTCGCCAACCGGGTGCTGGGTCTGTGGGAGGCGGCGGCATGAGCACGCCCACGGAGCCCGGGCGCCCGGACGTCGTGGTGTGCCCCGGCGGGCCGCTGCTGCTGCGCGGCGACCACGTCGTCGAGGACGCTGAGGGCCGGGTGCATCGCACCAGCCGCCCGGTCTCGGCGGTGTGCCGGTGCGGCAAGTCCTCGGTGCAGCCGTGGTGCGACGGCACCCACAAGGTGCTGCCGTCCAAGCTGCGTCCCTGAGGCGCGGGTCCCCAGCCAACCGGTCTGAGCCCCAGGTCCAACCCGTGGCCCGGTGCTTGTCTGCGCAATTGCGCGGGCAAGCACCGGGCCAGCGCCGATCCAGGTGCTTGCCCGCGCAACTGCGCAGTTACGCGCAACCCGCCGGCCGGAGCCGGGCCGGAGACCAGTCCCGGAGGTCAGCGGGTGCGCAGGAAGTGCGCGACCACGCCGCGCTCGAACTCGCGGACCTCCACCAGGTCGAGCCCGGAGCCGGCGTCCAGGGCCGCGTCGAGGACCTCGGCCTGTTCGGGCGTGCCGAGCTGGATCAGCAGCGAGCCGCCGTCGACGAGGTGCGCCGCGGCGGTGGCAGCACAGGTGCGGGCCAGCGCGAGCCCGTCGTCGCCGCCGTCGATGGCCAGCAGCGGGTCCTCGGGGAACCGACTGGTCTCGGTACGGCGTACCCACGGGGGATCGGCCTGCACCAGAGCGAAGGCCTCGTCGGGGCGCAGTACCGCGTCGATCGCGCCCTGACGGACCTCGACCGGCTCGGCCAGCCCGGCGTCGGCGGCGTTGCGGCGGGCGAAGTCGCAGGCGACCGGGTCGAGGTCGACGGCGAGCAGGGGGCGCGGCGCCCGGGCGACGGTGAGCAGCCCGATCTGGCCGGCGCCCGTGCACAGCTCGAGCACGGGCCCGCGGGGCCCGTGCTGCACCAGCTCGGCCCCCCACGCCGACTGCGCGGTGGTCCACGGGCGCGGCCGCAGCACCCGCTCGTCGAAGCGGATGCGCAGCTCGGCGAAGTCCATGACCTCCTCGGTGGGGGCCAGGCTCACGTCGTCGGTCACGGCAGCACTCCCGTCGCGTCGGTCACGCGGACCCGGAGACGAACGGGGAGCCGAACGTGCCGATGCTCTCGGGCTGCTTCTCCTGGTCGTTGTCGTCACCGCCGTTGAGGGAGGCCACCAGGACCAGGACGAGCCCGATCACGACGAAGACGACGGCCGCCCAAGCGGCTCCGACCTTGCTGTTGACCTTCACGCTGCACCTTTCGACGGGGTGGGGACGCGGGGCAGGTACCCCGCCCGCTCGCCCCCGACACGGCGACCGGACTCAGTCGGGGTGGCCGTGCCGGTTCGCCCAGGCCACGGCCTGGGTACGCCGGGACACGCCGAGCTTGCGGTAGATCTGGCGTACGTAGGTCTTCACCGAGTTGATGGAGACATAGAGGGTGTCGGCGATCTCCTGGTTGGACTGGCCCCGGCACAGCAGGGTCAGCACCTCGGACTCGCGCAGGCTCAACGCGATGGTGCCCGTCGGCGGTGTGGGCGCGACCTGCTCGCCGCGGCCGACGGCCTCGACGACCTCGATCAGCTCGATGCCGGGCGCGGTCTTGTCGATGACGGCATGGGCGCCGGCGGCCGCGAAGGTGCGGGTGTTGGCCGCACGGGTGTTCCACGTGTAGACGAGCACCCGGGCCGGCCCGAGGGCGGCGACGCGGCTGATGTGGTCGTGCGGGTCGCCACCGTTGCGGAAGGGGTCGCACAGCACGACGTCGAGGCCGGTGGTCGAGTCCGTGGCCTCCAGCACCGACAGCTCGACGCGCTCGCGATGCGGGCGGAGCATGCCGTCGAGGCCGGCGACCACGAGCTCGCTCTCGTCCAGCACGCCGAGGCGCAGCGCTGGCCGCGAGCGGTCGGCGGCGTCAGCAGGAGGCATGCCGGAAAAATAGCCGCCCGGCCACCTCACGACGCGCCGCCGAGCGTCACCTACAGGGGTGAAATCGGCCGGGCCCGGTGCGGGCGGGCCTCCTGTGCGCGAGGTGATGGGCGCCTCAGGACGCGGTAGCCATCCTCCGCTAGAGTGGTCACGTCATGACGCGCCAGCTCCTTCTTCGCTGCCGCAGCGAGGTCTGAAAGCCGGACCCCTCGCTGCGGAGTGCGTGCTGCCCCGGCGTCACTGACCACCCAGCGAGGACACCCTGATGAGCATCCCTGAGCAGCAGCCCGTTGCCCTGAGCAACACGACCAACTTCCAGAAGCCCAGCGGGATGCCGGTCGACCGGTACCGCCCGTTCGTGCCCGTCGACCTGCCCGACCGGACCTGGCCCACGCGCAAGATCACCCGCGCGCCGCGCTGGCTCTCGACCGACCTGCGCGACGGCAACCAGGCGCTGATCGACCCGATGACGCCGGCCCGCAAGCTCACCATGTTCGACCTGCTGGTGAAGATGGGCTACAAGGAGATCGAGGTCGGCTTCCCGAGCGCGAGCCAGACCGACTTCGACTTCGTGCGCCAGCTGGTCGAGGAGGACCGGATCCCCGACGACGTGCGGATCTCGGTGCTGACCCAGGCCCGCGAGGACCTGATCGAGCGCACCGTCCAGTCGCTCGTCGGAGCGCCCCGGGCGACCGTGCACATGTACAACGCCACGGCGCCGCTGTTCCAGCGCGTCGTCTTCGGCGTGACGCCGGCGGAGTGCAAGCAGATCGCCACCCACGGCACCGAGCTGGTCATGAAGTACGCCGAGCAGAGCCTGGGCAAGGCCTTCGAGGAGTTCGGCTACCAGTACTCCCCGGAGATCTTCACCCAGTCCGACACCGACTTCGCCCTGGAGGTCTGCGAGGCCGTCTCGGACGTCTGGCAGCCCGAGCCCGGCCGCGAGATCATCCTCAACCTGCCGGCCACCGTCGAGATGTCGACGCCGAACACCTACGCCGACCAGATCGAGTACTTCTCGCGTGGGTTGACCCGCCGCGAGGTGAGCGCGATCAGCCTGCACCCGCACAACGACCGGGGCACCGCCGTGGCCGCCACCGAGCTGGGCCTGATGGCCGGCGCCGACCGCGTCGAGGGCTGCCTGTTCGGCCACGGCGAGCGCACCGGCAACGTCGACCTGGTCACCTTGGGCATGAACCTGTTCAGCCAGGGCATCGACCCGCAGATCGACTTCGCGATCGAGGGCGGCATCGACGAGATCCGCCGCACGGTCGAGTACTGCACCCAGCTGCCGGTCCACCCGCGCCACCCGTACGCCGGCGACCTGGTCTACACGGCGTTCTCCGGCTCCCACCAGGACGCCATCAAGAAGGGCCTGGAGGACCTGGAGCGCCGCGCCGCCGAGCGCGGCATCTCCGTGCGCGACATCGAGTGGGAGGCGCCGTACCTCCCGATCGACCCCAAGGACGTCGGGCGCACCTACGAGGCGGTCATCCGCGTCAACAGCCAGTCCGGCAAGGGCGGCGTCGCCTACGTCCTGAAGGCCGAGCACAAGCTGGACCTGCCGCGCCGCGCGCAGATCGAGTTCAGCCGCGTCGTCCAGGAGCGCACCGACGCCGAGGGCGGCGAGATGACCCCGGACGCGATCTGGGAGACCTTCCGCGCCGAGTACCTCGACCGCGTGACCCCGCTGTCGCTGGACTCGGTGCACACCTCGTCGGCCGCCGGGGAGAAGGACGCCCTCACCGTCAACGTCCACGTGGACGGTGAGCTGCGCACCCTGGCCGGCATCGGCAACGGGCCGATCGCAGCGTTCGTCGAGGCGCTCAACGGCCTCGTCGCCGAGGAGCAGGCAGCCGGCAACCCGGCGTACGCCGAGCGCGGCGACGTCCGCGTCCTCGACTACGCCGAGCACGCGCTGTCCGCCGGGGGCGACGCGCTCGCCGCGGCGTACGTCGAGTGCGCCGTCGGCGACAAGGTGCTGTGGGGCGTCGGCGTCGACGCCAACATCGTCACCGCCTCGCTGAAGGCCGTCATCAGCGCCGTCAACCGCGCCTGATCATCGCCTGATCCCTGGGTCCAATCCTTGGGTCCAATCCCTGCGTCGGCGCCCCTGCGGGGGCGCCGACGGCTACATTGCGGCCATGGTGGTCTCGGAGCGGATCGGACAGCTCTTCGTCGAGCACGACGGGAGCCGTGACCGCCTCGAATACACCGAGTACGGCGCCGGCCCCGCGTGGGTGGTCCTGCTCCCGGCCCCACTCGTGCCGCGCCGCATGCACCAGCGGCTGGCCCGCACGCTCGCCGAGCAGGGGCTGCACGTGCTGACCCTCGACCCCTTGGGCCACGGCCGCTCGGACCGCCCCGCCGACCCGCAGGTCCACGCGACCAGCGCCTGGGCGCGCCAGGTGCTGGCCCTGCTCGACCACGTCGGGGCCGACCAGGCGGTCGTCGGCGGCACGTCGGTGGGCGCCAACGTCGCGCTCGAGGTCGCGGTGCTCGCCCCGCAGCGCGTGCGCGGCCTGGTGTTGGAGGCCCCGGTGCTGCACAGCTCCCTGGAGGCCGGGATGTTGAGCGCCGGCCCGCTGCTGCTGGTGGCGCGCCACCTGCCGTGGGCCGTCGACGGCGTACGCCGCCTGACCCGTCCGGTGCCCCGCGGCCTGGTGCCGTTCTGGGCCGGCATCGGCCTCGACGCCCTCGACCAGCGCTCCGACGCGGTCGCGGCGATGCTGCACGGGCTGCTCTTCGGGGCGCTCGCGCCGTCGCCCGCGCAGCGGCGCGCGATCACCGTCCCCGCCCTGGTCGTCGGGCACCGCGGCGACCTGCTGCACCGCGCCGCCGACGCCGAGATGCTGGCCAAGGAGCTCGGTGACGCCCGCCTGCTGCTCGCCCGTACGCCGTGGGAGTGGCGCGCGCGGCCGCACCGACTCGACGAGGCGACGGTCGCGCTGGCCATGCGCGCCTGGCAGCGCCCCGCCCGGCGGCGCGCCGGGGGCTGACCGGCTGGACCGCTGGGGGACAATGGTCGGGTGCCGCTCTACCGCGACGAGGCGATCGTCCTGCGCACCCACAAGCTGGGCGAGGCCGATCGCATCATCACCCTGCTGACCCGCCACCACGGGCGGGTGCGTGCCGTCGCCAAGGGCGTGCGCCGCACCACCTCGCGCTTCGGCTCGCGACTGGAGCCGTTCACCCACGTCGACCTGCAGCTCGCCGAGGGCCGCAACCTCGACACGATCACCCAGGCCGAGACCCTCACGCCGTTCCACGCGGGTCTGGGGCTGGACTACGACCGCTACACCGCCGGCACCGCGATGCTGGAGACCGCCGAGCGGCTCGCGGCCGAGGAGCGCCAGCCCTCGGTGCAGCAGTTCCTGCTGCTCGTCGGCGGACTGCGCGCCATGGCCTCGGGCCAGCGCGCAGCCGGGCAGGTCCTGGACTCCTACCTGCTGCGCTCGCTGGCGGTGGCCGGCTACGCGCCGTCCTTCGAGCACTGCTCGCGCTGCGGCCTCGAGGGCCCGCACCGCTGGTTCAACCCCTCGATGGGCGGGGTGCTGTGCAGCACCTGCCGGCTGCCCGGCTCCGCCTCGCCGGCGCCGGAGACCATCGAGGTCCTCGGCGCACTGCTCGCCGGGGACTGGCCGGTCGTCGAGGCCGCGCAGCCGCGTCACCTCAAGGAGGCCAGCTCGCTGGTCGCGGCGTACCTCGCCTGGCACCTCGAGCGCGGCCTCCGATCGCTGGCCTACGTCGAGCGCTGAGCACCCGCGCGAGTACTCTCCGGGGGTGAAGCGAGCCGTCCGCCGACCGACCCCGCACCCCTCCGGAGCCACGCCTCCCGCGATCCCACGCGAGTTCGTCCCCGAGCACGTCGCCATCGTCATGGACGGCAACGGGCGCTGGGCCAAGGAGCGCGGGCTCCCACGCACCCGTGGCCACGAGCAGGGCGAGAGCTCATTGTTCGACGTCGTCGAGGGCGCGATCGAGGTGGGGGTGAAGGCGATCTCGGCCTACGCCTTCTCGACCGAGAACTGGTCGCGCTCGCCCGACGAGGTCCGCTTCCTGATGGGCTTCAACCGCGACGTCATCCGCCGCCGACGCGACGAGATGCACGAGCTGGGCGTGCGGGTGCGGTGGGCGGGGCGCACCCCGCGGCTGTGGAAGTCGGTGATCAAGGAGCTCCAGGTCGCCGAGGAGCTGACGGCCGACAACGACGTGCTGACGCTGACCATGTGCGTGAACTACGGCGGTCGCGCCGAGGTGGCCGACGCGGCCCGCTCGATCGCGCGCGAGGTCGCGGCCGGCCGGCTCAACCCCGAGAAGGTCGACGAGAAGGTCTTCGCCCGCCACCTCTACGTGCCCGAGCTGCCCGACGCCGACCTGGTCTGGCGCACGTCGGGGGAGCAGCGGCTCTCCAACTTCATGCTCTGGCAGGCCGCCTACAGCGAGTTCGTCTTCACCGACGTGCTGTGGCCCGACGTCGACCGGCGCCACCTCTGGGCGGCCGTCGAGACCTACGCCCAGCGCGACCGGCGCTACGGCGGGGCACTGCCCAACGACGCGGGCGCCGGGAGCTGATCCGCGCCGACGCTCAGGCGCAGGAGGCGCAGGTCCCGAAGATCTCCAGGGAGTGGCTGACGTCGGAGAAGGAGTGCTCGGCGGCGATCGACTGCGTCCAGCGCTCCACCGCCGGGCCCTCGACCTCCACGGTGAGCCCGCACGACCGGCACACCAGGTGGTGGTGGTGGGTGTCGGAGCAGCGCCGGTAGAGCGCCTCGCCGTCCTCGGTGCGCAGCACGTCGAGCTCGCCGGCCTCGGCGAGACGCTGCAGGGTGCGGTAGACGGTAGCCAGGCCGACCGGGTCGCCGCGTCGGCCGAGGAGCTCGTGGATCTCCTTCGCGGAGCGGAAGTCGCCGACCGAACTCATCGCCTCGACGACCGCGATGCGCTGGCGGGTGGGTCGCAGGGGGGTGCTCTCGAGGGGGGTCATGGCCGTGCCTCCGGTCTGCTGGGGTGGATCGGGCTGGCTCGTGCGGGGCTGCTCCCCGGGCCGTCGTACGGCGCCCGGGTCAGTGCTCGTCGTAGTGCTCGTCGTGCGGGGCGTGCCGGTGACCGTCGTGCACGTAGTCCACATGGTCGCCGTGCGGCACCGCGACGTGGCCGCAGTCGGGACCGTGCTGGTGCTCGGCGTGCTGCTCGACGCAGACCTCGTGGTCGGGCTGCGGGTCAATGGGGAACGGCCGGCGCAGCCGGGCTCGGTGGCGCAGCCAGACGCCGACCGGCCAGATGAGCAGGAAGCAGGCGAGGGCGAGGAGCACGATGGTCGGCCCGGGTGCGACGTTGGCGTGGATCGAGGCCCAGGCCGACAGCAGCAGCCCGCCGACGGAGGCGAACAGGCCCAGGGCCATTGCGGCGGCGATCGTGGTGCGGAAGGAGCGGGTGACCTGCTGGGAGGCGGCGACCGGGACGACCATCAGCGCCGAGACCAGCAGCAGGCCCACGGTGCGCATCGCGACGGTGACGGTCACGGCGGCGAGCACCGCGACCAGCACGTTGTAGGCGCGCACGCGCAGCCCGGCGACGCGGGCGAACTCCTGGTCCTGGGCCACCGCGAAGAGCTGGGGCGAGAGGCCCACGCACAGCACGATCACGACGGCCGCCAGGACCATCGTGACCACGACGTCCCCGGGGGAGATCGTGGTGATCGAGCCGAAGAGGTACTGCTGGAGCCGGGACTGGCTCTGGCCGCCCAGCCCGGTGATCAGGACGCCGCCGGCCAGGCCGCCGTAGAAGAGCAGTGCGAGGGCGACGTCGCCGTTGGTGTGCCCGCGCTCGCGGATCACCTCGATCAGCACCGCGCCCAGCACCGCGACGACGACCGCCGTCCAGGTGGGGGAGGTGCCGGTCAGCAGCCCGAGCGCGACGCCGGTCACCGCGACGTGGCCGATGCCGTCGCCCATCAGCGCGAGACGGCGCTGCACGAGGTAGGTGCCGATCGCGGGGGCGGCCAGACCGGTGAACAGCGCGGCCAGCAGCGCGCGCTGCATGAAGGGCAGGGAGAGCAGGTCGATCATGAGTGGCCCTCCAGCGGTCCGCCCTCGAGGGGAGCAGCGACGTGCGGCGCGTGGTCGTGGTGCGGCGGCAGGTCGTGGCCCTCGTGGCTGTGGTGGTGTCCGTGGTGCCCCAGGTCCGCCGGGCCGGCGTGGTCGCCGAGCGGCGGACCGTCGTAGACGATCCGGCCGTCGCGCATCACCACCGAGCGGTCCACCAGCGGCGCGAGCGGCCCCAGCTCGTGGGCGACCAGCACGACCGTGGCGCCGCGCTGCTTGAGCTCGCCCAGCGAGGCGGCCAGGGCCTGCTGGTTGGCGAGGTCGACGCCGGCGGTCGGCTCGTCGAGGAAGAACAGGTCGGGGCGACCGGCCAGCGCGCGGGCGATCAGCACCCGCTGCTGCTGCCCCCCGGAGAGCGTGGACACACCGTCGCGGGCCCGGTCGGCGAGCCCGACGACCTCCAGCGCCTCCTGGACCGCTGCCCGGTCCTCGCGCGACATCGGGCGCAGCAGGCGCCGGCGGGTCAGCCGTCCCGCGGACACGACCTCCCACACCGAGGCCGGTACGCCGGACGCGGCCCCGGGCCGCTGGGGTACGAAGCCGATGCGGTGCCAGTCGTGGAACTCGGCGAACGGGGTGCCGAAGAGCCGCAGCTCGCCGTGGCCGAGCTCGCGCAGCCCGGTCAGGGCACGCACGAGGGTCGACTTGCCGGAGCCGTTGGCGCCCATCAGCGCGACGAACTCGCCGGCGGAGACCGCCAGGTCGATGCCGCGCAGGATCGGGCGTCCGGCGATCGCCACCGAGCCGCCGGTGAGCTGGATCGGTCTCACCTGCATGCGTTGGCCTCCTGGAGGGCGGCGAGGTTGGCGCGCATCAGGGAGAGGTAGTCCTCGTCGGCGGTCTCGTCGCTCAGGCCCTCGAGCGGGTCGAGGACGGCGGTCTCGAGACCCAGGTCCGCGGCGAGCGGGGCGGTGAACTGGCGCGAGGCGAGCCGCTCGGAGAAGACGGTGGTGACGCCCTCCTCGCGGATCAGCTCTTGGAGGTCCTGGAGGTCCGAGGGGGTCGGCTCGGCGTCGGGGGAGAGGCCGGCCACCGGGTCGAAGTGCAGGCCGTAGCGGTCCTCGAGGTAGCCGAAGGCGTCGTGGGAGACCACGACGGTGTCGCGCTCGCACGTCGCCAGGCCGGTGCGGAACTCCTCGTCGAGCTCCTCGAGGTCGGCACGCAGCTGCGCGGCGTTGTCGGCGTACTCGTCGGCGTGGTCGGGGTCGATCTCGCTCAGGGAGTCCGCGACCGCGTCGCCAAGGTCGGCCATCCGCAGCGGATCCTGCCAGAAGTGCGGGTCGTCCTCGCCGTGCTCGTCGCCCCCGTGGTCGTGCCCGTCGTGCTCGTGCTCGTGGTCGCCCTCGACCGGGAGCAGGTCGACCGCCGAGGCGGCGTCGAGGACCTCGCCGCCGGCGTTCTGCTCGGTGGCGTCGTCCACGGCCGGCTGGAACCCGCCGAGGAGCACGACGAGGTCGGCCGCGGTCAGCGAGGCGGTCTCGCGCACGGTGAGCTCGGCGTTGTGCGGGTCGGCGTTGGGGGAGGACACCGGCTCGACGTCGACGCGGTCGCCGCCGACGCGCTCCGCGACGTACTGCAGGGGGTAGAAGCCGGCGGCGACGCTGACCTTGTCTCCGTCGCTGCCGCCGCCCGCCTCGTTGCTGAGCGCGCTGCACCCGCCGAGGGCCAGCGTCGTGGCGAGGGCCAGCGCGGCGAGGGCGGGAGTGCGGAGACGGTGGGACGGCGAATGCATGAGAACGATTCTCAAACAGGTGAGAACCGTTGTCAAAAGGTCCGCGACGTGTCGGTGCCCACTCCGGGCCTGCCACTAGGGTCGGGGCGTGCTGGTCGTCAACCGTTTCCGGATCGCGCCGTCGGAGCAGGACACGTTCCGCGTGTCGCTCGAGGACGCGCGCGCGGCGCTCGCCGAGCGACCGGGCTTCGTGTCCGGCGCGGTGGGCCGCAACGTGGACGATCCCGACCTCTGGGTGCTGGTGACGACCTGGGACGGGCCCGGCGCCTACCGCCGCGCGCTCTCGTCGTACGACGTGAAGCTGCGGGCGGTCCCGGTGCTCAGCCGCGCCCTGGACGAGCCTGGCGGCTACGAGAGCGTCGAGCCCGGGGCCGCGCTCAACGAGGCGCGCTCCCGCTCGCTAGGCTGATCCTTTCTCGCACGCCCAACTTCGGTCGGCAGCCAGCCGGCCGCGAACAGGAGCTCCTCGAAGTGGCCAAGCCGCCCGCATCCGCCGTCGACCACGTCGTCTCTCTCGCCAAGCGCCGGGGGTTCGTCTACCCGTGTGGCGAGATCTACGGCGGCACCCGCTCCGCCTGGGACTACGGCCCGCTGGGCGTGGAGCTGAAGGAGAACATCAAGCGCCAGTGGTGGAAGTCGATGGTCACCTCGCGTGACGACGTCGTCGGCCTCGACTCCTCGATCATCCTGCCGCGCGAGACCTGGGTCGCCAGCGGCCACGTCGACACCTTCAACGACCCGCTGACCGAGTGCCAGTCGTGCCACAAGCGCTTCCGCGCCGACCACCTCCAAGAGGCCTACGCGGAGAAGAAGGGCATCGCGAACCCCGACGACGTCGACCTCAAGGACGTCGCCTGCGCCAACTGCGGCACCCGCGGCGCCTGGACCGAGCCCCGCGAGTTCTCCGGCATGCTCAAGACCCACCTCGGCGTGCTCGAGGACGGCTCCGGGCTGCACTACCTGCGCCCCGAGACCGCCCAGGGCATCTTCCTCAACTTCGCCAACGTGGTGACCTCCAGCCGCATGAAGCCGCCGTTCGGCATCGCTCAGACCGGCAAGAGCTTCCGCAACGAGATCACGCCGGGCAACTTCATCTTCCGCACCCGTGAGTTCGAGCAGATGGAGATGGAGTTCTTCGTCAAGCCCGGCGAGGACGAGGAGTGGCACCAGTACTGGATCAACGAGCGCCTGAACTGGTACGTCGGCCTCGGTGTCGACCGCGACAACCTGCGCCTGTTCGAGCACCCGAAGGAGAAGCTCTCCCACTACTCCAAGGGCACCGTCGACATCGAGTACCGCTTCCGCTTCGCGGGCTCGGAGTGGGGCGAGCTCGAGGGCATCGCCAACCGCACCGACTTCGACCTGTCGACGCACGCCAAGCACTCCGGCCAGGACCTCAGCTACTACGACCAGGCCAACAACGAGCGCTACACGCCGTACGTCATCGAGCCGGCAGCCGGCCTCTCGCGCAGCCTGATGACGTTCCTGGTCGACGCCTACACCGAGGACGAGGCGCCCAACACCAAGGGCGGCGTCGACAAGCGCACGGTGCTGCGCCTCGACCCGCGCCTGGCGCCGGTCAAGGTCGCGGTGCTGCCGCTGAGCCGCAACGCCGACCTGTCCCCGAAGGCCAAGGACCTGGCCGCCGAGCTGCGCCGCAACTGGAACGTCGACTTCGACGACTCCGGCGCCATCGGTCGCCGCTACCGCCGCCAGGACGAGATCGGTACGCCGTTCTGCGTGACCGTGGACTTCGACACCCTCGAGGACAACGCGGTCACGGTGCGCTCGCGCGACACCATGGAGCAGGAGCGCATCAGCCTCGACGGGATCAGCCGCTACTTCGCCGAGCGACTGCTCGGCTGCTGAGCGGGGTCCGCGTGCACACCGGTCTGGGCCGCCTGCGGCGGGTGCTGGCGACCGCGACCTCCTCGGTCGCGGCGCTGGCGCTCGGCGCGGCCCTGCTCGCGGGGTGCTCGTCGGATGACGGCGGCGACAGCGGGTCCGGCGACCAGGGCTCCTCGGGGGCGGCGAGCCCGAACGGCACGGACTCTCCCTCGTCGGGTGCGGAGCCGGGCGCCGAGCCGAGCGAGACGGCCGAGCCCTACCTGCCGGTGCCCGACGGGGTCGAGCTGACCCCGCCCGGCACCACGCTGGAGCTCGGGGAGACCGCCGTGGTGGCCTGGGAGCCCCGGCAGAAGACCGTCGGCGTCCTCGAGATCACCGTGAAGCGGCTGGAGCGCACCAGCTTCGAGAAGTCCTTCGAGGGCTGGAAGCTCGAGCCGCAGGTGCGCCGCACCACGCCGTACTTCGTGCGCGCCAAGCTGACCAACGTGGGCGACACCGACCTGGGCGGTGTGGAGGTGCCCCTCTACATCGTGGACGGCAAGAACGCCTTGGTGCGGTACTCGCGCTTCGCGAGCACCTTCAAGCCGTGCAACAGCAGCGACCTGCCGAAGAAGTTCGCTCCCGGTCGGGAGCGCGACGTCTGCCTGGTCTACCTGGCACCCGATCGCGGCCGGCTCACCGCGGTGAGCTTCCGCCCGACCGAGGAGTTCGACCCGATCACCTGGACCGGGGAGGTCCGCCGGCTCGACAAGCCGGCGAAGGGCGGGAAGAAGAACGACTGAGCAGGTCGGCGTACCCGCCAGCGGCACGCAGGCCACGCCTTCGTGCCGCTCGGTGCCTCCGGGCGGGGACACGGGCGAGCAATTTGGGGGCCCGCGCCGAGCGGTCGACAATGTGGGCGTGACCACGACGACCGCCGCTCCCCGCACGCCCGCGCTCGCGGCCTTCCCCGGCCTGGCGCTCGGGTCCCTGCAGGTCGCGACGCCGGTGGTCCTGGCCCCGATGGCCGGCGTGACCAACGCGGCGTTCCGGCGCCTGTGCGCCGAGCAGGGCGCCGGGCTCTACGTCTGCGAGATGATCACCTCCCGCGGCCTGGTCGAGGGCGACCAGCACACCCGCGACATGCTCGTGTTCGACGAGCTGGAGACGACCCGCTCGGTGCAGCTCTACGGCACCGACCCGGCCACCGTCGGGCGGGCCGCGCAGATCCTGTGCGAGGAGTACGGCGTCGCCCACATCGACCTCAACTTCGGCTGCCCGGTCCCCAAGGTGACCCGCAAGGGTGGCGGCGGGGCGCTGCCGTGGAAGCGCGGGCTGCTGGCCCGCATCCTCGAGCAGGCGGTCGCCGCGGCCACGCCGTACGACGTGCCGGTGACGATGAAGACCCGCAAGGGCATCGACGCCGACCACCTGACCTACCTCGACGCGGGACGCATCGCCCAGGAGTCGGGGTGCGCCGCGATCGCGCTGCACGGGCGGACTGTCGAGCAGGCCTACTCCGGCGTCGCCGACTGGGACGCCATCGGCGAGCTCGTCGAGCACGTCGACATCCCGGTCCTGGGCAACGGCGACATCTGGGAGGCGGCGGATGCGCTGCGGATGATGTCCCACACCGGTGCCGCCGGCGTCGTGGTCGGGCGCGGCTGCCTCGGCCGGCCGTGGCTGTTCCGCGACCTCGCGGCGGCGTTCGCCGGCGAGGAGGTCGCGACCCTCCCGTCGCTCGGCGAGGTCTGCGCGATGATGCGCCGCCACGCCGAGCTGCTCGCCCAGCACATGGGGGAGGAGCGCGGCTGCAAGGAGTTCCGCAAGCACGTCTCGTGGTACCTCAAGGGCTTCCGCGCCGGCGGCGAGCTGCGCCGCAACCTGGGCCTCGTGGACACCCTGGCGGCGCTGGACCGGCTGCTCGACGAGCTCGACCCGACCGAGGAGTTCCCGGCGTCCGAGCTCGGTGCGCCTCGTGGCCGGCAGGGCTCCGCACGCAAGCGGGTCGCCCTCCCGGAGGGCTGGCTGGACGACTCCGACGGGGCCGGCTGCGCCGTCGTGGACGACCTGGACGCGGGCTCCGGGGGCTGAGCCGCCCCGGGTCGACGTGAGGCGACACACGGCACCAGAACCCCCCAAAGATTGGGGACGGCCTCGCGGCGTGTGGTTGTCTGGCGCAAGCGCCGGGACCGTGATCCGCGGAACCCGGCGCGTGTTTCTGCCCGCAACAGCAAAGGATCAGCGCTGTGGCACATCGCCACAAGCGGGAAACCAATGCCCGCCGCAAGCCCCGTGCCACCGTGATCGCCGCCCCCCTGGCCGTCCTGGCAACCGCATCAGCCGTCGCCCTGGGGGTCACCCTGGGCGACCCCGAGCCCGCCGAGGTGCTGAGCGCCTCGAGCACCAGCGCGAGCGCCGCCGTGGACTCGACGCCCTCCGTTTCCGCCGCGCCCCGCAAGGCCGCGGCCACCCCCGCTCCTGCCCCGGCCACCGAGCGCCGTCCGGTGCTCTCCCGCAGCGCCTCGCGCTTCGAGCTGCGCGAGCTGACCCCGGCCGAGAAGATGATGGACCCGGCCGCCGTCCGCGCTGCGATCGACCAGGCCGACACCCGGCTCTGGGCGACCGAGGACCTCAACCTGTGGACGCTCCCGGGCGACCAGGCCAAGCAGGTCGGCACCCTCGAGGCCGGCGACAAGGTGCTGGTCACCGGTCGTGAGCTCTACGGCCGCGACGAGGTCGTCATCGACGGCGCGTCGCGCTGGGTCACCTCCGGCTACCTCAGCGACGAGGAGCCGGTCGCCGAGCTCGGCGGCGTGTGCACCAACGGCACGTCCGTGGGCGGTGGCGTGAGCCCGAACATCGTCAAGGTGCACGCCGCCGTGTGCGCCGCCTTCCCGCAGATCACCACCTACGGCACGCTGCGCAGCGACGGTGAGCACGGGCAGGGCCTGGCCGTCGACATCATGGTCAGCGGCGACCTCGGCTGGGAGGTCGCGGAGTTCATCCGCGAGAACCGCGCCGAGCTCGGCGTGAGCTACCTGATCTACGCCCAGCAGATCTGGTCGGTCGAGCGCTCCGGCGAGGGCTGGCGGGGCATGGAGGACCGCGGCTCGGTCACCGCGAACCACTACGACCACGTGCACGTCACGACCTACTGATCACACCTCTCGTCCTACGCCGCTGAGCCGGGCCGTCCCGTCGGGGCGGCCCGGCTCGCCGCGTTCGTGCCTACAGTGGCTGTCCCACCTTCGAGGAGGCCGGCCATGGCAGCAGACGACGGATACCGCGCTCTCGTGCTGGAGAACGACCCCGACGCGGCCAGGTTCCTGCGCATCGTGCTGGAGCAGCACGCCGGCATGCGGGTCGAGGTCGTCACCACCGCCGAGGAGGCGCTCGCGGCGCTCGGGCGGACCACCTTCGACCTGCTGGTCAGCGACATCCAGCTGCCCGGTCGCTCGGGGCTGCAGATCCTCCCCGAGGTGCGCCGGCTCCATCCCGCCATCGCGATCATGATCGTGACGGCGTACCCGACGTACGACCACGCGGTCGAGGCCCTGCGCGAGTCCGCCGACGACTTCTTGTCCAAGCCGGTCGCCGCCGCGGATCTCCGCCGGCGCGCCACCGACCTCGCCGCCCGGGCGCGCGCGCGGCGCTCCGAGCGGCGCGAGCGGGTGCTGGCGGTCGGGGCGCACCCCGACGACATCGAGCTCGGCGTCGGCGCGACCCTGGCCGCGCACGCGGCGTCCGGCGACGAGCTGACTCTGTTGACGCTCTCCGGCGGCTCGGTGGGCGGCGCCCCGTCGACACGCCACTCCGAGGCCCTGGCGGCGGCGGCCACCGTGGGCGCGCGGCTGGTGCACCTGGACTTCCCCGACACCCACCTGGTCCCGGCGGAGGGCCTCATCAGCGCGATCGAGGAGGTCGTGGCCGACGTGGTGCCGGACCGCATCTACACCCACGGCGTCCACGACCGGCACCAGGACCACCGGGCGGTGCACGAGGCGGTCGAGGTCGCGGCGCGCCAGGTGCCGAGCGTGTGGTGCTTCCAGAGCCCGTCCTCCACCGTTGACTTCGCCCCGAACCGGTTCGTGGACATCGACGGCTTCATGGACACCAAGCTGAAGATGCTCGCGGCCTTCGTCTCCCAGGCCCACCGGGAGTACATCCAGCCCGACGTCGTGCGGACAGCGGCTCGCTACTGGGCGCGGTTCAGCCCCGCGCGCGAGGTGGAACCGCTGGAGACGGTGCGGGCGAGCGAGACGGTCGGGCGGGGATCGGCGCTCCGGGCGAGTGCCGCCGTGGATGGCCAGGGGATCGGGCGTGAGCACGGGAGCAGCACCTGAGCACCGAGACCGCGCTGGACGAGGCGCACCGTCAGGCGTGGCTGCACTGGTCCGCGCCGCGGCTGCTGTGGGTGCGACAGGTGCCGACCACCGTCCTGCTGCTGCTGGTGACGGCCGCACTGCTGCGGGTCGCCGACCTCGAGAGCCGGGCGCTGGCGCTGGCGGCCGGCGCGCTGGCCGTCACGGTGCAGCTGGCGGCGCTGGGTCCGTGGTGGGCGAGGTGGCCGCCGGCGGCGCGCTACGCGCTGCCGTTGGGGCACATCGTGGCGGTCGGGCTGCTCGACCTGGGCGCGGGGCTCGAGCTGGGCCTGGTGGACGTGCTGGTCCTGCTCCCGTTGCTCAGCCTCTCGCTCCGCCCCGGGTCCGCTGGGATCTCGGTGGGCCTCGGGGCCTCCGCCGTGGTGCTGTTCATGCCCGTCCTGCTGGTGCCCGGGCGTCCCTACGTCTGGCTCCAGGGCGGCATCGCGGTGCTCGTGGTGGCCTACCTGGCCTGGGTGGTGCACGCGATCGTCGAGGACGAGCGGCGCCAGGGCCAGCAGCTGGAGCAGGCCCGCACCGAGCTCGCCGTGCAGGCGCGGGAGCTGCGTGCCTCGCGCGACGTCCTGAACAGCATCGTGCAGGCCGCGACCGAGCAGGCGATCGTCGGCATGGACCGCCACGGTGTCGTGCTCACCGCGAACAGCGGGGCGGAGCGCATCCTCGACCGTGACGCCGAGGAGCTGGTGGGCACGTCGTTCACCGACCTCGTCGATCCCGCGGTGCTGGCGCAGCGTGTCGCGCGGGACGCCTCGAGCCCGCTGGCGGTGGTGCTGGGCGCCGCCGCGTCCGGCGGCACAGGCGTCTCGGAGTGGCCGGTGGTGCTGCCCGACGGCTCCTCGCGCCCGCTCGAGATCGTCGTGACACCGCGGCCCGCCATCGAGCCGCTCCCGGCGGGCTTCGTCCTGGTCGGGACCGACGTCTCCGCGCGCCACGAGGAGCAGCGCCTCCAAGACGAGTTCATCGGCCTGGTGTCCCACGAGCTGCGCACGCCGCTGTCGTCGATCCTGAGCTACCTGGAGCTGCTCCGCCTGGACCGGGCGCCGTTGAGCGAGGACCAGCGCGGCTACCTGGAGGTCGTCGAGCGCAACGCCGTCCGGCTGCGCCAGCTGGTGGACGACCTGCTCCTCAGCGCCCAGCTCGTCCACGGCCTGTCCTGGGCGCCGGAGGAGCTGGACGTGGTCGAGGTGGTCCACGCGGCGGTGGCCACCCAGCAACCTGCCGCGCGCGCGGCGGAGGTGGAGCTGAGGATCGCCGGCGACGGCGAGGTGCCGCTCGTCTCGGACGCCCAGCGCCTCGGCCAGGTGGTCGACAACCTGCTGAGCAACGCCGTCAAGCACAGCCCGCCGGGGGCCAGCGTGGTGGTCACCATCGAGCGCGTGCCTGGTCCCGACGGTGGCCGGGCCGCCGCGGTCCGGGTGCGCGACGAGGGCCCCGGCATCGCCGCGGACGAGCTGGCCCGGCTGACCGAGCGGTTCTACCGCACCCGTGACACCCGCCGGCGCAGGGTGCGCGGTGTCGGCCTCGGGCTGTCGCTGGTCAAGACGATCGTGGACGAGCACGGCGGGACGCTCACGATCGACAGCACTCCGGGAGCCGGCACGGAGGTGCGGGTGGTGGTGCCGGACCTGCCGCAGGCCGGGGACTAGCCGGTCGCCGGGTGCCAGGCTCGGGCGAGCGCGCGCCACAGGGCGTCGTCCATCAGCGACACGGGCGTCACGTTGACCGACGTGATCCCGTTCGTCCGGGCGGCCCGCACCGAGCGGACCAGGGTGTCCGGCGAGATCGCCTCGTCGTCGACGGACGTCTGGGCCCACAACCCGACCGACATCGTGAACCGCGACATGTCCTCCCCGGCTGCGCGCAGGGCGCTCGCGATGCCCTCGATCTCGGCGGGGGAGTGCCGGTCGAAGGGGTAGGCCCAGACGACGAGCCGGTCCGCGGCCCGGAGCAGGACGTCGTAGTCGTGCCCGGAGGCGAGGGCCCCGGCCGCTGGGTCGTCCTCCCAGTCGACCCGGACGTCCATCGCCAGCTCGATCGCGGCGCCCTCGCCGTCGCGGACCTCGTCGAGCCCGGCGCGCATGCGCCGCAGCAGCCCTGTGATCACCTCGGCGCGCCAGCGCAGCACGTCGGCGTTGTTCTCGACCGTTCCGTCGGGCGCGCGAGGCCAGTCCTCGGCGCCGGTCATCTCCTGGAACAGCTGCAGGTCCTGGCGTCCGGCGGTGTGGTCCAGGAACAGCTCGGTGATCGCGATCTGTGCCGGGAGGTAGCGCTCGCCGAGGGCCACGACGTACTCGACGAGGCGGTCGCCGACCTCGCCCCGCGCCAGCTGGTAGGCCGATGCCTGGTACGTCGAGCGGTAGCCGCTCTCCTCGGCACCCGCGATCGAGGGGTCGGCGGCGATCCAGTTGGGGACGTAGGCGTCGACGAGCAGCGCGAAGTCGCGCTGGGCGCCGTCCTCGGTCTCCTGCAGTGCTCGGGCGGCGCGCGCGATGTGGTCGGTGCCCGGCTCGGCAGCGGCGTCGGGATGGCTCGACCAGTCGAAGGCGGTGAACTCCACGCGGCCGGCTCCCAGCACGACCATGTTCGCGCCCACCCGGTCGAGACGTTCGTCGATCGCCGACCAGTCGGTCTCCGGGTCGGTGACGATCCCGAAGTCGATACTGACCGAGCGGGCCTCGGCGGGTGCCTGGCCCCGCCGCATGGTGGGCGGGACGTCCTCCCAGGGGCGCGCCACGCTCAGCGCGGCCACCGTCGTCGCCAGGATCGCGAGGACCAGGATCACGAGCCAGGGCCAGCGCCGTCGCTGCCCCGGACCGACACCGTCCCGGTGCGTCGCGCCTTGTTCCATCGGTTCTCCGCTCTGCCGAGCTCGAGCCGTACGGCGTCGAGCATGACGAAGCTCATCAGGGTGGAGTAGAGCGGCCACAGGGGCAGCGTCCACAGGTGACGCAGGTCCGCGAGGGCCTGGTCGAGCAGGAGCGCCAGCACCAGCAGCGCGGTCGAGCCCACCAGGCTGAGGGCGAGCAGCCAGGCGAGCCACGACGCCGGCAGCCACGAGGCGCCGTCCACCCCCACGAGGGCCGTGAGGGAGACCAGGCCGAGGAGCCACAGGAACGGGCCGGTCACCTGGGTCAGGGTGTTGTAGAGCAGGTAGGGGCCGAACGCCCCGTAGCGCGGGTTGCCGATCATCGTGCGGTGGATGGAGACCGCCTGCAGCAGCCCGCGGGCCCATCGCACCCGCTGGCGCCACAGGTCGTGCAGAGTCGACGGCGACTCCGCGAACACCCAGGCGTGCGGGCTGAAGGTCACCCGGTAGCCCGCTCGGTGCACCCGCCAGGTCAGCTCGAGGTCCTCCCCAAGGGTGTCGGTGCGCACCGGCCCGGTCAGCTCGAGCACGTCGCGGCGGTAGGCCCCGAGGTTGCCCGACACCACCGGCAGCAGGTCGAGGGTGTCCAGGGCCCGGCGCATCAGCCCGGTGCCCACGTGGCTGATCAGCGCCAGGAACCGGGTCTGCACGCGGTCGAGGTTGCCGGGCTGGTCGTTGCCGCCCACGGCGCCCACGCGCTCGTTGCGGAACCCGCGCAGCAGCTCGGTGAGGGTGTCGTGGCCGAACACGCCGTCGGCGTCGACCATCACCACGATCTCGCCGGAGCTGGCGGCCACGCCGGTGTTGAGGGCGGCGCCCTTGCCCGCGTTCGGCTGGCGGATCGCCTGCACCTCGGGGTGCTTCCGGGCGAGGCGCTGCATCCGCGCGAAGGTGTCGTCGCTGGACCCGTCGTCGACGCACACGATGCTCAGCCGCGGGTAGCCGGTGGCGAGGATGGAGGCGACGCACGCGTCGATGACCACGCCCTCCTCGTACGCCGGGACGACCACGGCCACGGTCGGCGGCTCGGCGAACATCGGGCCGAGACCGATCGGCCCCGCGGGGGCGCGGCGCTCGCGCACGGCGAACAGGATCGCGAGCGGCACGAACGTCAGACGCACGATCCCGCCGATGAGCAGGGCCATCCCGACGACGAGCACCAGGGCGATGAGGAGGGACGTCACGGGACGGCCCCGGCCCCCTCGTCGAGGACCGCGTCGAGCAGCTCGGGGGCCGCGGGGGAGACCGCCCCGAAGCGGGCGTTGACCTCGAGCACCACCGGGGTGCCGTCGTCGAGCCGGCGTACGTCGAGGTCGACGGGGCCCACCAGGTCCAGCGTCTCGACCGTCCGTCGGGCGACTGCCGCGACGTCCGTCGCCGCGTCGTCGGGCAGGCGCACGACCGAGGTCGCGTTGCCGACCCTTCCCTGCTTGCGACCGGTCTTCTCGAGCACGACCACCAGACACTCGCCGGTGCGCGGGGACCGGTGCACCTGGGGGCTGTACTCGACCCCGCCGGCGAAGGCCTGCACGACCCACGAGTCGTCGAGACCGTTCCAGACCGGGTCGTCGGCGTGCTCGACCACGTGCACGCCACGGCCGCCGCGCGAGACCCGCGGCTTGACCACGACCGGCCCTCCTGCCCAGCGCAGGGCCTCCGACGCCGAGGCCAGCTCGCCGCCGGCGGCGTGGCGGGGCACGGGTACGCCGCCACGGGCGAGCGCCCACATCGTCAGCAGCTTGTCACCGGCGATCCGGGCCGGGCCGGGCCCGGAGAGGACCAGGCCGCGGTCGCCCAGGCCGGTGGCCGCGGCCAGGACCGCCAGGCGCGGGAGCTCCTCGGAGACGGTGGGCAGGACCAGGTCCGGGCGGTGGCGGCCGAGCAGGTCGAGCATCGCCCGGTCGTAGCGCGGGTCGTCGGCGCCCGGCACCGCCTCGACCACCTCGTAGCCCTCGGTCGGTCGCGGCGCGAGGTCGACGCCCACGGCGCGGGGCCGCCGGGTCGGCGGGAGCCGGCCGATCAGCACGCCGAGCGCGCGGCCGGCCGGGCCGGCTGCACCGGTCACCAGGATCGTCGGGCGTTCGCGGGCCACGCTCACCCTTGGATCGTAGGCCGCCGCCGCGAACCGGGGTCGGTGCTGCAGGGGACGGCCCCCCTCGCCGGTGGCTCAGGCAGGCGGGGTCTCGGGCTCCGGACCGCCCCGGGCTCCCGCGTCCGCATCGGTGTCGGGCTCGTCCGGGGAGCGCGCCGGCACGACCCAGGCCTCGGAGCGGGCGGTCACCTGCTCGTCGAGGTAGCGGAAGACCACCGCGATCATGGCGGTCACCGGCACCGCGAGGAAGGCGCCGACGATGCCGAACAGCGCGGACCCGAGGGCGACGGACAACAGCACCACCGCGGCGTGGAGGCTCATGCTGCGCGACTGCAGCCACGGCGAGAGCACGTTGCCCTCCAGCTGCTGCACGGCGACCACGACACCGAGGACGATCAGCGCGCCCACCCAGCCGTTGGAGACGAGCGCGACCAGCACCGCGAGTGCCCCGACCACGAAGGCGCCGACGATCGGCACGAAGCCGCCGAAGAACGTGAGCACGGCGAGCGGGACCGCCAGCGGGACGCCGACGAGCACGAGTCCCAGGCCGATGAAGACGGCGTCGATCGCGCTGACCAGTGCCTGCGTGCGGATGAACCCGCCCAGCGTCGACCACGCCCGGCCGAGCACCTCGGCGAGGTGGGTGCCGACGCTGGGGCCGGCGAGGCGGCGCAGCCAGGGCAGGAAGCGGCGCCCGTCCTTGAGGAAGAGGAAGGTCAGGATCAAGGTGACGGTGAGCGTCACCAGGGCGCTGGTGACCGCGCCGACCCCGACCAGGACGCCGGAGGCGATGGTGGAGGCGGAGGCGGTGAGCTTGTCCTGCACGGCGTCGATCGCGGTGTCGACCTGCTTGTGGGTGACCATGTCGGTGTCGCGCAGCCACTGCGAGATCCGGTCCAGGCCCGCGGTGGCGTCGTCGGCGATCGCCCCCGCCTGACCGGCGGTGGACGGGGCCAGCGCGAACCCGACGGCGACGATCACGGCGATCGCGCCGAGCAGCGTGCTCGCGGCGGCCAGCGACGCGGGCAGTCGCAGCCGTCGTTCGAGGAAGATCGAGATCGGGGCGAGCACGGTCGTGACGATCAGCGCCAGGACCACCGGCAGCAGGATCGTCCACATTCGGCCGAGGACCTGGCTGGCCAGCCAGAGCGCGATGAAGATCAGGATCCAGCGCGCGCTCCAGCGGGCGCACCACTCCAGTCCACGCGCGATCACCCGCTCGCGGGAGGGCGGAGCGGGCTCGGGGATGGAGGCGGTCACGGGGTGCCTTCCTGTCGCATGCTCAGAACGTACGCCGCCGGCGCATGCGCCCGGGACGCCCGTCGGGGTCGTGCAGATAGCGATACCACGGCGCGGCCAGCAGCTGGCGCGCGACCGGGAGCGTGGGCGTGGGCAGGCGGCGCAGCCGGCCGGCGGGCCGGGGGCCGCGGCGTCCGCCCGCGTGCCAGGCGTCCAGGGCGTCGGCGCTCTGAGCGAAGAGCTCGAACTGCGCCTGGGCGTCGACGCAGTCGGCCATCACGTCGAACAGCTTCGGCTCGTGCGTCGCGCTCACCGCGGCGAGCTCCTGGGACTCCATCCGGTCCAGGTGCTCTGCCGCGAGCCGGAGCCGCAGCCACTGCCCGTAGCCGCCCTCGGGCTCCTCGTCCAGCACGACCGCTGACAGCTCGGAGTCGTGGGTCCAGGAGCGGCGGCAGAAGTTGTCGGACCCGACCGAGGTCCAGACGTCGTCGATGACGCAGACCTTGGCGTGGACGTAGACGGGTGTCCCCGCCTCGTTCTCCAGGCCGTAGAACGCGACCCGCTCGTTGAACTGGAGCTGGAGGCGGCGGATCGCGCGTAGTCGGCCCACGATCTGCGGGTCGCGGGCGAACCAGCCGTCCTGGTCGGGGAAGTGGGGGAGCACGCAGACCAGGCGCAGTCCGGGGTTGTCCTGCAGGGCCGCGACGAGTACGTCGCTCATCTCGCGACCCCACAGGAACTGGTCCTCGAGGTAGATCAGCGACCGGGCGGCGCCGACGGCCTTGCTGTAGCCACGGGCGACCGAGCGCTCGCCGTCGGGGGCGAAGTCGTAGGCCCAGCCGGGGCCGAGGCGGGGGTAGGTGCGCAGCAGCTGCACGGTGTGGTCCTCCTCCAGCGGGGGAGGCGGGGGCGCCTGCGGCGGCAGCGGGCGGCGCTCCTCGTCGAGGCGCAGCGCGGCGTCGCGGCGGCGTCGCAGCGGGCTGCGCGTCGGCGGCGTGGTGTCCTCCCAGCGCTCGCGGAAGACCGTCTCGACGTCGTGGACCACCGGGCCCTCCAGCGCGACCTGCACGTCGTGCCACGCCGGGCGCTCGCCGTACTCGGCGGAGATCGGCTCGCCCTGCGGGTCGCCGTGGTGGGTCGAGTCGTCGCGGCGCCCGTGGCACAGGTCCAGGCCGCCGACGTAGGCGACGTCACGGGCGGGGTCGTCGCGGTGGCGCACCACCACCATCTTCTGGTGGTGCGAGCCGTTGGCGCGCACCCGCATGTCGAGGACCACGTCGGCGCCGCGCCGCTGCAGCCGCCGGCCGAGGTCGCGGTGCTCGTCGGCGCTGTAGCCCAGGCGGCCGGGGTGGGAGCGCCAGACCAGGGCACGCACGTCGACGCCGCGGTCGAGGGCGCGGCCGAGCACCTCCACGATGGTGCTGTCGGGGTCGTCGGTGAGCTGCTGGTCGGGGTTGCCCTGCCAGTCGGTGAACAGCACCAGGTCGCCGGCACGGGTCGCCTCGAGGCGCTCGTGGAGGTCGGCGAAGTACGACGCCCCGTCCACCAGCGGCCGCGCCCGGTTGCCCGACGACCACGCGGTGCCCTCCGGGTGCCGCGCGTCGAGGCGGGTGGCCCGATTGCCGCGCTCGTGGGCGTTCAGCAGCCAGCTCGCTGCGTGGTGGGGGCGGACGGCCATGGTCGGATGATCACCGAGCGCCGCTGCCGCGTCCAACTCTGCGGGACCGGTCTCGACAGGCTCGGCCTCCGAGGCTGTCCCCGCGAGGGCCTACAGTCTGACGCAATGTCTCTCGACCCCCTCGCCCTGTACGACGCCGCGGACCGCGAACGTCTGGTGCCCGAACCCCCCAAGCGCGTCGACGCGCCCGCACGCACGCCGTTCGAGCGCGACCGGGCGCGGGTGGTGCACGCGGCCGCGTCGCGGCGCCTCGCCGGCAAGACCCAGGTGGTCGGGCCGCAGACCGACGACTTCGTGCGCAACCGGCTCACCCACAGCCTCGAGGTCGCGCAGGTGGCGCGCGACATCACCCGGGCGCTGGGCGGCCTGCCCGACATCGCCGAGACCGCTGCGCTCGCCCACGACCTGGGCCACCCGCCGTTCGGCCACAACGGCGAGCAGGTGCTCGCCGAGCTGAGCGAGGACTGCGGCGGGTTCGAGGGCAACGCCCAGACGCTGCGCCTGCTGACCCGCCTCGAGGCCAAGACCTTCGACGACACCGGTCGCTCGGTGGGGCTCAACCTCACCCGCGCGACCCTCGACGCCTGCACCAAGTACCCCTGGCGTCGACTCGCCGCGGGCGACCCGAGTGGCGTGCACGCCGACGGCACACCGCGCTTCGTGCGCAAGTTCGGCGTCTACGACGACGACCTCCCGGTCTTCGACTGGATGCGCCGCGGCGCGCCGCAGGGCACCCGCACCTGCGTGGAGGCGCAGGTGATGGACCTCGCCGACGACGTCGCCTACTCGGTCCACGACGTCGAGGACGGCGTGGTCGCGGACCGCGTCGACCTGACCAGCCTGGACCGGGCGGCGGTGTGGGAGACGGTGCGGGCCTGGTACGTCCCCGAGGCCGAGGACGCCGAGCTCGACGCGGTGCTCACGGGCCTGAGCGCCATCGACAGCTGGCCCACGGTGGCCTACGACGGCAGCCGGCGCGCGCAGGCGGCGTTGAAGAACCTCACCAGCGACCTGGTCGGCCGCTTCTGCGGTGCGGTCCAGCACGCGACGTTCACCGCGGGGGAGGGCCCCTTCGTGCGGCACCGCGCCGACCTGGTCGTGCCGCGCACGACGATGCTGGAGATCGCGGTGCTCAAGGGGATCGCCGCGCACTACGTCATGCAGGCCGAGGATCGGGTGCGGCTGATGGAGCGCCAGCGTGAGCTGATCATGGGCCTGGTGGCCAGGCTGGCGCACCGGGGACCCGACGAGCTCCAGCGCGCGTTCGTCGACGACTGGCACGCCGCGGCCGACGACGCCGCTCGGCTGCGGGTGGTCATCGACCAGGTCGCGTCGCTGACCGACGCGAGCGCGGTGGCGTGGCACGAGCGGCTGAGCGGACGCACCTCCTGAGCGTGGCCGGACCGGACCGGAACGCACGCCCCGCCGCCGGCGGTGACTGGCTAGGGTCCGGGTGTGACCGCACCCCTCGTCTGGCTGCCCTTCGACCCCGAGCTCCTCGGCGACCCGCCTGCGGGGCTGCGCTACGAGGTGGTCGACCCGACCGCCGAGGTCCCGGACTCGGTCGGTGACGTGGCGTTCTACGTCACGCCGTACCGGATGAGCCCCGACGTCGGGGACGTGCTGCCGCAGATGCGCAGCCTGGAGGTCGTGCAGACCCTCTCCGCGGGCGTGGACAACGTGCGCAGCCGGGTGCCGCAGGGCGTCACCCTGTGCAACGGTCGCGGGATCCACGACACCTCGACCGCCGAGCTCACGCTCACGCTGATCCTCTCCTCGCTGCGCGGCGTGCCGGAGTTCGTCCGGGCCCACGACCGGCACGAGTGGGCCTTCGAGTGGCGCCCCGCGCTGGCCGACAAGCGGGTGCTGCTGGTCGGACACGGTGCCATCGGCGAGGCGATCGAGGCCCGGCTGCTGCCCTTCGAGGTCGAGGTGGTCCGCGTCGCGCGGACCGCGCGCGAGGGCGTGCACGCCTTCACCGAGCTCCCCGAACTGGTGCCGGACGCCGACGTGGTGGTGCTGATCGTGCCGCTGACCGACGAGACCCGCGGCCTGGTCGACGCCGACTTCCTGGCCCGGATGAAGGACGGCGCGCTGCTGGTCAACGTGGCCCGCGGTGCGGTGGTGGTCACCGACGACCTGCTCGCCGAGCTGCGCTCCGGGCGGCTGCGGGCCGCCGTCGACGTCGCCGACGTCGAGCCGGTCCCGGCCGACAGTCCTCTGTGGGAGGTGCCGAACCTGCTGATCAGCCCGCACGTCGGCGGGGCGAGCAGCGCGATGTGGCCGCGTGCGCACCGGCTGGTGCGCGACCAGCTGCACCGCTTCGCGGCGGGGGAGCCGCTGGCCAACGTGATGACCGGGGACTACTGAGGGTTTCCACAGGTGCTGCCCGCGGCGCGGGGCGCGCCCCGTACGATCGGCGCGTGGCAGGCCGGATCCGCGAGGAGAGCATCAGCGAGGTGCGCGAGAAGGCGCGCATCGATGAGGTCGTCTCCTCCTACGTGACGCTTCGCAACGCTGGTGGTGGCTCGCAGAAGGGCCTGTGTCCCTTCCACGACGAGAAGTCCCCGTCGTTCCAGGTCACCCCGAGCCGGGGCTTCTACTTCTGCTTCGGCTGCCAGAAGGGCGGCGACGTCATCAACTTCCTCATGGAGGTCGAGGCGCTGTCCTTCGCGGAGTCCGTCGAGCGGCTCGCCGACAAGTTCGGCGTGCAGCTCAAGCGCGAGGAGGGCGACGAGCGAGTCGACCGACCGAAGGGGCCGCAGCGCAGCAAGCTGCTGGAGGCGCACCGCGTCGCCCAGGAGTTCTACGCCGAGCAGCTGCTCACCCCGGAGGCCCGGGTCGCGCGCCAGTTCCTCTCCGACCGCGGCTTCGACCAGGCGGCCGCCGAGACCTTCGGCGTCGGCTTCGCCCCGCGCGGCGGCGAGGACCTCTTCCGCCACCTGCGCGCCCGCGGGTTCAGCGAGGAGGAGCTGGTCGTCGGTGGCCTGGTCGCGCGCGGGCGCTCGCCGTACGACCGCTTCCGCGGCCGGCTGCTGTGGCCGATCCGGGAGGCCAGCGGGGAGACCATCGGGTTCGGCGCGCGCCGGATCTTCGACGACGACCGCATCGACGCCAAGTACCTCAACACCTCCGAGACGCCGATCTACAAGAAGAGCCACGTGCTCTACGGCCTCGACCTGGCCCGCAAGGAGATCGCCCGCACCACCCAGGCGGTGGTGGTGGAGGGCTACACCGACGTGATGGCCTGCCACCTCGCCGGCGTCGGCACCGCGGTCGCCACCTGCGGCACCGCCTTCGGCGACGACCACGCCAAGGTGCTGCGCCGCTTCCTGCACGACCACGAGGAGTTCCGCGGCGAGGTCATCTTCACCTTCGACGGCGACGCCGCCGGTCAGAAGGCCGCGCTGCGGGCCTTCCAGGGCGATCAGAACTTCGTCTCCCAGACCTACGTCGCGGTCGAGCCCGACGGCCTCGACCCGTGTGACTTGCGCCTGCAGAAGGGCGACGAGGCGGTGCGCGAGCTGGTCGCCAAGCGGACCCCGCTGTACCGCTTCGTGCTGAGCAACATCGTCAGCAAGTACGACCTGGACCGCGCCGACGGGCGCATCGACGCGCTGCGCGAGGGCGCCCGGCTGGTCTCGAGCGTCCGCGACCGCTCCAAGGTCGACGCGTTCGCCCGTGAGCTGGCCCAGATGATCGGCGTGGACCCCGACCAGGCGCGCGGCGAGGTGCAGCGCGCGGCCAAGCGGCCCGCGGACCTGCCGGGCCAGCGCCGGCAGCCGGTCCGGTCCGCGGCCGCCGAGGCGCCCGCCGCTCCGCCGCGACGCCGGCTGCCCGACCTGCGCGACCCGCGGTTCGGCCTCGAGCGCGAGACCCTCAAGCTCGTCGTGCAGCACCCGATGGCGATCGGGCGCACCACCTCCGAGGTCGGTCCCGAGGACTTCACCCACCCGACCTATCGCGGGGTGTGGGCGGTGGTGGCCGCCCAGGGTGGCCCGGCCGCCGGGTCCGGCGACACCGGCTGGGCCGCGCGGCTGCGCGACGCCGCCACCGAGCCCGACGTCTCCTCCGCGATCAGCGCGCTCGCCGTCGAGCCGCTGCTCACCGCGAAGGACCCGGACGCCGCCTACGTCGCGCTGCACGTCAACCGGCTGCTCGAGCTGACCGCGCTGCGCCGCATCGCCGAGGTCAAGTCGCGCCTGCAGCGCACCAACCCGGTCGAGCACCCGACCGAGTACAACAAGATGTTCGGCGAGCTCGCCGCCCTCGAGCAGCACCGGCGCGCGCTGCGCGACCGGATCATCGGGGCCGCATGATCGCCCGGCTGGCAGCCCTCGTGGGCCGGCGCGGCGGCGTGCCCGGCGGCGCGGACGTCGCGGTCGGCCCGGGGGAGCGCGTCCTCGCCGTGGCCACCTCGGGGCGGGGGCCGGTCGCCGGCACCCGCGACGCGCTGTACGTCCCGGCCACCGCGGGCCCCGTCGTACGACTGCCGTGGGAGCGGATCGAGGCGGCCGACTGGGACAGCGAGGCCGGCGTGCTGCGCGTGACCGAGCTCGGTCCCTGGGGCCAGGTGCGCCCGGTGCACGCGTTGGCGCTGGAGCAGCCGGGGCGGCTGCTGGAGCTCGTGCGCGAGCGGGTGACCGCGAGCATCGTCTTCCAGGTGCACGTCGTCGTGCGCGGCGACCGAGGCCTGCGCGTCGTGGCCCGCCGTGCGCCGTCGGGGGACCCGGAGATCACCTGGCTGGTGCACTACGACGCCGGGATCGACCCCGAGGAGCCCGCCGTACGCCGGGTGGCCGACGCCGCGCTGGCCCAGGCACGAGCCGAGATCGAGCCCGGCTGAGCGCCTGCCGGCTGCGGGCGGCCCGTCCCCGGGCCCCGAATTTCGCACCCGGCCCCGCAGTTGCTAGTGTTTCCCGCGCTGCACCGATCCCCTGTAGCTCAACTGGCAGAGCATTCGGCTGTTAACCGGAGGGTTGTTGGTTCGAGTCCAACCGGGGGAGCAGAGAGAGGCCCTGAACTGCGGAAACGCAGTTCAGGGCCTCTTGTCATGTGTCGAGGGGAGGCGCGACGCGGGTCTGCGCCTGGGCAGCTCCCACGCCTGCGTCGCGGGTTCCCGGCCGAGAAGTCCTGCTCGTCGGATATGCGGGCTCGGCACAGGGGCCGACCGGTCCCCGGGGAGGCGGGCGACCTTCATGGGGCCGCGATGCGCTTGGCGAGCTCGGGATTGACGCTCCCGATGAAGGGTGGAAGGTTCACTTCCACCCGAGAGATCGACGGTTACCCCATGACTCAGGCCCCGACCGCTGCTCCTGTGCAGAACGCCCGTCGGCGTCCTCCCGTCTGGGCGTATGCCTGGTGGGCAGCGACTGGTGCACTTCTGGGGTTCGGCGTCGCCGGCCTCCTGACGATCGGCATCTTCTTGCTTCCGGTGGCGATTGCGCTCGCAGTGGTCGGCGCGCTCTGGAAGCCTCTGAGCACTCACTCGGCCATCGCCCTCGTGGGCGGCCTGTCGGCAGCGCCCCTCTACCTCGCCTGGATCAACCGTTCGGGGCCGGGAACAGTGTGCGAGGCCCTCGCGGACGGCGCGACGAGCTGCGCGGACCGGTGGAGCCCGTGGCCCTTCGTCGCTGTCGCGGTGATCCTGCTCGCCGGGTCTTGCCTGGTGACGGTCCACATGCGGCGCTCCCGCGACCGACGACCGTCGAGTCCGGACTTCTGACTCTCGAGTCGAGAGTCCCTGCGGTCAGAGTCCGAGCAGCGCGCTGAGCGCGACGGCATCGTGCGGGGCGAAGCCCTTGGCGTCGTTGTCGAAGTAGACGTAGACGTCCTGCTCGCGCGCCCACTCGCGGCAGCGTGCCGCCCAGCCCTCGAGCGCCTCGGGGGAGTAGCCGCTGGTGTAGAGCTCGGTGTCGCCGTGCAGGCGCACGTAGACGACGTCGCTGGTGACCACCTCGGCCTTGGGGAAGCGGCCGGCGGTGTCGGCGACGACGCAGCCGATGTCGTGGCGGCGCATCAGCTCGAAGGACTCCTCGGTGCAGAACGACTCGCTGCGGAACTCCAGCACGTGCCGGATCGGGCGGACGTCCTCGGCGACGGTGAGGGCGCGGTCCTCGGGGACCTTCGCGTCGTGCTGGCGCGCTAGGACAGCGGCCTCCTCCGTGGTGCGGGGCAGCAGGGTGAAGAAGTGGTCGAGGCGCTCGGCGTCGAAGGGCAGCGTGGCGGGGAGCTGCCACAGCACCGGGCCGAGCTGGGGGCCGAGGCCGAGCACGCCGGAGGCGAAGAAGTTCGCCAGCGGGACCTCGACGTCGCGCAGCTTCTTCATGTGGGTGATGAACCGGCCGCCCTTGACCGCGAACTCGAAGTCGTCGGGGGTCTGCTCGCGCCACGCGGCGTACGACGTGGGGCGCTGGAGGGAGTAGAAGGAGCCGTTGATCTCCACCGAGCTCAGCCGACTGGCCGCGTGGGCGAGCTCGAGACGCTGCGGCAGGCCCTTCGGATAGAAGTCACCGCGCCACCCGGCGTAGGTCCACCCTGAGATGCCGACCCGGATCCGTCCCATGGCGGGACGGTAACCGCATGAGGAGCGGTCGAGACGGGCATGGTGCGGGCATGCCCGACCCCGACCTGGCTGTGAGCCCGCTGCCCGCCCGGGCCGCGCGACGGCTGCTGGCGCGCTACCGCGGCAGCGGGGCCGACCTGCCGTGGGGCGACCCGCTGCGGGCCCACGGGGTCGCGATGGAGGGCTACTTCTGGCGGTTCACCGACCCGCGCACCGGACGGGTCCTGATCGCGCTCAACGGCGTCAACCGGGCCGCTGACGGACACTGGGCCACCCTCGGGCTGGCGGCCCACCCGGGCGGTTTCCTGCGCACGCGCGTCCACCCCGACGCGGCGGCCCAGCCCGACGGGCTCGGTGCGCGCGCCGGGGAGGCGTTCCACGGCACGGTCGACGCGCTGCAGGTCGATCTGGGTCCCGACGCGCGCGTGGATGCCCGTCTGGTGGATGCGGTGTCGTGGCCGCGGCGCTCGTTCGGCGGGTCGAGCGTCTTCCAGGCGGTCCCGGCGCTCAACCAGTACTGGCACCCGTGGCTGCTCGGTGGGCGCGTCCACGGCACCGCGGTGCTCGGGGAGCAGACCTGGGACCTCGACGGCTGGACGGCGTACGGCGAGAAGAACTGGGGGCGGGGCGGGTTCCCGGACTCGTGGTGGTGGGGACAGGCGCAGGGCTTCGCCGAGGACGGCGTCTGCGTGGCCTTCGCCGGCGGCGAGGTCAGCGCCGGGCCGCTGCGGACCACGGTGACCGCGGTGGTCGTCCGGCTGCCCGACGGCCGGGTGCTGCGCCTGGGCGACCCGGTCGTCTCCCCGGTGCGGGCCGCGGTGTCCGACGAGCACTGGTCGCTGCGCGGCCGCAGCGCCCGTTGGAGCGTCGACATCGATGGCCGCGGCGACCTCGGGCGCGCGCACGTGCTGCCGGTGCCGCTGCCCGCCGAGCGGCGCAACGTGCCCGGCGCCATCGAGCACCTCGCGGGGCGGATGCGGGTGGTCGTACGCCACCGCGGACGCACGGTCTGGGCGGGGGAGTCACTGCTGGCCGCGCTGGAGCACGGTGGCATCGCGCGGGCGCGTGCGGAGGTGTTGCGTCGCGGCGGGTCCCCGGGTGACACCGACGCGGCCCCGGAGGTCCGGGACTAGCGAGCGGTTCTGCGGCGGCCTTGGAGGGTCAGCCGGTGGCGGCGACGTTGGAGTTGGCGTGGGCGATCTCGTCGCGCAGCCGGGGCAGCTCCTCGACCTCGCCGAGGTGGCTGAGGACCCGCTCGTCGGAGTCCGGCCGGGGCACGAGGAGATACGCGTGCCAGGTATCACCGACGCGACTCAGGAGCATCTGGTGCTCGCTCGGCACCGCGCCCCCGACGGGGAGCTGCGCCTCCGCCCCGTCCAGCGGGCCGCCGATGATCGGTGAGGTTTTCATCGGCGCGAACGTAACCCAATCGGATGGTTTCGCCGCGCTCGCGGAGGGTACGACGCGCGCCGGTCTAGGCCGCGCCGGGCGCCGAGGAAGTGCGGCGCCGCTTGCGTGCTCGTAGGGCGGGTGGGGCTCGAACCCACGACCCAAGGATTATGAGTCCTCTGCTCTAACCGACTGAGCTACCGCCCCGGGCGCCCTGCTGACGGCTGAGGGCATCCGCTCCCATCGCCGCGACGCTGGGCAGAGGTGACCCTACCGGTCGTGTGGACGGCGGGCTGATGGTGTCCGATGGCGGCGTGCGTCTGATGCTGGTGGGTGGTCGAGAGTGAGGGATCTGGACAGCCGATCGAGCTGCCCGACCGGGATGCAAACGTTTCCGATGTTGATCGACCTCGTTGGTCGAAACGGCTTCTCGCCCGCTCAGGGGAAGGAACGGATGGACCGCGGAACTCGACAGGAGTTGCCAGACCCCGGATTGCTGGCGCAAGTTCCTCGATATTGACCATGACCGCCTAGTCGAACACATGTACGATTGCCTCTAGGTGTAGATCCGACTTCTCGGGAGGCGTCGATGACCGATCCGGTCCATCCCTTCGTCGCCGGTGCCGAGCGCCTGGGTGTCGGTCTCGATGAGCTCGCGAAGCTGGATCCGACGTTTCTGTCGTTGACCGACAAGCGGGAAGCCCTGTTGCTGCTCGCGCGGGCCTGCTCGCGGGTGCAGGCGCTCGAGGCACGGGTGATGGCATGCGCGGACGACGTGGCCGATGCCGATGGGTTCCGTGACGTGGCGTCGTGGGTGGCGCAGCGCTCGCAGGTGTCAGGCGGGTCGGCCCGGCGGGCGCAGCGCCTCGGGGTGGCGTGCGAGCACCGCTGGCAGGTCCTGGGGCGGGCGCTGGTCGAGGGGCACGCGAGCGTCGACCAGGGGCACGTGATCGTCGCGGCGCTCGACGAGGTCAGGATTGCCGGCCGGGTGGTGGAGGCGACGGCGGAGGAGTGGGCCGACGTGCTGGCCCGCGCCGAGGCCTGCCTGGTGGAGCAGGCGGTGGACTTCGGTCCGCGCGCCTTGCAGCGGCTGGGGGAGCGGATCCTGGAGGTGGTGGCGCCGCAGTGGGTCGATGAGCTCGAGGAGCGCCGGTTGCGCGATGCCGAGCGGGCGGCGCGGCGGCGTACGACGTTGAAGGTGCAGGGCCTCGGCGACGGGACGGCGCTCATCAAGGGACGCGTGCCCGAGAGTGTCGCGTTGCGGCTGACGACGTTGTTGGAGTCGTTCACCAACCCGCGCCGAGCAGCCGAGGACAAGGCGGCGGACGATGGGCGCCGGGTTCCGTACGAGCGGCGACTGGGGGAGGCGTTCTGCTCCTTGTTGGAGTCCCTCGACCCGAACCGCCTTCCGCTGCACGGCGGGGATGCCACCACGCTCGTGATCACGATGGACCTCAAGACACTGGTCGAGGGCCTCGGCGCTGCCACGCTCGCGGACGGGTCGCGGATCACCGCCGGGGAGGCGCGACGGCTCGCGTGCACGGCCAAGCTTGTGCCCGCGGTGCTGGGGACTCGGTCGGTGCCGCTCGATCTCGGGCACGCGTCACGTCTGTTCAGCCCGGGTCAGAGAAAGGCCCTGGCTATCCGCGACCGGGAATGTCGGGCGCATGGCTGCACGATTCCCGCGACGTGGTGCGAGGCGCATCATGTGCGGCCGTGGTCGGCGGGTGGAAAGACCGATCTCGACAACGCGATGTTGTTCTGCGGCCACCATCATCATCTGATCCACGACGAGCGTTATCTGCACCAGCAATTGCCGAATGGTGACATCCGGTTCGCCCGGCGGACATAGACGGGACAATGACCCTATGACGGTGACCGATCTTCCTCCCGTCGGGGAAACAGCGCCTCGTGCGCGCCTCGACCGTCCGGTCCTCGTGGGCAACCTGGTCTCCGGCGCGCTGTGGCTGCTGATTCTCGCGCTGCTGGGTGCCTGGCCGCTGTCGCTCATCGGCGCGGCGTACGTCGCGGTGGCGAGCACGTTCCTGGCCCGGGTCTACGCCCGTGAGCGGCTCAGCCGGAAGCAGGAGGCGCTGGCCTGGGCGCTCCCGTGGTTCGGCGCGGTCGTGCTCTGGATCTTCCTGATCGCCTCCATCGGGGACGGCGTCGCGGCGCCGGCGTGGTTCCACGTGTGGCCCGGCTTCGTGGTCGGGACGCCGTGCTACCTGGCGTGGCAGCTCTCGGCCCTGGCCGTGCGGCAGTTCGTGTCGTGGCGCGAGACGCAGGCATGACAGTGGCCGGGCCGGTCCCGGAGGACCGACCCGGCCACTGACGTGCGGAGCGAGGGGAGCCTGATCAGCTGTCGCGGGACCAGAAGTCCCGCCACGTCTGCCACCGCTCCGGCAGGTCCGCCCGGCTGATGAACGGGTTGCCGGGGAAGTGGAACCGTCCTGGTGCGGCGAGCGGGCTCGCCGCGACGTCGGCGGCGTAGAACACGTGCGTGCTGCGGGACTTGAAGTACCACTGTCCGTCGCGGCGCTCGTAGCGGTCCCAGTACTGCATCGGCATCACGATCCACTCGCCGTCGACCTCGTGCTCGGGGCGGCAGTAGACCGTCCCGGTGGCGTGGTCGGCGTCGGTGAACTCGATGACGTGGTTGGCCACCAGGTGGAAGGTGATGCCGTAGGGGCGCAGCACCGGGTCGTACCACTCGGCCAGCGCCTCCCGGCCGACCCGGCCGTCGTGGGTCGTGACGTCCTCCACGAACAGCGCCGCCAGCCCCGTCACGTCCCGGCTGTCGAGGGCCTGGGCGTAGCGGTAGGCGAGCTGCCGGATCTGCTCGGTCGAGTCCAGCCGGTCGACCCGGGCGGCGAGGCCACCCGGGTCGACGGCACCGAGGCTGTCGCTCACTCGCCGCGTGTGACGGCGTCGAGCAGGTCCCGCGGCAGCGGCGCCGGCTCGGCGTACGTCGTCTCGGGGAGCTCGCCGGCCCGGTCGGCGGCGACGATGGACGCCCGCAGCTTCGCGCAGGTGGGGACGAGGGCGGTCCCGCCCGCACCGGTCGCGCTCTCGCGCAGCTCGGGGCAGTCGCCCGCGTCCTGCAACCACTGGACGCTGGTGTGGATCGGGCTGTACTTCTCCACCAGCACGCGGTTGCCGCAGCTGTGGCAGCTGATCTGCTTCACGGGTCCTCCGTTCGGCGGGTGCCGGCGCTCAACTGAACGCCGCGAGCGGCTCGGAGCCCGACCAGTCGTGGCCCCAGTAGCTGTCGGCGGTGATCTCCTCGGCCGTGTAGTGCGACTCGTCGACGAGCATGCCCTCGCAGCCGTACTCCACGTCCCAGCCGCCGGGGGCGCGGACGTAGAAGGAGATCATCTTGTCGTTGGTGTGTCGGCCGAGCGTGGACGACAGCGAGTAGCCGGCCTTGTTCGAGCGGTCCAGTGCCCGGCCCACGTCGTCGAGGGAGTCGACCTCGACCATGATGTGGATCAGGGCGGGGTCCTTCATCGCCGGCGCCGGGCACAGCGCGAGGCTGTGGTGGCGCTGGTTGACGCCGATGAAGCGGATCCGCTGGGTCGGGACACCGGGCGGGGTCTCGAGCTTCATCGCACCGCGCGGCAGGAAGCCGAGGGTGTCGAGGTAGAGCTTCTGCGACGCCTCGATGTCGGTGGTCGGCAGCACGACGTGCCCGAGGCCGACCCCGGAGGTGACGAAGCGGCTGCCGTGGCGCGTGACCAGCGGCGAGTGGTCGAGCACGGGGCCGAAGAAGATCTCGACCTGCAGGCCGGAGGGGTCGGTGAAGGCGAGGACCTCCTCGACGCGCCGCTCGTCGGCCTCCTCCGCGCTCAGGCGCTTCGGCGCGTAGCCGGCGTCGGCGAGCGTCTTCTCCACCCGCGCGAGGGCGAGGTGGTCGCGGACCTCCCAGCCCACGGTCCGCACGCCATCGGTGTCGCCGGGGCGCACCACGATGCGGGCGGCGCGCTCGTCCATCCGCAGGTACAGCGCGTCCGGGTCGGGGCCGCTGCCCTCGCCGAAGCTCAGCACGTCGAAGGCGAACTCCCGCCAGCGCTCCATGTCGGTCGAGGACACGGTCACGTACCCCAGGGCACGGATCTCTCGGATCTCGGTCATCTGGTGTCTCCTTCTGAATCGATGGGGTGGCGGGTCAGATCAGGGCGCGCAGGGCGCCCTGCGGCTCCAGGCCCATGTGCGTCAGCGCGTTGGCGTGGTACGTCGGGCCCGGGATGTTGATGGCGTGGTTGAGACCCGCGTGGGCGTCGCGCCAGAAGCGCTGGAGCGGCTGGTCCATCCGCATGGCGCTGCCGCCGGAGCGGGCGAAGATCCGGTCGACGGCGTCGACGGCGCGGTGCGCCGCCCGCACCTGGCTGAGTCGGCCGAGGGCGCGGGTCTCGAAGGGCACCTCGCGACCGGAGTCGACGATGTCCCAGAGCCGGTTGATGTTGCCGAGGATCTCGGCCCGCGCGGCGTGGATGTCGGCGGCCGCCTCACCCAGCGCGGACAGGGTGTAGGGGTCCTCCTTGACCACCGTGCCGTGCGCGTTGATGCGGTTGCGCTGGTAGCCCAGCGCCGTCTCGAGCGCGCCCTCGGCGATGCCGATGATCGCGGAGGTGATGCCGGCGGGGAACGTGCACGACCAGGGCATCTTGTAGAGCGTCTCGTCACGGCCCGCCTCGCGGACCGCCGAGCCGTCGATGACCTTGTCGCAGTCCATGACGCGGTACGCCGGCACGTAGGCGTCGCGGACGATGATGTCCTTCGAGCCGGTGCCGCGCAGACCCACCATGTTCCAGGAGTCCGGGACGATCTCGTAGTCGCTGCGCGGCAGGATCACGTGCATCATCTTCGGCGGGCTGAGCGGGGTGCCGTCCGCGCCGGCGAGCAGGCCGCCGAGGAAGATCCACTGGCAGTGGTCGGTGCCGGAGGAGAACTGCCAGCGACCCGAGAAGCGGAAGCCGTCCTCGCCCTCGGGGACCAGGACGCCGTTGGGCTGGTACGGCGAGGCGAGCCAGGTGTCCTGGTCCTCGCCCCACACCTCCTCCTGCACCCGCGGGTCGGCGAAGGCGAGTTGCCAGGGGTGGACGCCGACGATGCCCTGGACCCAGCCCGCGGAGCCGAAGATCTTGGCGGTCTCCATCACGGTCTCGGCGAACTCGGCCAGGTGGGTCTCCTGGCCGCCGTACTCCTTCGGCTGGAGCATCCGGATGGAGCCGGCGCTGCGCAGCAGGGCCGCGGTCTCGTCGGGGAGCCGGCACAGCTGCTCGGACTCCTCGGCCTGCTCGCGCAGCTTGTCGGCGTGGTCGATCATCTGACGACTGATGTCGTTCATCGGGGGTGTTCCTTCTCGTGGGTGGGGCTCAGGCGCCGGTGGTGGCGGTGGACGAGGACTCGACGCGGCTCTCGGCCTCCCAGGTCTCGACCGCGTAGTCGCAGTCGACCTCGAACTCGAAGCGCTTGGTCATGTCCGGCGTGACGTCCTCGACGTCGACGTAGAACTGCTCGTACCAGCGGCGCAGCTGGTAGACCGGCCCGTCCTCCTCGGTGAGGAGCGGGTTCTCGATGCGGGTCTTGTGCTTCCAGACCTCGACGTCCTGGAGGAACTGCACCTCGAGGCCGTCGACGAAGGTCTGGCCCATCGCCTGGGCGTCCTCGTCAGACACGCCCGGCAGCTTCTCCACGATGATCCCGTACTGGAGCAGGAAGGAGTTGTCGCTGATCGGGTAGTGGCAGTTGACCAGCTTGGCCTCGATGACCTGGTCGTCGGCCTCGGTCCAGATCGTGTCGAGCATGAACGAGGGGCCGAAGTAGCTGGCCTCGGAGCGGGTCACCGCGTCCGGCAGGTCCATCTGCACGCCGGTCTTGATGTCCTCGCGGCCGGTGGAGTTCATGTACTGGCTGGCCACGTGGCCCTCGAAGACGTTCTTGAAGTAGCGCGGGATCTGGTAGTGCACGTAGAAGAAGTGCGCCATGTCCACGACGTTGTCGACGATCTCGCGGCAGTGCGCGCCCTCGACCAGGTAGGACTTCCACGACCAGGCGGTCCACTTGCCGCTGTCGTACTCGGGGATCTCGGGGATCGTGACGTCCGCCGGCGGCGGGTTGCCCTGCGGGTCGTTCCAGCAGAAGAGCAGACCGTTCTGCTCCATGGTGATCCAGCGCAGCGTGCGGGCACGGAGCGGCGTACGGCGGGCGTAGGGGACCTTGGTGCAGCGGCCCTCGCCGTTCCAGCGCCAGTCGTGGAAGGGGCAGGCGATCTCGTTGCCCTTGATCTCGCCGTGGGCGAGGTTGCCGCCCATGTGCCGGCAGAACGCGTCGAGCATGCTGATCTCGCCGTTCTCGCCGGCGAACACGACGGCCGTCTGGCCGAAGATCTTGAGCTCGTGGGGCTTGCCGTCGCGGAAGTCGTCCGCCAGCCCGAGGCAGTGCCATCCGCGGGCGAAGCGGGAGTAGCCGTCGCCGGAGTCGATGAACCGGATCTCGTCGGTGGGGGCGGTGACGCTCATGCCTACCTCCTGGGTAGTGGTGCGGGGTCGAAAAGTGGGGGGTGAAGACAGGGGTGACGACAGGGGGGAACGGGGGATGACGAAGGGGACGGCGCGGGCAGCCCGAGACGCCCGTGCGGAGGCACACGATCCGTGACGCCCGTCACCCGGCTCCAATGGCGCTCCCGCAAATCGGGAGTCGCCGCCAGGCCGGCCCGGGAGAGGGCGGGCGTTCAGGCCGGGAGGCGGGGGTCGGCGGCGCGTACCGCGGGCGCCACGGACCCGAGCAGCAGCGCCAGGTGCTCGGTCACGATGTCGTCGGGCATGCCGGCGACGCTGGCCCAGCAGTAGACGTGGCGTGCCGGGATCCCGGCCGTACGCCGCCGGATGGTCGCCACTGCCTCCGGCGGCGTGAGGACGCTGAGGCCCGGGATCCGGCCCGGTCCGCGGGTGTCGGCGGCCACCTCCTCGACCGTGAGGTCCCGGTGGGTGCCGCGCGGCCCGGCCGCCATCCGGCGGTAGGAGTTCAGCTGGTGCACGAAGTGCGGGAGCACCCGGGCGAGCGTCCGCTCGGGGTCCTCGGCCACGACGAGGTCGAGCAGCCCGCCCATGCGCGCGGTCGACGGGTCGTGCCCGCCCTCGGCCAGCCCGGCGGCGTACGGCTCCAGCAGGCGGCGGTCCAGCGAGAGCAGGCCGGTGCCCATCCGGCCGGCGCGGCGCGCGCCCTGGGGGCCCTGGTAGCCCAGCCAGATCGGCGGCGGTTGCTGCACCGGCCCGGGGCTCACCACGCCGAGCAGCCGGCGGACCTCCCGGACCGCGTCGTCGGTGAGGCGGTAGCGCTCGGCGAGGTCGCGGCCGAACGCGGCGTACTCGTGCTCGACGAAGCCCGCGCCGATGCCGAGCTCGAGGCGCCCGGCCGAGATCAGGTCGACGATCGCGGCCTCCTCGGCGAGGTGGCGGGGGTGGCGCAGTGCCGCCAGCACGACCGCGGTGCCGATCCGCATCCGCGAGGTGCGGGCAGCGGCGGCCGCGGCGAAGGTGAGGGGCTGGGAGAGGTAGCCGTCGTCGGTGTCGTGGTGCTCGGTGAACCAGACCGCATCGGCGCCCTGGTGCTCGGCCTCGGCGATCAGGTCCAGCTGGCGACCGTAGAACTCCGGCCACGGACGGCGCCAGCGCTCGGGGTTGCGCAGGTCGAGGAACAGCCCGATCCCGGGTGTCTGCTTGGGATCGGTCATCGAGCGGCGGCCGTCGGTGCGCTCGGGCGGAAGGCACCGCGGAAGAAGACCATCGGGTCGGCCTGGCCCACCCACTCCAGCTCGTCGACCGCGCCGATCACGACGTCGTGGTCACCGGCGCGGTGCACGGCGTCGATCTCGCAGTGCACCCGCGCGAGCACCCCGGGCAGGCTCGGGGTGCCCCAGCGCGACGGCGTCCAGTCCAGGCCCTCGAAGCGACGGCCGGTGCGCGAGCCGAAGCGGGCGCACAGGTCCTCCTGCTCCTCGGCCAGCACGTTGACGCTGAACCGGCCGCCGCGTCGGATGCGGGGCCACGTCGTGCCGCCGACGCCGGCGCAGAACAGCACCAACGGCGGCTCGAGGGAGACGGAGGCGAAGGACTGGCAGGCGAAGCCGACCGGCTCGCCGTCGTCGGTGCCGGTCACGACGGTGACGCCGCTGGCGAACTGACCCATCACCCGGCGCATCTCGCTCGGGGAGGGCCTGGTCGTGCCGGCGGGGAAGGGTGCCGTGGCCGGGGAGAGACCGGTCCCCGGCTCGCTCACGTCGATGCTCATCGCGCTGTCCTCCAAAGATCAGGTGGGGCCGAAGGCGCCACGCGGAGACGCACGCTAGGACCAGGTCGACGGCCCCACGAGCACGCGACTCCCGCTGATCGGGAGCGCTGGATCGGTCGGCGATGTGACGGACGTCAAACTGGGAATGCCGCCTGCGACGACCCCCTCGGAGACCTTCATGCCCGCTGCCCGCACCCCCTCGGCGAGCGCCCCGAGCGACACGATGATCGTGCGGATGACGCGGGTGCTCGAGAGCTTCGACCGCTGGGGCACGCGCCTGTCGTTGGAGGAGATCGGCACCCGCGCCCGGCTGCCGCGCTCGAGCTGCCACCGGATCCTCGAGCAGCTCGTGCAGCTGGGGTGGGTACGCCGTCACACGACCGGCTACTCCCTCGGGCACCGGGCCAGCCGCATCGGCTCCCGAGGCCCGAGCCGCGACCAGGTCCGGGAGGCGGCGGCCCCGGTGCTGCTCGACCTACAGGTGCGTACCGGCCTGGTCGTGCACCTGTGCATGCTCGAAGGGCCCGAGGTCGTGTTCCTCGACAAGATCGGCGGTTCCTTCGCGCTGTCGCTGCCCTCGGACGTCGGCAGCCGGTGGTGGGTCACCAACGCGACGATCGGCAAGACGATCCTGGCCTGGCTCCCGCCCGAGGAGGTCGACGCGCTGCTCGGCGAGTGCGCCGCCCCCGGCGGTGTCGACGGCGACGATCCCGCGCTGCTGCACGCGGAGCTCGCCGAGATCCGGCGCCGCGGCGTCGGGTACGAGCGGGGCCTGGGGATGCCGGGCGTCGGAGGCGCGACCGCGCCGATCCTGACCGCCGAGGGCCCGGTCGCCGCGCTGTCGGCGGTGGGGCCGCTGGACCGCGTGGACTTCGCGCGGATCACGCCGATGGTGCGCCACGCGGGCCGGCAGACCTCCGAGGCGCTCCAGGCGCGGATCAGCGCCGAGCAGGCGAGGCAGGAGCCGGCACTCGACCCCATCCCGTACCGCAAGCTCGGTTCGACCGAGGGGTGGCTGGGTGGGCGTCCGGTCGGTCGGTGCTGCGGCAAGCAGCAGGTCTGCGATCGGCTCTGGGGCGACAACAGGCTCACGCGCCCCCAGGAGCCCTGCGCCTGAGGGGACGGCCGGTGCCGGCCGCCCGTTCCCGGGTGCGGGCCCCCGACCCGTGGGTCGGGGGCCCGGCCGGGGTTACTTCGACGGCTCGGGAAGGGTGCAGTCGACCTTGGGGTTGACACCGGCGTAGTTCAGCGGGCCGGAGACCACGGTGAGCAGCGTGTCACCGGCGCTGGTGCAGCTGACATCCCGGTCGTCACCGAAGTAACCGCGTTGCCAGGCGGCCAGGGCCCCGATCGCCAGCCAGGCGAGCACGATCAGGGTCACGATGGTCTTCATGCGTTCCTCCTCCGCGGCGCCTCGGGCAGGCGCTCGTCAGCGCCAGTACCCATCCGGGCGCCGCGGCGGCGCGACTCAGGAGGGCGAGGCCTGGTAGGAGGCCTGGAAGGCGAGCAGATCCCCGCGCCCGCGCGCCAGGGCCCGGTCGAGGTCGTCGAGCAGCGCAGCGGCGCCCTCGGTGGTGCCCTCGCCGGCCAGCAGCTCCAGGCGCCGCGCCGCGGCGCCGACGTAGTTGAGCCCGAGGTTGAGAGCGTTGCCCACCATCTTGTGGGTGACCGCCCTGAGCTCCTCGTGGTCACCGCGCAGCGCGGCCTCGCGGGCCGTGGCGCCGACGGTGGAGGCGTTCGAGACGAAGTTGCCGATGGCACGGTCGAGGTACGACGTGTCGTCGGGGTCGAGGTCGCGCAGCATCGCGAGGCGCTCGAGGTCGAGGTCGTCCTCGGGGGTGGAGTCGGACACGGTTTTCCTCCTGGGGGAGAGGGAGATCAGATGGGGGGAGTCGAACCACGGTGGCCCAGCGTCGAGCGGCACCTGCCCGGCAGCGCCGGGCCCGGCCACCCTAGGGCGTCACCCCGGGTTCGGCTCGCCCGCGATCAGCAGGCGCGACCCGTCCTGGACCAGCTGGAGCCGCACGCTCTCGGTCCGGCTGGTGCCGTTCTCCAGGTCGTAGGTGTAGGTGTAGCCGACCGTCATGGAGTCGGGGTCGGCCTCGGTCACCTCGATGTCGCGCACGGCGGCGACGCTGCCCCAGAACCCGTCGTACCCCTCGCGCCAGCCGCTCTCCTCCTGGAACGCCGGGGTGAGCATGTCGTAGCCGGCGGCCGGGTCGCTGGCCGCGCGCTGGAGGTAGTCGGTGGCGAACGCCCGCAGGTCCTGCTCGGTCGGCTTCGCCGGCTCGGGGGACGGAGCGGGGGCCGCAGCGTCCCCACGGGAGGCGCCGGAAGTCGTGTCGCCGCGGTCGACCAGGATGGCGACGCCGACGACGGCCAGCAGCGTGAGGACCGCGAGCCCGAGCAGCGCCGGGACCAGGCGGCCGGGCCGCCGATGTGCCCGACCGGCGACCGGCGCAGGGGCCGGCGGGCCTGGGCGGCGGGGGCGGCGCGGGCCGCGGACGGACGGGACCGCCCGGGTCGCCTCGCCATGAGGGTCGGCATGCCCGGTGCGGGGCAACGGGGTCGGCGCCGGCGCTCCGGGGCCGGCGGCCAGGAAGTCGCGGACCTGCGACATCGTCCAGCGCGCGGCCGGATCGAGCTCCATGGTGTTGCGCAGCAGCGGCCCGAGCCAGCCCGCGTCGTCGAGCCGCGGCGGCTCCTCGTGCACGATGCGGTACAGCGCGCCGAGCAGGTTGTCGCCCACGTCGTACGGCGGGTGCCCGGCGAGGGCGTGGAACAGCGTGGCGCCCAGGGACCAGACGTCGCTGGCGGCGGTGGCGGGCTGTCCGGAGGCCACCTCGGGCGCCAGGTAGGCGGGGGACCCGGTCACCAGGCCGGTGCGGGTCAGGGTCAGGTCGGTGCCGCCGCGCGCGATGCCGAAGTCGGTCAGCTTCACCTGGCCATCCGGCGTGACCAGGATGTTCGACGGCTTGACGTCGCGGTGCACGATCCCGGCCTCGTGCGCGGCCGCGAGCCCCTCGGCCGCCTGGCTGAGCAGGCTGGCGGCCTGGTCGGGGGAGAGCGGGCCGGAGGAGCGCACCAGCTGGGAGAGCGTCGAGCCGGCGACGTACTCCATCACCAGCCACTGGTCATCGCCCTCGCCGAGCAGGTCGAAGACGGCGACGACGTGGGGGTGGTTGAGACGCGCGGCCAGCCGCGCCTCGCGTCCGGCGCGCTCGAGGGCGACGGACGGATCGTCGTGGCCCGGAGCAGGTCCGATGCGCTTCAACGCGACCTCACGTCCGAGGACCTCGTCCCGACCGAGCCACACGGCACCCATGCCGCCCCGGCCGATCTCGCGCACGAGCGAGTACCTGCCTGCGATCACCAGCTGTCCCTCCCACCCGGTCCGTCCGGGCCCGTCGAGCCACTGTAGACGTCTCGTGGGAGCGCGCCCGGATGGCTGGGGGATGGAGAGATGAGGCAGGCTGTGGGGAGCAACGACGATCCAGGAAGGCCTCCCGTGCCCATCGACACCACCCTTCTCGACGACCTCGAGTGGCGCGGCCTCGTCGCCCACTCGACGGACCGCGACGCGCTGAGCGAGGCGCTCGCAACGGGCAGCGTGCGCTACTACGTGGGCTTCGACCCGACCGCGCCGAGTCTCCACATGGGCAACCTGCTCCAGATCGTCACCGCGATGCGTCTGCAGCGCGCCGGGCACACGCCGTACGTCCTGGTGGGCGGCGCGACCGGTCTGATCGGCGACCCGCGCGACTCCGGTGAGCGCACCTTGAACTCCCTGGACACCGTCAACGACTGGGTACGCCGGGTCCGCGGCCAGATCGAGCCGTTCCTGTCCTTCGAGGGCGACAACGGCGCCACGATGGTGAACAACTACGACTGGACCGCGAGCCTGTCGACGATCGACTTCCTGCGCGACATCGGCAAGCACTTCCCGGTCAACCGGATGCTGGCGCGCGACGTGGTCAAGCGACGCCTCGAGGACGGCATCAGCTACACCGAGTTCAGCTACGTGCTGCTGCAGTCGATGGACTTCCTCAACCTCTACCGCGACCACGGGGTGACGCTCCAGTTCGGCGGCTCCGACCAGTGGGGCAACCTCACCGGCGGCGTCGAGCTGATCCGGCGCGCCGACGGCGGGCGGGCGCACGCCTTCGCGACCCCGTTGATCACCAAGGCCGACGGCACGAAGTACGGCAAGACCGAGGGCGGCGCGCTCTGGCTCGACCCCGAGATGATGTCGCCGTACTCCTTCTTCCAGTTCTGGCTCAACGTCGAGGACGAGAAGGTCATCGAGCTGCTGAAGGCGTTCACCTTCCTCTCGCGCGCGGAGATAGAGGAGCTCGAGGCGACCCACGCCGAGAAGCCGTTCCTGCGCGCCGCTCACAAGGCGCTCGCCGAGCAGGTGACGACGCTCGTGCACGGCGCCGAGGAGACCGAGCGGATCAAGGCCGCCTCCGCGGCGCTGTTCGGCGGCGGCGAGCTGGCCGGCCTCGGCGGGGAGACCCTGGGCGCGGCACTCCGCGAGGCGGGCGCGATCACCGTGGACGGCGACCCGCTCCCGAGCGTGGTGGACCTGCTGGTCGAGACCGGCCTGGCGAAGAGCAAGGGCGAGGCGCGGCGCACCATCGGCGAGGGCGGCGCCTACGTCAACAACGTCCGGGTCGAGGACACCGACGCGGTCCCGGCACGCGCCGATCTGATCGATGGCGCATGGCTCGTGCTGCGACGGGGCAAGAAGAAGTTCGCCGGCGTCGAGGTCCGCTGACCTACCGGCCACCGGGCGCCCGAGGGCGTCCCCCCGAGGGGTGGTCGGCGTCACGCCGCCCCGAGTTGTGCGCTCGCGGACCCGGAACGTAATCTTCTCTTCGTTGCCCAGTGCAGCGGGTGCGGCTCCGGTCAAGGAGCTGTGGCCGCCAGGCGGGGTGGCCGTCTTGTTCGCGGAAGTCTCGCGGCGCCATTGCGGTGTCGTGTGCTGGCGAACGGGGGAGGGACTGAAATAGCCCCGAATTGCTTGACCGGCGGCAATGAGGCAAGATTCTCCACGGAGATACTCGCCGAATAGCCGAGAATGTTTTCCAGCCTTACCGGGTCCGAAGTTTTGGATGTGGAAAGCGGGAAACGGGCCGGTTTGCAAGGCGGGAAAGTCCGAGGTAAAGTAGTGCAAGCCCCGACAGGGAGGCCGCGAGGCCGACCACCGGGTGTGTCTGATCCTTGAGAACTCAACAGTGTGTCATATAGTCGACGAATTAGTTTGTTATGCCCCGTCGGCACTCGGTGAGGACTTCGGTTCTTGGTGGTGTCGATGGTTTCTTTGACAATGATTCTGGTTAGACAATTTTTGTCAGCTAGTTTCTCCTGTCAGGGGCATCTCTTTTTCCGCAACTGCCCTTGGGTGGTTGTGGGTGTTGTTTTCAACGGAGAGTTTGATCCTGGCTCAGGACGAACGCTGGCGGCGTGCTTAACACATGCAAGTCGAGCGGTAAGGCCCTTTCGGGGGTACACGAGCGGCGAACGGGTGAGTAACACGTGAGTAATCTGCCCTGCGCTTCGGGATAACCATCGGAAACGGTGGCTAATACCGGATATGACAACGCACCGCATGGTGGGTTGTGGAAAGTTTTTTCGGCGCAGGATGTGCTCGCGGCCTATCAGCTTGTTGGTGAGGTAATGGCTCACCAAGGCTTCGACGGGTAGCCGGCCTGAGAGGGTGACCGGCCACACTGGGACTGAGACACGGCCCAGACTCCTACGGGAGGCAGCAGTGGGGAATATTGGACAATGGGCGGAAGCCTGATCCAGCAACGCCGCGTGAGGGATGACTGCCTTCGGGTTGTAAACCTCTTTCAGTACCGACGAAGCGAGAGTGACGGTAGGTACAGAAGAAGCACCGGCCAACTACGTGCCAGCAGCCGCGGTAATACGTAGGGTGCGAGCGTTGTCCGGAATTATTGGGCGTAAAGGGCTCGTAGGCGGTTTGTCGCGTCGGGAGTGAAAACTCAGGGCTTAACTCTGAGCTGGCTTCCGATACGGGCAGACTAGAGGTATGCAGGGGAGAACGGAATTCCTGGTGTAGCGGTGAAATGCGCAGATATCAGGAGGAACACCGGTGGCGAAGGCGGTTCTCTGGGCATTACCTGACGCTGAGGAGCGAAAGTGTGGGGAGCGAACAGGATTAGATACCCTGGTAGTCCACACCGTAAACGTTGGGCGCTAGGTGTGGGGCCTATTCCATGGGTTCCGTGCCGCAGCTAACGCATTAAGCGCCCCGCCTGGGGAGTACGGCCGCAAGGCTAAAACTCAAAGGAATTGACGGGGGCCCGCACAAGCGGCGGAGCATGCGGATTAATTCGATGCAACGCGAAGAACCTTACCTGGGTTTGACATATGCCGGAAAGCTCTAGAGATAGAGCCCCTTTTAGTCGGTATACAGGTGGTGCATGGCTGTCGTCAGCTCGTGTCGTGAGATGTTGGGTTAAGTCCCGCAACGAGCGCAACCCTCGTCCTATGTTGCCAGCACGTCATGGTGGGGACTCATAGGAGACTGCCGGGGTCAACTCGGAGGAAGGTGGGGATGACGTCAAGTCATCATGCCCCTTATGTCCAGGGCTTCACGCATGCTACAATGGCCGGTACAAAGGGCTGCGATCCCGTGAGGGGGAGCGAATCCCAAAAAGCCGGTCTCAGTTCGGATTGGGGTCTGCAACTCGACCCCATGAAGTCGGAGTCGCTAGTAATCGCAGATCAGCAACGCTGCGGTGAATACGTTCCCGGGCCTTGTACACACCGCCCGTCACGTCACGAAAGTCGGCAACACCCGAAGCCGGTGGCCTAACCCCTTGTGGGAGGGAGCCGTCGAAGGTGGGGCTGGCGATTGGGACGAAGTCGTAACAAGGTAGCCGTACCGGAAGGTGCGGCTGGATCACCTCCTTTCTAAGGAGCACACGCCCCGACAACCGGCGCCTGTTCGGTTGCGCATGGTGGTGTTCACTAGTGGAATCGTCGATGAAGGCTGTGCCTGGTGCATGGTCGTGCCTCAGTACTGTCCCTCCTGCTCTTGAGCTGGTGGGGCGTGGAACCTGGTGCGGTTCGTGTGGTGGGGATTGGTCGTGTGACACACTGTTGAGCTTTGAGGGATCAGCCCAGTTTGGGTTGTGAGCTCGGATGCCTCCTTCGGTTGCTGCCCTGAGTCTTGGGGTGGTGGTGGTTGGTGGGTTGGTTGTTTGTGAACTGGATAGTGGACGCGAGCATCTTGTGTGGCACACGTTGTGTGTTGCACATATTGCAATTAAGTCTTTGTAGTTTTTGTTGAGTGTTTGTGAGACAAGCTATGAAGGGCACATGGTGGATGCCTTGGCATCAAGAGCCGATGAAGGACGTAGGAGCCTGCGATAAGCCCCGGGGAGTTGGCAACCAAGCTGTGATCCGGGGGTGTCCGAATGGGGAAACCCAGCTGGAGTCATGTCCAGTTACCTGCACCTGAATATATAGGGTGTGTGGAGGGAACGCCGGGAAGTGAAACATCTCAGTACCGGTAGGAAGAGAAAACAATAGTGATTCCGAGAGTAGTGGCGAGCGAAATCGGATCAGGCTAAACCTCATGCGTGTGATACCCGGCAGGGGTTGCGTATGGGGGGTTGTGGGACCATTCAGGGTCGTCTGCCGGCGATCCGGACAGTAAGAAACCACAGTTGAAGTCGAATTCCATTGGAAAGTGGAGCCGTAGAGGGTGATAGCCCCGTAGGTGTAAGGCTGTGGCTGTCGAGTGGGATCCCAAGTAACACGGAACCCCTGAAATTCCGTGTGAATCTGGCAGGACCACCTGTTAAGCCTAAATACTCCTTGATGACCGATAGCGGACAAGTACCGTGAGGGAAAGGTGAAAAGTACCCCTGGCGGGGAGTGAAATAGTACCTGAAACCATGTGCCTACAATCCGTCGGAGCGAGGTCTTGTGCCTTGTGACGGCGTGCCTTTTGAAGAATGAGCCTGCGAGTTTGCGGTGTGTTGCGAGGTTAACCCGTGTGGGGAAGCCGTAGCGAAAGCGAGTCCGAATAGGGCGATTCAGTAGCGCGCTCAAGACCCGAAGCGAAGTGATCTATCCATGGGCAGGTTGAAGCGCGGGTAAGACCGCGTGGAGGACCGAACCCACTTAGGTTGAAAACTGAGGGGATGACCTGTGGATAGGGGTGAAAGGCCAATCAAACTTCGTGATAGCTGGTTCTCCCCGAAATGCATTTAGGTGCAGCGTCGCGTGTTTCTTGCCGGAGGTAGAGCACTGGATAGCTAATGGGCCCTACAAGGTTACTGACGTTAGCCAAACTCCGAATGCCGGTAAGTGAGAGCGCGGCAGTGAGACTGCGGGGGATAAGCTCCGTAGTCGAGAGGGAAACAGCCCAGACCATCAGCTAAGGCCCCTAAGCGGTGACTAAGTGGAAAAGGATGTGGAGTCGCAGTGACAACCAGGAGGTTGGCTTGGAAGCAGCCACCCTTGAAAGAGTGCGTAATAGCTCACTGGTCAAGTGATTCCGCGCCGACAATGTAGCGGGGCTCAAGTCATCCGCCGAAGCTATGGCATTCGCACCCACCTTGTGTGGAGAGCCCGAAAGGGTGTGTGGATGGGTAGGGGAGCGTCGTGTCGCGGGTGAAGCCGCAGAGTGATCTAGTGGTGGATGCGACACGAGTGAGAATGCAGGCATGAGTAGCGAATCAGGAGTGAGAAACTCCTGCGCCGAATGATCAAGGGTTCCAGGGTCAAGCTAATCTGCCCTGGGTAAGTCGGGACCTAAGGCGAGGCCGACAGGCGTAGTCGATGGACAACGGGTTGATATTCCCGTACCGGCAAAGTAGCGCCCATGACGAACCTGGTGATGCTAACCATCTGAAACCGCGGTTATCGACTCCTTCGGGGGAAGAGGCTGCGGCGTAGCGTGGGACCCGAACTGGTAGTAGTCAAGCGATGGGGTGACGCAGGAAGGTAGTCGAACCGTACCGATGGTTGTGTACGGCCAAGCATGTAGGGAGCCGCCCAGGCAAATCCGGGTGGCTGACTTTGATGTCGATCCTGAGGTGTGATGGGGACCCAATTGGGGAAGTCGGTGATCCTATGCTGTCGAGAAAAACCTCTAGCGAGCTATGCGCCGCCCGTACCCCAAACCGACTCAGGTGATCAGGTAGAGAATACCAAGGCGATCGAGCGAACCATGGTTAAGGAACTCGGCAAAATGCCCCCGTAACTTCGGGAGAAGGGGGGCCCGGATCGTGTACCCACTTGCTGGGGAAGCGTGAAGGGCCGCAGAGACCAGGCCCAAGCGACTGTTTACTAAAAACACAGGTCCGTGCTAAGTCGTAAGACGATGTATACGGACTGACTCCTGCCCGGTGCTGGAAGGTTAAGGGGACCGGTTAGATCGCAAGATCGAAGCTGAGAACTTAAGCCCCAGTAAACGGCGGTGGTAACTATAACCATCCTAAGGTAGCGAAATTCCTTGTCGGGTAAGTTCCGACCTGCACGAATGGAGTAACGACTTGGGCGCTGTCTCAACCGTGGACTCGGCGAAATTGCACTACGAGTAAAGATGCTCGTTACGCGCGGCAGGACGGAAAGACCCCGGGACCTTTACTATAGTTTGGTATTGGTGTTTGGTTCGGCTTGTGTAGGATAGGTGGGAGACTGTGAAGTGGCCACGCCAGTGGTTGTGGAGTCATCGTTGAAATACCACTCTGGTCGTACTAGATGTCTAACCTAGGTCCGTAATCCGGATCAGGGACAGTGCCTGATGGGTAGTTTAACTGGGGCGGTTGCCTCCTAAAATGTAACGGAGGCGCTCAAAGGTTCCCTCAGCCTGGTTGGCAATCAGGTGTTGAGTGTAAGTGCACAAGGGAGCTTGACTGTGAGACAGACATGTCGAGCAGGGACGAAAGTCGGAACTAGTGATCCGGCGTCGGCATGTGGAAGCGGCGTCGCTCAACGGATAAAAGGTACCCCGGGGATAACAGGCTGATCTTCCCAAGAGTCCATATCGACGGGATGGTTTGGCACCTCGATGTCGGCTCGTCGCATCCTGGGGCTGGAGCAGGTCCCAAGGGTTGGGCTGTTCGCCCATTAAAGCGGCACGCGAGCTGGGTTTAGAACGTCGTGAGACAGTTCGGTCCCTATCCGCCGCGCGCGCAGGAAACTTGAGAAAGGCTGTCCCTAGTACGAGAGGACCGGGATGGACGAACCTCTGGTGTGCCAGTTGTCCCGCCAGGGGCACGGCTGGTTGGCTACGTTCGGAAGTGATAACCGCTGAATGCATCTAAGCGGGAAGCGCGTTTCAAGATGAGGTTTCCCACCCGGTTAACGGGGTAAGGCCCCCAGCAGAACACTGGGTTGATAGGCCGGAGGTGTACAGCAGCAATGCCTAGCCGACCGGTACTAATAGGCCGAGGGCTTGTCTTACACTCACTTTACTGAAACTATCAAGACGACCGCGCAATTGATCGCGTCCACGATCCAACACAACACCCACATGGCACAAACATGTGAATAGTGGCTTGGCTCCCCAGACACACACCCCCGAAACCTCACGGTTTTGTGGCCGGTGTTGATGGGTGGAGTCGATAGAGTTACGGCGGCCATAGCGAAAGGGAAACACCCGGTCCCATCCCGAACCCGGAAGTTAAGCCTTTCAGCGCCGATGGTACTGCAACCGAGAGGTTGTGGGAGAGTAGGACGCCGCCGGACAAAAATTCCGTAGGGGCCACCGTCAGGTGGCCCCTACGTGCATTTCATCATAGAATTCGGCGTTCCACGCCAGACCCAGGAGCACAGATCAGATGGCTGACCAGCGACGCAACCAGCGCCCCCAGGGCGACGGACCCGGACGCGGCGGCCGCCCCTCGGGTGGCAGGCCCTCCGGCGGCAAGCCGACGAGCGGCGGACGCGGCGGATCGAAGCCGCAGGGCGGCTCGCGCGACAGCGGCCCGGCCCGCAGTGGCGACCGCCCGGACCGCGGCGAGCGTCCGGCCCGCAGCGGCGGTCGCCCGGCCCGCAGTGGTGACCGCCCGGACCGCGGTGGCCGGCCGGAGCGCGGCGGTGACCGTCCGCGCAGCGGCGGGCGCCCCGAGCGTGGGGGTCGTCCCGACCGTGGTGCTCGTTCGGATAGCCGCGACCGCGCTCCGCGCACCGGTGACCAGGCGCGTTACGACGGCCCGGAGCTGCCCCCGGAGATCTCCGGCCTTGAGCTCGACCGTGCCGTGGGCGCGCAGCTGAAGGGCCTCCCCGAGAAGCTTGCCGCGCGCATCGCCCGCCACCTCGTCGCGGCCGGGCACTTCATCGACACCGACCCCGAGCTGGCCTACCAGCACGCGATGGCGGCGCGCGCCCGTGCAGCCCGGCTCGCCGTCGTGCGTGAGGCCGTGGGCGAGGCGGCGTACGCCGCGGGTCACTACGCCGAGGCGCTCGCTGAGCTGCGTGCCGCGAAGCGGATGAACGGCGCGACCGCCTACCTGCCGATCATGGCGGACTGCCACCGTGCCCTCGGCCAGCCCGAGCAGGCGCTCAAGCTGGCCAAGAGCCCGTCGGTGGTCAACTTCGCCCCCGAGGCGAAGGCCGAGATGACGATCGTCGAGGCCGGCGCCCGTCGCGACCTCGGCCAGTTCGACGCGGCTCTGCGCACCCTGGAGCTGGCTCCGCTCAACAACAAGACCCGATCCTCGTGGGTCGTGCGCCTGCGCTACGCCTACGCCGACACCCTCGAGGCCGCCGGGCGCTACACCGACGCCCTGGCGTGGTTCCACCGCACCAACGCGATCGACGCCGAGGAGCTCACCGACGCCGCGGAGCGCGCCGAGGCGCTCGAGAAGCGCCTCGCGGACTGATCAGCGACTCAGCACGACCACTCGGCTGGGGGCGCCGGCGGGGCGCACGCCCCGTTGGACGCCCTCGCCGAAGGCCAGGCGCACGCGGGCGATGCTCACCGTCCCCGGTTGGGCGCCGCTGACGCGCAGGACGACGGTGTCGCCGTTGCCCAGGGCCTCGTCCTCGGTGCCGACCAGCTCCTCGCAGAAGGCGCCCGGATCGGTGGTGACCCGGAACGACCCGCCGCGGCACAGCAGCGGCTCCACCTCGACGGGCATCTCGGAGTCGACCTCGACCCGCACGCCGTGCAGCGTCAGGCTCCGGTCGAGCTCCGTCCCGGCAGCGAAGACGCCGAGGTGGACGGGGACGCCGGCGGGGGTCGATGCGACCACGTGCTCCTCCGCGGTGGGCAGGGGGGCCGGGCTGTGGACGTACCAGGCGACCGCGCCCAGCCCCGCCGCGACGCCGACCACGGTGATCGCGAGGCGGGCCCGGGGACGGTGCGCGACGAAGAGAGGTTCGGGCTGGTCCACGGCCCGGAGCGTAGGACACCAGGGGCACGTGCGGGCTTGACCGCGCCGGACACACGACGCTGTACTCACGATCGGCAGGAGGAGGGTCCATGCTCCGCTTCGCGGGCTCGGGGGCGAGCGAGGTCGGCCTGGTGCGGGTCCACAACGAGGACTCCGGGTACGTCGGTCGCTCCGTGGCGGTGGTCGCCGACGGCGTCGGGGGCGCGGCGGCCGGCGAGGTCGCCTCCGCCACCGCCGTCCACGCCCTCGTCTCGGCCTGGCGTGGCGGGCTGGCCGCCGGCGACCGGCCCGAGGCCGGACCCGTGGGTTCCCTCGAGGACCGGGTCGCCGACGTGAGCGCCGCGGCGCGCGCCGCGGTGCGCCATGCCGTGCAGCGTGACCTCAACCGGCTCGGCATGTCGACCACGCTCACCGTGGTGCTGTGCGACGGCGCTCGCGTGGCGCTCGGCCACGTGGGTGACTCCCGCGCCTACCGCTGGCGCGACGGCGTGCTCACCCAGCTCTCCGGCGACCACACCTACGCCGAGCAGCTGCGGCGTACGTCGCGCGTCTCGGCCTCGGTGCTGGCCACCCACCCGTGGCGCAAGGTCGTGCTCCGCACCCTCGACGGCGACCCCGCCGACCCCGGCCCCGACATCGCGGGCGTGGACGTGCGCGCAGGGGACCGGCTGCTGCTGTGCACCGACGGCCTGAGCGATCTCCTCGACGACGCCGCGATCGCCGCCCTGCTCCCGGGGAGTGCCGCGGAGGCCGTCGCGGCCCTGGTCGAGGCTGCTCTCGCGGCCGGCGGCCGGGACAACGTCACCTGCGCGGTCCTCGACGTGGTCGACGTCCCGGACGGGGCCGATCCGGTGTCCCCGCTGCCGGGTGGGCGACCGTCCCGCGGCGTGGTGCCGCTCGGGCCCGGTCTGCTGCTCGGCGCGGTGCGCGACGGCGCCAACGTCGTGTCGACCACGCCGAGCTGGCGGGCCTGAACGCCTGCCCGACCGCCTGCCTGGGCACCTGGGCGTAGGACGTGTGCGACACGCCCCTCACACCACTGGTGCGCAGGCGCATCATGGGTCACAATGGTCCAACAACCGAACATCTGTCACATGACTGATCTCTCCTCCATGACGAGACCGCTGGGGAAGGCGTAGCTCGCGCCGGAGAAGGAGGAGGTCACCGTGACCGCACGCACCACCAGCCGCTCGGCGACGAGGGGCGTTCTTTACGTTCACTCCGCACCGTCCGCGTTGTGCCCACACATCGAGTGGGCAGTGGGCGGTGTCCTCGGCGTGCCCGTGAGCCTCGACTGGACCCCTCAGTCGGCGCAGACCGGCACGTACCGTGCCGAGCTGTCCTGGACCGGCTCGGCCGGCTCGGCGGCGGCGATCGCCTCGGCTCTGCGCGGCTGGAACCAGCTGCGCTTCGAGATCACCGAGGAGCCGACCTCGGCCACCGAGGGCGCTCGCTACTCCTACACCCCCGAGCTCGGCGTCTTCCATGCCGTGACCGGCATCCACGGCGACATCATGATCCCCGAGGACCGGCTCAAGGCCGCCGTGGTCAAGGCCGCGCTCGGCGAGACCACCGTCCTGGTCGAGATCGACAAGCTGCTCGGCAAGCCCTGGGACGACGAGCTCGAGACCTTCCGGCACGCCGGCGACGGCGCGCCGGTGCGCTGGCTGCACCAGGTCGTCTGAGCGGCACGATCCTCCGCCTCTCCACGACGAAGGCCCCCACCGATCGGTGGGGGCCTTCGTCATGTCGGCCTTCCCCTGCCGGGGGCGGACCGGGTGGATCAGAGCGGGATGTTGCTGTGCGTCCCGCGGCGTACGCCCTCGGACTGGACGGCCGCGTCGATGGCCCGGGCGATCGTGGAGCGGGTCGCGGTGGGGGCCACGACCTCGTCGACCACGCCGATCTCGACGGCACGCTCGACGCCGCCGGCGATCCGCTCGTGCTCGGCGGCGAGCTCGTTCTCGACCTGGGCGCGCAGGTCGGGCTCGACCTCGGCCAGGCGTCGGCGGTGCAGGATGCGTACTGCGGCGACCGCGCCCATGACCGCGACCTCGGCGCCCGGCCAGGCGAGCACCTTGGTGGCGCCCAGGGAGCGGGAGTTCATCGCGATGTAGGCGCCGCCGTAGGTCTTGCGGGTCACCAGGGTCACCCGGGGGACCACGCACTCGCCGAAGGCGTGCAGCAGCTTGGCGCCGCGGCGTACGACGCCGTCCCACTCCTGGCCGACGCCCGGCAGGTAGCCCGGGACGTCCACCAGGACGATCAGCGGGACGCCGAAGGCGTCGCACATCCGCACGAAGCGCGCGGACTTCTCCGCGGAGGCGGAGTCCAGACAGCCGCCCAGGCGCAGCGGGTTGTTGGCCACGACGCCGACCGTGCGACCGCCGAGGCGACCGAGCGCGGTCACGACGTTGGGCGCCCAGCGGGTGTGCAGCTCCTGCACGGTGCCCTCGTCGAGGACGGCCTCCACCAGCGGGTGCACGTCGTAGGCGCGCTTGCGCGACTCCGGCAGCAGCGCCTCGAGGTCACGGTCCTCCACGTCGCTGACCCGCAGACTGCCCTGGGCGCCGAGCAGGCTGGCGATCGCGCGGGCCCGCTCGAGGGCCTCCGCCTCGGACTCGGTGAGCACGTGGACGACGCCGGAGCGGCGACCGTGCGGCTCGGGGCCGCCGAGGCGCAGCATGTCGACGTCCTCGCCGGTGACCGAGCGGACGACGTCCGGCCCGGTGACGAAGATGCGGCCCTCGGGACCGAGGATCACCACGTCGGTGAGCGCCGGACCGTACGCCGCGCCGCCGGCGGCCGGGCCGAGCACCACGGAGACCTGCGGGATCTTGCCCGAGGCCTGGGTCATCACCTGGAAGATGCGGCCGACGGCGTGCAGGGAGAGCACGCCCTCGGCGAGGCGGGCCCCACCGGAGTGCCACAGGCCGATGATCGGCACCCGGTCGGTCATCGCGCGGTGGTAGGCGTCCACCACGACACGGCAGCCGAGGTCGCCCATCGCTCCGCCCATCACGGTGGCGTCGGAGCAGAACGCGACGACGGGGGCACCGTCGACGTGGCCGATCGCGGCGAGCATCCCGGAGTCGTCGTCGGGGCTGATCAGCTCCAGCGTGCCGTCGTCGAAGAGCGCGGTGAGCCGCTTGAGCGGGTGGCGCGGGTCCTCCTCGCGCGGCAGCCTGGCCGGGCGGGAGGAGGCGGGGGCGGCGACGACGCTCATCAGATGCTCCCGAACGCGACGGCGACGTTGGCGCCGCCGAAGCCGAAGGAGTTGTTCAGCGCCGCGATGTCGCCCTGGGGGAGCGGACGCGCGGTGGTCGCGATGTCGAGGTCGACCTTCGGGTCCTTGTCGTCGAGGTTGATCGTGGGCGGGCTGATCCGCTCGTGCAGCGCCATCACCGTGGCGACGGCCTCGAGCGCGCCGGCGCCGCCGAGCAGGTGCCCGGTCATCGACTTGGTGCTGGTGACGATCACGTCGGAGACGCTCGCGCCCAAGGTGGCGTGCAGCATCAGGCCCTCGGCGATGTCGCCGAGAGGCGTGGAGGTCGCGTGGGCGTTGACGTGCTTGATCGACGAGGCGTCGATGTCGGACTCCGCCAGCGCGCGCAGGATGGCGCGCGAGCCGCCGCGGCCCTCAGGGTCGGGCTGGGCGATGTCGTGGGAGTCGGCGGTGATGCCGGCGCCGAGGACCTCGGCATAGATGCGTGCGCCGCGGGCCCGGGCGTGCTCGAGGGACTCCAGCACCAGGACGCCGGCGCCCTCGCCGAGCACGAAGCCGTCGCGGCCGGTGTCCCAGGGACGCGACACGGTGGTCGGGTCCCCGTCGTTCTTCGACAGCGCCATCATGTTGGCGAACGCCGCCATCGGCAGCGGGTGGATCGCGGCCTCGGTGCCGCCGGCGACGACGACGTCGGCGCGGCCCAGGCGGATCTGGTCGATCGCCATCGCGATGCCCTCGTTGCCCGACGCGCACGCCGAGATCGGGGTGTTCACCGCGCCGCGGGCGCCGACGTAGAGGCTGATGTTGGCGGCGGAGGCGTTGGCCATCAGCATCGGGACCGCGAGGGGGGAGACGCGGCGCGGGCCCTTGGCCTTCAAGGTGTCGTAGTTGTCGAGCAGGGTGGTCACGCCACCGATGCCCGACGCCATGGCGACGCCGACCCGGTCGCCGTCAAGACCGTGGTCCTGGACGGCGTTCTCCAGGCCGGCGTCGCGCCATGCCTCCATCGCCGCGACCAGGGCGAACTGCGCCGAACGGTCCAGGCGGCGGGCCTTGACCCGCTCGAGGACCTCGGTCGGCTCGACGGCGATCCGACCCGCGATCTTGACCGGCAGGTCGGCGGCCCACTCCTCGGTGAGGTGACGCACGCCGGAGCGCCCGGCGAGCAGGCCCTCCCAGGTGCTGGCCACGTCGCCGCCCAGGGGGCTGGTGGTGCCGAGGCCGGTGACCACGACTCGGGTTCGACTCATCGTGTGTTGGCTCCTGATCGTTGGGGGTGGGGTGGCTCAGGCCTGGGCGCGCTCGATGAACGCGACGGCGTCACCGACGGTCTTGAGGTTCTTGACCTCGTCGTCCGGGATCGAGACACCGAACTTCTCCTCGGCGGCCACGACGACCTCGACCATCGAGAGCGAGTCGACGTCGAGGTCGTCGACGAAGGACTTGTCCAGCTGCACGTCGGCGACGTCGACGCCGGCGACCTCGTTGACGATCTCGGCGAGGTCGGTGCGGATCTCTTCGGTGGTGGCCATGGGGCTTCTCCTTGGTCGTGGTGGTGCGGGTGGATGGTGCTCGTGGGTGGTGCTCGTGGGTGGTGCGGGTGGTGCTGTCTGGCGGTGGTGCGGGTGGTGCGGGCCCCGAAGGGCCGGCTCAGGGGACGACGACGACCTGCGCGGCGTACGCGAGGCCGGCGCCGAAGGCGATGAAGAGCGCCGTGTCGCCGGAGCGGGCCTCGCCGTCGGCGCGCATGCGCGCCAGGGCGAGGGGGATCGAGGCCGCCGAGGTGTTGCCCATCTCGGCGATGTCGCGCGCGATGCGCACGGTGCCGGGCAGCTTCATCGAGCGCGCGAGCGCGTCGATGATGCGCATGTTGGCCTGGTGCGGCACGAAGCAGTCGAGCTCGTCGGGGGTGATGCCGGCGCGGTCGAGCGCCTCCAGGCCGATCTTGGCCATGGCGAACGACGCCCAGCGGAACACCGAGTTGCCCTGCATGGTGAGGTGCGGCATCAACGGCGCCTCGGCGGCCAGCACGTCGCGCCAGTCCTCGCGCTGCCGGATGTGGTCGAAGTGCTCGCCCTGGGAGCCCCACACGACGGGGCCGATGCCGGGGGTGTCGCTCGGGCCGACCACCGCCGCCCCGGCCCCGTCGGCGAAGATGAACGCCGTGCCGCGGTCGGTGGTGTCGGTGATGTCGGAGAGCCGCTCGACGCCGATGACCAGCACGTGTCCGGCCGAGCCGCCGGTGACCATGTCGTTGGCCATCGCCACGCCGTGGCAGAAGCCGGCGCACGCGGCGGAGATGTCGAAGGCGGCGGCGTTCTCGGTGCCGATCTCGTGGGCGATGAGGGTCGCGACGGCCGGGGTCTGCATGAGGTGGCTGACCGTGGCGACGATGACGCAGTCGATCTGCGCGGCCTCGACGCCGGCGTCGGCGAGGGCGGCGCGGGCGGCCGCGGACGCCATCATCTGCACGGTCTCCTCGGCCGAGGCCCAGCGGCGCGAGACGATGCCCGATCGCTGCTGGATCCACTCGTCGCTGGAGTCGATCGCGTCGACGAGCTCGGAGTTCGGCACGACCCGGCTGGGGCGGTAGGCGCCGACGCCCTTCAGCGCGGCGTACCGGGCACCGGTGGCGGGGGAGAGGGTGACCATCAGTTGGCGCCCTCGGGGTGCAGGCGCAGCAGCGGCTGGCCGGGGGCGACCGGGTCGCCGTCCTCGACGAGCCACTCGACGACCTGGCCGCCGTGGGCGGCGGTCACCTGGATCCGGTCGCGCAGGCTGGCGACGTCGCCGATCGTGGCGCCGGCGTGCAGCGCGCCGAGGTCGCGGGCCTCGGTGGCGACGTGGAAGGTGCCCTTGGCGGGCGAGACGACCATGCGCCAGGTCGGGCTGGCGCCGAAGTGGCTGGCCTCGCCGTGCTTGTCGCAGAACGCGCGGGCGTCCTCGAGCTGGTCGGGGGTCTTGAGGGCGAAGGTCTCGACGCCCTTGAGGGCGCGCTTGGCGATGCCGGTCAGGGTGCCGGCCGGGGGCATCTCCAGGATGCCGGTGACGCCGAGGTCGGCCATGGTCTCCAGGCACAGGTCCCAGCGGACCGGGTTGGCGATCTGCCCGACGAGGCGGCGCAGCACCTCCTGGCCGTCGTGGATGACCTGGCCGTCCTTGTTGGAGATCAGCCGGGTGCGCGGGTCGTGGACCGACACCGAGCGGGCCAGCTTCTGCAGGTGCCCGACCGCGGGCGCCATGTGCTCGGTGTGGAACGCACCGGCGACGCTGAGCGGCATCAGGCGGGCCTTGGCCGGGCCGTCGGCGGCGAACGCCTCCAGCTGGGCCAGGGTGCCGGCGGCCACGACCTGGCCGGGGCCGTTGTCGTTGGCGGGGGTCAGCCCGTGTGCGGCGATCTTGGCCAGCACCTCGTCGCGGTCGCCGCCGAGGACGGCGGTCATCCCGGTCGGGGTCGCGGCGGCGGCCGCGGCCATCGCGTTGCCTCGTTCGCGCACCAGCACCATCGCCTGCTCGGCGGTGATCACCCGCGCGCCGGCCGCAGCGGCCAGCTCGCCCACGCTGTGGCCCGCCACCGCGCCGATGCGGCTGAACGCGTCGGCGGGATGCGGGAACAGCTCGAGGGCGGCGACCAGCCCGGTGGCGACCAGCAGCGGCTGGGCGATCCGGGTGTCGCGGATGGTCTCGGCGTCGGCCTCGGTGCCGTAGTGGGCGAGGTCGATGCCGGCGACGGTGGAGAGCCAGTCGAACCGCGACGCGAAGGTCGGGTCCTCAAGCCAGGGCCTCAGGAAGCCGGGCGACTGGGCGCCCTGGCCGGGAGCAACGATGACGAGCACGGGGACCACTCTGCCCGGCGACGGCCGCGGAATCGGTGACGACGCTCACGAAAGTCAGTCGCCGTACGTTGTGGGAACCCTACAAAAAGCGACGTGCGGCGCCCGGGCCGGTCAGCTGTCGTCGGCGCTGCGGCCGGACTGACGGCCGAGCACCAGCGCGATCTCCAGGGTGAAGGCGTCGCGGGGGTCCGCGGGGCTGAACCCGGTGACCTCGGCGGCCTGGCGCAGGCGGTAGCGCACGGTGTTGGGGTGCACGAAGAGCAGGCGTGCCGTGCCCTCGATGGAGCCGCCCGCCCCGAAGTACGCCGCGAGGGTCTCCGCGAGCGTCGCCCGGGCCCGCACGAGCGGCAGATAGACCTCCTCGACCAGCAGCCGGCGCGCGTGGCCGTCGCCGGCGAGGACCCGCTCGGGCAGCAGCTCGTCGCTCAGCACGGGACGAGGTGCCTCGGGCCAGCCGGCCGCTGCACGGTGCGCGGAGAGGGCCGCCCGGGCGGAGGTGTGCGCGGCCGCCAGGTCGCTGACCACCGGGCCGACCACGACCGGACCGTCACCGAAGAGGTCGGTGACCGCGTTGCCGGCGGCGCGCGGGTCGCGGGCGCCACCGAGCACCACGACCAGGCGTTCGCCCTGCACCGCGCAGAGCGCCTCCAGCCCCGCGGCGCGCGCGATCCGGCGTACCTCCTCGAAGAGGTCGGTCTCGGTACGACGCGCGGGGGCGGTGCCGAGCACGACCGCGACGTCCCCGAGGGCGGACCAGCCCAGCGCGCTGGCGCGGGAGAGCATCGCCTCGTCGGTCTCGGCGCGGAGCACGGCGTCCACGACGAGCGCCTCGAGCCGGGCGTCCCAGGCGCCGCGCACCTCGGCGGCGCGGGCGTAGACCTCGGCGGTGGCGAAGGCGATCTCCCGGGCGTAGCGGGAGACCGCGACGTGGGCGTCGGCGGAGTCCTCGGCGTCGAGCAGGTCGTCGAGGTTGGACTCCACCACCTCGATCGAGAGGCGCACCAGGTCGACGGTCTGGCGCAGCGTGATCACACCGGCGAGCGCCCGCGGGGCCGCACCGAAGATCGAGGCGGCCAGCAGCGAGCCCTCGGGGGCCGGGGCCTGCCCCGGGTCGCGGTGGTACCAGTCCACGAAGCCCTTCACGCCGGCCTGCACGATGAGCCCGACCCAGGAGCGGTCCTCGGCGCTCAGGGCCCGGAACCAGGCGTACTCGGTCTCCATGCGGGCCATCGCCGCGGTGCTCAGCGCGCCGGTCGCGCGGCGCAGGGCGGCGGCGGCGCGCGGGTGGGCGGTGGCGGGGACGCGGCGGGACACGCCCCGAGGCTAGACCGCGACCGCCTGCCTCGGGGCGCCCGGTCTGGTTGAATCGGTCCTCTGGCTTCGACGGCGGGAGATGGTGGTGGTGAAGGCGACGCACGAGGTGCAGTCGGTGACGATCCACGGTCACCGGCGCGCGTTCGTCAAGGTCGGGCACGGGCCGGTGCTGCTGCTCCTGCACGGCATGGGTTGCGACCACACCACCTGGTCGCCGGTCATCGACGAGCTGGCTCGACGCCACACCGTCATCGCCCCCGACCTGCTCGGCCACGGCAGCTCCGACAAGCCGCGCGCCGACTACAGCGTCGGCGGCTATGCCAACGCGATGCGCGACCTGCTCACCGTCCTCGGCATCAACCGGGTGACGGTCGTCGGGCACAGCCTCGGCGGCGGGGTGGCGATGCAGTTCGCCTACCAGTTCCCCGAGCGCACCGAGCGCCTCGTGCTGGTGGCGCCCGGCGGACTCGGCCCGGAGGTGTCCCCGGTGGTGCGCGCCGTCACGACGCCCGGCTTCCACCAGGTCATGGGGGCGCTCACCCTCCCCGGGGTGCGGCACGTGGGGGTCGTCGGCATGCGGATGCTGGCGGCCAGTGGGCTGCCCCGGACCCGCGACCTCGGGGAGGTCGCCAAGATCTACGACTCGCTGCGCGACCCGGCCACCCGGCACGCGCTGCGCCACGTCGTGCGCGCGGTGGTCGACTGGCAGGGCCAGATCGTCACGATGGCCGACCGCGCCTACCTCACCAGCGCGCTGCCGATGACGGTCGTCTGGGGCCGCGACGACGCGGTGATCCCCGTCGAGCACGCCGACCTGGTCGCCGATCTCGCCCCGGCGGCCCGGGTGGAGGTGCTCGACGACGCGGGGCACTTCCCGCACAGGGACCACCCGGTGCGGTTCGCGCGCATCCTGGCCGACTTCGTCGAGGAGACACCCCCCGCGACGTACTCCCGGGCGCGCTGGCGCGCCCTGCTGCGCGCCGGCGGGGCACCGGCCGACGGCGCGCTGGGCGCGGCCGCCGACGGCCCCGCCTGAGCCGCCGGCTCATCACGGGACCGACAGGCGGCCCGTGACGCGCCAGGGCCCGCCACGCGAGGCGTGGCGGGCCCTGGCATCACGTGCGGTGGCGACTCAGGCGTCGCCGCCCTCCTGCTGCACGTCGGCGACCGCGGTCGGGTCGTCGATGCGGTAGGTGTTGAACGCCTTCTCCACCTGGGCCGGGTCGATCTGCCCGGCGTCGGCGAGCGCCTGCAGCGCCTGAACGACGACCGACTGGGCGTCGATGTGGAAGAACCGGCGCGCAGCGGGGCGGGTGTCGGCGAAGCCGAACCCGTCGGCGCCGAGCACCCGGTAGTCCCCGGGCACCCAGCGGGCGATCTGCAGCGGGACGGCCCGCATGTAGTCCGACACCGCCACGACCGGGCCCTCGACGTCGACGAGGCGCTCCTCGACGTACGACGTGCGCGGGGCCTCGCCCGGGTGCAGCAGGTTCCACTCCTCGGCAGCGACGGCGTCGCGGGCCAGCTCGTTCCAGGAGGTGACCGACCACAGGTCGGCCTGCACCCCCCAGTCCTCGCGCAGGATCCGCGCCGCGTCCTCGATCCAGGGGTAGCCCACGCCGGAGCCGAGCAGGGTGACCCGCGGGCCCTCGCCCTCGGCGACGGCCGTCTGGTGCATGCCCTTGAGGATGCCCTCGACGTCGACGTCGGCCGGCTCCGCGGGCTGGGCGACCGGCTCGTTGTAGACGGTGACGTAGTAGATGACGTTCTCGCCGTTGCCCGCGGGGCCGCCGGTGCCGTACATCCGCTCGAGACCGTTCTGCATGATGTGCGCGATCTCGTAGGCGTGCGCCGGGTCGTAGTGCACGACCGCCGGGTTGGTCGCCGCCAGCAGCGGGGAGTGGCCGTCGGCGTGCTGCAGGCCCTCACCGGTCAGCGTCGTGCGACCGGCGGTGGCGCCGATCAGGAAGCCGCGCGAGAGCTGGTCGGCCATCGCCCAGATCGAGTCGCCGGTGCGCTGGAACCCGAACATCGAGTAGAAGATGTAGAACGGGATCATCGGCTCGCCGTGGGTGGCGTACGCCGACCCGGCGGCGGTCGCGGAGGCCACTGCGCCGGCCTCGGAGATGCCCTCGTGGAGCATCTGGCCCTGCTTGGACTCCTTGTAGGAGAGCAACAACTTGCGGTCGACCGACTCGTACTGCTGGCCGGCCGGGTTGTAGACCTTCGCGCTCGGGAACATCGCGTCCATGCCGAAGGTGCGGTACTCGTCCGGCGCGATCGGGACCAGGCGCTTGCCGATCTCGGGGTCGCGCATCCACTCCTTGAGTAGGCGGACGACGGCCATCGTGGTGGCGATCTTGTTCTTGCCACCGCCCTGCTTGAGGTCCTTGTACGCCGCGTCGGAGGGGAGCGTCAGCGGCTTGGAGCGCTGCACCCGGCGCGGGACGGAGCCGCCGAGCTGGCGGCGGCGCTCCAGCATGTACTGGATCTCCGGGGACTCGGCGCCGGGGTGGAAGAACGGCGCGGCGCCGGTCTCCTCGTAGGAGCGCTCCAGGTCGCGGTCGGAGATCGGCAGGTAGAGGCGGTCGCGGAAGCGCTTGATGTCCTCCGGGGTCAGCTTCTTCATCTGGTGGGTGGCGTTCTTGCCCTCGAGGGCGTCGATCGTCCAACCCTTGACGGTCTTGGCCAGGATCACCGTCGGCTGGCCGACGTGCTTGGTCGCGGCGTCGAACGCGGCGTAGACCTTGCGGTAGTCGTGGCCACCGCGCGGCAGCTTGGCGATCTGCGCGTCGCTCATGTGCTCGACCATCTTGCGCAGCCGCTCGTCACCCCCGAAGAAGTGCTCGCGGGTGTAGGCGCCGTCCTCGACCGAGTAGGTCTGGAAGTCGCCGTCCGCGGTGGTGTTCATCTTGTTGACCAGCACGCCGTTGACGTCGCGGGCCAGCAGGTCGTCCCACTCGCGGCCCCAGACGACCTTGATCACGTTCCAGCCGGCGCCGCGGAAGTTGGCCTCCAGCTCCTGGATGATCTTGCCGTTGCCGGTGACCGGGCCGTCGAGCTGCTGGAGGTTGCAGTTGATGACCCAGGTGAGGTTGTCGAGCTCCTCGCGGGCCGCGATCCGGATCGCGCCGAGCGACTCGGGCTCGGCCATCTCGCCGTCACCGAGGAACGCCCAGACGTGCTGGTCGCTGGTGTCCTTGATGCCGCGGTTGTGCAGGTAGCGGTTGAACCGCGCCTGGTAGATCGAGTTGATGCCGGTGAGCCCCATGGAGACCGTGGGGAACTCCCAGAAGTCCGGCATCAGGCGCGGGTGCGGGTAGGAGGACAGGCCCTTGCCGGTGCCGTGCTGGACCTCCTGGCGGAAGCGGTAGAGCTGCTCCTCCTCCAGGCGCCCCTCGAGGAACGCGCGGGCGTAGATGCCGGGGGAGGCGTGGCCCTGGAAGTAGATCTGGTCGCCGCCGCCGGGGTGGTCCTTGCCGCGGAAGAAGTGGTTGAAGCCGACCTCGTAGAGGCTCGCGGAGGACTGGTAGGTGGCGATGTGGCCGCCGACCTCCAGGCCCTTGCGGTTGGCGCTGGAGACCATCACCGCGGCGTTCCACCGGATGAAGGCGCGGATGCGGCGCTCGATCTCCTCATCGCCCGGGAACCACGGCTCGCGCTCGGGCGGGATCGTGTTGATGTAGTCCGTGGAGCGCAGGGCGGGAACCCCGACCTGCATCTCACGGGCGCGCTCGAGCAGGCGCAGCATCATGTAGCGGGCGCGGGAGCGGCCACGCTCGTCGACGAGCGCGTCGAAGGAGGCGAGCCAGTCCGCGGTCTCGTCAGGGTCGATGTCCGGCAGCTGGGTCGGCAGGCCCTCGTGGATCACAGAAGGGGTGCTGCCGGAGCGAGTGCCTGAAGGGAAGGGTGTTTCCTCGGTCACCCGGCCATGTTCCCACGTCGGGAAAGGGGACGGAATCTACCGCCCAGTAGCTGGGGGTGTGGGGTGGGCGAGGTCTCGGCGGACCCTCGCAGGCGCGGTCCCCGGGGCCCGCCGCGGGCCCGTCCAGAATCCTCCGAGTGGCGGTCCGGGGACGCCGTTCTGTGAGGTCGTGGCGTGTACCGGCTTGCGCAGCGGCGCTGACTCCGCTGGACTACTCCTCACATCCGGCTTCTCCGACATCCCGGAGAGCCGTATCTCATCAGATGTCTGGAGGCCTCAGTGAGTTCGACCGCGGGTGGCGGGTCCACCCAGACAGGCGCCCCTGCCGATCCGGCTGCCCGGCTCGGCTTCAAGGCCGGCATGGTCATTCAGGAACTTGGCTGGGACAACGACGCCGACGACGAACTCCGCGTTGCCATCGAGAACGCCCTCGACGCGGACATGGTGGACGGCGACTACGGCAACGTCGTGGACGCGGTCCTGCTGTGGTGGCGACAGGACGACGGCGACCTCGTCGACGGTCTCGTCGACTCCCTGACCGACCTCGTCGGCGGTGGCTCCATCTGGTTGATGACCCCGAAGGTCGGCAGGCCGAACGCCGTCGACGCGTCCGACATCGCCGAGGCGGCTCCGATCGCGGGGCTCGCGCAGACCACGACCGCCAGCGTCAGCAAGGACTGGGCGGCGACGCGACTGGTGGCACCCAAGACCCCGGCCTGACCTCCGCGGCACCAAAGGAACTCACCTGTGCTCGACACCCTGACGGCCCGGCTCGCCTCGACGACCACGGCCGGCAGGGTGCTGCTCGGCTCCGGGGTCGTGCGTCCGTACTCCCCTCCGGTCCTGATCGGGCTGCTGGGCACGCTGCGGCGCTGGGGCACGGGCCCCGGCGGCGGGTTCGCCAGTGTCGCGCTGCGCGCCCCCGACCGGGTCGCGATCATCGACGAGCGTGGCTCGCTGAGCTACGCCGAGCTGCACCGCCGCGCCAACGCGCTGGCCCGCGGGCTGCGGGAGCTCGGCGTCGGCGAGGGCGACTCGGTCGCGCTGATGTGCCGCAACCACCGCGGTTTCGTGGAGGCCACGATCGCGGCCAACCGCCTCGGCGCCGACGCGCTCTACCTCAACACGGCCTTCGCCGGACCCCAGCTGCTCGAGGTCCTCGAGCGCGAGCGGCCGCGGGTGGTGGTCCACGACGAGGAGTTCGCCGGCCTGCTCGGCGACGACGCCCCCGGCACCCCGGTGATCGCGTGGAGCGACAGCGACACCGGGTCCGAGGAGGAGCGGCTGACGCTGGAGGGCCTGATCGCGGCCTCGGCGGGGGACGACCTCGATGCGCCGCAGCGCCACGGACGGATCGTGATCCTGACGTCCGGCACCACCGGCGTCCCGAAGGCCGCGCCCCGCGCGGAGGCCGGGATCGACGCGGCGGTCTCGCTGCTCTCGCGGATGCCGCTGCGCGCCGGCTGGCGCACCCACGTCGCCGCGCCGCTCTTCCACACCTGGGGCTATGCCCATCTCGCGCTGGCGATGCTGCTCGGCACGACGCTCGTGCTGCGTCGCCGCTTCGACCCCGAGGACGCGCTGCGCCTCGTCGCCGAGGAGCGCTGCGAGTGCGTGGTGGTCATCCCGGTGATGCTCCAGCGCATCCTGGCGCTGCCCGAGGACGTCCTGGCCGCCCATGACCTGTCCACCGTGCAGGTGGTGGCGTCGTCGGGCTCCGCCCTGCCCGGCGACCTGGCGATGAGCTGGATGGACCACTTCGGGGACCACCTCTACAACATCTACGGCTCCACCGAGGTCGCCTACGCCTCGATCGCCACCCCCGAGGACCTCCGCGAGGCCCCGACCTCGGCCGGGCGGCCGCCGTGGGGGACCGTCGTACGCATCTACGACCAGGACGACCGGCCGGCGGCGCCGGACACCCCGGGCCGGATCTTCGTGGGCAACACGATCCTCTTCGAGGGCTACAGCGGCGGCGGTGGCAAGGACATGATCGAGGGGCTGATGGCCACCGGCGACGTCGGGCGGTTCGGCCCGGACGGTCGCCTCTACGTCGAGGGTCGCGACGACGAGATGATCGTCAGCGGCGGCGAGAACGTCTTCCCCCGCGAGGTCGAGGACTGCCTGGCCCGCCACCCGGGCGTCCTCGAGGTGGCCGCGGTCGGCGTCGAGGACGAGCAGTACGGCATGCGCCTGGTCGCCTACGTCGTGATCCGCGACGGCGCAGAGGTGACCGACGTGCAGCTGCGCGAGTGGGTGAAGGACAATCTGGCGAGGTTCAAGGTCCCGCGGGAGATCGTCATGCTCGACGAGCTGCCCCGCAACGCCACCGGCAAGGTCCTCAAGTGGGATCTGGCCAACTCAGCCAAGCCAGGTACACCGGGTACGCCGGTCAGGAAGGAGTCGTCGTGAGCACCGACCAGGAGGGCATCGCGGGTCTGTCCCTCGGCGGGTTGGCGCCCGACTTCACCCTGCGCGACCAGTTCGGCCAGGACGTGACGCTGTCGTCGTTCCGCGGCACCAAGGCCGTCGCCCTGCTGTTCTACCCCTACGCCTTCTCCGGGGTCTGCACCGGCGAGCTGGCGGGGGTGCGCGACCGCCTCGACGAGTTCCTGACCTTCGACACCGAGGTGCTCGCGATCTCCTGCGACCCGATGTTCGCGCTGCGCGCGTTCGCCGACGCCGAGGGCCACAACTTCCCGCTGCTCTCGGACTTCTGGCCGCACGGTGAGGTGAGCAGGGCCTACGACGTGTTCGACGAGCGCACCGGAGCGCCGCGCCGCTCGTCGTACGTCGTGGACCGCGAGGGCCGGGTGCGCTGGTCGGTGCACAACGCGATGCCCGAGGGTCGCGACCTCGACGAGCACCTGCGCCAGCTGCACGCCCTGACCTGAGGGGCCCCCGAGCGACCCAGCGACTAGACCGCCCAGACGGCTTTGCCCGGATCGCTGGCACCGCGCGCGCCCCGCGTCCTAGGCTCGGCCGCGTTGGACCGCCGGTGACCCGAGACTCCGGCGGTCCGACGTCGTTTGCGGCCGTCGCCGGGGTCCTCCGGGGGACCGCACCTCGCCCGCTTCGCGCCGGGGCCGGGCTCTCGTCTAGTCTGTGGCCGCGAATCAGCACGGGCGTATAGCTCAGCGGTAGAGCCCCTCGCTTACAACGAGGTGGTCGGGGGTTCGATCCCCTCTGCGCCCACCGGAAGGCCGGCCGCGGCCACTGTGCCCGGCCGTGGTCGGGCCGCGGCTGCGGTCATTCGTGGCACGATCCGCTCCATGACGCAGGCACACGGGTCGAGTGGCCCGCCGGGGGAGGACCGGTACCGCGCGAGGGTCGGTGAGTCGGACGCCGCGCTCGACCAGCGGCTGTCCGACGAGCTGGACGCGGTCAATGCGGCGGCGACCAGGGGAATCCCCCCGGCGCGGGAGCTGACGGTCCGCATCGACGACGAGGCGGGCCAGCTGGCGGCGGGCGTCAGTGGCTGGACCTGGGGCGTCGCCGCCGGGATCGCGATGACCTGGGTGCGCAAGGACACCCGCGGAGCCGGCCTCGGCGCCAGGCTCCTCGCGGAGTTCGAGACGGTGGCCCGGGCGCGCGGGTGCGCCCATGTCTTCGTCACCTCCTTCACCTTCCAGGCGCCGGGCTTCTACGAGCGACACGGGTATCGCGAGATCTTCCGGTGGGAGGACGTGCCCAGCCCCGGCGCCGGCGACGTGCACCTCCGCAAGGACTTCTGAACCGGGATCGAGCCACCTCCCGCCCCGGGCGTGACCTCGACCGGGAGGACCGCCCCGGTGGACACCCCAGTCAGGGTCGCCAGGCGTCGAGGTAGTCGGCGTGGTCGGCGTACGGCAGCGCCAGCAGCTGACGGATCGCGGTGGCGTAGCCGGGCAGGTCGTCGGCGGTGGCGGCCTCGGCCAGCTCCAGCAGTCCCCGCTTGGCCTCGCAGTCGGCCAGCACCCGGGCCACGCCGGTGAGGCTCACCGCGCCCCTCTCGGCCGTTCCGCCTGGGGCCTGCGCACCGCGGTCGTGGCGGACCTGTTCCTCGACCTCGCGGGCCAGCTCCTCGTCCTCATCGATCCGGGCGCGCACGAACTCGACGATCTCGCTCATGGGGCAAGCCTCGCACCCGGCCGTTTTTTCGCGGTCCGATCGAGTTGAAACAAGTCGACTAGCGTACGAATCTGCGAGAGGCTGTGACCGGCCGGCTGGCGGCCCGGACGTGCGCGAGCCCCGGGACCGCCCGGCGGATGTCGGCGTCCTACGGTCGCCCGACGGGGGGGTCGACCGCAGGACGCCGACGCGCCTCCAGGCGGTCTCGCGGGCGGGTCAGCCCAGCAGGGACTGCCCCAGCCAGCTCCCGGGCTCGAAGCCCGGCAGCACCGCGAAGGTCGCCGAGCCGATCGCGGTGGTCCACTCGTTGAGCGAGTCCAGCTCGTCGAGGGTCTGCTGGATCGGGACGAACTGGTCGAGCAGGTCGGCCTGGAAGCTCTGGAAGATCAGGCCCGACTCGACACCGGCGTCGGTGTCGAGCACGTAGTTGGCGCCCTTGCGGAAGATCCGCCGCCCGCCGTTGAGCCCCGGGTGGGAGCGCCGGGCGTGGGCGTCGCGCGCGACCACCAGCCGCCCGCCGGAGCGGGCGCGCAGGTCGACGTCGTCGAGCTCGTCCCCGCCGCTCAGCGGTGCTCCGTCGTCGAGGCGCCGGCCCACCGACTGCTCCTGCTCGTCGCGGGTCAGCTCGTCCCAGGTGTCCAGGTCCATCCGGATCCGGCGCACCACCAGCGTGGTGCCGCCGGCCCAGGGCCCGTCGGGGATCCAGACCGTCTGGTCGAACAGCGGGGTGCCGGGCCGGGGGTTCGCCGAGCCGTCGACCTGTCCGAACAGGTTGCGTCCGGTCACCGGCTGCCCTTGCGGCCCGGTGCCGTTCCACGAGCCCTGCTGGCGCCAGCGCAGGGTCGCGAAGGGCGCCGCGTCCGCCACCAGGCGGCGTACGGCGTGGGCGACGGTGGTGGCGTCGCGGCCGGCGACCTGGAGCACCAGGTCCCCGCCGTTCCAGCGCTCCTGCAGCCGGTCGTGGCGCATCGGGGGCACCTCGCCGAAGCCGGGCGGGGGAGCGCCGAGGCGCCGCGGGCCGAACGCGCCCGGCCCGGCGCCGACGGTGATCGTCAGGTCGGCGTTCGCGGTGGCCAGCCACGGCGCGGTGTCGCCGGGCGCGGGACGCCCCTGGGTGAGCGCCTCGACGTCCCCGGTCCACACCCGCATCAGCCGGCCGAGGGCGTCCCGGTCGGTGCCGGGCAGCAGGTCCAGCGCGACGAGCTCGGTGACGTGGGCGGGCGTGGCCGCCACACCGGGCTGGTGCGGACCGTGCGGGTCGATGGTGCGCCCGGCCCAGGACGAGGTGTCGGGGGCGGCCGCCGGCTCCTCCGCGCGGCCGCTCGACCCGGCGAGGGTCGCGCCGCCGACACCGGCGGCCGCCCCCGCGACCGCCGTGCCGACGTAGCCGAGGAAGCCGCGGCGTCCGACTCCCGAGGTGCTCACGGGTGCTCGGGGTCCTCGTTGCCGTGCTTCTCGTCGCCCTGCTTCTCGTCGTCGCCGTGGTCGTGGGAGCCGTGGTCGTGGTACTGGCCCTCCTCCTCGGTGAAGGCCTTGACCGGCGCGGTGATCTCCTGGGTGCTGCCGTCGGAGAACTCCAGGGTCAGCTCGACCTCGTCGCCGGCCGCGAGCTCCTCGGTGAGGCCCATGAGCATGACGTGGTAGCCGCCGGGCTGGAGCAGCTGGCCGCCCCGGGCCTTGAGCTCGACGCCGTCCTCGGCCTCCTGCATGACGGCCTTGCCGTCGACGTTCGCCATCTCGTGGATCTCCACGGTGCCCGCGACGTCGCTGGAGGCGGAGACGAGCGAGACGCCCTCGTCGCCCTGGTTGGCCAGGTCCATGAACGCCGCGGTCATCGTGGTGTCCTCGGCGCCGTCGGTCGCGCGGACCCACGGGTCGGTCACGACGATCTCGGGGCCGCTGGTGGCGGCGGAGCCGGACTGCTCGGCGGGCTCGGTGTCCTCGCCGCAGGCGCTCAGGACGAGGGCGCCGGCGAGGGCGAGCGCGCCGAGGGCGGAACGGCGGGTACGGCGAGTGGTGGTGCGGTGCATGGGATCTCCTCCAAGACATGGATGGGTGGCGCGCGGGACGCGCGCGGGGGCCGGGTCCAGCGGGGACCCGGCGGGAGGCCTGGCGTGGTGCGGCTCAGGCGGGGAGGAGAGGCGGTGGGCCGCGTCGGGCGACCTGGTGGCGGAGCACTCGCTCCGGGCCGGGACGCCACCCGCTGTCGACTGGCGGGCACTGCCGTCCGGCGGCCAGGGTGTCGCGCACGGCCGCGAGGCCGGCGTCGAGCAGGACGTGGGCGCGGGCGGCGGCCGCGAGCCGGGCGACGCCGAGGTGCAGCAGGTGCCACAGGGCGCGCTCGCCGACCGCGAGCCACAGGCCGAGTGCGACCGCCCCCAGCGTGTGCGTGAGGAGCATCGCCGGGCCCTGCTCGGTGACGTGGGCGAGCTGGTGCCCGGCCAGGTCGGCGAGCCAGGAGAACGGGTCGCTCGCGTGTCCGGCGGGCGTCGCGTCGGCGGCCGCGGCGTACTGGTCGAGCAGGGGGCCGGTACGACGGCCCGAGGAGTCGGTGACCTCGAGGAGGGCACCCGGTGCGACGGCCCCCGCCGCCCCCGATGCGCTGGACGCGGCGCGGTCACCTGCGTGGCCGGCGAGCGCGCTCAGCGCGACGTGGGTGAGCGCCTGGCCGCCGACCACCAGCGCCACGAGGCGTCCGGTGGAGGCGCGCGAGCGCAGGAACGGCACCGCGACGACGCTGGTCAGGCCCAGCAGGGCGAGCAGCACCACGGGATGGGGGAGTGCGCCGTCGGCCGCGACGTGGGAGAGGACCCCGGCACCGAGCGCGGCCACGGCGAGGACCACGGAGCGGGTCCACAGCAGCGGTGTGCTCATCGTGTCTCTCTCGTCGGGTGCGCCCTCAGGCTACCGAGACACCGGCGCCGCTGTCCTCGGACCCGGCCTCCAGATGAGTGAGATCGGCGTCGTTGAGCCGGGTCAGCAGGTCGCGGAGCTGCTGGACCTCGGTGAGGGTCCAGCCCTCGAGCTGCCCGTGCAGCAGCTCGCGGGCGCGCGTGTCGATCCCGGCGAGGGCCGCCGTGCCGGCGGGGGTGAGCTCGAGCAGCTGGCTGCGCCGGTCGTCCGGGTCGGCCTCGCGGCTGATCAGTCCGAGCTGCTCGAGCTGGGCGACCGCCCGGCTCACCGCGCCCTTGTCGGCCTGCACCCGGTGCACGAGGGCGCCCTGCGGGCATCGGCCGAGGCGCTGGGCGGCGGTGAGCAGGGCGAAGCCGAGCGGGGTCAGGTCGGGGTGGACGCTGCTCGCGTGCTCCCGCAGGCGGCGGCGCGAGGCCGCCGCCATCCGGGTGAACTGGGCCTCGATCTCGCCGACGGCCGCGGCGAGGTCAGCGGTGGTCGCGTCCGTCACCGGGGTGCTCCGGTCCGTTCTGGCCGGCCGCGGCCTCGGCGGTGGCCGCCAGGGCCACCGCGCTCTCCTCGGCGCTGAACTTCTCGTGACGCGTCATCGTGCCGAGCGCGAGGTTCGGCAGCAGGGCCACGGCGAGCACCGTCAGCAGGCCCATCGGGGCGGCCACCACGAAGATGTCGGCCACCGAGGCGCCGTACACCGACTCCACGACGGCCCGCACCGGCTCGGGCAGGCTGCTCACCGCGGGGATGGAGCCGCTCTGCAGGGCCGCGGCGACCTCCTTGCCCTGGGACCCGAGCGACCCGATGGCCGTCTGCAGGTCGCCGGCGCGCTCGGCCATGTGGGAGGTGACCTTGTTGCCGAGCACCGCGCCGAGGACGGCGACGCCGATGGTGCCGCCGACGGTGCGGAAGAAGTTCACCCCGGAGCTCGCGACCCCGAGGTCGCGCGGGGGGACGGCGTTCTGCACGACGAGCACCAGGTTCTGCATCACCAGGCCGACGCCGGAGCCGAGGACGAACATGTAGACCGAGACCAGCACGAAGTTGGTGTCGTACTCGATCGTGCCCATCAGGCCCATGCCGATGGTCAGCAGGATCGAGCCGCCGAGGACGTAGGGCTTCCAGACGCCGGTCTTGGTGATCTGGCGACCGGCGATCGAGGAGACCAGGAAGAGGCCCAGCATCATCGGCAGCGTCATCAGGCCGGACTCGGTGGCCGAGGCGCCGCGGGCCAGCTGCATGTACTGCGAGAGGAAGACGGTGGTGCCGAACATCGCGACGCCGACCGAGAGGCTGCCGATGACCGCCCAGGTGAAGGTGCGGTTGCGGAACAGCGTCAGCGGGATCAGCGGCTCGCTGGCGCGCAGCTCCACGGCGACGAAGCCGGCGATGCCGACGAGGGTGCCGCCGACCATCCAGGCGGTGGTCGCGCTGGCCCAGGCGAAGGAGCTGCCGACCAGGGAGATCCAGATCAGCAGCGTGGAGACCGACGCCGACAGCAGCACGATGCCGGCGTAGTCGATGCTCACCTTGCGCTTCGGCAGCGGGTGCAGGTGCAGGGTCTTCTGGATCATCACCAGCGCGACGACGGCGACCGGGACCGCGACGTAGAAGTTGTAGCGCCAGTTCGACAGGTCGGTGATCGCACCGCCGATGAGCGGTCCGCCGACGGTGGCCAGCGCCATGACGCCGCCGAACAGGCCCATGTACTTGCCGCGCTCACGCGGCGAGATGATGTCCGCCATCGCGATCTGGGTCAGGGCGCCCAGACCACCGGCGCCGATGCCCTGGATGGCGCGGCAGCCGATCAGCCACTCGCTGTTCTGGGCGAAGCCGGCGGCGGCGCTGGCCAGGATGAAGATCACCAGGGCCAGCTGGAGCAGCAGCTTGCGGTCGAAGAGGTCGGCGAGCTTGCCCCAGATCGGGGTGGAGACAGCCGTGGTGAGCAGGGTGGCGGTGACCACCCAGGTGTACGCCGTCTGGCCGCCGCCGAGGTCGGCGAGGATCACCGGCAGCGAGGTGCTGACGACGGTCGTCGCCAGCATCGAGACGAACATGCCGAGCAACAGCCCCACCAGAGGCTTCAACGGACTTCCCGAGGGTCCGGAGGTGGCGGCCGGGAAACCGGTCGCGACGGTGGGTGTACTCATGCAGTGCTCCATCAAGGTTGTCGAAGGCAATTGTTGTTCTTCGCAACGATAGGCGTCCGGGCCGCTCCTCACGACATCCGGCGGGACGTGAGAGTGCTCTCATCGGGGGCTCATGGGCGGCTCACCGTGGGCGGCGAGAGTCGTGGGTGCAAGCACGGATCCGCCGCCACTCGGGAGGCGGACCACCCCTGCGTGCCGGGCTCGGACCCGGCAGAGAGGAACGATCATGAGGAAGCTCGTGAGCATCGCCACCCTGGGCGTCGCCGGAGGTGTCGCGGCCGGTCTCGTCGCGTTCCAGACCCCGAGCGTTGCGGCCGACGAGGGTGTCTACCAGCGCAAGGACGACCAGCCCGACGTGGTGCTGGCGGTCGATGACGAGGACGACGACGACACCTTCGGACGGGACGCCGCCACCAACACCCGCGACCCCAAGACCAAGGCGACCCGCGACACCCGCAGCCGCGACACCGGCGACAGCCGCTCGCGCGCGGACAACACCAACAGCCGGGTCACTGCTGTCAGCCGCGACCGCGACCGCAGCCGTGGCGACCTCACCAAGGACTGGACCCGGGACGGCGGAGACAAGACCCGGGACCGCACGAAGAACTCCACCAACGACCGCTCCCGCAACGACACCCGCGCCGTCCGCCGCTGAGCGACGAGCACCCCGGCGCGACCAGCAGGCACGACCAGCAGGCACGACCCTCAAGGAGGAGAACCGATGAGCGTCACCACCGCACCGCCCCGCGCCGCGGTCCCGGAGACGACCCGCGACGGGTGGGACCTGGGCGAGGGCGACCCGATCACGCCAGAGCTCAGCGTCGTGCGGCTGCTCGGCGGCGGGTCGGCCTACGAGGCCTACCTCGCCTTCGACGAGGTCACCTACGGGCCGGTGGTGGTGAAGGTGCTGCGGCCGGGTCAGGTCGAGGACCCGGACAGCCTGCGCGGCCTGCGCCGCGAGGTGGAGGCGCTCGCGACCGTCAACCACCCGGTGGTGGTGCGCGCCCTGCGGCACCGGCTGGACGGGCCGCGGCCCCACGTCGTCCTCGAGCAGGTCGACGGGCCGCGCCTGTCCACGCTGGTGCGCAGGTACGGCCCGCTCCCCGAGCAGCAGTACCTGCCGCTGGCGATCGAGGTCGCCGGCGCACTGCACTACCTGCGCGGCCTCGGGTGGACCCACCTGGACATCAAGGCGGCCAACGTGATCATGGGCGCGCCGGCCCGGCTGATCGACCTGTCGGTGGCCCGTCCGGTCGACGCGGCCGCCTCCCTGCGCAGCGTGATCGGCACCGACGCCTACCTCGCCCCCGAGCAGGCCGACCCCGGGGGCGCGGGGGTGCCATGCCCGGCGAGCGACGTGTGGGGGCTGGCCGCGACGGTGTTCGAGGCCGTGGCCGGCTACCGGCCCTTCGAGTCGGGGGACCTGAAGGCGCCCGACGTACGCGAGCGGTGGCCGCAGCTGGTCCAGGCGCCGCGCGCGCTGCCCGACGGAGTGCCCGGCGAGGTCGTCGAGGCGCTGCACGCCGGCCTGGACAAGGATCCCGCGCGCCGACCGCTGCCGGCACAGTTCGCCGAGATGCTGGAGCCGGCGCTGGCGCGTCAGCCGCGGGCGCGCTTCGCCGGGTTCAAGGTGCGCTGACGAAGCGGTAGCCCATGCCCCGCACGGTCTCGATGCGGGCCGCGCCGAACTTGCGGCGCAGGTAGCCGACGTACACGTCGACGACGTTGGAGCCGGGGTCGAAGTCGAGGCCCCAGACGTGGTCGAGGAGCTGCTCGCGCGACAGCACCTGGCCGGGGTTGAGCATGAAGATCTCGGCGAGGGAGAACTCCCGGGCGGACAGGTCGACCTGCCGCCCGGCGACGGTGGCGCGGCGGGTGCGCAGGTCGAGGCGCAGGCCGCCGGCGTCCACCGCGTCGCGGGCGCCGGCCTCGCCGCCCGGCTGGGCCTGGCGCAGGCGCAGCCGCACCCGGGCGATGAGCTCGGCGAAGCGGAACGGCTTCGGCATGTAGTCGTCGGCGCCGCCCTCCAGCGCCGACACGGTGTCGGTCACCGAGTCCCGCGCGGTGAGCACGATCACGGGCATCCGTGAGCCCTGGGCGCGCAGCTGCTCGAGCACGGCGAAGCCGTCCATCCCGGGCAGCCCGATGTCGAGGACCATCAGGTCGAAGTCCCCGCTCAGGGCGCGGTCCAGCCCGCCGGGGCCGTCGCCGACGACGGTGGCCAGATGGCCCTCGGCGCGCAGGCCCTTGGCGACGAAGGACGCGATGCGCGCCTCGTCCTCGACGATCAGGATGCGGGCCACGCGGGGACCTCCGGGTGCTGGGTGCGGGTGCGGGTGGGGACGGTCAGGACCACCTTGGTCCCCTCCGTCCAGGTCGGGTCCAGCGCCACCGTGCCGCCGTGGGCCTGGGCGATGGCGCGGACGATGGACAGGCCGAGGCCGAAGCCCTCGTCGTCGGCCGGGATCGTGCTGCGGCCGAAGCGCTCGAAGATCCTCTCGCGGTCCGCCTCGGGGACGCCCGGGCCGGTGTCGCGTACCCACCAGTGCAGCCCGGAGGCATCGCGCGCCGAGCCCACGGCGATGGTGTCGCCGGGCCCGGTGTGCTTGATGGCGTTGTCGCACAGGGCGAGCACGGCCTGGGTCAGCCGCTGCGCGTCGGCGTACGCCGTGCCCTCGGCGCGGGAGTCGACGGTCCAGTTCCGTGCGCCGAGCCCGCGTGCCTTGGCGGCCACGTCGTCGGTGAGCGCGGCGATGTCCACCGGCTCGAGGCGGACGAAGTCGGGGCGGTCGCTCTTGGCGAGCAGGATCAGGTCGCCGACCAGCCGCGACATCCGGTCGACCTCGTCGAGCAGCAGCTCCTTGGTCTCGGCCACGTCGTCGGGGCTCCCGACGTCGAGGAGCTCGAGGTGGCCGCGCAGGACGGTCAGCGGGGTCTTGAGCTCGTGTCCGGCGTCGTCGAGGAACTCGCGCTGGCCGACGAACGCGGCGTCCAGGCGGGCCAGCATGCTGTTGACGGTGCGCGTCAGCGCGGTGATGTCGTCGTTGCCGGTCTCGGGGATCCGGCGCGACAGGTCGGTGGCACCCAGCTCGTCGGCGGTCTCGCGCAGCGTGCGCAGCGGTGCCAGCAGGCGTCCGGCCTGCCAGAAGGCGAACGCCGTGATCAGCAGCATCGACAGCAGCGAGACGATGGCGTAGGTGCGCATGGTGTCGATCAGCTCCGCGCGGTCCTCGGCGAGCTTGATCGCCACCAGCAGCGCGCCCCGCTCGCGCCCGCGGGTCAGCGGCTGGCTGGCGATGAGGACCTCGCCCTCGGCGGTGTCCAGCCGGGTGCTGCCTCCGTCCCGCACGAGCGGGCGCGCGGCGTCCTGGAACGCGGGGTCCTGCGCGAGCGCATCCGCCGGGGAGCGCACCACCGGTCGGTCCCCGACCCAGCCGACGAGCAGCTCGTCGTCGTCGGGGACGTTGCGCTCCATGAACAGCACCAGCACGTCCTTGACCGAGGCGAACGGCTCGCCGGTCTGCGGGTCCACCCCCTCGCGGCTCAGCAGGTCGAACTCGTCGAGTTCCTGCTCGACCTCCTCGGTGGTCTGCGCCTCGATGCGCTGGCTCTCCACCAGGTAGACGATGAGCCCGGCGCCGCCGAGGGTCAGCCCGACCAGCAGCGCCACCGTGAGGGTGATGCGGGCGCGCACGGAGACACCCGACCTGCGCAGTCGGGCGTCCGGGTGCGGGGCGGGGTGCTCAGCCGTCGTCGTCCCCGTCCCGGTCGTCGTCGGAGTCGTCCCGGTCATCGGAGTCGTCTCGGTCATCGGAGTCGGCCGGGTCGTCGGCGTCTTCGGGGTCGAGGTCGCGCGGCTGCGGGATGACGACCTCGATGTCGTCGGGGTCGTCGGCGTTGTCGGCGTTGTCGGCGTCGTCGGCGTCGTCGGGCGTCGGGGTGCGGGTGGGGTCCGGGGTGCGCGTGCTGCCCGGTGCCGGGCGGTCGCGGGGCGAGGAGGTCTCCAGGACGATCCGGGGGCGCGGCGCGGGGTCCTCCGCGGAGGTGGCGGCGAGCGAGCCCGCGACGTATCCACCCAGGGGGAGCACGAGCGCGAGCCCGAGGAGGACCTGCCACACCTTGCTCATGGTGAGCACGATCCTGCCTCACGATGGGCGGCGGGTGAGACCTGGATGAGAGGACTCTCATCGAGGTGGGCGGGTGCTCGCCGGCAGGTGGGCCGTTGAGCGCGCCCGGCGCGCCGCTCGGCGCACGCTCCGCGGCGTGCCGGGGGAGCGCGGGGGAGGCTCACTACAGTGGCCTGCGTCACCGTCGAGCTCGGAGGAGATGCCCGTGATCGTGCCGTTCAGTGTGTCCGACTTCATCGACCGTGCTGTGGGCGTGTACGCCGACCGGGTGGGCGTGGTGGACGAGCCCGAGCAGCCCGCTGCGTCTCAGGGGGCGCTCACCTGCGCCGAGATCGGCGAGCTCGCCCGCCGGCAGGCCGCGCGGCTCGACGAGCTCGGGATCGGGTTCGGGGAGCGGGTGGCGGTGGTGAGCCACAACAGCGCCCGGCTGCTGACCTCGTTCTTCGGGGTCGCGGGGTTCGGCCGGGTGCTCGTGCCGGTGAACTTCCGGCTGCGGCCCGAGGAGGTCCAGTACATCGTCGAGCAGTCCGGTGCCCGGGTGCTCTACGTCGACCCCGAGATCGACGAGGCGCTCGGCTCGGTCACCTGCGAGCACCGCTTCGTGCTGGGGAACGACGACGACCTCTACGCCCCGCCCGGTGCCGAGCCGCAGCCGTGGGAGCCGGACGAGAACGCCACGGCGTGCATCAACTACACCTCCGGCACCACCGCCCGGCCCAAGGGCGTGCAGATCACCCACCGCAACATCTGGGTCAATGCCACGACGTTCGCGATGCACGCCGGCGTGAGCGACCGTGACGTGTACCTCCACACGCTGCCGATGTTCCACGCCAACGGGTGGGGGATGCCGTTCGCGGCCACCGGCCTCGGCGTCAAGCAGGTGGTGATCCGCAAGATCGACGGCGCAGAGATCCTGCGGCGCGTGGCCGAGCACGGGGTGACCTTCATGTGTGCCGCGCCGGCGGTGGTGGCCGCGGTGCTGGAGGCCGCCCAGACCTGGGAGGGGCCGATCCCCGGTCGCGACAAGGTCCGCATCATCGTGGCCGGCGCGCCGCCGCCCACGCGGACCGTCGCGCGGGTGGAGGAGGAGCTGGGCTGGGAGTTCATCCAGATCTACGGGCTCACCGAGACCTCCCCGCTGCTCACCATCAACCGCTCGCGCCAGGAGTGGGACCACCTCAGCACCGAGGAGCGAGCCGCCAAGCTGGTGCGCGCCGGGGCGCCGGCCCTCGGCGTACGACTCGGGCTCGGGCCGGACCACGAGGTGCTGGCCCGCTCGAACGTCGTGCTCGAGGGCTACTGGGAGAAGCCGGAGGAGACCGCGGCGGCGCTCGCGGACGGCTGGTTCCACACCGGCGACGGCGGCACGATCGACGAAGAGGGCTACCTCACGATCAAGGACCGCAAGAAGGACGTGATCATCACCGGCGGCGAGAACGTCTCCTCGATCGAGGTCGAGGACGTGCTGTTCTCCCACCCGGCGGTCGCCGAGGTCGCGGTGATCGGCGTGCCCGACGAGAAGTGGGGCGAGACGATCATGGCCCTCGTCGTCCTCGCGCCAGGCGAGCAGGTCACCGAGGCCGACCTGATCGCCTGGTGCAAGGAGCGAGCCGCGGGCTACAAGGCCCCGACCGCCGTGGAGTTCCGCACCGACCTGGCCCGCACCGCCACCGGCAAGCTGCAGAAGTTCAAGCTGCGCGCGCCGTACTGGGAGGGCCGCGACCGCCAGGTCAACTGACCCCCGCCGAGTCGGCACGAACGTGCGCCGACTCGGCGGGAGGGATCAGGCGGAGGGCTTGACGTCGAGGACGACCTCGAACTCCAGGAGCTCGGCGCCGGAGGCGACGGGCTTGCCGTGCTGGCCGGCGTGGGCGGTGCGGGCGTCGCCGTCGCGCCAGGCGGCGAAGGACTCCTCGTCGGCCCAGCGGGTGACGACGAAGTAGCGCTCCTCTCCGGCGGTCGGGCGGAGCAGCTCGAAGCCCTCGAAGCCGGGCGAGCCCTCGACGGTGTGGGCGCGCGCGGCGAAGCGGCGCTCGAGCTCCTCGGCGGCCTGCGGGGGGACCGAGATGGCGTTGATCTTCACGACTGACATGAGCCCGAGCGTAGTCCGGGTGCCTGCGCAGCCCCCCGCTAGCCTGAGCGCCATGCCCTCCTCCGAGCCGACCCTGCGCGACCTCGTCGACCTGCTGCACGGGTGGTACCCGCCCGCCAGCGCGGAGTCGTGGGACGCCGTCGGGCTGGTCCTGGGCGACCCGGACGCGCGGGTCTCGAAGGTGATGTTCGCCGTCGACCCGACCGAGGCAGTGGCCCGCGAGGCCGCCGAGTGGGGCGCGGACCTGCTGGTCGTGCACCACCCGCTGTTCCTCAGGGCGGTGCACGGCGTGCCCGCCACCACCCCCAAGGGGCGGGCCCTCGCCACCCTGGCCAAGGCCTCGTGCGCGCTGCTCACCGCCCACACCAACGCCGACCAGGCCGAGGGCGGCGTCTCCGAGGCGCTCGCCCACGCGCTCGGCGTGAGCGACCTGCGCCCGATCCTCCCGGCGCCCGCGACCGCCCTCGACAAGCTCACCGCCTTCGTGCCGGTCGACGCCGCCCAGGTCGTGCGCGCCGCGCTGGCCGAGGCGGGCGCCGGCCGGATCGGGGACTACGACCACGCGTCGTTCTCCACCCCGGGCCAGGGCCGCTTCCGTCCGCTGGCGGGCGCGCAGCCGAGCATCGGCGCGGTGGGCGTGCCCGAGGTGGTCGCCGAGGAGCGCGTGGAGGTCGTCCTCGAGCGGCACCTGCGTCCCCGGGTGGTGGCCGCGATGCTGCGCGCACACCCCTACGAGGAGCCGGCGTACGACGTCGTCGAGCTCGCCGACCCGCAGATCGCCGACACCGGCACCGGGCGCATCGGCACCGTCGCGCGCACCACGCTGGGGGAGTTCGCCGAGGCGGTCGCCGCCGCCCTGCCCGCGACCGCCCACGGGGTCCGGGTGGCCGGCGACCCCGACCGGCCGGTACGACGCGTGGCACTGTGCGGCGGATCGGGCGACTTCCTGCTCGACACCGTCGCCGGGACCGACGCGGACGTCTACGTCACGAGTGACCTGCGGCACCATCCGGCGTCCGAGTTCGTGGAGAAGGGCGGCCCTGCCCTCGTGGACGTGGCGCACTGGGCGGCGGAGTGGACCTGGCTGCCGGTCGTGGAGGCGCGCGTGAAGGCGGCGCGGGGCGATACGGTGGAGACCCGGGTCAGCACGACGTGCACCGATCCGTGGACCTTCCGTCCGTCCCACCCCGAAGCACCAGGAGCCCCGCGCTGAAAGCCGACCCGTACGCCCAGCTGAAGCTTCTCGATGTCCAGGCGCTCGACACCCGCGCCGACCAGCTGCGGCACCAGCGTGCCCGCCTCCCCGAGATCGCGCGTCTCGCCGAGCTGTCCGCCAAGCACGCCGACGTCGCCAACCTCGCGCGCGACGCCCGCATCGACGTCGACGACCTGACCCTGGAGCAGTCCAAGGTCGACGCCGACGTCGAGCAGGTCAAGACCCGCCGCGACCGCGACCGCGACCGCATCGACCAGGGCCTGATCGCCAACCCGCGCGACCTCGAGCGGATGGGCCACGAGCTGCAGTCCCTCGAGCGCCGCATCGCGAGCCTGGAGGACCAGGAGCTCGAGGTCATGGAGCGCCTCGAGACCGCCCAGGCGCGCCTCGACGAGCTCACCGGCATGCTCACCGAGACCGAGGCGGAGATCGCCGAGCTCGAGGCATCCCGCGACGAGAAGCAGCGCGAGATCGACGCCAAGCTCGTCGACGTGGAGGCCCAGCGCGGTCCCGCCGTCGAGGGCCTCCCGGCCGACCTGCTGGCGCTCTACGACAAGCTGCGTGCCGCGAAGGCCGGGATCGGGGCGGCCGAGTTGCGCCAGCGCCGCTGCAACGGCTGCCAGCTCGGCATCGACGCCGCCGAGCTCGCGTCGATCAAGGCCAAGCCGGCCGACACCGTGGTGCGGTGCGAGGAGTGCTCCCGCATTCTGGTCCGCACCTCCGAGTCCGGGCTGTGAGCGCGCGCCGCGTCGTCATCGAGGCCGACGGGGGCTCGCGGGGCAACCCCGGCCCGTCGGCGTACGGCGCGGTGCTCCGCGATGCCGACACCGGCGAGGTGATCGCCGAGGACGGCACCACCCTCGGGGTGGCGACCAACAACGTCGCGGAGTACTCCGGGCTGATCGCCGGGCTGCGCCTGGCAGCCGCGCACGCGCCCGACGCCGAGGTCGAGGTCCGCATGGACTCCAAGCTCGTCGTCGAGCAGATGTCGGGGCGCTGGAAGATCAAGCACCCCGACATGGTCCCGCTCGCCGCGGAGGCCACCAGCCTCGCGCCGTTCGGCACGACGTACACCTGGGTGCCGCGCGCCGAGAACGCCTACGCCGACCGGCTCGCCAACGAGGCCCTCGACGGGCGTCGCCACGGCGTGACCGTGCACCTCGACACCAGCGACGAGGAGTCGCTGATCGAGGAGATCGAGAGCCCCGCGTCGGCGGCCGAGGGCGAGCGCCCGGCGAGCATCCAGGCCCAGGCCCGTGGCTGGTCCGCCGGCACCGGTGAGCCGACCACGCTGGTCCTGGTGCGCCACGGCGTCACCGCCCACACCCTCGAGAAGCGCTTCTCCGGCGGTCTGGCCAGCGCCAACCCCGGGCTCAGCGACGAGGGCCGCGCCCAGGTCCGCGCGACGGCGGAGTGGATCGCCCCGATCGCCGAGCAGGTCGACCTCGTCGTCGCCTCGCCGGTACGCCGCACCCGCGAGTCGGCGGAGATCGTCAGCGAGGTGCTCGGCGTCCCGCTGGCCGAGGAGGCGGGCTTCGCGGAGATGGAGTTCGGCCACTGGGACGGGCTCACCTTCGGTGAGGTCGCCGAGCGGCACCGCGAGGAGTTGGACTCCTGGCTCGGCTCCCTGGACAACGCGCCGCGCGGGGGCGAGTCGTTCCGGGTCGTGGAGAAGCGGGTCCTCGCCGGGCTGGAGCGCGTGCTCGACGAGCACGCCGGGCGCACGATCGTGGTGGTCAGCCACGTCACGCCGATCAAGACGCTGGTCGCGCACGCCGTGGGGGCGCCGCTCGACGCGGTCTTCCGCATGGAGCTGACCCCGGCGTCGGTCACCGTGCTGTCGTTCTACCCGCCGGGTGCCGGCGAGAGCGAGCCGCGCGCCTCGATGCGGCTCTACAACGCCCAGCCGCCGGGCCTCGACGCCTTCGTCGACCCGGCTCGCTGGTAGCCGCAGGCCTCCTCAGAGGTCGCTGACCACGACGTCGAGCTGGGTGCCCTTCGCGGTGGGGGCACCCACCTCGACGTGCCAGGAGAGGTCGCGCAGCGCCTCGGCGAGCGCCTCGGGCGTGCGCGGGGCGGCGCCGGACTCCATCAGGGCCCGCACGATGCGCCCCTTGGTGGCCTTGTTGAAGTGGCTGACCACCTTGCGCCTGCCGGCGGACTCGTGCAGCACCCGCACCGTGGCCACCCGCGGCGCGAGGTCGGCCGGTGCTCGCCAGAACGCGGCGTACGCGCTCGAGCGCAGGTCGACGAGCAGCCCGTCGCCGAGCGCCTCGGTGACGGCCGGGCCGAGGTGCTCGCGCCAGAGCGCGGCGACCGGTCCGACCCCGGGCAGCGAGGTCCCGCCGGAGAGGCGGTACGCCGGGATCCGGTCGGACGGGCGGACCAGGCCGAACAGCGCCGAGGCGATCGCAACCCGGCTGCCGAGGCGACGCTTGGCGGCGGGGGAGAGGGTCGCGACGTCCATCGCGTCGTACAGCACCCCGGTGTAGACGGCGTCCGCGCGCGCCGTGGGCGCCTGCGGGAGGGCCGCGTTGGCGCTGACCAGGGCGAGCTGGGTGCGGCCGAGATCGAGCACCTCGGCGGCCTTGTCGGGGTCGCCCGCGCAGAGGTCGACCAGGGCGTCCAGGAGCCGGGCCCGCGGCTCGGTGAGGACCGGCAGGGACAGCGTCGCGAGGTCGAGCGGGTGGCCGCGCCGGGGCGCGGCCTTGCCCTCGCTGGGAGGCAGCAGGATCAGCACGTGGCTATCGTGCCGTCATGCCGTCGAGTCGCGTCGTCCGGGTCCGCAGCCTCCACGAGGGAGTGGCGGCTGCGTCACTGCGCGCGGGCATCGAACGGATCCGGGCCGAGCTGGGGGTGAGCCCGGACTTCCCGCCCGAGGTCGAGGCCGCCGCCCGCGCGAGCGCCGCCGCGCCGATGCTCCCCACGCTCGACCGCACCGACCTGGCGATGCTCACCATCGACCCGCCCGGCTCCCGCGACCTCGACCAGGCCCTGCACATCGCGCGTTCCGGCGACGGTTACCTCGTGCACTACGCGATCGCCGACGTGGCCGCGTTCGTGCGCCCCGGCGACCCTGTCGACCTCGAGGCCCGGCGCCGCGGCGAGACGCTGTACGGCGCCGACGCGGCCGTGCCGCTGCACCCCCGGGTGCTCTCCGAGGACGCGGCGTCGCTGCTGCCGGACCGGGTCCGCCCGGCGCTGCTGTGGACCATCGAGGTCGACGCCGACGGGGAGGGCACGGACGTCCTGGTCGAGCGGGCGCTGGTGCGCTCGCGGGCCCAGCTGAGCTACGCCGAGGCGCAGGAGCAGATCGACGCCGGAACGGCGCCGGAGTCGCTGCGGCTGCTCGCCGAGCTCGGTCCGCTGCGCCTGGCCCGGGAGGCGGCCCGGGGCGGGGTCTCGCTGCCGTTGCCGGACCAGGAGATCTCCGTCGACGGCGAGCACTGGCGCCTGAGCTTCCGCCGCCAGCTGCCGGTCGAGGAGTGGAACGCCCAGCTCTCGCTGCTCACCGGCTTCGCCGCGGCCACGCTGATGCTGCACGCGCAGGTCGGTCTGCTGCGCACCCTGCCGCCCCCGGCGCCGCGCGACGTGCTCCGGCTGCACCGCACCGCGCACGCCCTCGGCATCGCCTGGCCCGCCGAGCTGCTCTACCCCGACTTCATCCGCACCCTCGACCCCGCCCGCCCGCACCACGCGGCGATGGTGGTGGCCTGCACGCGGCTGCTGCGCGGGAGCGGGTACGCCGCGTTCGACGGCGAGCTGCCCGCCCAGGCCCAGCACGCCGGGCTCGCCTCGGAGTACGCCCACGTGACCGCGCCGCTGCGCCGCCTCGGGGACCGGTTCGCCGGCGAGGTCTGCGTGGCGGTCTGCGCGGGCCGTCCGGTGCCGGACTGGGTGCGGGAGGCGCTGCCGACGCTGCCGGGCCTGCTGCGCGACTCGGCGCGCCTCGCGGGCGCCCACGAGCGCGCCGTGCTGTCGCTGGTGGAGGCCGGGATCCTGCACGAACGGGTCGGCGAGGAGTTCGCGGCGGTCGTGGTCGACGTCGACGACGAGGACCCGCGCCACGGGGAGGTCACCATCGAGGAGCCCGCGATCGAGGCGACGCTGCGTGCCGAGGAGGACCTCGCCCTCGGCGCGGAGGTGCGGGTGCGGCTGGTGTCGGCCTCGGTCGAGGAGCGCCGCATCGAGCTGGCACTGGTGCCGGGCACCGCCACCGGCGGCGCCCGGGGCGCCGCCGTGCAGGAAGGTGACAGGGAGCAGGCAGGCGCCGATGAGCAGGCGGCCACCTCCGGTGGCGACGCCTAGGGCTCAGCGCAGCCGGATCACCAGCAGCGCCACGTCGTCCTCGCGGCGCTCGGGGCGCATCCGGGCGAGCAGCTCGTCGCAGCCCTCCTCCAGACCCAGGTCGGTGAGATCGCCGAGGGTCTCGGCGAGCCGCTCGATGCTCTCGTCGATGCCCTCGTCACGCTCCTCCACCAGCCCGTCGGTGTAGAGGAGCACGACGTCGCCGCGGCCCAGGACCACCTCGGCGTCGACACGCTCGACGTCGGGGGCGAAGCCGAGCAGCAGGTTGGGCTCCTCGGGGGCGAGCACGGCGACGGTGCCGTCGCGCTGGATGAGCACCGGCGGTGGGTGCCCGGCGCTGCTCCAGCGCAGCCGGGCGGTGCGCGCGGCGACCTCGGCCGGGGTCTGCTCAATGCGAGCCACGATCGCGGTGGCGGTGGTGCCGAGGTCGAGGGTGTCCATGGCCTGGTCGACGCCCTGCAGCACCTCCGCGGGGCCGGCGCCGGTGTGCACGGCGATGCCGCGCAGCAGGCTGCGCAGCTGGCCCATCGCCGCGGCGGCGGCGATGTCGTGGCCCACGACGTCGCCGATCACGGCCACGGTGCCGCCGTCGCGCTGCACGAACGCGTCGTACCAGTCCCCGCCGACCTGGGCGGCCTGCCCGGCCGGCTCGTAGCGCACCGCGATCTCGAGGTGCTCCGGCTCCGGGGGAGCGGTCAGCAGGCTGCGTTGCAGACCCTCGGCCAGCGCGCGCTGCTCGCCGTAGAGACGGGCGTTGTCGATGGCCAGGCCGGCGCGGGTCGCGATCTCGCGCATCGTGCGCTGGTCGTCCTCGCTGAAGCCGCCTCGCTCCGCGCCGCGGAAGGCGGAGACCAGGCCGACCGTGCGCCCGCGTCCGCGCAGCGGGACGACCATGCCCGAGGACGGAGCGAGCGCGCGGAGCAGCTCCCGGGCGTCCTCGCTGGAGAGCACCCGGCTGATCGCGAGCGTCGCGTCGCGGTGGATGAGGACCGGTTGGGCGCCCCCGAGCGCCTGGGCGACGAACGACTCGTCGCTGAGCGCCGGGATCCGCGCCGCCGCGTAGCGCTCCACGATCGGGAGCATGTCGGGGTCGGCGTGCCACCAGCCGACGTCCTCGAGGCGCTGGCGCCAGTCGGCGGGGCCGTCCTTGACGAGGGTGACCAGGCACCAGTCCGCGAGCTCGGGCACCAGCAGGCGCGCGAGCCGGGCGACCGCCTTCTCGGCGTCGAGGGTGCCGGTCAGTGCGTCGCTGACCCCGGCCAGCAGCTCGCTGCGGCGTACCGCCTCGTCGAGGAGGGCGTCGGAGTGGCGTCGCGAGGTGATGTCGTTGAAGTACACCGCGAGGCCGTCGGAGTGCGGCCAGGCGCGCACCTCGTACCACGCGTCCAGCGGCGGCGGGTAGTACGCCTCGAACATCGTGGGGTGCCCGGACTGCATCGCGCCGCGGTAGTGGGTCTCGAAGTCGTTGCCGATCGCGGCGGGGAACAGCTCCCAGATCACCGCGTCGTTGAGCTGCTCGCGGCTCTTCTGCAGCACCCGCTCGGCCTCGGCGTTGACGTAGGAGAAGCGCCAGTCGGGGCTGAGCTGGAAGAAGGCCGTGGGCATGGCCTCCAGCACGCGGGTGAGCCGGACCTCGCCCGCGTGGGCGGCGGTGGTGTCGAAGACGGCGCCCAGCACGCGGCTCGGGGTGTGCTCGGGCCCGGCGAGCGCGCGGCCGCGCGCGGTGATCCAGCGCACCGAGCCGTCGCTGAGCTGCACCCGGAAGTCGGCCGCGTAGTCCCCGCAGGTGCGCACGGCCTCGCCGAGCGCCTCGCGCACGCGGCTGCGGTCCTCCGGGTGCACGAGCTCCTCGAACGCCTCGGCGGTGCGTCCGAAGTCGGTGCGGTTGGTGCCGTGCAGCTCCAGCATCCGGAGGTCGCCGTCGAAGACCCCGCTGCTCAGGTCCCAGTCGAAGGTGCCGATGCCCGAGGCGGCGACGGCGAGCCGCCCCATCATGCGGGTGTCGTCGCGGGCGGCGCTCAGCTCGGCCAGCTCGACGTCGGCCACCACGAGCGTGACCAGGTGCTCGAGGAGATGGCAGTCCTGCTCGGTCCACGCACGCGGCGCGGCGTCGAGCACGCCCAGCGCGCCGAGGACCCGTCCGCTCTCGCTCACCAGCGGTACGCCGAGGTAGGCGGCCACCTCGCCGGCGCGCACGCAGGACAGGTCGGCGCTGCGCGGATCGGCCGTGGCGTCGGGGAGCACGAGCGGGGCGCCGGCGGCCAGCACGAGCCGGCCGAGCGGCTCGGCGTCGGGGCCGGCGAGGTGCTCGCGGTCCGGCTCGTCGAGTGGTCCGGGGACCGGGACGGCGGCGGGCGCGGCCCGTAGGTCGTCGGCGAGGACCACGTGGGCGCGGGGAGCCGCGAGCAACCGTGCGGCAAGCACGACGAGCCGGTCGACCCCGGTCAGCGAAGTGACCTCAGCTCGTCGCTCAGGCACCCGGACAGGGCCGGGATCCTCCGTGGTCATTCATGCCTCTCGTCGGCGGCGCAGTCGTCGTCGCCGGAGGCACCCGGCGTCTGCGCTCACCCTTTCATACCGCACGGGCGCCCGACGCCGAACGGGCCGGTCACCGGGCCTGTCACTGGGCCCGTCACTGGGCCTGTCCTCAGAGCGCGATGACGCCCTCGGCGATCAGCAGCACGCCGAAGATCGCGAAGAGCGAGGCGGCGCCGTACTTGATGACCTTCTCCGGCAGCTTGCGGCCGAGCAGGGCGCCGACCAGGATCGCGAGCGCGTCGGCGGCGACCATCCCGACCGTGGAGCCGATCCAGGTGCCGAGCCAGCCCTCCTGGGTGGCCAGCGTGATCGTCGCGAGCATGGTCTTGTCGCCCAGCTCGGCGAGGAAGAACGCGACACCGACCGCGAGGATCGCCGCACCGGTGGCGGTGCGGGCCTTGTCGGCCTCCTCCTCGGTGAGCTCGTCCCCTCGCAGCGTCCAGGCCGCGAAGCCGAGGAACGCCACGCCGGCCACGATCCCGATCCAGCTCTGGTAGTCGGCGAACGCGTCTCCGATCGCGAACCCGATGCCCACGGAGGCGAGGTGGACGATCGCGGTGGCGGCGGTGATGCCGATCAGCACGTCACGGACGCGGTAGCGGGCGGCGAAGGTCATCGCCATGAGCTGGCTCTTGTCGCCGAGCTCGGCGATGAAGATGACGGCGGTGGACAGCAGGAAGGCGGACATCGGTTCCTCTCGGCACGAGGCCGAGGGCGACCCGCGCTGCGGGGACGTCTCTCGACCAGGCACCCTCAACGGGTCGGCAAACTGGTCGAAAGTCTCGTCCGCCACCGGGGTGGCCTTCCGCACCGGACCCGGAGGTCAGCATGTCGACGCGGCTGTTGGGGACTACTCCCTTTCGCCGACGACGCTAGCACGCGACCGATCCTCGCGACGGGCCCGGCGGGGGCCGCCCCCGTGGTCTTGGCCACACCCGCGGGCCTCCCCGGCGGTGGTCGCGGCAGGGGGTGATCAGGCCCACGTGCGTGCCGAGCCGCGGCCGGTACCGTCGAGGGGGATATGGCTGAGGAGAACCACGACCGACTGGACATCGACTGGGTACGCACGACAGCCGGGGCTCTCGCGGCGGTGTCGAGCGCGGTGCTGCTGTCGACGCTGGGAGCGGCGGGGACCCTGATCGGGGCCGCGCTGGGCAGTGTGGCGGCGACCGTGACCACCGCGCTCTACAGCCAGGGCCTGGCGCGCTCGCGTCAGAAGGTGGCGGCGGTCCACCAGCAGGCCCTGCAGAAGGTGGGCATCGCGCAGGCAGAGGTGCACCTGGCGGCTCAGGACCCTTACGGCTCCGTGGCCCTGGACGACGCCGGGGAACGGCTCGCGGAGGCGCGGGCCGAGCTCGACGAGGCCGAGCAGGCCGATGCACGGCCCTGGGGGGAGCGGCTGCGGGCGCTGCCCTGGCGCCGCATCGGCCTGTACGCCGCCGGCACCTTCGCCGCGGCGGTGGTGGTGCTGAGCGCGATCGAGGCGCTCCTCGGCAACCCGGTGTCCTCCTACACCGGCGGATCGGACAAGGGCGGCGGCACCTCGATCAGCCGGCTGGCCGGCTCCGACGGCAAGGGAGACCGGAGCGACCGGGACAACGACACCGACCGGGACGGGTCGGACCGGGACGGCTCCGGCGGGTCGGACCGCGAGGGCGGCGCCCCGCAGGACCAGGACGGCACCACCCCGTCCGACGGCACCAGCGACGCCCCCGACGAGGGCTCGGGATCGAAGCCGACGCCGCCCCCCACGCCGACGCCCACCCCGACCCCCACCCCGACGCCGGGCGACGGGGGCGCCACGCCCGGCCAGACGCCGCCGACGGGGACCCCGACCCCGACTCCCGACCCGTCCGGGGAGCCGCTCGGCGACGGGCGCGTCCCCTCCGGCGTCCCGGGCGAGAGCCTCGTGGAATGAGCGAGGACGTCGGGGCGCGGCTCGCGGCGGAGCGTGAGGCGGTGCTGGGCCGGCTCGCCGGGCTCCGAGACGACCGGGAGAGGTTCGTGGAGGCCTCGCGTGACTCCAACGCCGACGACGAGCACGACCCCGAGGGGCACACGATCGCCTACGAGCGCTCGCAGGTCGACACCCACGTCCGGCTCGCGGAGCGGCGGCTCGCGGAGATCGACGCCGCGCTCGAGCGGGTGGCGGCGGGCAGCTACGGCGTGTGCGAGAGGTGCGGCGGGACGATCCCGGCCGAACGCCTCGCCGTACGCCCGGCGGCGAGCACCTGCGTCGCCTGCGCGACCCCGCGCACCTGAGGGGCACGGCGTCGGGGGGAAACCTCGGCCGTGCCCCTCAGCCCGTCTGCCGGCGTGTCACGCAGTCCGCGTCGGCAGACAGGTCCGCGCTGCCGTGACCAGCGCGGTGATCCCCAGCGGTGGAGCCGGATCGCTGCCGCGGCTCATGCCATCCCCGTGACCGTCTCGATGAGCAGGTGGAGGAGCCGCACCAGGAGCGCGCCCACGGCGGCACCCAGCAGCACGCCCAGCAGCACCAGCAGCATGAGGCCCCCGGTGGCGGTCGCTCGGCGGTGTCGCTCGAGGAATCCCGCCCCGGTGCTGTCGGGGGAGTCGTGTGCTGTGCTCACACCCTCACCCTCGGGGCGCGCTCGGGGGCGGAGCAGGGCCCGATGGCGCCGGCCGATGAGGACCTTGGACTCTCCAGCGGGTGGTCGGGGACGGCGCCGCCCCGCCGCGCGGCCGCGGCGCCCGGGTGCTCGGCGGTGTCCCGCAGCGAGGCAGAACGCCCGGCCCGCGCGGGACGTTCTGCCCTGCCGCGGCAGGTCGGGGGCCGTTTGCCTGACCGGGGAAGGACGCCCACGACGAGAGGACCAGCGTGATGAGCAAGCAGCTGCAGCGTGACAACCAGTCGCTCTTCGCCGAGCTGATGGGGTGGATGAACTCGACGCTCGACGAGCCCCAGGTCCGGGTCGAGGAGTGGGTGGAGGAGGACCGCAGGTTCATCCGGATGGACCTCCCGGGGATGGACCCGGACAAGGACATCGAGCTCACCGTCGACGGCGGCATGCTCCAGCTGCGCGGCGAGCGCCGTGCCGAGGAGCGCCACCGGCACCGCACCGAGATCCGCTACGGCAGCTTCGCCCGCTCCCTCCCGCTGCCTCCCGGCACCCGTGCCGAGGACATCTCGGCGGACTACGCCAACGGGGTGCTGACCGTGTCGATGCCGGCCGGCGACGCCGGGGGAGCCCGCAAGATCCCGATCAGCCGCACCGGGGCCTGAGCGTCGCCGCCGCCTCGGCCGGCGCGCCGGGACCGAGAGCGGTCCCCGCGGTGCCCGGCGCGCGGGTGGGCGAGTTCACGACCAGCACCGGGCAGCCGGCGCCGCACATCAGCAGGCGGGTCAGCGGCCCGAGGTCCGACCCGAACGGCAGCACCGGCCGGTGTCGCCCGACGACGACGACCTGGGCTCGTTCGGCGGCCTCGACCAGGACGCGGTCGGGGCGGCCGTGGCTGACCGTCAGCCGCGTGTCGACGTCGGGGAACTCCGCGAGCACGGCGGCCAGCTCCGCGGTCAGGCGCGCGTGGCGGCGCGCGCTCTCGGTGGTCCCCGTGGCGTGGGCACGGGCCAGGTCGTCGTAGGCGTCGCTGTACCACCACCCGTGCACCGCCTCCGCGCGGGCGCCGCAGCGCCTTGCCTGGGTGAGCCCGGCACGCAGCACCTCGCGTGCCTCGGTGGGTCCGCCTGCGATCGCGATGACGACCGGCGCGGTGGTGGTCCCCGGGCTCCAGCGGGGCGGGACGACGGCGACCGGCGCGTGCGCGTGCGCGGCCACGGCGTTGGCGACGGTCATCGCGCTGAGCGAGGCGGCGCCGCGTGCGTGGCGCCGGCTGAGCACGACCAGGTCCACCTGACGGCTGTCCTCGACCAGCACCGGTACGACGGGGCCGTGCGTCAGCCGGCCGCGCACCGCGGGACCGCTGCGGCCGAGTGAGCGCCGGGCAGCCTCGACGGTCCGCTCCACGATGCCGCCGGGTGCATGGGCGGGGACGTCACCCTGCCCGATGACGACCCCGCTGATCGGCCCGGTGAACGACCCAGCGATCGGCCCGGCTGGCGGAAGGAGGGCAGCGGGCCCGGGTCCCACGTGGACCACCTCGATGTCGCAGCCCCGTCGTACCGCCTCCTGGGCGGCGAACGCGACGCCGACATGGTGGTCCTCCACGCCGCCGACCGGCAGCAGCACCGTCCTGGCCCGCCTCACCGCGGGATCACCTCCCGCACCGGCCGGGCGAGGGATCGGCGGCCTCGGCCGTGCCGAGGCCACCGGCGATGTCGAGCTGATCGCGCATCAGGCTCCTCGTGTGACTGCCGACAGGCGGGGGCTCGCCCGCGCATGCAGGCTCGCCGGACGCCGCTGCCGCCCGGCCGAAGGAGGCCGGACGGCAGCGTCCGCCACACCTGCGGCGCGGCGGGTGTCACTCAGTCGCGGTAGCGACCGGTCGTGGTGACGATGGTGCCCGACTTGCCGTCGAGGATCGCGGAGGCCTCGTCGAGGCTCCCGATCGCCGCCATGCCGCCGGTGACCTCGACGAAACGGCACGCCGCCTCGACCTTGGGCCCCATCGAGCCCGCGGCGTACGTCACCTCGCGCAGCCCGGGCGGCGTCTCGCGGTGGATCGGCGCCTGGTTGGGCGTGCCGAAGTCCTTCATCACCGCCGGGACGTCGGTGAGCACCATCAGCACATCCGCGTCGAGGGCCTCCGCCAGCACGGAGCTGGCCAGGTCCTTGTCGACCACGGCCTCGACACCGCGCAGCTCGCCGACCTCGTCGCGCACCACCGGCACTCCGCCGCCGCCCGCGCAGATGACGATCGCGCCGCTCTCGAGGAGCAGCCGGATCAGCCGCGTCTCCACGATGCGCTGGGGACGGGGCGACCCCACGACCCGGCGCCAGGAATCGCCGTCCTGACGGACCTGCCAGCCCCGCTCCGCGGCGAGCTTGTGCGCCGTCTGCTCGTCGTAGGTCTCACCGACGAACTTGGTGGGGTTGTCGAAGGCGGGGTCGTTGGCCTCGACCAGCGTCTGGTTGATGATCGCCGCGACCGGCTGCCGCGGGATCTCGTTCTGCAGGGCCTGCAGGAGCCAGTAGCCGATCATCCCCTGGGTCTGGGCGCCCAGCACGTCGAACGGGTACGGCGAGGTGAGGCGCGGGTCCGAGGCGCTCTGCAGCGCCAGGACGCCCACCTGCGGGCCGTTGCCGTGCGTGATCACCAGCTCGTGCTCGTCGGCGAGCGGCGCCAGGGCGGCGATCGCTCGGCGGACGTTGGCCTCCTGCACGTCGGCGTCCGGTCGCTGACCACGTTGCAGCAGCGCGTTCCCGCCCAGGGCGGCCACGATGCGCATGTCAGTCTCCCAAGGTGGCCACGAGCACGGCCTTGATCGTGTGCATGCGGTTCTCGGCCTGGTCGAAGACGATCGACGCGGGGGACTCGAAGACCTCGTCGGTGACCTCGAGGGCCTCCATGCCGGTGCGCTGGTAGATGTCCTCGCCGACCTTGGTGTGGCGGTCGTGGAACGCCGGCAGGCAGTGCAGGAACTTCGCCTGCGGGTTGCCGGTGGCCTCCATGACCTGGGCGGTGACCTGGTACTCGCGCAGCAGGCCGATGCGCTCGTCCCAGACCTCCGCCGGCTCACCCATCGAGACCCAGACGTCGGTGTAGAGGAAGTCGGCTCCCTCGACCCCGGCGCGGACGTCCTCGGTCTGGGTGATGCGGGCGCCCGTCTCCTGGGCCCGCGCCTTGGCGGCGCCGAGGACCTCGGGGGTGTTCCACAGCGCCTTCGGGGCGACGATGCGCACGTCCATGCCCATCATCGCGCCGGTGACCAGCAGCGAGTTGCCCATGTTGTTGCGGGCGTCGCCGAGGTAGGCGAACGTGATGTCGCGGTCGTGCTTGGCGGAGTGCTCGCGCATCGTAAGCATGTCGCAGAGCATCTGGGTGGGGTGCCACTCGTCGGTCAGCCCGTTCCAGACCGGGACCCCCGAGTACTCCGCGAGGGTCTCGACGTTCTCCTGCCGCGATCCGCGGTACTCGATGCCGTCGTAGAACCGGCCGAGCACGCGGGCGGTGTCCTCCATCGACTCCTTGTGGCCGATCTGGGAGCCGGACGGGTCGAGGTAGGTGACTCGGGCGCCCTGGTCGAAGGCCGCGACCTCGAAGGAGCAGCGGGTGCGCGTCGAGGTCTTCTCGAAGATCAGCGCGATGTTCTTGCCGCTCAGCCGGGGCTGTTCGGTCCCGGCGTACTTCGCCTGCTTCAGGTCGGCGGCGAGGTCCAGGAGGTAGGTCCACTCCTTGGCGGTGAAGTCCAGCTCCTTGAGGAAGCTGCGGTGTCGCAGGTTGAAGGCCATCGCGATCAGATCCCTTCGCGCTCGAGCGGGCAGCTCATGCAGCGCGGTCCGCCACGACCGCGGCCGAGCTCGTTACCGGCGATGGTGATGACCTCGACCCCCTTCTTGCGCAGGTAGGTGTTGGTGGTGACGGCACGCTCGTAGGCGACGACGACACCGGGACGCAGGGCGAGCACGTTGCAGCCGTCGTCCCACTGCTCGCGCTCGGCGGCGTGCACGTCCTGGACGGGGGTGAGCACCCGGATGTCCTTGAGCCCGAGAGAATGCGCGATCGCCTTGTGCATGTCCTCCGGAGGGTGAGAGACGACCTTCAGCTCTCCGTCCTTGTCGCCGCGCGTGATCGTGTAGGACGGCAGCATCCCGAGACCGGCGTACTTGGTGAAGGTCTCCTCGTTGACCATCGTCATGACGGTGTCGAGGTGCATGAACGCGCGGCTCATCGGCATCGACAGGGCCACGATGGTCTCGGCGCTGCCCTCCTGGAACAGCCTGCGGGCCAGCCGCTCGACGCCCTGCGGCGTGGTGCGCTCGCTCATCCCGACCAGGACCACGCCGCGGCCGATCACGAGGATGTCGCCACCCTCGGTGGTGGCCCCGCCGGCAGCGGTTCCCTCGCCCCAGGCCTTGAAGTCCTCGCCGGCGAAGAACGGGTGCCAGCGGTAGATCGCCTCGTAGTGGATCGTCTCGCGCATGCGGGCGCGCTTGCGCATCGCGTTGATCGAGACCCCGTCGTAGATCCAGGCCGAGGTGTCGCGGGTGAACAGGTGGTTCGGCAGCGGGGTGAGCAGGAAGTCGTTCTCCTCGAGGGCCTGGATGACCACGGAGGGCGGCTCCTCGATGCTCTCGAGCAGCTCCGCCTTGGTGAGGCCGCCGATCAGGATCTCGGCCAGGTTCTTGTCGGACATCGCGTTCAGGTGGCCGTAGATCGAGTCGATGGCCAGGGGGCCGTAGATGCGCTCGTCCAACGTGTGCTCGAGCACGTGCTTGCGTGCCTCGGGGATGGCGAGCGTCTCCTGGAGCAGGTCACCGAGCAGGTGCACGTCGATGTCGAGGTCGCGCAGCGTGCTCGCGAACGCGTCGTGCTCCATCTGGGCCCGCTTGACCCACAGCACGTCGTCGAAGAGGAACTCGTCCTTGTTGCTCGGTGTCAGCCGCTTCAGCTCCAGCCCGGGCCGGTGCAAGATCACCCGCTTGAGCTGCCCTACTTCGGAATTGACCTGGAGCGCCATGGCCCCTCCTTCTGCTTGGTTGGCTTCCCAGACAACGCCTGCACCGCAGCGACCATGAGGGTCCAAGGTCCCGCTGTGGGTATGACCCTCGGCAGGTCCCGCGCATGGTCGGCGGATGCTTCGTTGAGCAGGCTCATTGCCGAGCAGAGAGGCAGACCCATGGTTTCCTTCCGCCGTCGCCGTTCCGGGGGCCACGCAGCAGACACGGGTGACACCGAGCCCAAGTCCTTCCACTTCCCGAGTGCCCTCACGGTGCTCGCCGCGGTCACGTTGCTGGTCTGGCTGCTCGCCTTCGTCGTGCCGACCGGCAGCTACCAGAACGACCCGGACACCGGCCGCCCGATCCCGGGAAGCTATGAGGAGACCAGCAACCCGCTGACGCTCGGCGAGAGGTTCGGTCAGCTCTTCCTGGCCCCGATCAACGGCCTCTACGGCGTCATGAACGACGACGGCTTCGTCGGGCCCTACGAGATCGGCGAGCTGTACGGCGCCGCGGGGGTCTTCTTCTTCGTGATCGCCATCGGCGTGTTCATCACCATGTGCATGCGCACCGGCGCCATCGAGAACGGCATCGCGCGGGTCGCCTCGCGGATGAAGACCCGCAGCTCGGTGCTGATCATCGTCTTGATGATCCTGTTCTCCATCGGCGGCACCACCGAGGGCATGGCCGAGGAGACGCTCGGCTTCTATGCGTTGCTGATCCCACTCATCCTGGCGCTCGGGTACGACCGGATGGTCGTCGTCGGGGTCATCATGGTCGGCGCCGGCGTGGGGGTGCTGACCTCGACGGTGAACCCGTTCGCGACCGGCGTCGCCTCCGGTGCCGCCGACATCTCGATCGGTGACGGCATCGCCTTCCGACTGCTGATGTACGTCCTGCTGGTGCCGGTGGGGATCTGGTGGGTGCTCCGATATGCCCGGAAGGTCAAGGCCGATCCGGCCGCCTCCATGGTCGGGAAGGCGGAGGGCGACGACGAGGTGGTGGCCCAGGGCACCCGCGACGTGGGTGAGCTCAGCGGCCGCGACAAGCTGGTGCTGACCATCGTCGGCGTCACCTTCGTGTTCATGATCTTCTCGATCGTCCCGTGGGCGCAGGTCATCAACGGCCCGGAGGCGGAGAGCTACTCCTGGCAGCTGGACTGGTACTTCCCCGAGCTCGCCGCGCTCTTCGTCGCGATGTCGATCGTGGTCGGCCTGATCGGTGGCATGGGGGAGAAGGGCGTGACCGACACGGTGGTCTCCGGCGCCGGCGACTTCATCGGCGTCGGGCTGGTCATCGTGCTGGCCCGTGGGGTCACCGTGATCATGAACAACTCCGAGATCACGGGCACGATCCTGAACGCGATGGAGCAGGTCGTCGGCGACAGCTCGTCGTGGTTGTTCGGCGGGCTGATGTTCATCGTCAACATCCCACTGGCGTTCCTGGTGCCGTCCTCGTCGGGCCACGCCGCCCTGGCGATGCCGATCCTGGCGCCGCTCGCGGACTTCGCCGGCGTCGAGCGGTCGATGGTCGTGACGGCGTACCAGTCGGCCTCCGGGCTGGTGAACCTGATCACCCCGACGTCCGCGGTGGTGATGGGTGGCCTCGCGCTGGCGAAGGTGCGCTACGACCACTACGTCCGGTTCGTGATGCCGCTGATCGTCATCTTGTTCGTGGCCTGCCTGGTGCTGATCTGCGTGGGCTCGGCGATCTCCTGAGCTCGCTCGAGCGCTCCTGAGGCGGCGCTTCTGACACGGCGACATCGCGCCGGCGACTCATGCCGGCGCGATGTCGCCGTGTGCGTCGCTGGCGACGCGCTCGTCGAGCAGGCTGCGCGCGATGGTCTCGCAGAGCACGACGGGGTTGCGCGAGGTGGCCGCGCATCGCAGCACCAGGTGGTCGGCCTGATAGACCACCCGCCGGATGAGACCCGGGGCGAGGATGCCGCCGAACTCGGCGATCAGGCGTTCGGCCAGGTCGGTGATGTCGACCCGATGAGTGGCAGCGTCCACGCTCGTCTCCCTCCGGCTGCGATGAGGTGGGACGTCCAGCGTGGATCGACGCCGGCTCGTCGCCCAGAGACGAATGACCCGGCCGGGAGGGACCGGCGGGCCGGTGCCGGAGGCCGGTGCGCGATGACGGGCGGACGGCGTACGGCGGGCACACGGCAGGCGTGCTCCGCATCACCCAAAGTTGGGACCAAAGTCCCGTGCGGCCATGGCTCGCGGCCCGGGGTCGGGGCGTGTGACGCGTCTTACGGTCAGGTCATGTGGGACCCCTCCGCAGAGCCCGACCAGGAACCGCGCCGACCGGTGACGGTGTTCCTGCTCGATGATCATGAGCTCGTGAGGCACGGGATCCGCGGTCTGCTCGAGCGCGAAGGCGACATCGTGGTGGTGGGGGAGTCGGGCTGGGCGGGCGAGGCCGCGCGTCGCATCCCGGCACTGCGCCCCGACATCGCCATCCTCGACGTCCGGCTGCCCGACGGCACCGGGGTCGAGGTCTGTCGCCAGATCCGGTCCGTGGACCCCGGCATCGCGGCCCTGATGCTCACGTCGTACGACGAGGACGAGGCGCTGTTCGCCGCGATCATGGCCGGCGCGGCCGGCTACGTCCTCAAACAGGTCAAGTCGGCCGACTTCGTCGACACCGTCCGACGGGTCGCCGACGGCCAGTCGATGCTCGACCCGGCCGTCACCGCGCAGGTGCTCACCCGGCTGCGCAACGGCCCGCCAGAGGACCCCGTGACCAAGCACCTGACCCCGAAGGAGCACCAGGTCCTGGAGCTGGTGGGCCAGGGCTTCACCAACCGTCAGATCGCGGCCCGTCTCGGGCTCGCGGAGAAGACGACGAAGAACTACGTCTCCACGATGCTGGGCAAGCTCGGCGTGGAGTCCCGGACCCAGGCCGCGATCATCGCTGCACGTCAGGGCGTCGCGCCTCGATGACGTACGGCGGCGGCCCGGCCGTTGCTCGGGGCGTCCCACGACGTCGTCCGGCCCTGCGGGGCCGCCCGACCTGACCGGCGTCGCCGACTCCTGGAGATCCCGATCTCGGAGGTCTCCAAGGTCGGGGCGCGCGGTCATGCACGGCTGTTACCGTCGAGAACGGGCGTGGTCGACGTCGCCCGCGGCCCATTCGCATAGGAGTGCCATGCGAGACATCTCGGGAGAGCTACGCGAGGGACGGTCGCCCGCGACAAGGGACGACACCTCCTTCGAGGATCTGATGCGCCTCGCCGCGCAGCAGATCGACGGTCTGGAGGCTGAACCGGACCGTTGGCACCTGCTGCTGGACGCGGTGGTGACGATGGCGGCCGACCTCTCCCTCGAGGACCTCCTCGCCATCATCATCGCGGCGGCCGCCGACATCGCGCGGGCCCGCCACGCGGTGCTGGTCGTCGGGTCCGGGCGCCGTCAGCGCACCCTCGTCACCCACGGACTCACCGCCGACGAGGCCGCCGGCCTCGCCGCGCTCCCCGACGGGCTCGGCGTGCTGGGGTCACCGCAGGGCACCTACCTCGGCGTCCCGGTGCGCCTGCGGGAGAAGGAGCCGGGCACCCTCTTCCTCACCGACAAGCTGGACGGCTCGGACTTCACCGACCACGACGAGCAGATCGTCCTGGCCCTGGCCGCCGCCGCGGAGGTGGCGATCGACAACGCCCACCTGCGCGAGGACGCGCAGCGGCGGGAGCGCTGGCTGGCCGCAGCGGCAGACCTGACCACCGCCCTCCTGCGCCCCGAGGCCGACGCGGCCGCGTTGCAGATCGTCGCCGACCGCACCCGCGAGATCGCCGGGGCCGACGTCGCCTGGGTGGTCGCCGGCGGCGATCCCGCGCACCAGTCGCTGGAGGCGGTCTCAGGACTGCCGGCCGACCCCGACGTGATGGCCGGCCTGGACTTCACCCGCTCCCTGGAGCGTTGCGTGGCCGTGTCGGGCCGGCCGCTGACGGTGCGGTGCCTCTCGACCCATCCTCGCGCGGTCGATGTCGCCGGGGCGCTCGGCGGCGAGGGCGCCGGGCCGGGGATGGTGGTCCCGCTGCGCAGCGCGATCGGAGTCGAGGGTGTGGTCGGCCTGGCGTGGTGGAGCGACGTGGACCCTGCCGACGTCTCGCGGGACCCGACCATGCCGACCATGCTCGCCGAGCAGGCAGCGCTGGCGCTGCACGTCGCCCGCGCCCGCCGGGACCAACAGAGGCTGGCGGTCCTGGAGGACCGCGACCGGATCGCCCGCGATCTGCACGACCTGGTCATCCAGCGGCTGTTCGCGATCGGCCTGGAGCTGCAGGGCACGGCCGGGATCGGCGACGCCGAGGAGATGGCCAGGCGACTGGACACCACGATCGACGAGATCGACGTGACGATCCGCGACATCCGGCGCACGATCTTCGGGCTGCGGGCCAAGCCCGACGCCGGGGACCCGCGGGCCGTCGTCGCGGAGGTCGTCGAGCGGGCCGCCCGGATGATGCGGTTCCACCCGACCCTGGAGTTCCGCGGGCCGGTGCGGCTGCTGGGCTCCGACGACCTGCTCCCCGACGTGCTCGCGGTGCTGAGCGAGGCGCTGTCCAACGCGGTGCGGCACGCAGGGTCGGCGGAGTGCGCGGTGGAGGTCGGTGTCGGGGACGGGGTCACGGTGCGGGTGAGCGACGACGGCAGGGGGATGCCCGACGACGTCAAGGAGAGCGGGCTGGCCAACGTCCGGCAGCGTGCGGAGCGTCGCGGCGGCTCGCTGACGATCTCCTCGGCGGAGGGCCGGGGCACCAGCCTGCTGTGGTGGGTGCCGTCGCCAGACGAGGACCTGGCGTAGCGCGCCAGCGCCCGCGCGTCCTCGCGCGGGTCCGCTCAGGGGCGTCCGCTCAGATCCGTCCGCTCAGGGGTGGCGCGCTTCCGTCGGTGGTGTCCCGGTCGAGCGCCGAGACCGGCGCGTCGGGCACCACGATGACCGGGCAGGCGGCGCGCTGGAGCAGCACCCGGGTGACCAGTCCGAGCCCGGGGGGCACGCCGTCCGTCGTGCGTCGGGCCCCGATCAGGAGGGCCGTCGACTCGAGGGAGTGCTCCACCAGCGCCTGGACCGGCGGGACGAGCTGGATCTCGAGGTTGACGAAGACGTCGGTGCTCGCGCGCAGCCGGCCGAGCTCCTCACCGATCCGGTGGGACCACCGGCTGAGCACGGCCTCCGCCGGCGGCGAGCCGTCCGCGGGCAGGTGCAACGCCCAGGCGTGCACGACGCGCAGCGGCAGGTGGTGGGTCTCGGCGAAGCCGAGCGCCGCGCCCAGCAGACGGTGCGAGGTCAGCGGGTCGTCGACGGCCACGGTGATCGGCTGCCCCAGGGCCGGCGCGACGTGCCACCCCGGGGGCACGCAGGCCACGGCGGGGACGCTGGCGAAGGCGTCGAGGCGTCCGAGCGCCTCGAGGAGCGGGTCCACGTCGCTGCGCTGCACGACCACGACCCGGGCGTCGGGATCGGCGCGCAGCGCGGACTCCACGACCGGGCTCGGATGCAGCTCCGCGGTGATCTCGACGCCCGGGCCGGCCAGGGCCCGCGCGGTTCGCAGGGCCCGCTCCAGCGGCGGGGAGGGGCCCCGGTGCTCGCGGTGCCCGGCGCTCTCGTGGCCGACGATGCGCAGGCTGCTGCCGAAGACCTGCGCCTGACGCACCGCGAAGCGCAGCGCGGGGTCGAGGTCTCGCAGGGGGACGCTGAGCACGACGCTCGACGTCCGGGCTGGACGCGACACGATGAACCCTCACCTCGGATGTCCGGTAAACCCCCAACCTCTCGCGCACCGCGAAGGGGCAGCAGGGCCCCGGTCCGGTGTTCGTGGGGACCAACGTCCCACCGCCGACGGGCCCTGCTCGGCGCGACCAGTGACCCATGACTCCCCGCCCGCACGGCCCTCGACACGGTCGGCACCCGGGCCGACACTGGTGGTCAGTCGACCCGGGAGGCCACCATGCGCCGTACCGCTGCCGCCGCCGTCCTCGGCGCCGTCCTCGCCATGGGCCTGTCCGCCTGCGGAGACGACGACTCCGTGAGCCAGGAGGACCGTGACCGCGCCTCCGAGGCGGCGCTGGAGGAGGTCGGGGAGGGGCGCGTCACCGAGGTCGAGAAGGGGGACGGGGACGACCCCTACGCCTTTGCCGTCGAGGTGACACTCGACAACGGCGAGGACGTCGAGATCCAGCTCGACGAGGACTTCGAGGTGCTCAACCCGCGCCGCTGAGGCACCGGCAGAGTGCCCGCGCCCACGGGCCCGGGCCCCGGCCCGGTGCCGGACTGGACCTCTCCGGATGGGACCATCGGCCCTGTGCGAGACGCAGCGGCAAGGTTGACTCGGAGGATGGACGTGGAGACGGCTGACCCGCGCGAGCGGACCCATCACGACCTTGTGGTCGCGGACGTCCTGGCTCTCCTGCACACCGACTCCGCCGGGGGCCTGGCGCCCGAGGAGGCCGCCCGGCGGCTCACGGTCTACGGACCGAACCAGCTGCCGCGCCCACACACCACGGGTCCGGTGCTGCGCTTCCTGCGGCAGATGAACAGCCCCCTGGTCTACGTCCTGATCGCGGCCGGGGTCGTCACCTTCCTGCTCGGGGAGTACGTCGACTCCTCGGTGATCGCGGGCGTCGTGGTCGTCAACGCGATCCTCGGGTTCGTCCAGGAGTCCAAGGCCGAGTCGGCGCTCGACGCGCTGCGTGCGATGGTGCGCACCGAGGCCAGGGTCGTGCGCGGCGGCTCGGTGCGGACCATCGCCTCCGAGGATCTGGTGCCCGGTGACCTGGTGCTCCTCGAGGCGGGCGACAAGGTGCCGGCGGACCTGCGCCTGGTCCAGGGGACCGAGCTGCGCGCCGACGAGTCGGCCCTCACGGGCGAGTCCCTGCCGGTGGACAAGTCCGACGCGCTGCTGCCCCCCGACACCGTGGTGGCCGACCGGCGCAACATGCTCTACTCCGGCACCTTGGTCACCAACGGCACCGGGTCGGGCATCGCCGTCGCCACCGGCGCCGCCACCCAGCTGGGCGAGATCCACCGCCTGGTCGGCAGCGCGGACACGATGGCGACCCCGCTGAGCCGCAAGCTCGCGACCTTCAGCGCCTGGCTCACCGCGGTCATCCTGGCCCTGTCGGCCCTCACGTTCGTGGTCGGCGTGCTGCGCGGCGAACCGGCGGCCGACATGTTCGTCGCCGTGGTCGCGCTCGCCGTGGGCGCGATCCCGGAGGGCCTGCCGGCGGCGGTGGCGATCACGCTCGCGATCGGCGTCTCCCGGATGGCCAAGCGCCACGCGGTGATCCGTCGGCTGCCGGCGGTCGAGACCCTGGGCGGGGCCACCGTCATCTGCTCGGACAAGACCGGCACACTGACCGAGAACCGGATGACCGTGCAGACGGTGTGGACGAGCACCCAGGAGGTCCCGGTCGAGACCGGGGCGGCCGAGGTCTCGGACGACGGGCAGCGCCCGGAGATGCTCGTCGACGAGGCCCTGCGCTGGACGCTGGTCGCGGGCGCCAACTGCAACGAGTCCCGCATCGGCGAGGACGGGAAGGGCATCGGGGACCCGACCGAGACCGCGATGCTGGTCGCCGCCGAGCGCTTCGGCATCACCCCGCACGCGCTGCCCCGCTCGGGCTCCGTGCCGTTCACCTCCGAGCGGCAGTACATGGCCACCGTCAACGAGGACCCGTCGACCGGCCGCCAGGTGCTGCTGGTCAAGGGCGGCGTCGAGCGGGTGCTCGCGCGCTGCGCCACGCAGATGAGCAGTGACGGCTCGAGCCGCCCCCTCGAGGAGGACACGGTGCACGCGGCCGCCGAGCGGCTGGCCGCGAGCGGGATGCGGGTGCTGGCCACGGCCATCGCCCTGGACCCTGGTCCCGACGCCCTCGAGGACCTCGCGGCCGGGCGCGGCCACGGCCTGGTGCTCACCGGGCTCCAGGCGATGATGGACCCGCCCCGCGCCACCGCGCGGACCTCGGTGGAGATCTGTCGCAACGCGGGCCTCCAGGTCAAGATGATCACCGGCGACCACACGACGACCGCACAGTCCATCGCCCGCCAGATCGGGATCCTCGGCGAGGGCGCACCCAGCGGCGTACTCACCGGCACCGAGCTCGAGCAGCTCAGCGACGAGGAGCTGCCCGACGCGGTGGAGCGCACCTCGGTCTTCGCCCGGGTGAGCCCGGACCAGAAGCTCCGGCTGGTCGGCGCGCTGCAGGCCCGCCACCACGTGGTGGCGATGACCGGCGACGGCGTCAACGACGCGCCGGCGCTCAAGCAGGCCGACATCGGGATCGCGATGGGCGTCGTCGGGACGGAGGCGGCCAAGGACGCCGCCGACATGGTGCTGGTCGACGACGAGTTCGCGACCATCCAGGCGGCCGTCGAGGAGGGACGCGGCGTCTTCGACAACCTGACGAAGTTCATCGTGTGGACCCTGCCCACGAACCTCGGCGAGGGCCTGGTCATCCTGGTCGCGATCCTGCTCGGCACGAGCCTGCCGATCCTGCCCACGCAGATCCTGTGGATCAACATGACCACCGCCGTCGCGCTCGGCCTCATGCTCGCCTGGGAGCCGAAGGAGCCCGGGATCATGGACCGCCCGCCGCGCGACCCGCAGCAGGCGCTGCTGACCGGGCCGATGGTCTGGCGCACGGTGCTCGTCTCCGCGCTGCTCGTGGTGGGCTCGTGGTGGGTCTTCCAGTACGAGCGCGACGCGGGCACGTCGCTGGACGCGAGCCGGACCGCGGCGATCAACCTGTTCGTGACCGTCCAGGCGTTCTACCTGTTCGTGTGCCGCTCGTTGACCGGCGCCTCCTGGCGGGTCGGCCTGTTCACCAACAAGTGGCTGCTGGTCGGCGTCACGGTGCAGGCGCTCGCCCAGCTGGCGCTGACCTACCTGCCGGCGATGAACACGCTCTTCCAGACCGCGCCCCTGGGCTGGGAGACCTGGCTGCGCATCCTCGGCGTCGCGGTGGTCATCACCCTCGTGGTCTCCCTGGACAAGCGCCGCGCCATCCTCGCCGACCGGGCCGCAGCCCGGAGGGCCCTGGCCGGCCAGGCCGGCGCCTGAGGCGACGCCCGAGCCCAGCGCCGGGCTCGCGCCACCGGCCGCGTCGACCCCGGCGGACCCCGGGTGGGGAGCACGATGGGCGCATGACGACGACGAGCACGACCGGCAGCGGCACGTCCCGGCACCTGGTGCTGGACGCCGCGGCGCGCACCGCGGAGCTGGTCGCGGACCCGGCCGTGGCGCGGCGGTGGGAGCAGGAGTCGGTGCTTCCCGGCTATCGGGTGGGCGGCCTCGCCGCGCACCTCGCCCGCGCGATCGAGACCGTGCGGACCTACCTGGCCGCCGATCCGCCGGCACCGGGGACCGCGCTGGTGGACGCGGTCGGCTACTTCCTCGCCGCCCTCGGTGAGCACGACCCCCGCGACAGCGACTTCCACCGCGGCGTGCGCGAGCGCGGCGAGGGCCGGCTCGCCGCCGGCCACGACGCCCTGGTCGCCGACGTGCGCGACGCGGCCGGGTGGCTCGCGGGCCAGCCGCTGGAGCTCGACCGGCCGGTCAGCGTGTTCGCCGGCACCGCGATGCGGCTGGGGGACTACCTCGACACCCGGCTCGTCGAGATGCTGGTCCACGGCCACGACCTCGCCACCAGCGTCGCCCTGCCGACCCCGTCGTACGACGCGGCGGCGTGGCGCCTCGTCGCCGGCCTGCTGTCCCGCGCCACCGAGGCGCGCCAGGGCTCGCAGGGGCTGGCGCTGGCCCTCGCCCGCCCGGAGCTCGGGATCGGGGCGTTCACCGTCCCGCGGCGCCCCGGCACCTAGACCAGCAGGCTCAGCAGCATCACGAAGGCCAGGCCGACCACCGAGATCGCGGTCTCCATCACCGACCAGGACTTGATGGTCTGCCCGATGGTGAGCCCGAAGTACTCCTTGACCAGCCAGAAGCCGGCGTCGTTGACGTGGCTGAAGAAGACCGAGCCGCACCCGATCGCCAGCACCAGCAGTGCCAGCTCGGGGGAGTCGAGGGTGGTGGCCACGCCGCTGACGATGCCGCTGGCGGTGATCGTCGCGACGGTGGCGGAGCCGGTGGCCAGCCGGACCCCGACGGCGACCAGCCAGCCCAGCAGCAGCGTGGAGATGCCCGAGTCCGCGGCCCAGTCGCCGATCACGTCGCCGACACCGGCGTCGACGAGCATCGCCTTGAAGCCACCACCGGCGGCCACGATCAGCAGGATCGAGGCGATGCCCGGCAGGCCGGAGCCCAGCGAGCGTTCCACCTGGACGCGGTTCATCCCGGTGCGGAAGCCCAGGAACCACATCGAGACGAGCACCGCGGCGAGCAGGGCGACCGCCGGCGTACCGATGAAGACCAGGGTCTGGAGCACCCGGCTGTCGTCGTTGTCGATGGTGAGCTCGGCGATGGCGCGGGCCAGCATCAGCACCACCGGCAGGGTGATGCAGACGACGGCGGCCGCGAAGCCGGGGCGCCGGGTGACGCCCTCGGCGAGCGGGGTGCGGGCCTCCTCCTCGACGCCCGCGCCTGCGCCCGCCGCGGCGGGACCGGCGTCCTCGGCGCCCGTGCCGGTGCCACCGGTGGGCGCGAGCGCCAGCGTGGTGGCGTGGGTGGGGACCCACTGCTCGATGAAGTGGGCCAGCAGCGGCCCGCAGATGACCAGGGTGGGGGCGGCGACGATCAGCCCGAACAGCAGGGTGAGGCCGAGGTCCGCGTCGAGGTTGTCGATCGCGACGAGCGGGCCGGGGTGCGGCGGCACCAGCCCGTGGAGCACCGACAGCCCGGCCAGGGCGGGGATGCCCACGCGCATGATCGGGATGTCCATCTTGCGAGCGACCAGGATGACGACCGGGACCAGCAGCACCACGCCGACCTCGAAGAACAGCGGGAGCCCCAGGATCGCCGCGATCAGCGCCATCGCCCAGGGCAGCCCGGCCTTGCCGACCCGGCCGATGATGGTGTCGACGATCGTGTCGCTGCCGCCGGAGTCGCTGAGGATCTTGCCGACCATCGCTCCGAGCGCGATCAGCAGGCCGACGGCACCGACGGTGTCACCGAAGCCGGCCGTGAAGCTCTCGACGATGTCGAGGGGGGCCACGCCCGCGACGGCTCCCATCACCGCCGAGCCGAGCATGAGCGAGAGGAACGGGTGCACCTTGGCCCACACGATCAGCACCACCACGGCGGCGATGCCGAGCAGGGCGGCGATGACGAGCTGGGTGTTGCCGGCGTCGGTGAGCTCCATCGGCTACTCCGTTCTCTGGTCGGGTGGCTCCGGGTGGTCGTCGGGGAGGTCGTTGGGCAGGTGGTCGTCGGCGCGGCGGTCGGGCAGGCGCAGGGAGGCGACGGCTCGGGCCAGCACGTCGGGGACCGCCCCCTCGACCGAGACGGTGACGCCCGGCTCGTCGTCCTCGAGCGGCTCGAGCGTGGCGAACTGGCTGGGGAGCAAAGAGGGCGGCATGAAGTGGCCGTCGCGGTGGCTGAGCCGGTCGCCGATCAGGTTCTCCTGCGCGGCGAGGTGGCAGAACTCCAGCTCGGGACGGCCCTCGCGCAGCAGGTCGCGGTAGGCGCGGCGCAGGGCCGAGCAGGTGACCACCGCCGAACGGCCCTCGGCGATCTCGGCCGACATCCACTCGCCGATTGCCCGCAGCCAGGGCCAGCGGTCCTCGTCGGTCAGCGGCCGGCCCTCGTGCATCTTGGCCACGTTGGCGTCGGGGTGGAAGGCGTCGCCCTCGGCGAAGGTCCAGCCGGTGAGCGTGGAGATGCCCTTCGCGATGGTGGTCTTGCCCACTCCGGAGACGCCCATCACGACGATGTGCCTGACCCGCTGCTCGGATCCCATGTTCGGACGGTACTGACTTCGGGGGCCGGCGTCGCGCAGGCCGCAGGGGTCGGCGAGCCGTCCCGGCTCAGCCAGCCGACTCAGCCGGCCGGGTGGGCGGCGCCGGGCTTGCCCGCGTCGGCGTAGGAGCGCACCGTGGAGACGGTCAGCGGGAAGTCGACGGGCGCGTCGCGGAACAGCAGCCGGCCGGCGGTCGCGGCCGCCGCGCGGGCCTCGGCGGCGACCGCCTCGGCGAGGGCCGCGGGAGTGTGTACGACGACCTCGTCGTGCAGGAAGAGCACCAGGTGCGGGCGCGACACGAGGGGACCCGACCCGCCGAGGCGCCACAGCCGGTTGCGCAGGTCGGCGATCCAGCTCAGCGCCCACTCCGCGCCGGTGCCCTGGACGACGAAGTTGCGGGTGAAGCGGCCGTACGCGCGCCGCAGCCGGGCCTGCGCGTCGGGGTCCGGCGGCGCCTCGTCGGCGTCGAGCTCCCAGGTCTCGCCGAGCGAGGGGGAGCCGCGCCCCAGCAGCGTGCGCACGGACTCGCCTCGCTCGCCCGCGCGTGCCGCCCGCTCGACCAGCCCGAACGCCTCGGGGTAGCGCCGGGTGAGCCCGGCGACCATCCGGCCGCTCTCGCCGCTGGTGGCGCCGTACATCGCGCCCAGCAGGCCGAGCTTGGCGTCGTTGCGGCTGGCGACGGCGCCGTCGTCGACCATCCCCTGGTAGAGGTCGGTGCCGCGAGCGGAGCGGGCCAGCGCCCGGTCACCGCTCATCGCGGCCAGCACCCGCGGCTCGAGCTGGGCGACGTCGGCGACCACGAACACCCAGCCCTCGTCGGCGACGGCCGCCGGACGCACCTGCGCCGGGAACGAGAGCGCCCCGCCGCCGTTGGAGGACCAGCGGCCGGTGGCCGAGCCCGCGGGCTGGTACGACGGGCGGAACCGGCCCCCGCTGACCCACTGGTCGACCCAGGCCCAGCCGTTGGTCGAGAACAGCTGGGCGAGCTGCTTGTAGCGCAGCAGGGGCGCGATGCCGGGGTGATCGAGCGTGCGCAGCGTGGACGCCCGGATATCGCCCACCTCCAGGCCCGCACGCCGCAGGGCGGCGAGCAGCTCGGGGCGCGAGTCGGGGTTGAGCCCGGGGGCGTCGAACGCGCGCCGTACCTCCTGGACCAGCTCCTCGAGGCCCCGCGGCCGGGCGCCGCGCGGTGGCCGTGGGCCGAGCAGGTCGGTGAGCAGCCGCTCGTGCACGTCGACACGCCACGGCACACCGGCGTAGGTCATCTCGGCCGCGACCAGGGCGCCGGCCGACTCGGCCGCGAGCAGCAGGGTGAGCCGAGCGGCCTCCGCGGAGGCGGCGACCGCCGCCAGCTGACGGGCGTCCTCGAGGTCGGCGCGCAGGCACTCGGAGGCGTCGTCGACGGCGAACAGCGCCGGGACCGACGGGGCGCTGGGCCCCAGGCGATGCCACAGCGCCGACTCCTCGCCCTCCAGCAGCTCCCCGTCGACGGCGGGCGCGCGTCGCAACAGGTGGTGGGTGAGCCGCAGGTCCTGGCACCGGGCCACCCGCACCCCGGCCGCCAGCAGCGGGGGATACCAGCGGGCGGTGTCGTCCCACACCCAGCGCGGCGCGTCGGCCTCGCGGCCGGCGACGTAGGCGGCCAGGTCGGCAGCCGCGATCTCGTGGGAGGACGTCGCGTCCACCACCAGCACCCGGTCGCCGGGCAGGCGGGAGAGCGCGACCCGGGACATGGGGACAGCCTCTCAGCCGCCACCGACGCCGCGGCGGCCCGTCGGCGTACGACGTGGTGATGGGCCGCCGACGGTGGTCTGGACCGGGGTCCGGTTCCCCCCGAACGGGGATGCGCGCGGCGCCCGTGGGACGCACAGTGACCCCCACGCGCGGTCAGCGAGGACCGCCACGTCGATCGGACCCGCACCCATGAGACTCATGCACCGCCTGCTCGCCATTCCCGCCACCGCCGCGCTCGTGGTCGGCATGCTCGCCGCGGGCGGGCCCGCGACCGCCGAGCCGGGCGACCCGGGTGGTGTGGTGGTCGCGGAGCGGCCGGCTGCGGCCAAGGGCGGGCCGAAGCTCAAGGTGATGACCCAGAACCTCTACCTCGGCTCCTCGCTCGACCCGGCGCTCGAGGCCGACTCGGCCGGGGAGTTCCTCGCCGCGGCGGCACAGATCTACGGCGGTGCCGTGGCCAGCAGGTTCCCGGTCCGGGCCGCCGCGATCGCCAAGACCGTCGCCCGCACCAGCCCGCACCTCATCGGCCTGCAGGAGGTCACCCGCTGGACCACGCTCCCGATCGCCGCGGGCGCGAAGCCGCCGTCGTACGACTTCCTGCGGATCCTGCAGAAGGCGCTGCGCAAGGAGGGGCTGTCGTACCGCGTCGCCGGGGTCGTCAACAACGCGACCATCGGCCCGGTGCCGCTGGTGGCGCCGCAGTTCGGCTGCGTCAACGTCGCCTCGACCAGCAGCTTCGACTGCGCGGTGACGCTGCAGGACCGCGACGTGATCCTGGTCCGCGACGGGATCCGCGGCCTCGAGCTCGGCAAGCCCGTGACCGGCCGCTACGCGGACCAGCAGTCCTTCCCGGTGCCGGGCACCGACGGCCTCACCCTCGACTTCGGGCGCGGCTGGGTGTACGTCGACGGCACGCTGCGCGGCTCGCGCTTCCGCTTCCTCAACACCCACCTCGAGATCGGCCGCTTCGGGGCCGTGCAGGAGGCGCAGGCCGCCGAGTTCCTCGCCGGTCCGGCCAAGGCCGGCCGCCCGGTGATCGCGACCGGCGACTTCAACTCGCCCGCCGACCCGCGGGTCTCGACGACCAGCACGTACGCCGACCTGACCCGTCGCTGGTTCGACGACGCGTGGGCCGTCCGCGGCAGCGCGCCCGGCTTCACCTGCTGCCAGAGCGACGCGCTGGACAACCCGACGAAGAGCCTGCGCACCCGGATCGACCTGATCCTCACCCGCGGCCTGGCGAAGCCCCGCTTCGCCCGGATCGTCGGCGCCACGCCGATCGCGGAGACCGCGCCCCGATGGGCCTCCGACCACGCCGGTGTGGTCGCCGGTCTGCAGCTGAAGGCACGCAAGCGCCGCTGAGCTCCGCGACCGACCCCCGCCCGCATCACGGGCGGGGGTCGGTCCGCGTCCAGACCTTCTCGTCGCGCCGGTGACCGGTGCCGGCCAGGCACCTGTGGCACACCGAGGTCACCCGGTCGGCGTCGCGCCCGGTCGCGGGCTGCACGTCGAGCCAGTCGATGTGGGAGAACCGGCCCAGGCGCGCCTTCTTGATCGGCACGCCGCAGACGGTCTGGTTGGTGCCGGGCAGCCAGGCGTGCACCTCGCCGGCGGGGGAGCGGAAGCCGTCCGGGTCGGTCCAGGAGTCGGTGGCGGCGACCGCGGCGCGGGTGGGTCTGGTGGATCGGGCCATGCGCGTCGGTACCCCGCGCGGCCGGCTCTCGGCACCCAGAGACACCGGGGCCTTCGGGTGGCCCGGCACACTGGCGCCGTGGGTGCTTCCTCGGTGGTCGCGGTACCAGGACTCGGGCTCGGCGTCGAGGCATGGCGCCCGGTGCTCTGCCGGTGGGGCCTGGGGGAGGAGTCGGTGCGGCTGCTGCCCGGGTACGGCCTTCCGGTGGAGCCCTCGGGTGCTCGGTCCCCGGCCGAGCTGGGTCGCGAGCTGGGCGACGCTCTCGTGGGACCGACGACCCTGCTGGGCCACTCCGCGAGCTGTCAGGTGGTCGCGCACGCCGCCCGGCTGCGTCCCGACCTGGTGCGCCGCCTGGTGCTGGTGGGCCCGGCCACCGACCCGCGCGCCCGCTCCTGGCCCGGTCTCGCCGCACTGTGGCTGCGGACGGCGGTCCACGAGGACCCGCGCCAGGTGCCGGCGCTGGTGCGCCAGTACCGGCGTACGACGCTGCGCTCGATGCTCGCCACCATGGACGTCGCCCGCCGCGACGACCTCGCCGCCACCCTGACCCAGGTCGGCTGCCCGGTCGACCTCGTGCGCGGCGCCCACGACCGCATCGCGCGGCGCGACTGGCTGTGGTCGCTGGCGGAGGCCGGCGCCGCCACGGCTGCCGAGCGGCGGGTGGTCGAGCTCGGCGCCGGCGCCCACATGGTGCCGCTGACCCACCCCGACCTGCTGGTCCGCGCCCTCGCGCAGGCGCCGGGGTGATCTCCCCGGGCCAGACCACCTCCCGGGCGGGCAGGGCTCCCGGCGGCCGGTGCCGAGATCATGGACCCATGACCGACAGCGCGAGCGAGGACACCACCGCATCGACCCCGGACGCGCAGGCGCTCCCGCTCGCCGGGGTCCGGGTGGTCGAGCTCGGCAACTACATCGCCGCGCCGACGGCCGGCCGGCTGCTGGCCGACTTCGGCGCCGAGGTGATCAAGGTCGAGCGGCCCCGCACGGGCGATGAGCTGCGCAACTGGCGGCTCTACGCCGGCGACACCTCGATGCTCTACCGCACCATCAACCGAGGGAAGCGCTCGATCGAGGTCGACCTCCGCTCCGCGGAGGGCCGCGACCTCGTGCTCGACCTGGTCGAGGTCTCCGACGTCCTGATCGAGAACTTCCGGCCCGGCACCCTCGACAAGTGGGGCCTGGGCGCCGACGCGCTCGCCGCGCGCAACCCCGAGCTCGTCGTCTCCAGGATCTCCGCCTTCGGCCAGACCGGCCCGATGTCGCAGCGTCCGGGGTTCGCCGCGGTCGCGGAGGCGTACGGCGGCCTGCGCGAGCTGGTCGGCGAGAGCGACCGGCCGCCGTCGCGGGTGGGGGTCTCGATCGGTGACTCCATCGCCGGGCTGTACGCCGCGTTCGGCATCGTGATGTCGCTCTTCGACCGCGGCAACCGGCGCGGGCGCGGGGACCGGCCCTGGTCGCCCACCGAGCGCCACGTCGACGTCGCGCTGCACGAGGCGGTCTTCTCGATGATGGAGTCGCTGCTGCCCGACTACTCCGCGCACGGCGTGCTGCGGGCCCGCGCCGGCGGCCGGATGGAGGGCATCGCGCCCTCGAACGCCTACACCTGCGCCGGCGGGGAGACGGTCGTCGTCGCCGGCAACGGGGACTCCATCTACGGGCGCTTCATGCACGCCATCGAGCGTCCCGACCTCGCCACCCGCCCCGACCTCGCGACGAACGCCGGCCGGTGGGCGGCGCGCGAGGAGATCGACGACGCCGTCAACGCCTGGACCGGCGCCCGCAGCCGCGCCGAGGTGCTGGACGTCCTCGACGCCGCGGGCGTGCCGGCCGGACCGATCTACACGGCCGAGGACATCGCCACCGACGAGCAGTACGTCGCCCGTGACATGGTCCAGCACCTGCCCGTCGACGTCGGCGGCACCACCGTGGAGGTCGCCTTCCCCGGGATCGTCCCCCTCCTGGGGGAGCGTTCGGTGCCCGTCAGCGGTCCCGGTCCGGACCTCGGCGCCGACACCCACACGGTCGTCGTCGACCTGCTCGGCCGCAGCAGCTGTCCCTGCCGGACGTGCGCGTCGGCAGGGTCCGCGGTGGGCTGAACCTCGGTTCCCAAGCGCCCGCCGCGCCGGTAGCGTCGCACGTATGGCCTCCGACGAGATCAGCGCCCGCATGGCAGAGATCGCCCGGGAGGTGCAGTCCGGGGACGACGTCGGGCAGGTCGGGGACCGCATCTGCCGGGCGGCGGTGGAGCTGCTCGGTCCGCACACGGAGTCGGGCATCTCGATCGCCCAGCGCGGGCGCCGGGTGGACAATATCGGCGCGACCTCGGTGGCCGCCCAGCGTGGCGACGAGCTCCAGGTCGAGCTCCGGGAGGGACCGTGCCTGGACGCGGCCTGGGAGCACGAGCAGGTCGTCGCCAGTGACCTGGCGCGTGAGGACCGCTGGCCGCAGTGGGGCCCGCGCATGGTGGCGGACTACGGCATCAAAAGCATGCTCTGCACGCAGTTGTTCACCAACGACCGGCAGCTCGGGGCCCTGAACATCTACTCGACCGAGCGCGACGCGTTCGACGACGAGGCGCAGGAGATGGCCCGCGTCCTGGCCGTGCACGCGGCGATGGCGGTGGCGTCCGCGCAACAGATCGACGGGCTGCGACTGGCCAACGACCGGCGTACCGCGATCGGGAAGGCGCTCGGGATCATCATGGTGAAGTACGACCTCCAAGACGACCTTGCCTTCGCCGTGCTGCAACGGCTGTCCTCGCACGAGAACCGCAAGCTGTCCGACATCGCCCAGGACGTGGTCGCGGCACGCGGGCTGCCGGGCCAGCCGCAGACGTAGGTCCTTCGATCAGGCCCGCGCCCAGCCGGCCCCGGCGCGGGCGGTGGCCCGGGGTCTGCTCGCGCGCTGCAGGCGGCCGTCCATGGCACCGTGACCCCGCGCCGTCACGAGGACCGGAGACACTCCGGTGGGCAGCATCTCGCCGTAGTCGGCGAGCCGACAGATCAGCTCGTAGTAGGCCGATGCCCGGATCACCCGCAGCGAGCCGCCGTCGGCTCTCAGACGCCTACGGAAACGGTCGAGCTGGTGGAGACACGACGCCTCGATGAACTTGACATCGTCGGCGTCGACCCAGACCCGGGGGCCGTACGAACGGGCCTCGAGGAGCCGGTGGAGGAGAAGCGGCCGGGAGGCAAGATCGAACTCACCGCGCAGCCTGAGAAGTGTGTGAGTCGGACGGCGTCGCAACGTGATGGAGACGTCCATCGTGATCCTCCCGGGAGATTCCCGCGAAGGCACCCGGTCGCTCGAGAACCTTGTCACGAGTACCCATTTCGGCCGGAATCAATCTCGCTGACGGGGTACAGGTTGGGTCCCCCGAGCACCCTGCCACCGACGAGGTGCAGGCGGTCGCAGAGGTGTCCGCGCACGCCGCAGACCTCTCGGGAATCAGTCGAAGCGGCAGTTCGCGCTTCTTGACACGACATCGCGTCGAGAGGAGTGCCTCTACGTGCATAAACCGCTCGTGGGGGTACCCAGCGCGAACGGACGGTTCTGGGTGCACCTGGCGGCCGCCCGAGGTCCACCGGTTCGAGCCCACGGCCTGGTGGACCGCTCCAGGGTTTCCACGGACTCCACCCGCAACCTCACCGACGACGACCTCCTCGACGGCGGGTCGATGGGCGCAGCATCGATTGCGGTCGATGTAATCTCGGTGCCGTGGACTCCGTCCCCGAGACCGCTCGCACCCCCGACCGTCTGGCCCCAGGAGGAGTCCTCGCGACCGTGACCGGCGCCGCGGCCGAGGCGTACGCCGTGTGGTTCGCCGCGCTCGCCGACCCGATCCGGGTTCGCCTGCTGCTCACCGTCTCCACCGCCCGCGGGGCCGTGCCGCTCGGCGAGCTGGAGGGCTCGCTGGGCATCACCCGCTCCGCCTGCGCCGAGCACGTCCGCACGCTCGCGGAGGCTGGGCTCGTGGTGGTCGAGGAGGGTCACGGCTCCGCGACCGTCACCGCGAACCCTGCTGGCTGCACCGGCCTCCCGCACCCCGCCGACCTGGTGCTGGGCACGCCCGTCCTCCCCGCACGCGGCCTCGGCGACCCGCCCGCCGACGTCCGCACCCGCGCCATGACCGACGCCGACCTCCCGGTCGTGCGCGAGATCTACGCCGAGGGCATCGCGACCCGCCAGGCCACCTTCGAGACCGAGGCCCCCGACCTGGCCACCCTCGCGACCAAGTGGCTGTCCGAGCACCGTTGGGTGGCCGAGGCCCCGGTCGACGGCGTACGGCGCGTCGTGGGCTGGACGGCGGTCAGCCCGGCCTCGTCGCGGTCCTGCTACGCCGGGGTCGGGGAGAGCAGCGTCTACGTCGCCGAGGTCGCCCGCGGGCGCGGCGTGGGCAGGGCCCTGCTGCGCCGCCAGGTCGCCGAGGCCGACGCCGGTGGTCTGTGGACCCTGCAGACGGTGATCTTCCCCGAGAACCGCGCCTCGCTCGCGCTGCACCACGCCGCCGGCTACCGCACCCTCGCCGTACGCTCCCGCGCCGCGCAGCTCGACGGCGTCTGGCGCGACACCGTCCTCCTCGAGCGCCGTCGCGCGGCGGACTGACCCCCCGGGGCTGCCCGGCCGGACCTCAGAGGCAGGTCTCGAAGTTCGGGGGCGCGCACCCTCCGGCGGGGATCGGACGGGAGAAGTAGGCGCGTGAGTACACCTGCGACGGGATCCCGCGGATGAGGGTGCCCGTGGTGTGGCGGAAGGTCAGGGTCAGCCGGTCGTCGCGGATGCGCCAGCGATAGGAGTCGTCGAGGAGGAAGTGGGTGTCGTGCATGGTCAGGACCGCGCCCTCGACGCGGGCCGTGCCCCACCACCCCACCGTCCACTCGCCGTCGGCCTCGCGCCAGGCGATCTCGAACGTGGATTCGCCGTAGGTGAGCGCCATGACGACGCGGGTGGCCAGCCCTTCGGATGCGAAGAACCGATCGGCCCACCGGCCGAACCCGGCCGTGGCCAGGTCCGCGCGGATCTGCTCCCGGCCGAGCCGGATGAGCCATGTGCGCTGGAGCTCACTCGGCACGGCCTCCTCGGCCGCCGAGGGGGACGGGGGCTCGCTCACGACGGGGTCACCGGAGGCAGAGGCCGGGGGAGGGCGGGTGGCCCCTGGCGACGCGGGGTCCGGGTCGCCGCTGCAACCGATCAAGGTCACGGCGACGATCAGGGCGGCTGCCGCGGTACGTCGCATGCTCACCACTCCACACGGTGCTGGATGCGGTCGGGGAACCTCGACAGCGGCCGGGGTGACCGGAGCCGACTACCTCGTAGTGCAGCACCACGGGCGCTCGTTGTCGTCCGCCATCGTGGTGATCGACGGGACCCGCGAGGTCGGCGCTCAGTGCAGGTCGCGCCGCATGACCAGGCGCGGCATCCCGCCGGCCACGGCGTCGGTGGCGCCCACGACCCGGAAGCCGGCGCGCTCGAACATCGGCCGGGTGCCCACGAACGCCATCGTCTGGTCCATCCGGCCCGGCGGGTCCACCGGGTGCGCCTCCACGGCCGGCGCGCCGTGCGAGGCGGCGTAGCCGACCGCGCCCTCGAGCAGCTGCGCGGTCACGCCCTGACGCCGGTGGCCCGCGCGGACCACCACGCACACGATGCTCCACACGGCGACGTCGTCGACGGGACGGATGAGGCGGGAGCCGGTCAACCGGGTGATCTCGGCGCGTGGGCCGATGTTGCACCAGCCCACGGGCTCGCCGTCGCGGTAGGCCACGACGCCCGGCGGGTGCTCGCGCTCGCACAGCGCCCGCATGGCCCGTTCCCGGCTCCCACCGCCCAGCTCCTCGATCTCCCGGGCGCGCAGCCGGTGGGACAGGCACCAGCAGTGCGTGGCCCGTCGGTTGCGGTTGACGACGTCGGCGAAGTCCTCGAAGCGATCCGGTGTCAGCGGATGCGTCTCCCAGGCCATGGGGCCACTCCAGCACGGCCTGCCGCGGATGTCGACGGTGCTGGCGCGAGGCGGGGGCACCCCGCCTGCCGACCGACTGTGCACTGTTGCATACAGTTGCATGTAGCAGGAAGCAGGGCAGCGTCGTGGTACTTCTCCTCGAGGCTCCACGCCCCACCGGGCATCCACCGAGGAGCGAAGCGACATGGACACCAAGGTCTGGGCGGACGCGAGCGTGCGCGCCGACGTGCACGCCGTCCGCGAGCAGGCCCCGTTCGTCTACGGCCTCACCAACTTCGTGGCCGCCGGGCTGAGCGCCAACGTGCTGCTCGCCCTCGGCGCCGGCCCCGCCTTCGGTGCCGCGCCCGGGTGGACCAGCGCGTTCCCCGCGGGCGCCGGCGCGATGTTCATCAACGGGGCGTCCCTGATGTCCTCGGCCACGCCGGAGGACCTCACCGATGCTGCCGCGAGCGCCGCTGCGGCCGGCACCCCGTGGGTGCTCGACCCAGTGGCCGTGGGCGCCGGGGCGCCGGCGTACGACGAGGTGATGGCCTCGCTGCTGGCCTTCGGGCCCGCCATCGTCCGCGGCAACGCCAGCGAGGTCGCGGCGCTCGCGGGCCGGGTCGGCGGTGCCTCCGGGGTGGACTCCACGCTCGCCTCCAGCGCGGTGCTCGACGTGATCGCCGAGCTCGCGGTCCGTCTCGGCGCGGTGGTCGCGGTCTCGGGGGAGACCGACTACATCTCCGACGGCACCCGCACCGTCGCCGTTCCCGGCGGCTCGCCCCTGATGCCGCGCCTCACCGGCACCGGCTGCAGCCTGGGTGCCGCCTGCGCCGCCTTCCTCGCGGTGACCGACCCGTTCGACGCCGCGGTCGCCGCGCACGTCGCCTATGCCGAGGCCGGGGCCCGCGCGGGCGCTCGCTCCGCGGGGACCGGCTCGTTCGCGGTCAACTTCCTCGACGAGCTCTCGACGCTCTGACCCCTTCGCCGGATGACCGGCGTCCCCACCTGCCAGTCCCGACCTCACCCTGAGGAGATCCACCGTGTCCACCAAGAAGTCCATGCACCTGGCCGCGTTCATGAACGCCGGCCCGCAGGGCACCGTCGGCTGGCGCCACCCCGAGGCCGGCGACGGGTTCCTGAGCGCCGAGCACTACATCCACATCGCCAAGGTCCTCGAGGCCGCCTGCTTCGACCTCGCCTTCGTCCCGGACGCCCTCGCGGTCCCGCGCAGCCTCGGCGGCTCCTTCGAGCCGGCGATCCGCTACGGGTCGGGCAGCCCGCGGCTGGACCCGATGACGGTCCTCTCCATCATGAGCGCGGTCACCACCGACCTGGGCGTGGCCGGCACGATCTCGACCGGCTACAACGAGCCCTACAACGTGGCCCGCCAGCTGGGGACCCTCGACCACCTGAGCGGCGGTCGCGCGGGCTGGAACATCGTCACCAGCTTCCAGGACGCCGAGGCGCAGAACTTCAACCAGGACAAGCTCCCCGAGCGCGCGGAGCGCTACGCCCGCGCCGAGGAGCACCTCGAGGTGACCACCCGGCTGTGGGACTCCTGGTCCGACGACGCCCTCGTGCGCGACAAGGAGAGTGGGGTGTTCGGACGCCCCGAGGAGGTCGAGGCGATCGACCACGTGGGGACCTACTTCCAGGTCCAGGGCCCGCTCGGCGTACCGCGCACCCCGCAGGGCTACCCGGTGCTGATCCAGGCCGGCGCCTCGCCCGCCGGCCGCGACTTCGCCTCCCGCTGGGCCGACGTCGTCTTCTGCAGCCACGAGTCGCTGGAGTCGGGCATCGCCTTCTACCAGGACATGAAGAAGCGCGCCGCCGACCACGGCCGCGACCCCGACCAGCTGCTGATCCTGCCGGCGGCCACCACCGTCGTCGGCACCGACGTCCGCGACGCGATGGCCAAGCACGAGGCGTTCTTCGACCTCGTCGACCACATGGCCGGGCTCTCGCGGCTGGCGTACCACGTCAACGTCGACCTCACGAAGTACGACCTCGACGGACCGCTGCCGTCGCTCGAGGTGGTCGGGGTCGAGGGGCACTACCGCGAAGTCGTGGAGTTCGCCGAGCGCGAGAAGCTCAGCATCCGCGAGATCGGTCGCTGGTACGGCGCGCGCACCGAGGGCAACATGATCGGCTCGGCTGCCGACATCGCCGACACCATGGAGCTGTGGATGGACAGCGGCGCGGCTGACGGCTTCATGATCCAGGCCACCCACGTGCCGGCGGCGTTCGAGGACTTCGCGGCCGAGGTCGTGCCCGAGCTCCAGCGTCGCGGCCTGTTCCGCACCTCCTACGAGGGCGCCACCCTGCGCGAGAACCTCGGCCTGCGTCGTCCCGAGCGGGGCGAGTGGCGCAACCGGGCCGCCTCCGCCCTGGCCGAGCGCCGAGCCGCCGAATGACCTCCCCGGCCGCCCCCGGGTCGCCGCTGGTCTCCGCCGGCTGGCTGCTCGAGCACATAGGTGAGGCCGGCCTGGTGGTGCTCGACGCGAGCATCACCCGCGGCGAGGACGAGGACGGACGGACCGTCTTCAGCGACGGCGAGGCGACGTACCTGGCCGGGCACGTCACGGGCGCGGTCTTCGCCGACCTGTTCTCGGTGTGGTCCGACCCCGACGGCGAGTACGGCTTCACCCGGCCGACGCCCGTGCAGGTCGAGGCGGCCGCCCGGGCCGCTGGGATCGGTCCGGACTCGACAGTGGTCGTCTACGACCAGCTGAGCGGGGCCTACGCCGCGCGGGTGTGGCTGGTGCTGCGCTCCTACGGGTTCGCGGACGTGCGGCTGCTCGACGGCGGGTACGCCGCGTGGCGCGCCGCGGGCGGTGCGGTCGAGACCGGCCCGGGGCCACGGGTCGTCCCCGGGGCGGGGTTCACCGCGGTCGACGCCGGAGTCTTCGCCGACCTCGACGAGGTCCGTGAGGTGGCGCTGGGTCCCGGTAGCGGCGTCCGGTTGGTCTGTGCCCTGCGGCGACCGGAGTTCCTCGGTGACGAGGCCCGCGAGCGGTCCGGACACATCCCGGGCAGCGTCAACCTGCCCTACCCCGACGTGCTGGACGAGGACGGGACGGTCTCCCCGGACCGGACCCGCGCGCTCGCGACCGGGCTCGGCATCGGCGCAGGCACGCCCGTGGTGGCGTACTGCGGCGGCGGCGTGAACGCCGCGGGCCTCGCCCTGGCCTTCGTCGAGGCGGGCCTGCCGCTGCCACGGGTCTACGACGCCTCGCTCAACGAGTGGCGCGCCCGCACCGAGCTGCCGATGGAGGTCGGCGAGGGGTCCGGCACGAGCCGGGAGGCCCTGGTCGTCTTCGACATCGACGGCACCCTGCTGCACTCCGACGGCCAGCACAACGCCATCATCACCGCGGTGCTGGCGAGCCACGGGCTGGACGCCACGATCAAGGCGTTCGGGACCTACACCCACTACACCGACTCCTGCGTGATCAACGAGGTCCACGAGGCGACCTTCGGGGCCCCGGCGAGTGCCGAGCTCCTGGCGCAGCTGGACCGCGAGTACCGCGAGGCGCTCGAGGCCCACGTGGCCGAGCACCCCATCGTCGAGGTGCCCGGCGCCCGACGCGTCGTCGAGGAGCTCGCCGCGCTGCCCGGCGTACACACCGCCTTCGCGACCGGGTCGCTGCGGGGCATGGCCGAGCTGAAGCTCGGGCTCGTCGGCGTCGATGCCGCCGAGGTCGTGCTGTCCACGGCCAGCGAGTCCTACAGCCGCGACGCCATCGTGCGGGCGGCGATCGCCGGCGTCGTGGAACGGGTCGGGCACGACCGGCTGGACCTGGTCATCCTGGGGGACGGCGCCTGGGACGAGAGGACCGCCGCACAGCTCGGCATTCCCTTCGTCGGGCTCGCCACGGGCAGCCACACGTTCGGCGCGCAGGCGGTCCGGGTCCTCGACGACTACACGGGCCTGACCGGGACCGACCTGGTCCGGCTGGCCCGGCCCTGGCCGTCGGACCTGTGATCGAGCAGACACCATGTGGCCTGGGTCGCGGGCTCTGAGAGACTTCCCGCCGATGCCGGCGGACCCGTCGGCAGACCTGCCGGTGGTGGGGGAGAGGAGGAGACGTGGCCAGTGCGCGTGACACCGTGTACGCCGCCCTGCGGGCGCGGCTCCTGGACGGTCACTACGCCCGCGACGTCTCGCTGATCCCGCAGGCGCTGAGCGAGGAGTTCCAGGTCTCGCGGACCCCGGTCCGGGAGGCCCTCGGCCTGCTGGAGCGCGACGGGCTTCTGGTCTCGACCTCGCGCGGGTTCGTGCTGCGGCAGCGCTCCGACGAGGAGATGCTGGAGATCTTCGAGGTCCGCGGGATCCTGGAGTCCAGCGCGGCGTACGCAGCGGCGACCCGCAGCAGCCCGATGGACCTGGCTCGGCTGCAGGAGCTCGCCGACCGCGCCCGCCGCGAGCCCGACCCCGCGGCCCAGCGTCGGCTCTTCAACCTCTTCCACGACTGCGTCCGCGACGCCGCCCACAACACGACGATCTCCACGCTGGTGAACACCCTCAGCGCCCAGATCAAGCTGGCGGCACCCTGGAAGACCGACGAGTCCGACGAGGGCCTCACGCGGTCGATGCGGGAGCACGACGCCATCCTGGCCGCGATCGTGGCCGGCGACGGCGAGCAGGCGCGCGCGCACATGCTCGAGCACCTCGCGCACGACCGGGACAACCGGATCAGCCAGCTCGTCGCGAAGATCGCCGAGCAGCCCGAGCAGGGCTGAGCCGCGTCCCGCAGGCGATCAGCAGGTGTCGTCCAGCGCGTCGTCGAGGTCGTCCACGGCCCGGTCGAGCGCCTCGGCCGCCGTCCCCACCTCCGCCCTCGCCGCGGCTGTCGGCGACGTGCCCGCGGCGTCGAGGCTGCTGGTGAGGTTCTCGAGCGCCTGCTCGACGGCGTCGATCTGGGTGGAGTAGTCCTCCGAGGCCTCGGCGCGGATCTCCTCAAGGTCGGTGCGCACGTCCCCGGTCTCCGCCTCGAGACGCGCCAGGACGTCCTGATCGATGTCGACGTCGTCGACGTCGATCATCGCGGCGTCCAGCGAGTCCAGGGTCGCGCAGAGGTCGGAGGAGTCGTCGTCGCTGCACGCGGTCGGCGCCGTCAGCAGGAGCGTCGCCACGCAGACGAGCCCGAGCAGTCGTCTGGGTGTCATGCCACCAGAGTCCTCGCCGGGGCGCCCGCGGCCCTCACCCAGACGGTGTGATTCGCGGACCTGGCTCAGGCACGAGTGCGCCCCTGTCCCCGGACGGAGACAGGGGCTCTCGGCCGCTGCGCGAGGGTCAGGCGTGGCTGTTCGTGCCCGCGTGGTCCGCGCGGTCGTCGAAGTAGTCGCGGCTCCCGGACTGGGCGAGGCCGCGGCTGACCATGTAGCCGAACCCCAAGTGACCACCCGCTCCGGGCGACACTCCCGCCCGTGCGGGTGAGTCAGGAGGTTGCGGCTGCTGCACGCATCGAGGCGACGAACGTCAGCCCGATCGCGGTGACGGTGAGGATGGCGCACAGGGTGAAGGACGTCCAGGCGGTCGGTGCCACCCAGGACGGGACGAGGTCGTGTCCTGCGTTGCAGGGGTTGGTGAACGTCCACCACGGCGCGTCGGAGTGCGAGGCGTAGTAGTCCAGGTCGAAGGGCACGCCGTCGCCCAGCTCGCACTCCTCCTCGACGTCCCAGACCAGGTTCTCCCGGAAGAAGCCGTAGGCGTAGGACGCGAGGAACACCGCAGCCGCGACGGCCGCGGCGACGTAGGAGGCCAGACCCGCTGTCCGCAGGCGTGTGGTCGACATCGGGTCATCCTGCCTTGAAGCGCCCGGACCCGCGCGTGCCGAGCGGGGATCGGTCTGACGGCGGTCCACACGAGACAGGTCTTCGCGCATGGCCGGTCACACCGCGCCGTGAAGGACCTCAGCGGGACCCTGGAGGACACCTGCTCGCCACCGGCCGCGAAGGCGATCCGACGGCGTCGATCTGGATGGAGTACTCGCCCGACGCGTCACTGCGGATCTGGTCCACGTCGGCCCGCACGTCGCCGACCTCGTCCTCCAGGTCGGCCTGGCCAGGCTGAGCCGCACTGAGACTGCTTTGACCCCGAGGCGTGGTGTCCGCGTACGACCTGCGAAACAGCCCGCGCGGCCGGATGGGAGCCCCGCTGCCCACAGAGCCCCGCTGGGCGACGGCGGCGTTAGGGTTTGGCTCGTGACTCACAACCCACAGCGCCCGTTACGCCTCGCGATCGTCGACGACTACGCGGTGGTGGTGGCGGGGGTCGCGGCGTTTCTGGCTGATGAGCGGATCGACGTGGTCGAGACCGGCGCGTCGACGCCGGTTGTCTCGGACGTCGACGTTGTTCTGTACGACACGTTCGCCCAGGTGCAGGGCACCGGAATCGACCTCGAGGACTTCGTTCGCGACAGCGACGCCTATGTGGTCGTCTACAGCTGGAACCTCGATCACAAGCTGATCAAGGAGGCGATCGCAGCGGGCGCGCGAGGCTACCTGTCCAAGGTGCTGACCGGGCCGCAGATCGTGGCAGCCCTGGAGCGGGTCGTCCGCGGCGAGATCGTCATCCTCCCCGGCGACGAGGAGTCGAGCGCCGACGGCGACGGCGACTGGCCCGGACGCGCGGCCGGGCTGTCACCGCGCGAAGCGGAGGTCATCGCGCTGATCACTCAGGGGCTGAGCAATCAAGAGATCGCCACGAGGGTGTTCCTGAGCATCAACACGGTGAAGACCTACATCCGTACGGCGTACCAGAAGATCGGGGTCACCCGGCGTTCGCAGGCGGTTCTGTGGGGCATGCAGAATGGGTTCCAGCCCGATACGTTGCGTACCGTCGACTCCGAGCTCGTGCTGCGCACCAGTCGCCGCTTCCGGGGACCTGAGCGCTAGAGAATCCGCAGGACGTGACACGACCGCGGGGAAGTGACTCACCTAGGTCCTCCCCGGGTCTCACAACTAGCCTTCCGTTCATGTCCGACCTGCCTGGATCGCCGCCGTTCAGCCCGACCGTCATGCTCCTGACCGTCGCCCGGGTCTGGGACGCGGCGTACGCCGAGGCGCTCAAGCCGCTGGGCCTGACCACCCGCAAGTACGGACTGCTGGGTCATGTCCGCGGCACCCCGGGGATCTCGTTCAGCGAGCTGGCCCGGCGCTCGCGGATCACCGTGCAGAGTGCGCACACCGCCGTCGCGGCCTTCGTCACCGCCGGGCTCGTGGACGACGGGACGGCGCATGCCGGGTCTGCCTCGACCCTGCAGGTGACGGCCGCGGGGGAGGAGCTGCTGGCCCGCGCCGCTGAGGTGGTGGCTCGGCTGGACGAGGAGTTCGCGGGGCGGCACCCGGGGCTGACCGAGGCGCTGGCGGCCGAGTGGCGCGGGATCGTGGACGAACGGGGCTGACCTTCAGTTAAACTGAAGGCGTGGAGTCCCTCTTGCTGTCCGTCCATGTCCTGGCGGGCATCCTCTTCGTCGGCCCGGTCGCCGTCACCAGCAGCCTCTTCCCGCGCTACGCCGGCGCCGACCCCGATGTCGCCGGCCTGCTGCACCGCGTCACCCGCGCGTACGGCGGGTGGGCGCTCGCCGTACCCCTGGTCGGCCTCGCCCTGGCCGCCGTGCAGGGGCGGACGACGGAGGTCTGGGTGGTCGTCGCGATGGTGCTCACCGCGATCGCGGGCGGTCTGCTGGCCCTGCAGATCGTGCCCCGTCAACGCGAGGCGCTTCAGGGCGACGGCGCCGCCACCGGGCTGCGGACGCTCGCCATCCAGGCGGGCGTCTTCAATCTGCTGTGGAGCCTGGTGGTGGTCCTGATGATCACCCGCCCCGGATCGAGCAACGGGTGAGCCCGCTGCTGCGCACGCTCGCCGTGCTCTCCGTGCTGGAGCTGATCACCGTGGCCGTCCTGCTGGGCAACCTCGCGACCGTCCACGACGACGCGGTCACCAGCGTCCTGGGTCCCGCCCACGGGGCGACGTACCTGGCCGTTGCGACGACCGCGCTGCTGGGCCGTGGCCTGGCCGGGCGTACCCGAGCCGGAGCGCTGGTGCCCGCGATCGGCGGGCTGCTGACGCTGCTGAACGTACGCCGCGAGGCGGCCCGCGGATGAGCCTGCGCCACTACCTGCACCGGCCGCCGGCGATCTCCGCTGCCGACGCGGTCCGCCTGGTCGCCGAGGGGGCGCTCGTCGTCGACGTACGCCGCGACTTCGAGTGGCGCCGCGCGCACATTCCTGGTGCCGTGCACCTTCCCCTCGACGAGCTGCCGCAGCGCTGCCTGGAGCTGCCCGAGGACCGGCTGCTGATCACGTTCTGCACCGGCGGGATCCGCTCGGCCGGGGCCGCGAACCTGCTGGTCGAGAACGGCTTCGAGGCGGTGAACATGAGCCGCGGGCTGATCGACTGGCGCGCCGCGGGCGGCCCGCTCAGCACCGGGTCCTGACCTGGTGCGAAGGGGAGGTGCAACCCTGGGCACCCCGTCTGCGAGGCGCGGTGCCGAACGGCGTGGTACTGCTCGCGGTGCAGGTCAGGCGTTTTGCGGACGGGCTGGCCTGTAGGCCGGGTTCTGTCCCCGGGGCCCTTGCGGGCGTCCGGGTGGCGACCATCCATCTACGACTGCCGTTGCCGACAGCCTCCAGCGATCTACCCGCGTGCTCGGGCGGGCCGCCCTCGAACGCACGCGCACCGCGGTGCGAAACCGCGGCTTCTTGACCTTGCTCCGGGTGGGGTTTACCTAGCCGGCCCGGTCGCCCGAGCCGCTGGTGGTCTCTTGCACCACCGTTTCACCCTTACCTCCCGGCCCGGTTGCCCGAGCCCGGAGGCGGTCTGTTCTCTGTGGCACTGTCCCGCGGGTCACCCCGGGTGGGCGTTACCCACCACCCTGCCCTGTGGAGCCCGGACCTTCCTCGACGCACTCCGAGGAGTACGGCGCGGTCGCCCGGCCAGCCCATCCGCGGGCACAGCCTCTCACATCCACGACCTCACCCGTCTAGGTTGGTCGGATGGACGAGTCGTTCGAGGAGCTCCAGGCCCCGCCGGTGGTGTTTCCGGGCCAGCGCGGCCACGAGGCGGCGTACAGCACCGCCCACGACCTGCTGTCGCGCCGGGCGCCGGTGGAGGCCCTCGAGGTGATCGAGCCGGCCCTGGCCGAGGAGCCCACCAACACCGGACTGCGCTCGCTGCGGGCGTGGGCGTTCCTGATCCGCGCCCAGCTCGGGCGGGCCGAGGAGGAGCTCACGTCCCTGGTCGCCGACAACCCCGACGACGACTGGGCGCGCCACGCGCTCGGGCGTGCGCTGGAGCGCCAGTCGCGCTTCGCCGAGGCGCTCCCGCACCTGCGCCTCGCGGCGGCGATGAGCGGCGAGCCCGAGCACGAGACCGCGGTGCTGCGGGTGGAGCGGCGCCTCGCCGAGATCGGCGAGCGCTCGTACGACGACCTGGCCTGAGGCCGGCGTACCGAGCGACTTCCCACGTGCTGTGGACGCTTCGCACGCCGTACACCACGTGTGAAGCGACGATAACCCCGCGTTACAGGTGGTCGCGGGGGCGGACTCACACCTCCGTGAGCACCTCGGCGCCCTCGGGGGTGACGAGGAGGGTGTGCTCGAACTGGGCGCTGCGGCGGCGGTCGCGGGTGACGACCGTCCAGCCGTCGTCCCACATCTCCCACTCGTGGGTGCCGAGGTTGAGCATCGGCTCGATGGTGAAGGTCATGCCGACCTCGATCAGGTCGTCGTACTCGGACTCGTCGTAGTGCGGGACGATCAGGCCGGAGTGGAACGCGGTGCCGATGCCGTGGCCGGTGAACTCGCGGACCACGCCGTAGCCGAAGCGCTTGGCGTAGGACTCGATGACCCGGCCGATCACGTCGATCCGCCGGCCCGGGCGCACCGCGTTGATGCCCCGGCGCAGCGCCTCGCGGGTGCGCTCGACGAGCAGCCGGCTCTCCTCGTCGACCTCGCCGGCGAGGAAGGTCGCGTTGGTGTCGCCGTGCACGCCGTCGAGGAACGCGGTGATGTCGATGTTGACGATGTCGCCGTCCTCGATCACCCGGCTGTCCGGGATGCCGTGGCACACCACCTCGTTGACGCTGGAGCACAGCGACTTGGGGAACCCGCGGTAGCCCAGCGTGGAGGGGTAGGCGCCGTGGTCGCAGAGGAACTCGTGGCCGATCCGGTCCAGCTCGTCGGTGGTGATCCCGGGCCGCACGTGCGAGCCGACCAGCTCACGGGCCTGCGCGGCCAGGCGCCCCGCCCGGCGCATCCGCTCGATGGTCTCGGCGTCCTTGACCTCGCTGCCGGTGTACGCCGCGGGGGCGGGCTGGTCGACGTACTCGGGCCGCGGGATGTGGGCGGGGACGGGTCGGCGGGGGGAGACGGTCGCAGGAGCCACAGGAGTCACGGTCGGTGAGTGTAGGTTCTGGCCATGAGCGACGGTGAGTTCTGGTTCTGCCTCAAGCACCGCACGGTCGAGGGACGTGACGGGTGCCGCAACGCCGACCGGCTGGGGCCCTACGCCTCCGCCGCGGAGGCCTCGCAGGCCCTGCAGCGGGTCGAGGAGCGTAACGAGTCCTGGGACAACGACCCCGACTGGAACGACGACGCGGGGCCCGACACCGACGAGACCTGACGCCTCGACGCCGCCAGCGGCCCGATCGCCTGGGCCGCATCCGGCTCAGGCCACGAACAGGCAGAACGGGTGCCCGGACGGGTCGGCCAGCACGACCAGCGGCTCCTCGGGGTCGTCGGTGCGGTCCAGCAGCAGCCGCGCGCCCAGCATCTCCGCCCGCGCCGAGTGACGCGCGAGGGCGTCGAGATCCGGCACCGTGAGGTCAAGGTGCAGCTGCATGGGTACGTCGTGGCTCGGCCAGGTCGTCGGCTCCAGGGTCGGCACCTGCTGGAAGGCGAGCCGGCGTACGTCGTGCTCGTCGACCAGCACCAGCCAGTCCGCGTCGTCGGGGGCGCCGTCGGTCGACGGCTGGTCCCCGGCGCGGTAGCGCAGGCCGAGCAGCTCGCGGTAGAACTCCGCCAGGCCGCGCACGTCGGTGGTGTCGAGCACGGTGTGCAGCAGGTGCGGGACGTCCGGCATCGCTCCTCCTCGGGCCTGGCGGGTCCTCAGCGCCGCGGGGAGACCCGCAGCACCTGGTCGTTACCGCCGTTGGAGGTGGTGATCAGCAGAGAGCCGCCGGGCGCGACGGTGACCGAGCGCAGCCGGCCGTAGCGACGCAGCTCCTGAGGGGTGCGGGTGCGCACCAGCTTGCCGTTGCGGTCGAAGCGCAGGAACACCACGCGCTGGCCGGCCAGTGCGGCGACGGCGAGGTCGCCGGCGTAGGCGCCCCAGCCGCGGGCCGGCACGAACGCGGCGCCGCTGGTCGCGATCGTCGAGGGGCCCGAGCGCCAGCGGGCGGCCCGCTGGCGACCGGGCAGCGACTGGTCGGTCATCGGCACCGACTGGTTGTAGCCGGGCACCGGGTTCCACCCGTAGTCCCCGCCCTTGATGAGCCGGTTCACCTCGTCGTTGCGGTAGCTGCCGTGCTCGACCGACCACAGGGTCCCGTCGCTGCGCTGGGCCAGGCCCTGCACGTTGCGGTGGCCGTAGGTGAACACGTAGCGCTTGGCCTTCCGCTTCGCCTTCACGAACGGGTTGCCGGGCCACGGGGCGCCGGTGCGCAGCAGGCGCAGCGTCTTGCCGCCGTACGACGCGCGGTTGCGGGGGTTGGTCCCCACGGTGCCGTCCCCGGTGCCGACGAGCAGCGAGCCGTCGCGCAGCACCAGCAGCCGGCAGCCACCGTGACGCCCGTCCGCGGTGGCCGGCATTCCGGACAGCAGCGTGCGCACCCGGGTCGCGCGGCGGGCGCCGGGGCCCAGGCGCCAGGCGACCACGTCGACCTCGGGGCTCCCGCCCGCGGGCCGGTCGCCCTGACAGGTGTAGAAGCGGCGGTTGTCGGCGAAGTCCGGGTCGACCTCCAGCGACATCAGGCCGGTCTCGCCGGAGCGCCACACCTGGGCGCTGGGGAACCGGACCCGCCGCTTGGCGCCGTCGGCGACGACCCAGAGCCGGGCGGCGTTGCGCTCGGTGACCAGCAGCCGACCGCGCCCGATCGGCTGGACGTCCCAGGGGATGTCCAGGCCGCCGACGACGGTGCGCACCCGTAGGGCCGGGGCCTCGCGGGCGGCCGGGGCCGGGGCGGGGTCGGCGTTGGTGAGATCGGCTGCGGCGCCGGCCGAGGCCGGCGCGAGCAGACCCAGGCCGAGCAGGAGCGCGGCAGGGACCGAGACGAGCGAGGACCGGCGCATGGGGGGAAGGTATCCCGACGTCCGCGACCGACACCCGGGATCGACAGGCAGACCGCCAGGGGGAGCGGGGAGTGCCTCAGAGCCACCCGTGCCCGTCGGCGGTCAGCACCGCCTCGGCCCGGTTGGTGGCGCCAGTCTTGCCGATCGCGGCGGAGAGGTGGTTGCGCACCGTGCCCTCGGAGAGGAACAGCCGGGCGGCGATCACGGCCACCGAGGCGCCGTCGCGGGCGGCGCGCAGGACGTCGCTCTCGCGCGGCGTGAGCGGGGAGTCCCCGGCCACGAGGGTGTCGGCGGCCAGCATCGGGTCGACGGCGAGCAGCAGCCGGATGCTCCCGCTCACGGTCGGGCCACCTGCAGGCAGAACCCCGGCTCCAGGGCGCGGACCCGCACGGTGGCGCCGACGGCGGCCGCCCGCTCGCGCAGCCCGGCGAGGCCGGTGCCGTCGGACACGGTGAGCCCGGCCGGGGACGCGGCCGGAGGCCCGGCCCCGTCGTCGCGCACCTCCACGCCGGTGGGGGAGAGGGCCACCTCGCAGGAGCCTGCCCCGGAGTGCCGGATCACGTTGGTGACGCCGCCCTCGCGCACCGCCCAGGCGAACAGCTCGGTGGTGGTCTTGCCGGCGCCGTTGGGTCCGGGTGAGGGTGCTGGTGGGAGTCATGGCTCCACCCTCGGGCCGCTGCGGCCCGGCGCCCTCGCCCGGACGTCACGACCTGGCCATGACCGATGTCATGGGTGCGGGTACGGGGTGCGCTTTTCCGCGCAGTTGCGCGGAGAAGTACCGCTACCGGTGGGTAGGAGGTGCTTCCCAGCGCAGTTGCTGAGTTACGCGCACCCCGCGGCCGCTCAGAAGGTGTGCTCGGGCCCGGGGAACGTCCCGGCCCGGACGTCCTCGGCGTACGCGCGAGCGCCGTCGAGCAGGGCGGTGCGCACGTCGGCGTACTGCTTGACGAAGCGCGGCATCTTGCCGGTGCGCAGCCCGAAGGCGTCCTGCCACACCAGCACTTGGCCGTCGCACTGGTTGCCGGCGCCGATGCCGATGGTGGGGATCGACAGCTCGCGGGTGACCTCCGCGGCCACGTCGCCGGGCACCATCTCCATCACGACCGCGAACGCGCCGGCCGCCTCGACCGCGCGGGCGTCGGCGAGGATGCGCTGGGCGGTCTCGCCGCGGCCCTGGACGCGGTAGCCGCCGAGGGTGTGCTCGCTCTGCGGAGTGAAGCCGATGTGCGCCATCACCGGGATGCCGCCCTGGACCATGCGGGTGATGACCGGCGCCATCTCCTCGCCGCCCTCGAGCTTGACGCAGTGCGCCCCGCCCTCCTTCATGAACCGCACCGCGGTGAGGTAGCCCTGCTCGGGGGAGGCCTGGTAGGACCCGAACGGCAGGTCGCCGACGACCAGCGCCCGGCGCGCGGAGCGGGAGACCGCACGGGTGAGCGGGATCAGCTCGTCGACCGTGACCGGCAGCGAGGTCTCGTTGCCGAAGACGTTGTTGGAGGCGCTGTCGCCGACGAGCAGCACCTCGATGCCCGCCTCGTCGAAGACCTGGGCGGTGTACTGGTCGTAGGCGGTGAGCATCGCGAAGCGCTCGCCGCGCTCCTTCAGCTCGCGCAGGTGGTGGGTGCGGATCCGCTTGCGGGGGGTGGCGGCGGTCTCGGTGGCCGCCGCGCCGCTGCCGTACGGCGCGGTCTCTTCGCTCATCGTCGAGCTCCGTTTCCTGTGGCGTCTCGAGGCTCCCTCGTGGAGTCCCCGGACGGCCCTCAGGCTAGACCGGTGCAGCCGGTGCCTTCACCGTGAGGGCCATCACGCGGGGGCCGCGGCGTCCGCGGCGGCCTCCAGGTCGGCCACCACGATCCGACGCATCTGGAGCATCGCCTGCTGGGCCGCGTGCGCGCGGGCCGGGTCCGGGTCGCGCAGCAGCTCATAGAGGCGGCGGGGGGTCACCTGCCAGGAGACGCCGAAGCGGTCCTTGAGCCAGCCGCACATCGACTCCTCGCCGCCGTCGGTGAGCCGGTCCCAGTAGTGGTCGACCTCCGCCTGGTCGGCGCAGTCGATCTGGAAGGAGACCGCCTCGCTGAAGCGGAACTGCGGGCCGCCGTTGATGCCGCGGAACATCACCCCACCGAGGGTGAAGTCGGCGGCCAGGACGCCGCCGTCGGGACGACGCAGCACGTCGCCGACCGAGGAGGTCGGGAAGATCGGGGTGTAGAAGTCCATCGCCGCCTCGAGATCGTCGTCGAACCACAGGCACGGGCTGATCACGACGGTCGTCGGGGGCGAGGCGGAGTGCGGAGTGGACATCGTTACCTCCAGGGGTGGTGGCGCCGGGATGCGCTGCGAGTCAGACTGGATCGACGAGGCGAACTCATCGCCGACACAGGTGCCGAGTACCGGGAGCCAGGTGTGTCCTTCGAGGTGTCCGCGCAGGCGTACGACCGTTTCATGGGTCGCTACTCCGAGCCGCTCGCCGACCTGTTCGCCCAGGCCAGCGGCGCCGAGCCGGGTCACCGGGCGCTCGACGTCGGCTGCGGTCCCGGCGCCCTGACCGCGCGGCTGGTGGAGCGCCTCGGCGCCGCCCATGTGGCCGCGGTCGACCCGGTGCCGGCCTTCGTCGATGCCACCGCCGCACGCTGTCCCGGGTCGCTCGTACGACGCGGCGACGTCAGCCTGCTGCCCTTCGACGACGCGGCGTACGACCTGGTGCTGGGACAGCTGGTGGTGCAGTTCATGCCCGACCCGGTGGCCGGGCTCCGGGAGATGGCGCGGGTCGCGGGCCCGGGCGGCACGATCGGCGCCTGCGTGTGGGACCACGCCGGGGACAGCGGCCCGGTGTCGGCGTTCTGGGGCGCGGTCCGGGCCCTGGAGCCCGACGTGCACGGCGAGGCCGGCCTGCCCGGCACCGCCAAGGATGACCTGCCGCGCCTGGCCGAGGCCGCCGGGCTTCGGGTCACCTCCGCCGAGCGGCTCACCGTGCGGGTGCGCCACGAGTCCTTCGAGGACTGGTGGGAGCCCTACACGCTCGGTGTCGGTCCGGCCGGCGCGCACGTCGCGAGCTGCCGCGGTGACACCGCGGAGCGGCTGCGCGAGGAGTGCCGGCGCCGGTTGCCCGACGAGCCGTTCGACGTGCACGCGACCGCCTGGTCGATCCTCGCGCGGGCCTGACCCGAGTCCCGAGCGGTCGCCCGCGCGCGGGCGGCGGTCCACGGGCGGCGGCCGGGGGTGCGAAACTCACCCGCGTGGACTTCTACTCCGCCTACGCCCACGGCTTCGCACGCGTCGCCGCCGTCACCATGCCGGTGCGGGTCGCCGACCCGGCGACCAACCTCGCGAGCGTGCTCGAGCAGGCCCGGGCCTGCCACGACGAGGGCGTGGCGGTGGCGGTCTTCCCCGAGCTGTGCCTGTCCGGCTACGCCCTCGACGACCTGTTCCTCCAGGACCCGTTGCTCGACGCCGTGCGGGCGTCGATCGAGGTGCTGGTCAGCGCCTCGGTCGACCTGACCCCGGTGCTGGTCGTCGGCGCGCCGCTGGTCCACGGCAACCGGGTGCTCAACGCCGCGGTCGTGGTGCACCGCGGCCGGGTCCTGGGCGTGGCGCCGAAGTCCTACCTGCCGACGTACCGCGAGTTCTACGAGCGGCGCTGGTTCGCGCCCGGCGACGACGTCACCGGCACCGTGGTGCTGGCCGGTCAGGAGGCCCCGATCGGCCCGGACCTGATCTTCGACGCCGTCGACGTGCCCGGCCTGGTGCTGCACGCCGAGGTCTGCGAGGACATGTGGGTGCCGGTCCCGCCCAGCGCGGAGGCCGCCCTCGCCGGGGCCACCGTGCTCGCCAACCTCTCCGGGAGCCCGATCACCGTCGGGCGCGCGGAGGATCGCCGGCTGATGGTCCGCTCGGCGTCCTCGCGCTGCCTCGCGGCCTACGTGTACGCCGCGGCGGGTCAGGGCGAGTCCAGCACCGACCTGTCCTGGGACGGTCAGACGATGGTCTACGAGCACGGCGAGCTGCTGGGGGAGAGCGAGCGGTTCCCCGACGGCCCGCGCCGTACCGTGGTCGACCTCGACCTGGACCGGATCCGCCTGGAGCGGCTGCGCACCGGCACCTTCGACGACAACCGCCGGGCCGTGGCGGCCCGCTCCGCGGGCCGGGGGTTCCGCCGCGTCGAGTTCCGCCTCGACCCGCCCTCCGGCGACCTGGGGCTGCGGCGCAGCGTGGACCGCTTCCCGTTCGTGCCCGACGACCCCGAGCGGCTCGCGCAGGACTGCTACGAGGCCTACAACATCCAGGTCTCCGGGCTCGAGCAGCGGCTGCGCGCCATCGGCGACCCCAAGATCGTCATCGGCGTCTCCGGCGGGCTGGACTCCACCCACGCGCTGATCGTCGCGGCCAACGCGATGGACCGGCTGGGCCGCCCGCGCAGCGACATCCTCGCCTTCACGCTGCCCGGGTTCGCGACCAGCGAGGCGACCCGCACCAACGCCGTACGCCTGATGGAGTCGCTCGGCACCACCTACGAGACGATCGACATCACCGCGGCCGCGCGCCAGATGCTCAGCGACATGGGGCACCCGTTCGCCCGCGGCGAGGAGGTCTACGACGTCACCTTCGAGAACGTCCAGGCCGGGCTTCGCACCGACTACCTGTTCCGCCTGGCCAACCAGCGCGGCGGCATCGTGCTCGGCACCGGTGACCTCTCCGAGCTCGCCCTGGGCTGGTGCACCTACGGCGTGGGCGACCAGATGTCGCACTACAACGTCAACGCCGGGGTGCCGAAGACCCTGATCCAGCACCTGATCCGCTGGGTGATCGGCCACGACCAGTTCGACGCCGACACCGTCGAGGTGCTCCAGGAGATCCTCGAGCAGGAGATCTCCCCGGAGCTGGTGCCCAGCCGCGAGGACGAGCGGCCGCAGAGCACCGAGGACGTGGTGGGTCCTTACGCGCTGCAGGACTTCACCCTCTTCCACGTGCTGCGCTACGGCATGCGGCCCAGCCGGATCGCCTTCCTGGCCTGGCACGCCTGGCACGATGCCGCCGCGGGGCAGTGGCCCCCGGGCTTCCCGGCGGACAAGCGGGTGGCCTACGACCTCGACGAGGTGCGGCACTGGCTGGAGGTGTTCGTACGCCGCTTCTTCGCCTCCCAGTTCAAGCGCTCCGCGCTGCCGAACGGGCCGAAGGTCAGCGCCGGCGGCACCATGTCGCCGCGCGGGGACTGGCGGATGCCCTCGGACGCGAGCCCTGCCGCCTGGCTGGCCGACCTCGAGTCGGTGCCCCCGTCCTGAGCACCGTCCGGAGCGCGGTGACCGCATGAAACCGCGTCGAAACATGCCCGAAACACGCCGCGTCGGAGGCGTGGCCGACCTCACGTCGGGCGAGGTCGCCTCATGGGTGGGTGGCATCGCGACTGTCCCTGCACGTGGATAGGGTGCGGTCATGGGCAAGCAGGAAGACTTCGTTCTCCGCGCTCTTGAGGAGCGAGACGTCCGGTTCGTCCGGCTGTGGTTCACCGACGTGCTCGGGTTCCTCAAGTCGGTCGCGGTCGCTCCGGCGGAGCTGGAGGGCGCCTTCTCCGAGGGCATCGGCTTCGACGGCTCCGCGATCGAGGGCTTCGCCCGGGTGCACGAGGCCGACATGCTGGCCAAGCCGGACCCCACGACGTTCCAGATCCTGCCGTGGCGAGGCGACTCGCCCAGCACCGCGCGGATGTTCTGCGACATCGAGATGCCCGACGGCTCCCCGTCGTACGCCGACCCGCGCCACGTGCTCAAGCGCACCCTGGGCAAGGCGGCCGACAAGGGCTTCACCTTCTACACCCACCCCGAGATCGAGTTCTACCTCTTCAAGGACACCCCGGTGCCGGGCGCCGAGCCCGAGCCGGTCGACCGCAGCGGCTACTTCGACCACACCGCGCAGTCGATGGGTGCGGACTTCCGCCGCGAGGCGATCCACATGCTGGAGTCGATGGGCATCTCGGTGGAGTTCAGCCACCACGAGGCCGGCCCCGGCCAGCAGGAGATCGACCTGCGCTACGCCGACGCGCTCAGCACCGCCGACAACATCATGACCTTCCGCACCGTCATCCGTGAGGTGGCGCTCAACCAGGGCATCTGGGCCTCGTTCATGCCCAAGCCCTTCACCACCCACCCCGGCTCGGGCATGCACACCCACGTCTCGCTCTTCGAGGGCGACCAGAACGCCTTCTACGAGGCGGGCGCGGAGTACCAGCTCTCCCAGACCGGGCGCCAGTTCATCGCCGGCGTGCTGCGCCACGCCAGCGAGATCAGCGTGGTCACCAACCAGTGGGTCAACAGCTACAAGCGGATGATGACCGGCGGCGAGGCCCCCTCCTACATCTGCTGGGGCCACAACAACCGCTCGGCGATGATCCGGGTGCCGATGTACAAGCCCGAGAAGGGCCAGTCGACCCGCATCGAGCTGCGCACCATCGACGCCGCGTGCAACCCCTACCTCGCCTTCGCGGTCACCCTGGCCGCCGGCATGAAGGGGATCGAGGGCGGCTACGAGCTGCCCCGCGAGGCCGAGGACGACGTCTGGGCGCTCAGCGAGCGCGAGCGCAAGGCGCTCGGGATCCAGCCGCTGCCGCGCAGCCTGTCCGAGGCGATCAGCGTGGCCGAGGACTCCGAGCTGCTCGCCGAGACCCTCGGTGAGCACGTCTTCGACTACTTCCTGCGCAACAAGCGCGCGGAGTGGGACGAGTACCGCGGCCAGGTCTCCGCCTTCGAGCGCGACCAGATGCTGCCGGTCCTCTGACCCCGCGCCGGGTCTGGGCAGCGGTCACGGACTGCACGTGAACAGCGACGGGATGGCGCCGGTGCTCTACTCACCGCGCCGTGCCCGGGCGCTGCACGTCGCCTTGTGGGTGGCGTTCGTGCCGTCGGCACTGGTCGCGCTCGGCGCGCTGGCGGAGATCGTCGCCGATGCCCGCGACCTCCCCGACCGGCTGCCGCTCGTGGTGGCCCGGGCGCTGGTGGGGCTGGTGCTGGTCGGCCTGTGCGTGCTCGCGCTGCGGCGCCTCGAGGCCCGCGACCGGGGCGCCCGGACCGCCTGCCTGCTGCTCGGTCTCGCCCTGATCGTGCTGGCGGTGCCGCTGTTCGGCCTCGTGGTGGCCTTCGTGATGCCGCTCAGCGGCGTCGCGCTGCTCGCGCTCGCCCTGGTGCCCGGGCCGGTGGCCGCATGATCCGCCCGACGACCGGCCGGACCGCGCTGGTGCGCCTGGGGTTCGTCGACACCGAGACGGCGCGGGACCGGCTGCTGGCCCTCGGTGACGCCGCCGACCCGCTGCTGTCGGTGTTCGGACGGGCCGCCGACCCCGACGAGGCGTTGGCCGGACTCACCCGGCTGGTCGAGGCGGCCCCGGACGGCCACGAGCTGCTGGAGACCCTCGCCGACGACGAGGGCACCGCGATGCGCCTGCTGATGGTCCTCGGGGCCAGCCCCGCGCTGGGGGACCACCTCGTGCGCCATCCCGAGCACTGGCGTGAGCTCACCGATCCGCTGCTGGGATCGACCCGCCCCCCGGCGTACGCACTGCGCGAGAGCCTGCTGGGCGTCGTCGGTGCCGACCCGCACGCCGACTCGCCGGTGGCCGCCGTCCCGGACGCGCAGGCGGTGGACGCGCTGCGGGTGGAGTACCGCCGCCTGCTGCTGCGGCTGGCCGCCCGCGACCTCGCCCACGGCGTCGGCATCGACGACGTGGCCGCGGAGCTCTCCGACCTGGCCGCCGGCACCCTCGAGGCCGGGCTCGCGATCGCGCGGCAGCGGGTGGGGGAGCCCGCCGACCTGGTGCGCCTGGCGGTCGTCGCGATGGGCAAGTGCGGCGGCCACGAGCTCAACTACGTCTCCGACGTCGACGTGATCTTCGTCCACGAGCCCCTCGAGGGCGCCCCCGAGGCGGCCGCGCTGCGGGCTGCGACCCAGCTGGCCAGCAACCTGATCCAGATCTGCTCCGACCACACCGGCGAGGGCACCATCTGGCCGGTCGACGCCGCGTTGCGACCCGAGGGCAAGGCCGGGCCGCTGGTGCGCACGCTGGCCAGCCACCGTGGCTACTACGAGCGCTGGGCGAAGACCTGGGAGTTCCAAGCACTGCTCAAGGCGCGTCCGGTCGCCGGCGACCTCGCCCTCGGGGCGGCGTACGTCGACATGGTGGCCCCGATGGTGTGGAGCGCGGCCGAGCGCGACCACTTCGTCGAGGACACCCAGGCGATGCGCCGCCGGGTCATCGAGCACATCCCGGCCAAGGAGGCGGAGCGGCAGATCAAGCTGGGCTCCGGCGGGCTGCGCGACGTGGAGTTCGCGGTGCAGCTGCTCCAGCTGGTGCACGGTCGCGCCGACGAGCGGATCCGGGTGCCCACCACGCTGAGCGCGCTCGCCGAGCTCACCCGCGGCGGGTACGTCGGTCGTGAGGACGGCGAGGCGATGCACGAGGCCTACGCCTTCCTGCGCGCGCTCGAGCACCGCATCCAGCTGCGCCGCCTCCAGCGCACCCACGTGGTGCCCGACGACGAGGAGGCGCTGCGCTGCCTGGGGCGCAGCCTGGGGTTCATGAAGAGCCCCGCGGCGAGCTTCGCCAGGGTCTTCGAGCACCACCGCCGCGAGGTCCGGCGCCTGCACGAGAAGCTCTTCTACCGCCCCCTGCTCTCGGCCGTGGCGTCCATCCCCGGCCACGAGGTCCGACTCTCGCCCGAGGCGGCCGAGAAGCGCTTGAGCGCGCTGGGCTACCTCGACGCCCGCGCGGCGCTGCGCCACCTCGAGGCGCTCACCAGCGGGGTGTCGCGGCGCGCCAACATCCAGCGCACGCTGCTGCCCGCGATGCTCGACTGGTTCGCCGAGGGCGCCGACCCCGACGCCGGGCTGTTCGGCTTCCGCCGGATCAGCGAGTCGCTCGGCTCGACGCCTTGGTACCTCGCCACCCTGCGCGACGAGGGCGCGGTCGCCCAGCGGCTGGCGCGCCTGCTCGCCACCTCGCGCTACGTCACCGCCCTGCTCGAGCGCGAGCCCGAGGGGGTGCGGATGCTGGCCGGCGACCTGGTGCCCTCGGGCGCGGAGTCGCTGACCGCGGAGATGGTGGCGACCGCGCGCCGCCAGGACGACCCCGAGGAGGCGGTGCGCCGGATCCGTGCGATCCGTCGCCGCGAGCTGGTGCGCATCGCCTCCGGCGACGTGCTCGGGCTCACCGACGTCGCCGACGTGGGCGACGGCCTCACCCGGCTCACCGACGCCACGCTCGAGTCCACGCTGCAGGTCGTCGAGGCCGCCGTACGACGTCAGCGCGGGCTGGCGGAGGCCCCGACCCGGATGGCGATCGTCGCGATGGGCCGCTACGGCGGCTTCGAGCTGTCCTACGGCAGCGACGCCGACGTGCTGTTCGTGCACGACCCCGTCCCGGGTGCGGACCCGCAGCGGGCGTCGTCGTACGCCCAGGCCGTGGCCAACGAGCTGCGCCGCCTGTTGGCCGCGCCCGGTCCGGACCCGGCGCTCGACATCGACGCCGACCTGCGTCCCGAGGGTCGCCAGGGGGCGCTGGTGCGCACTCTGGACTCCTACGCCGCCTACTACGCGCGGTGGTCGAAGGTGTGGGAGGCCCAGGCCCTGCTGCGCGCCGACGCGGTGGTCGGTGATCCCGACGTGCGCCGCCGGTTCACCGAGCTCATCGACCCGCTGCGCTTCCCCGAGGCCGGGATCAGCGCCGACGACGTGCTGGAGGTACGCCGGATCAAGGCGCGCGTCGATCGCGAGCGGCTGCCGCGCGGCGCCGACCCGCAGACCCACCTCAAGCTCGGGCCGGGCGGGCTCACCGACATCGAGTGGACGGTGCAGCTGATCCAGATGCGCTTCGCCGGGCAGGTCCCTGGGCTGCGCACCCCACGCACGCTCTCCGCGCTGGCGGCCGCGCGTGAGGCCGGGCTGATCGAGGCGGCCGACGCCGAGGTGCTCGAGGAGGCCTGGCGGCGGGTGAGCCGCACGCGGAACGCCGCGACCCTGGTGCGCGGCAAGCCCAGCGACCAGCTCCCGCGCGACACCCGCGAGCGGGTCGGGGTGGCCAACATCCTCGGCTACGGGCCGGGGGAGTCCGAGGAGATGGTCAACGACCACCTGCGCTGCACCCGCAAGGCGCGCGCCGTGGTCGACCGGGTGTTCTGGGAGGACTGAGGCGCCTCACCGGGGCTTCCCGAAGCCCTTGTCCTTTCCTTGAGACAACGTGAGGCAAGGCGAGGGGGTTTGCCGGTCCTTGCCTTGAATCGCGGGCGGCAGAGTTCTGGTCATCGAGAGAACGCCAGCCGACACCCGGTCTGGCTCAGACCGGAGGAGATCCCGATGCGCAAGAACACCACCACCAACCGCCGCTCCAACGCCACCAAGGTGATCGCCTCGGTCGCCCTCCTCGCCGGCGCCGCGTCGGTCGCCGGCCTCGGCACCTTCGGTGCCTTCACCGACACCACCGCCGCCGACCAGAAGGTCAGCACCGGCACCGTCGAGTTCGACGGCCTCAAGACCGGCCTCGGTGTCGACGTCGCGGGCATGGTCCCCGGCGACTGGATCGAGCGCCCCCTCACCCTGACCCGCGCCGCGAACAGTGTCGACTTCGGCACCGTGACGCTCACCACCACCGCGACCGGTGACGCCCTTCTCACCAGCGACGTCACCAACGGTCTGCAGCTCGCCATCGACGCGTGCGATGTCGAGTGGAAGGTCAACGCTGACAAGAGCATGACCTGCTCTGGTACTGCTGCTTCCCCCGTGCCGCTGGTCGAGGGCGCGGTGCTCGGCGCGGACCGCACGCTCACCGGAGTGGCCGAGGCGCTGAACAAGGTGGGCAAGGAGTCCCACCTCCGGGTGACCCTGACGCTTCCGAAGGCCGCTGGCAACGACTTCAAGAACCTCAGCACCACCGTCAAGTTCGACCTCACCGCCACCCAGCGTGACGGCAAGGCGCTCTGACACCTGGCCGCAGCGCACCACCAAGCCCCCGGGCGGGCCTGGTACCCCGTCTCGTGCCCGCCCGGGCCTGCCACGACCCGGCCGCCCACCCCCGCGGTGGCCGGCCGGGTCGTGCACTTCCGCCGACTCGTCCAACCACTGGCTAGTCCAACCATTGGCGCCTTGCGAGTCCCTTGTGGCAAAGGCGCGGTTGTGCAGGGGCCGGCCTTGAGGCCGGAACGGCAGAGTCCTGTCCAGCGAAGCAGAAGCACCCGCCCGGCCGGGCGGTCACCCGACGTCACCGAGAAGGAGCCGACATGAGCCGCAGCACCGGGCGTCACGCCGCTCCTCGCCGCCGCGTGCGTCGTACGCCGACCCGCCGCCACTCGACCGCGACCAAGCTGGTCGCCTCGGTGGCCCTGGTCGCCGGCTCCGCGTCGGTCGCGGGCCTGGGCACCTTCGGCGCCTTCACCGACACCACCACGGCCAACCAGGCGGTCGCCTCAGGCACCGTCACGATCGGCGCCGACGCGGCCAGCATGAACCTGGCGGCCGCCGGCCTGGTCCCCGGTGACACGGTGCAGCGCGCGATCACCCTCACCCGCGGTGGGGGCGAGACCTTCGGCTCGGTCAAGCTGAGCACCACCGCCGGCGCCCAGAACAAGCTCGTCACCGACCCGACCAACGGCCTCCAGCTGACCGTCGAGCAGTGCCCCACGGCATGGACCGCGTCGGGCAACACCTGGCGCTGCTCGGGCACCGTGACGTCCGTGATCGCGAAGCGTGCCGTCATCGGCACCGGTCTCGACCTCGTCGCCCCCCTGGCGCGCCTCAACTCCGAGAAGCAGTCCTTCCTGCGGATCACCCTGACGCTGCCCACCGAGGCCAACAACGACTTCCAGGGCCTGAACAACACCCTCACCTTCACGTTCGACGCGCTCCAGCGCGCCGGCCAGCCGAAGTGAGTGCCGCGCCCGTCCACACCGCATCGACCGGACACCGGCCGACCAGACCTGGCCGACCAGACAAGAGGAGCACCCGATGAGCACGACCACCCGACCCGGCCGTCGTCGTACGGCGACCAAGGTGTTCGCCTCGCTCGCCCTTCTCGCCGGCGCAGCCTCGGTGGCTGGTCTCGGCACCTTCGGTGCCTTCACCGACACCACGACCGCGGACCAGAAGGTCTCCACCGGCACCATCGACCTGGGCGACCTCAAGGGGAGCATCAGTGAGCCTGTCAGCGGCCTGGTGCCGGGCGACTGGATCGAGCGCCGTGTCACCCTGACCCGTGCCGCGAACAGCGAGCGTTTCGGGTCCCTCACACTGACCACCAGCGTGAGCGAGGTCAAGGGTGCGGTGACCGACCCGACCAACGGGCCTCTGCTCGCCGTCGACGCGTGCAGCGTCCCGTGGGTCGACCAGGACGGCACCGCGGAGCTCACCTGTGGGGGAGAGACGACCGGCGTCGTCTCCAGCAGGTCGGCGCTCGGCAGGTTCGACCTCAAGGACGCGCTGCCCGCCCTGAACGACCACGCCACGGCGCACCTCCGGATCACGCTCAAGCTCGCGGAGACCGCCGGCAACGAGTACAAGAACGCGAGCGCCAAGGTGAGGTTCACCTTCGACGCCGGGCAGCTCGGCGGCAAGCCGCTCTGAGCACGGGTCCACGACCCGGTCGTCCACCCTGGGGGTGGCCGGCCGGGTCGTGGCCATTTCGGGTCCGCCCGCCTTGCGCCTTCCTTGAGGGAATGGCCCGGGTTCGCACGGTCCGGGCTTGAGGTCGAGGCGGCAGAGTTCTGTCCATCGAGAGAACAGCTCCACCACGGCAGATCCCCGGAGGTACGCCATGAGCACGATCGCACCGGTTCACCCCGGCCGCCGGCATGGCGTCGAGGACCCGACGGGTACGCCGTCCGAGGCCGGCCCGGGCCGGTTCCGCCGGGCAGTGGATTCGGTGTTCAGCATCCTGGTGACCGTGACCCTGGTGATCGCGCTGGGCGGGTTCTTGTTCCTCGTGATCGGCCCGCACGTGCTGGGCTACCGCACCTCGACCATGCTCACCGGCAGCATGGAGCCGATGATCTCGCCCGGCGACGTCATCGTCATCAAGCAGATCCCCTCCACCGAGCTGGAGGTCGGCGACATCGTCACCTACCACATCCCGGTCGAGGACCACCGTGTCGAGACGCACCGCGTGGTCGACGTGAGCAGGGTCGACGGCCAGGTCGCCATGCGGACCAAGGGCGACGCCAACGCGGGCGAGGACCCCTGGACCGCCATCATCGAGAGCGAGTCGGTCTGGGTGGTCGACGAGGTCGTGCCCCACATCGGCAAGGCGATCCGGTTCCTGCACACCCCCTGGGTCAACAAGGTCGTCCTCTGGATCGCCGTGGGCGGCGTGCTCGTGCTCGGGTTCCTCCAGATCTGGGGTCGCCCCGAGGACTCCGACGACGCAGCGGACACCGCGGACGCAGCGGGGACGGATCCCGACGAGGACGACGTGTCGTGACCGTCATGGACGACACCGCGTTGGACGTCGCCGTCCTCGAGCGCCTGGCCGCCGACCTGGGGGACCGGGCGTTCGTCGCCTCGCTGCTCGTGCGCTTCGAGGGCCTGCTCGAGCGCCGGCTGCACCGGATCGTTGCGTCCCTGCGGACCGACGACGCCGTCTCGGCGATGGACGCGACGCTGAGCCTCAAGTCCTCGGCCGCCACGATCGGTGCGCGCGAGCTGCTCGACCTCGCCGTCGTGATCGAGCACGACGTACGCCGTGGCGACCTCGCCCGGGCGCTCGCCGAGCTGCCGCGGCTGCACGACGCGGCGCACCGCTGCCGCCGGGCGCTCGCCGACTACCTCGGACGCGGCGAGCGCTGAGCGGTCCGGCTCAGGCCAGCGACTCCATGCGGTAGCCGACCCCACGCACGGTCCGCACGAACTTCGTCGTCTTGTCCTCGCCCAGCTTGCGGCGCAGGTTGCCGATGTGGACCTCGACGAGGTGGGTGTCGGAGGCCCACTCGGTGTCCCACACCGAGCGCAGCAGCGCCTCACGGGTCCACACGCGTGCCGGCGTGCGCATCAGCTCGGTGAGCAGGTCGAACTCGGTGCGGGTGAGCGTGAGCTCCTGGCGGTCGCGGAAGGCCCGGCGGCCGTCGACGTCGACCCGCAGCGGACCGTGCTGGAGCACCTCGTGGTCGGCGCCGTTCGCGCGGGCGGTCTGGGCGAGCGGGGTCGGGACGTCGGGCCCGCGGCGCGGGCGGCGGAACATCGCGTTGACGCGTGCCTTGAGCTCGTGGACGTCGAAGGGCTTGGAGATGAAGTCGTCGGCGCCGGTCTCCAGGCCGATCAGCCGGTCGATCTGCTCGTCGCGCGCGGTGATCATCACGACGTAGGCGTCGCTGAACTCGCGGATGCGCCGGCAGGTCTCGATGCCGTCGATGCCGGGCAGACCCAGGTCGAGGGTCACCAGGTCCGGGTCGCGCTCGCGCGCGTGGTCGACCCCCTCCATCCCGGACCCGACCGCTGTCACCGCGAACCCCTGGGTGGAGAGCGTGAACTCGATCAGCGATCGAATGTCCTCGTCATCCTCGACCACCAGTGCCTGACGTTCTGCCCCCGAAACGCTCCCCATGGGCCACATGGTGCCAGACCTTGAGAGTTCCTTGAGTTCGAACCGCGCACGACTTGAGGACCGTTCGACACAGTGGGGTCATCACGCCGCACCACTCGGTGCGTCACCCGGTGGAAAGGCGCCCATGAGCCCGCTGTCAGATCGGCTGCGCCGCGCGACGACGCTCGTGCTGGTCGTCGCTGCGCTGGTGCTCGGACCGCAGCTGGCCTTCGCGACCTTCGGCTCCTCGACGGCGGCGCCGGCGCTGAGCGTCGGGACGGCCACGATGGTGGCGCCGACCGGGGTGACCGGGACGTACGTATGCGAGCTGGGGTTCTTCGAGGAGTTCCTGCGCGTGGACGTCACGGGCTTCACCGACGACGGACCCTCCGGGGCGCAGTACGTCTACACGATCGTCCAGAACGGCCGGTCGCGTATCACCACCACATCATCGAACCGGCGGGTCTCGCTCCAGGGCAAGATCGATCTCCACGCTGGGCCGACGACGTGGGAAGTCACCATCACGTCCAAGCTTGGGAACTGGACCAGCCCGACGTCTTACCGCAGGAGCATCACCTGCCCGTGGTTCAACGCCGGCGAGACGGCCTCCGGCAACCTCTGACCCCCCGCCGGGCCGGCGCTCAGTCCATCCCCGGGATACGGACTGCGACGCCGACCGGCGCGACAGGGTGTCTGGACCAATTTGCCCAGCCCGGTCCGCGCCGAAACCCGTGCGCCCTGTCACGCGCCACGTGTGGCCCTCAGCCGACGGCGTCGGCCAGCAGTGCCGGCAGCACCCGGAGCTCCAGCAACGGCGCGAGGGCGACGTCCGGGGCCGCGGGGTCGATCCAGCGGGCCTCGGCGATCTCGGCGGCCGCGACCGGCGTACCGCTGGTCGCGGCGGTGAAGATCGTGGACTCCACGATCGCGCCGGGCTCGTTGGCGGCCGGTGCCTCGAAGCGGCCCAGCTCCTCGACGTCGGTGAGCTCGAGCCCGACCTCCTCGCGGGTCTCGCGGAGGCCGGCCGCGAGGGGAGTCTCGCCCGGCTCGAGCTTGCCGCCCGGCAGCTGGAAGAGCTTGCTGCTCGCCTTGCGCACCACCAGCAGGTGGCCGCGCTCGTCGCGCACGCACATGCCCGCGACCACGATGCGCTCCGGCCCCGGAGAGGAGACCGGAGAGGGCCCCGGAGCGGAGGCCGGGGGCTCGGTCAGCACCCGCAGCGCAAGCGCCGTCGTCGAGCCGACTCCGAGGAAGTCCACGACGCGCGCGACCCGTTCATGGTCGAGGGGGAGCAGGCCCCGGGAGCCGGGCACATCGGGGGTCAGCCCGAGGTCGAGGTCGGTGCGCCCGGACATGATCGCGAGGTTGAACTGGTAGCGCTCGCGGGCACCGGGCGCGCTGAGCCGCTTCAGCAGGGTGGACCCGATGCGGCGCAGTCCGTGCTCCTCGCAGTAGGAGTCGAGGGTGGCGACCAGGTTCGCGCCGCCGCAGTGGTCGATGTCGGCCCAGACCGCCTGCATCGAGCCCATCTGGGACAGCAGCAGCGGCGCGGTCTTCTCCCCGATGCCCGGTACGCCGGGCAGGTTGTCGCTGGCGTCCCCGCGCAGCGCGGCGAACTCGAGGTAGTGGTGCGCGGGCACGCCGTACAGCGCCTCGAGGCGGGCCGGGTTCAGCAGCGGTGACGCGGAGATGCCGCCGTTGATCAGCCGCAGCACCTGCGTGTGCTCGCTGATGTGGGCGAAGGAGTCGCGGTCGGAGGTGATGAGCACGCAGCGCCAGTCGTGCTCGACGGCCCAGGCAGCGGCGGAGGCGTTGACGTCGTCGGCCTCCAGGCCGCGCGGGGTCAGGGTGAGGAACCCGAGCGCATCGAGCAGGGCGCCTGCCCGGTCGAGCTGGTCGACGAGCGTGGCGTCCTTCGCGGCGCGCCCGGCCTTGTAGCCGGGGTAGAACCGCTCGCGCTGGGAGCTCACCCGGTCGTCGAGGCCGAAGAGCAGCGCATCGGGAGCGAACAGGTCGACGGCCTCGAGGATCTGGCGCAGCATGCCGTGCAGCGCCCAGGCCGGCCGGCCGTGCCGGTCGCGCAGGTCGGTGTGGGCGCGCGCGTGATGGTTGCGGTGCAGCAGCGAGGGCGCGTCGACGGCGAGCAGCAGGCGTCGCTCGCCGGGCTCGGGTGCGCGCCCCTGCGCGGCGAGGCGGGCGGCGTTCGGAGCGGGGGACTGATCGGTGTGCATGGCCGCTCGTACCTTACGTGCCCGCGCCGACAGGGGCCTTGTCGGTGACGGGCGTCACATGGTCTGCTGTGGCGCGCCGTCCCCCCACCCCCACCCAAGGAGCCCCGCTGTGTCCCACCGCCTCGGAAGGATGGTGGCCGCCGCGGCAGCCGCCGTCCTCGTCCCGCTCACCTCCCTGTCCGCCCCGAGTGGTCACGCCGCCGAGGCGTCGAGCACGCAGGAGGACCTGCCGGCCTTCTACCGTGCCCCCGCCACCCTGCCGCCGGCCAACGGCGACCTGGTCCGCAGCGAGCCGCTGCGCTTCACCCTCGACCCGGCCGGCGCCGCCCGGATCGCCCTCACCACGACGCGCGTGCTCTATCGCTCGACCGACCGCACCGGCACCCCGCACGCGGTCTCGGGCACGGTGCTGGTGCCCAAGACGCCGTGGATCGGTCCCGGGCGCCGCCCGGTGATCGGGTACGCCGCCGGGACCCAGGGCATCGGCGACACCTGCGCGCCCTCGCGCCAGCTCGGCGAGGGCATCGAGTACGAGAGCATCTTCATGTCGGGGATGCTGGCGCGCGGCTGGGCGGTCGCGATGACCGACTACGAGGGTCTCGGCACCGCCGGCATGCACACCTACATGGACCGCGAGTCGCAGGGCCGCGCCGTCCTCGACGCGGTGCGCGCCGCGCAGCGCCTCCCCGGCTCCGGCCTGACCGGCGCCAACCCGGTCGGCCTCTACGGCTACTCCCAGGGCGGCGCCGCGGCGGCGTCGGCCGCCGAGCTCGCCGGGTCCTACGCCCCCGAGCTCAAGGTCCGCGGCACCGTCGCCGGTGCGGCCCCGGCCGACCTGACCCAGCTGCCCGGCGCCATCGACGACAGCCTGTTCTCCGAGTTCAGCTGGTACGCCATCGCCGGCCTCACCGCCAGCTACGACGTCGACTTCGCGCCGTACCTCAACGAGGCGGGGCGCGAGATGTACGCCGAGATGGCCGACAACTGCGTCTTCGACCTCTTCGGCAGCGCGTTCACCAGCTCGGCCGACTACACCGCCGACGGGGCCTCGCTGGCCGAGCTCATCCAGCGCGAGCCGTTCCGCACCATGATCGACGACCAGCGCATCGGGCGGCGCGCGCCGTCGGCTCCGGTGCTGATCACCCACAGCCGCCTCGACGACGTGGTCCCGTTCGCTGTGGGCGAACAGCTGGTGCGCGACTGGTGTGCGCGCGGGGCGAAGGTGCGGTTCAGCCCGAACGTCACGCCCCTGCACGTCGGCGGCATGCTGAACAACGCCACCGAGGTCTATGCGTTCCTCGAGGCGCGGTTCCTCTCGCTCCCGGTCCTCTCCTCGTGCGGTCGCGTGTGAGTCAGGCCGTGGGCTCGGCTGCGAGGATGCTCCCGTGCCGATCATCGCCGGGGACCAGCGTCACGTCAGCGCAGCCGCTCGGCTGCTGGAGCGCTCGTTCCCGCCGGAGCTGCGGGCGCCCGAGCCGCAGCTGCGGGCGCGCCTGGAGTCCGGGGTTGCGCGGCTGAGGGTAGCCGTCGAGGGCGAGCAGGTCGTCGGCTGCGCGGTGCTCCGCGCGCTGCCGCTGGCGGCGACCTGCCTGGACTACCTCGCCGTGGACCCCGATGTCCGTTCCGGTGGGGTGGGCCGGGCGCTGCTCGACGACGCGGTCGCGGTGGCGGGGGAGCGCGGTGACGACTGGCTGGTGCTCGAGGTCGAGCCCGAGGAAAGTCCCGCCGCCGACCCGGCGTACGGCGACCCGGCGCGGCGGATGCGCTTCTACCGCCGCGCCGGCGCCTTCGCCGCCTGCACGGGGTACGCCGCCCCGGACCTGGCCGCCGGCTCGGGGCTCGTCGACCTCGAGCTGATGGTCATCGCCGCGCGACCCGGGGCCTCCGGGCCGACGATGAGCCAGGTTGTGGACTGGACCCGTGCCCTGTGGGGCCCCGAGGGCTACGGTCGCCCCGCCGACGACCCGGACCTGCGCACGGTGCTCGACCGGCTCGGCTACTGAGCGCGTCCCGGGGGTACCGGTCCGCTGGTCGTCCTCCGACCACCCGCCCGCCAGCCCTGCGACCCGAGTGAGCGCCGTGGACCAGCACCCCCGCACCCGCCTGTCGCGGCGTGCCTCCGCCGCGCGCCGCGCCGTCGGGCTCCTGCTGCTCGGCGGCCTCCTCGCCGGCCTGATCGGCGCCCTGGGCTTCGGCACGCCTGCCCCGGCGTACGCCGCCGACGAGGACGAGCGAACGGTGGTGCGGGTCGGCACCGAGGGCACCTACCCGCCGTTCACCTACGTCGACCCCGACGAGGGCCTCACCGGCTACGACATCGAGGTCATCGAGGCGGTCGCGGACCGGGCCGGCTGGGAGCTGGAGTTCGTCCGCGCCCAGTTCGACGCGCTGTTCCCCGCCCTGGACTCCGGGCGCGTCGACGTGCTCGCCAACCAGGTCACGATCAACCCCGAACGTCGCGCGCGCTACCTGTTCAGCACGCCGTACACGTTCTCGCGTGGCGTCATCGTCACCGCCGCGGACACCGATGACATCACCTCCCTGGACGACCTCCAGGGTCGCACCGTCGCGCAGTCCGAGACCAGCAACTGGGCCCAGGTCGCCCGCGATGCGGGGGCGGACGTGGAGTCCGTCGAGGGGTTCGCCCAGACCGCGGAGCTGCTGGTGCAGGGCCGGGTCGACGCGACGGTCAACGACAACATCGCGGTGCTCGACTACCTGGCCTCCAGCGGCACCGACGAGATCAAGATCGCCGGTGACGCCGAGGGGGAGGAGGGCCGCCAGGCGCTGGTCTTCCGCCGTGACGAGACCGCGCTGCGCGACCAGGCCGACGCCGCGCTCGCCGAGCTGCGTGCGGACGGCACGCTCGCGGAGATCTCCGAGGAGTACTTCGGCGCCGACGTCTCGGTCGCCGGCTCCGGGGACGTCGACGTGGCCGGCTCCGACCGTGACCGCGGCGCGGCGGAGGTGCTCCAGGACGCCGCCTGGCCGATGCTGCGCGGCGCGCTGCTCGGCACCATCCCGCTCACCGTGGTCAGCTTCGCGTGTGGCCTGCTGATCGCGTTGGCGGTGGCGCTCGCCCGGATGTCGCCCTCGCGGCTGCTGCGCGCACCGGCTCGGTTCTACGTCTCACTGGTGCGGGGCACGCCGCTGCTGGTGCAGCTGTTCATCGTCTTCTACGGGCTGCCGCAGATCGGTGTGGACCTGCCCAGCTTCGCCGCGGCCTGCCTGGCGCTCAGCCTCAACGTGGGCGGGTACGCCGCGGAGATCATCCGGGCCTCGATCCTCTCGGTGCCCACCGGCCAGGTCGAGGCGGCCGCGACCGTCGGCCTCGACGGCTGGGCGGCCATGCGCCGCATCGTGCTGCCGCAGGCCGCGCGGATCGCCGTACCCCCGCTGTCCAACACGCTGCTCTCGCTGGTCAAGGACACCTCGCTGGCGGCGGTGGTGCTGGTGACCGAGCTGTTCCGCGAGGCCCAGGTGGCGGCCGCGCTGAGCACCGAGTACCTCCCGCTGTACTGCCTCGCGGCGCTGTACTACTGGATCCTCTGCTACCTGATCACCCTGGCCCAGGAGCCGCTCGAGCGGCGGCTCGGGAGGTACGTCGCATGAGCGCGCTCATCCGCGCCGAGGGCCTGCGCAAGACCTTCGGGGACCAGGAGGTGCTGCGCGGCGTCGGCTTCGAGGCCGACGCCGGCACCTGCACCGTGCTGCTCGGGCCCTCGGGCTCGGGCAAGACCACCGTCCTGCGCTCGCTCAACGCCCTGGCCGAGCCCGACTCCGGCACGGTGCGCATCGGCGAGGTCGAGGTCGACTACGGGGCGCTCCCCGCTGGGCGGCGCGACCGGCGCGCGCTGCTGCGTCGGCTGCGGCTGCGCAGCGGCATGGTCTTCCAGTCCCACAACCTGTTCCCGCACCGCACGGTGCTCGGCAACGTGATCGAGGGCCCGGTGCGCGCCCAGGGCATCGCGCGTGACGAGGCGGTCGACCGGGCTCGCGAGCTGCTCGCGCAGGTCGGGCTGGCCGGGCGCGAGGACGCCTACCCCGCGCAGCTCTCGGGCGGCCAGCAGCAGCGCGTCGGGATCGCCCGGGCACTCGCGCTGCGCCCGGAGGTGGTGCTGTTCGACGAGCCCACCTCGGCGCTCGACCCGGAGCTGGTGGGGGAGGTGCTGGGCGTGGTGCGCGACCTCGCCGGCACCGGCTGGACGATGGTGATCGTGACCCACGAGGTGCGCTTCGCCCGCGACGTCGCCGACCAGGTGCTCTTCCTCGACGGCGGCGTGGTCGCCGAGCGGGGTGGTCCGGAGGTGCTGAGCGATCCGGTGACCGAGCGCGCGCGGCAGTTCCTGCGCCGGGTGCTCGAGGCGGGCTGAGCCCCCGATGTGGGACTGATGGGACGCATGGTGCATGATTGACCTCGCACCTGCGGACGTAGCTCAGTTGGTAGAGCGCAACCTTGCCAAGGTTGAGGTCGCGAGTTCGAGTCTCGTCGTCCGCTCCAGATGCAGCAGCCCCCGACCGGTCGGTCGGGGGCTGCTGTGCTTCTTGGGCTTCTCGGGCTTCTCGGGACCTCGCGGCCCAGGTCAGGCGCCCGGCGAGTAGGTCATGCAGTCGGCCTCGTCCCCGCCCCAGGCGATCGTCACCGAGTCGGCGTGGCACAGCAGGTCGTGGTTGTGGACGCAGTCGGCGCGCTGGCAGGCCCCGACATGGGCACGCACCGTGGGCAGCCCGCCGCTGACACCGAGCGAGATGAACGTCGCGCAGGTCGCGTGGTCGCCGGTGCTTCCGACGGTGATCGCGTCCGCCGTGCAGCCGTCGTGGTTGAACGAACAGGTCTCGACACTGCAGGTGCCGACATCGGCCATGGTGCTCATCGGGAGACCTCCGGGTGGGGTTGGGTCGGTCTTCCACAGTGCGCCCGGCCGCTGGATGGTGTCCAGACAGGACAGGCTGCCCTCAGCTCTGCGCTCCTGCTCACCTTGGGTACGCCTCCGGAGGACGCTACGGTGTGCGGCGCCACCTCGTGGCGACGGGGGCGAGGCGCTCCAGACGGGTATGCCTCGGTCGAGAGGGAGAGCGAAATCCTCGGGAGGATCCACCCCCATGCTCCGACGCATGCCTCTGCACGCAGCCCAGGCCCGTGGCCGCCGCTGGTCCCTCGGACTGCTCGCCACCGTGACCGCCGGCTCCCTGCTGGTCGGGTCGCCGGGAGCGTCCGCCGCCGACTCGCTGCCCACCCCCACCCCGCCGGACGGCGTGGGCACCGCCGGCCCGCCGTACGACTACACCACCGAGCTCATGGGCCAGTTCCCGTTCATCCCGCTCAAGGACCAGGCGCGGCTCGTCCGTACCGCTCACGGCTACCGCTACCTGACCGGACAGCAGGACAACCGGATCACGCTGCGGCAGCACGGCAACCGGATCAGGATCACCGACACCGGCACCCAGCGCTTCCACAAGCTGGCCAAGGCCTGCAAGCGGGTCAAGGTACGCCGCGGGGTCGGGGCGTCGTGCCGGCTGCCGAAGGCCAGCCCGCGCAAGCCGGTGCTGCTGGAGGTCTGGCCGCGCCTCGGCGACGACCACGTGGACGCCTCCACGCTCTCGGCCTCGTTCGCGGTGACGGTGCTCGGCGACGCCGGCAACGACCGGGTCCGCTTCGGTGCGGGGGACGACTTCTTCAACGGCCACACCGGTGTCGACCGGGTCTGGGGCGGCGGCGGCCGCGACTGGATCCGGGCGGGGTCGGGCAACGACGTGATCCACGGCGGTGCCGGGCGCGACCAGATCATCGGACAGGACGGCCGCGACCGGTTGCACGGCGACGCCGGTGACGACCGGGTCGGCGGCGACGACGGGAACGACCGGCTGTGGGGAGGCGGCGGACGCGACATGCTCCTGGGCGGGAACGGCCGCGACACGGTCTGGACCGACGGCCGCGACCGGCTGCTCACGACCGAGGTCGTCCGGCGCCGCTGAGCCCGCTCGCCGATGACTGCGCGCGGCGCGTGCGGTCCACACCGGTATGGAGACCATCAACCTCGCCGAGCTCTACGACTCGCCCACGATGAGCTGGGAGGCGGTGCACGACCGGCTGGAGGCCGATCTGGAGCCCGGGGCCAACGATCCGGGGACGAGGTCGGACAACCGGGGACCGCAGCGCTACACCTGCTGGTTGCACAGCCTCAACGCCGACGGGAGCCCGCACGCCAACGCCGTCGGTGCGACGTGGGCGGACGAGCGGTTCTGGTTCGTGACCGGGCTCGACACCCGACGGGGGCGCAACCTCGTCCGTGACCCGCGGTGCGTGCTCGCGGTGAGCCTGCGCGAGGTCGACCTGGTCATCGAGGGGCGCGCGGCGCTGGTGCAGGACCCGGCGCTGCTGGAGCGCCTCGCCGGGCGGTGGGCCGCGGAGGGCTGGCCGTGCGAGGTGGACGCCTCCGCCGGAGCGCTCACCGCGCCGTACAGCGCGCAGTCGGCAGGACCGCCGCCGTGGCACGTGTTCGGCATCGAGGCCGCGTCCGCCCACGGGGTCGAGGTCGTCGAGCCGTACGGCGCGACGCGCTGGAGGTTCTGAGGCCACGAGGAACGCCGAAGGGTCGGGGGCCGCTGGGCCCCCGCCCCTTCGTGGTGTGCTGCGTGCTCAGACTCCGGCGGGCTCCAGCGCCGCGTCGCCCGGGCGGGCGCCGGTGTCGTCGCCGTCGTCATCTGCCGCCGACTTCTTCGGACGCTCCGGGCGGTAGCGCGGGCCCATCGGGGCGGGCGGTCGTGCGGAGGCGCGGTTGACCCACGGGTCGACGACCAGCAGGTTGAGCGCGAGGCCGACGGCGCCCCAGATCGCCAGCACCAGCAGGTTGCCGCCCACGCCGCTGCCGTCGAGGTAGACGACCGAGCGGGCGATGTCGACCGCGGCCGGCAGCGGCAGGATGTCGGCGAGCGGGCGGAAGAACTCCGGGACCATGTAGATCGAGAGCCCGCCGCCGGAGGCCGGGACGCCGGCGAGCATGACCACGATCATCACCGGGACCAGCGCGCCGAGACCGAACAGGCGGGTGAAGACCGCGCTCGCCCAGCCCACGGCGAAGACCGTGAGCGCGCCGTACCCGATCATCTCCAGGGCGTGGCCGTTGACGGCGCCGATCAGGACGTCGAAGAGGAACCACAGCCAGACCGAGATGCCCACCGACCAGCCCGTGAGGAGCGGGGCCAGGCGGCGGGTGCGGGTCAGGTCCGGGGCGCCGCCGCGCATCACGGCGAAGAAGAGGAAGCCCGCCATGATCCACGACATGCCGACGTAGAGGCTGTTGCTGCCGTTGACGTCGTCCTCGCTCAGCGGGGCGATGTCCTCGACGACGAGCTCGGCGCCGCCCTCGGCCGCCACCGCGTCGAAGATCTGGGTGGCGACGGTCTGCTGGCTCATGCCCGCGCCGCTCGCGGTCAGCAGGGTCGGCGACTCGCCGGCCGCGGTCGGCAGCACGTAGGCCGCGACCAGCTCCTGGTCGATGATGAGGTCCTTGGCCTCCTCCACCGACTCCACGACCCGCAGGTCGGTGATCTCGCCCATGCCCTCCTCGAGCGCGGTGACGACCTGCTGGGCCTGCGCCGGCGAGGCCACGACGGCGACCGGGAGGCCGGAGACGTCCGGCTTGTGCATCGAGATGCCCATGACGGTGACGACCGTGACCATGATCGCCAGCGGGAAGAGCGCGACCGCGATCAGCCGGGTGCGGTAGCGGGCCACCGGGCCGCCGGAGAGCGCCGGGAGCGGGGCGTCGGGGGCGGTGTAGAGCGGACCGCCGACGATGAGCTCCCCGGACCTGCGCTCCTTGAGCGCGGCCAGCACGAGCGGGATGACGAACCACAGCGCGAGCGTCAGCACGTGGCGCCACGCCCCGTTGCCCTCGAAGTAGAGCACCGAGCGCAGCGTCTCGCCGGCGGCCGGCAGCGGCAGTACGCCGTGCAGCCAGCCGAAGAAGGCGGGCATGGTGTCCACGGACATGGCCAGGTTGGACGCCGGCATCCCGAGCACCACCAGCAGGAGCATGCCGAGCAGCACCGCGAACGGGCCCATCACCTTGGTGAACAGCAGCTGTGCGGTGGTGACGGCCACGACGGCGAGGGTGCCGACGCCGAGGAACAGCGGGTAGTGCCCCGAGACCGCGCCGACCACGGGGCCGAGGATCAGCCAGATCAGCGAGCTGGTCAGCACGCCCCAGCCGATCGCGAGCGGCATGAACCGGCGCAGGCGCAGCAGGTTCGGCGCGCCCATGAGCAGGCCGCTGAGCGGTACGTAGCCGGCCAGCATCATGCCCATCGCGGCGAACAGCACGAGCGTGCCCGTGCCGTCGCCCTCGGTCAGGGGTGCGTGGTCGACGGTCTCGACCTGCCAGCCCTCGGCGATCGCGGCGGGGGTGAGGAGCTGGGTGACGAGGGAGGCCTGCGAGGCGCCGCCACCCATCGCCTGGTGGAGGGTCGCGACGTTGTCGCGGCCCGGCAGCGAGATCGCGCCGACGACCTCTTGGTCGAGCATGAGGTCCTCGACCGTGTCGTCATCGGCGACGACCCGTACGTCGAGCGCACCGTCCGAGCCGGACTCCAGGACCTCGGCGAAGGTGGCCGCCGCCTCGCCCTCACCGACGACCGCGACCGGCATGTTCCGGGGCGTCGGCTCGTGCATGGTGCCCATGTAGGTCGCGTACATCATCGTGACCATCAAGAACGGCATCACGAACAGGGCGATGATGCGGCCCTTGCGCTCGGCAGCCGTCTCAGGCGGGGGCGGGGGGTACTTCTCGGTGGTCGCGACGGTTCCTGCGCTCAACGTGCGTCTCCTCGGGGCGACCGGCCCCGAGGGAGGGGCGGACGGTCGCGGGTCATCGGGGTCGGAAGCGACCCACCCGTCCAGAGTAAGTCAGATGGCGTAAAACGGGGAAAGTCCGTACCGTAACCGTCGTCACTGTCCGGTGGGAGGAGCCCCGATGCCCCGAGTCGACGCCAGCCAGTCCCTGCTGGACGCCGCGGAGCGGCTCTTCGCCGAGCAGGGCATCGCCCACGTGTCGGACCGCAAGATCGCCGAGGTCGCCGGCAACAGCAACCACTCGGCGGTCGGGTACTACTTCGGCGGGCGCGCCGGCCTGCTGCGGGCCCTCGTCGAGCGCCACCAGCGCGCGCTGGATCCGCTTCGCGAGGCGGCTCTGGCGGAGTCCGACTCGCTGGTCGGGGACATCCGAGCGCTCGTCGTGCCGCTGACCCAGGTGCTCGCGCAGCTGCCCGTCCCGAGCTGGCGGGCCAGGTTCTTGGACCAGGCGTTCCACGACCCCGCGATCGCGGAGATGCTCGGTGACGCCGACGACCTCATCCGGGCAGGGATCCAGGTCTACGACTCGATCGCGGCCCGTCTCTGTGATCTCGACCCGGAGATCGTCCGGGCCCGCGCGTCGCTGATGGGGCACATCGTCGCCACGGTCTGCGCTCGCATCGAGCTGCGAGTCCAGGAGAGCGGCGACACCGCGGAGTGGGGCGCGACGGCCGACTTCCTCAGCGACGCGATCGCCGGGATGCTTCAGGCGCCGATCACGCACTGACCCGGTCGGCCCGACCGGCTGTGTTTCACTGGATGGGCCGGCGCGACTTGGCCGGTCACTCCATCCGGCAATTCGGCTGAGGGTCGTGGTCGCGTGAACTATCTGGTGAGCGTCATCTTCCGTGCCATCCCGCTCGCGATGATGGGGGTGTGCGTCGGCTTCGGCCTCTACGTCGCGAACGCGGGGGACCAGCCCGGCAACTTCGTCGCGGGACGCGTCGTGACCGCGCTCGGCGCGATCTGCCTGTGCCTGTTCTGCACGGCCGCGACGATCATCCGCCAGCTGATCGGGCGGTTCAACGCCGTCGACCGGGTCCTGTACCCGGCGCTCGGCTACCTCGTCGCCGCGATCACCGTGGGCTACGGCGTCTCGGTGTTCGCCGGGGAGTCGGGCGCCGGGCAGAACGACCACTACGTCGCCGGTCACGTGGTGTTCGGGATCGGGCTGATCAGCGGCTGCGTGGCCACTGTCGCGCTGGCGTCCACGAAGTTCTCCCTGATCCCGGCGAACTCCCGGTTGCCGGTGGGGGAGCGGACCCCGCCCGCGGGTGCCTTCCCGCGCTCCGCGGTCACCGTGATGGCAGTGATCCCGGTGGTGCTGGCCGTCGTGGGGTGGGGGTTCGCGATCACCAACCTGGCGATGACCACGTCGCCCGCCCGCTTCACCGTGGGGCACGTGGTCGCCGGGCTCGCGATGATCTGCACCAGCCTGATCGGCCTGGTGCTGAGCATCCTGCGCCAGATCCAGGACGACTACGGCCCGCGGGACCGCTCGCTGTGGCCCGGGCTGGTGATCGCGATGGGCACGCTCAGCCTGGTCTGGGGCGTCGTCCTGCTCGTGCTCGACCGGGAGCCGTACTACCGCACCCCGGGGTTCGTGATGATCGGGCTGGGCCTGGTCTGCTTCAGCATCCTCAGCAAGGTCGGCCTGCTCGCCCTGGTCTGGCGGCACACCTTCGCCCTGGCCAACCGGGTGCCGCTGCTCCCGATCGGCACCGCGCTTGCCTGCCTGTTCCTGGCCGCGTTCGTGTTCCAGGCGGCGCTCACCGACACCAACGTCTTCATCGCCGCGCGGGTGCTCGTCGGGCTCGGCGCGATCTGCTTCTCGCTGTACTCCATCGTCAGCATCCTGGAGAGCGGTACGTCGTCCTCCGGCTCGTGAGGCGCACCGCGGGCGTCGCCGCACGCGGGGTGGCCGCGGGCGGCGTGCGGGTGGGTCAGGCGGCGCCCTGTGTGCGCCAGTAGTCGTTCAGGGCGCCGTTGGTCTTGATGAACCAGATGAGCGGGCCGACGATGATGAACGAGCCCGGGAAGTACCACAGACCGGTGGTGCCGGAGACCGGTGCGGGCCTGTTGCGGCGGGCGTACAGGTTCCCCACCTCGCTCGAGGTCAGGTACGGCATCACGATGCTGACGAAGAACGCCAGCAGCAGGGCGACGCCGCCGCCGAGGCCGGCGCCCGAGTGGTTCTTCATCTCCTGGTGCACCTTGTAGTACCAGACGAGCGTGTAGATGCCGAAGGTGCAGATCGCCAGCGCGATGCAGACGCCGGTGCCGCGGATCTGGCCCACGGGTCCGTTCCCTGCGTGGTACGGCGCGGGGGCGTGGCCGGGCGCGGGGGCGTAGCTCGGAGCCGGCGCGAAGGCCGGGGCCGCGGAGGGAAGCCCGGAGGCGTCACCGGGAGGGGGCGTGGTCTGCTCGGTCATCGTGCGTGCTCCTGACTGGCGGGAGTGCAGGCAGGCGCGCCGTGCACGGGCCTTCCCGCTGCGCGGGCCGGCCGGGCCGAACGTACAAAGCCGGCGCGGTGGGGGGACGGGGTTCGCCCACACCCGACCACGTGGTCTAGAACGGGTCGCTCGGTGGGCCGGACGGCGACCGGCGCTCTCAGCTGAACGGTGTCGTCGGCCGCTGGTGGATGACCCCGTCGACGGTGAGGTCGACGCGCTCGTCGTAGAACGCGACCCGGCCGGCGATCTTCGCGACGGCAGGCAACGGGTCGGCGTAGGACCAAGCGATGTCGTCCGCCTCAGGGTGGCCCGGGAGGCTCCAGTAGTCGTCGGTGGTGCCCTTGTAAGGGCAGGTGCTGCGGGTGTCGGATGCCTCGAGCAGTTCGAGGGCGACGTCCTCGCGGGGCAGGTAGTAGCGGGTCGGGAGGCCGGTCTCGAGCAGCAGCACCGGGCGCCTGCTCTCCGCGAGGCGTACGCCGTCGAGCTCGACGACCACGTGCCGGCTGCTGGCCAGCGCCTCGACCCGCTTGTGCGGGTCGCGCGGGTGCATGAGGACCGTCTCGTCCTCCTCGGTCCACCGGTCCAGGACCCCGGGCTGCCAGCTGAGGATCAGCAGGTCCGCGAGCGCGGGATCGTCGCGCACCCAGGCGGCGTGCGGGACCGTGCGCTCGCCGAGCGCCACGTCGTACCACTGCGCGACCGGGCCGTGCGGCCCGAAGAACGAGGACGGGTGGCGTGGCGCGTCGCGCGAGGGCCGGCTGTCGACGACCACCTGGTCGTCGAGGTGGGCGCGCACCCGCTTGTCGATCGGTTCGGTGCGCGGTGACGGACGCCCGCGACCGACTCTCAGCAGCGGGCGATGCTCGCGCGCCTCATCGTGCCGCCCAGCCCGCCGACGGTGACCTCCGAGATGCCGGAGCCGACGACGTCCCCGCGGGTCAGACGTAGCGACTTCGTGGCGGACTGCTTGCCGGCGGCGGCCCGCACCTTGACATTGGTCTGCTTCCCGTCGCGCTGGCGGTAGAGCAGGCCGATGTGGGCGTGCTCCGCCTTGCGGTTGTCGAGGCGCACGCGGACCCGCAGGTCGCCGCCGTCGAGGGGGACCTTGCAGACCAGGACGTTCCCACCGTGCACGAGGACGCCGCTCGTCCAGGCCGCCTGGGCGGGAGAGGCGAGCAGGGTGCCGGCGCCCAGGACGGACGCCACGACCGTCGCGGCCGCCGCCCGTCGGAGGGAGGCGCGGGCAGGGACATGGAGGGGATGAGGCATGCCAGGGTCCTACCCATCCGAGGAGGGGTTCAGACCTCCCTGAGTACGGCGAGCACGGGCCCACCCCGCCGCTCGAGCGCCGATGCCCCGAGCGACGCCGACGCCGGCGACCCCAGGGTCAGGGGATGCTCCGCCTGACCTCGCAGCTCTGCGCGACGTCACGGCCGGACCCGCCGTCGCAGCGGTCGCGGCTGGTGCCGCCCACGAGCACGTCGCGTCCGGTCCCACCGGAGATCCGGTCGCGACCGGAGAAGCCGCGCAGGATGTCGGCGCCGTCCTCGCCCCGGATGTTGTCCGCGCCGTCGCCACCGTTCACCCAGTCACCGTCGTCACCGGCCAAGATGGTGTCGGAGCCCAGGCCGCCGTACACCAGGTCCGCGCCGCCACCGCCTCGGATCACGTCGGCGCCGGTATCGCCGCACAGCACGTCGCGCCCGTTCGTGCCGACGAGGACGTTGCCGCCCGCACCTCCCGTCCTGGTGCAGCGCGGCGCGACCGTGATGTCGTCGGTGACCTCCGTGAGTGGGGCGGCCACACCGGCGGCGGTCACGTAGGTGAGGACCGCTCGATCGAAGACCCGAGCGTTGCCGTATCGGATCACCTGGTCCATGACGTCGTTGGCGTTCACCTCGACTTCGGTGCTGCCGACCTCGGTGGTGCCGCGGAAGACCTCCAGACGCGCCTTCGCGGTGGTGTCGACGATCGCAGGGTCGTCGTTGCCGAAGGCCATCTCGATGCTCGTGGTCGGGCGGGTGAGACGGATGTCGAGACCGGCCGTATCGCCGAAGGCGGCGATCGCCTGCCCGTTGCTTTGCGCGCCGTAGTTTCCGACGGAGATGTCCCCGGAGGTCGCGCGGAAGCTCACGTCGGGGGTCGCCACGCTGACGAAGCCTGCGGGTTTGTCACCCGGGGTGTCCCCGGTGAAGTCGATGACCGTGTCGGTCGGTACGACTGCGGCCGCCGGACCGGCGCCGAGCAGCGCCCCGGCGGCCCCGGCGGCCAGGGTCACGGACACGACGCTGGCCGTCCTGATCGTGGTGTGCATGGGAATCCCCTTCCACTCGTGCGGCGCCGGACGACGCCTCCCACCATCGAAGGACGGTCCTCGAGCAGGGTCAGCGCTGACCGCTGACCTCCCCGAGATCAGGGACGGCGGCGTTCACTGGGCGAAAGCGGGTGGGTGAGGGGCAGGCTCAGTGTCGGCCGAGCACCCCGAGCACCGACCCACCCCAGCGCTCGAGCTTCGTGGGCCCGATCCCGGCGACGTCGAGCAGCTGGGCGGTGTCGCGCGGGTTGCGCTCGGCGATCGAGACCAACGTGCGGTCCTGGAGGATGAGGAACGGCTGCAGACCGAGGGCAGTGGCCTGCTCGCGGCGCCACGCGTGCAGCGCGTCGAAGCGGTCCCGGGCCGCGGCGTCGAGGTCGCCGAGGACGACCGGAGCGGCGGCGGTGCGGGTCGTCGTACGCGTGCGGCCGCGGCCGGTACGACGACGCGAGCGCTTCGAGGTGCTGCGTCGCTTGCGGCTGGCCCGCGGCGCCCGGGCGGCCTCGACCGGCTGGTCGCGGCGCAGCTCGACGCGGACCTCCCCGCGCAGCACCCGCGCCGACGTCGGGGTCAGGTGCAGCGTCTGCCGGCCTCGGACGTCGCAGGCGAGGTGGCCCTGCGCGAGCAGCTGTCGTACGACGGCGCGCAGCCGCTCCGCGGGGACCTCCGTCTCGCCCAGGTGCTCGAGCAGGCCCGCGGTGTCGACCACCTGCCGGTCCTGGGCGAGCTCCGCGACGGCCCCGAGCAGGGCCTGGGCAGCAGGCGTGGCGTCGTACGCCGCGGGCGGCTCGGTGCAGGTGTCGCACCTCCCGCAGCGCTCGGGTGCCGGCTGGGCGAAGTAGGCCAGCAGCTGTCCGCGGCGGCACTGCAGGGTCTCGCACAGGGCGAGCATCGCCTCGAGGTTCGCGGTCTGCACCCGGCGCTGCGCCACGCCGCCGGGCGAGCGCGCGATGAAGCGGCGCAGCTGGGCCACGTCGCTGGTCCCGTAGGCGAGCCACGCGGTGGCGGGGCGCCCGTCGCGCCCCGCGCGGCCGGTCTCCTGGTAGTAGCCCTCGATCGACTTCGGCAGGTCCAGGTGGGCCACGAAGCGCACGTCGGGCTTGTCGATGCCCATGCCGAAGGCGATCGTCGCGACCACGACCAGCGGCTCGTGCTGGAACCGGGCCTGGGTGGCGCTGCGGACCTCCGTCGGCATCCCGGCGTGGTAGGCGAGCGCCTCGATGCCGTGCTCGGTGAGGAAGGCGGCGGTCTTCTCGACCGAGCGCCGGGTGAGGCAGTAGACGATGCCGGAGTCGCCGCGGTGCTCGCGGACGAGCAGGTCGAGCAGCTGGCGCCTCGGGTCCGCGTCCTTGGCCACGATCCGGTACTCGATGTTGGGCCGGTCGAAGGACGCCACGAACCGGCCCTCGCCGTCCGGGCCGAGTCGCAGGTCGAGCCGCTCGGCGATCTCGGTGGCGGTCGCCGCGATCGCGGTGGCGGTCAGGGCGATCCGCGGCACCTCGGGGAACCGCGCGGTGAGACGCGAGATCGTCAGGTAGTCGGGCCGGAAGTCGTGGCCCCACGAGGCCACGCAGTGCGCCTCGTCGATCGCGATCACGCTGATCGGCGCCCGGGCCAGCAGGTCGAGGGTGCCGGGCGCGGCGAGCCGCTCGGGGGAGAGGTAGAGCAGGTCGAGCTCGCCGGCGGCGTACGCGCGAGTGACCTCGCGGCGCGCGGCCGGGTCGAGGGATGAGTTCCAGAACGCCGCGCGGATCCCGAGCGCGCCCAGGGCCACGACCTGGTCGTGCATGAGGGCGATCAACGGCGAGACCACGACGCCGGTGCCGGGGCGCACCAGCGCCGGGACCTGGTAGCACAGCGACTTGCCGCCACCGGTCGGCATCAGGACCAGGGCGTCGCGGCCGGCGACGACGGTCTCGATGATCGCCGCCTGCTGGCCGCGGAACGCGTCGTGCCCGAACCGGGTCCGCAGGACGTGCAGGGCGGTCTCGGCGTCGGGCACGGGGTCAGCGTCTCGCACCGACCACGGACGGACCGCCACCGGGGTGGCGGCCCGTCCGGGCCGGAGCAGGCCAGATCAGCCAGGCCAGATCAGCCAGGTCAGATCAGCCAGGTCAGATCAGCGCACGCTGCTCACCGTGACGCTGGTGTCCGCGGCGTCGCCCGTCGTGTAGACGTACGTCGCCGCGGCGCTGTCGCCGAGCTGGGCACGCAGCCAGAGCGCCGACCACCGGGCGGCGGTCTCGATGCTCGCCGCCTGGGTGCTGGTCTGGGCGCTGGTCTCCGCCGTCGCCCCGCTGGGGTTCTGGACGTTGGTGATGCCGTAGTGGTTGGCACCGGAGACCCGGACGATCTGCTTGCGCCCGTTGGCGATCTTGGCGTAGGTGTTCTCGGCCTGCGCCGGCTCGGCCATGCCGTCGGACTGACCCTGCACGAGCTGCACCGGGATCTGGTTGTCGATGCTCGGGTGGATCCCGAGGATCGCGTTGTTGGTGCCGTAGAACGAGCCCGCCTTCACCGCCGCCGGCAGGTCGAAGGAGAGGGTCGTGCAGAACGGGATGGAGCACTTGTCCTCGGCGATGGACAGCCCGGTCGCACCTCCGAAGGAGTGGCCGAGCAGCACCATCGTGTCGGTGTCGATGCGCCCGTGCAGCGGCGAGGACGCCTTCGCGTTCTCGGTCGCCATCCACGACAGCGTCTCCCCGACCTGGCTGGTCGAGGTGTAGTAGTCGGTGTCGAAGAAGTTCAGCCGGCGGTGGTTGGGGGTCACCACCACGAAGCCGTACGACGCGACGGCCGCGGCGTACTGGCTGTAGTGCTGGCGGTGCACCTTGCCGCCCTGGAGCAGCAGCGCGACCGGCAGCTCGCCGGTGGCGTTCGTCGGGTAGTAGACGCTGGTGCCGTCGTTGGTGATCTGCGACTGGTAGGTCGAGACGGCCGCGGGCGTGATCGGGGATGCGGTTTCCGCGGTGGCCGTGCTCGGCGCCGCCAGCCCGAGGAGGGCGGTGAGCACCAGGGCCGAGAGTGCGCGCGTCGGTAGGGCGCGAAGTCGTGACATGGTCGTCCTTAGGTGGGGGGAGTGCCTGCGCCGCAGGGGCAGGCAGGTGACGAGGGTCAGCGGATCGGCGCGGCGAGCGGCAGGCTGCGGTCGACGAGGTCCTTCACCTTGGACCCGCAGGTGGAGACGACCGCCGCGTCGGTGCAGTAGTACGCCGCGGTGCGGGTGCCGGTCGCGAGGTCCTTGGCCCACGTGGAGCCGAAGTCACGCAGTCGCGCGGTCTGGGTCTTGTTGGCCGAGCAGCCGGCACCGGCGATGCCGATGATGTCGGTGTTCTCGCCCTCGACGTCGATGTGGCAGCTGCCGCCGACCGGCACGCCCAGGGTGTACTTCTCCCACACGAGCTGAAGGCCGACGTAGGGGTTGGCCAGCCCGATCAGCGCCTCGTGGGCGTTGTTGAAGCTGTTGGTCAGGCTCGGGCGGGCGGTCACGGCGAGCACCTGGCGGTTGCCGCCGTCGGAGATCGCCTGCAGGTTGGCGGTGAAGCCGCCGGCGGCGACGGGGTCGAACAGCACCGCGCCGGCGAGGTTGCCGTAGCCGTTGGCGTCGAGGCGGGCGCCCAGCGCGCTCGCGAAGTGACCGCCGGCGGAGTGCCCGCCGACGATGTAGCGGCTCGGCAGCGCCTTGCCGGCCGGCGGAGCGAAGGTCCGTGCCGTCATCAGGTCACCCAGGTCGTTGGCGAGCTCGGGGTTGCCGGCGGTCATGTCGCCGTTGACGAATCTTGAAACACAATCACGCACACCTAGACTGGATGCCGCACCACCCGCACGAACGAAGGACACGCACGATGACTGACCGCTGCTATGGCCGTATCTCACTGGACCGGGTCGACACGTCTGGCTCGATCAACAGGCAAGCCAACGCCCTGCACGAGAAGGTCGTGGGCGACTACGTCGACTACTTTGACCGGTCCGTGTCTGGGTCGGTGCCGTTCCGCAAGCGCCCTGAAGGCGCGCGCCTGCTGGCCGACATGAGGCGGGGCGACCGGTTCCTGGTAACGAAGATCGACCGCATGGCCCGCGACCTGAAGGACCTCCTGTGGCTGGTCGCCACACTGGACAAGGCGGGCGTCGAGCTGGTCGTCGTCGAGCAGGCTGGGCTGTCCGGTAGCGGCATGGGGAAGTTCATGCTGATGATCCTGGGTGCGGTCGCCGAGTTTGAGCGCGACCTGATTAGGGAGCGCCGCACTGAGTCCGCGAAGGCGTTCCGCCTGGACAAGCGGCACTCGTCGGGTCGCCCGCCCTACGGGCTGCGCGCCGTCCCTAACCCTGCCGGTCGCGGGCTGGTCCTGCGCCCCGACCCGGTCCAGGCCCCCCTCCTGCGGGACGCCGTCGCCGCGGTCATGGCGGGTGAGTCTGCCCGAAAGGTCGCGGCGGGCCTGGGGCTGTCGCCCGGCAACTTCTCGAAGTTGCTGCGCAACGAACGGCTCGCCGGAATCATCCCGCCCCCGCGCGTGCGCGACGCTAATGGGCGCGACACGAAGGAGCCTGTGCCCGGCGTCGCCGCGCTCGAGGATCCCGACATGGCAGTGTTCACGATGACCGAATGGGCGGATATCCAAGACTGGGTTAACCGTAAGGGCACTAAGACCTGGACCCCGAACGGCGGCTACGGCGCGGCCCTGGCCTGCGAGGCCTGCGGCGGACGCCTCTACAAGGTGCCGCACGCCCGCTCCGACGGATATCAGTACCACTGCCGCCGCGTGGACCCGGTCCACACGATCGACAAAGCCCCTGCCGGGTCGATTTCGGTCGCCCGCGCCGACGGCTACCTCGAGCGGCAGTTCCTGACCATGTTCGGATCCCTGCCGGTCATGGAGGTCGTCCAGGACAGTGACGACACCGCCAAGCGTGAGGCGATCGCCCGCGCGACCCACCACCTGCACGCGATCACTGAGGCAATCGCGCACGCCGACCTGGAGGACATGGACCGCGTCACTGAGCTCCAGGCCGAACAACTGGCAGCCATGCGCGCGCTAAAGGAGGCGCAGGCGATGGACGTTGCCAGTGTCAGGATCGAGCGTCCCACCGGTGAGACGTACGCCGACGTGTGGCACCGGGCGACCGACACTGAGCGCGCGGATCTGCTGACGAGGTTCGGGCCGTGGACGGTCCGCCCTGGGCGGATGAAGAACTGGGAGGAGCGCCTCTCCTGGACCCCGACTGACGCGGCCCTGCGCGACACTGCCACGGCCCTGGCCCCCGACTATCTGGCAGGCCAGACCGACGAGGTCGCCGTGGAATGGGATGCCACTGCCTGACCTGTAACCTGCGCCACCGTGAAGGGGTCGCCGGGACGCGATTAGCGTCCTAGCGGCCCCTTTGGCGTGTAGCAAGTGTCGAAACTACCTACATCCTCTATTAGTGCTAGAAGCGGTCGGTCGCTTCTAGCGGGAATAGGGAATGTAGGTAGTTTCGACATTTCCTACATCGGCAGGGCACAACTGCCCCACGCCCCCCGGTCGTTCGGCCCGACCCCGCCCCCGAGGCCGGGCGCAGGCTGAGGGACTGAGCCGAAACCGGGAGGGACGGATGCCTACCTATGTCTGCGAGGCGCGCCTAGACCTGTGCCGCCGCGAGTACCAATGTGCCCACACGACCACGGACTACGCCGCCCACTACCTGCACGAGGCCCGCGCGCAGCACGTCAACTACGACATACCCGACGACAAGGGCTACCCCGTCGCGGTCATGTGGCAAGACCACCCGCCGCTAGGGAGCCCGCGATGACCGCCATGAGTGGCGCGCCGCGGGTGTACCGGCTGACCGCCCTATTTCCCATCATCGACATGCCACCCGACGAGGTCGTGACCGACGCCGACGCTGTCGACTACGCCGCCGCGCAGCTCGATCGCATCCTCGGCGCGCGCCGCGCGTCGGTCCTGGTCGGCGACGTCGCTGGCGCGTCCCTAGTCCCTGGCGGGATGGCCGTCGCCGTGACGACATTTACCGTCGGCCCCCGTGAGGACCCCGACGTGGTCGGCGGCGGGATCCTGGCCCTGGCCGGCTGTATGGGCTACTGGGAACTAGTCCATACCCGATGAGGAGGACCGCTATGGAAACCACCCCCTACCGCTGCCCGTCCACCATCGTCGTCGGCGGCAAGATCCTCCAGTGTGCCTTCGAGGTCGGCACGTCTGCGCCGGTCTGGGAGGCGCACCGCTACACCGGGTCGCACTGGAACGAAGAACTAACCGACGACGACGGCGACGCGCTGACAATCTCCTGGGAGGCTGCCCGCCCCGCGCCCCCGCCGCAACATGTCACCGGGACGTATCAGATCACCCTCACCGCGTCGCCGGTCGCGCGTCCAGGCTGGAACAGTACGGAATCCGCCGACCGCCTGCGCCGCCTCATGCTGACCACCCTGGCCGACGCCCGGCGCACGGAGCTGACGGTCACGCCGGTACGCGACGACGACGGCGAGCCCGCCCTGGTCGTCGCCACGCAGTTCGCCGCCTACGACGACACGCACGCCCTGAGGATCGCCCACGCCCTGCGTCAAACTGCGGCGGGCATAGGCACGATCGCCACCACGAACCACCTGTGGGATATCGACCACCACCCGGCGCGCATCATCGAAGCGCCCTAACGCGCGCCACCCGACGCCCGCCCCCCGACGGCGACCCCGACGAGGGGCGGGTCTGGTGTCTAGGGCACTAGGTCCTGTCGACCCGCGCCGCCGTACCCCTTCCGCGCACCCCGTCCCTGAGGCACGCTAGGGATATCGCGTCGGGACCGCCGTACTGGCACGCGGACTCAACAACCCGACGCGCTAGGGCGCGGGACGTCCCGACCGTCCCCGGTCGCCACATAACTGACGTCCCGCGCCTGACCCCGGCCCGACTCACCTGCAGTGTCTAGGAGGTGCGGCATGTCCGAACTGATCGAGGTCCTACGCGAACGGCAGGCACGGGGCGGACGCCGACGCGCAGCCCTGTACCTGGGCGGATTCACCTACCCCGCTGTCGAGCTGGGCCACCGTCACGCGCACGCGCCGACCGGCCCCGACAACGCCCCCGTGCATACCCTCATGTGGGGCGGGCATCATGCCGCGGTCACTTTGGTTTCCGACCCGCGCCACGCGCACCGCTACGACGACGCCGACGACCTGGGCGCAGCCCTGACGCTGCTGGCGCACCTGGGATTCCACGGACGCCCCCGACAAGCTCCGCCGACGCCTGCGGACCTGGACGCCGACCCGCCCCCGACTCGCTGGCCGGCGGATCCCGGCGCACGGCGATAGGTGCCGCTTCCGCGCGAGACGCCCTCTCTTCCACCACTAACATACTACCGCGCACCGCGTCAAACCCCCAAAACGGCCCCGCCGTTCGCGCCGTTCCCTACCCCGTGGTCGGGACTGGTCGGAAGGTGACACCCGCAAAGTAAGGCGAGCGGCGGGGTCCGCAGAACCGTGCCCGCGCCCTGCCCCCGAGTCGCGCGAAACGTTGCGCGGAGGTACAATGAAAGCCCAAAGAGGGAAAGGGAAAGGAGAGGGACAATGGACTGGGAAGCTTTCGCAGAGGGTGTCTGGGAGGCAGTCTCCGCCCACGCTTGGGATGCCATGTACGAAGCCCCCGACGGGAGCGGGTGGACTGCCGCGGTCGGCGAGACTTGGGCGGGTGCCCTGTACGGGGTCGAATGGAACGCCTACGGTCAGCAGGCCGTCTACCACTTCGACACGGTCGAGGAACAAACCAATTGGTTCGACAACGTCGTCGCGGGTGCGGCGGCGTGAAAGGAGTTGAGCACGATGACCACCATGACCACTGACCACGAGGTCCACGTCGAGTACGTCGGCGGCAACTACTGCTGGAAGCCCGTTTGCACCTGCGGCGCGCACATGTGGGGGTACACCGCAAAGCACGCCGCCGAATGGGTCGGCGAGGACCACGTCAAGGGTCTACCTGGTCCTGGGTAACGAGCCCTACGAGCTGGTCGCCGACTACACCGTTAACCTGGACCCCTGGATGGACCCCATGACCCACGACTGGTGGGGGTATGAGTCCTGGGCACCCTGGAACTGAGGAGGCTGAGTCCGATGATCGTCCTGCACACCGAGCGGCACGGCACCTACGCCGTCCACGCGGACGCGCTAGCCAAGACCCTGCCTGAGTACGACGGCTGGCCGTCCGCGCACCTCACCGATGCGATCGTGGCCCTGGTCGGCGTGCCCGTCGGCGACTATTCCGACCTGACCGACCTCGAGAAGGTCATCGTCCTGACGTGGCTGACAGGAGGCGCAGTCGGATGAGTGACCTGATCTACGTGGCGTATACCGACGTCGACGGTGCGCAGCACATCGAGGGCGTGAGCCCGCCCCTGGCTGCGGTCCTGCTCGAGGCCGGCCTGGGTCGCCTAGCGACGTGGCGCGATAGCGGCGACCCGGTCATAACCGACCACGACTGACAACGCCCCCGACCCCTAACTAGGGACCGGGGGCGTTAGGCGTTTAGGGACGCGATCAGTTCCCACCTACCCGCGCACTGGACGACCTGCGCCGCTGCCTGGACGCCGCTGCGGTCGTCCGTATTGCCCTGACCGCCTTGCGTCCGGCGCGCAGTAGTGGGCGGGACTGCTCCTCAAACTGCGTCCAGCAATCCCGGCACATCTCCAGCTCCACGCGCTGGCGGTCGACTTCGACGGTATGGGTTTGGACGTCGAACAGTTCGCCGACGTGGTCGCATAGGTCGCATGACAGGACGACGATCGTTTTACTGGTCATGTCTGGCAAGGTACGCCGACCTGCCCCGGTTGTGAAGCATCTCTGAGCAACTGCCCCCGCACTGGCGCACTCACTCATCGTCAACCCCCGACATGAGGAGGCGCCTATGCCCCCGCGCCGTCGCAAGACTGCGCCACCCCCGCCGCGTCACGACCCCGCCGCGGGCTGGATCTTTACGACCGACTACGTCGCGCCGTCGGGTCGCCACCTGCGCCCCGGCGTGGAGTTCTCGGTGCGCGGCGAACGTGGCCGCTTCCGGTTCCTGCGCCACGTCCGAACGGAGACCGGGACCGAATGGGTCGAGGGCATCGGCGGGCCTAAGGGCTGCCACCAATGGCGCTCGTTCCGGCCCGACCGGATCCGGCGCGTCCACGTCAAGGCGCGCGTTATGCCGGTCAGTCGCGTCGGACTCAAGGCGGTGGGCCGTGCCCGATGAGCTCGAGGATCTGGCCCTGCGTTTCGTGGACGACCCCGACGACGTCGAGGCCCTGGTCGCCGCCACCCGTCGCCGGATCGAATGGCGCACCCGCCGCGGTGGGAAGCGCTGCTCCAGGTGCGGTGAGGTCCTGCCAGTCCGGCAGTTCGCCCGCGACTCTGGACGGTCCGACGGACTGGACCACCGCTGCCGCGCCTGCCGCCGACGGGCGTGACGACCCGCCCCGAATACGGGGCGTATGTGGGGCGGGCCGTCACTTAGGCGGCGACGCTACCCCACTACTGGCGCACTAACTATATGGACAGGGGCACACCTGTACGCCGTGCCGCGCGACCTTATATAGCGGGCAGGCTACCGGCTGCCCCTGTCCTTGACCCTGTCCCTGAGTCTGCCGCCGATGACGTTGCGCCGCGCCTGCTCGCCCGCGCCGCTTCGGTGGCCCGCCCCCGTGCTGCTCCCTGGTCACGTGCCGGGTCGAGCGCCGGGGGCGTTCTCGTTTTAGGAGCGCCCTCATGCCGACGATCACCGAGCCGCTGTTGCGTCTCCGCGTCATTCGGGCCGGTGGCTATCGGTGCGGGTGGCGTCCGCGTAAGAACGTCTCCCCGTGCGGCGCGCCCGCGCGTTTCGCCGGATTCTCGCCCGCTAGCCGCACCCCTATCCCTTTGTGCCCCCGCCATGCCGACGACGCCTAAGCCACGTAAGAAGCGGCCCCGGTCGTCGGCGAGGTGGCGCAGGTTGCGGGCGCACCTAATGCGAAAGGCGATCGCGCACGGTACTTTCAAGTGCGTCGAATGTGGCATCGCCCTGGACGCGAAGGCCCCTCGCTACACCCCGACCGCTGCCGAGCTGGACCACATCCTCCCCGTGGTCGATCGCCCAGACCTAGAGTTCACTCCCTCAAACCTTGCATGGCGCTGCCACCCTTGTAATCGGCGTAAGGGTCGCAACCCTGACCCGCTGATCTACATGCCTACGACGAGGCACTGGTAGGCCCCGCCCTGGGACATAGGGGCGGGGGTCGTAGGTGGCCCCCGGCGCGGGATCCAGGCGGGGCGGAGGGCGGACCGGGGGCAGTGGTGGGCGGTCCTGGACATGGCCCGGCCCTACTACTTGAGCCCGACCCTCGGACCTAGGCGTGGCGTGGGAACCGTGGCCGGCTGTTGGCTACTGACTGCACGGGCATCCCCCGTGCCTGCCCTCGACCACAACCAAGCGGCGCTCGGCACGGCGCATCCATGCACCAAGCACGCGCTTGGTAAGCGCGCGTTGACGCCCCAACCAAGCGACCGTTTGGTCGACCACCGAGCGCAACGAACGAAAGCAAACTACCAAGCACGCGCTTGGTTTAAAGACGGACCCCCGCACCGCACGCGCGTCGACGAGCGCGTCCCGACGACCAACCAAGCGTCCGCTTGGTCGCAATCGACCAAACACTTGCTTGGTTGACCCTGGGGACCGACCCCTAAAGGGGGCTGATTACACCCCCCTCGTTCCTTGTCCCCCCTACACACACGGCTGACGGATTCCACAGGGGCAGGCCGGCCGCTCGTCGACGAAGCGCCACCAACCAAGCGTCCGCTTGGTGACGCCACCCAAGCACCCGCTTGGTGCCCCCGGTCGGATTTAAAGACGGCCCCTATGCGTCGACCTAGCACTTGCTTGGTACCCCGCCCGCCGCAGCGGCAGGGTACCCAAGCACCCGATTGGTTTCTTACCAAGCGCCCGCTAGGGACGCGCGCCGCATCCCGCGTCATATCAACCGATGCGGGCCGTTCACCAAGCGCGCGCTTGGTTCCCTGCCGCACCTCTAGACAGGAAGGACCGCCCGTGGGCGACACATTTCGGGCCGTGACGTGGAACGTCCAACACGGCACGCCCCTCGACACGATCGAGCGCATCCTCATTGACCTCCTCCGCGACGGCGTTAGCGTGTTCCTGATCCAGGAGGCGACCGCCCCTGGACTGTGCGCGATGCTGCGCCGCCACGGCCTAGGCGTCGCCTTCGAGGCCCCCGAGTTTGTCGTGGCCTGGCGGCGTGATGAGTGGACCGCAGTGGCGAAGCGCGGACACGTCCTGAGCCCGACCCCGTACGGGCGCAACCGTCGGTCCCGCGCCGTGTCGGCGATCCTGTGCGACCGGCAGGGGCGCACCCTCGAGGCGCTCTGCTACCACACGCCGTCACAGGTCCAGAACGTCAACCCCCGCACCGATCGCCCCAACCGGGTCAAGGCCGTGCGCGAGTCGATGGCGACCCTGAAGACGATCGCCGACAAGTCGCACACCCGCGCGGTCCTGTTCGGCGGCGACGACAACGTAGACGAGCGGCACGGTCGCGGGTGGGACTTCATGCTGGCCGCGGCGACCGGGCTGCGGCAGCTCGTGGCCCCCGCGGGCACGCACGGCACGCGCAAGATCGACGACTTCCGCGTGCGCGGGCTGGTCCCGGTCGGAGCTGGCTCGGTCCGCCCCGGTGGCGGCGACCACCGGGCGCACGTTCGCCGCTTCCGGTGGGCGGGCCGATGAGGCCCCTCACCGACGCGGTCGCCGTGTCGCGCCTCGAGGGCTTGATCGCCCTCCGCGACCGACTGGCCGCGCAGATCGACGAGACCGCCTCGGCGCGCGACGTCGCCGCCCTCTCCAGACAACTGACCGAAGTGATGCACCAGATCGACGACCTTACGCCGAAGGAGGACGCCGCCGATGACCTCGCCGCCCTCATCCCCGGCCCCGCCTGCGGAGACCTCTCACCGACCCGGTGAGGCTGCGCCCCGCGTGCGGCACGCCCCGCCGCGCGTCGGCACCGTCGGCGAGAAGGTCGTCGGCCTGGCCCGAAACATCGGCCTAGTTCTCGATCCCTGGCAGCGCGACGTCATCCTCGACGCCCAATCTGTCGACCCGGTTACCGGCCTGTGGTCGACCCCGCGTGTCGCCGTTAGCGTCCCGCGGCAGAACGGTAAAGGCGCGATCATCGAGGCCCTCGAGGTCGCGTTCCTGCTGGGTGTGTTCGGCGACGCCCGACTCCTGATCCATTCCGCGCACGAGTTCAAGACCGCGCAGAACGGTTTCCAGCGCCTGCTCTCCTACTTTGAAACCGTGCCCGCCCTTGAGCGCGCACGCAACGAGAAGCGGGTCAAGATCGGCACCGCGGCGGCGCGCGAGTTTGTCACCGTCGACGGTCGGACCGTCAAGTTTCTGGCCCGCTCGAAGGGGTCTGGCCGTGGGTTCTCTGCGGATCTGCTAATCCTGGACGAGGCGCAGGAGCTGGGCGAAGAAGTGTTCGCCGCGATCCTGCCGACCGTGTCGGCGCGCCCTAACCCGCAGATTTGGCTGTTCGGCACGCCGCCGTCGCCGACGATGTGCGGCGAAGTGTTCACCCGCTTCCGTGAGTCTGCACTATCCGGCGACGATTCGCGCCTCACGTACCTCGAATGGTCGGCGACGACCGATGACCCATTCGATTCCCCGGCGACCTGGGCGGCGACAAACCCCGCGCTCGGCGTCCGCATTTCCGAGGACACGATCCGCGACGAGTTCTTCGCTATGGACGAAGAGACGTTCTGCCGCGAACGCCTCGGCATGTGGGATGGCAGCCTGGCCGCGCTCCGCGTGATCCCTGAGGACGCCTGGGCGGCGCTCGTCTCCGACGCCGACCCCGAGGGTCGCGTCGTATTCGCCGTCGACGTGTCGCCTAATCGGGATCATGCCTCGATCGCCGTCGCCGGGCGCATCGCCGACGGTCGCGTATCCGTCCAGGTCGTCGACAACCGTCGCGGCACCGGCTGGGTTGTCGACCGCCTCGCCTCACTTACCGCGCGCTGGCCGACCGCGTACGTCGCCGTCGATTCGATCGGCCCTGCCGCCTCACTGCTCCCCGAGATGAAGCGGGCAAAGATCAAGCGGATCAAGGTCCTATCGGGCCGTGAGGTCGCGCAGGCGTGCGGAGGGTTCTACGACGCCGCCGTGCAAGGCCGACTCGCGCACCCCGATCAACCCGTCCTAAACGACGCGCTAGCAGCGGCGCGGAAGCGCCCGCTCGGCGACGCCTGGGCATGGCACCGCAAGGACCCGACAACCGACCTGACCCCTCTGGTCGCCGTCACCTTCGCCGCCTTCGGCCTATCCCTCGCCCCTGAGCGCACCCCGTCGCGCGTCGTCATTCTTTGACCCCGAAAGGAGCCCCCCACGGTGGCCGTCGCTATCGACCTGTCGACCCTGCGCCTCACCGACGATGAGGCCGACCTGATTGCTGAGCACCTGCACACCCTGGCGCGCCTGCGTATGGGGAACCTGATGCGCGCCGCCTACTACGACGGAAGGCAGCGGGTCCGGCACCTGGGCATCGCAATCCCGCCCGCCCTGCGCAACATCGAGGTTGTCGTCGGCTGGCCCGGTACCGCCGTGGACGCCCTCGAGGAGCGCCTGGACTTTCAAGGCTGGACCTCGACGTCGGGCGGCGACCTGTTCGGTCTGGACGAGATCTTCGAGGACAACGGGCTGGCGATCGACGGTGCGCTGGGCCACCTGGACGCGCTGATCTACGGCGCGTCGTTCGTCATCCTGGGCGCTGCCTACGACGATGAGCCGAGCCCCCTCATTACCGTCGAGTCGCCCCTGCGCGTTACCGGCGAATGGTCTGGCCGGCTGCGCCGCCTGACGTCCGCCGTGTCGATCGACGAGGTTACCGACGCGGGCGACCCGCAGACCATCACCCTGTACCGGCCCGACTACAACGTGACCGCGACGTACCGCAGCGGCGTATGGCACGTCGAGGACACCGAAGGCCGGCCCGGTCGTGACCCGCACCGGCTGGGACGGGTCCAGGTCGTGCCCCTGGTCAACCGTCCGCGCGCGTCCCGGCCCTGGGGGCGCTCGGAGATCACCCGCGCAGTCCGGTCGACCACCGATCAGGCCGTGCGGACGTTGCTCGGCATGGAGGTCAACCGGGAGTTCTACAGTGCCCCGCAGCGGTACGCCCTGGGTGCCGATGAGTCGTCCTTCGCCGACGCGGATGGCAACCTGCGCACCGGCTGGGAGCTGGTCATGGGCCGGATGCTGGCCCTGCCCCGCGACGAGGACGGCGAACTGCCGCAGGTCGGCGAGTTCAACGCTGCCAGTCCCGCGCCCTACCTGGAACAGGTCAGGGGACTGGCGCAGTTGCTGGCCGCTGAGGCTGCGATCCCGGCGACTTACCTGGGCTTCATTTCCGACAACCCTGCCAGTGCCGACGCGATCCGCGCCGCTGAGGCGCGCCTGATTAAGCGCGCTGAGCGTCGACAGGTCACCTTCGGGCGTGCGTGGCGTGAGGTCGCCCGCCTGGCGCTGCTGATCCGTGAGGGACACGTCCCCGATGGTTTCAACGAGGTCGGTGTCAAGTGGCGCGACGCTGCGACCCCGACCCGTGCCGCTGCTGCCGATGAGGCCGTGAAGCTGGTCGCCGCGGACATCCTTCCGGCTGATTCTGAGGTCACCTACGACCGCCTGGGCCTGACCCCGCTGGAGAAGCGGGTCCTGGCCGCGGACAAGCGGCGCGCGCGCCCCGCGGTGACCGTCGCGGCCCCGGTCGCGCCGACCCCGGCGCAGGCAGGGCTCGAGGACACCGACGACGACGCGGATCCCGCCGCGTGAGCCTGGGCGCAGGCCACGGCCCCTGTGACTGCGTGCCCGTCCCTGTTTTTCCGGGAGCGGCCCTGCCCTACGGCTACCGACCCGGTCGCTACAGGACCCCCTGACGGTCCTGTCGCCCGCGCGTGACCGCACGGTCCCGCGCCACCAACCAACTACCCGCACGGGAGGACCCCTTATGTCTGCCATCGAAACCACCCCGACCCCTGACGCCCCTGAGGAGCCGCACGGCACCGATGAGGCCGCCGAGGCGCCGACCGTTGACGCCCTCAAGGCTGAGCTCGAGGACGTCAAGCGCCATTCCCGAAAGTGGGAGGAGCGCGCTAAGTCGAATAAGGCCGCAGCCGATCGCCTGGCTGAGCTCGAGCGCGAGCGCATGACCGACGACGAACGGCGCACCGCTGACCTCGACGCTGCGAACACCCGCGCCGATGAGGCTGAGGCCCGCGCCGCTGAGGCTGAGGCTGCCCTCGTCCGCCTGCGGCTGGCCGTCGAGCTGGGCCTGTCCAGTGAGGACGCCGAGGCACTTTCGAAGGTCAAGGGCGACGAGGACACCTTGCGCGCCCTGGCTGAGCGGCTGGCAGACCGTCCCGGCCCGCGCCCCAACCCTGGGCAGGGCAAGACCCGAAAGTCCACCGAGTCGACCGCGGATCAGTTCGCCGCGGTCCTGGGCGGGCTTCTCTGACCTACCTAACCACCGCGAACCGTCACGCGCGGCTCGCGCACCCCGAAAGGATTGACCCTCATGGCTGAGAAGATGCACCGCGGCGACGCCCCTGCCGCGATCCTGCCGAAGGAGGTTTCTGCTGAGATTTGGCAGGACGCGCAGGAGCAGTCTGCCGTTATGTCGCTGTGCAACCGGATCAACCTCCCCGGCGTCGGTATTTCCGTCCCGATGATTACCGGCGACCCGGCTGCCGACTGGGCCGGTGAGACCGACGAGATCGCCGTCGGTGACGCGGCTGTGGACTTCCGCGAGATGAAGGGCCACAAGATTGGCGTCATCGAGACCTTTAGCAAGGAGTTCCGCCGCGACCTGCCCGCCCTCTACGAGGAGCTGCGCCGTCGCCTGCCGGGCACCATCGCCGCGAAGTTTGACGCCACTGTGTTCCACGCCGAGAACGGCACTGGCCCGGTTAACGGGACCACCTTTGACAGCCTCAAGGCGAAGGTTACGCAGGAGGCCGGCCTGGCTGCTGCCACCGCGTACACCGACCTGGTCGAGATTGACGGTCTGGTGTCCGCCGCTAACGGCACCGTGACCGGTTTCGCGCTGGCCCCGAAGGCCCGCGGCATCCTCCTGTCCGCGACCGACGGCAACGAGCGTCCGCTCCTGCTCAACGACGTCGCCCGTGAGGGTTCCGTCAACTCCCTCCTCGGCGTCCCGGTCAAGCGGGTCGGCGCGGTCTACGCCCCCGCGGATGACGGGGCGGAGGTCCTCGGCTACGCCGGTGAGTGGTCGAACGCCTTCTATGGCGTTGTGCAGGATATCCAGGTCGAGGTGTCCGATCAGGCCACGATCACGAAGGGCGGTAAGGCCCTCAACCTGTGGCAGCGCGACATGTTCGCCGTCAAGGTGACCGCGCACCTGGGCTTCATGGTCCGTAAGGGCCGTGAGGACCGCTTCGTGCGGATCACTGGCGCGTCCGCCTGAGCGGATTAGCCCCGTAGCGGGGGTCAGGTGCCACGCCTGGCCCCCGCTCCTGGCATATCCGCCCCACACGAAAGGAGCCGCACATGGCCCTTCTTTGGTCGACCGTTAGCGACGTGTCAGACCGATGGATCGGCGATCCGGTGCCTGCGACGCCCGCGCAGATTGAAACGCTGCTGGGCGACGCTGAGGACCTGATCGTGCGCGAGTTCCCTGATATGCCGGACCGGATCGAGGCCGGTGCCGTGCCCCTGGCGCGCGTGCGGCGGGTCGCGGCGCGTGTCGTTATCCGGCACCTGCGCAACCCCGACGGGATCCGGTCGCGCATGGAAGGGGCGGGTCCGTTCCAGAAGAACACGACTTACGGGGGCGACGACCCCGGCGCACTGGTCCTGACCGACGAGGACCGCGCCGACCTGGGCGGTACGAAGTCGCGGCGCGCCTATCAGATCGACATGGTTCCTGCTCTGCCCGCCGACGCGGCCCGCCCGCTCTGGCGGTCGTCGACGAGCTGGGAGGACCTGTGATTGCCCGGCTGCCGGTCGGCGTGCGGCGCTTCGTGGCTGGCGTGACCGACGCGCACGGGAACGAGGTTCCTACCTGGCTGCCCCCGGTCGAGGTCCTGGTCTACGGCGCGTATCCGAGGACGACCTCTGAGCCGCTGGCCGACCGTGACGAGGCCTGCCTGCACTGGTCGCTACTGGTCCCGGCGTCATTCGTCATCGGATCCCGCGACCGCGTCGTCATCGGCGAACGGGAGTTTGAGGTCGAGGGCGACCCCCTGGACTACACCCGCGGGCCATTCGGCTGGGCGGCTGGCACTGAGGTCTACCTAAAGCGAACGGAGGGATGATGGTTGCACGCGACGCGCGCGGACGCTTTACGTCGTCCGGCACTACGCGCATTAGTTGGAACCTGCGCGCCTTCGAGGCCATTCGCCGTTCGCCCGGCGTGGACGCCGCCCTACGCGCCAAGGTCGACAAGGTCCTGGCGCAGGTTGGCCCCGGCTACGTCGGCCACGTCGAGGCGGGTCGTACGCGATCCCGCGGCGCAGTGGTCACGGCGACCGGCGAGGCTATGCGGGACAACGCCGAAAACCACACCCTTGTACGCGCCCTGTCGAACATTCGGGGCGGGTGAGGCGCATGGCTGAGGCGATTGTCTTTCCTGACCCCGAAGCCCTGCTGGTCACGCACCTGCGGGACGCGCTGGGCGTGCGGGTCGTGACCCGCGTGCCTAACCCCCGGCCCGACCGCTTCGTGCGGGTCGTGCGGGTCGGCGGCAACCGTCGCAACCTGGTCACGGATTCCGCGATGGTCGTCGTGGAGGCCTGGGCACCCGACGACGTCGCCGCGTCCGAGCTGGCCCGGCTGGCCCGCGCCTATGTCGGGGCGCTCGAGGGCGAGACCGTCGGTGGCGCGTTCACGCGGCGCGTGACTGAGGTCGCCGGTCCGCAGAACCTGCCCGACCCCACTAGTGCGACGCCCCGCTACGTGTTCACCGTCGCCCTGGACCTGAGAGGAGACGCCCTGTGATTGACCTGCGTCATCCCTACTTCCCTGACGTCGTGGTCGCCGTCCCTGCCGATCGTGTCGGCGCGTGGGCGGCTGCTGGGTGGCTGGCCCCTGAGCTCGAACCGGAGCCGCTGCCGACCCCCGCCGACCCCGACCCCGACACCGAATCTGACACCACCCCTGAGGAGTAAGTAATGCCTAACATGGCTGCCAACGTTGTCGCCGGTAAGCCGCTGGCGACTGGCGGCGTCCTGATCGCCGCCCTGGGGACTGTCCTGCCGACCGACGCCACGACCGCCCTCGATGAGGCGTTTAAGGGCGCGGGCTACATCGGTGAGGACGGACTCACTGAGACCACTGAGCGATCCACGGAGAAGGTCAAGGCCTGGGGCGGCGACACCGTCAAGGTCCTCCAGACCGACTTCGCCGTGTCGTACCAGTTCACCTTCCTTGAGACGCTTAACGGCGACGTCCTGCGCACCGTCTACGGCGACGCGAACGTGACCACCACCCCGGCGACCGCTGAGGCGGGCACCCTGCACGCCGTCAAGATCAACGGCGAGACCCTGCCGCACAAGACCTTCGTCTTCGAGGTCAAGGACGGCGAGGCCCGTATCCGCATCGTCGTCCCTGACGGGCAGATCACTGAGGTCGGTGAGGTCACCTACGCCGACGGTGAGGTCGTCGGCTATCAGGTGACCGTCGAGGCGTTCGTCGACCCGACCCTGGGCGCTAACGCCGTCAAGTATGTCGACGACGGTAAGAAGACCGCCTGAGGTCACGTCTAACGTCCTGCGCGACTAGCGCAGGTCCCTAGGCCCCCTGTCCGCGCGGTTTCTACGCGCAAAGGTCCGCCGCGCGGGCAGGGTCACCAACTGCACCCCCTGGACCGATGCGCAACCTGGGCGCGCCGTCAACATGACGCCGCCCACACCTGTCATGCGGCTGGCACTCATGCCCCGCGACTGCCAAAACGGCACCTTTCGCCCCCGCCCTGACCTGCGCCTTCGCGCGTAGTGGACGCCCCCGCTCGCCTGCGGGTGGTTGCCCGATGGGCGGGGGTCAGGCCGTCTGCGGGCCGTTTACGCCTGTCTGACGGCGTCCCACGATCTGAGACCAAACCCCGAAAGGACCTACGCGCACCATGACCACCGACCTGTTTACGTTCGAGCACGACGGCGAGACCTACACCTTCGAGCGTCCGCTTGACGTCGTCCGCACCCCCGGCTGGCTGCGCGCCAACCGTCGCCGTGACGAGCTGGACCTGGCCTTTACGATCCTCGAGGCCGTCGCTGGCGATGAGGCCCTCGAGGTCATCGACAACATGACCCCGGCGCAGTTTGAGGCCCTGGCGACCCGTCTGCACGAGGCCATTAACGCCTCCTTTCGGTGAGGTCATCCGCGCCGTCTACGGGCTGTCCTACGTCGATCTGCACTCACTCCTGGTGACGGTCGACCGCTACGCCGAGGCGATCGCCTACGACCTGATCGGCCTAGGGCTGCGCCTGCGGGACGTCGGGTCTGCGCACTTCTCGTGGGCAGACCTGTACGTCATCGTGCGGCAGTCGCCGCGGTCGTCGGCGCTGGCCCGCGCCCTGGATCCCGAGGCCGTCGACTGGGGCATGACCGAGCTGCTGCTGGCCGAGGTCGCCGACGCGGCCCGCGTCGCCAACTGGCAGCGATCTGGCGGCAAGCGGCGCGACTACCCGAAGCCGATCCCGCGCCCCGGCGTGGACGACCCCGACACCACCTACGGACGCGGCGCGCTGCCGATTGACGACATGGCCGCCTGGCTCGGCTGGTCGACCCCCTAACCCCTGCCCACTGAAGGAGGCTGCCCCGTGGCTATCGAACTAGGAGCCGCGTATATCTCAATCCTGCCTAGCACGAACAAACTGGCCTCGGGCGTCCGTTCCGAACTGAGCTCGATCGGTAAGCAAGGCCTCGGCGCGGGACAGACCCTGGGCGCTGGGCTGCTCAAGGGTGCGAAGGCTGCCGTCGGCGTGGCCGGTCTGGCTGCCACTGTCGTCGGCGGCGCGGCCCTCAAGGGCGGTATTTCGCGCCTGCTGGATATCGAGGACGCGCAAGCCAAGCTCCGCGGGCTGGGCCACGATGGGAAGTCCATCCAGAAGATCATGGACTCCGCCCTCGGGTCGGTTAAGGGCACGGCGTTCGGCCTGGGTGAGGCTGCCACCACCGCAGCGGGCGCGGTCGCCGCTGGGATCGAGCCCGGTAAGGAACTGACCAACTACCTGATGGCGGTCGCCGACGCCGCAACCATCGCTGGCGTGCCTATGGCCGAGATGGGGTCGATCCTTAACAAGACGACCACACAGGGTCGCGCCTACACGATGGAACTAAACCAACTGGCGGACCGCGGCATCCCGATCTTCCAGTGGCTGGCCGATGAGTACGGCGTAACGTCCGACGCCCTGCGCGAGATGGTCGCCGACGGCAAGGTCGACGCGGCGACGTTCCGCAAGGTCATCACTAAGAACATCGGCGGCGCGGCGCTTGAGTCCGGCGAAACGACGCGGGGCGCGTATAAGAACATGATGGCCGCCCTGGGTCGTATCGGGGCTAACTTCCTCGAGGGCGCAGGCTTCGGTCAGGCCAAGGACGTATTCAAGGGTCTGACCGACCTAATGGCCCCGATCGAGGGCACGGCGGCCCGCATCGGCACTGCGGTCGGCACGCACGTAAACGGCGCGGTCGACAAGGTGAAGGCGTCCCTGGCCGACGGTGGCGGCGTTGACCTGTCTGGCCTCGTCGGGTCGTTTGCCACGATCGGGACCGCCCTGGGCAACGCCTGGGGCAAGTTGTCGCCGGTCCTGTCGTCCCTGGGATCCGAACTGTTTGCCACCCTGGGCGACGGCGTTTCGAAGATCGCCGATATCTGGACGACAAAGTTTGCCCCTGCCCTGGCGGACCTAATTCCGATCGTTACGCCTATCGCGCAGTTCTTCCTCAAGGTATTCGGCAGTGCGGTAATCGGGGTCATTAACGGCATTATCCAGGGCTTTGGCGGTTTGATGACCGTTGTGGCCGGCGTTGTGTCGGTCATTTCCGGCCTGCTGCACGGCGATTTCAGTAAGGCCTGGCAGGGAATCAAGGACATTGTTAAGGGTGCCATTAACTTTGTCATCGGACTCATTAGGGTCTGGTGGAATATCGGCATCATTAACATTTTCAAGAAGGGCGCACTCAAGCTCCTGGGTTCCTGGAAGGGCGCATGGACGGCGCTAAAGAAGGTCCCCGGTCTGGCCCTGAAGTTGGCCGGGAAGGCGGTTTCGCTCGCTATTCGCCTGCTGTGGCACATTCTGAAGAATGGCGTCAAGAATATCGGTAAGATTTGGAAGGGAATGGGGAAGCTCCTTTCCAAGGTTACCAAGGCGATTTGGAACGGCATTAAGAACCTTTTCGTAAAGGCCTGGGAAGGTATCAAGTTCTATATCAAGGCCGGGCTTTTGAAGCTGAAGGACCTGTGGAACAAGGGACTGTCCAAGATTAAGGACGTCGCGTCTAATATCTGGGACAAGATCAAGTCCGGCGTTACGGGAATGTTCGACAAGGTTCGATCCGCCTTTAGCAACGGGGTCGAGGCCATTCGGAATATCTGGAATGGGATCAAGGACGCCGCCCGCAAGCCGGTCGAGTTCGTCGTTAACACGGTCTGGAATAACGGACTGCGAAAGGTCATTAACGCCATTCCTGGCGTTGGTGACCTGCCGACGATTACCTTCGCCCGCGGTGGTTACACCGGACCCGGCGCTAAGTTCGCCCCTGCTGGAATTGTCCACGCCGACGAGTTCGTTATCCGAAAGGAAGCGCGCCGTCGGTTTGAGCGCGACTTCCCCGGTGCCCTGGATTACCTTAACCGATACGGAACGCTGCCCGGTCTTGCGGGTGGTGGTCTTTTGTCCAGTATCCGCGATTTCGGATCCAAGGTATTCGGCACCGACAAGGACGACAAGAAGGACAAGAAGGGCGGGCGACTCAAGAAGTGGCTCGGCGTTATCACGAAGCTTAAGGACCTGATTTCCGGTTTTGACCTTAGTGGGCTGACCGGCGCGTGGGGCGATCTGATCCGCCCCGCGATTCAGTCCCTGGCTAATAGTGCCGTCGCCTACGTTAACCGTCTGATCCCTGATTGGGGTCCGATTCCCGATAACCCGATCCCGCAGATTTTTGACAATGGCGGGATCTTGGAGCCCGGCGCGCTTGCCTTTAACGCGAGCCGCAAGCCCGAGGCCGTATTCAACCATCGGCAGTTTGCGGCGTTCGCTGAGGCGAACAACGCCCGGCCCCGCCGCGTCGAGCTGGTCGTCGGCGATCGGCGATTTGACGCCTATATGCGTGAGGTCGCCGAGGACACCTACCACGGCGAAACTGCCTACGCCGGTACCACTAGGAGGATGATGCGATGAGTAGCGTGACCGTTAGGTCAGGCTTTGATACGCACGCCGCTAAGCGAAAGGAGGGGCGCAATTTTGCGGGGGCGAAGTCCCTGGAACTGCGCCCCGCTGAGGCCGTCGGTTTCGTCTACTTCCGGTCGCCGGTGCCGCAGGGCGCGACTGTCACGAAGGCGACCCTGCGCGTGTATGCGCGCGGGGCGTCTAAGGGTCCGTCGCGCACCGTGAGTGTTCACCGCGTGTCTGAGTCGTGGAAGCAACGGCAGGTCACCTGGAATCGTCGCCCTGACGTGACCGGGTCGCCTGCCGTTAGTGCGGCCCTGGGCAACCTGCGCGACGGGCGGGCGATCACGGTCGACGTCACGAGCATTGTCCAGGCCTGGGCGAACGGCGCGCCTAACTACGGCGTCCGCCTGTCCCTGTCCGCGGTCGACGACGCTGACCGCCTGCTGCGCCTGTATTCGTTCAACACCGGCAAGCGTCCGACGCTGGAGGTGTCGTGGTCGGACCGTCCCGCGACCCCGACCGACCTGCGCCCTGCTGGCGGCATCGTGTCCACGACGCACCCGACGCTCCGGTTTGACTACCTGGACGTCGGTGGTAACACGCGCCTGTCTGCGGTCCAGGTGGAGATCCGCGACCCTGACACCGGCGACACCTGGACGTCGCCTGTGACTGAGACGCGCGCCGCCGAGCTGGACCTGTCCGAGACCGACTTCGGTGGTTTCGGATCGACGGGGCTGGAATGGCGGGTGCGCGCCCGTGACGGCGCGGGGCTGTGGTCTACCAACTGGTCGGACTGGTCCGACGAGGTCACCTATGAGGCCCTGACCCCGCCGACGATCATTAGCCCTGCCGACGGCGTCGTGTGGGAAACCACCCCGCCGATCGTGTGGGAGCCCCACGACGGGCAGGTGCGTTATCAGGTCATCGTGCGCGATGAGGGCGGCGACAAGGTCTACGACTCCGGTGAGATTCCGAGCGACGACGTGGTGCATAACATCCGCACCCCACTGTCCGACGATCAGACCTACAGGGTGGTCGTGCGGGTCTGGGACGCGCGGCTCCGCGTGGAGACCCCTGGCGCACCTGCGCACGCCTCCAGCCCTGCTGTGTCGTTCGCCGTCCAGGTCGACGACACGATCCCGGCCCCGACCGACCTGACCTGTGCCCCGCCCTACCGCGGCGCGCCGTACGTCGAGCTGCGCTGGACGCGGCCCGACACCCCCGACAACTGGACGATCTACCGCGACGGTCGAGCCCTGGCCGTGGAAGTCCTGCCTGAGGAGACGATCCAGGACGACGGTGCGACGTTCGTCTGGCGCGACTATTCGGCGCAGCCGCACACCGCGCACCGCTATTACGTCCGCCCGAACGTAAACAACCGATTGGGCAACCGGAGCGCAGTCGTCACGACGACGATGGGCACCGAGGGACTCTGGCTGGTCAACACCGAAACCGGCGCGTCGGTCTGTCTGTTCGGCGACGACGACGGGTCCTGGTCGATGCCTGAGGAGTCCTCGGTCTATACCCCCGTCGGGGGTAGTCGCCCTATCCGCATCGTGTCTGCCATGCGTGGACTTGAGGGCAACCTGAGCGGCGACCTTATGGACGGTTTCGGGCGGACCTGCGCCGAATGGCAGGCCGACCTAATGGCGATTAAGGGCGACCCGACTGCCGTCCTGCGGCTGGTCGCGGGTGACGTCAATATCCCGGTACTGGTCGGAAACATCGCCATGTCGCCTAGCCCGAAGTCGCGGGCTGGGCAGTCCCTCATGTCCGTCACGTTCGACTTCTGGCAGACCGGAGAACTGCCGTTCAAGATCAAGTAAAGGAGGGCACCGGTTGAACACCCTAGGACTCAAGGACGGCGACCGGCTGCTATTCGAGGACGCGCTGCGGTCGACCCACCGCGTGCGCGTCCTGGTCAATGTGACTGACCTACAGGGCGCGGTCGTATCCCGCCTAGTCGACCCGAAGACTGGCGGGTCGGAGGTCCTGATCGACGGTCAGGTCACGGTCGACCGCGACGCCGACGTCACCCGCACGGCGTCCCTGACGCTGCTGGATCCCACCCACGCCCTGAGCTTCGACACCGACTCGCCCGACGACGGTGCCCTGTACGCCGATCGCATGATCCAAGTGATCTACGGCGTGTACGTCGAGGCCCTGGGGCGCTGGGTGGACGTGCCTGTGTTCCTGGGACCGGTCACGAAGCTGGACCGCGCGCGCGACGTCGTCACGGTTGAGGCGCAGGGCAAGGAGACGCTCGCCGCGGGCGCGATCTGGCGGACCCTCAAACTGACCCGCGGCACCCGGTCATCCGATGCGATCCGCACACTGATGATTAACCGGGCCGGTGAGGGCCGGGTCAGTGTCGCTAAGGGTCGCGGCCCGAAACTGCCGAAGGCGCGCAACCTTGACCGCACCCTGTCGATCTGGGAGACCGCCCAGAGTTTCGCCCGCGGCATGGGCGAGCAGTTGTTCTACACCGGCGACGGGACGCTAACCCTGCGCAAGCGACCGGAGAACGTCGTCTATACGTTCACCGACGGCGATGGGGGCGACGTCCTAAGCGACGTGCAGGTGTCCTACGAACTGACCGACCTGAAGAACACGATCCAGGTCCTGGGTAAGAAGCCCGAGGGAAAGGGCAAGCAACGGGTCCGCGCGCAGGCCACCGCGCCGCGCGATCACCCGCTGAGTCCCTGGCGACTGGGCCGAACCGGCGCGCCTAAGTACCTGCCCGAAACGATCGAGGACACCTCGATTAGGACCCGCAAGGATGCCGCCGAACGGGCACGGGCGACCCTGTCGGCGCGGCTGGCCGAGACCGTGACGGTCGCCTTCGATTCCCTGCCCATTCCGCACCTTGAGCCGGGCGACAAGGTGCGTGTTAAGACAGGCGACTTCACGACGACGTTCTACCTGCGGCAGTTCACGATCCCGCTAACCCCGTCGGGCGACCCGGTTATGTCCGTCGGCTATTTCAAGAAGACCACCCCGAACCGGAGGAGGATCCGTCGATGACCTACACCACCGGGCAGATCGTCGCCGTTAATGCGGAGACGGTCTGTGACGAGCTGGTCGTGTCCGCTGCCGTCGGCGACACGGTCCTGTACCTGGACACTGCCGACGAGTTCAATGAGGGCGGCGGGATCCTGCGGCTGGACGACGGCACCGACGTCGCCTACGCCGCTGCGGACCTGGACACCGGAGCGGTCACCCTGACTGACCCCCTGCCGGTCGCCCTGGAGGCGGGTGACCTGGTCGCGCCCCTGGACATTGACGGCGCGCCGATCACCCGAATGGTGGCGCATGTCGCCACTGAAGGACTTGAGGAGGCCGACGACGTCCTCGAGGCCGACGTGCCGCACAACCTGATCCCGTACCTGCCCGAGGGCATCCGCGACGAGGGCAGGGGCGAACCGGTCCGACTGGCCTACGACGGGTCTGACCTGTACGTCGTGGACGTCCTGGGCGTGACCCCGCGCCTGGACGGTGCGACGGTCGACACCTCTGGGATGGAGGTCATCCCGCCCCCTGCCCCTGAGGTGTCGCCGTCCCTGGTCGCCTACGGCAACCCCCGCGGGATCGTCCTCGAGGTCGTCGGGGCTGACCCCGCCCTGGTCCTGACGCTGGATTACCACATGTCGACCACGTCGGGCTTCACCCCCGACTCCGCGACACTGGTCACCACCACCGCGTCACAGGTCGTTTCTGTCCAGGCCCTGCCCGACGGATCGCCCCTGGATCCCGACGCGGTCTACTACTTCCGCACGGTCGCCCGCAACGTGTCCGGTGAGGCCGGCCCCGGCCCCGAAACCGAGGGCAGCCTGCGCCTGATTGACGACGACGCGGTCACGACCCTGGCCGCATCCAAGATCGTCGCGGGCGACCTGGTCGGCGGGTACGCCCTGCTGGGATCCCTGTCGGTCGGCGGGCGTATTTCGCTGTCGCACGAGCAGGGCATCATCGTCCAGCTCGAGAACGGTGGCGTTATCCACTTTCCTGCCGACGGTTCCGCTGCCACGATTACCGCCGAACTGATTGCCCTCGCCCTGACCGTCCAGAATGGCCTCCAGATTCTGGGTCGTAACAATGTCATCGCGCAGGGCGCGGAGGTCGCGCTAGCGGAGGGCGTTTCCGACCCCGCGAAGGTGCCGACGGTATTCTACGGCTGGCCGACGGTCGCGCTAAACGGTTTCGTGGACGACGACCACCGAAAGGCCGAGCGCGTTCTGGGCGTCGAAAACACCGACGGTTCCATTATCGCTATCGTCGCGCAGCACACCGGCGACCGCGCCGGACAGGTCTATTACGAGAAGATCATTCCGTCCACTGGCGCGGTCACGCGATATAGCGCGACTATCCGCAAGTTTACGCCGGGCAATATGTGGCTTCGCGGTATGGTCGTGGTCGGCGGGAAGCGTTACGTTCTCTACCGCGATACCGACGTTTCGGTCCACTGGCGCGTAATGCGCCTAAGCGGCACGACCATCGAAGCCGAGAATACGGTTGCGACGCAGATCGAGGTCGGTTCCCGAAACGATAACGGCGACCCGTCGCGCAATTTCGGCGCGCCCGCAATTGCGTCATGGCTGGATACGGAAGTGGCCGTCCTGTTCGTGGACAAGAATGGCACCGTGGTAAAGCGTTTCCTAAACACCGAAACGCTCGCGCCCGTCGGCGCGGGTGTATTCGGTGGCGACGCGACCATTACCGGCTATACCGCGCCGACTGGTGCGCGCCGTTTGGTGGCCGCCTATGGAAACGGTAACGGCACCGCCGATACCACGTCCTGGATCGCGTTCTGTAATACCGCCGATAACCGGGCACCGTACAATGGTCGGTTTACGGGTATTGCGGTCAGTTACTTGAACGAAAACCCCCTCGACCCGCACCATTCGTTTACGGTCGCCACGAGTGCCGAATATCCTGGCGTCCCTGATAGCGCGTCGACCAATTACCACCTGAGTCCTACGGATGAGGGATGGATCCTGTTCGCCTACGGGGCGGGCAAGTGGCCGACGCGCAGCGACGGTAACGCGCAGATCGGCAGTCTGTACGAGACCGTGCGGTACACCCTGCGCGACGATGCCGGGCACGAGACGCTGGCTAGTCCGCCGCGGCAGGTCACCTACCCGCCGCGGGCCGTCCTGGTCGTGTCCGCCCCGCCCGTGCCGTCCGACGTCGACTACGTGCGCGTATACACCTACTGGGCTGGCGACTCGACGGGCTGGACCGCCTGGGATGCGCCTGTGGGCGTCGAGACGATCGCCCTGGACATGAGGACCGGGACGCCGGGCCTGGCCCTGCCTGAGGCCAGTTCCTTCGCCGCGGCGGGCATCCCTGCCCGACTGGTAAGTGCGCGCACTGACGCCGCCGGGCCTCTCATCGAGCTGCGTGGCGACGGCGCGGGGCGGGTCGGCCCCCTGGCGTGGAACGCCGACGGCGCGCGCACCGACGACACGGGCTGGATCGACGTAACCCTGGCTAACTCCTGGGTGGCCTACGGCACGCCCTACGCGACGCCCGGTTATCGCCGGATCGGCAACCGGGTCCACCTGCGCGGCGTCCTCAAGTCGGGCACGGTCGGCAACATGTTCCGCCTTCCTGAAGGCCACCGACCCGCCTATGACGTCGAGCTGCCTGCCGTCGCTGCCGCGGTCACTGCGGACGTGACTGCCGCTCTGACGACGCACCGCACGACCACCCCAATTAACGATGCTGTGGCGACCCACCGACACGACGTAAACGTGCAACCCAGTGTCTCGGCAGTTACCCGATCGGTCGCGGTCCGGCTGACCGTTATGGCTGACGGTGCGGTCCATATCGGCGATTCCAACGTGGACCACACCTGGATATCGCTGGACGGGATCACGTTCCTGACCGACTGACCTACCCCGCCCTATCGCCCCTGTCGCCTCATGGCGGCGGGGGCGATTTGGCGTGCCCGAAAGGAGCCCCGCATGGCATACAAGTATCTGCCCGCCGACCTGCCTAAGCGACTGCGCGCGGCGGGTCTGACGGTAGTTGAGGTCGACGGGTGGCGCACCCGCGGACGACCCGCCTCGACCGGCGCACATGCCCCTGTCGGCGTCCTGTGCCACCACACCGCGACCGGTCGGTCAGTGTCCGACACCGCAGTAGTGGCGCTGCTCAAGAATGGCCGGTCGGACCTGGCCGGCCCCCTGGCGCACTTTGGTCTGTCCCGTAACGGAACGGTCTACATGATCGCCGCGGGGCGTGCCAATCACGCCGGGAAGGCGAAGGCGTCGGGCAGCGTGTCCGGTGGCGATGGTAACGCCCTCTATGTCGGCATCGAGGCGTTTAACGACGGCGTCGGTGAGCCCTGGCCGTCGGCGCAGTACGAGGCCTACGTGACCCTGTGCGCTGTCCTGTGTCTGCACGTCACGGGCAACTCCGCTAAGACGGTGCGCGGGCACCGCGAGACGTCGGTAACCGGCAAGATCGACCCGACGTTTGATATGGCGAAGTTCCGCGACCGGGTCGCCGCGCGGATGGGTGAACTGCGCGCCCCTGCTGACACCCGCCCCGCCGTGTCGCTCGAGCGGGTCAAGCGTGCCGCGCAAACCCCCGCATGGCGGCGCGCCCTGACCGGGAAGCGCGTCCTGGCCGATCGTCGCCGCGTACGCGCGGCCCTCAAGGCCGAGGGCTGCGCGACGTTCGCCGAATGGCAGCGGCGCCTCGGCTACACCGGTGCCGACGCCGACGGGATCCCTGGCCGTGCGTCCCTGACCGCCCTGGGCGACCGTCAGGGCTTCAGGGTCGTGCCGTGAGGCCCGAGGACGACGTCGTGCCCGATGAGTCCGTGCCGACCTGGGCGGTACGCCTGGAGGCGAAGGTCGACGTCGCCCTGGCCCGGCACGGGTCGCAACTGGACGCCCACGAGCGCGATATCGCCGACCTGCGCGCCGCGGCGCACGAGCACGATGCCCGCCTACGCGCCCTTGAGCGCGTCCCGGCGATCACGCCTAGGCAACTGGGCGCGGCTGCCCTGGGCGTCGTCGGCGCGGTCGGCGCGCTAGTTCCGTTCCTGGATCGTGTCTACACCTGAGGAGGTCACCTATGCCCCTGCCGTCTAACCCGTACGTCCGCATGTTCATCGGTGGTCTGGTCGCGGCGATCGCCGTTGCTACGCCGATCGTTGACGACGGCGTGACCATGTCGGAGGCCCTGTCGATCCTGGCTGCGTTCCTGTCCGGCACCGGTCTGACTGCCGTCCCGGCTGCCAACCGTCAGGCGGTCTGCGAGGCCCTTGAGCTCGATGAGGCCGACCTGGTCGATGACGAGCTGGCTGACGCCGATCTGGGCGGGTAGGCCCTGCCCTAATGAGCCCGCGGCATTAGGTCCACACCTGGGCAGTCCGCGCCTCACTGGCGCACTACCTCACCGGTAAGTCGCGGGGCGATTGCGCCCCGCCCCATCACTGGGAGAGGAGGACCTAATGTCGTGGGACGACGACCACGACCGGGCAGCCGACGCCCTGCACGACGAGGCCGAACTACTGGCCGATATGGCGCGCTTCGCCCACTTCGGCGACCCTGAGCGCGCCGCCGAACTGCGGCAACGCGCGACCGATCTGGTACGCCTCGCCGCCGCGATCCGCGCAGCGGGTGAGGCCGACAAGGGCGGCGGGTGCGAATGTCCCTAGTCGGAATCGTCGGCAAGAAGCGCGCCGGGAAGGACACCCTGGCCGGCTACCTGATCCCGCACGGTTACACCCGGTTTGCTTTCGCTGACCCCCTCAAGGTCGCGCTACTGGCGACTAACCCCCTTTACAAGGGCGGGCAGCGGCTGGGCGACCTGATCGACTCCACTGGCTGGGAGACCGCGAAGGCCCTGCCTGAGGTACGTCGGCTGCTACAGGAGTTCGGCGGCGCGGTCCGCGCGCTTGACCGCGACTTCTGGGTGCGCGCCACGCTGCCGCACGCCGTGGCGAACGGTCGCGCGGTCGTTACCGACGTGAGGTACCGAAACGAGGCCGACGGGATCCGCGCGGCGGGCGGCTACCTAGTCCGCGTCGTACGCCCTGACTGCCCGACCACCTTGCGCACCGGCGACGGGCAGACCGTCCCGCTGGACACGCACGATTCTGAGACTGAGCTCGATGGATACCCCGTGGACCTTGAGGTCGTAAACCACACCCTTGAGGACCTCGAGGCCGCGGCTGCGACGATCCTGGCGCGCGCCGCCTGACCACTGACCCCCGTCCCTGGACCTGACCGGTCTGGGGGCGGGGGTCTTTCGCGCTTCTAGGGACCTATAGCGGCGCGCTACAGATCCCTACAGGGGCGGCCCCTGAGTCGCGCGAAACGTCACGCGCGCTATCATGGGGGCATGAAGACGAAACCACTGCCCCTCAAGGTCACGCACGATCGGATGGTCAAGGCACTGCGGGAGTACCTGCGCAAGGACGAGGCCGACCGGACCCCCGACCTGCGCATGATCGCCGCCCTGACCGTCCTGGCGCGTGAGGCCATCCCGCAGGCCGACGGAGAACCGGACTGGCGCGGGCGTACACATGCGTACCGCGAGTGGATCAGTGAGGCCTACCGGGACGCCGGTATCTACGGCGAGGACGCACGCAAGATTCAGTCTGCGGCGCGCTATCACGTCGGGGTCGCCCTGCGCGACTACCTGGACGCCGACACCCTGGCTGACTACGGGCTGGCGCAGGCGTCGCCGGTCGACCGTGCCCGCACACACCGGCGCGTCCGCGCGCAGACTGCGCACGCCCTGAGCGACGCGGGTGGCCCTGGGTTGAAGCTGGGCGCGGCCCTGTCGATCCTCACCGACCTGGATCCCGCGGCCCTGGCAGCCCTGCCCCCTGAGGATCAGGCGACGGCGCGCGGGGCGCTGGCCGACCTGGAGCGCCGGGTCGCGGCCCTGATCGGGGGTCTGTCCGACGCCGGATGAGGCCCGGCAGTGTCGCAAGTGTCGAAACTACCTACATCCTGTATTAGTGCTAGAAGCGGTCGGTCGCTTCTAGCGGGAATGGGGAATGTAGGTAGTTTCGACACTTCCTACACGCAGTGACCTACATGACAGGCCGGCCCCGCCCCCGCCCCGTGCCCCGACCGGGCAGCGCCCTGCCCACTGGCGCACTAACTAGGTGTCCCTGACCCCTAGTTAGGAGGGAGCCGCCGCAAGGTGACCCAACCTAAGATCAACACGATTAAGCGCGGGGGCGCGCGCCTGTACGTCCACCCTGAGACCGCCGACAAGGTCCCCGGCGTTACGTCCATCCTCAACATGTTGCCGAAGGACTTCCTTCGGTTCTGGGCTGCCAAGGTCGTCGCCGAGACCGCAGTCGACAACCTGGGGTCTGTCGTCGGGCTGGCGCTTAACGACCGTCAGGGCGCGGTCGACTACCTGAAGCGCGCCCCGCAGCGCGACACCGGACAGGCCGCCGATATGGGGTCCGCAGTCCATGACCTGTTTGAGCGGCTGGCCCGCGGTGAGTCTGCGGGGCGGGTGCATCCCGACCTGAAGCCCTACCTGGCGATTTTCAAGGGCTTTGAGGATCAGTACGCCCCCGAGTTCCTGCACCTGGAGGAGACCGTCTGGTCGGACACCTACGGGTATGCGGGATCGTTCGACTTCATCGCCCGCGTGACTGACCCCGGCACGCGCGAACAGATCACGGTCGTCGGCGACTGGAAGACGACCCGGTCGGGTGTCCATGAGGAGGTCGCCCTACAGGAGACCGCCTACAGTCGCGCGGACTACATCATCCGGCCCGACGGTGGCCGCGTCCCGCTGCCGCGCCTTGACGGGGGTCTGGTGGTCCACGCCCGCCCCGAGGGCGGCAAGGTCGTCCCGGCCCGCCTGGGCGATGACCTGTTCGACGTATTCCTGGCGCTGCTCAAGGTCTACGAATACGAGAAGGACCTGAAGCGCGGCGTCCTGGGCGCTGACCTGCCGATCGCGCCGGTGGAGGACACCCGCACCCGTCGGGGGCGCTCCGCATGAGCCGGGACGACCTGATCTGGCTGGCCGGTCTGCTGGAGGGCGAAGGGTCATTCGACCTGCACCGCGGACGCTACCCCCGCGTGCGGCTGGCGATGACTGACCGCGACGTCGTCGGTCGAGCTGCGACGCTGCTGGGCGGGTCGGTCCGCCTGAGCCTCAAGCCTGCGCCGCATCGGGCTATGTGGCACGTCGAGGTATCCGGCACGAAGGCGTCCGCTGCCATGCGCGCGATCCTGCCCTTCATGGGCGCGCGCCGCTCTGCGCGGATCGCCGACGTCCTGGGCCACGCGACCCTCGAGCCGGGCACATCCGGCGCGCCTGGCCCCGCGATCTGCCGCCCGCCTGCCATGTGACCCGCACCCCCTGAGCAATCGCCGCCTCCCTGGCGCACTGACCTACTGACGCGCCTACACAACGCCGTCACAACACACCCCCCAACTAGAAGAAGCGAAAGGACGACACCCGCACACATGGCTGGTCTTCGTATCTTTGGCGACGCTGACACCGCTACCACCGCGCCTAAGCGGCGTACTGATGACGTCGTGGGCCGGTTCCGTTCGGGCTACGTGGCTAACAACATGCCGGTTGCCCTGTCCGACTGGCGCGTGACCACGGGTGACCCTGAGGTCGCCGAGCGCGTGGCTGAGCTCCTCAACGGCGATGAGCCGCAGACCTGGGACGCGACCGGTGAGGACAACCTCGAGGTCTTTACGAAGTCGACGTCGGTTGAGGTCATCCTCGACGGCCCGCGCGCACTGCGGCAGGCGATGGTCCTCTACGGGCGTAAGGGCATCCTCCGCGTGTCCGACGGCGAAACGATCACCTACCCCGAGGAGGACAAGGGCAAGCCTGACCCGCAGGCCGGACAGTCGCTCCAGGAGCGCAAGGACGCCGCCCGCGCAGGCACCGGCGCGGAGCCGCGGATCGAGCTGTTCTTCCGGCTGGCCGACGCCCCCGACCTGGGCGTATTCAAGTTCCAGTCGGGGTCCTGGTCCCTGGCCCGCGACCTTGCCTACTTTGGCACCGAGGACGAGCTGGCCGACTACGACGGACCGGTGCGCGCGACCCTGGCCCTGGAGCCGGTTTCTTTCGTGGCTAAGTCTGGTCCCCGCGCGGGTCAGAACGTGTCCTACACGAAGCCGGTTATCAAGATCCTGGGCGACGCATGATCGTGACTGTCCTGCTGGTCGTCGGCGCGTTCCTGCTGGCGATCCTGCTGGGCGTGACCGCAGGTCTGGTCGCCGAGGGCTTCAACCTGCCCCCGACCGCCTGCGGCGCGGTCTGCCTGTCCGTGACGATGCTGGCCCTGGTTGAGGGGCTGGCCGCGGCCCTGCCGTAACCCCACCCCCACACGCGAAGCGCCCCTGCCTGTCCTGGCGGGGGCGCTTTCGTGCGTTCCGAAAGGACCCACCCGTGTCTAATCCGCAGAAGGCTAAGGGCACCCGCTGGGAGACCGCAGTCTGTCGGTTCCTACAGGATCAAGGCCTCCAGGCCTACAAGCCCCGGCAGGCAGGTCGCCGCGATATCGGCGATATCCACGTGCCCCCCTTTGTCCTACAGGCAAAGGACTACCGCGACGTCGTGACTGCCCTGCGTGAGGGCGTCGAGGGCGTGCGCGTCCAACGTCTGCACGCCGACCTGCCCTACGGCGCAGCGGTCGTCAAGCGTGCGCGCAAGCCGGTCGAGGACGCCTACGTGGTCCTGCGCCTGGGCGACTTTCCCCGGCTGGTCCGCGACCTGATCGCCGCTGAGTCCCGCGACGTGTGACGCAGGCCGCGCGGGCAGTTCCGGCCCCCTAGGCGCACTACCTAGTCGTAAGCAACCCGACCCGAAAGGAGGCCGGACCCTGTGAGGTATCAGGGCGGCAAGCATCGGCTCGCTAAGGAGCTGGGACGCATCATCATCGAACGTGCCGCGGGCCGGTCGACCTACGTCGAGCCCTTTGTCGGAGGCGCGTCGGTCCTGGCGCAGGTCGCACCCCATTTCCGCCGTGTCGTCGCCGCGGACGCGCAGGAGGACCTGATCCTCATGTGGCGCGCCGTCCAGGACGGCTGGATCCCGCCGACCACGATGCCCTCGGTGGAGGACTACTGGGCCATGCGCGACGACCCGACCCCGTCGCCGCTGCGCGCGTTCACCGGTTTCGGTTGCTCGTTCGGGGGCGGCTGGTTCGCCGGTTACGCACGGTCCAACACGCTCCGTGAGGACTTCGCTATGGCCGCGCACCGCGGGATCCTGCGCAAGGCCGCCAACTTCCCACACGCGGAGTTCCGGCACTGCGACTACAGGCTCCTGGGCGACGTCATCGGCCCCGACGCGGTCGTCTACTGCGACCCGCCGTACGCCGGGACGCGCACCTACAAGGGCACCCCGTCCGCGGGCTTTGACCACGACATGTTCTGGCGCGTCGCCGCCCGGTGGTCTGAGGCCGGCGCGGTGGTCCTGGTGTCTGAGTACGCCGCGCCGGATCACTGGGTGCCGATCTGGTCTAAGACCCGCCATGTCGACTTCTGTCTGGATAACAAGGGTCACAAGGCCGTCGAGCGCCTGTACGTCCACCCTGCCCACCTGACTGCCGCCGACCGGGAGGCCGCGTGACCCTCGACGACCTGATTTCACGCTTCGACGTAGTCGAGCACGACCCCGACGGCTACCGCGTCCACTGCCCCGCGCACCACGACACCGACCCGTCCCTGAGGATCACGGTTTCTGAGAAGGGCGCGGTTCTGGTCAAGTGCCGCGCCGGTTGCCCGACGGCGACGGTCGTGGCGCAGCTCGGCCTGACGATGCGCGACCTGGCGACCATGACCGCGGGCGATTCCCTGGACTTTCGCCGCGCGGCCTCGACGGACCGGCCCGCGTCGCCTGCCGACGTCGCCCGCCTGGCCGTCGACCTGGACCGGTGGTCGGCTGCCCTGGCCGACTGCCCTGAGGTCCAGGACTACGCCGCGCGCCGGTTCGGGCTGACCCCCGCGGACATGGAGCGCCTCGGGCTGGGCGCAGCCGACGACCTGCCCGGTGGCGTCCGGCTGGTCGTGCCGTTCCGTGACCCCGACGGCGTCGCCCGTGGTTTCCAGGCTCGAGCCCTCAAGCGGGACGCCGCCGTGCGGTGGTTCGGTCCGCGGTCGCCCGAGGGCGCGTCCTGGGCGAAGGTCGCCTACTTTCCTGGTGGCGCGAACTGGGACGAGGTCCTCATCACCGAGGGTCCTGGCGACTCACTGACCGGCGCGGCCCTGGGCTACGACACGATCGGCGTGCGTGGCGCAGGCCTGGCCTCTAACCCCGCCGTGGTCGAGGCGATCGCCGACATGTTGGACGACCGGCTGGCCGTAATCTGCGGCGACGGCGACCCCGCGGGTCGGACGTTCGCTACGACCCTGTCGCGCGAGTTGCTGGCCCGCGGCAAGCGGGTCAAGGTCCTGCCGGTCCCTGACGACCACGACCTGACCGACTGGCGTGAGGTCGACCCGGTCCGGTTCCCTGCGCAGGTCATTCGGGCGATCACTGACACCCGTGAGGAGACCACCGTCGCCGCCGTCCTGCGCGAACGTGACGAGACCCGCTACCCCCTGACCGACCTGGGCAACGCCTACTTCGCGCGCGACTTCATCGCCGCGCGCGGGTCTGGGGTCAAGTATTCGCCTGAGGTCGGTTTCTTCCTGCTGCACGGCGGGGTCTGGCGGCACGACCGACTGGACCGGACCCGCTCCCTGGTCCAGGCCGCGGCGCAGCAAGTCGCCGAACTGGCCGCCGACCTATCCGCGGCGTCCCTGGCTGAGCCTGAGAACACGACGAAGGCGCGGGTGGCCCGGCACTGGGCCGGATGGGCGCGCTATTCGCAATCGTCGCGCGGGATCGAGTCGGCACTCAAGGAGCTGGCGGCCCTGCGGGACGTGGCGATGGACGTCAACGACTTCGACCGACACCCCGACCTCCTGGCCGTCGCTAACGGCGTCGTGGACCTGCGCACCGGCACCCTGCGGCCCCACGACCCGGCGCTCCTGCTGACCCGGCGCGTCGAGGTCGACTACGACCCTGACGCCCGCTGCCCGCGGTGGGATGCGTTCCTGCGGGAGATCTTTCCTGCGCATCCCGACCTGCCCGACTTCATGCGCCGATGGGTCGGCTACGGGATCACAGGGCGCACCGACGAGCAGGCGTTCGCCGTCCTTTGGGGCACCGGCGCTAACGGTAAGTCTGTCCTAACCGACACCCTGACTGAGGTCTTTCGCGAGCTGACCGTCACGACGCCCTTCTCCACCTTTGAGGAGAAGTCTGCTGGCGGGATCCCGAACGACCTAGCGGCCCTCAAGGGCGCGCGGCTGGTCATGGCTAGCGAGGGCGATCAGGGGCGACCTATGGCTGAGGCCGTCCTCAAGCGGGTGACCGGGCGTGACCTGATCGCTGCCCGGTTCATGCGCAAAGAGTTCTTCGAGTTCCGCCCGACGTTCGCCCTCATGCTGGCGACGAACTACAAGCCCAACTTCCGCGGACAGGACGAGGGTCTGTGGCGTCGGGTGAAGCTGGTTCCGTTCGAGCGTTACTTTGCCCCCCATGAGCGCGACCACCGTCTAGGCGACACGCTGCTGGGCGAGCGCGCTGGGATCCTGGCGTGGGCTGTGCGGGGCGCGGTCGAGTGGTTTGCGCGTGGACTTGAGGACCCTGAGGTCATCCGGCACGCGACCGCCGAATACCGCGAGACGTCTAACGCCCTGGCCGGTTTCCTGCCCGGCGTATTCGTCGTCGAGGACGGCGAACGGCTGACCGGCAAAGCCCTCTTCGATGCCTACCTGGAATGGGCCGACGAGGAGAACCTGCCTGGCCGCGAACGTTGGACCCGCCGCACGTTCTTCGCCGCCCTTGAGGAGCGCGGGCTGGTCAAGCGGCGCGCAGCGGCGGGCGTTGTGTTTGAGGGCGTACGCCGTGCCCGCGCCGCCGACCGTGAGGAGGTCGGGGTCACACGGGCAGGACAGGCCCCGCTGGCGCACTCACCTACTGACACCGCGACGGCCCCTGGCGGTCCGTCCCTGTTCGACGTCTAAGGAGGTTTGCCCTGCTGGTCATCCCTGCCCACTGCCCCCGGTGCGGGTGCGGAGTGTTCGTGACCGAACTGCCGACGGTCTGCCCTGACTGCCTCGAGGAGGGCTACGTGGTCGACGTAGTCCCTGCACCCGCCGACTGACCAACCCACCAACTGCGGCCCTAGTGAGGCCCCGCCGCTTAACGGGATGAGCGGTCCGGGATTTGTACGATATCTAAAGGAGGATCGGTTGTGGACGCGCGTAGCGTGGACGCTATCGTATTGTTTTCGGGACCCGGCGGAGTCTGTGAAGGGCTCCGAATGGCTGGGATGAATAAGGTCGTTGGCGTCGAGCACGAGCCGGACGCCGTTGCTACGGCACGCGCGGCGGGCCATGCGGCTTTGCTGGAGGACGTCCGCGAGCTCGACCCGCGTGAGGTTGCCGACCTTTACGGGCTGGGAGCCGACGGGCGGCATTTGCTAATCCAGGCGTCTCCGCCGTGTCAGGGCCTTAGTATGGCTGGCCGTGGCGCGGGCCGTAAGGACCTGGCCGCGCTCGCCGCTGCTGTCGAGTCTGGCGCGCTGGGAGATTGTTACGACGAGCGTTCACCGCTCACTATCGAAGTGCTCCGCTGGATTGCGGCCCTGTCGCCTTCCTTTGTGATGCTGGAGCAGGTTCCCGCCGCTCTCGTGGTTTGGGAGGCAATCGGCCACAAGCTGGAGCGCGAAGGCTATAGCGTCTGGACCGGATATGTGCAGGCGGAGCAGTACGGCGTTCCCCAGACGCGAAAGCGCGCTATTCTGCTCGCGTCTCGCCTAGGGCCGGTTAGCGCGCCGACTCCGACGCACTCCCGGTATTACTCCCGCTCTCCGGAGCGGCTCGACCCGGACGTTTTGCCGTGGGTCAGTATGTCGGAGGCGCTGGGCTGGGCCGCGCCCGGCGCTCCGAAGGGTTACCTTTTTGGCCAGCACGATCGGCCGATCGCGGCGGAGCGGGCCGAGCGTGTGGCACGTCGAAAGGCGGACGATAACGGGCCCTGGGTTCCGCACGAGCGCGACGAGCCGTGCGACTGTCCGGTAACGCTTAGCGCGACAAATCCGCGCCCGAATTCCGCGCACCGTACGCCGTGCATGCCGTCGCCGACTCTGGCATTCGGCCACGAGCGCCCGCGCTGGAACCCGCGCGAGACGCTGGACGACGGTTCTCCGCGCTGGAATGACCAGAGCGGGACGCCGGTAGATGAGACCTGGCCGGATAAGCGACCCGCTACGACTGTCGCCGGTCGTGGACTCGTGCAGAATCCGGGCGCGACGGCCAACCGCTATAACGGCTCCACAAAGTCCCGTAATGATGGCGTACGCGTGTCCGTCGCGGAGGCTGGCGTACTCCAGAGCTTCCCAGCGGATTATCCGTGGCAGGGCAGCGCTACTAGCCAATTCGTCCAGGTTGGCAATGCCGTCCCGCCGCTTATGCAAATGCGCCTCACTGTTCACCTGCTGGCCGGCGTCGCGCATTCCCAGGAATCCCGCTAGCGCGTCCCGCCGACTGACCAACCCACCAACTGCGGCCCCCGTCCCTGTCCTGGGGCGGGGGTCGCCCCCTGCTGGGACCGATAACGAAAGGACCCCCCGCCCTGCACACCTACCGGCACACCCTGGCCGGGTCTGAGGTCGCTATCTACTTTCCTGAGACCGAGGACGACCTGGCCGGTTTCGATGCGTTCCTGGCCCGCGGCGACAAGGTCCTGGGCCTGGACACCGAGACCACCAATCTCAACGTCTACGCCCCCGGTTTCGCCGTCCGGCTGGTCCAGCTCGGAAACGACCGTGAGGCCTGGGTCCTGCGCGCCGACCGGTTCCGCGACCACATCGTGCGCGCCCTGAGGCAGCCGCGACGGTTCACCGTCCACAACGCCTCCTTTGACCTCCAGGTAATCGACCGCGCCCTGGGCGTGCCGATCGAGGACCTGGCCCCGCGCACCTTTGACACGCGGATCCTCGCGCACCTACTGGACCCCCGGCAGCGCCATGAGGGCGGCACCGGCCTGGCCCTCAAGGAGTTGTCGGAGGTCTACGTGGACCCGTCGGCCCCTGACACTCAAGCGGGCTTGCACGAGGTATTCCGCCGCGACTACCGCGCAACCAAGGAGACCGGCTGGGCTGTCATCGACGTCGACCACCCGACCTACGTGCGCTACGCCGGTCTGGATCCCATCCTGGCGCGCCGGTTGTTTGACGAGCTGCTGCCCCTGGTGCGCGACGTCGGCCTGGACCGCCTGTCTGTCTTCGAGCACCGGCTACAGGCGCTGCTAGCGATGATGCAACGGCGCGGCGTCCTGCTGGACGTGCCCTACATCCAGGACCTGAAGGGTCGTCTGGGCGATGAGGCCGAGCACTACCGGCAGGCCGCGGCACGCTACGGCGTCGCCAACGTCAACTCCACGGCGCAGATCGCTGAGGCCCTGACCGCGATGGGTGAGGACCTGACCGAGCGGACCCCGTCGGGTGCGCTCAAGGTCGACAAGGGCGTTCTCCTGCCCCTGGCCGACCTGGACACGCAGTGGCAGCGCATCGAGGCCCGCACGCCTAACCCGCTGGCCGACGCCGTCCTACGCGCGAAGCGGGCGGACAAGTGGTCGACCTCGTACGCGCAGGCGTTCCTAGACCTGCGCGACGACCGCGACCGGCTGCACCCGATGATTGGCGCACTACAGGCGCGCACGGCGCGTATGTCGATCAGTAACCCGCCCCTCCAGCAACTGCCCTCGTCGGACTGGACGATCCGCCGCGGCGTCATCGCCGACCCTGGACAGGTCATCGTCGCCGCCGACTATCAGGCCGTCGAGATGCGCGTCCTGGCTGCCCTGTCCGGCGACGAGCGCATGATCCAGGCGATCCTCGACGGTGAGGACCTGCACTCATTTACCGCACGAATGGTCTACGGGCCGGAGTTCACGAAGGCGCACCGCAAGATTAGCAAGGCCGTCGGATTTGGAAAGGTGTTCGGCGGGGGCGCGGCGACGATCCAGCGTCAGACCGGTGCCGACCTCGAGGCCGTGAGGACCGCCCTGCGCGGGTACGACGAGACCTTCCCTGGCATCCGCCGCTTCGCGCAGCGCCTACAGAACCGGGCCGACTACGGGAAGCGTGAGGTCGTGACCCCGACCGGTCGGCACCTGCCGCTGGACCGCGACCGCCTGTACGCCGCCACTAACTACATCGTCCAGTCCACGTCCCGCGATCTGCTGGCGCAGGCGATCGTCGACATCCACGAGGCCGGCCTGGGCGAGCACCTACTGCTGCCGGTCCATGACGAGCTGATCGCGCAGGCCCCCGCCGACGTCGCCGAAGACGTCATCCAGGAGATCGGGCGACTCATGGAGTCGACCTTCGGGGGCGTCCCGATCGTGTCTGAGCCTGAGGTCTATGGGCGGTCCTGGGGATCCGGCTACGGCTGCCCGCCCGAGGCCGACGCCGCCTGACCACCTACCCACCTGAGAGGAGCAAACCCCCGTGCGTGACCTAATCGAGCTGGTCGCCGCAGTCCGCACCGAAACCGACGCCCTGGCCGCCCTGCTGCCCGACGCCGCGGCGCGGCAGTGGTCGGCGTCGCCCGTGCCCCGCCCCCGCGAGGACACCACCGAACGAGCCACCGGTGGCCCCGCGTCCGACCCGACCGCCGACACCGTCCTGGACCCGCGCCGCCTGGCCGTGCGCGACACCGTCGCCCGGTCCCGGCAGGTCCTGCGCGAGACGGTCGACCGCGTCCACGCCGTCCGCGTCGCCATGACTCTGGCCGTGGACCGCTACGACGGCGACGCCTAGCGGAGGACGGCCCTCCACTTAGGACCGCCTAAGTGGACGGGATCACCCCCGCAACGTGGAAGACGCCGCCGGTTGGACTGGTTGTGTAGTGCAACTGTTGTCCCCGACAACCTTGTAACGACGAGCCCCCCACTACCAAGGAGGACCCGCCCTAATGTTCTACGGACCGGGCTTCATCGAGTCGGTCTTTAGCACCATGTCCGACCGGGTCGACCTGCCCGAGGACCTTGAGGTCGAGACGATCCGCGCCGCGCAGGCTGGCGACCACGGCGCGCAACTGCGCCTAGTCCAGGCGTACGCCCCGGCCCTGCGGCGACTTGCCACGACGTTCCTGCGCCGGTTCCCTGCTGAGGAGCGCGCGGCTGCGACTGAGGACGTACGCGCGGAGGCCCTGGTGGCGTTCCTGGGCATGATCCAGGATCACGACCTCGAGCGGTCGCCGCGGCTGGCCGGTCGCGTCGTCCAGGTCGTGACCGGTGCCCTGCGCCACGCCGCGCGGCTGGACGCCTCTATGGCCGTGCCGTCACGGACCCTGTCGCGGTTCTACACGATCCTGGGCAAGGTCGACGGCGACGTAGACCTGGCCCGCGCGATCGCCCCCGACTACGCGATGGCCGTCACGACCTTTGACGAGGTCCTGCGGATCGTGCGCGGCACCGTGCCCCTGAGCGATGAGGACGACGAGGGCGGCTGGCTCGTGGCTGCGCCCCTGGCCGACGGACAGGGCTCCCTGTCTGAGGTCGAGGACGCCCTCATGGTCGCCCATGCGCTGCGTGTCCTGAGCTCCGACGAGCGGCAGGTGGTCCGGTACGCCTATGGGTTTGAGACCGGCGAGCCGCTGAGTGACGCGGGCGTCGTCCAGGCCATGAGCGAGGCCGCCCTGGGCCGTGAGGCCGTCGACGCCGGACAGACCGTTGTATCCCGCCAAACCGTCCAGCGGCGACGCGGCGCTGCACTGGCGCGTATGCGTGAGGCCCTGGGCGCACCCCCGATCTGAGGAGGCCCCATGACGGCGACCTTCGCCGCCGTACGCCGCCCTGGCCTGTGTGTCTGGTGCGGCACCCGCGAACTACTGACCCCCGGTGGCGCTGTCGTCTGCCCCCGGTGCGACTGCTACACCCCCGACGATGAGAGGACCCGCTAGACCTTGTTCGACCTTGCCAACCTGCCTGCCCCGAACTGGGGACCGACTGGCGAGACTGTGTTTACCCGCACCTACGCCCGCCCCAACCCTGACGGTAGTCCTGAGACCTGGGCTGAGACCGTGCGGCGCGTCGTCGTGGGCAACCTGGGGCTCGTCTACGGCGACCCTGAGACCTGGCCCGCCGACGTCGTCGATGAGGCGCGGCTCCTGTTCGACTACATCTACCACTTCAAGATCCTGCCCGCGGGTCGCCACCTGTGGGCGTCCGGCGTCAAGGGTCGGCAATTTCTGTTCAACTGCCACGTCTCTGGGTGGGGCGACACGTTCGCCGGTCACTTTGCGTTCACCTTCCTGCGCCTCATGGAGGGCGGTGGCGTCGGCGCGAACTACTCATCGCGCTTCCTGACCCGCTACGGCGCGCCCCGGCGTCGCCTGCGGCTGCACATCGTGGCCGACCCCGAACACGCCGACTATGACGCCATGCGCGAGGCGGGGCTCCTGTCCGATGAGTACGCCGCCGACTGGCCCGGTGCCTACCGCATCGAGGACACCCGCGAGGGCTGGGCTGCCGCCCTGGTCGACCTGATCGAGACCTATTTCGCCGACGACGTCCGGCACCCGAACCGGGTCTACGACGTGTCCCTGGTCCGTCCTCGAGGCGCGCGGCTGCGCACGTTCGGCGGCACCGCGTCCGGCCCGCTGCCCCTGGCCGAGCTGCTGGCGACGGTGGTCGAGGTCCTCAACCGTGCCGCCGACGCCGGGCAGATCACGCCGCTGGACGCCATGTCGATGGATCACGCCGTGGGCAAGTGCGTTGTTGCTGGCGGCGTGCGTCGGTCCGCGCGCATGTCGATCGTCCACTGGGCCGACCCCTGGATCCACGACTTCATCGCGTGCAAGTCGGACCCGGCGCAGCACTGGACTACGAACATTTCGGTTGAGATTGACGAGGACTTCCTGCGCCTGATCGCCAACCCCGACGACGCCGACGACCCCGCCCGCGTCGAGCTGGCGCGCGCCGTGCATCGGGCCGTGGTCGACGGGATGCTGCGCAACGGTGAGCCGGGCTACTGGAATAGCACCCTGTCCAACGTCGGTGAGCCTGGCTACGTCGAGGCGACCAACCCGTGCGGTGAGATCGCCCTCCAGGCCTGGGAAAACTGCTGTCTCTCGAACGTCTGTTTGGAGGCGTTCGTCCACCCCGACGGGCAGGGCTACGACGAGGCCGGGCTGTTCATGGCGCACCGGCTGGCCGCGCGGTTCCTGATCCGCGCCACGTTCGGCGACGTCACCGACGACGCGCAGGCCGCGCGGATCGCCCGAAACCGGCGCATCGGCGTCGGGCACCTGGGCGTCCAGGGCTTCCTCGTCCGCCTGGGGATCCGCTATAGCGACGCCCCGCACATCCCTGAGGTCGCGGCGCTGCTGGCCGAGCTGCGGGACACCGTGCGCGCTGAGGCCCGCGGGTACGCCTTCGGGCTGCGGATCCCTGAGCCGGTCAAGGTCACGACCGTCGCGCCGACTGGCACGGTTGCCAAGCTCCCTGGCGCTACCGAGGGCATCCACCCGATCTACGCCCGTTACTTCATCCGGCGCGTGCGCTTCTCAACCCTGCGCCCTGAGGAGGTCGCGCAGGTCGAACAGTTCCGCGCCGAGGGCTACCACGTCGAGCCCTGCCTGTACGCGCCTAACACCCTGGTTGTGTCGATCCCAACCAAGGAGCGGCTCGTGGAGGCTGTTGAGGCCCTGGGCCGGCCTGCGGAGCTGGTTGAGTCCGCCGACGAACTGAGCCTCGACGCCCTGCTGGCGTTCCAGGCCATGTACCAGACCTACTACGCCGACAACGCCGTGTCCTACACCGTCAACGTCCCCGAGGGACGCTACGACGTGGACTACGTCGCCGACACCCTGGCCGGCTGGCTGCCGTTGCTCAAGGGCACGACCATGATGCCCGACGGCACCCGCCCGCAGTCGCCATACGAGCGCCTCACCCGCGAACAGTTCGAGGCCCTGACTGTCGCTGCGGTCGTGGATGACTCATACGACGAGGCCTGTGCGTCGGGGGCGTGCCCGATCAAGTAAGCCCCCACCCGACCGCCCGCCCCCGCCGATTCTGACCACCCCGCGTCGTCGTCAATCGGACAGGCACGGGGGCGGGAAACCACAAACGACCCCCGGCACCTCACCCGAACTGAGGACCGGGGGTCGTTTGCGTTAACCCCCCGTAGGCCGCTGCGCGTGGCCGCGACCTGCGGCGCTGTTCTATCACGAGGGCGCGGGCGTACCGTCGCTCGCATGGCCCGCGCACCACTACGCCCCGCCCCCACCCCCTACTTCGTCGAGGCCCTAGCGGTCTATCCGACGTCGCCGCCTGAGGTCATCGTCGTGCCGCGCCACCTGGGGGCGCTGCCGGGTCTGTTCGGCCCTGCCGGTTTCGACGTGGTCGCCCCCGACGAGGAGCCGCCGCCGTGGCTGGCCCTGGTGGACGCGCAAGGCGTCGCCGATGGGATGCGCCCGAACGGTATGGCGTCCGTGCTGATCGCCCTGAGTGGCTGCCGCGTCCACGCCGCGCCCCTGCTAGGGCTCGTCCTGTTCGTCGGTGCCGATGACTACCGCGTGGACAACGTCCCGGCAGACATGATCTACATGGCCCGCTGCCTGGACGACGACCTGCCCCGCGACCTGCTCCCGTAGCCACCCCCGCGAGTCGCGTCAAACGTTCCACGGAGGTACAATGTAAGCCCAAAGAGGGAAAGGGAAAGGAGAGGGAGATGGCCGCGCCGACCGTTACCTACACCGACGGGCTGTACGCCCACTACGCCGTCAAGGCGGACGCCCTCGACGTCACGCTGGACGTCGTCGCCGACTGGGACACCGGGCAGATCCAGGACGCGATCTGGTCGACCCCTGGGGCAGCCCTGGCCGCGCCTAAGACCGAGGGACTAAACAAGGTCGAGCTCGCGATCGTCCTCACCTACCTGACTGGTGGCGCTGCCGACTGACCGGCCCCGTAGGCTGGCCCCTGCCCTGGACCTCCCTGGCGTGGAGGTCCGGGGTCCAACCGGGGCGACATGGCCCCTGACCTGCGGATATGTCCAGGTAGGACTGTGCGTGATTCTGTTGAGGGATTCACGCAGAGCACCATCACGCCCTTCTCGGCGATCGCCTTGCTGGTGCCCCGCAGGTTGCCGCAGCCGCGGGTGAACCCGTGGTTGAGCACCATCAGCGCCGAGGCAGTCGAGTTGGGCAGGTACCAGTCGACGCTGTGGCTGGTCCCGTCGATGACGAGCTGGGTGTTGACGCACCTGCTGGTCGACGAGCTGTAGTTGTTGCACGCCTGCTCGGCGGCCTGCGCCGTCGGCGCCATGCCGACCAGTCCGCTGAGCATCGTGCCTGCGGCCAGCAGTCCGGCGAAGAGGGCCTTCTTCTTGCTGCTTCTCACAACATCCTCCGATGGTTGTGTGATGCGACACGTTTGCCGCATCCCCACGCGGAAGGTAGGGGCCGCTAACCATAGAAGGATATATCCTTTCGCCGGATGTCGGCGAATGTGATCGTGCCGTGACCTCGGTTCCGCTGTGCGGACCGTTCCGGCCCTCAGCTCCCGCCGGCCGGGAGCGCCTCGAGGCGGATGTCGGGGTTGTCGCGCGCGGTCACGTTGGCGCGCCACTGGTCGACGAAGAGCGCCAGGTGGGTGCCGTCGGTGCGCTGGAGGACCTCCACGCCGCGCTTGCCGCGCAGCGCCAGGGCGCCGTCGGCGTCGGTGATGCGGGCGACCTGGTAGTCCAGCCGGGAGAAGCGGATGGGGGAGTTGAACTCGTTCTTCATCCGGTCCTCGACGACCTCGAACTGCAGCGGGCCGACGGCGGCGAGCACCGGGCTCTGGTCGCCGCGCAGGTCCGAGCGCAGCACCTGCACGACGCCTTCTTGGTCGAGCTGCTCGATGCCGCGGCGGAACTGCTTGTAGCGGCCGATGTCGCCGGCGCTGGCGGCCATGAAGTGCTCGGGCGCGAAGCTCGGGACGGGCGGGTACTCGATCGGGTCGCCGACGTAGACGGTGTCGCCCACGCGGAGCGCCTGGGCGTTGACGAACCCGATGATGTCGCCGGGGGAGGCGTGGTCCACCGAGGCCGTGTCGCGCCCGAAGACCGACTGGGCGTACTTGGTCGCGAACGGGCGGCCGGTGGCCGCGTGGGTCACGACCATGCCGCGCTCGAACCGGCCGGAGACCACCCGGGCGTAGGCCAGCCGGTCGCGGTGGGCGTTGTTCATGCCCGACTGGACCTTGAAGACGAAGGCGCTGAAGTCGTCGTCGACCTCGCGCACGGTGCCGTCGACGCCCGCGGTCGCGCTCGGGCCGGGCGCGAGCTCCAGCAGCAGGTCGAGCAGCTGGGCGACACCGAAGTTCTGCAGTGCGGAGGCGAACATCACCGGCGTGGTGGCGCCGGCGAGGAAGCGCTCCTGGTCGTGGTCGGCCTCGTCGAGGGTGAGCAGCTCGTGCTCCTCGACCGCGTCGGCCCAGACACCGGCGTCGGTCTCGTCCACTTCGCTCGAGGACATCCGGCGCTCCGGGGCGATCGTGGCGCCGCCGGCGGTGCGGGTGTACTTCACGAACTCCCCGGTACGACGGTCCAGCACGCCGCGGAAGTCGCCGGCCTCGCCGACCGGCCAGGTCAGCGGGGTCGGGCGCAGCTTGATCCGGCGCTCGATCTCGTCCATCAGCTCCAGCGGGGAGAGGCCGGGTCGGTCCCACTTGTTGATCACGGTGATGACCGGGATGCCGCGCAGTGCGCACACCTTGAACAGCTTGAGCGTCTGCGGCTCCAGCCCCTTGCCGGCGTCGACCAGCATCACCGCGGAGTCGACGGCGGAGAGCACCCGGTAGGTGTCCTCGGAGAAGTCGCTGTGGCCGGGGGTGTCGACCAGGTTGATCACGTGGTCGCGGTAGACGAACTGCAGGGCCGCCGAGGTGATCGAGATCCCGCGCGCCTTCTCCATCGCCATCCAGTCCGAGACGGTGGCTCGTCGGTCGCCCTTGCCGTGGACCGCGCCGGCCTCGGTGATCACCCGCGCGTGCAGCGCGAGCGCCTCGGTGAGGGTGGACTTGCCGGCGTCAGGGTGGCTGATGACGGCGAACGTACGGCGGGGACGGGTGTCGGACACCCGCTGAACCTACCGGGGACCGGGCGTCGGGCCTCAGTCCGCGTCCTCGCCCTGTGACGTCACTCATCGTGAGTGATGACCCTTCCCGCGACCCCGCCGTAGCGTCGTAGCCCGGACCAAACCAGCGGAAGGCGGGGGTCATGGCGCACGCTCAGGACCAACAGCCCGAGGGGCCGGGATCACAGGCACAGGGACAGACGCCCGGAAAGTCGTTCATCAGCTGGACCTCGATGGCGATCCTGATCGCCACGGCGGTCGCCAGTGTGCGCGGCCTCCCGGCGATGGCCCCCTACGGGTGGGCATCGATCTTCCTCTACATCCTCCCCGCGATCCTCTTCATGGTGCCGGTCGCCCTCGTGGCCGCCGAGCTCGCCAGTGGGTGGAAGGGCGGGGTCTTCGTCTGGGTGAAGGAGGCGTACGGCGACCGGGTCGGGTTCATCGCGATCTGGCAGCAGTGGATGCAGAACGTCGCGTGGTACCCCGCCCAGCTGGCCTTCTTCGCCTCGGCGCTGGCCTACGTGTTCGACCCGAAGCTGGCCAACTCCGGCCTCTTCACCGGGATCGTCATCCTCGCCGTCTACTGGCTCTCGACGCTGATCGCGACCCGCGGCGTCGACGCCTTCGCCAAGGTGGGCACCTGGGGGTTCCTGGTCGGCACGCTCGTCCCGGCCGCGGCCCTGATCATCTTCGCGGTCGTCTTCATGGTCGATGGCGGGACGTCGAACCTGCAGTCGATCGACGACGCGAACTGGTTCCCGAAGTTCACCGGGTTGGCCAGCGTCGTCCTGATCGTGAGCAACTTCCTCTCCTACGCGGGCATGGAGATGAACGCCGTGCACGTGAACGAGATGCGCAGGCCCGGCCGGGAGTTCCCGAAGGCGATCGTGCTCTCGGTCGTCGTCATCCTCTTCGTGTTCATCCTGCCCACCCTCGCCATCTCCGTGGGCGTTCGGGGCTCCAGCGTCAACCTGACCCAGGGCGTGCTGCAGGCCTTCGACGTCTTCTTCGGACATCTCGGGATCCCTTGGGCGACCACCGTGATGGCCCTGCTGATCGTCATCGGAATCCTCGCCTCGGTGGTGACCTGGATCCCCGGCCCGAGCAAGGGCCTGCTCATGGTGGGCAAGGAGGGCTACCTCCCGCCGAGCCTGCAGAAGACCAACAACCGGGGGATGCAGGTCCCGATCATGCTGGTGCAGGGCCTGATCGTCACGGTCCTGGCGGTGCTGTTCGCGGTGCTGCCCTCGGTGCAGTCGGTGTTCTGGATCCTCACCGCGATGGCCGTGCAGATCTACCTGATCATGTACATGATCATGTTCCTGGCAGCCATGAAGCTGCGGCGCAGCCACCCCGACGTGAAGCGCGGATTCCGCACCCCCGCCATGACCTTGGTCGGATCCGTCGGGTTCCTCGCGAGTGCGGCCGCCTTCATCCTCGGGTTCGTCGAGCCCTCGGGCAACGCGGACTCGACGCCCCAGAGCATCTACATCCTGATCCTCGTGGCCGGCATCGTCCTGCTCGGCATCTGGCCGCTGGTGCTCTACAAGCTCCGCAAGCCCGAGTGGAAGGTCGAGCCTTCCGCGGACGACCCCACCCACGACGCGCCGGTCCAGGAGGCCTGATCGCGATGACCACCCACCGTCTCTACGCAGCCGCCCTCGCCGTCGCGGCCGGCGTCGCGCTCTCCTCCTGCTCGGCCGCGGGGACCGCGTCCGACACCGACGGCGACCGAGCCAAGGAACTTGCCCAGCAGCTGAACGAGAACCTCGCCGACGAGGGGCTGGTGCCTATCGATGAGGAGACGGCGACCTCGCTGTACGGCACCGACGGCGGGGTCAGCTGCGAGAACGTCGGTGAGCTGCAGCAACAGCTGTCGCTGTCGCAGTTCGGCAACAACGCGCTGCATCTGCGCCGCGTCGTGCTGGACCCGAGCGTCGTCGAGTACGACCTCACCGTCGTCGACACCTACTGCCCGGACAAGGCCGACGAGGTCCGCGACGAGCTCCAGGACCTGGGCACCGAGGAGACCATCCCGACACCCGACTAGCCGACCCGGCCTCGCCGGCCCACGGGCCGGGAGACCGCATCAGGCGCGGAGCGGGACGACGACGCCGGAGGACGGGACATCCTGATGGATCCACGTGAGGTGCTGCGCCGGCTGGCCTTCCACCAGCTGCCCGCAGGCACCGAGACGGCTGAGACCGGGTCTGAGGCCGCTCTCGATGCGAAGACGACGGCACTGGTCAGGCTGGGCGCGCTCGTGGCCGTCGGTGCGGGCGCCGGCGCTTCCTATGGCCGGCTCACCGATGAGGCCCTGAGCGCCGGGGCACGGGTCGAGGAGATCGTCGAGGTCCTCCTCTGTGTCCTGCCGGTCGTGGGCCCGGCGCGGGTCGTCGCGGCCGCACCCGCGCTGGGTCTGGCGTTGGGCTACGACACCGACGACCTGCCCGAGGTGTGAGCGTCCGTTCAGCCACCCAGCAGCCCGAGCACCGTCGCCTGCTGCACCGCCTCGCTTCGCGAGGAGACGCCCAGCTTGCGATAGATCGCGGAGACCTCGGTGGCGACGGTGTTGCGGGAGATCCGCAGCCGGTCGGCGATCTCGGCGATCTTGAGGTGCGTCTGGAGGTAGGGGAGGAGCCGCAGCTCGGCGGGTGTGAGCGGCGCCTCGTGGGGGACCGCGCCGGTCGTCGCGGTCGTGGCGGTCGTCGTCAGGGCACGGAACTCCGCGACCTCGTCGACCAGCGTGCCGAGGTCCGGCCGGTGCCGCAGCACGTCGTCGATCTCGCGCAGCAGGTGCCGCGTGCTCGCCCGGTCACCACGGGCCCAGTAGACCTTCGCCAGGTGGAGCCGGCCCCGCGCCGCCAAGTAGGGGAGTGCGAAGCTCGATGAGGGCCGGCACCGCATGGCCCGGACGAGCTGGCGGTCGGCCTCGACGAGGTCCGCCCTGTGCAGGGCGAGCCGTGCCGCGGCCGCACCGGCGAGGAGGCTGATCGCGTAGTCCGCCAGCCGGTGCTCCTCGATGGTGCGTTGGGCGAGCCGCACGTGCGTGGCCGCGTCGTCCCACCGCCCGGTCTCCATGGCGGCGAGGGCCAGGCTCGCCTCGCTGAGCACCACCGTCTCGGTATTCCCTGCCGCGAGGCCCAGCGCCGTCGCCTCCTCGAAGCTGCTCGCTGCTCGGTCCGGTGCGCCGACGAGCAGCTGTGCCTCCGCGAGGAGCCACAGCGCCGTGCCGCGCCAAGGGCTCCACAGCGGTTCTGCCTCGGCCGCGACCTCGGCGTCGCTCAGCATCTGGGCGGCGCCGTCCTCACACAGCAAGGCGCGCAGCATCGCGCGCGACGACGCCAGAGACGCCGTGCCGTCGGCGGGTGTCAGGTCGAAGGAGCTCGCGTCCGCGACCGCCGCCCATCTCCGCGCCTCGGTGGTCTCTCCCTCGACCGCTGCCATCCGTCCGGCGAGGACGGCAAGAGGCGGGTAGGCCTCGATCGCCGAGTCGCCGAGCGCTGACAGCCACCGTCGGAGCACCGCGATCTGCCCCTCGCCGTACGTCTTCAGCGCCAGCCCCGCCACGAGCTGAGCGCATCGGTGCCGCTGGCTCGTGGCCAGGAGGTGCTCGACCGCCATCCCGGGGGAGCCGTGGGCCTCGAACCAATCGGCGGCGCGCAGGTGCAGCTTCTCGATCAGCTCCGGCTCGGTCCGGCGCAGCTCGGCGAGCAGGAAGTCACGGAACAGGGTGTGGTGGCGGTACCACTCCCGGCGTCGGTCGAGGGGGGAGAGGAAGGCGTGAGACGCCTCGAGCTGCCGCAACAGGCTGGTGGACCCGGGCTCCTGCAGGACGGCGTCACACAGCGGACCGTGGAGGCGGTCGAGGATCGCGGTGCGTCGCAGGAACTCCCGGACCGTGGGGTCCAGCCCACGGAAGACCGCGAGGTGGAGGTAGTCGGCGACGAACGGGTCCTCGCCGGTGAGCTCCCAGTCCTCGGTGTGCCCCTCACGGGCGATCATGGCCGCGAGGCGCAGCCCGACCGGCCAGCCCTCTGTCCGCTCGGTCACCGCGCCGGCCTGCTCCGGTGTGAGGTCGACGTGGGCTGCGGAGAAGATCCGGGCAGCATCACGGGAGTCCAGGGTGAGGTCGTCCGTGGTGATCTCGAGGGCGTCGCCCGCCGCCCGCAGCAGCGGCAGGTGCGGCTGCTCGTGGCGGCTGGCGGTCACGACCTGCGAGCCGGGTGCGATCGCGGCCAGGACGACGGCCAGGACGTCGTGGCAGGCGGGGGTACGGAGCTCGTGCAGGTCGTCCACCAGCAGGACGAAGGGCACCGGCGCCTGGCTGAGGGCCGAGGCGACGTACGGCGCTCCGCGCGCGAGTGCGGCCGTGCCCAGGCCGCGCAGCGCCCCGGCCAGACCGGCCTGCTCCGGCATCGCCCGCTCGTACGCCGAGGCGAGCAGGAAGAGCAGCGTGCCGGGGTCGTCGTCGAGAGGATCGAGGGAGATCCACCCGGTCCTGCGCTGCTCGCGGCGCGCCCACTCGACCAACAGCGTCGACTTGCCGTAACCGGCGGGCGCGGTGACGCCGACCGCGCGGGCGCCGCTGTCCCGGGCCGTGTCCGTGAGCTCGGCGCGGCTCACGAGCCCCGGATGCTGCTGCGGAACCGACAGCTTGAGGTCGAGCAGGACGTCGTCGAGCGCCCTCGGTGACGGCGTGGCCTCGGGGCGACGCTCAGCGCGGCGGGTCACAGCACGAGCTCCGGTTGGAGCCGGTTGGGCGTCCAGACCTTCTGCCGCCGCGCCGCGAGCGCGGTCGCCAGCAGAGCGACGAGGCACACGCCGAGCAGCACCCCGAGGTTGCGCGCCACGATCGCCAGCTCCCCGCCGTACAGCGTCTGGCGCAGGCTGTCCACGGCATAGGTCATCGGCAGGAACCAGTGCAGCGCGCGCAGCGGCTCGGGGATCGTCTCCCACGGGAAGGTGCCGCCCGCGGTGACCAGCTGCACGAGCATCAGCACCAGGCCGATGAACTCCCCGACGGTGCCCAGCCAGGCGTTGAGCGCCTGGATGATGGCCACGAAGGTCACCGACGCGACCAGCAGCACCGCGGCGGTGGCGAGCTCGTGCACCGGGTCGATGCCCAGGCCGAAGCGGACGATCGCGAACATCACGGCGGTCTGGAAGACCCCGACCAACGCCGGCGGGACCAGGCCGCCCAGCGCGGTGCGGCCCGAGGGGCCGTCCGCCGCCAGCGCGCGCACCGAGAGCGGGCGCACCAGCAGGAAGAGCATGTAGGCGCCAATCCAGACAGCCAGGGACATGAAGAACGGGGCGAGGCCGGCGCCGTAGGACCCGGCGCGGGCGAGGGTGTCGTCACGGACGCCGACGGGGTCGCCGATGGTCTGCGCCGTCCGCCGCTGCGTCTGCTCGTCGAGGTTCGGGACCTTGCGGAGCCCCCGGGCGAGGCCGTTGCGCAGCTCGGCCGTGCCCGACTCCAGCTGCGCGCCTCCGTCGCGCAGCGTGGCGCTGGACGAGGCGAGCCGGCTCGCGCCCGCGGACAGCTCGGCGGTGCCGGACGCCAGCCGGCCGGTGTCGTCGGCCAGCGTGCGCGCACCGCTCGCGAGCGTGCTGCTGCCTGCGGCGATCTGGGAGCCACCGGAGGCGGCCCGCGCGATGCCGTCGGTGAGGGACGGCGCCGCCGCGGCCAGCCGCCGCGCGCCCGAGGCCACCTCGGCGGATCCCCGGCTGAGCCGGTCCAGCTGGGCGGCGGCGCGCTGGATGCGGGCGTTGGCGCGGTCGACCGGGATCGCGGTGACGGCGAGCTGACCGCGCAGCTGGTCGGCCTCGGCGCGGGTCAGCAGGCCGTCGGCGACCAGCTGCGTGAGCGCGTCGTCGAGCGACCTGCGGGCGACACCCAGCTGGGCGACGACGACCCGTGAGATGGCGGCCGCCTCCCGCCCGATGCTCGCCACCTCCCGGTTGCCGTCGGCCACCTCTTGCGCCCCGCTCGCCAGCCGGTCGGTGTCCGCGGGCAACGACGCGGTCCGCGTCTGCAGGGTCTGCAGGCCCGCGTCCAGGGTGGCGGTGCCCTGCTCGAGCTGGTCCGCCCCCTGGGAGAGCCGGGTCGTCCCCTCGGAGAGCCGCGTCGCGCCGCTGGCCGCCTGCTCGGCGCCGCCGGCCAGCCGCCCGGCGCCCTCGACGAGCTCGACGGTGCCGCGGGAGAGCCGGGTGGTCCCGGCGACGAGCCGCTGCGCGCCCTTCACCCCGCGTGTGAGGTCGGTGTGCACGACGCCGAGACCCTGGAGGAATCGACTGGCGGCCTTGGTGCCGACCTCCTGGGCGATCGTCTTGCGCACGTCGTTGGCGATGGTCGTGGCGATCGTGGTGGCGAGGTAGTTCGTCGCGTCGTTCGTGAGCAGGTCGAGGCTGGCCTGGCGCGGCTTGAACCGCGAGGTGGAGACGAGGTCGGCGGAGAAGCGCGGCCCGATGACGAGGGCGGCGTCGTAGCGTCCGGTCGCGACGCCCTCCTGGGCCTCCTTCTCGGTGGTCTCGACCCAGCCGAACCCGCCGTCCCCCTCGAGCAGGCGACGGGCGACCTCGTCGCCGTAGTTCACCTCCTGGGTCTCGCCCGGGACCGAGCTGCGCAGGGTCGCCCCTTGGTCCTGGACGACGAGCGCGGCCGGCACCCGCTCCAGCGCGTCGTAGGGGTCCTTGTTGGCATAGACGTAGAGCCCGGCGTACAGCGACGGGATCACGACCATGGCCAGGATGGCCATCTTGGGGAGCACCCCGGCGGAGATGCGCCGCAGCTCCGTGATGGCCAGACGGATGACGATCATCGCTCCTGCTCCCTCCGCTGTGGAGCCTGAGGCCCCAGGTGCGCCTCGCCGGCGGGGGGAGCGCCGAAGAGCCAGATCGTGTCGACGATGTCGGCCGCCGGCGGGGGCGCCGCGGCGCCGTCGTGCTGGTGCGCGTCGCGCTGCGGGCGCAGCCGCATCGCCTCCAGCGGTGTCGTGCGTTGGTCGCTGCCGTGTGCCGGTGGTGGCAGGGTCGCCCCGAGGTCGCGTGCGGAGGACAGGCCGCACTGCACGAGCACGCCGTACCCGACCGTGGCATAGGCCTGGGCGACGGCCCACCACTGCGACGGGTCGCCGCCGTGCCGGTCGGGCAAGGAGAGCACGAGGAACCGCACGCCCTTGCGCTCGGCGGCCAGCGCGGTCAGCAGCGCGGTGCGCACCGCGCCCGGCAGTGTGTCCACCCGGTTGCGCTCCAGCGAGGCCAGCCGGTGCGCGGAGAGCCACTTGACCGGCACCCCGGGCCACGCGGTGCGTCGAGCGAGGGAGAGGTCCTCGGCGACGACGGTCCCCACGTGCACCGCCTCGACGGGCTCGGAGACTGCTGGGAGGTCGACCACCGCGCTGCGCCGGCGCAGCTCCTTGCGCTGGGCCGTCTGCGAGCCGTCGTCGCGCAGCAGCCGGACCCGGCCGGCTTCCGGCGCCAGCCGCCCGGTCAGCACCAGCGCGAGCGCGGTGTGGCCCTGACCGGGCTCGCCGGCGAGGAGCACGCACTCACCGGTCTCGAGCTCGAGGTGGTCGAGTCGGAGCAGCGGGCCGCGCCGGCCCTGGACGTGGATCCGGTCCAGTGAGAGCTGCACGTCAGTGCCTTCCTGGTGCGGCGCGGAGGCCGGGTGCCGGGCGGGAGTGGGTGTCCCCGCGCGGCGTGCTCATGGCCGCCGCAGTGCGGGGATGTAGGCAGCGATGACGAGCAGGACGGCGTAGGCCCAGGCGGCGGCGTTGCCGACCAGGAACACCGCGGCCAGCGCGATGGCGGTCAGGACGCCGGAATAGCCGGAGAGTCCCTGGTCGATGGTCGCCGAGCTCTCGCCCATCGCCCAGGCGCACAGCGTGCCGATCAGGCTGCCCATGGCGGCCGCGAGCCCGACCTTCCAGGAGGCGACGAAGAGCCCGATCAGGATCAGTGCGCCCGACCGGACGCTGTTGACCAGCACCACCTCGGAGACGTTGGTGAGCAGAGAGCGCAGCATCGACTCGCCGGTGCCGTCGGCGATGTGCTGGGGGGTCGAGCGCACGTGCACGCTCGTGGTCAGGGCATGAGCTTCGTGCCCCGCTCCCGACGACGCCGGGCGAGGTCCGCGACCTGGTAGACGTAGAGCTTGTCGATCTCTCGAGGGGTCAGGTTCATGGCCTCGACGACCTTCCGGGTTGGGGACCGCCAGCACAGCCGGTGACGGAGTGTCGAATATCACGAACACCCTCGCCCAGAGCCGATGGGGCAGGTAGGGCCGAAGTCCCGCCCCCGGGCAGGGCCCTTGTCCTCCCCCGCCCGAGGGGGCCCAGATATAGGAAAACCCCGGCCCTGATACCCGCGCCCCCAGATTCGGCAGGCTCTGGCCAGGCCGACACCTCTGTGTGGTAATGGGGCTATGTCGTCTCCGCTCGCCAGCGAGCCACCCTCGACGAGCGGTTAGCCGGGTTGATGGACAACCTGTGGCTTCTTCTCGGGATCGTCGTCCTCACGGCGGCGCTGCTCGACGTCGTCCTCACGGCGCTGGACTTCGACGAGGCCGGCTTCATCTCCGGGCGACTGAGCCGGGGCGTCTGGCTCGTCGTGCGCCTGTTCACGCGCCGCATGTCGCGGCGCTGGCGGCGCGCCGTCCTGCGCCAGGTCACGTGGGTGCACATGGTGGTGATCATCATCGCCTGGCTGCTCGGGATCATCGTCGGGTTCGGCCTCATCTATTACGGCCAGATGTCGCGCAGCACCTTCTCGGTCTCGGGCACCGACGCCGGCCTGACCCTCTTCGATGCTCTCTACTTCAGCGCCGCGCAGCTCTCGACAGTGGGCGGCTCCGCCCTCACCGCCGAGACCGACCTGCTGCGCTTCCTCAGCATCGCCGAGACCCTGAGCGGGGTCCTTCTGCTGTCGCTGATCCTGACCTTCCTGCTCGGCGTGTTCTCGGTGATCAGCGACCTCAGCGCCCTGTGCCGGTATTTCTTCACCGCCGAGCGGGGGGCGGGGTCACCGGTCGCGAGCCTGGCGGCGTTCTTCCGTGAGGGCGAGCCCAGCGGTCTCGACGGCCACCTCGACGGCATCGCGGGCTCGTTCTCCTCCTACGTCGACGGACTGCGGTTCCACCACTCGGCGTACTACTTCCAGAGCGGGCAGGACCAGTTCGCGCTGCCGTACGCCGTCCGGATGCTCGCGGGGACACTGAGTGCGCTGCGGTGGGGGCTCCCGACCGGCCACCCGGCCGCCACCGAGCCGGGACTGGTACCGCTGACCTTCCAGTTCCTGGAGTTCGAGGACTACCTCGAGCGGATGGCCACCTGGCGCAACGTGACGGTCCCGGAGGTCGTGAGCCGCGAGGAGTTCGAGCGCATCGTGGGCCACCCGGAGCGTGACACGCAGGACCTGTGGGTGACGCGGTTCGTCGAGCTGAACGCCGCGATGGGCCAGTTGGCTCGCATCGACCCGCTCGCGGACCTCGACGACGCCTACCAGCGCTACCGCCAGTGGCTGCCGTTCGAGTTCCGCGCGCAACGCATGACCCTCGCCGTGAGCGACGACCTCGACTACCAGCCGGTGATCGTCAGCGACCGGCCCGTCTCCATGCTCCAGGCCGAGGACAGCGTCGCCCTGGACAGCGTGCAGACGGGGACGGTCCCGGACATCGACCCGCGCCTGCTGTCGGTGCGGGCCAGCCGTGAGCCCCCGACGCGTCGCCAGCTGTTCGCTGCCCGGTTCCTGTCCCTGACCGACCCCGGCAACGCCCGCCTCCGCGCGGCCACGCGTGCGATGCTCGCCGCGGTCGCCTCCGCGGGGGCGCTGTACGCGGTCTTCGACGAGCTCGACCGGACATCCGTCGAGCCGGCGGTCTTCGGCGGTTTCGTGGCGATGCTGAGCTCGGGCGCGGCCGTGGGCCAGACCCAGCGGGATCGGCGGATCACCAGCCTCGTCGTCGCCGTGCCCATCTCGGCGCTGGTGCTGCTCGGAGCGCTCGTCTCGGACTCCGTCTGGCTCACCGGTGTGCTCGTGGTGGCGGTGGCGACCCTCGCCGTGGCGGCCAGACGCTTCGGGCCACGCTGGTCGACGCTGGGGCAGGTGTCGTTCATGGGCTACTACTTCGCGCTGATCCTGCGCCTCGAGCCCTCCGACGTCCTCGCCTACGTCGCGGCCGCGGTGGTCGGCGTCGGGGCGGCGTTCGTCTTCAACCACGTCCTCATCCCCGAGCGGCCGCCGGTGGTCCTGCGTCAGGGCCTCGAGGGCTACGCCCGACGCATGGTCTCCTCGATGGACGCACTGCTGGATGCTGTCTCCTGGGCGCGCTGGGACCGCGCGGTGCGCGCGCACGTCGAGGTCGAGCTCCAGCAGCTGCGTGCTCACGCGACGTTCGTCGGCGGTCAGCTCCGGCAGGGAGAGGCCACGGCCGGGATGCCGGCCGGGCGCGCCGTGGCCCTGCGGCTCCGGCTCTTCGACTCCGAGCTCGCCCTGATGAGCCTGGTCGCGTCGGCTCGCGGCCTCGCCGGCGTCACGGTCTCGTTGGAGGCGCGTGCCCGCCTCGCCGGCCGTGTCGAGCTGCTCCAGGCCCATCTGGCCGAGCTGACGGTGGCCTCGCTGCCCGGCTCGGACGGGGGGAGACGGGCGCCGAGCGGGCTGGCGCCGTGGGTGGACGCCGACCCGCCCGCAGCATGGCCGCGTGCGGCGCGCCTGGTCTTCGAGTCCGTCGACGAGCTGCACCGTTCGGCCGTGCGGTTGCGTGACGCGGCGATCGCCGCGATGGACCCGCCGGTCGCCGAGGTGGCCGCGACCGCACAGGCCGAGGAGGAGCGCGAGGAGGAACGCCAGGAGGTCGCCGACACCACCACCATTCCCGCCGCGGGCGACACCGGTGTGGCAGCAGCGCCCGACGCAGGCCGGGGGAGCGGACTGCTGGCGCCGGCGGTGCGGCGGGCCGTCCAGGCCGGGGTCGCGAGCGCGGCCTCGCTGCTGGCCGGCTGGCTGGTCTCCACCACCCATCAGTACTGGGCGACGCTGTCGGCGTTCCAGGTGCTCGGCGACACCGACGGGGACACGTTCGTGAAGGGCGCGCGGCGGGTCGCGGGCACCGTGGTCGGCGCAGCCGTGGGCTTCGGGATCGCGCTGTCCGAGGCTGCGATCGCCCCCGTCATCATGCCGCTGCTGGCCCTCGCCGTGTTCGCCTCCGTCTACTACCGCCAGGTGAGTCCGGCGGTCGCGACGTTCTGGACGACCATGATCTTCGCGCTGCTCTACGAGTACCTCGGCAACCTGACCACCTTGGCGCTCGCGCAGCGGGTGGCGGAGACGCTTCTCGGCGCCGTCATCGCTCTCGTGGTGGCCTACGTCGTCCTGCCGACGCGGACCCGGACGGTGCTCGACGAGAACGTCAGCGTCCTGGCCCGCGACATCGATGCGATCGTCACCGCCAGCATGGGGCGGCTTGCCGGGGCGCCCCCGACCGCGCTCCCGGAGCTGAGGCAACGGGTGCTCACCGCCAGCCAGGACGTCCGCACGGTGGTGGCGACGGCCGAACCGCTGCGGCACGCGCCCGGGGCGCTCGGACCCGAGGGCATCGAGGGCCGCCTCACTGCGGTGTGGGCGCTGACCAGCCACGCGCGCCGTCTCGTGCGTGCCGCCGAGCGGGCGATCGTGACGGGGGTGGGGCCGCACGACCAGGACTGGCGCGGGATGGCCCGGTCCACGAGCACGAACATCGCCGCGCTCACCACCGCCCTGGACGGGCGGCTCCCCGGCCCGCTCGTGCTCGAGGTCGCGTCCTTCGAAATGAGCGGTAGCGGCCCGACGGACCGGCTGATGGACGACGTCATGCGCGAGCTGACCCGGATCAACCAGACGGTGCTGGCGCTGCTCGAACTGGTCTCTCCGGGTGCCCTCGAGGGTGTCGCCCCGGCGCACGACAGTACGGTCGCCTGATGCTCGACACCACCAGCACGCCCGGGGACTCCGGCGGCCGGCGACGCAGGCGTCCGGCGCACTTCCAACCGGCGTCGATCGGTCTGGTGCTGCTCGGCGGCGGCATCGGTGCGGGGTGCCGCGAGGTGCTGTCGCGGGAGATCCCGGACCTCGACGGGATCCCGGTGATGATCCCGGTCGTGAACGTGATCGGCGCCTTCCTGCTCGGGTTCCTCTACGAGGGGCTCAGCCGCACCGTTCCCAGGCCGATGGACACCGTGCGCCTCAAGGCGCTGCTCGGCGCAGGCTTCTGTGGCGGCCTCACCACGTACAGTGCCTTGGCGACCGACACCGCCGTGCTGCTCGACAACGGCCGGATCGGAATGGCGCTGGCCTACGCATGCGGCACCGTGGTCGTCGGGGCCGCGGCCACGATCGCGGGCATCGTGGCTGGGGCCCGGATCCAGCGGCACCCGGCACCGGGTGAGGAGGTGGAGCGGTGACCCTGCCGCTCTACCTGCTGCTCGTGCTCACCGGCGGCGTCGGCGCTGCGCTGCGCTATGTGCTCGACGGCCTGATCGGGTCCCGGACGAAGGGGTCGTCGTTCCCTTGGGCGACCACGATCATCAACGTCAGCGGCGCCTTCGTCCTCGGTCTGCTGACTGGCCTGGTGGCCGGGCGGATGGAGGACACCGACGTGCGCGCGATCCTCGCTGTGGGACCGCTGGGCGGGTACACGACCTTCAGCACCGCCAGCTACGAGGCGGTGCAGCTCGTGCGGCAGAAGCAGTACGGCCTGGCGCTGGCCTACGGCGTCGGCGTGCTGGTGGTCTGCGTCGGCGTCGCGTTCGTGGGCTACTACTACGGGTCGCGGGCCTAGACACCACCCGCGCGGCCGCGTGGGTCGGCTCAGGCGACGTCGCGGCGCCGGAACCCGGCGAAGCCGACGGCGAGCAGCGCGCCGACGACCACGCCCAGCCCGGTGAGGCCGGCCCAGTCGGGGGAGTCGGCCGTGACGTCGGGGACGTGGCGCAGCGGGCTGATGTCGAGGGCCCAGTCGGGCAGCTTGAACGTCGGGCCCAGCAGCGTGAGCCCGAAGGTCGCCACGACCCCGAGCCAGCCCACGAGGCGACGCGTGGGCGCGGCCCCGACGAAGGCGAGGGCGAGGGCCACCAGGGCCCAGACCCCCGGAACGGTCACCGCCGCCTGCGCCACGACGTCGCGGAAGGCGACCGTGTCGTCCCGGGTGGAGGCCACCAGCGCGAGCGTGGTGCCGGCGACGAGCATTGCGATCGCTGACCCCACCAGGGCGATGGTGACGTGGCTGGCGAGGAACGTCGTACGCCGCAACGACCCGGCCAGGAGCGGCTCGACGCGGTGCGCGACCTCCTCGCCGTAGATGCGCTGCGCGACCTGCACCCCGGTGATGGCGGCGACGATGGCGATGATCTGCAGGATCGTGGTGATGAACGCCGACGTGAGGTCGACGCCGGCGCCGCCGCCCGAGGCGACGATGTCTGCCAGTGCCGGGCTGTCTGCGGCGACGTCGCCGACCGAGGTGGCCAGGTTGCCGAAGACGAAGCCCAGGGCGACGAAGGCGATCAGCCAGGTGGCCAGGGCGCCGACGTTGAGCCTCAGCGCCAGCCCCCAGACGCTGCCGGCCAACCCGGCACGAGCCGGTCCCGGCCGTTGCGAGAGCATCCCCTGCGCGAAGTCGCGGTGCTGCTGCAGCACGAACGCGATGGCCACGAGCGCGATCGCGAGGACCAGGGCGAGGAGCAGCGGCCACGGGTTGTCCTCCGTGCCCGGCCGGGTCTGTGACAACCAGCCCAACGGCGTGAGCCAGGTGGCGTCGCTGTCGGGGTCCGAGGAGTCGACGTAGCCGCGCGCCACGTAGCAGACACCGAGGGTGCCGATCGCGATGCTCGACGCAGCGTGGGCGTCCGAGCCCAGCTGCGCAGCGATCGCAGCGACGCCGGTGAACATCAGCCCCGAGGCGGTGAACGTCGCCGACAGGATCAGCGTGGCGCTCGCCCCGCCTCCGCAGGCGAGGGTCACCGCGAAGCAGACCACACCGAGGGCGACCGAGGCGGTGCTCGCCATCAGCACGGCGACCGCGAGCCGGGTGCCCCGCGCCAGGACGCCCGAGGCGACCAGCTCCGCCTGCCCCGAGTCCTCCTGGGCGCGGCTGTTGCGCACGACGATCAGGATCGCCATCAGCGCGGCGAAGAACGCCCCCAGCATGCCGGCGCGCCAGCTGTTGAACCCATCCGCGGTCGTCAGGTCACGGGCCGGGCCGAAGATGAGAGCGAGGGCGGGGTTGACCCCCAGCGTCCGGGCGAGCTGCTCGCGGTCGGAGGCATCGGGGAAGATCCAGGCGTAGGCCAGGATCGAGGACGCGGAGAGCGCCGAGATCCCGGCCACCCACGGGGCGATGTGGCGGGCGTCCTGTCGCAACGACACCTTCAGCAGCGGACGGGTCCCGGTCAGCGCCGTGCTCACGGCCCAGCGTCCTCGGTGTGCTCGGTGTCGTAGTGGCGCAGGAAGAGATCCTCCAGCGACGCCGGCGACACGGTGAGCGCGGACAGGTCGTAGGCCACCAGCGCGGCCATCGCCTCGTTGATCCGGTCCGGATCGACGGTGGCGGTGAGGCGGTGCCGCGCGTCGAGCACGGCGTCGTGGAGCACGCCGTCCAGCGCGCCGAGACCGGACCGGTCCGCGGGTGGACGGCCGAGGGTGGCACTGATCGCGACCCGCGCCTGACCGCGCAGGTCGGCCAGTGTCCCGGTCTGGGCGATGGTGCCCTGGCGGATGATGCTCACCCGGTCGGCGAGCGCCTCGACCTCGCTCATGATGTGGCTCGACAGCAGGATGGTGCGTCCTCGGGCCTTCTCCGCGCCGACCTCGTCCTGGAAGACCGCCTCCATCAGCGGGTCGAGGCCGGAGGTCGGCTCATCGAGGATGAGGAGCTCGACGTCGGCTGCGAGGGCGGCGACGATCGCGACCTTCTGCCGGTTGCCCTTGGAGTACTGACGGCCCCGCTTGGTCGGGTCCAGCTCGAAGCGCTCGATGAGCCGATCGCGTCGCGCCGGGTCGAGCCCGCCGCGCAGGTTCCCGAGCAGATCGATCGCCTCGCCGCCGGAGAGCGACGGCCAGAGCACCACGTCACCGGGCACGTAGGCGAGCCGGCGGTGGAGCGCGACCACGTCGCGCCACGGGTCGCCGCCCAGCAGCTCGACCGTGCCCGCGTCGGCCCGCAACAGCCCGAGCAGCACCCGGATCGTCGTGGACTTGCCAGCGCCGTTCGGACCGAGGAAGCCGTGCACCTCGCCCCGCCCGACCCGCAGGTCCACGTGGTCCAGGGCAGTGAACGACCCGAACCTCTTGATCAGGCCCTCGATGCGGATCGCGGCGTCCGGGTCGGGTGTCGTCGTGGCCACGGCCTCTCCCTCGTCGCCGGGGTGCGCGCTCCTCACCGTACGCCTGCAGACCCCCGGTGACGGCCCGTTCGGACCGCTGTGGCGCGCGACGGCGCGGTAGGCGGTTCCGCTCCCGGCCGATCAGCCCTAGCGTGCAGACCAGCCCATCGGCACGCACCTCCTCACCAGCACAGGAGCGCCCCATGACCGAGCACGCCCTCGACGACGACCAGCTCGCGGACCTCGACGCGTGGTGGCGGGCGGCGAACTACCTGTCCGTCGGACAGATCTACCTGATGGACGACCCGCTCCTGAGGACGCCGCTGACCCGCGAGGACATCAAGCCGCGCCTGCTCGGCCACTGGGGGACCACCCCGGGACTGAACCTGCTGTGGACCCACCTCAACCGGCTGATCCGCGAGCGCGACGTCGACATGATCTTCCTCGCCGGCCCCGGGCACGGCGGGCCGGCGGCGATCGCGAACGCGTGGCTGGAGGGCACCTACAGCGAGGTGTACCCGCAGGTCAGCGAGGACGCCGAGGGGATGCGCCAGCTGTTCCGCCAGTTCTCCTTCCCGGGCGGGGTGCCCAGCCACGTGGCGCCGGAGACCCCCGGCTCGATCCACGAGGGCGGCGAGCTCGGCTACGTCTTGTCCCACGCGTACGGCGCGGCGATGGACAACCCCGACCTCGTGGTCACCGCCGTGGTCGGGGACGGGGAGTTCGAGACCGGCCCGCTGGCGGCGTCGTGGCACGCCAACAAGTTCGTCGACCCGGTGCACGACGGCGCCGTGCTGCCGGTCCTGCACCTCAACGGCTACAAGATCGCCAACCCCACCGTGCCGGCGCGGATCCCGCGCGAGGAGCTGCTCGCGCTGCTGCGCGGCTACGGCCACGAGGTGCTCACCGTGGAGGGCGACGACCCCGCCGACGTACACCGTCAGCTCGCTGCGGCGCTGGACCAGGCGCACGACCGGATCACCGAGATCCAGCGGGCGGCGCGTGAGGGCGGCGACCTGGAGCGCCGGCCCTGGCCGATGGTGCTGCTGGTGACCCCGAAGGGCTGGACCGGCCCGCACACCGTGGACGGGGTGCAGGTCGAGGGCACCTGGCGCGCCCACCAAGTGCCGCTGTCGGGCACCCGCGACAACGCCGAGCACCGCGCGATCCTGGAGTCGTGGCTGCGCTCCTACCGGCCCGAGGAGCTCTTCGACGCCGAGGGGAGTCCGGTCGCCCGGTTGCAGGAGCTGGCACCGCGGGGAAACCGGCGGATGAGCGCCAACCCGCACGCCAACGGCGGCCTGCTGCGCCGGCCGCTGCGGCTGCCGGACTTCCGCGGCTCGGCGGTGGACGTCCCGACCCCGGGGGCCTCCGTCCACGAGGCGACCCGGGTCCTGGGTCGCTACCTGATCGAGGTGGTGCGCCAGAACCCCGACAACTTCCGCATCTTCGGACCCGACGAGACGGCCTCCAACCGGCTCGACGCCGTCTACGAGGTCACCGACAAGGTCTTCGCCGGCGAGATCCTCGAGACCGACGAGCACCTCGCCCCGCACGGACGGGTGGTCGAGCTGCTCTCCGAGCACACCTGCCAGGGCTGGCTCGAGGGCTACCTGCTCACCGGTCGCCACGGCCTGTTCAGCTGCTACGAGGCGTTCATCCACCTCGTCGACTCGATGCTCAACCAGCACGCGAAGTGGCTCAAGACCACCCGGACGATGTCCTGGCGCCCGCCGATCTCCTCGCTCAACTACCTGCTCACCTCGCACGTGTGGCGCCAGGACCACAACGGCTTCTCCCACCAGGACCCCGGCTTCATCGACCACGTCGTGAACAAGAAGGCCGAGGTCGTGCGGGTCTACCTGCCGCCGGACACCAACACCCTGCTCTCCACGATGCGGCACTGCCTCGAGACCACCCACTACGTCAACGTCGTGGTCGCGGGCAAGCAGCCGACCTTCGACTGGCTCGACGCCGACGCCGCGGACCTGCACTGCGCGCGGGGGCTGGGCATCTGGGACTGGGCCTCCAGCGACGACGGCGACCCCGACGTGGTGATCGCGTGCGCCGGCGACGTACCGACCGTGGAGGCGCTCGCGGCGACCTCGATCCTGCGCGAGTACCTGCCCGAGCTGAAGGTCCGCTTCGTCAATGTCGTGGACCTGATGCGCCTGCAGGACGACACCGAGCACCCGCACGGGCTCTCGGCGCGCGACTTCGACACCGTCTTCACCGCCGACAAGCCGGTGGTCTTCGCCTACCACGGCTACCCGTGGCTGATCCACCGGCTGACCTACCGCCGCACCAACCACGCCAACCTGCACGTCCGCGGCTACAAGGAGGAGGGCACGACCACCACGCCCTTCGACATGGTGATGATGAACGACCTCGACCGCTTCCACCTGGTCATGGACGTCATCGACCGGGTGCCCTCGCTCGGACAGCGCGCCGCCGCCCTGCGCCAGCGGATGGTCGACACCCGCCGCCGGGCGCACCAGTGGACGCGTGAGTACGGCGAGGACCTGCCGGAGGTCCGTGACTGGTCCTGGACCCCCGGCGCCACCCCCGCCCGCGGCGCCTCACCCTCCACCACCGCCCGCCCCTCGGTCTCGTCCGAGCAGCGCTGAGGCCCGCTGTCGTCGGTCGAGCTTGTCGAGACCCACGCAGCGGTGTGGCCCCGCCGGCAAGGTGTCGGCGGGGTCCGGGGCGGTCGATCTACTCGTCCGGCGGGTGCGCGGTGACGAGGCGGGTGGTGCCTTGGTCCTTCACGAGGTGAAGTCCGTGCGGTGATCGCCAGAGGTAGGTCGCGGCGTCGGTCTTGTCGTAGGTCCACGCGGTGTGGGTCTTGGCGCGATGGTGTCGGCGGCACAGCGGCGCAAGGTTGCAGGAGCACGTCGGGCCATCGGTCCCGTGGGCGACGACGTGGTCGGTGTCGCAGCGGCGGGCCGGGCGTTCGCACCACGGGAACGCACACATCGGCTGGACCAGACGGGTCTGGTCGACGAGGCGGTCGGGGATGGCGTAGGCGTCGGTGTGGTGGTGGGCCTCGAGGTCGATGACCGGCTTGATGACCACCAGGGCGTCGCTGCTGCACCAGTCGCGGACCTGCTCGGTCGACACGATGGACCGGGTCTCCTCGACGTGCGCGATGCCCGCCTCGTTGCGAGTGATCGCGGCGTGGGACAGATGGACGTGGATGACGACCTGGCGCGGCTTCACCACCGAGGCAGCGTCTACGCCGGCGCTGCCGGCCTCGGCGCGCAGGTCGAGGGCCAGCTGGCGTCGGGCGAGCTCCCCGGCGGCCATCGAGCGGCGCACGTCGAGGGGCTCGGTCGACCCGAGAGTCGCGAGCTCCTCGGCGCCCTGCCGGATCGCGGTGTCGAGGTCGATCGCGTCGGCGAGGTCGAGGACACCCTCGACGTGGACGGTCCCGTCGTGGCTGGCTTCGCGCGTGTGGACGTCGAAGCGGCGCGACTCGGCGGCAGCGAGTCGGTCCTCCTCCGCACCCTCGGGGTCGAACGCGACGCGGGCCTGGTCGACGAGCCGCTCGATCCCGGCCCAGCTGATCTTTCCGACGAAGGCGGCGAGCTGGCGGTCCACGAACTCGGCACCGTCCATCGGCAGAGCGGTCGTCAGCTGCGCGAGTCGCCGGGCCTTCCACAGCGGGACCCTGCCGGCGCGGACCAACTGCCAGGTGCGCTTCAACCGGTGGGCCAGCTCGAGCGCGTCACCGACCAGCGAGCGGGCCGAGTCGGTGGACATGCCGAGCGCGGCGCCGAACTCCATCGGCGCGAACTCCGCCACCAGCGGCGCCCCCTCACCGGCCAGCGGGACGGCCACCTCCCCGAACACCAGCCCGGTCGTCGGCGCCACCTCGGCGACCGACTCCTCCGGGTGCATCGACGCCCACACCAGGGCCGCCTCCAGGACGTCGATCTCCGCCCGCTGGGCCGCCGCCCGACGGGCCTGCGCGAACGCCAGCACAGCAGCTGGGGAGTCGCAGTCGGGGAGCTCGGGGTCGGCCATGCCTCATCCTACTCGAACGCACGTTCGACGACAAGAGTCTTTCCACCACGGTCTCGATGTCATGTCTCAAGACATCGGTGACGGTTCTGTGTCAGGACATCGGTGACACAACTGGGGTGCTTGGTGGTGACACTTCTGGCTCTCTGGTGGGGTGCCTTCCGCCAATGAGCCTGTCGATCCTCGTGTCCGTCTCGCGATCGTCCAGTGGCCTGAGGATCCGCCACGAGGCGCGGTGACCACGTTCTGCGAAGAGCATCCCGATCTCACGTAAGACGTTCTACGCGATCCGTGCCCGGTCGCGACGGTTCGTCTACCCGGCCCCGAACGCGTGCTGGCAGCTCGACGCCACCGAGTACGTCCTGACCCGTGGGCGCAAGTGCGTGATCTTCCAGCTCATCGATGACCACTCCCGCTACGCGGCGGCGTCCCATGTCGCCTGGGGCGAGAGGGCTTGTCGGTGATCGGCTCGACACTCAGAGCCATGACGTGGTCCACCAGCTGGCCCAGCTGCAGGCCAAGGTCGACGCGTTCGACGAGGTCTACAACACCCAGGGACCTCGGAGCTCGACGGCGGGCAGTGGGGCGCCCGCTCGGTGCCCGCCCACTGAGCGGGGCGCCAGCGCACCCACGAAGGCACCGAGGACCGACCCCTTGGCCGCGCTCGAGGTGGTCCGGTGGCGCAGGTGCCCGATCCGGGGTTCGTGCGAGCCGAGCATCCAGGTCACCGTCACCGTCACCGCGTCGAGGACGCTCAGTCCGCCAACGCCTCGACGACCTGCCGGGCGATCGAGAGCTCCTCGCGGGTGGGGACGACCAGCACCGTCACCTCGGAGTCGTCGGCGGAGATGCGGGCGGGGCCACGGGCCGTGCCGTTGTGGACGGGATCGACGATGATCCCGAGCCGTTCGAGGCCGGCGAGGACGTCGGCGCGCAGGCGGGGGACGTGCTCGCCGGCGCCCGCGGTGAAGGTGATGACGTCGGCGCCGCCGAGCACGGCGAGGTAGGCGCCGAGGTACTTGCGCAGCCGGTGGCAGTAGACGGCGTACGCGGTCGTGGCAGCCTCGTCACCGGCGTCGCGGGCCGCCTGGAGGTCGCGGAAGTCCTGGAGTCCGCACAGTCCGCGGAGGCCGGAGCGGTGGTGCAGCAGGTCGTCGAGCTGATCGACGTCGAGGCCGCCGACGCGCAGCAGGTGCAGCAGCACGCCGGGGTCGAGGTCGCCGCCGCGGGTGCCCATCACCAGTCCTTCGAGCGGGGTCAGGCCCATCGAGGTCTCGACCGGGCGCCCGCCCTGGATCGCGGTGGCCGAGGCGCCGTTGCCGAGGTGGAGGACGATCTGGTCGAGCTCGGCGAGCGGGCGGCCGAGGAACGCCGCGACCTCGGCGGCGACGTAGTGGTGGCTGATGCCGTGCGCGCCGTAGCGCCGGATGCCGTGGCGCTCCGCGAGCGTGCGGTCCACGGCGTACGTCGCGGCCTCGACCGGCAGGTCGGCGAAGAACGCGGTGTCGAAGACCGCGACCTGCGGCAGGTCCGGGTAGACCTCTCGCGCGTGGCGCACGCCCTCGATCGCCGGCGGGTTGTGCAGCGGGGCCAGCGGCACGAGCTCCTCGAGGCCGGCCAGGACGGCGTCGTCGACCAGCGTCGGCACCACGAAGCGGGAGCCGCCGTGGACCACCCGGTGCCCGACCGCCGCGAGCGCGTCGGCGCCGAGGCCGGCGTCCGCCAACTCCGCGCTGACGCGGAGCAGGGCGGCGGCGAAGTCGTCGTGGTGCAGCCGCTCGAGGTGGCCGCCGAGCAGCGACTCGCCGGTGCCGGGACGCAGCACCTGGTACTTCAGCGAGGAGGAGCCGGCGTTGAGGACGAGCACGGGCCGATCGGACATGCCGGACTCCCTTCCGAGGTCCTTGCACGGTAGCCGTGGGCACCGACGCTGTCGCGCATGTGCGTGACGCGGCCGGGTACCGCGTCCGGCAACCGTGAGCGAGTCGGGGGTGCCAGATGGCCGGGAACATCAAGAACCAGAAGCAGTACGAGGCCCTCAAGGACAAGGGCATGTCGAAGGAGCGGGCCGCGAGGATCGCGGACGCCAAGGACTCCTCGAAGCACGGCGGTGAGCAGTCCGGCAAGGGCCGCAACGCCACGCAGGGCGGCACGACCGCGCAGAAGAAGGAGGCCGGCCGCAAGGGCGGCAAGGCCAGCCACTGACCATGACCCTGTTCGGCCTGATCCTGACGATCCTCCTCACCGCCGGTGTCGTGGCGGCGATCCTGCTCTTCGAGCGCAGCCGCGCCGAGGGCATCCGCCGCGACCTCGCCGAGGATGCCCGCCGCGACCGCGAGGAGCGCGAACGCCGGGAGCGCTGACCCACTCGTCCCTGAAGTCTTTACCTTCGGGTTCACCGCCCACGCTTCTCCTCGAACGTGCGTTCGAGTAGGATGAGGCATGGTCGACCCCGAGCTCCCCGACTGCGACACTCCAGCCGCCGTGCTGGCGTTCGCGCAGTGCCGACGGGCTGCGGTCCAGCGCGCGGAGTTCGACGTCCTGGACGCGGCGTTGGCGTGGGCGGCGATGCACCCGGCCGAGTCGGTCTCGGACGCGGCATCGACAGACGGCTGGATCTTCGCCGAGGTGGCGGTGCCGCTCGGTGGCGAGGGCACCCCGCTGGTGGCGGAGTTCGCGCCGATGGAGCTGGGTGCCGCGCTCGGGATGTCGACGGATTCCGCGCGGGCGCTGGTCGGATCCGCGCTCGAGCTGGCGCACCGGCTCCCGCGCACGTGGAAGATGATGCGGGCCGGTGTGGTGCCGGTCTGGAAGGGACGTCGGCTCGCGCAGTTGACCCTCGCTCTTCCGCCCGAGGGTGCCGACTTCGTCGACCGTCAGCTCGCTGCGGTCGTCGGCAAGGTCGGCTGGGCAGAGATCGAGCGGCTCGTCGACCACGCCCGGGCGACGTTCGATCCCGAAGGTGCGGAGAAGCGGCGCCGTCAGGCCGCGGACGGGCGCCGGTTCGAGGTCCGGACCCGTGACGTGACCCACGACGGCACCGCGTGGGTGGAAGGCGTCCTCGACCTCGCCGACGCCCTCGACCTGGATGCCGCGATCCGCCACGGCGCGGAGGAGCTCGCCGCCCTCGGCTCGACCGAGTCGTTGGACGTGCGGCGCTCGATGGCGGCCGGTGAGCTCGCCCGACGCCAGCTCGCGTTCGACCTGCGGGCAGAGACTGGCGAGGGTGCCGCGTCGGTGGTGAAGCCTCGCCAGGTCGTCATCCACGTGCACCTGTCGGAGGCGGCGATCAGCCGTGACGAGCCGGGCGTCGCCCACATCGAGGAGACGCGGTCGATCGTGTCGACCGAGCAGGTCCGCGACTGGTGCGGCGACGCGCAGGTGGTGATCAAGCCGGTGATCGATCTCGATGCCCACCACCACACCGACGCCTACGCGGTTCCGGACAAGCTGATCGAGCAGGCCCGTCTCGCCCAACCGGTCTGCGCGTTCCCGTGGTGCGAGCGACCCGCCCGGCGCTGCGACACCGACCACGTCGTCGCCCACGGTGCGGGTGGCTCGACCTGCTCGTGCAACCTCGCCCCGCTGTGCCGGCGACATCACCGGGCCAAGACCCACACCGCCTGGACCTACGACAAGACCGACGCCGCGACCTACCTCTGGCGATCCCCGCACGGGTTGCACCTGATCAAGGACGGCGGCACCACGCGGCTCGTCACCGCCCATCCGCCCGACGACTGACCGCGTTTCGTCGGTCGAGCCTGCCGAGACCCCTCAGGTCGGCCCAGCACCCCGCACGTCGTCGACGACCAACTTGTCGCGGGCGGCCCGCACGCAGCCGGCGACCAGCCGGGGCAGGTCCCGGTCGGGCACCAGGCCCGCCAGCGCGTCGGATGAGGTGGGCAGCCCGAGCCGCTCGGCCCCCTTGGCGGTGAGCTCGTCGACGTACGGTGCGAGGTCGGGCCAGACGCCCTGCACCTCGCGACAGAAGATCGCCGCGCCCGCGGGGCCGATGCCCTTGAACTGCTGCAGGTCGCGCCCGAGGTCGTCGCTCTGCTCGTGCAGGCGCCGCAGGTCCCCGTCGTACCGGTCCAGGACGGTGGTGGCGAGCTCGGCGAGCTGGGTGGCGGTGCGCTCGTCGTAGCGGCGGTACCCGGCGCGTCCGAGGGCCGCGATCAGCCGCGGACGCGGGGTGTCGCGGGTGCGCGGGGAAGTGGTGCAGCCGGCCGCGAAGAGCTCGCGGGCGGCGGCGACGGCAACCTCGGAGCGGATCCGCGCGGAGAGCAGCAGGCTGAGCACGAGCAGCTGCCAAAGCGGGGCCGGGGCGTCGTCGAGGCGGATCCCCGCGTCCTCGGCGTACGTCGTGCCGTGGCGCGCGAGCAGGGCCGCGACCGTGTCCTTCTCGTCCATGGACGGGCGGTACCCGTCAGGCGTCGGCCTGCTCGGCGATCCGGCGGCGCAGGGTGAGGGTGGCGCGGCTGTGCAGCTGGCTGACCCGGGACTCGGTCACGCCGAGGACCTGGCCGATCTCGGCGAGGGTGAGGCGGTCCCAGTAGTACAGCGCGATCAGGATCTGGTCGCGCTCGGGAAGACTGCGCACCGCCTGGAGGAAGCCGTCGGGCCAGTCCTCGCCGGGGCCGGGCAGGTAGCTGGCGGCCGGCGCCGGGTCGTCCTCGCCGGTGGTGCTGGCCTCGAGGCTGAGCACGTTGGTGTAGCTGGTCTGGGCGTACATCTCCTGGAGCTCGGTGATGCCGATCCCGAGCTCGGCGGCCACCTCGGTGTCGTCGGGGGAGCGGCCCAGACGTCGTTCGAGGGTGGTCTGCGCGGCGTTGAGGTCGCGGATCTTCTCGCGCACCGAGCGCGGCACCCAGTCGGTCGAGCGGAGGCCGTCGACGATCGCGCCGCGGATCCGGGACACCGCGTAGGTCTGGAACTGCAGGCCGCGCTCGGGATCGAACTTGTCGACCGCGTCGAGCAGGCCGAGGACGCCGTCGGAGGTCAGGTCGTCGCTGTCGACGCTGGCCGGGAGGCCGGAGCGGAGGCGACCCACGACGTACTTGACCAGCGGTGAGAACTGGAGGACCAGCTGGTCACGTGCCTGCGGGTCGTGGTCGTGCTTGAAGCGTCGCCAGAGGTCGTCGACGTCGTCGACCGGCATCTGAGTCCCCATCCCCGTGCTCCCCTCTGGAGTTCCGCACCACCGTAGTGGGTCGGAGGGGGCCAGGGGGACCAGTGGGACGTGATGGGATTCTCGGCACGTCTCCGGCCGGGCGCGTGGGGATCAGTCGTCGAGGAAGGCGAGCTCGGCCAGCAGGCCGACGTTGTGCCGCTCGGGGGCCGGCGGCAGCGGGTCGACCACCGCGAGGCGCGGGACCGCGGCGAGGGCCGGCATCCAGTCCGCGTCGTCCTCCGCCGGGGCGGCGTACGCCGCGGGGGCGGGCTCAGGGTCGGGCTCGACGGCCAGCTGGAGCGGCTCCGGCTCGGACGGCTGCGCGAGCGCCACGGGAGCGTGAGGGGGCGCGGCAGCGGGCGCAGCGCTCAGCGTCTCGGGTTCGGCGGGGGCCTGGAGCGCGACCCCGAGGATCACGCGGGTCACCGAGGCCATCGAGCGCAGCGTGGTGCGGGCGGTCTCGGCATCGAGCACCCGCTCGTCGAGCGGGTGACCCAGATGGGTGCTGTGAGTGCTCATCGGTTCCTCCCGGAACGCTGCCTGCTGCTGTCGATGGCGCGCGGCTCGACGCTCAGCGTCGTGACGACCTCGGCCAGGCCCTCCAGGAAGGGCACGTGCTTGAAGAGGAGGGTCGGCGCGGTGGTCGCGCCGGTCAGCTCGACGGTGTCGTCGGCGTAGATGGTGAAGTCGTCCTCGCGCACGGTGATGTCGTGCTTGCCCGCCTCGGCGCGGGCGGCCTCGAGGGCCGCCACCGCGGTCGTGCTCGTGGGCACCGGGTCGTTGCTGTGGCTGACCACGGCGGCCGCCTTGAACCCGGCCTCCTCGAGTTCGTCGGGGGTGGCGAGGGTGGTGAGCAGCACCGAGCCGCCGTCGATGGCGGTGAGCCCGATGATTGCGACCACGACCAGGCTGGCGATCTTGCGGACTGCGGACACGAGTTGCCCCCCGGCGTGTGGTTCAGAACGAACGAAGCGGCGTCGTTGTGTCGACGCCGCGTAGTGCGTGCGCGGGGTGGGCGAGAGACTCTCTCGCCCACCCCGCGCCGGCGATCAGCAGCCTGCGTCGTACGCGGCCTGCAGGCCACCCTTGGCGGAGTCGTAGACGACGAAGTCAACGTCCTCGCTCGAGGCGTCGTTCGTGGCCTGGATGCAGTACTCGCCGATGGTCCCGCCCGCCGTCACGGTGACGGTGTTGCCCTTGGTGGCCGTGAAGCCCTCGTACTCGTCCTCAGCGGCGCCGGCGGGGACCGCGGTGGAGGGGTTCTCGGTCATCCAGGTCTCGACGATCGTGGCGGCGTTCTTGACGTCGCTCTTCATCGAGGCGTCGACGCCCTTCTGGCGCTGGTTCAGGAAGGCCGGGATGGCGATCGCGGCCAGGATGCCGATGATGATGATGACGACGAGGAGCTCGATCAGGGTGAAGCCCTGGTCCTTCTCCTTCATCGACTTCTGCAGACGAGCGAGCATGTGATTCCCCTTTGCGGAAGGTGTGGTGCTGTGTGCCCTGCGCCCCTCCCCGGGGTCAGGTGCTCTTGTCGAAGGGAGATGTCGGCCCCGTCGGTCCCCGGCTTGAGGGCGGCGGCGAGAAAGTGCGGCCGGTCTGGTCACCCTCGCCGTTCCTCAAGTGAGGACGTCCGGCAGCCGATCTGATCCTCGGTCGAGTCCGTCACGAGGAGAGGAACGCGATGCTGCTGTCCACACGAGCCCGCTGCAGCGCCCCTGCGCGCCGGGACGACGGCATGACCCTCATCGAGGTGGTGGTCGCGCTCGCGCTGTTCCTGGTCATCACCGGCGCCGTGCTGAGCCTCCTGGGCAGCGCGATCCGGCTGGCCAAGGAGGACCGCTACCGGATGGTGGCCACGAGCCTGGCCACCCGCGAGCTGGAGATCACCCGCGATGCGTTCACGTCGCTGACCCGCGGACCGACCACCATCACCACCAACCAGGTGGTCAACCCCAACCAGGTGCCGGGCGGTGTGGCGAACGCGCCGCTGGTCGTCGACAACGTGCCTTACACCGTCACCCGCACGGCCCAGTGGGCCCAGGTCGGCTCGACCGCCGCGTCCACGTGCGACGACGGAAGCAGCGCGGAGCTCGCGTTCCTGCGGGTGCGGGTCGAGGTGACCTGGCCTGGGCTCGGCGCGGACCGCCCGCCGGTCTCGACCGACACCGTTATGACGCCACCGAAGGGCACCTACTCCCAGAGCACCGGACACATCGGGGTCCGGCTCCTCGGCGCCGAGGGCGAGCCGCTCGAGGGCAGGTCGGTGACGGTCTCGGGCCCCGGGGGCACGAGCAGCAGCCTGACGGCGGACGACGGGTGCGCGGTCTTCGCGTTCCTCCCGGAGGGCGCCTACACGATCACGCCCAACCTCCCGGGACACGTCAACCGCGACGGCACGACGTCCAAGACCGTGCAGGTCCAGGCCGGCCGGCTCGTGCGCACGACGATGGAGTACGCACTGGCGAGCCGCGTCGTGGTCACCTACGAGACGCGGCCCGGCCACGAGCCCAAGGGCGCGACCGGGTTCCCGGTGACGCTCGCCAACAGTGCCCTGCTGCCCAGCGGGATGACCGTGGTGCGCGGGGGCGTCGACAGCGCCGGCACGCAGGCCCTCACGAACCTGTGGCCCTATCCGGCGGGCTACGAGGTCTGGGCGGGCGCCTGCGCGGACAGCGATCCCTACCAGAGCGACCGCCCGCGTGCGCTGGTCACCGCCACCCCCGGTGGGACGAGCACGGTGACCCTTCCGTTGGCGGCGGTCGTGGCGGAGTGGGCAGGTGGCGGGTCGAAGTCGAACCGCGAGGTGATCGCGGAACGAGGCGACGACGCCGCGTGCCCCGGAGCCGCGAAGATCGTGCTCGGCAAGACCGACGGCACCGGCAAGCTCAGGACCAGCGTCCCCTTCGGCACGTGGCGGATCAGTGTCGGCAACCGGGGGCCGCAACAGGTCACGCTGCCCTGGGACGGCACCTACCCGCGCGTGGTGACGCCATGACCCGCCGGCGATGCTCGCCGGGCGCCTTCGGTGACCGGGGCATGACCCTCGCCGAGCTTCTGGTCGCGATGGCGATCTTCACCATCCTGATGACCGGTCTCGGGACCACCGCGGTGCTGGTCATCCGTACCACCGCGGCGCTGGAGAACAGGCTGGACAACGCCACCCAGAGCCAGGTCTCGGTCGACGCGGTCAGCAAGGTGCTGCGCACCGCAGTGCTGCCGGAGCAGGCCACGGAGCTGGCCTGCCCCACCTGTGCGGACACCGCGCTCAAGGCGGCCACGCGCACCCGGGTGCAGTTCTACGCCAACCTCAACACCGTCGGCTCCGCGCCACTGCTGGTGACCCTCGAGCTCGAGCGCGACACGCATGCCGCGCAGACCTCGGGACAGCTCGTGCAGCGGATCCAGCGTCCGATCATCAACACCGCCACCCAGTCCTACAGCTACTGCGACGCGACTCTGCCGACCTGTTCTGTGCAGAAGCGGGTGCTGGCCCGGGGCCTGGCCTGGCCGGCGGTGGACACGTTCTTCTACTACGACTCCGGCGGCACTCTGATCACCCTGGCGAGCCTGGGTGACGTCGAGCTGCCGCTGGTGTCCAGCGTGGAGATCGCGCTGAAGGTGCAGACCGTGCGCGGCAACACCCGTTACAAGCCGGCGACCGTGTTCAAGCGGGTGCGCCTGCCCAATGCCGAGATCAACGTCCTGGTGGACAACTGATGGGGGAGATCATGAGTCGCTGGCGCGTGCGCAATCGGGACGAGGGGTCGGCACTGATCGTGGTGCTCGGGACGACGATGGTGCTGATCATCCTGGCCACCGTGGCAGCCACGGCTGCGATGAACACCAACCGCGTCGCCCGGCACTCCAGCGACTGGAACCAGGCGCTCGCCGCCGCTGAGGCCGGCGTCGACGACTACCTGGCGCGGCTGAACAAGAACGACCTCTACTGGCAGACCGCGACCGACTGCTCGAACCCGGCGATGAAGCGGCCGAACGTCAGCTCGTGCGCCTGGGGCGCGGGCACGCCGGTCGGCTGGGTGAAGGTGCCCGGTGCCGACCGCGCCGAGTACCACTACGAGGCGGAGACGGGCAGCACGCCCGTCAACGGGACCATCAAGCTGACGGCCACCGGCCGGGTGGGCACGGTCACCCGGTCGGTGCAGACCGTGCTGCGGCGCGGTGGCTTCGGTGAGTTCCTCTACTACACGGTGTACGAGGAGGTCGACCCGGCGAACGACTCCACCTACAACGGGAACCCCCGCAGCACCACGTGGGCGGCCAACAACTGCGTGCGCTACTGGTGGCCGAGCAGCAGTCCCCGGCACTCCGACTGCGTCAACATTCAGTTCGCGGGCGGCGACGTGATCAACGGCCCGATGCACACCAACGACCGGATCCTCACCGGTGGCGCCGTCCGGTTCAAGGGCACGACCACGACCTCCTGGCCGGACTGTGCCAAGACCGGCAGCGCCAAGAAGTGCTACGAGAAGGCCGGCGGCAGCAACCCGATCTTCGAGAAGGGCGTCAGCTACCGCCCCGAGATCGAGCTGCCGACCACGATCGGTGACCTGCGGCAGTACGTGAACGGGACCAACCCGCTCGTCGCCAGGACCGGTTGCCTCTACACCGGCCCGACGCGGATCAAGCTCATCGCGACCTCGGCCACCCATTCCACGATGGAGGTCTGGAGTCCCTACTCGCGCACGACGCTCAACCCCGGGTGCGGCAACGCGGCGAGCTTCGCGAGCTCGCCGAACACGTCCCAGACGATGACGATCCCGCACAACAGCCTGATCATCGTGCAGGACATCCCGGCCAGCGCGCCGTTCACGGTGAAGCAGAACACGAACGGCTCGTGCCAGACAGGGACGATCAGCGTCTACCCGCAGGCCGAGGACTGGAACGAGACGCTCAGCGACGCGCGCTGCCGCTACGGCACGTTGTACGTCGAGGGGACGCTCAAGGGCCGCCTGACGCTCGTGGCGGACAACAACATCATCATCACCGACCACCTGACCTACAACGGCGGCAAGACCGGGGTCGACTCGCTGGGCCTGATCGCCGGGAACTCGGTGAAGATCTACCACCCGGTGAAGAAGTCCGGCAACAACTTCTCCGACCTGAACAGGCCCGAGTCGAAGGGGCTGTTCAAGAACGCGGTCGTCCACGCGTCCATCCTGACCCTGATGCACAGCTTCAACGTGCAGGCCTGGGACAAGGGCTCGACGAGCGGGCTCGGGAAGCTCAACCTCTTCGGCTCGTTCGCCCAGCGCTACCGCGGTCCGGTGGCGCTGACGTCGGGCACCGGGTACGAGAAGAACTACGAGTACGACACCCGGCTGCGCTACGCGCCGCCGCCGTACTTCCTGGACCCGGTGCGCTCCTCCTGGGGCATCAAGGCGTACGGCGAGATCTCGGCCGCCTACTGATCGAACGTGCCGGGCTGGTTCCGGCCGTGTCCGCGCAGGGCCGGGTTCCGAGGGGAGCCCGGCCCTGCGGCATTTCGGCGCCGTCGCCGAGCCAGCGGCGCGGCGTGGGTCTCGGCCGGGAGCGAGTCGTCGTTGGCCGGGTGCGCCTCTGCCGTGGGGCGGGCACCGGTGGCAGCCCTGCGTGTCCGTCCGGCGCCCGGAGTGCTCGTCACCGCGCAATCGCTGTTGCTCGAATGCGTGCCGCCCGGCGACGGGTCGCGTCCGGCGTCACTCGCCGCCTCGTGTGCCACCGCCCGTACACCACGCCCTGGCGTGTACGCCGAGCCTGTAGACCGGCTGACGCCAGGGGCTCGCGGCGGGACCCGGACGCGGCAGGGACAGGGGCCACGGACGGGGGCGGGACGGACAGAGGCACCCGCTGCCCCGGGGGACAGCGGGTGCCTCAGCAGCCGGGCGCGTCGGCGACGCGGGGAGTGAGCCTCAGAGCAGGTTGCCGACGTTGAAGATCGGCAGGTACAGCGCGACTAGCATGCTGCCGACGATGACGCCGAGGAAGGCGATCATCAGCGGCTCGACCATGGCGCTGAGCTGCTCGGTGGTGGCCTCGACCTCGGAGTCGTAGAAATCGGCGACCTTGTGCAGCATCTGGTCGATGGCGCCGGACTCCTCGCCGGAGGCGATCATCTGCTGCACCATCGTGGGGAAGATGGGGTGGTCCGCCAGCGGGCCGGCGAGGCTCTCGCCGCGGCGTACGGAGTCACGGACGTCGGCGAGCGCGCGGGTGACGACGATGGAGCCGGTGGTGTCGGCGACCACGTCGAGGGACTGCAGGATCGGGACACCGGAGCCCATCAGGGTGCCGAGGTTGCGGGCGAAGCGCGCCAGGGCGAGCTTCTGCACCAGGCCGCCGAAGACCGGCATCTTCAGCTTCAGCGGGTCCCAGACGTTGCGCACCCGCTCGGTGCGGTTGTACTTGCGCCACCAGGCGACGAACGCCACGATCGCGACGACCGTGATCGGGACGACGTACTTCATCGTGCCGGCGATCATCAGCAGGATCCGGGTGGGGAAGGGGAGCTGGCCGCCGAGGCTGGTGAAGATGCCCTCGAAGGTCGGCACGACGAACACCATCATTGCGCCGCACATCACGATCGCCATCACGAACACGACGACCGGGTAGGTCATCGCGGACTTGATCTTGGCGCGCAGCTTGACCTCCTTCTCGAAGTTGTCGGCGACCTGGTTCATCGCCCGGTCCAGGAAGCCGCCGGCCTCGCCGGCCTTCGCCAGGTTGACCATGATCGGCGGGAACGCGGTGTGCTTGCCCATCGCCCCCGAGAGGCTCGAGCCGGCCTCGACGTCCTGCTTGACCGCGCGCAGGACCTTGCGCAGCTCGAGGCTGTCGACCTGCTCGGAGAGGATCGTCAGCGCACGGAGCATCGTCAGTCCGGCGTTGATCATCGTGGAGAACTGCCGCGAGAAGATCGCGAGGTCCTTGAGCTTGATCCGCTTCGGCGGCCCGAAGGACAGCTCGCGCTGCAACCCGGCGTTGGCGAGCCGCACGTCGAGCGGCACGTAGCCCATCGAGAGCAGCTTCTCGGCGACGGCGGCCTCGTTGGGGGCCTCGACCTTGCCCTCGACCATCTTGCCCCGCTGGTCGCGGACCTTGTAGGCGTACGTCGTCGTGGTGGGTGCTGCCATGGCGGCCTCTTCGAGCTCGGGTGCGGATCAGCGGGTACGGCGCGCGGCCGGGCGGCCGCGGTGGGTCAGGACCAGGCGGGGGTCGGGCGCACGCTCGCCGACCGCGCCAGGGTCTCGAAGTCGTGACGGTCCGAGCAGGCCTCGAGGCCGGCCTCGAAGGTGATCCGCCCGGCCTTCACCAGCGCCGCGAGGTGCGAGTTCAGCGTCTGCATCCCGTCCTTGGCGCCGGCCTGGAGGGAGCCCTGGATCTGGTTGAGCTTGTCGTCGCGGATCATCGCGCGGATGCCGGGGTTGCAGACCATCACCTCGACGGCGGCGGCGCGGCCCTTGCCGTCGGAGGTCTTGACCAGGTTCTGGCAGACCACGGCCTGCAGGGTCGCGGCCAGCTGGGTGCGGATCTGCTGCTGCTGCCCGGCCGGGAAGACGTCGACCACGCGGGAGATCGTGTCCTGCGCCGACTGGGTGTGCAGGGTCGCGAAGACCAGGTGACCGGTCTCGGCGGCGGTCAGCGCGACCGAGATCGTCTCGAGGTCACGCAGCTCGCCGACCAGGATCACGTCGGGGTCCTGGCGCAGCACGTGCTTGAGGGCGGCCTGGAACCCATGGGTGTCCTCGCCGACCTCGCGCTGGTTCACCAGGCAGCGGCGGTGCTCGTGGAGGAACTCGATCGGGTCCTCGATGGTGACGATGTGTCCGCTGCGGGTCCGGTTGATCCGGTCGATCATCGCCGCCAGCGTGGTCGACTTGCCGGAGCCGGTCGCGCCGGTGACCAGCACCAGGCCGCGCTTGAGCTCGGTGAAGCTGTTGATGACCGGCGGCATGCCGAGGTCCTCGAGCGGCTTGATCTCCCACGGGATCAGGCGCATCACGGCGCCCACGGCCTCGCGCTGCTGGAACACGTTGACACGGAAGCGCGCCTGCCCGGGGACGGCGTAGGCGAAGTCGAGCTCGAGCTCCTCCTCGAACTCCTTGCGCTGGCGCTCGGTCATCACGCCGTACATCAGGTCCTGAAGCTGCTTGGCCTCCAGCGGCTCGTAGCCCTCCAGCGGCCGCATGTCACCGCGCAGGCGGATCATCGGCGGCGCGCCGCGGGTCAGGTGCAGGTCGGAGCCACCCGAGTCGACCAGCCCGAGGAGGAGGTCGTCGAGGGCCAGCGGCGCGGACTCCGCCGGAGGCTCCGGCTCGGGCGCGCGCGGTGCGGGCGCGGCAGCCGCCGGACGCGAGGCCGCCGGCTCCAGGAGGGTCGGCATCGTGATGGTCGGTGCCGGCACGGCCGGCGGGGGAGCCAGGGTGGCGACACCCAGCGGCGCCGCGATCGGTACGTCGAGGGGAAGCGGCGGCGGTGCCATCGGCAGGTCGAGCGGCGCGGGCGGGACCGCGGCGTGGGTCGGCGCGGGCGGGACCGCGGCGTGGGTCGGCGCGGGCCTCGGCGCCGGCGGCGCGTCCAGGCGGGGCACGTCGGGGCGCGCCTCGTCGGTCCGCGGCGCGTCGGTGCGCGGCGTGGTCGTCGGGAGGCCGAAACGGCTCCGGATCAGGTCGGACACGGTTCCTCCGGGCGAGACGAGGGGTGATCTGCCACCCTCCTCTTCGGCACCCCGACCACCCCACTTGAGACCGGGCGGGAGCGGATCGGGCTAGGCCACGACCCGCAGGACCTCCTCGATCGAGGTCTTGCCCGCGGCGACCTTGGCCCACCCGTCCTGCTTGAGGCCCACCATGCCGTCGGCGTACGCCGCCCGCGCGATCTCGTCGGTGGAGGCGCGGGTGACCGCCAGCCGGGCGATCTCCTCGCCCACCGTCATCACCTCGTGCAGCGCCATCCGGCCGCGGTAACCGGTGCGCGCGCAGCGCGAGCATCCGACCGGGCGGTGCAGCACCGGCAGGGACCCGTCCGCGGGGAGCGGGAAGCCGATCCGCTCGAGCTCGGCCCGCTCGGGCACGTACTCCTCCGCGCAGTGGCCGCACAGCGTGCGGCACAGCCGCTGGGCCAGCACCGCGTCCATCGCCGAGCCGACGAGGAACGGCTCTATGCCCATCTCGACCAGCCGGGTGACCGCGGAGGGCGCGTCGTTGGTGTGCAGCGTGGACAGCACGAGGTGGCCGGTGAGCGCGGACTCCACCGCGATCTGGGCGGTCTCGTGGTCGCGGATCTCACCGATCAGCACGATGTCGGGGTCGGAGCGCAGGATGCTGCGCAGCGCCGCGGCGAAGGTGAGGCCGGCCTTCTGGTTGACCTGCACCTGGTTGATGCCGGGGAGCCGGTACTCCACCGGGTCCTCGACGGTGATCACGTTGACCTCGGGCCGGTTCAGCTGGTTCAGGGTGGCGTAGAGGGTCGTCGACTTGCCCGAGCCGGTGGGGCCGGTGGCCAGGATCATCCCGTAGGGCTTGGTGAAGGAGCTGCGGAAGCGCGCGAAGTTGTCGGCGCTGAAGCCCAGGTCCTCGAGCCCGAGCCGGGTGTTGGAGTTGTCGAGGATTCGGGCCACGACCTTCTCGCCCCACACCGTCGGCAGCGCGGCGACACGCAGGTCGATGCGGCGGCCGCGGTGGGTGATCGACATCCGGCCGTCCTGCGGCACCCGCCGCTCGGCGATGTTCATCTCCGCCATGATCTTGAGCCGGGAGATCACGCCGTTCTGGATGTTCTTGGGGGAGCGGTGCGCGTCGACGAGCACGCCGTCGATGCGGTAGCGGACGCGCAGCTCGTGCTCGCCGGGCTCGATGTGGATGTCGGAGGCGCGGTCGGTGATGGCCTGCTCGATGAGCAGGTTGACGAAGCGCACCACCGGCGCCTCGTCGGAGACCTCGGTCAGGTCCGCGAGCGCGTCGCCGCCGCTGTCCTCATCGACCGTGAGGTCGGAGGTCAGGTCCTGCAGCTCGCCTTCGGCGCGGTAGATCTGGCCGATCTTGGTGATGATGTCGGCCCGGTTGGCGATCGCGAACCGGATCCGCTGGCGGGTGATCCGGGTCAGGTCGTCCTTGAGCTCGATGTTGCCGGCCTGGCGCACCGACACCGCCACCAGCAGCTCGCCGCCGTCACGGCTCAGCGGCAGCACCGCCGCCCGGTGGGCGTAGTCCGCGGGCAGCAGCGAGGCCGCCGAGGCGTCGACCTGGAAGTCGGTGAGGTCGACGTAGGCCAGCCCGGCCGCGGCCGCCGTCGTGCGCAGCACGGCGACGCGGTCCACGGTGCCCTGCTCGAGGAGCACCTCGACCACCGAGCGCGACCCCTCCCGGGCCACGTCGGTGGCGACCCGCAGCTGGTCCTCGTCGATCAGGCCGTGGTCGAGCAGGATCCGCGAGATCTCGCCGACCGTGGGAGCGGGGGCGTTCATGGACTCTCCTGGGGGATCAGGGTGAGCGCTGCCCGCGGGTCCTCGCGGTAGCGCAGGATCAGCTCGCCGGTCGCCTCGTCGATGCGCTCGTGCAGCGCCCGTCGGTACGCCGTGAGCTGGTGCTCGGCCTCGGCGAGGCGCTGGAGCGCGTCGGTGACCGCCTCGGGGTCGTCGGTGTCGACGCGGGTCACCCACATCTCGGCCAGCTCCGGCAGCTCGGGCAGCGGGTCCGCCGGCTTCACGCTGAGCAACACCCGTCGGGTGCGCCCGGTGGCGGTGTCCCCGAGAGCCCGGGCGAGCGCGGCGACGCTGAGCGTGAAGCCCGCCGTCGACTGGGCCTGGAGCACGTCGGTGCGCGCGTGCACGAGGCGGCGCCAGTAGGAGACCCGCTCCTCCTCCGCCTCGAGCCGCAGCCGGTAGGACCGCAGGGCCACCAGGTCGAGCTCGCTGAGGTGGGGGGACGGCTCGGCGGGGGCCAGGCTGGTCCGGCGCACCGGGCCGGCCTTGCGGGAGGCGCGCGCGGCCGTCATCACGACACCCGCGCGTCTCGGACCGCGACGTCGCCGCCGGCCCTCTTGAGCATCACCGAGAAGTCGTGCGGGCGGCTGCTGCAGGCCATCGCGACCTCGACGGACACCTCGCCCTGCTGGACGAGGGCGACCAGGTGCTGGTCGAAGGTCTGCATGCCGGAGTAGGCGCCGTCGGCGACGATCTCGGGGATCAGCGCGGTGCGGTCCGGCTCGGCGATCGCCTCGGCCAACCGCGGGGTGTTGACGGCGATCTCCATCACCGCGGTGCGGCTGCCGCCGTCGATCCGCGGGACCAGGCGCTGGCAGACGATGCCGCGCAGCGAGGACGACAGCGCATGGCGGATCTGCTGGTGCTCGTGGGCGGGGAAGAACTCGATGATGCGCCCGACGGTCTCCTTGGCGTCCTTGGTGTGCAGCGTGGAGAGCACCAGGTGACCGGTCTCGGCGGCCGCGAGCGCACTGCGGACGGTCTCGGCGTCGCGCATCTCGCCCACGAGGATGACGTCGGGGTCCTGGCGCATCGCGGCGCGCATGGCGGTGGACCAGTCGCCGGTGTCGGTGCCGACCTCGCGCTGGGTCACGCTGGCGAGCTTGTCGCGGTGCACGATCTCGATCGGGTCCTCGAGGGTCAGCACGTGCACGGCGCGGCTCTCGTTCACCGCGTCCACCATGCCGGCCAGCGTGGTCGACTTGCCCGACCCGGTCGGCCCCGTGACCAGCACCAGTCCGCGCGACTCCAGCGCCAGACGGCGTACGACGTCGGGCATGCCGAGCTCGTGCAGCGGGGTCGGGTCGTCACCGACGAGACGCAGCACGGCACCCACCTCGCCGCGAGCGCGGAAGGCGTTGACCCGGAACCGCCCGACCCCCTCGACCACGAGCGCGTAGTCGGCCTCGTTGGTCGCGTCGAAGTGCGCGGCGACGTCGTCGCTCATGGTCTCCCGCACCATCTCTGCCACGGCGTCGGGGGCGAGCGCGTCCACCTGCAGCGAGACCAGCGAGCCGGTGATCCGGATCCGCGGGGGGACCGAGGCCTTGAGGTGCAGGTCGGACCCGCCGTTGTGGACGACGGCACGCAGGTACGGCGTGATCTGTGGACTCAAGGCGGGGCCTCCTTGTGGCGGAGCGGGGGGAAGTGGTGGGGCGGCCCGAGCCAGATCCCGGGAGAACGATGGTGCAGGCGGCTGGGCCGCCGACATCTGGGTCTTCTTATCCGGGTCTTCGGCATCTCGCACGTCGCACTTGACCCCGCGGTCCCGGCGCGCCGATCCGCTGCGGCTCGGCCCTCAAGTCGTCGTCCGGAGTCGCCGATCAGGTCCTCGTAGCCCCGCCCACCACCCAAGGACGCGATCCATGTCATCCACGCTGATCGGCCTCGACATCGGCACGTCCGGTGTCCGGGCAGCCGAGCTGGTGCCGAAGCGACGCTCGTTCGCCCTCAAGCGCTTCGCCGAGGTCCCCCTTCCCAGCGGCGTGGTCCGCGCCGGGACGGTGGTCGACCCGACCCGGCTGTCCGAGGCGCTGCGCGAGCTGTGGGCGGTGGGCAAGTTCGGGCACCGCCGCGTCACCCTCGGCATCGCGAACGCCGGCGTGCTGGTGCGTCAGATGGACTTGGAGTGGATGCCGCCGGAGGACTTCGGCAAGGCGCTGCGCTACCAGGTCCAGGACGTCCTGCCCTTCCCGGTCGAGGACGCCAACCTCGACTACTACCTGCTTGGCGAGCCCGAGGTCCCCGACGCCCAGGGGGTGCTCCAGCGCAAGGCGCGGGTGCTCCTCGTGGCGGCCACGCGGGAGATGGTGGACTCCTTCGTGCTTGCGGTGCACGGCGCCAAGCTGCACGTCGACGCCGTCGACCTGATGCCGTTCGCGCTCGTCCGGGCGCGTACGCCGGGTGGGCTCGCGCCCGCCGGGGACGTCGAGGCGATCGTCGACATCGGCGCCGACATCACCTCCGTGGTGGTGCACGCCGGCGGGGTCCCGCGGTTCGTGCGGATCATCTCCGGGCTCGGCGGCGACTCGATCACCCGCGCGGTGCAGCAGCGCTACGACTGGACCTGGGAGGACGCCGAGCGCACCAAGGTCGCGCTCGGGCTCGTGGGCACGCCGGCCACCTCCACCGACCCGCTCGTCCCCGCGGAGTCGCACCCGGCGCTCGGCACGATCGTCGAGGCCACCGAGGCGCTCGTCGCCGAGATCGAGACCACCTTGGACTTCTATCGCAGCTCGACGGCGGACCCGCTGGGCGGTGCCGAGTCCGTCGGCATCGCGCGAGTGCTCCTCGCCGGTGCGGGCTCCCGCCTGAGCGGCCTCGACCAGCTGCTGAGCCTGCGGCTGGGGCTCGACACCGCGCCGCTGGACGTGCGTGGCCACCTGCGGGTCGGCGCCGCCGACCTCGCCCCCGACCAGTCCGGCGCCCTCACGGTGCCGACCGGCCTCTGCGTGGGCGCCCGATGAGCCGGCGTCGCCCGGCCGGGCACCCCGCCCCGTCGCTGCCCACGGTCAACCTGCTCTCGCCCGCGGCGTTCGAGCTGATCGCGGTGCGCCAGCTGCGCCGCCAGTTCGTGCTCGCCGGCGTCGCCCTTCTGGTGCTCCTGGTCGCCCTCACCGGCTTCCAGCACAAGCGCGTGCTCGACGCCGAGGGGCTCGTGGACCGCGAGTCCGTGCAGACCGCCAAGCTCACCGGCGAGGTCAACGAGCTGATGCCGGTGCAGACCTACGTCAGTGGCGTGCGCGCCCAGGTCGCTGCCCTGCAGGCGACGATGATGGGGGAGATCTGGTTCTCCAGCGTCTTCACCGGACTCCAGGACGCACTGCCCGAGAGCGCCAAGGTCGACACCCTCACCGTCGCCCTCGCCGACCTGGCTGGGGCGCTCAAGGCGGTCCAGGCGGCGGACGGGGGCGAGGTCGCGGAGGACGCCGTGGCCGCGGCCGTCGCGTCGCCGTGCCCCGGGCCGGACCCGTTCAACCTGCGCCTGGTCGTGGGCTGCGTGTCGATCGCCGGCACCGCGGCCAGCCGGGCCGCCGTCGGCGAGCTCGTGATCGCGCTCGGTGAGAACGGTCTCTTCGTCGAGCCGTTCATCACGACCACCACGTCGGCCGACTCGACCGGGGTCGCCTTCAGCGGCTCGGTCGGGCTCTCCGAGAAGGTCTTCAGCGGGCAGTACGTCGACCTGGCGGACGAGCTCTTCGACGAGAAGGCGGACAAGTGAACCTGAAGAGTGCCACCGGTACGAAGATCGCGGGCGCCCTCGCGCTGCTGGTCGTCGCCGCGCTCGGCTGGCTGCTGGTCCTGGGGCCCCGCACCGACGCGGTGGCCGAGGCCAACGAGCAGGTCGAGATCGTGCGCGAGCAGAACGCGGCCCTGGCCGCCCAGCTGGCCAACCTCCAGCGCCAGAAGGCGGACCTCCGCCCGGTCAAGAAGGTCGCCAAGAAGCTGGCCAAGGAGTTCCCGCCCACCGCCGACCAGCCGGGCCTCTTCGCCGAGATCACCGAGGCCGCGGTGGCCGCCGGGATCGGTGCGGAGGGCGTGACCGCGCTGTCCCCGAGCGCACCCACCCTCGGCGGTGCCGAGCAGGCGACCGGCGCCACCAGCGCGAGCCCGGTGCCCTCGAACGACCAGCTTGCCCGCCAGGAGGTCAGCGTCAGCGTCCAGGGCGACTACGGCCAGACCATCCGGCTCCTCGAGAACCTCGAGGACATGGACCGCGCCTACCTGGTGACCGCCGTCGACCTCACCGGCACCGAGGGCGACTACACCACGACCGTGGTCGGCAGCATGTTCGTCATGCGGCCCGTCCCGAAGCCCTGACCGGCTCCCGATCGACCTGACGGCGTCCTGCGTCGTCGACCCCGCACCCCACAGCCCCGGAGGACCGCCATGCAACCCGACTACCTGATGCCCGTCGCCGGCCTTGTCGCCGTGCTCGTGCTGCTGTCGGTGGTGGTCGTGATGCGCCGGCGGCGCGCGGCGGCGGAGCCTGACGCCGTCGAGGGCGAGGCAGCGGCCCAGTCGCCGTCGGCCGGGGCGGACACCTGGGAGGTCGGCCACCTCGACCACGTCGAGCAGGCCGGCTCCACCGGCGACCCGCTGGTCGGCACCGTCCACGACGCCCGAGGTGAGGTGGGGACCGACGCGGACCCCGACGGCCAGGTCGAGGTGCGGTGGCTGCGGGCCCAGGTGCACACCCTCGAGCAGACGCTGGAGCGGCTGAGCTCGGCCCCGGCACCCGGCGAGGAGCCCGAGCAGGTCAGCGTGACCGCCGGCCCCTCGCTGCACCTGGCCGGTCGCCGTACGGCCCGCCCGGAGGCGGCGACGCCTGCGGACGCCGCGCGCTACCGGCGCCAGGTCACCGCGACGCTTCGCGGGCTGGCCGGTCGCACCGCCCCCGACGAGGCCCCGGCGCGCACCATGGCCCGGGTGGTCGCCGCGGTGGAGCGCCTGGAGTCCACCGAGACCGTGGCCCGCCCGGTGCTGCCCACCGTCCCGGCCGGTACGGCGCTGGCGGCACCCGCCCATCCGCGACCCGCTGAGCTCTCGACGCCACCTGCCCCGCCCGCTGCCTCGGCCCCGGCCGCTTCCGCAGCCCCGGCCGAGCCGGCAGCCCCGGAGGCCCCGGTGGAGGACACCGCGCCCGCCACCCGGACCGTCCCCGAGCCGCCGCCGGCCGCGGCGTACGACGAGGTCGACGCACTCGGGCACGACGACGACGGCACGGAGCAGATCGCGCCCGTCGCTCCCGTGCCGGGGATCGCACCGGTCGGCGCGGTCCCGGTGGGCGGCGCACGCCGCAGCACCCGCTGGTCGCGCCGCGACGCCAGCCACAGCCAGGGGAGGAGCCGGTCATGACCGCGATCCAGCACACCAGCATCCAGCAGCCGCCCGTGCGTCAGCGTCTCGACGACCTCGCCCAGCGCTACGCGCGCCGTGGCGAGGTGTGGGCGGCCGTGCTGACCACCTGGGCCGTGGAGATCCACGGGCTCGAGGAGGTGCTGTGGGACCAAGGCCTGCAGGTGGCCTCCGACCCGCACGCCGAGCTCGCCGCCGTGGGTGCGGCCGTGGCCCGCTCCATGGAGGCCGCCGCCGATCGGGTGAGCGGCGACGTCACCGCCCGCGAGATCGTGCAGATCGCGCGGGACGCGCTGCTCGGCACCGTCGACGCCGCCGTGCGCGAGCTGGTCGTCGAGGGCTTCCAGCGCCTCGACCACCTCATCGACCTCCCGGCCTCGCAGGCGCGCCGCAACGGGCACGCGGTGGAGCGGCTCGAGGAGCGCACCGCCGAGCAGCTCGTGGTCGAGCTCCTCGGCGCGGCGGGCGACTGCATGGCGGTGGCCCGCGAGCTCCTCGTGGAGCACGAGTACGAGGCCGCGGCGCGGATGGCCCGGCAGGCCGACGTCGCCACCTTCGAGGCCTACCTGGTCGCCGCCGCGTCGCTCGCGGGGGAGGACGACCTGGGCTCGGTCCAGCTGCGCTGGGACCTCGCCCGCGACCTCGTGCCCCGTTCGTCCGAGACGATCACGGGCGCCGAGATGCTGGCCCAGGCGGTGCGCGAGCAGCGCGAGCAGCTGGTCGCGCTGCTGGGCTCGGCCGAGCAGGGCGTGCTGCTCCAGACGTTCGAATCCGCACCGTCGCCGTGAACGCCGCCAGTCTTCCGGGCGGCACCTTCCTGGCGCTGCTCGGCGTGCTCGGACTGCTGATCGGATCCTTCCTCAATGTCGTCGTGCACCGGGTCCCGCTCGGGCTCTCCATCGCCTCGCCGGGCTCGGCCTGCCCTGCCTGCGGCGACCCGGTCCGGCCCCGGGACAACGTGCCCGTGGTGTCCTGGCTGCTGCTGCGCGGACGCTGTCGCGGCTGCGCGGAGCCGATCTCGGTGCGCTACCCGCTGGTCGAGCTGAGCACCGGCCTGGTGTTCGTGCTCGCCGGCTGGCGCTTCGGCGTCTCGGCGTACACGCTCGGTGCCGTGGTGGTCCTCGCCGCCGGCGTCGCACACTTCCTGATCGACCTCGAGCACCAGCGGCTGCCGTTCCCGATCACCGGCGTCGCCGCGTGCGGGGCGCTGGCCGCCCTGGGCCTCGACGCCGCACTGAACGGCCCCGACGTGCTGTGGCCGGCCGTGGCCTCGGCCGGTGTCTGGCTGGCGGTGTACGGCGGGATCTGGCTGGGGACCGCGGGCCGAGGCATGGGGCTGGGCGACGTCGCGCTGGCGCCGGTGCTCGGACTGCTCCTCGGGTGGCTGGGCTGGGGACCGAGCCTGGTCGGCCTGGGCGCCGGCTTCGTCATCGGCGGGCTGGTGGGCGTCGCCCTGATCGCCTCCGGTCGGGTCGGCCGACGGGCGCGGGTGCCGCACGGGCCGTTCCTCCTGAGCGGGGCGGTGCTCGGCATGTTCGCCGGGGCGTCGCTGTGGGAGGGCTACCTCGGCGTGGTGGGGCTCACATGAGTCGCGCACCCTCGACCGGCCGGTCGAGCACTAGCCTCGGGCACTTGACCGCGGCGCCTCGGTGGCGCCGCTGCCGGGAGGTCCGATGGTGTTGGACGCACACGTCGTGCTGAGCGGCGTCTCCCTGGCGGCCGACGACTGCATCCTCTGCGTGGACACCGACCAGCAGATCGTCTTCGCGAGCGCCGCGACGCAGGCCGTGCTCGGCTGGGTCCCCGCCGACCTGGTCGGCCGTCCGGTGGCGACGGTGCTGCCCGACATCGCCGACGGCCCGGTCGGCTCGCCGTCCTGCTCCCCGGTCGCGCGCGCCCTGGGCGGCGAGGCGGTCCCGACGTACGTCACCCGCCGGCGGCTGCGCGATGGTGCACTGGGCAGCGCGGCGGTCTCCCTGGACACCCTGCGCAACGGCGGCGAGGCCGTCGGTGTGACTGCCGTGGTGCGCGCCGACTCCGGCGACCGGCGCGCCGCCGATCCCGCGCCACACGCCGTCGCGGACGCCCAGCCCGCCGACGCCACCGTCTACCGGGCGATCGTCGAGACCGCGGGGGAGGGCATCGCGGTGACCGGCCCGGACGGCGCGGTCGTGCTCGCCAACGCCCGCTTCACCGAGCTGCTCGGTCGCGACACCGCCGAGCTCGAGCACACGGACCTGCACGCGCTGCTCGGTCTGCCACCGGTCCCCGTGCAGGAGCAGGCCGGCGCCGAGGAGCCGGTGCAGCGCCAGAGCAGCTACCCGCACCCGGACGGCACCACCCGGCTGCTCAGCGCGAGCCGGAGCTCGCTGCGCGCCAGCGGCGACACCGGGTGGCTGCTGCGGGTCTCCGACGTGACCGAGGCCCGCCGCGCCGAGGACGAGCTGCGGCGCCTGGCGCTGCACGACGCGCTCACCGGGCTGCCGAATCGCCAGCTGGTCCACGACCGGCTGGAGATGGCCTCGGCGCGCGTGCACCGCCACGCGAGCGGCACGGTCGGGGTGCTCTTCCTCGACCTCGACGGCTTCAAGACCGTCAACGACACCCTGGGGCACGCCGCCGGCGACGCCGTGCTCGTCGAGGTCGGCCGCCGGCTGAGCGAGACCGTGCGGGCCAGCGACACCGTCGGCCGGCTCGGTGGCGACGAGTTCGCCATCATCTGCGAGCAGGTCGGCGAGGCCGCGCTCGCCGAGGTGGCGGCCCGGCTGCACCGCGCGATCCAGGAGCCCATCGAGCACGCCGGCGGTCGTCTGGTGGTCCGTGCCAGCATCGGCGTCGCGCTCGCGCCGCCCCACGAGGTCGGCGACCTCCTGCGCCGCGCCGACGAGGCGATGTACGACGCCAAGGTGCTCGGCCCCGGCGGCACCTCGCTGGCGGACCCGGACGGCGGCTCGCGGCCGCTCACCGTGGCCGGCGGGGACTAGCCGGCACCCACCCGCGTCCGGGGCAGCGTCAGGCGGTGGCCGTGGCAGCAGCGGCGCGCGGGCGGTGGAGGCCGGCGTACCCACGCACCAGCACCCGGCTGACCCGCGCCTCCTTCGGGGAGATGGCACGGCTCCACAGCCAGCCCTGACCCGAGGTGCAGCCCATCGCGGTGAGCAGACGCGCGTGTGCGACGGTCTCGACACCCTCGGCGACCACGCTGAGGCCCACCGCCCGGGCGAGCTCGACGACCATCTTCGCGATCGCGAGGTCCTGGTGGTTGTCCGCGATACCGGCGACGAAGCTGCGGTCGATCTTGAGCGTCGTGATCGGCAGGGTGCGCAGGTAGGCCAGGGAGCTGTGCCCGGTGCCGAAGTCGTCGAGCGCGATCTGGAAGCCCTGCTCGCGCAGCCGGCCGAGCATCGCGCGGGCGGCCTCGGGGTCGCTCATGACGCTGCCCTCGGTCACCTCCAGCACGATTCCGGCCGGGCAGATGCCCAGGGTCCGGGCGGTGGCGGCGATGTAGGCCTCCATGCCGGGCGCGCTGAGGCTGCGGGCGGAGAGGTTGATCGCGACGTACGCGCGACGGTCGAGCACGCCCCGGTCGCGCATCTGGCGTACGTCGCGAAGCGCCGTCCGCACGGCCCAGCGGTCGAGCTCGGGGGCCATCCCGGTCCGCTCGGCGATCGCGACGAACCGGCTCGGCTCGATCGGGCCAAGGGTGGGGTGGTCCCAGCGCGCCAGCGCCTCGACGCCGACGACGGCGCCGGTGCCCAGGTCGACGACCGGCTGGTAGTGCAGGCGCAGGCTGTCCTGGGACAGGGCGCGCCACAGGTCCGAGCCCAGCTCGAAGGCCTCCTTCGCCCGGTCCGACAGCTGCGGGTCGGAGACGAGGACCGTGCCCCGGCCGGCGGCCTTGGCCGCGTGCATCGCGGCGCTCGCGCTGCTCAGCAGCTGGTGCGCAGACTCGGCGGGGGAGACCGCGACGCCGGCGGAGGCGGTCACGTGGAGCTCGTGGCCCTGGATGTGGAACGGCGCCCGCATCGCGGCGGACAGGGCGGTGACCACCCCGAGGGCGCGCGCCTCGTCGGCGGGCTCGCAGACGATGACGAAGGTGTCGGCACCGAAGCGGGCGACGGTGTCGGTCTGCGGCACGTTCTCCTGCAGCCGCTCGGCGACGGCGACCAGGAGGTCGTCGCCGACCCGGTGACCGCAGGCGTCGTTGACGTGGCGGAACCCGTCGAGGTCCAGGGCGATCACGGCCGTACCGGCCCGGGTGCGGGTCAGCGCGAGCTCGAGACGGTCCAGGAGCAGCGCCTGGTTGGGCAGCCCGGTCAGCTGGTCGCGCAGGGCCGAGCGGCGCAGCTCGTCCTCGAGGCGGCGGGCCCGGGTGACGTCGGCGAGCAGCAGGAGGTACGCCGGGCGGTCCGCGACCTCGGCGTGCTCGATGGTCGTGAGCGCGATGGTGAGCACCAGCTCGGTGCCGTTCGGGTGCAGGTAGGTGGTCTCGTGGCGCACCCGCGCGACCTCCTCGCCCGCGGCGCTGTCGGCGCGCAGCTGGATCGGCACCTCACCGAGGAGGCCACCGAGCAGGGGCGGGTCGAGCTCGTCCGGGGCGACGCCGAGGATCTCGCTGAGCCGGTCGTTGGCGTAGAGCGTGCGGCCGTCGGGGTGCACCACCCACATGCCCTCGGTGGAGCGGTCGGCGATCGCGCGGTGCAGCGCGTCGGAGGCGCTCAGCGCCCGCTCGGCACGCAGCCGGTCGGTGACGTCGCGCAGGTTGAAGACCATGCCGCCGACGGCGGTGTCGAACATGTTGCTGACCGCGCCCTCGACCCAGCGCCAGGCGCCGTCCCGCCGGCGGATCCGGAACCGGGTCAGGGCGCCGCCGCCGCTGTCGACGGCCCGCACCGCGGCGACCGCGGCGGCCCGGTCCTCGGGGTGCACGAAGCGCCAGGCCTCGGCCCCGACGACATCGATGAGGTCGTAGGCCAGCATCCCGCTCACGCTCGGGGAGGCGTAGACGATCTGGCCGAGCGGGTCGAGCACGATGGCGAGGTCGCTGCTGCGACGCGACATCGACTCATAGAAGTCCAGTTGCACGCGTCGACGCCGCGCGCCGAGGCCGCGGCGGGGGGCACGGGGCTCGACGGCGACTGCGCCGGCCTCGGGGAGCTCGGCCGCGGCCGTGGTGGTGCCTGTGACGGGGGCGATCGGATGCAGCACCGCGGTCAGCCAGGTGGGCCGGTGCTCCGCGTCCTGCTCCAGGATCCAGGTGAGCGCCAGCGGGATGCTGCTCTCGGCGCCGCACCAGTCGACCCGGAGCTGGCCGGTGCGCTCGCCGTTGCGTGCCGCGGCCAGCTGCTCCTCCCAGACGCGGTACGTCGAGAACGTGGCGATGCGGTGCAGGGCGCGGCCGACGAGCTGCTCGGGGGCGCTGCCGACCAATCGGCAGAGGTCGTCGTTCGCCTCGACGAGCACGCCGGTGAGGTCGAGGCGGGCCACGGCGAGACGCGGGGACGCCACAGGAGCGTGTGACTCCGTGCGCACAGCCATCAGCCCTCCCCCCGGTCGGATACTTCGGACATTAGGGAGAGGACCGCCCATTTGTCCCCAATATCGATTAGTTGTCCAGTCCAGTGGCCAATTGCACGTTCTGCGCCCGGGCGGCCGGAGGGTCGGCTGCGGTTCGGATCGTGGCTGCGGGGTACTGCCCTCACGAGCGAGCGGAGGTCCGTCCATGAGCGAGATCCACGAGTCAGAGGCCACCACCGCGGACGGGGGTGTCCAGACCCCCTCAGCCAGCCGATGGGTGCTGGTCGGGGCCGGTCTGCTGCTGCAGTTCTCCATCGGCGCGGTCTACGCCTGGTCGGTCTTCGCCAAGGCCTACCAGGACGCGGAGCCGTGGCAGCTGTCGAAGGTCGAGTCGTCGCTGCCGTTCACGGTCACGATCGCGATGATCTTCATCGGCAGCTATCTCGGCGGGCGGGTCCAGGACCGCCGCGGCCCGCGGGTCGTGGCCCTCGCCGGCGGGGTGATCTACGCGATCGGCATTTTGCTGGCGTCGTTCACCCGCGGCTCCGAGGACCTGTGGCTGCTGGTGCTGAGCTACGGCGTGATCAGCGGATTCGGACTCGGTGTCGCCTACATCGTGCCGATCGCGATGCTGCAGAAGTGGTTCCCCGACAAGAAGGGGCTGATCACGGGTCTGGCGGTCGGCGGCTTCGGCTTCGGCGCGGTGCTCACCTCGCCGGTCGCGAGCTGGCTGATCGGGATGGACGAGGACCAGCCGTCCAAGGCGTTCCTCTGGCTCGGCCTGGCCTACCTGGTGATGTCGCTGGTCGGTGCCTCGTTCTTCCGCAACCCGCCCGAGGGCTACGTCGTGCCCGGGCACGAGAAGGAGACCGGCGCGGCCAGCGCCGAGGTCGCCAAGGACTACACCGAGAAGGAGGCGCTGCGCACGCCGCAGTGGTACCTGCTCACCGCCATCCTCACCCTCAACGTCGCCGCCGGCATCGCGCTGATCTCGCAGGCCGCGGGGAGCGCGGAGGGCATCGCGGCGTACAGCGGCGCGGCCGCGGCCACGGTGGTCGGCGTGCTCGCGGTGTTCAACGGCGGTGGCCGCATCGTCTGGGCAGCTGCCTCGGACTACATCGGGCGGATGCCGGCGTTCGCGGCGATGCTGGCGCTGCAGGGCGTGTGCCTGATCGTGCTGCCGCACGCCAGCAACCAGGCGCTGTGGTTAGTGCTGGCCGCGGTGATCTACCTCTGCTACGGCGGCGGCTTCGGCACCATGCCCGCCACCGCCGGGGACTTCTTCGGCGTCAAGAACGCGGGCGGGATCTACGGGCTGATGCTGGTCGGCTGGAGCCTCGGCGGCGTGCTGGGTCCGATCCTCATCTCGGCGCTGTTCGGCGACGGCGACGAGCCGAACTACACCCTCGGCTACACCACGATCGGCATCATCGCGCTGGTCTCGGTCGTCCTCACCCTGGTCACCAAGCTCCCGGGCGATCGGCGCGAGGTCGTCGCCAAGGGCTGACGCAGTTGTGCGCGCATAGCCTGCTGGTGTGGGCGCCGTACCGCCCAGGACTTCTGGGGGAGCCTGGAGCACAAGATCTTCTACAAGTACCACCGGGCGGTGCCGCGCGACCTGAGTGAGGCGCTGCGTGCCGCCGCCACGGCCGCGGAGCTCGTCCAGGAGATGGAACGGCTGTCGGTGGAGGTCCAGGAGCTCGGCGGCACCGACCCGGGCCCCGAGACGATCGCCGACCAGACGGTCGCCGACTTCCTGGCCCTCATCGCCTCCGCCCAGCAGGACCGGACCGACTGACCGGCCCAGCGGCGGACCGCCGGACCGGCTCCGCCGCTGAGGGCGGCCGACCGAGCGGCCTCAGGCGGCCGCCGGGTCCCGCGGGGCCAGCGCGGCGCGCGCCACCACCGGCACGACGGTCAGCAGCGGGATGAGCAGCACCGTGGCGCTCAGCGCGGCGTACGTCGTGAGGGCGACCGGCGGGACCGCGAGGCCGAGCAGCCCGACGCTCGCGCCCAGGACCGCCGGGACAACGGTGACGGTGCCGACCAGCCACGCCACGAACCCGGTGAGCAGCGCCTCGACGCCGGCCATCGCGACCAGCTGGCGCCGGGTGGCCCCGGTGCGCCAGAGCAGCAGCAGCTCCGCCCGGCGCCCGGCGGTGGCCAGCACCAGCGCGTTGGCGGCCGCCACGGCGACGAAGACCATCAGCAGGAGCAGCAGCATGGTGGAGAGGTCGCGTGCCCCTTCGCTCGCGGCGTCCGCGGCCGCGACGTACTCCTGCTCGTCGGTGACGGCGAGGCCGAGGTCGGCGAGCGCCGCGCGCGTGGAGGGGTCGCTGGTGCGCAGCAGCACGGTGTCGGGAGCGACGTCGACGCCGTGCGCGGCCGGCGTGCCCTGGCCGACGAGGTAGGCGCCGAAGCCCAGGCTGCGGTCGTAGACCGCCACGACGGTGGCATGGGTGAGGTCGCCGCCGTCCCAGCGCAGCGCGATCCGCTCGCCGATGCCCTTGCCGGTCTCGAGGCGGGCATCGCGGCTGATCGCGATTGTGTCCTCGCGGTCCAGTGCGGCCAGGTCGCCGTCGCGCACCTGCGGGTCGAGGGTCCCGACGACGCCGCCGGCGGGCAGCGCGCGCATCTGCGTCGGCTCCCAGCCGAGCCAGCCGCTCTCGTCGTCGGTGCGGACGTCGGCGGGCACGGAGGCCAGCGGGGTCGCGACGTCGACACCGGGTGCCACGGCGACCGCGGCCAGCGTGTCGGCGTCCAGGGCCTCGCCGGTGACGATCAGGTCCGCGTGCAGCCCGTCCTCGAGCTGGCGTGCCCCGGCGGCCGCCAGGGTGTCGTCGAGCGTGGCCTGCACGGTGCCGACGCCCAGCGCGAGCGCGAGGGGTACGACGACCGTGGTGAGCCGCCGCGCGAAGCCGCGGGTGTTGGCCACAGCGAGCCGGGTGGCCGGTCCGCCGCGCCGGCCGTCGACACGGTGCAGCATCCATTCCACGAGCGCCGGGCCGGCGAGTGCCGCCGCGCCGATGAGCAGGAAGGCGGAGACGGCGGCGGTGGCGCTGCCGAGCGCGCCGGGCACGACGGCCGGGCTGAGCGCGGCGGCGAGGCCCAGGGCAGCCACCACGACCGCGGCGGTGCGCCGGACGCGTCCGATGCCGACGGGCTCGACCACGCTCTGCGTGACGGCCGCGGTGGGCGAGGTGCGCAGGGTGCCGCGGGTGGCCAGGCGCGCGGCGAGGTGGGCCACGGGCAGCAGGAACAGCACGGCGGCCAGCACCGGCAGCGGGGAGAGGGACATGGTGAAGCCGGGCTCGACCATGTCGGCGTCGCGCAGCATCGGCGTCAGCGGGCGTACGGCGAACAGCCCGACGACCGCGCCCACCGGTGCGGCCAGCACCGCCACCAGGCCGACCTCACGGGCGACCAGACCGCGGACCTGGGCCCGGGTCGCGCCGACCGCGCGCAGCAGCGCGAAGTCGCGCTGCCGCTGGCGCAGCGCCAGCGACACGGTGGCCGAGACGACGAAGACCACCAGGAGCAACGCGGTGCCGGTGAAGGAGAGCGCGAGCGCGACCAGGAACTCGGCCTCGCCGGGCGAGCGCAGGCCGGACTCGACCAGCACGCCGGTGCCGGAGACGAGCACGCCCGCGAGCGCGATGACGAGGAAGGGGGCCACCAGGCCGGGCACGTGGGCGCGGGCGCCGGAGCGCGCGAGCCGCCACAGGGCGTTCACCGCTCCAGTCCCAGCATCCGGTCCGCGACGGCGTGCGCGGTCGGGTCGGCCAGCCGGTCCACGAGCCGCCCGTCGGAGAGGAACAGCACCTGCTCCGCGGTCGCGGCGACCTGGGCGTCGTGGGTCACCATGACGACGGTCTGGCCGAGGCGCCGCGCGGTGTCGCGCAGCAGGGCCAGCACCGCGATGCCGGTGCGGGCGTCGAGGGCCCCGGTGGGCTCGTCGGCGAAGACGACCGTCGGGCGGGAGTAGAGGGCGCGGGCGATGGCGACCCGCTGGGCCTGGCCGCCGGAGAGCTCGCCGGGGCGACGCTGCGCCAGGCCGTCCAGGCCCACGGCCCGCAGCAGCTCGTCCTGCCAGGCCGGGTCCGGGTCGCGCCCGGCGAGGATCACCGGCAGCTGCACGTTGTCGGCGACGCTGAGGTGCGGGACGAGGTTGTAGGACTGGAACACGAACCCGACCTGGTCGCGGCGGAACCGGGTGAGGGCGTCGGGGGAGAGGGCGCTGATGTCGTGCTCGCCGACGAGGACCCGGCCGCTGCTGGGCACGTCGAGGCCCGCGGCGACGTGCAGCAGGGTCGACTTGCCGGACCCGGACGGGCCCATGATCGCGGTGAACGAGCCGGTCTCCAGGGTCAGGGAGACGCCGCGCAGGGCATGGACCGGCTCCGGCGCCCCGGCGTACTGCTTGTGCACGTCGAGGAGCCGGAGCGCGGGGGCGCCGGTGGTGCCGGCGGATGCCGGGTGGATGGTGCGGGACGGGGTGGGGCCGGTCATCGGACTTCCCTCGGTAGCGGGATGGGGACATCCATGAACCTAGGAGTTCCGGGCGTCCGCCACGAGCCGCCTGAGAGGGAGATCGCGAGGTTGCATCCTTCGATGCAAGCGGCCTCCGATCGGGTCAGTCGGGGACCGCGACGACCTTGTTCTGGTAGGCCCAGACCGCGGCCTGGAGGCGGGAGCGGACGCCGAGCTTGGGCATCATCCGGGCCAGGTGCGACTTCACCGTGGAGGTCTCCAGCACCAGCTGCGCGGCGATCTCGTCGTTGGAGAGTCCCTGCGCGAGCAGCAGCAGGATGTCGTGCTCGCGGGCGGTGAGCAGCTCGGAGGCGCGGCCAGCGGTGACCGGGACGATCTCGCGACGGGTGACCACCTCGCGCAGCACCCGCTTGGTGAGCGCGGAGTCGAGGGTGCCGTTGCCGCGGGCCACGGTGTGCACGGCCGCGACCAGGACCTCGGGCTCGGCGTCCTTGAGCAGGAATCCGGAGGCGCCGGCCTCGAGGGCGCCGAAGAGGTAGTCGTCGATGTCGAAGGTGGTGAGCACCAGCACCGGGATCGGATCTGCCACGCCCGGCCCGCACAGCTCGCGGGTCGCGCTGATGCCGTCCTGGCCGGGCATCCGGATGTCCATGCAGACCACGTCCGGGCGCAGGGTCCGCGCGGCCTCCACCGCCTCGCGGCCGTCGGCGGCGACCGCGACCACCTCGAGGTCGGGCTCGGCGTTCAGCAGGGTGCGCAGGCCGGCGCGCACCAGCGGCTGGTCGTCAGCGACCACGACCCGGATCATGCGTGCTCCCTCGTGGTGGTCTCGAGCCGCTGCTCGCGCGGCACCCGCAGCGCGACCTCCCAGCCCCCGCCCGGGGTGGGGCCGACGACCAGGGTGGCGCCGGTGAGGTCGGCCCGCTCGCGCATGCCGAGGATGCCGAACCCGTCGCGTCCCTCCGGTGCCGGCGCCGCCGCGGGGCGGTCGTTGCGGACCCTCACCTCGACCGCCGCGGGGTCGCGGTCGTCGATCACGACCTCGGTGCGGGCGCCCGGCGCGTGGCGGGCGGCGTTGGCGAGTGACTCCTGGGCCATCCGGTACGCCGCGAGCTGGGCGAGCGGGCCGACCCCGTCGCCGAGCGGGCGGTCGCCTGACTGCCCGGACAGCACGGTCAGCCCGACGTCGCGGCCGGCGGTGGTGAGGTCCTGGACGAGCGCGGTGATCCCGGCGATCGACTCGGGCCGCACCCGGTCGGGGTCGGCGGAGCCGGCGTCGTCGCGCAGCAGCCCGACCAGGCTGCGCAGGTCGCGCAGGACCTCGGTGCTCTGCTGGCGCACCTGCGCGACAGCGGCCTTGGCACCCTCGGGGTCGGAGTCGATCTGGGTGCGGATCGCGGCGGTCATCACGGCGATGCCGGAGAGGTGGTGGGCGGCGATGTCGTGCAGCTCGCGGGCCATCGCGGTGCGCTCGCGGGCGACGGTCGCCTGCACGAGGGCCCCGTGCTCGCGCTCGAGCGCGTCCGCACGGCTGGCGCGCGCCTGCCGGATCTCGCGGCGCGTGGCGACGACGACCCCGATGGCGAGCGGGAGGCCCACGGTCGCCACCCCCTGCGTCAGTCCCAGGCTGATCGCGACCGCCAGGTCCTCGCCGCCGTCCAGGCCCGCGGTCGCCGAGCCCGCGCCGGCGAGCAGCGCCGCCCCGACGAAGGTCGGCACGGTCTCCCGGGAGAGCGGCCGTTCGACCCCGAGGGTGTACGCCGCGATCAGCACCGCCGGCTGGGCCAGGCCGATCGCGTTGCCGAGCCCCCACGCCGCGCACAGAAGCATGCCCAGCGCGGTGACGAGGAGGACCGCGCGCGGCGCCGTACGACGCCACAGCAGCGCGGTCGCCTGGAGCAGCAGCGTCACCGCGCCCAGGATCCAGCCGGCCGTCGAGGGCACCGGGTCGACCACCCCGGCGTCCGGGGCGAGCTCGGTGGCGACGGCGAGCGCCGCCAGCCCGAGCAGCACGACCACCCCGGTCCCCACCGCGACGCGCACGTCGACGGGCGCGACACTGCTTGGTTGACTCACGGCCGGAACGCTACCTGCCCGCACGCCGGTCCTTGCGTGATGGCGGTGCTCCGCAGCCACGGGCTGACTGCGGAACACCGCCATCAGCCAAGGGCGTGCCGGTTCCGCTGGACGGGAACCGCCGACAGGGCGGTGCGACGGTGTGGCAGACAGGAGCATGCGCACGATCACGCCCAGCGAGACCCAGCCCGTGACCTACGGCCCCGACGGGGCGGGCTACGTCATGCGCGACTACCTCGGCAGCCACACCGCGAAGGAGCCGGGGGAGCAGGCCTACCTGGTCGAGCAGCAGGCGGGCGAGCTGCGCGCGCACTTCCACGAGGTCGACCAGTTCCAGGTGGTCGTCGGCGGCGAGGGGACGATCGGGCGCGACCGCGCCGTGCCGGGCGTCGTGCACTACACCGACGCCTACGCCTCCTACGGCCCGATCCGCACCGATCCGGCGATCGGCATCTCCTACCTGACCCTGCGCCGCGACCCGACCACCGGCATCAACTACATGCCGGAGGAGCGGGAGAAGCGACGCCGGCTGGCGGGCCGCGGTGAGCACTTCACGGTCCTTCTCGACGAGCGGGTCGCCACCGGGGCCGGGCCGGTCGAGCTGGGCGGCACCGGGCGCGGCGCGCGGGCCTACGGCGTACGCCTGGCGCCCGGCGAGATGCTGTGTCTGGCCGACCTCCCGGCCGGGCAGGCGGGGTACGCCGTGGTGCTCGCCGGCGCGCTGGTCGCGGACGATCGTCGGCTCCCGGCGGGGAGCCTGGTGTCCTTCCAGGACGTCGCCGAGGTTGCGGGCGTCACTGCCGGCCACGGCGCCGAGGAGGCTGAGGTCGCGGTGGCGCTGTTCGCGCCGTCGCGCTGAGCGCCGGTGTCGGCGCGCGCTGCCAGACTCGGGAGCACCGCCGGTTCGTTGGAGGAGCGCCATGACCCGTCCGCCCCTGCCCCCGTTCACCGCTGAGACGGCCGCCCGCAAGGTGCGCGCGGCCGAGGACGCCTGGAACACCCGGGACCCCGACGTCGTCGTCGCGGCGTACACACCCGACACCCGATGGCGCAACCGCGACCTGTTCCTCACCGGCCGCGAGGAGGTCAGGGGCTTCCTCGTCGAGAAGTGGCGGCGCGAGCTCGACTACGCGCTGCGCAAGGACCTGTGGGCGTACGGCGAGGACCGGATCGCGGTGCGGTTCCAGTACGAGTGGCACGACGCCGAGGGCCGGTGGTGGCGCAGCTACGGCAACGAGAACTGGCTCTTCGACGCGGAGGGCTACATGGCCGAACGCCACGCCAGCATCAACGACGTGCCCATCGCCGCCGCCGAGCGACGGATCTTCGGGGCGCGGCACGAGGAGGAGACCTCGGCGCAGCCGCTGCGCTGAGCGCCGGGCGTTTTCGGTGAGCGGGAAGCCCTCGCCGTGTGACGCGGGTCGCGACTAGCGTCCGAGCGTCCCGAGTCGTCCCGAGGAGCCCTCATGCGTACCCCCGTCATCGCGGTTGCCGTCCGCACCCCGCACGCCACGAGCGAGCGGAGCCGGCGCCGATGATCACCCGAGACGACGCCCTCGCCCGGCTCACCGCACCCGGCCAGCCCTTCGAGATCCGCCGCGAGGAGGTCCGCGGGCAGCAGGTCCAGGTCTTCGCGAACCGCCAGCGCAGCCTCGGCCGGCTGCTGCTCGACTCGGCGCGGCACGGGGACGCGGAGTACCTCGTCACCGAGACCTCCCGGATGACCTTCGCCGAGCACCTCGACGCCGTCGCCGCGCTCGCGGCCGCGCTGCGCGCCGAGCACGGTGTCGGACGCGGCGATCGGGTCGCCATCTGCGCCGCGAACTCCCCGGAGTGGATCGTGACGTTCTGGGCCGCGCAGGCCCTGGGTGCCGTCGTGGTCGGCATGAACTCGCTGTGGGCCGGCCCGGAGATCCGCTACGGCCTGGAGCGCACCGAGCCGACCGTGCTGGTCGCCGACGGCCCGCGCCGCGCGCTGGTGGGCGACCCGGGCATCCCGGTGGTCTCGGTCGAGGAGGACCTGCCGGCCCTCATCGAGCGGTACGCCGGGGCGACCCTGCCCGCCGACCTCGACACGCTGGTCGCCGAGGACGACCCCGCGGTCGTGCTGTTCACCAGCGGCACCACCGGTCGCCCCAAGGGCGCCACCCACTCGCACCGCAACGTGGTGGCCGCGGTCTGGTTCCACCTGCTCAACGACGCGGTCGCCACCGAGCTCGGCATGGCCCCGCCGCCGCGCCGCTGGCTGCTCGCGACCCCGCTGTTCCACATCGCCGCGCTGCACAACATCGCGGTGATCCGGCTGGCCGTCGGCGATACCGCGGTCATCCACGTCGGCAGGTTCGACATCGACCGGGTGCTGCGGCTGGTCGAGGCCGAGAGGATCACCAACTGGGGTGCGGTGCCGACCATGGCCAGCCGGCTGGTCGAGCACGCGGACACCCACGGCCTGGACGGCTACGACCTGTCCTCGCTGCGGACCTTCACCGTCAACAGCGCGCCCTCCGCCCCGACGCTCAAGCAGCGGGTGCGCGAGGTGCTGCCGGTCGCCGGCCGGGCGCTCGGCACGACGTACGGGCTCACCGAGTCCTCGAGCGCCGCGACCCTCGCGAGCGCCGCCGACCTGGTCGCCGACCCCGAGACCGTGGGCCGACCGGTGCCGACGATGGAGGTCGAGGTGCGCGACCCCGAGAACCGTCGGGTGCCCGACGGCGTCGAGGGCGAGGTCTGCCTGCGCGGCCCGCTCGTGATGATCGGCTACTGGGACGACCCCGAGGCCACCGCCGCGGTCACCACCGCCGACGGGTTCTTCCGCACCGGTGACCTCGGCACGATGCGCGACGGGCAGCTGCGCATCTCCAGCCGCCGCTCCGACCTGATCCTGCGCGGCGGGGAGAACGTCTACCCGGCGGAGGTCGAGAACGCCCTCGACGCCCACCCCCACGTCCGCGAGAGCATCGTGCTCGGCGTCGAGCACCCCGACTGGGGCGAGGAGGTGGCCGCGGTCGTCGTGCTCGACGAGGGCTCGACGACGACCGCCGAGGACCTGCGCGCGCACGTGCAGTCGCTGATCGCGCGCTACAAGGTCCCGACCCGCTGGACGTTGACCTCCGAGGCGCTGCCGCGCAACGCCACCGGCAAGGTGATGCGGCGCGAGGTCCGGGTGTCATGACCCCGTCCGGGCACCGCGACGAGTGGGAGCCGCTGCTGGCGGACCTCGCGCGCCGGCGAGCAGCCGCGCGGTCGATGGGTGGCCCGGACAAGCTGGAGCGCGTCCGCAGAGCCGGGCGCCTCGACGCCCGCGCCAAGGTCGCGGCCCTGCTCGACCCGGACAGCTTCGCCGAGCTCGGCACGCTGGCCGGGGACGGCGAGACTCCCGCCGACGCGTTCGTCGCCGGCTCGGGACTGATCGACGGTCGCCCGGTGCTGGTCGGGGTGGAGGACTTCACCGTCGCCGGCGGCTCGATCGGTACGGCGGGGGCCACCAAGCGGGCCCGGCTCGCCGCGCTGGCCCGGCAGGAGCGGGTGCCGCTGGTGCTGGTGCTCGAGGGGGCCGGGCACCGCGCGACCAACGCGCTCGCCGTCCACCGCCCGGCGCCGAACGACCTCCAGGCGCTGGTCGAGCTGGCCGGGCTGGTGCCCACCGCGGTCGTGGTGACCGGCCCGTCCGCCGGGCACGGCGCCCTCGCCGCGCCGCTGGCCGACCACGTCGTGCTGGTCGAGGGCGACGGCTCGCTGTTCACCGCCGGCCCGCCGCTGGTGAAGGCGTCGCTCGGCGAGGTGGTCACCAAGGAGGAGCTCGGCGGCGCCGCGGTGCACGCCGAGTCCAGCGGGGTGGTGCACGAGGTGACCCCCGACGTGCATGCCGCCCTGCAGGCGGTGCGCCGCTGGCTGTCCTACCTGCCCGCCAACGCCTGGGAGCACCCGCCCACCACGACCGGTCCGGACACCGGCGAACGCCTGTTGGACCGGGTGCTCGACGTGGTCCCTCCCAACCCGCGCCGGCCCTACGACATGCACCTGCTGCTCGAGGAGCTGTTCGACGCCGGGTCGCTGCTGGAGCTGCAGGCCCGGCACGGCCGGTCGTTGATCACCGCGCTGGGTCGCCTCGGCGGCCGTCCGGTCGCCGTGGTCGCGAACCAGCCCGCGGTGCTCGCCGGGGCGATCGACGTCGCGGCCGCCGAGAAGGGGGCGCGCTTCGTCGAGCGTGCCGCCGCCTTCCACCTCCCGCTGCTCCAGCTGGCCGACAACCCCGGCGTGCTCGCGGGCAGCGCCTCGGAGAAGGCCGGGATCCTGCGCGCCGCCGCGCGGATGTTCGCCGCGCAGCACCGTGCCCGGGTGCCCAAGCTGCACGTCACGGTCCGCAAGGCCTTCGGGTTCGGCAGCTCGGTGATGGGCCAGAACGCCTTCGGCGGGCAGACCCTCTCGCTGGCGTTCCCCGGGGCGATGCTCGGCGGCATCCCGGCCGCGGTCGGCGGCGCCACGTCGGGCGCGGACGCCGAGACCCGCGAGGCCCTGCTCGCCAACGAGGCGGCCGGTCCGTGGCGCCTGGCCGCGTCCGCGACGTACGACGAGGTGATCGACCCGCGCGAGCTGCGCAACGCCCTGCTGGCCGGGCTCCGCCTGGCCCGACCCGTCGCCCGGCCGGAGCCGGTCGTCCACGCGGGCTACCTGCCGTGAGCGCGAGCACGGTGCTCCTCGACGTCGCCGACGGGGTCGCCACGCTCACGCTGCACGCGCCCGAGAAGCGCAACGCCTTCGACGCCGGCACCGGCCGCGAGCTGGCCGCGGCGTACGCACGCTGCGACGCCGACGACGAGATCCGCGCAGTGGTCCTCACCGGCACCCCGCCCGCGTTCTGCGCCGGCGCCGACCTGAGCGCGGGGGAGTCGGCCCTCGCCGGGACCGACGACGGGTTCAGTGCCGCGGGGGTGCGCTTCCCGGCGTTCGCGGTCCGCAAGCCGGTGATCGCCGCGGTCAACGGCCACGCCCTGGGCATCGGGCTGACACTGGCGCTGCAGTGCGACGTACGCTTCCTCGCCGCCGACGCGCGGTACGGCGTGGTGCAGGCGCGCCTCGGCCTGCTGGGCGATGCGTGGTCGCACTGGGTGCTGCCGCGGATGATCGGGGTCTCCCGCGCTGCGGAGGTGCTGCTCGCGGGGTCCACCTTCGACGGCCATCGGGCCCTCGAGCTCGGGCTCGGCAGCCGGGTGCTGCCGGCCGACGAGGTGCTGCCCGCCGCCCTCGCCTGGGCCCGCGACGTGGCCACGCACACCGCGCCGCAGTCGGTGGCCGCGAGCAAGCAGCTGCTGTGGGCCGCCTTCGACCTCGACGCCGCCGAGGTCGAGCGCCTCGAGACCGCCTGGCACCGCCGGCTGATGGACCACGACGACGTGCGCGAGGGCGTGCGCGCCGTTCGCGAGCGACGGGCTCCGCGGTGGACCGGCCGGGTGAGCGACCTGCCGCCCGCGCCCCACCCGTTCCGTCCCGACGCGGGCTGACACGCGTCGGCGGCGAGCGCGTCGTCGACCGCAGCGGTTGGTCGCCACCCGGGCGTGAGACCGCCGTTGACAGCACCCCGGCGATGTCGTTGACTGCATATGCCGAACAGGAATAGTTCGGATCAGACGGACGAAGGGTGGCCCGCCGGTGGACTTCGAGCTCGACACCGAGCAGCGTGCGTGGCAGGAGGAGGTCCGGGCGTTCCTGCGTGAGCACGTCACCCCGGCGCTGCGGGCCGAGCTCGCCGAGCACGACCTCGAGAAGCGCGACGGCGAGCTGATGGCGTTCCGCCGCAAGATCGGCGAGAAGGGCTGGTTCGGCCTGAACTGGCCGGTCGAGCACGGCGGTCTCGGCCTGGGCCCGATCTTCCAGCACCTGCTGGTCAGCGAGTTCGAGTACTGGGGCGTCCCGGGTCCCGACCTCACCGTCACGTCGGTGGCGCCGATGATCATGCGCCACGGCAGCGATCGCAACAAGGCGGAGTTCCTGACGCCGATCGCGCGCGGCGAGATGGTCTGCGCCGTGGGCTACTCCGAGCCCGGCGCCGGCACCGACTTGGCGAGCCTGCGCACCCGCGCGGTGCTCGAGGGGACCATGGAGGACGGCGAGTGGGTGATCAACGGCGCCAAGACCTGGAACAGCGGTGCCCAGCGCTCCACCCACGAGTGGCTGTGCGTCCGCACCGATCCCGATGCCCCGAAGCACCGCGGCATCTCGGTGATCATCGTGCCGATCGACCACCCGGGGGTGACCATCCGCCCGCTCACGGCCTGGTCGGGCTACCGCACCAACGAGGCGTTCTTCGACGACGTTCGGGTGCCCGCGACCAACCTGATCGGCGAGGTCAACAAGGGGTGGCGCTACATCACCGGCGCGCTGGACCTCGAGCGCGGTGCCCTCACCAACGCCGGCGACCTGCGCCGCGCGGTCGACGACCTCCTCGAGCTTGCCCGTCAACCTCGCCGCGACGGCGTCGTGCCGGCGAACGACCCGACGGTGCGGCGCCGGCTCGCCCACCTCGACGCCGACGTCGAGGTCGCCACGCTGATGGGCTTCGAGGCCGCGTCGCTGCTCGACGAGGGCGTCATCCCGAGCGTGGAGGTGAGCGTCGAGAAGATCTTCACCAGCGAGCTGCGCCAGCGCATCGCGGAGGTCGCGCTCGACCTGCTCGGTCCCGACGGACTGCTCGGGCACCGCACCGCGGCCGCCCCCGACGACGGCCGCTTCGAGCGGCTCTACCGGATCGCGCCGCTGCTGCGCTTCGGCGCCGGCACCAACGAGGTGCTGCGCGACGTCATCGCCCAACGCGGGCACGCCATGCCGTCCTACGGTCGCTGAGAGAGGGAGTCCGTGAAGCTCGTCGTCACCACCCAGGAGCGCGACCTCGCCGCCAGCCTGCGTGAGCTGTTCGCCACCCACTGCCCACCCGAGCTGGTCCGCGCGCTGCGCGAGCCGGGCGGGGAGCGGGTCCCGGAGAAGCTCTGGGCATCGCTGGTCGCCGCGGAGGTGCTCGCGCTGCCGTTCGGCGAGGACGTCGGCGGCGCCGGCGGCACCCTCGACGACCTGGCGGTCGTGTACGCCGAGGCCGGGCGCGCGCTGTGCCCCACGGTCGTGCTCAGCACCCTCCACCTCGGCCTCGCGGTGGCCGCCCTGGGCAGCGCGGAGCAGCAGTCACGGGTGCTGACCCCGCTGTGCCGCGGCGAGCTGCGCGGCGCCGTGGCGCTGGCCAGCCCCTACGACGCCGCCGACGTGCGCCCGACGCTCCGGGCGGAGCGGATCGGCGGGGACCGGGTCGCGGTGAGCGGTCGCCTCGACCACGTCCTCGACGCCGACCTCGCCGACCGGGTGCTGGCCACCGCCACCCTGACGACGTACGGCGAGCCGGACCGGCTGGTCGGGGTGCTGCTCGATCCGCGGGCCCCGGGGCTCACGCTCACCGCGCTGCCGACCAGCGACTCCGACCGGCTCCAGCAGCTGGACCTCGACCACGTCGTGGTGCCGGCGGCGGACGTGCTGACCGGGCCCGAGGGGGCCGGTCTCGCCACGGACGGGGTGCGCCGCGTCGCGCTGCTCGTCCGGGCGCTCCAGTGCGTCGACATGGCCGCCGGCGCGGACGCGGTGCTCGAGCGCACCGTGGCTCACGTCCGGGGCCGTGAGCAGTTCGGCAGGGCCATCGCGTCCTTCCAGGCTGCCCAGCACCTCGTGGCCGACGTGCACATCGCGGTCCGGGCGGCCCGGTTGGCCGCCCGGAGCGCGGTCTTCTGGCACGGCCGCGGCCGGCCGGCGGTCCGGGAGACCGCGGTCGCGGTGCTGCGAGCCGCCACGGCGTACCGGCGCGCGACGCTCGACGGCCACCAGCTGCACGGTGGCATGGGCTACGTCGTCGAGACCGACCTGCACCTGTGGTCCGAGCGGGCCCGCCTGCTCGGGGCGCTCGGCGGCGGGCCGGACGTGGCCGCCGGCTGGCTCGAGGAGGAGATCGCCCGTGGCTGACACGGCTGGAGCTGGCGAAACCGGATCTGGCGCACCGGCGCAGGTGCTCTCCGGGGTCCGCGTGCTCGACCTCTCGCGCTGGGTGGCGGGCGAGTACGCCACCAAGCTCTTCGCCGACTTCGGTGCGGACGTCGTCAAGGTCGAGAAGCCCGGGGAGGGCAGCCTCACCCGGCGCTGGGGCCCGTTCCCCGACGACCGCCCCGACCCCGAGCGCAGCGCGCTCTTCCTGCACCTCAACACCAACAAGCGATCGGTCGCCCTGGACCTGCACGACCCGGCGGACCGCGAGCTGCTCCTCGGGCTGGTGCGGGACGCGCACGCGGTCGTGGAGTCGTTCCGTCCCGGCCACCTCGAGCGCCTCGGCCTCGGCCCCGACGTGTTGCGCGCGGTGAACCCCCGCCTGGTCCTCACCCGGATCAGCGCGTTCGGCCAGACCGGTCCGCGCCGCGACCACGAGGCCAGCGGCCTGGTGCTCCAGGCGGCCGGCGGCCCCATGCACGCCACCGGGCAGGCGGAGCGCGCGCCGCTGCGCAAGCCCGCGCTGCTCGAGCACTACACGGTCGGGCGCAGCGCCGGGCAGGCCACGCTCGCTGCCGTGCTCGGCGCCCGGCGCACCGGACGCGGCGCGACGATCGACGTGTCCGGCCAGGAGGTGCTGCTGGCCGGCGCCGACCGGCGCGCGTCGTACCTGCTCTCCGCGTCGTACTCCGGCATCACCGCGCCGCGAGGCGCCCGCAGCCCGCACCGGCACGGCGCCACCTTCACCGGGCCGTTCCGGGCCGCCGACGGCTTCGTGATGGTCTACGTGACCAACCAGGCCTTCTGGAACCGCTTCGTGCACCTCGTCGGCGCCGAGGACCCCGCGTTCCGCGAGCGGTTCCTGGACCGCCAGACCGTCGCCGGCGAGGACCGCGAGGAGTTCCTGGCCCACGTCGCGGGATGGATCGCGGCGCGGCCGAAGGTCGCGGTGATGGAGGCCGCCGAGGCGGCACGGATCCCGGTCACCGCCTACCTCTCGGTCTCCGAGGTGCTGACCCACCCCCACTTCCGCGAGCGCGGTGCGTTCGTCGCCGCCGACCACCCCCGGGCCGGTCGGCTGGAGTACGCCGGCCCGCCGTGGCGGATGGATCGCGGCTACGCCCTGCGCACGCCTGCGCCGCTGCTGGACCAGCACGGCGCCGACGTGCGCGCCGAGGCAGCTGGCCCCACCGCCACCGAACCCACCGAGCCGACCCAGGAGGTGCCCGCATGAGCCCGCGTGAGGACCTGCCGCTGTCGGGGATCCGCGTCGTCGACCTGACCGTCGTGTGGTCCGGGCCCGGCGCTACCGCGCTGCTCGGCGACCTCGGCGCGGAGGTGATCCGGGTGGAGGGCAACGACCGGCTGAGCCGGCAGGTCTCCGCCAAGGTCACCAAGGCGTCGTTCGAGAAGACCGGCTACCACGGCGGCACCTACCCCGACAAGGATCCCGGTGCCCGTCCCTACGACCGCTCGGCGCTGTTCAACTGGCACGCGCGCAACAAGCTGTCGGCCTGCATGAACCTCGACACCCCCGAGGGCCACCGCGCCTTCCTCGAGCTCGTCCGGGTCAGCGATGTGCTGGTGGAGAACAACTCCAACGGCGTGCTGGAGAAGCTCGGCCTGGGCCACGAGCGACTGCTCGAGGTGAACCCGCGACTCGTGGTGGTCCGGATGCCGCCGCTGGGCATGACCGGCCCGATGAGCGACTACCTCGGCTACGGCCCGAACTTCAACAGCCTGGTCGGGATCGCGGCGATGGACGGCTACGAGGGCGAGGACCCCGACTCGGCCGGCGAGAACTACCACATGGACGAGGCGGCGCCGGCCGGTGTCGGGTTCGCCGTGCTGGCCGCGCTGTGGGACCGGGAGACGACCGGACGCGGCGGCCTGGTGGAGTTCGCCCAGGCCGAGAACGTCATGGCCGAGGTGGGCGAGCTCTTCCTCGACCACCAGCTCAACCACCGCGACCCGCCGGTGCTCGGCAACGCCGACCCGTGGGCGGTGCAGGACGTCGTACGCGTCGCCGGGGAGGACCGCTGGGTGGCGGTGACCGTCCGCGACGACCGCGACTGGCGGGCCCTGTGCGCGGTCCCCGGGCTCGACGAGGACCCGCGGCTGCCGGGTCCGGACGCCGACGGCGACCTGCGCCGCAGCCGCAGTGCCGACATCCGCGCCGCGCTCGCCGACTGGTGCGCAGACCGGGAGGCCGACGACATGGTCGCGACCCTCCAGGGCGCCGGGGTCCCGGCGGCGGAGGTGGTGAGCGAGCCGCAGCTGCTCACCGACGCCCACCTTGAGGCCCGCGGCTGGTGGCGCGAGCGCAGTCACCCGGCGATCGGCACCCACCGCTACCCGGGCCACCCGTGGCGCAGCGACGACCTTGACCTCGCCTTCGGCCGGCCCGTGCCGGGCTTCGGCGAGGACAACGAGCACGTGTACCTGACCGTCCTGGGCTGGTCCCGGGAGGAGTACGACGACCTGGTGGCCCGCGGTCTGGTGACCGACCACCAGCTGGCCTGAGAGGACACGCATGACCCAGCAGACCGAAGAGACCGGGCAGGTGCCGGACCTGGTCCCGCCCGAGGCCGCGGCCCAGGTGGGCAAGGTCGTCGCCCGCGCGAGCGGCGAGGTCGTCCGCCGCGACTGGCAGCGGTGGGCGGTCGCGGTGGGGGAGGACAACCCGCTGTGGTTCGACCCCGAGCACGCCCGGGCCCACGGCTTCGACGACGTCGTCGCGCCCCCGCTCTACCTGCAGTACGCCGTCCTGGGCGTCACCCCGCTCGACCGGCTGCGGGCCGACGGCTCCTCCGGGGCCTCGTCGGGCGACCTGGCGTTCCCGGACGCGCCGCGCCGGATGGCCGGTGGGGAGAGCACGACGTTCCACCGCTACTGCGGGCACGGCGACGTCGTGACGATGGAGCGCCGGGTCGAGTCGATCGTGCAGAAGCAGGGCCGCAGCGGCCCGTTCGTGCTCGTCACCTGGCGCACGACCTACACCGACCAGTGCGACGAGCTGGTGGCCGAGGCCACCACCTCGATGATCGCGCGCCCGTGAGGAGCCCAGGAGTGAGTACCGGAACCAGCGCCGCCCCGACGGCCGGGCAGCTGCACTTCGAGGACGTCGCCGTGGGCGACGAGGTCCCGGCCCTGGAGGTCGTGGTCGACGAGACCCAGATGTTCTTCTTCAGCGCGGCGACCTACAACGGCCACCGCATCCACTACGACAAGGACTGGGCGCGCGAGCGCGAGGGCTACGACGACGTGCTGGTCCAGGGGCCGTTGCAGTCCGCGCTCCTGGCCCGCGCGGTCACCGACTGGATCGGCGGCGCCGGACGCCTGGTGAGCTTCTCGGCGCAGAACCGCGCCGTGGCCTTCCCCGGCCAGACCCTCTCCTTCGGCGGCCGGGTCACCGGCGCCCGGGTGGAGGACGGTCGCGGCGTGCTCGAGCTGGAGATCGCCGGGCGCCGTGGCGACGACGTCCTGATGCCGGGCAGCGCGACCGTCTCGCTGCCCCTGCGCGGGGACGGCGGATGAGCGGCCTGCGTGGGGAGGCCGCGATCGTCGGCATCGCCGAGCTGCCCGCCGAGAAGAAGCAGAGCGGGCCTGCGATGTTCACCCTCGACCAGTACGCCCGGCTGGCCCGGATGGTGCTCGACGACGCCGGACTGCCCGCGTCGGTGGTCAACGGCCTGGTCACCCACGGGGTGCAGGAGTCCGACATGTTCGCGCCCGCGACGCTGTCGGAGTACCTCGGACTGCCCCTCGACTTCGGCGAGCGGGTCGACCTCGGCGGCGCGACGTCGGCCGGCATGGTCTGGCGCGCGGCGGCCGCGGTCGAGCTCGGCATCTGCGACGCGGTGCTGTGCGTCGTCCCGGGCTCGATGATCCTGCCGCGCTCCTCGCGGGCGGGGGCCCCGGCGACCCCGCCCTGGTACGGCGCCTCGAGCGGCAAGTACGGCTCGCCCCAGGCCGAGTTCGAGATCCCCTACGGCAACGTCGGGCAGAACGCGCCGTACGCGCAGATCGCGCATCGCTACGCCGCCGAGTTCGGCTACGACCCGCGTGCCACCGCCAAGATCGCCGTCGATCAGCGGACCAACGCCGCGGCTCACCCGGGTGCTGTCTTCCACGGCAAGCCGCTCACCGTCGAGGACGTGCTCGCCAGCCCGGTCATCGCCGACCCGATCCACATGCTCGAGGTGGTGATGCGGGTGCAGGGCGGTGCTGCGGTGCTGGTGGCCAACGCCGACCTCGCCCGGCGCTCGCGCAACCGCCCGGTGCGCATCACCGGCTTCGGCGAGCACGTGGCGTTCAAGACCCCGACGTACGCCGAGGACCTGGTGCGGACCCCGATCGCCCGCGCGGCGGACCGGGCGTTCGCGATGGCCGGGCTCGAGCGGTCCGACGTCGACATGGCCTCGATCTACGACTGCTACACGATCACGGTGCTGATGAGCCTGGAGGACGCCGGCTTCTGCCCCAAGGGCGCGGGCATGCAGTGGGTGACCGAGCACGACCTCACCTTCCGCGGCGACCTGCCGGTCAACACGGCCGGCGGCCAGCTGTCCTTCGGCCAGGCCGGGATGGCCGGCGGCATGCACCACGTCGTCGACGCCGCGCGTCAGGTGATGGGACGCGCGGAGCAGGCCCAGGTCGCGGACTGCCACACGGCGTTCGTGACCGGCAACGGCGGCATCATGAGCGAGCAGGTCGCCCTGCTCCTGCAGGGGGAGTGAGCGATGACCCGGTCGACCAGCCAGCCCATCAGCCAGTCGACCGGCAAGCCGGCTGAGCCCCGGCCGCTGCCGGAGCCGACCCCGGTCTCCCAGCCGTTCTGGGACGCGCTGCGCGAGCACCGGATCCGCATCCAGTGGTCCCCGTCGGGACGGCAGTGGGTGTTCTACCCCCGTCTCCTGGCGCCGGGCACGCTCGCCGACGACCTGGAGTGGCGCGAGATCTCGGGCCGCGGCACCCTGCACACCTTCACCGTCGCGCGGCGCCCGACCGCGCCGCCGTGGGCCGACGCCGTGCCGCAACTGCTCGCCGTCGTGGAGTGGGACGAGGGCCCACGGGTGAGCACCGAGCTGGTCGACGTCGACCCGGCCGACCTGCGGGTCGGCATGCGCGTCGTGCCGGTGTTCCACGATGACCCCGACGGCGGCCTGACGCTGCTGCACTACCGACCGGAGGACGAGGGATGACGGGCAACGAGCACGACCTGGTGGTGCGCGGCGGCACCGTCGTCGACGGGACCGGCTCGCAGCCGTTCACCGCCGACGTCGCGGTGCGCGACGGCGTGGTGGTCGAGGTGGGGCGGGTCTCCGGCCGCGGGCACCGGGAGGTGGACGTCGACGGCGCGCTGGTGATGCCCGGCTTCGTCGACGTGCACACCCACTACGACGGCCAGGCGACGTGGGACAGCCGCCTCCAGCCCTCGTCGTGGCACGGCGTGACCACCGTGGTGATGGGCAACTGCGGCGTCGGCTTCGCACCTGCCGTGCCGGCCGACCACGGTCGGCTGATCGCGCTGATGGAGGGCGTGGAGGACATCCCCGGCGTCGCGCTCACCGAGGGGCTGGCGTGGGACTGGCAGTCCTTCCCCGAGTACCTCGACGCGCTGGAGCGCCGGCCCCACGACCTCGACTTCGCCGCCCAGGTGCCGCACGCCGCCCTGCGGGTGCGGGCGATGGGGGACCGGGCGGCCGCCCACGCGCTGGCCACCGACGAGGAGGTCGCGCTGATGGCCAAGCTGGCCGCCGAGGCGATCGAGGCCGGGGCGCTCGGCTTCACCACCTCGAGGACGCTCAACCACAAGACCCGGGCCGGCGAGCTGACCCCGTCGTACGCCGCCGGACGTGAGGAGCTCGTCGCGATCTCCCGCGCGGTCGGCCAGACCGGGCACGGCGTGCTGCAGCTGGTGACCGACTGGGACGACGACACCATCGAGACCGACTTCGACCTGATCGCCTCGATGGCCTCGGGCGCCGGCCGGCCGATGTCGTTCTCGCTGGGGCAGAGCCCGTCCTACCCCGATCGGTTCCGCAAGGCGCTGGCGTTCCTCGAGCGGGCCAACGCCGACGGCCTGCGGCTGCGCGCCCAGGTGGCGGCGCGCGGGATCGGCATCCTCATGGGCCTGGACTGCACCCTCAACCCGTTCGCGGCGAACCCCGCCTGGCTGCGGATCTCCCACCTGCCGGTCGCCGAGCAGGCCCGGGCGATGCAGGACCCTGCGCTGCGCGAGGAGATCCTCCGACTCGGCATCGTGGACGCCGAGAACATCATCGGCGGCGCGCTGCTGGACCGCTTCGAGATCATGTTCGAGCTCACCGACCCGCCGGACTACGAGCCGGACCCGGCCTCGACGATCGCCAACCGGGCGGCCGCGCGCGGGATCAGCCCGTTGGAGCTGGCCTACGACATCCTCGTCTCCGACGAGGGCCGGGGCATGTTCTACCTGCCGTTCACCAACTACGTCGACGGGTCCCTCGACGGCTGCGCCGAGATGCTCGGCCACGAGTTCACGATCCCCGGCCTCTCCGACGGTGGGGCCCACGTCGGCACCATCTGCGACGGCTCCTTCCCGACCACGCTGCTCCAGCACTGGGTGCGCGACCGCGGCACCTTCCCGGTCGAGATGATGGTCGCGCGGCAGGCCAGGGCCACCGCCGAGGCCGTCGGCCTGCTGGACCGCGGCCTGCTCACCCCCGGGCACAAGGCCGACCTCCTCGTCGTCGACCTCGACCAGATGCACCTGCACAAGCCGGAGATGCACCACGACCTGCCCGCCGGCGGACGCCGGTTGCTGCAGCGCGCCGACGGCTACCGCCACACCTTCGTGTCCGGGGTCGAGACCTACGTCGACGGCGAGGCGACCGGTGAGCTCCCGGGCCGGCTCGTGCGCGGTGATCGCCCCGGCCCCCGCTGACCCACTCGGCGGCAATGACTGTTTGAAGCGTGCTTCACAGAAGTATTCCGAATAGTTATAGTCACTCGCAGTGGGCCGTCCGGCCTGCCCGGACCAGGAGGATGCGATGAAGCGACGCAGGAACGTGCTGCGGCCCGCGGTGGTGCTGGTGGCGGCCCTAGCGCTGGTGGCCGGCTGTGCGAGCGACTCGGACGACGGCGGCAGCGGCGGTGACACCGAGGCCGGGGGCCGGTTCGAGTACACCGAGGGCATGGTCGGTGGGGAGGACGCCGGCGGCGAGCCGAAGGCCGGGGGACAGGTCAGCTATGCGCTGTACTCCGAGCCCCGCAGCCTCGACCCGGCGGTCTCCATCGCCGCGGTGACCACGGGTGGCGCCGAGATGGCGGCCCTCTATGACGTGCTGCTGCGCTACGACACCGACACCCGAGAGTTCGTCCCGCAGCTCGCGGAGGCGATCAAGGCCAACGGTGACAACACCGAGTGGACGCTGACCCTGCGCGACGGGGTGAGCTTCTCCGACGGCACGCCGCTGGACGCCGCGGCGGTCAAGGCCAGCCAGGAGCGGTACGCCGCGGCCCCGGCGCCGGAGGCGGCGCTGTGGAACGAGAACGTCAGCGGGATCGAGGTCGCCGACGAGCGCACGGTCGTCTACTCGCTCAACCGGCCCTGGGCAATGTTCCCGGCGATGCTCGCCTCGGGCCCCGGCATGATCGTGGCCAAGTCCTCCGGTCCGGTCGGCGAGGGCTTCAAGCCCGTGGGTGCCGGCCCGTTCACCCTCGTCCACCAGCGTCCGAGCGAGGAGGTGCTGGTCGGGGCCAACGAGGACTACTGGAACGGCCGGCCCCACCTCGACGAGGTCCGCTTCGTCTACCTCGGCGACCAGGCCACCGTCGAGGACTCCTTCAACAACGGCAGCCTCGACCTGGCGTTCTTCCGCGACCCCGACGTGGTGGATGCCGTCCTCGAGGAGGGCACTCGCGGCTACTCCAACCTGGTCGCGGTCAGTGACACCGCGCTGATCAACGGCACGGAGGGCCGGCCGGGCGCCGACGTCCGCGTGCGCCAGGCGATCCAGCTGGCGCTCGCCCCCGACCTGGTGCGCGAGCGGGTGTACGACGGGCACGGCATGGCCAGCACGCTGCTCTTCCCGGAGTACTCGCGCTGGCACTCCGAGGAGATGACCGGCATCGAGCCCGACCAGGACGCCGCGCGCGAGCTGCTCGAGGAGGCCAAGGCCGACGGCTACGACGGCGCGATCAGCTACCTCGACGCCCAGACCTCGGCGGCCCGCGACACCGCGCAGGTCGTGAAGGCGTCCTTGGAGGCGGTGGGCTTCGAGGTCGAGATCGAGATGGTCCCGACCGTCACCGACCTCATCAACCGCCTGGCCGCGCAGCGTGACTACGACCTGGCCGGTTGGGGGATCAACTACCGAGAAGGCGACCCGTTCTCCAAGCTCTACGCCTCCCTGCACAGCACCGGCACCCAGACCTACGGCATGCCGACCACTCCCGAGATGGACGCCGCGCTGGAGGAGTTCCAGGGGGCCGCCGGCGAGGAGGCCCAGAAGGCCGCGGTCGTCAAGATCCAGGAGGCCTGGAACGACAGCGTGCCGTTCCTGGCCTGGATGCCGATGGCCGAGCTGACCGCGTGGAGCGACGAGCTGCACGGCGTCAAGGGCGCCGCCAACTCCATCGTCCTGCTCGACGAGGCCTGGCTGGACTGAGCCCGCCAACGCGACGAAGCGCCCGCCCCGGTGACGGGGCGGGCGCTTCGTCGTGCAAGCCGTGCGATCAGCCGATCAGCCGATCAGCAGCCCGGGGTAGCCGTCGCGGGCGACCTGGTCGCAGCGGGCGCGGTAGTTGCCGACCCCGCCGATGTAGGGGAGGAACACCCGGGGCTTGCCCGGGACGTTGGCGCCCATGTACCAGGAGTCCGTGCGCGGGTAGAGCGTCGCGTTGCCCGCCAGCTGCACGTGCTCGGTCCACTCCTTCTCGGCCCGGTCGTCGGCCTCGACCAGGCGGGCGCCCCGCTCCTGGGCGTGGGCGAGCAGGTCGGCCAGCCACTCGACGTGCTGCTCGATCGAGACGACGGCGTTGCTGAGCGCGGACGGGCTGCCGGGCCCGGTGAGGGTGAACATGTTCGGGAACCCCGACACCGCGATCCCGAGGTAGCTGTGCGGGCCGTCGTGCCACTCCTCGCGCAGGGTGCGTCCGTCGCGCCCGCGGATGTCGATGGCCAGCAGCGGGCCGGTCATCGCGTCGTACCCGGTGGCGTAGACGAGGTCGTCGAGCGGGTGCTCCACGCCGTCCACCACCACGCCGGTGGCGGTGATCCGCTCGATCGGGGTGCGGCGCAGGTTCACCAGGGTCACGTCGTCGCGGTTGAACGTCGCGTAGTACCCGGTGTCCAGGCACGGGCGCTTGGTGCCGTACGCGTAGCCGCGCGGCGTGAGGTCCTCGGCCACCTGCGGGTCGTGCACCATCTCGGCGATCTTGCGGCGCACGAACTCCGCGGCGGTGTGGTTGGAGTCCTCGTTGCGCACCAGGTCGTTGTAGGCCTGCAGGATCCCGGTGAGGGTGCCCTCCTCCCAGCGCCGGCGGTACTTCTCCTCCCGCTCCTCCTCGGGCACCTCCAGGGCGCTCTGGGTCGGCGGCTCCAGCAGGATGCCGTACGACGAGGAGCGCAGCTCCTCCTTGACCCGGGCGTGGTCCGCACGCAGGCGGGCCACCTTCTCGGGGTCGGGAGCACCGTTCTTGGCGGGGAGGCTGAAGTTCGGGGTGCGCTGGAAGACCGTGAGGTGCTCGGCCTGCTCGGCGACCAGCGGGATCAGCTGGATGCCGGAGGACCCGGTGCCGATCACGCCGACCCGGCGGCCGGTGAAGTCGACCGGGTCGTGCGGCCACGCGCCGGTGTGGAACGTGCGTCCGGCGAAGTTCTCGCGGCCCTCGATCTGCGGCAGGTTGGTGCTGGAGAGCAGGCCGACGGCGAGCACCAGGTAGGTCGCCGAGACCCGCTCCCCGGCGTCGGTCGTCACGGTCCACCGGTCGGCGTCCTCGTCGAGGTGCGCGGAGACCACCCGGGTGTCCAGGGTGATGTCGCGGCGCAGGTCGAATCGGTCCGCGACGTGCTGGAGGTAGGCGAGGATCTCGGGCTGGGCGGCGTAGCGCTCCGACCACTCCCACTCCCGGGCCAGGTCGGCGTCGAAGCTGTAGGAGTAGAAGACACTCTCGATGTCGCAGCGTGCGCCCGGGTAGCGGTTCCAGTACCAGGTCCCGCCGACGTCGGAGCCGGCCTCGACCACGCGGACCGACAGGCCCTGGCTGCGCAGCCGGTGCAGTGCATAGAGGCCGGCGAAGCCGGCGCCGACGACGACCGCGTCGACGGTGCTCGCGGGGCCGGGGGTCTGGTCGGTGGTGCTCATGCAGGCTCCTGGGTCGGCGCGGGGGTGCGGGTCCCGGCGAGGTGCCGGTCGATCTCGGCGGCCACGTGGTCCAGCGCCTCCGCCGAGGCCGGGAGCAGCCCGACCATGGTGAAGAAGCCGTGCATCTGGCCCTCGAACCGGCGGCACGACGCGGGTACGCCGGCCGCCCGAAGCGACGCGGCGTACGCCTCGCCCTCGTCGCGCAGCACGTCGTGCTCGGCGGTGAGGACCACCGCGGGCGGCAGGCCGGCCAGGTCCTCGGCGCGCGCCGGCGACGCGTCGGGGTGGTCGCGGTGCTCCGCGGGCACGTAGTGGTCCCAGAACCAGCGCAGCGTGTCGCGGTTCAGCGCGAGCTGGTTGGCGGGGTCGGTGTAGGAGCCGTTGTCGAAGTCGTGGTCGACGACCGGGTAGATCAGCACCTGGAGGTCGATCGACGGGCCCCCGGTGTCGCGTGCGTGCCGGGCGAGGATCGTGGCCAGGTTGCCGCCGGCGCTGTCGCCGGCCACGACCAGTGGCGCGCCGGGGCCGGCGAGGTCGGCACGGTGCTCGTCCACCCAGGTCAGCAGGTCCCAGGCGTCCTCCACCGCCGCCGGCCACGGGGACTCGGGGGCCAGGCGGTAGCTGCCGAGGACGACGGCGCACCCGGTGCGGTGGGCGAGCTCGCGGCCGAGCGCCTCGTGCTCGGCGGGGGAGCCGACGACCCAGCCGCCGCCGTGCAGGTAGAGCAGGACCCCGCGCGGCGACGCGGGGGCGATCACGCGCACGGGCAGCGAGCCCGCGCGCGTGGGCACCGTGGCGTCCTCGGCGCGGGCCGGCTCCGGGCCCGGCGGGTAGAGCGCGGCGAGCCCCGCCATCCGCGCGCGGGCGGTGGCGGGGTCGACCTCGTGCATGGGTGGCCCGCCCGCAGCGGCGAGCTGCTGGAGCAGGGCGGTGGTGGCGGCGTCGAGGGTCATGGATCCTCCGGGGTGGTGGGCGTGGTCAGCCGCGCGGCGGCGGCTGGATCGACTTGACCTCGAGGAACTCCTCGAGACCGAAGCGGCCGTACTCGCGGCCGAGGCCGGACTGCTTGTAGCCGCCGAAGGGCGCGAGCCGGTTGCCGTTGATGCCGTTCACGTGCACGGTCCCGGAGCGGATCCGGCGGGCGACGGCGAAGGCGCGGTCGGGGTCGGCGGCGAAGACGCCGGCCGACAGCCCGTAGTCGGTGGCGTTGGCGAGCCGGACGGCGTCGTCGTCGCCGCGGTGGGTCTGCACGGCCAGCACCGGGCCGAAGACCTCCTCGCGACCGACCGCCATCTCGGGAGTGACCCGGCCCAGGACGACCGGCGCGAGATGGAACCCGCGCTCCGGGCGCGCCGGTGCGGGGTCGCCGTGGACCACCTCGGCGCCCTCGTCCACGGCCCGGGCGAGATGGCCCAGCACCCGGTCCCACTGCGCCGCCGACGCCAGCGGGCCGAGGTTCTCGCCGGGCACGAACGCCGCTGCGGTCGCGGTCGCGACGGCGACCGCCTCGTCGTAGCGCTCCTCCGGGACCACCAGCCGGGTCCAGGCGGCGCACGTCTGGCCGGTGTTCATCAGGCAGAAGCCGACGCTGGTGCGCACCGCGGTGGCGAAGGCCTCGTCGTCGAGGTCGTCGAGCAGCACGCTGGGGGACTTGCCACCCAGCTCGAGGGCGACCCGCTTGACGGTGCCGGCCGCGGCACGCTGGATCGCCCGACCGACCGCGGTGGAGCCGGTGAAGGAGACCATGTCGACGCCCGGGTGCTCGGCCAGCGCCGAGCCCACCACGTCGCCGCGGCCCGGCAGCAGCTGCAGCCACCCAGGCGGTACGCCGGCGTCCCGCGCAGCCTCCACCAGCAGGTACGCCGTGAGCGGGGTGGTCTCGGCGGGCTTGAGCACCACCGGGCACCCGGCCGCGAGTGCGGCGCCGACCTTGGCCAGGGCCTGGTGGAGCGGGAAGTTCCACGGCGTGATCGCCGCGACCACCCCGATCGGCTCGCGCGCGATGGTCGAGTCGCCGAGCGGCTCGTCGAAGGAGTAGCCCTCCAGCACGTCGACGGTGGTGGCCAAGGTGGCCAGCGGCATCCCGACCTGCACCTGGCGCGAGAGCGTCGCCGGCGACCCCATCTCCGCCGAGATCGTGTCGGCGAACAGGTCGGTGCGCTCGGCGATCCGGTCGTGCAGCGCCCGCAGCGCAGCGACCCGGGCCGCGACCGGCCACGCCGGTCCCTCGTCGAGGACGCGCCGGGCGCCCGCGACCGCCCGGTCCACGTCCGTGGCGTCCGCGAGGCGAACGGTGGCGTGCACCTCGCTCGTGCGGGGGTCGACCAGCTCGAGGCGCTCGTGCCCGTGCGGCTCGACCCACTCCCCGTCGAGGTGGATCCGGTCCCTGGTCTCCATCGCATGCCCCTTGACCACTTGAATGTATTAGGTTGAAGTATTCCTAGATGACATATTGCGACATGGCAAGCATGGCAACCATGTCGGGGTCGCCGCTCGTGCGGCGAGATGAGGGGACGGGATGCAACAGGTGCAGGCGACGTACGTCGACGCGACGTGGGCCGCGGGTGGTGGCGCGGAGCTGGAGGTCGGCAGCGCCGCCGACGGGAGCGTGCTGGCGCGCTTCCGCGGCGCGGACGCGCAGGACGTGGACCGGGCCTGCGCGGCCGCGGACCGAGCCTGGGACGCGTGGGCCGCGACGAGCGTGGGGGAGCGTGCCGGCCTGCTGCGGGCGACCGCGGACCTGGTCGCCAAGCGGGCCGACGAGCTGGGCGCGGTCGCCTCCCTGGAGGTCGGCACCCCGGCCCGGATGGCGAGCACCGTCCACGGCCACCTGGTCGCCGCGACGATCCGCGACGTGGCCACCACCCTGGAGTCCTACGCCTTCGAGGAGCGGGTCGGCACGTCGCTGGTGCTCAAGGAGCCGATCGGCGTCGCGGCCGCGATCACCGCCTGGAACTACCCGCTCTACCAGCTCGCCACCAAGCTGGTCCCCGCGCTCGCCGCCGGCTGCACGGCCGTGCTCAAGCCCTCGGAGATCGCGCCGCTGACCACCGTCGCGTTCTTCGAGGCGCTGGCCGAGGCCGGTCTTCCCGCGGGCGTGGCCAACCTCGTCGTCGGCACCGGCGCCGAGGCGGGCGAGGCCCTGGTGACCGACCCCCGGGTCGGCATCGTCAGCTTCACCGGCTCCACCCGCACCGGCGCGCGGATCGCCGAGCTGGCCGCGCCGGGCATCACCCGGACCACCCTCGAGCTCGGCGGCAAGTCGGCGAGCGTGGTGCTCGACGACGCCGACCTGGGCCAGGCCGTGTCCGCGTCCCTGCGCGGCTGTCTGATCAACAACGGGCAGACCTGCGCCGCGCTCACCCGTCTGGTCGTGCCGCGCTCGCGGCTCGCCGAGGTCGAGCGGCTGCTCGTGGACGCCGTCGCCCAGCTGGTGACCGGCGACCCCCGCGACGAGGCCACCGACGTCGGCCCGGTCGCCTCCGCCGCCCAGTGTGAGCGGGTCCTCGGTCACATCGAGGACGCCCTCGCCCAGGGCGCCGTGCTCGTGGCCGGCGGCCCCGGACCGGTGGACGGCGCTCCGGCGGGCGGGCACTACGTGCGACCCACCGTGCTGCGCGTCGAGCCGCACCTGCGGATCGCGCGCGAGGAGGTCTTCGGGCCGGTGCTGTGCGTGATTGCCGTGGACTCTACGGAGGAGGCGGTCGCGGTCGCCAACGACACCGACTACGGCCTCTCCGGTGCGGTCTGGTCCGGCGACCCCGACCGCGCGCTCGCGGTCGCTCGCCGGCTGCGGACCGGTCAGGTCGCCGTCAACGGCGGCGCGTTCAACATCTCCGCGCCGTTCGGCGGCTACAAGCGCTCGGGCTACGGGCGTGAGGGAGGCCGATTCGGCCTGGAGGAGTACTTCGAGACCAAGGCGGTTCAGCTGTGACGACCTACCCGACCACCGGCGCCCCGGCGTTCCGGGCCGCGGCCACGCCGGGCGCCTCCCGCACCCGGGTCCGCGCCGCCGTGCTGAGCGCGGCGCCCGGGCACCTCGAGGTGCTCGACGTCGAGCTCGACGACTGGCTGGCCCCCGACGAGGTGCGCGTGCGCGTCGACGCCTGCGGGCTGTGCCACTCCGACCTGCACATGATCGACGGCGAGCTGCCGGTCGTGATGCCGACCGTCCCCGGCCACGAGATCGCCGGCACGGTGGAGGGCGTGGGCGCCGCGGTGCTCGACCTGGCCCCCGGGGACCGGGTGGTCGCCTGCCTGTCGATGTTCTGTGGCAGCTGCGCGGAGTGCCGCGCCGGACGGACCTTCCTCTGCGACCGCCGCAACGACCTGGGCCGCGCCGAGCGGCCGGTGCCCCGGCTGGTCCGCGACGGCCAGCCGGTCGGGCAGGTCGCCGGCCTCGGCGGCCTCGCCGAGCGCACGATCCTGCACCGCAACTCCGTGGTGCGGGTGGCCACCGAGCTGCCGGTCGACCGCGCCGCGCTCCTGGGCTGTGCGGTGCTGACCGGAGTGGGCTCCGCCCTCCACGGCGCGGGCGTCCGCCCGGGCGACAGCGTGGCGGTGATCGGCTGCGGCGGCGTCGGGCTCAACGTCGTCCAGGGCGCTCGGCTGGCCGGCGCGACCCGGATCGTGGCCGTCGACCTCGGCGCCGACAAGCTCGAGGTCGCTCGCCGCTTCGGCGCCACCCACGTGGTCGACGCCGCGGCGGGCGATCCCGTGGCGGCGGTGCAGGAGCTCACCGGCGGGGTCGACCACGCCTTCGACGTGGTCGGTCGGCAGGCGACGGTCGCGCAGGCGGTCGGGATGGTGCGCGCGGGCCGCACGGCGTACGTGGTCGGGATCCCGCCGGTCGGCGAGCAGTTCGTGCTGCCCGGGCTGCCCCTCGTCACCTCGGCGAAGGGCGTGCGCGGGCTGCTGATGGGCGCCAACCACTTCCCCCGCGACATCCCGGTGCTCGCCGACCTCTACCAGCAGGGCCGCCTGGAGCTCGACGCCCTGGTGTCCGCCTGGATCCCGCTGGACGAGGCGGACGAGGGCTTCGCCCAGATGCGCCGCGGCCAGGCCACGCGCGTGGTCGTCACCTTCGACTGACCCGGCGCCTGACCCGGCGCCTGACCCGTCTCCCCGGACGCCGGCCCGGTGTCCGGGGAGCGAGCCGTGCTCAGGCCTTGTGCGAGCGCAACTCCTCCGAGGAGCGCCGCGCGGGGTCGGCAGCGTCTGCGGCGCGCTTGCTCTTGGTGAACGCGTCGTCGAGCTCGGCGAGCATCTGGTCGGCGCGGTCGCGCTCGTCGGCGTAGTAGCGCTCCGACCAGCGCAGCACCATCTCGGGGAATGCCCAGCCGGGCTCCCGGCGCGCGCCCTCGGCGTCGACCTCGGCACGTACCCGCATCTTCTCGCTCTGGTCGCGGTGCTCCTCGAGCATCGCGCGCAGCCGCGCGGGGTCGCTGGCGTGCCCGAGCCACATCCGCAGCATCACGCCGTGCTTGAGCACGACCGGCTCGACGGGGGCCTCGGCCGCCCACCGCGCCACCGCGCGCTCACCCTCCGGCGTGATCCGGTACAGGCGCTTGCCCCGCACGTCGTCCTTGTTGACGACGCGGGAGGTGGCGAAACCGAAGCCCTCGAGCTTGCGCAGCTCGCCGTAGATCTGGCTGTACGACGGGGCCCAGTAGAAGAACCGCATGCTCCAGTCGGCCCACTTCTTCAGGTCGTAGCCGGAGAGCTCCTCGCCGAACGAGAGCAGCCCCAGGACGGCCCAGCTGGTGTTGCGCAGGTCGGGGAGAGGCGCCTCGTCGTGCGTCTCGTCGTCGTTCGCCATGCCTCAGCGTACCCCGAGCCGACTTCTCGGCATGTTCCGCATCGGTACATGCCGGAAGTGATCTGCGTCCCTCTTGCCGTCGGCGACTATTTCGGTTAGTAATAGTTCGGACCGAAGGAGATGAGTGTGACAGTCTTGGACGAGGCACTGGGCGGCGAGGTGGCGGGTCTGCTCGCCGTCCTCGAGGAGGGCTTCCCGCCGGTGCACCTGATGAGCGGCCCGGAGGCGCGCGCCGCCGTGGCTGCCCGGGCGGTCCCGGTGAGCAACCTGGACGACGTCCGGGCGGCCGAGGACCACGACGTGGTCACCGACGCGGGGCCGCTGCGCGTGCGGGTCTACCAGCCGCACGGGACCGACGAGGATCGGCCGGCGGTGCTGTTCCTGCACGGTGGCGGCTTCGTGTTCTGCAGCATCGAGAGCCACGACGGCTTCTGCCGCTCGCTCTCGCGTGCCCTCGAGGCAGTGGTGGTCTCGGTGGACTACCGACTCGCGCCCGAGCACCCGGCACCCGCGGCCGCCGACGACGCGCTCGCGGCGTTGCGGTGGATCCAGGACAACGCGCCCGCGCTTGGTGTCGACCCGGCGCGCGTGGTCGTCGCCGGTGACAGCGCCGGCGGCAACCTCGCGGCGGTCACGGCCCTGCGCGCCCGCGACGCCGGGCTCGCGCTCGCCGGCCAGGTCCTGCTCTACCCGGTCATCGAGCCGGACTTCGAGTCCGAGAGCTACCAGCGCTACGCGACCGGGCACTTCAACACCCGTGCCGCGATGGAGTGGTACTGGACCCACTACCTCGGCGGGCCCCCCGCCACCACCCCGCTGCCCGAGCCGACGGAGCACGTCGTCCCGTCCCGGGCGCCGAGCCTGTCCGGTCTCGCCCCGGCGGTGGTCGTCACCGCGGGCCGCGACCCGCTCTCCAGCGAGGGCTGCCGCTACGCCGGGCTGCTGCGCGACGCCGGCGTACGCGTGCGGCACCGGCACTATCCCGACCTGTTCCACGGCTTCGCCACGATCGGCCCGTTCCCTGCGGCGGCCGCCGCCCGCGACCTGCTCTGGCACGACGTACGACGCCTGCTCGCCCCGGCACCCGCCGTGGCCGGCGGCGCCACGAAGGAGAACCATGACCAGCTCAGCCGTTGACGTCCTCGTGGTGGGAGCCGGGTTCTCCGGTCTGTACGCCGTGCACAGCGCGCAGAAGCGGGGGTGGAGCGTCGCCGGTGTGGAGGCCGCCCCCGAGGTGGGCGGCACCTGGTGGTGGAACCGCTACCCGGGCGCCCGCTGCGACGTGGAGAGTCTCGACTACTCCTACTCCTTCGACGAGGACCTCCAGCGTGAGTGGAGGTGGAGCGAGCGCTACGCCACCCAGCCGGAGATCCTGCGCTACATCCAGCATGTCGCCGACCGCTTCGACCTGCGCCGCCACTACCGCTTCGACACCCGGGTGGAGGGCGGCCGCTTCGACGAGGAGGAGTCGCGCTGGGTGGTGCGCACCGACGCCGGGGAGGAGCTGCGCGCGCGCTACCTCGTCCTGGCGACCGGCAGCCTCTCCGCGCCGCTGGACCCGGCGATCCCGGGGTTGAGCAGCTTCGAGGGCCGGATCCTGAGGACCTCGAGCTGGCCCGAGGAGCCGGTCGACCTCACTGGCCAGCGCGTCGGCGTGGTCGGCACCGGGTCCTCGGGGATCCAGGTGATCCCCGAGCTGGCCGACCAGGCCGCCCAGCTCACCGTCTTCCAGCGCAGCCCGAACTTCTCGGTCCCGGCCTTCAACCGCCAGCTGAGCGACGAGGACTGGGAGCAGGCCCAGCGCGACTACGCCGAACGACGTCGGCTCTCCTGGGCCGGCGCCGCCGGCTCCCCGCACGTCAGCCACCCCGAGGACCCCTTCACGATGTCGGAGGAGGCGCGCCGCGAGGTGCTGGGCGAGTTCTGGCAGGGCGGCGGCGTGCTGTTCGGCAAGGCGTTCCCCCAGCAGTCCATCGACCCGCGCGTCAACGACCTGGCCCGCGCCTACGCGGAGGAGCGGATCCGCGAGGTCGTCAAGGACCCGCAGGTGGCCGACGACCTGGTCCCCACCGACCACCCGATCGGGACCAAGCGGATCTGCACGGACACGAACTACTACGAGACCTTCAACCGCGACCACGTCACGCTGGTCAACCTGCGCCGCGACCCCATCGAGGCCGTCGAGGCCACCGGGGTGCGGACGGCGTCGGGCTTCCACGAGCTCGACGTGCTGGTGCTGGCCACCGGGTTCGACGCGATGACCGGGGCGATGACGCGCATCGACCTGGTCGGACCGCGCGGCGACCGGATCACCGAGGCGTGGGCCGACGGGCCGGTCACCTACCTGGGCCTGTGCGTCCCGGGGTTCCCGAACCTGTTCAACCTCGCCGGCGTCGGCAGCCCGTCGGTGCTGTCCAACATGGTGCTGGCGGGGGAGCAGCAGGTGAACTGGCTGGTCGACCTGTTCGAGCACTGCGCGCAGGAGGGCCACACCCAGGTCGAGGCACGCGCGGACGCCGCCCATGCGTGGACCGCGCACGTCGACGCCGTCGCCTCGCGCACGCTCTTCGTGCAGGCCAGCTCCTGGTACATGGGGGCCAACGTCGAGGGCAAGCCACGCGGGTTCATGCCCTATCTCGGCGGCTTCGCGGCGTACGGACGCCTCTGCGACGAGGCGCGCGACGGCGGGTACGCCGGATTCGTGCTGAGCTCGTGAGCGCCCCGCTGATCGACCTCACCGGCAAGGTCGCCCTGGTGACGGGCGCGGCCCGGGGGCAGGGCGCCGCCGAGGCCGAGCTGTTCGTGGCCCTGGGCGCCACGGTGGTGCTCACCGACGTGCTGGCCGACGAGGCCGGGGCGCTCGCGGAGCGCCTCGGCGACCGCGCCAGCCACCACCGGCACGACACGTCGTCCGGGGCGGACTGGCAGCGCGTGCTGGAGGCGGTGCGCGCCGAGCACGGTCGCCTCGACGTGCTGGTCAACAACGCAGGGGTGTACCGCACGGGGGACCTGACCGAGTGGCCCGAGCAGGACCTGCGGGCACTGCTCGACATCAACCTGGTCGGCCCGGTGCTCGGCATGCAGGCCGCCGTACCGCTGATGCCGCGCGGGTCCTCGATCGTCAACGTCGCCTCGATCTCGGGGGTGCGCGGGCACGCCGGCGCGCTGCCGTACGCCGCCTCCAAGTGGGGGCTGCGCGGCGCCAGCCGATCGGCCGCGCGGGAGCTGGGGCCGCGAGGCATCCGGGTCAACTGCGTGTGCCCGGGCTCGGTGGACACCCCGATGCTCGCGAGCAGCACGATGGACCTCTCCCACCTGCCGATCCCGCGCCGCGGCACCGCGGGGGAGGTGGCGGCGATGGTCGCGTTCCTGGCCAGCGACGCCAGCGCCTACACGACCGGGGCGGACTTCGTCGTCGACGGTGGTGCCACCGCCTGAGCCCCCGGGTTCGATGGGTGGGAAGTGGAGGACACGCGCGCGGGGGCTTTGCTTGGATGCGGGACATGGTCCAGATCGCTGGTGCGCGCACGCTCGGTGAGCTGTGCGAGCTCCGCGTCGTCACCCACGCCGACCGGCCCGCGGTGCAGGACGACGCCACCGAGCTGACCTACGACGAGCTCGTGTCCCGCGCCCGGGCCGTGGCCCGGTTCCTCCGGGAACGCGGGGTCGTCGCGGGTGACCGGGTGGTCGTGCAGGGACCCAACCGGGTCGCGTGGGTGGTCGCGGCGTACGGCGTGCTGCTGGCCGGCGCGACCGTGGCGCCCCTCGGTCACCGGGTCCCCGATGCCGAGCGCGAGCGGTTGCTGGCACGCCTCGCCCCGCGTCTGGTGCTCCACGACGACGCGGTGCCGGCCGCGGGCGATGCGGTGAGGTTCTCCGAGCTCGAGGCGCTGGACCCGGTGGCACAGCCACTGGCTGGTCCGACCCGGACGCAGCCCGACGAGGCGGCGCTGGTGCTGTGCAGCTCCGGCACCTCCGGGGTGGTCAAGGCGGTGCCGATGACCCACGCCCAGCTGCTCCGGGTCTACGACCACGTCGCGCGCGTCCTGGACGCGCGCGACGACGACGTCTGGCTCGCGACGGTGCCGCTGGCGCACTCGTTCGGCTTCAACGGGATCCTGCTGGTCGCGATGATGGCCGGTGCCACGGTCCGGTTGCTGGCCGGCTACGACCCCTCCCGGCTGACACGTCTGCTCCGCGAGGAGCGGATCACCGTGCTCGCCGGGCCACCGACGATCTACCACGACCTCGCCGCGCTGGACGCCGATGCCTCGCGACGCCACACCCGCCTGGGCATCGTGGGCAGCACCGAGGTCTCGGCTCCCGACATGGCGCGCCTCGCGCAGCACCTCGGCATCCCGCGGGTGGTCGCCGGCTACGGGATGACCGAGACCAGCGGCACCGTCGCGCTGGGCGAGCTGCCGGCGCAGCCGGACGGCCCGGTCCCGTGGATGGTGCCGCTGCCGGACTGCGAGGTGCGGATCGGTGACGACACGGGGGCGTCCGTCCCGCCCGGCGTGCGGGGCCGGGTGCAGGTGCGCGGCTACCACGTGTGCCGCTCCGATCTCGGCGCTCCGGACGTCGACCCCGACGCCTGGTTCGACACCGGCGACCTGGGCGAGCTCGACGCGGCCGGGCGGCTCGCGATCGCGGGGCGGGCGGGGGACACGGTCATCGTCTCCGGGTTCAACGTCGACCCCCGCGAGGTCGAGGCGGCGCTGCGCGAGCACCCGCAGGTCGCCGACGTGGCCGTGGTCGGGGTGCGCGACGCGCGCTCGGGCCAGCGGCTGCTGGCCTGCGTGATCCCTGCCGGCCGCCCGCCCACCAGCGCCGAGCTCGTCGCCCACGGCCGTGCGCGGCTCTCGCCGTACAAGGTGCCTGGGGAGTACGTCGTGCTCGGTGAGCTGCCCCGCACCGCCACCGGCAAGCTGTCCCGTGCCGCGCTGCGGCGCATGGTCGAGGGTGGCGCGGCGGAGGCCGTGCGCGGCTGACGGCGGAGGGGTCAGCGGCTCCCTGGCTCCGGCTCGTCGAGCGCCCGGGCATGAGCCTCGTGCACGGCCCGCCAGAAGTCGGCGAGGGTGAGCGGGAACCGGAGATGGGCGTCGCTCCGCGCGAAGCGGACGATCAGGTCGTCGGGGGCCTCGGGGTGGCCGCGGACGAAGGCCCGGAGCTCCGTGGTGGCGGAGATCCAGTCGGCGAGATCATCGATCCCGCGCGCGTCGGCGTAGAAGAGGAGAGCATCCGGGGCGCGGAGCTCGGCCGTCGTGCCGTCCTCGCTCGCCCACCACCGTTGCTCGCACTCCGCGCAGATGGCGTCGTACTGGCCGACGACGCAGCCGCCTGACTGGAGCCAGGGAGGACGCAGGGAACCCTCCGATCCCTCGGGGGCGGGCATGCCCCACTCGACACGTGTCACGTCGGCCGAGCCGCACCGCGGGCAGGTGCCGCGGATCGGTCCGAGCTGCTCGATGCCGCCGCCCTCGATCGTGCGTGACAGCCAGCGGCGGTGGAGGAGCGTGCGCTCGATCTCCGGGTCCGATCCGTAGCCGTGGCCGACGTCGAGAGTGCCCGCCGTGACCACGAGGGCCGCGAGCGACGGCTCGCCGCGCTCGAGGCAGTCCACGGACAGGAGGTCGAGCAGATGGCCCACATCCTGGGGCTCATGGGGCAGCTCGAGATCCCGCACCATCTCCCCGTAGGTGACCTGCCCGCCCGCTCGGGCCACCCCGATCAGGTAGGCGCGCGCAAGAGGGAGGCTCCGCGCCGCCAGCTCACCGACGGTGACGTCGCGATCACCCAGGTCCACCTCGTCGCCAGCCTTGATCCGCATCTCCATCCGGTGATCCTCGCAAGGGGCACCGACATCGGCAGGGGCCGCGCGTCACCGCCTCACGATGAGCGCGGCCCGACCGGCACCACCGCCACGGTCGAGTGCGCGCGCTCGATCACGGCGGTGGCGATGGAGCCGGTGAGGAGTCGCTGCAGCGACGTCTTGGGGTGGCGGCCGACGACGATCATGTCGCACCACCCGGCGTCGCGAGGGCTGAGCGCCTCGTCGGCGAGGCCGTGCTTGAGCAGGAGGCTGACCGGGACGTCGGGGTACCGTGCGGCGACCTCCGCCAGCCACGACGACAGGGTGGCGCGCAGGTCCGCGAGGTCGGGACCGCCCCCGCTATCCCCGCTGCCTCCGCCTTCCCCGCGGTCGTGCTGCGCCAGCGCGGTCGTCGCGTCCCAGTAGGAGTGCACGACGGTCAGCGGCAGGTCGCGCAGCGACGCCTGGCGGAAGGCGAACTCCAGCACCGGGAGCGACTCGGGCGTCCCGTCGGCGCCGACCACCACGCCGGCCTCGGTGGGGCCGACGTTCGCGGGGCGGCACACGACCACGGGGCAGGTCGCGTGCGCGCTCACCGCGGTGCTGACCGAGCCCAGCAGCATGCTGCGGACGGTGCCGCGACCGCGGGACCCGACGACCAGCAGGTGCGCGTGCGTCGAGGCGTCGATCAGCACCTGCCGTGCGTCGCCGGACGCCGCCGACGCGACCACCGTCAGTGTGGGGTCCAGCCGCCGTGCGGCCGCGGCGGCGCGCTCGACCAGCTCCCCGCTCTGCTCGCCGGCCGAGACCACGGCGAGCCGCAGTCCCTCGAGCGCGGCCTGGTCGACCGCCCACGGGACGGCCCGCTCGCCGTCCTCGGAGCCGTCGACGGCCACGACGATGCTGCCGCGGAGGTGGGCGGGGTCCAGTGAACGCTCCATGACCGCGAGGATGGCGCGTCCCCGCGCCGTACGACACGGCACAAGGGCTCTCGGGGCGGGTGCCGATCGGCCCTCGGAAGCGGCGCCTAGCGCTCGGCTGCCCGGCGGGCGCGGTTGCGCCACCACCAGGCGAGGGCCGCCACGAGCACGACCGCGGCGATGATGTCACCGCCGACGCCCAGGTCGTGGGCGAGCGCGCGGTACGACGCGCCTACCGCGTAGCCGGCGACCGCGATGGTCGTGGCCCACAGTGAGCCGCCGAGCACGTTCGCGACGGTGAAGCGCGGCTGGGCCATCCCGCTGGTCCCGGCGACGCCGGGGAGGATCGCGCGCAGGACGGCGACCCACCGGCCGACCGCCACGGCCGTAGCGCCCCGCCGGCGCACCAGGTCCAGGGCGCGGTCGAGGTCCCCGGAGCGGCGTACGAACGCAGGGAGGTGGTCGACCAGCCGGTTGCCGTAGCTACGCCCGAGCAGGAACCCGACCTCATCACCGACCGCGGCGCCGCTCGCCGCGGCGAGCACGACCGCCCACAGCGGCGCCCCGCCCCCGTGGGCGATCACGCCACCGAGCAGGACGGCGGTCTCGCCGGGGATGAACACCCCGACCATCAGGGAGGCCTCGGCGGCCGGCAGCGCGAAGACGATCAGCAGCACCAGCCAGGGCGGCAGGCCCACGAGTACGTCGAGCAGCGTGCCCACACGTCCTCCCGGCGGTTGCCGTGCCCTCGCGTCCAGGGTCGTCCCAACCGCCCACTCCACGCCACCGGAGGGCGGATCGGCAGGGGCATCCGGCCCGGGGCAGAGGGCGGCGGGTCCCACGGCGGCGTGCAGGTCGGGCTCGGTCACCCTCGGGGGACGGGGAGGCGGGCTGGTGCTCGACCCCCGTCATGACCCTCGCGGAGGGATTCTCCGGTGCCGCACTGACCCGGTGTGCGGCGGGCCGGCGGCGGTGCGGCCCCGCGCGAGGCCCCGTCACATCTACGAGACACGGCGGTGCGGCCACGCCGGCAGCCCGGGGGAGTCGGAGGACCATGCGGACCCGGCCTTTGGCCCTGATGCGACCGGGGCGCGACGCCGAGCCTTGAGGGCGACGAGCGACGTCGGCACTGCGAAGGGAACGAGATGAGCATCCGAGTGGGTATCAACGGGCTGGGCCGGATCGGCCGCGCCGTCCTGCGGCGAGCGGCGCAGAGCGACGACCTCGAGGTGGTCGCGGTCAACGACCTCGCGGACATCGCCAGCCTGCGACGGCTGCTGCGCCGCGACAGCACCTACGGACGGTTCGCGGGCTCGGTCGAGCTCGACGGCGACGCCTTGGTGATCGACGGTCGCCGGGTGCCGGTCAGCGCCGGCCGCGAGCCCGGCGACCTGCCGTGGGGCAGCCACGACGTCGAGGTCGTCCTGGAGTGCACCGGCAAGTTCCGCAGCCGCGACACCGCCGCCGAGCACCTGCGCGCCGGAGCCAAGAGGGTCGTGATCTCCGCGCCCGGCAAGGGCGTGGACGCCAGCATCGTGATGGGCGTCAACGACCACGTCTTCGACCCGGCGGCCCACCAGGTCGTCTCCAACGCCTCGTGTACGACGAACTGCGTGGCGCCGATGGTGAAGGTCCTGCACGACGCCTTCGGGCTGCGGCAGGGACTGATGTCGACGGTGCACGCCTACACCGGCGGGCAGAACCTGGTCGACGGACCCCACAAGGACCCCCGGCGGGCCCGTGCCGCGGCGATCAACATCATCCCGACCACCACGGGCGCGGCCAAGGCGGTCGGGGAGGTGCTCCCCGAGCTCGCCGGTCGCCTCGACGGGGTGGCGCTGCGCGTGCCGGTCGTCGACGGCTCGCTCGTGGACCTGGCCGTCGTCCTGGAACGGGACGTCACGGCGAGCGAGATCAACGAGGCGTTCGCCGCCGCTGCGGCGGAGGGGTCGCTGGCCGGGAGACTGCGCTACGAGGACGAGCCGTTCGTCTCCTGTGACGTGATCGGCGACAGCGCCGCGTGTGTCTTCGACTCAGCGCTGACCCAGGCGGCGGGACCGTTCGCGAAGGTCTTCGGCTGGTACGACAACGAGTGGGGCTACGCCTGCCAGCTCGCCGACCTCACCCGGTTGGTCGCCGGCCAGCGCACGGGCGGCTGAATTCGGACCCCGAAATGCACGAAAGGCCCGACCGCAGAGCGGTCGGGCCTTTCATCGCGAGATCAGATCGCGCGAACGTTCTCAGCCTGCGGGCCCTTGGGACCGGCGGCGAGGTCGAACTCGACCTTCTGGTTCTCGTCGAGCGACTTGTAGCCCTGCGTCTGGATCGCGGAGTAGTGGACGAACACGTCCTCGCCGCCGCCATCCTGAGCGATGAAGCCGAAGCCCTTGTCAGCGTTGAACCACTTGACGGTGCCCTGAGCCATGATGGTGTTCCTTTGTTCGGTGCGGAGGGCCTTGTGCCCTCGAGGTGCTGAAGACATCCAACTGAGCTGATATCCAGCGAACCGAAAACCAGGAGTACGAGATACGAGCCACGACTACTTGCGTGGCCAGGAAAGCCTGTTGGGGCGATCCCTTCAACACGGAAGACACTAGACCATGGCCGACCGAATCGCGCAATCGGGGACGAGACCGGTCGAATTCGGCCGATTCCAGTCGGTTCGCGGTGCATGCGGGCGGTGGTGAAAGGGCTGCCGCTCCCTGCGTGCGACGCCGGCGTCCCCTAGGGTGGCGAACATGCGTTCGAGTCGTGGCGAGGGTCAGCTGTCCCTGTGGGACGGCGAGCCTCCTCGCACGGCTCGGGGAGCCCGACCGGGGCGGCGGGCCCCCGACGCTGCCGATCGCACGGTCGTGGTGAGCGGGGGCGAGTTCGCCAGCCGTGGCTGGGAGCCCGGCACGGTGCTGCACCACCGGCCGGCGACACGTGCCGCGCGCGGGGAGCTCGTCGTCGTACGCGATGGCGAGGAGCTGCTGCTCGGGTTCTGGGGCCTCGAGATCGGCCGCCCAGCGCTCTTCACCGACCAGGGATCGACCTGGCTGGGGGAGTCGGCCCGGGTCGTGGGCGTCGTGACCGCGGTGGAGGCGCCGCTCGCGTTCTAGGCGGGGACGGCCGGGTGGAACGGGCGGATGTCGTCGTGGCCGGCCCGCACCACGGCGGCGGACGCCTCCGGCATCTCGGTCCACGCGCCCTCCAGGTCGCGCAGCGGCTCGGAGACCACCAGCCGGGTCTCGTCGCCGAGGCGGTGCAGGACCTCGACCTCGGGATGGAGCCGGCGCAGCGCGCTGATCTCGGTGGAGTAGAACAGCGTGCGGCTCGCCTGCTCGCTGGAGTACCGGAACACCCAGGTCGACTCGCCGTCCGTGGTCGCCACCGTCATCTGCACCGGGTGCTCGATGCCGTGGGCGCGCCCCACCGCCTCCACGAACCCGACGGCGCGCTCGACGGCGCCGAACGGGTCGTCGTGCAACCCGAAGGTGAGGGCGAGGAAGAAGAGGGTCTCGGAGTCGGTCGAGCCCCTGACATCGCCGTAGAGCGAGGGGTCGACCGCCATCATCAGCTCCCGCTTGATGTCGTGGAAGCCGCGCAGCGAGCCGTTGTGCATCCACAGCCAGTCCTCGTGGCGGAACGGGTGGGAGTTGCTGCGCTGCACCGGGGTGCCCGTGGCGGCACGCACGTGCGCGAACAACAGAGGCGTGCGGATCTGCCCGGCGATCTCGTGCAGGTTCTCGTCGTTCCAGGCCGGCTCCACGCTCTTGAACACCGCTGGCGTCGACCCCTCGCCGTACCAACCGATGCCGAAGCCGTCACCGTTCGTCGTGGTCGCGCCCATCCGGGAGTGCAGGCTCTGGTCGATGAGCGAGTGCGTCGGGCGGAACAACAGGTCCGCCGCGAGGATCGGTTCTCCTGAGTACGCCATCCACCGGCACATGCCACCACCTAACACGCGGTGGGGGCCGTTGAACAGGGCCACCGGGATACCGAAAAGGGTGGTCGTCGCCGGGGGCGACACTTCCTAGCCTCGGGTCATGACGTTGACGGAGAGCCGCGATGTCGGCGCGCGGCTGGCCGCCCTGCTCGCGGAGCGCATCGAGGAGGTCATCGACCTCTGGGACGACCTGGGGGAGGCCGGTCCGACGTTCGGTTCTCCGGTGGCCGGCAGCCCCTCAGAACGTCGCGAGCGCTACCTCCGCCCGCTCGCCAGGGTGCTCGTCGGGGCGCTCGGGGGCTCCGCGGACCATGCGGCGATCTACCTCGACGAGCGTCGCCGCTACGCCTCCCCGGAGCTCGACGCGTCGGGGTCTGCCGCCGAGTTCGGACGTCGACTCCCCGCCGAGCTCGACCGCCTCGCCGGTCTCGTGGCGGACCGGCTCCCGGGCGATCTCGCCCTCGAGCCGCTCGAGCGGCTGCATCGCGGTCTGACCGAGCACCGGGTCCCGTCCGCGCGTGTCCTGTTCATCGGTGACTGCCTGTTCGTGGAGACCCGGGCGCTGCTCGTGGCGCGCGAACCCGAGACGCCGGTCGACGTCCGGCACATCTTCTTCAGCACCCGCCAGCAGCTGGCCGACGTCAACACCGCGATCGTCAACGAGGTCGTGGCCTACCGCCCCGACGTCGTGGGGCTCTCGCTGTTCACCTTCGAGGGCGTGCCGCCGTTCACCGCGACCTGGCGCGCGGCCGCCGCCCCCTGGGGGGCACCCGGGGCGATGCGCTCGGTGGCGGGACTGGTGGAGCTCGTCCGGGAGACGATCGAGGACGTCCGGTCGGTCTCCGACGCGACGATCGTCGTCCATGCACCCGGTGGGGTCCCCGTCGGTCGCTGGCGCAGGCGGCTCGGCGCGCTGCCCGAGCACGCCTGGGGGCAGCGACGCCTGTTGCGGGCACTGCGGGCGGGCGTGCAGGACGTCGTCGCGCACACCAGCAACACGATCCTGCTCGACGAGGAGCCGATCGTGGCAGCGGCGGGCGGCGCGCGCCGGATCGGCGGACCGCTCTTCGACCCGGCCGACGTGCCGCCCGGCTACTTCCACACCACGCGCCTCGGCGCCCGCGTCGCGGAGGAGTACGCCGGCGTGCTCGCCGACCACCGGCTGCTGGCGCGCACGAAGGCGCTCCTGGTCGACTTCGACAACACCCTGTGGTCGGGCGTCATGGGGGACGGCGCGGTCGTCCACGACCGGGGGCTGCAGCGCCTCCTGCTCCGCCTCAAGCAGGCGGGTGTGCTCCTCGTGGCGCTGAGCAAGAACGACCCGCAGACCATCCGCTGGGAGGAGCTGGAGCTCTCGCCGGACGACTTCGTGCTGCACAAGATCAACTGGTCGCCCAAGCCCGACAACGTCTCCCAGGCGGTCGCGGAGCTCGACCTCGCGCCGTCCGCCTTCGTGCTCCTCGACGACAACCCCGTGGAGCGGGCGCTGGTGACCGAGCAGGTCTTCGGGGTGCGGGCCCTGGATCCCGCGGAGCCCGAGGCCCGGCGCGCGCTGGAACGCTGGTTCGAGCTGCCGTCGACCACGCAGACGGCCGAGGCGCGCCGTCGTACCGAGATGTACCGGGAGGCCGCGGAGCGACGCTCGGCGCTGTCCCAGACGCACGACTACGCCACGATGATGCGCAGCCTGCGGTTGCGCTACGACGTCCGCCCCGCCGGCTCGCAGGACCGTGAGCGGGTGCTCGAGCTGGTGCAGCGGACCAACCAGTTCAACACCACCACGCAGCGCCGCAGCGCCGCCGAGGTGGACGACCTCCTCGCCGACGAGCGGTACGGCGTCCACGTCGCCACGCTCGGTGATCGCTTCGGGGACCTCGGCGTCGTCGCGTTGGCGGTCTTCGCGCGGGAGCGGCGCGAGGTCGACGCGGTGATCATGTCGTGCCGGGCGATGGGCTTCGGGCTCGAGATCGCCCTGCTGAGCCGCGTGCTGGCCGCCGAGGGGTCGGGCCCTGTGACGGCGAGGTTCGTGCCGACCGAGCGCAACGGCCCGGCCGCGGACCTCTTCGCGCGCGCCGGGTTCCGCGAGGTCGGCGGGCACCGGTGGGAGCTCGCCGGCGACGCGGAGCGCCCGGCCGTGCCGGAGTGGTTCGGCCGGCCCAGCGGCGTCGGAGGACGCTGAGGATCCACGTCCGACCGGCCGCAGGCGATCGGAGCCGGCGGTCGGGATACCGTGCCGCGTGTTCCACGTGATGTTCCTCGAGCCCCGCATCCCTCCCAACACGGGGAATGCGATCCGGATGGTCGCCGCGACCGGAGCGACGCTGCACCTGGTCGAGCCGCTCGGTTTCGACCTGTCCGAGCCCAAGCTGAAGCGCGCCGGGCTCGACTACCACGACCTCGCGTCGGTGGTGGTCCACCCGGACCTCGAGGCGGCGCTGGCCAGCGACGCGCTCGCGGCCTCGCGGGTCTTCGCCTTCACCGCCCATGCGAGCCGCTGGCACTCCGACGTCGCGTTCGAGCCGGGCGACGTGCTCCTCTTCGGTCCCGAGCCCACTGGGCTTCCCGACGAGGTCCTCGCGCATCCCCGCGTCACCGACCGGCTCCGGATCCCGATGATCCCGGGCCGCAGGTCGTTGAACCTGGCGAACTCCGCCGCCGTGGTGACCTACGAGGCCTGGCGCCAGCAGGGGTTCCCCGGCGCGCAGTAGGACGTTGCGCGGGTCCTCACGCCGGGTGGCCGGTACTCGGGCCACGAGCGCTCGGCCTGCCGGCCCCGGCCGCGAGGTCCTGGAGGGCGCCGAAGCCGTGGCACAGCGCCCAGGTCACGGCTTGGGCCCGGGTCCGCAATCCGATCTTGCGGTAGGCGGTGCGCAGGTAGGTCTTCACCGTGTTGACGCTGAGGTACAGCACCTCGCCGATCTCGGGGTTCGAGAGTCCCTGGGCGACGAGCCCCAGGATCTCCGCCTCCCGCTCGCTCAGGCGATGGGTCCGGACGGCGCGTGCGCGCGCGGTCTCGTGGTTGCCGGTCGAGCGCGGCGAGGTGTCCTCGGAGACGATGCGAGCCTGGTACGCCCCATGGGAGAGGTCGATCACGAGCGGTCCCTCGCGATGCGCGTCGATCGCGTCGCGGAGGGCGCGCAGGTCGCCGGTCAGCACGAGTGCTGCGTCAGTCTTCGAGCGGGAGGGCGGGGTCTGGGTGTCCATCGGACTCCGATGATCGTCAGTCCGAACGGATGCGTTGGTCCGCAGTCCGGTACATCCACCGAGGGTACGGGTGCCGCGACCGCGGCCCTCAAGCCGCCGGGTCCGTCATGGCCGGTCACCAAAGATCGGGAGCATCGCATCTCAGACGCCGCGAGCCCGTCGGTGACGTGCAGTCTGCTGCTCGGGAGCCCACGGCGCTCCCCGCGCCCACGAGGAAGGCAGCACACCATGGGACTCATCACCGTCGGGAACGAGAACAGCGTCCCGATCGAGCTCTACTACCAAGACCACGGCAGCGGACAACCCGTCGTCCTCATCCACGGCTATCCGCTCGACGGTGACAGTTGGGAGCGCCAGACCCGCGACCTGCTCGAGGACGGCTATCGGGTCATCACCTACGACCGTCGCGGCTTCGGCCGGTCCTCCAAGGTCGGCAGCGGCTACGACTACGACACGTTCGCCGCCGACCTCCACGCCCTGCTCGAGGCCCTCGACCTGCGCGACGTCGTCCTGGTCGGGTTCTCGATGGGCACCGGCGAGCTCGCCCGCTACGTCGGCAACCACGGCGCGAAGCGCATCGCCAAGCTCGCGTTCCTCGCCTCCCTCCAACCGTTCCTCGTGCAGCGCGAGGACAACCCGGCCGGCGCGCCGCAGCAGGTCTTCGACGGCATCGTGGCCGCCGCCAAGGGCGACCGCTACGCCTGGTTCACCCAGTTCTTCCACGACTTCTACAACCTCGACGACACCCTCGGGTCGCGGGTCAGTGAGGAGGTGGTCCGGGGCAACTGGAACACCGCCACCGCCAGCGCCCCCGTCGCGGCGTACGCCGTCGTGGCGAGCTGGATCGAGGACTTTCGCGACGACGTCGAGGCGGTCCGGGCCACCGGCCTGCCGACCCTGATCGTGCACGGCACCGCCGACAACATCCTGCCGATCGACGTCACCGCGCGGCGCTTCCGCGACCTCGTCCCGCGCGCCGAGTACGTCGAGATCGAGGGCGCCCCGCACGGCCTGCTGTGGACCCACGCCGAGGAGGTCAACGCCGCCCTGCGCACCTTCCTCGGCTGAGCCGGCGGTCGCAGCACCGACAGCAGTCCCGGCACCGACGACAGAGAGGCCCCACCGACATGTCCACCGACATCACCGTGATCAGAGACCCCGACCGGCTGCGCTACGTGGCCGTCGACGGCGAGCGGAGGGTCGCGGGGTTCATCGACTACCAGGAGAGCAGCGCGATGCTCGCCCTCACCCACACCGAGGTCGACCCCGCCTTCGAGGGCAGGGGCGTGGGCAGCGCCCTGGCCCGCGCGGCGCTGGACGACATCCGCGAGCGTGGCCTGAAGGCGCGGGTGATCTGCCCCTTCATCACCGGGTGGCTGCGCCACCACAGCGAGTACCGCGACCTGCTCGACGACGCGGCGCCCTCCAAGGCGAGCGAGTAGGGGCCTGACACTCAGGGGACGACGACCGCCCGGCCACGCAGCTGGCGCGCGTGCATGCGCTCGTAGATCGTGGGCGCGTCATCGAGGCTGAAGACCTCGGTCTCGACCCGGATCGCGGCGGAGCGGGCCAGGGCGAGGACCTCGTGCAGCTCGGGGATCGTGCCCCAGTACGGCGACCGCACCTTCACGTTGTAGGGCATCGTGAGGAACCCGACCGGGACGGCGCCGTCGCCGACACCGACCACGACGATCTCGCTCTGCGGGTGCACCATCCGGGGCGCGAGCACGGTGCTGGCCTGCATCCCGACGAAGTCGAAGACGGCGTCTGCCATGCGGCCGCCGGTGACCTCGCGGACCGCCTCGATCGCGGACTCGTCGGAGGCGAACGCGTGGTCGGCGCCGACCTCGCGGGCGAAGGCGAGCTTGTCCTCGCCGAGGTCGAGGGCGACGACCTGGCAGGCGCTGAGCGCCTTGAGCATCTGGATCGCGAGGTGCCCGAGCCCGCCCGCGCCGATCACGACCGCGGTGGTGCCCGGCACAAGGCTGGGAAGGACGGGCTTGATGGCGTGGTACGGCGTGAGGCCCGCATCGGTGAGCGGCGCGGCCGTCACCGGGTCGAGGCCCTGCAGCGGGACCAGGTGTCGCGCGTCGTCGACGAGGAGGTACTCCGCCATCGCGCCGGGGGCGCCGAGGCCGGGCGGCCGGATGCCCAGCTCGCCGGCGCGCTCGCAGTACTGCTCGGCCCCCGTCGTACAGGTGTGGCAGCGACCGCAGCCCCACGGGCCGTAGACGGCGACCGCCTCGCCGACCTCGACCCCGGAGGCCGCCGGGCCCAGTTCGGCGACGACGCCGACCCCCTCGTGCCCGAGGGTGAGCGGCAGTTCGATGCCCAGGGCTTCAGAAGGCTGGCTCATCACGAACTCGTCGGAGTGGCACGCGCCTGCGGCCAGGACCTTGATCAGCACCTGCCCGCCCGTCGGGGTCGGCGTCGGGACCTCCCGGACCTCCGGGGGCCGACCGTTCGCGATGTGCTGCAGGGCCCTCATGTGTCGTCCTACCTTCGTTGTCCGGGCTGCTCGTCTGGCGGTGCAGGACGAGACTAGGGCCGTGTGGCGGGTTTTCCACCTGGTGGTCTCGCCCGGCACAGGTCCCAGGTGAGATATCGCCCGAAATAGTGCGGAGATATTCACCCTGCCGTATTTCCCCTCGCTGTCGCGTGGCATGTGGAACTATCCGGCCATGGCTGGCTCGATTCATGCGCATGTGGTGGAGGGAACCCGGATCCGGGTTGACGTCGAGTCGGACCAAGGAGCGACGCTGGCTCTCGTTGGGAATCTGACTGATCTAGAGCCGACGGTCCAGAGCGGAGGGGTCCTTCAGCACAATCCTGCGCTCCTGAGCAACATGTGGGCGTTCGCGAAGACGTGGCACGAGGCCAACGCGACCTCTCACGCCGAGGCACTTGAGATTTCAGATCCGAAAGAGCAGAAGGCGGCGCTCAAGCAGTGGGAGGAGCGAAGGAAGGCGGCCCACAAGCGCGCTGAGGCCTATGCGAAGGTCGCCCAATGGATCGCAGATGTCGCTGACGACGTCTCGCCGTACCAGCCGAAGAACAGTTGGTGCTCGTCGTGTTTCTTCCAGACAGAGCACCGGAAGTCGAACCGACCTGCAGGCCAGCTTCCCGTCTACGTGTGTCAGGGCTGCGGTACGCCGACCCTGCCGTGCGTCGCACCTCGATGCGACAACATGGCCGTGCGAGAGCGTGGCGCCATCCGCGTTCCGCAGTACTGCGCGGAGCACCGTCACGACATCTCCGGCTTCGAGAAGGCCCACGCGCGCATCGGGGAACTGCACGACTACGAGGACTTCCTCCGGTACGTCAAACCCAACCTGACCAAGACGTCCCGGCTGGTTGCAGTCGGTGTGGCCAGCTTGAGCGCCGCGGCCCCGCTCGCGCTGCTCGCCGCCCCCGCCATCGGCGGTGCCATCGGTTCGCTCGGGATCTTCGGCGGATTCTCGGGGGCCGCCGCGACGTCCCACGGGCTGGCTCTGCTCGGCGGGGGAAGCCTGGCAGCGGGCGGGCTGGGGGTGGCGGGCGGCACGACCGTCGTGACGGCGGTGGGTGCAGCGGTCGGAGGGACGTTGGGCGCCTCGGTGTCGAACGCCTACCTTCGCGAGGACAGGTCCTTCCGGATCGAGCTCCTGCGCCCCGGCACGGGAGGGGTGCCCGTCCTGGTCGCCAACGGCTTCCTCACCGAGGGAGACGACGACCGCTGGGGCGGCTGGCGGACGATCGTCGACGCGCGGTACCCGGACTCCCCGGTCTACCGCGTGAGGTGGGGAGCGAAGGAGCTCAGGGACTTCGGAGCGTTCGGCGGCGGGCTCGTCGCGCGGGCCGGCGGTGCCTTCACGACTCAGGGGGCAGCGGCGATCGCGACGAAGGCCGGCGCCAGGTTGCTCGGCCAGGCCATCGCCCCAGCCCTCGTGGCGGGCGACCTGGTGAGGAACCCCTGGCATGTGGCGAAGAACCGCGCGGACAAGACCGGCGTCATCCTCGGAGACCTGATCGCCCGCACGGACAGTGAGTCCTATGTGCTGATCGGGCACAGCCTCGGCGCCCGGCTCATGGTGGTTGCCGCCGAGGTACTGGGGACCAAGCCAGGCGGACCGCGGATCCAAGAGGCTCATCTGCTCGGCACCGCTATCGGGGCGAGCAGCAACTGGGACGCCTTGACCGCGGCAGTTGATGAAGGCGTCTACGGGTATCACTCGGTCAACGACAGCGTCCTGAAGCTCGTGTACCGGACCGTGCAGGCAGGTCAGCCGGCCGCCGGCTGCGTAGGGTTTCGGCCCGCTTCGCCCAAGCTCGTCAATGTCGATGTCTCGGACAGTGTGAAGACGCACTTCGACTACCAGGACAACGTCCAGCTCGCTTGATCGAGGACGATCAAGCGGCCCGTGAGCGACGGTCACGTCGCGGGTCCTGATCACCTTGGCGTCGGTCTAGCACCGTCGGTGGAAGGTGAGCTTGCCGTCGGGTAGATGGCGGGTCTCGTAGGCGGGATCGTGGGCTCGAGCGTGGTGGCGGGGACAGAGCAGCCGGCCGCTGGCCACGCTGGTATCACCGCCGCGTGACCAGGGGACGTCGTGGTGGGCGTGGCACAGGCCGGGCGGCCAGTCGCAGCCCTCGGCGGTGCAGCCGCCGTCGCGCAGGGCGAGCGCGACGCGGTGGGACTTGGTGTGGAACCGGCGCTCGCGGCCGACGTCCAAGGGGCGGCCCTCGCCGTCGAGGACGGCGGGCACGATCCCTGCCTGGCACGCGAGCCGGCGCGCCTCGGTGGCGGAGATGGTCTCGCCGGTGTGCAGGTGCGCCGCGCGAAGCCCGCCGAGCAGCGAGTCGAGGGGCATCGTGACCACGATGGTCGCGGCCACACCGCCGGCGTCGGGGAGCCGGTCTGCGGGATAGCGCTCGAGGAACTCACAGAACGCCTGCCCCATCCGCTCAGGACCCGGCCGCCGCTCAGCCCCGACAACTCCCGCGCCGTTCACCGCGTGCTGGTGCTTCGGCGCGGCGATGGCGAGGAGTGCCGCGCGCAGCATCGCTGCGTGGTGGGTGGGGATGGTGAACCGGCCGTGGGTCTTGCCGTGCCCGTCGTCGCTCATCGTCAGCCGGGCGGTTGCGCGGGCGGCGGCCTCCTCGGCCTCAAGCCGGGCAGCCTCGGCGGCGTCGGCCTGCTCGGGGGCCGCAACTTCGACCAGCCGCTTGGCCAGGCGCCGCAGGGTGATCGCGTCGTGCTCGCCCGCCTGGTCGAGGAGGAACTGCTCGGCCTTGGCCCGGGTCTCGTCGTCGACGACCTCGGCGGGGAGGTCGTCGACGGCGTCGATGATCACCTGCGCCTGGTCCAGGTGGATCCGCCCCGCAGCCAAAGCGCCCCGCACGCCGTCGTGCTGCCCGGTGTCCAGGGCCCGGGCCAGCCGCATCAATCGGTGGGTCTCCGGGCGAGTGAGACGCGACTGGTGGGCCCACCAGTTCGCGGTGCTCGTCGCACCGACCGCGTCGCCGACCTCGACGGCATGGGCGTGGGCCGCGAGGCGCAGCCGCAGCTCCTGCAACCGGTCGATCTCGGACGTCAGATCCAGCAGCGTCGCCCCGGCCTCGGCCTCGCTCAGCGACCACACCGGCGCATCAGCCACGGCGTCGAGTGCCTCGTGCACGCACGCCACCGCCGCAGCCACCGGGTGGCCGGATCGGGGTGCGAACGAGGGTTCCATGGACCTACTCAACCACCCACCACCGACAGTCCCGGCCAGTCGTTGTCGCAGGTCAGAGCACCTGTGGACAACCGCCCGCGCTCCCTCGACAGCCCTAGCCGGCGTACCCCACCGGACGGCGGCGTCGAGCCGGCGCCGCTCGGCTCCGCTCGGCTCCGTGCCTGACCTATCCTCCAACCGTGCCCGACCACGCTCTGGAGCTCAGCTTCGAGCCCGACTCCGCGGCTGCGGTGGTGGCGCAGTGGGAGGCGCTCAAGGCCGCCGGGCTCCCGTCGCAGGCCCACCACCGGTCGATGACCAATGCACCGCACGTGACGCTCGCGGCGGCCGTCGGCATCGACGACGCAGCTGTACGAGCGGCGCGCGAGGCGGTCGGCCCGTTGCTCCCTGCGCGGCTCGGCCTGCGGGGGCTGGTCCTGTTCGGCCAGGGCCCTCGAGTGACGATCGCCCACCTGGTCGAGCCGGACCCGACGCTGGCGGTCGCCGTGGCCCGGATCCGGGCGCTGGTCCCGACCCTGCGCCACCCGGTCTGGACCCCGCACGTGACCGTCGCGCGCCGGGTCCCGCGGCGCGTGCTCCCGGAGGTGCTCGCCGTCCTGCACGCCACCGAGGGACCTCGGGAGCTGGTGTGCGACCGGCTCCGGTGGTGGGACCCGGAGCTCGACCTCATCGAGGACGTCGTGGTCGCCGGGCGCGAGTGAGCCATTCCTCGGACTGTCGGTGCGCCCTGCGATGCTGCCGCTGTGAGTCCCCAGATCCGTCCCAGCTATCCGGTCGTCCTGCTCGTTGGACGGGAGGACTTCACCCCGCCCAGCTCGTTCGGCGACGCCAACGTCGCCGCCACGCCTGACTGCCTGGCGGTGGGCCTGCGCGCCACCAGCGTCGGCCCCGTCCAGGTGCAGATCGTTCCCTCGACCGAGGCCGCCGTCGTGGACCGCCCCGATCTCGACCACCTCGGCGACTTCGAGGTGGAGTCCGAGGGCCAGCTGAGCGTGCGCGACGTCCACGGTCGTGAGTACGACGCCATGGGCGTCGAGCCGGGCACGCACCGGGTCACCGTGCTCGGCACCGACCTGTCCGAGCCCGACGACGTGGTCTTCGTGGTGACCGTCGCCTCCTAGGGCAGCGGGGTGGAGGGGGCGTCCGGTCGCCGTCGTACGACGCGCCGGCGCAGCGTGGGCGCGGCGACGACCTCGTAGCCGGCGTCGAGGAAGACCTGCACCAGCCCGACCGAGGCCTCGTCCCAGATCACGCGGCGCCCGGGCGGCTGCTCCATCGGGTAGCCCTCCAGGATCTGGGCGCCGACCTGCCGGCCGTACTCGACCGTGGCGGCGGCGAGCTCGTAGGTCAGTCCTGACCTGCGCCAACCCTTGCGTACGACGAAGCAGGTCACCGACCAGACGCCTGCCAGCTCGGGGTCCATCCGCATCCACGGCTGCTTGCGGCTCCACAGCCGCGGATAGTCCTCACGCCTCTCGACCGCCACCCAGCCCGCCGGCTCGCCGTCGACGTAGCCGATCAGGCCGGACGTCGGGCCAGCGGTGCCGCAGGCGGTCTGCTCGAGCAGCGCGGCGTCCCGCTGCTCCTGGGTGGTGTCGCGCCAGATCCACCCCGGCACCTTCAGGGCCTGGCAGCGGCACTTGCGGGCGCTGCCGCTGCCGAAGACCGCCTCGACGTCGTCCACGGTCGCCCGGTTGGCGGGGAGCCAGGTGAACTCAGGCATGGCACGACCATACGACCGGCCGGTGCTTCGCCCGCCGTACTAGCGGCCGACCGAGTCCAGCGCCTCGGCGAGCTCCGCGGGCCGGCTCACCATCGGCCAGTGCCAGGTCGGGAGCTCGCGGTAGGTCCAGTCGCCGTCGACCATGTGCGCGAACACCGGTGCGTGCGGTGCCATCTGCCGCAGCTGCTCGACACCGAAGCTGCACAGCACCCCGGTGCGAGGCAGTCGCTCCCAGGCGCCGGTGAGCGCGACCGGTTGGGTCGCGGTCAGCCAGGGCTGGGGGCGGGATCCGTCGACCAGTGCGGCGACCGCCGCGTCGTCGACCCCCGGCACCTCGGTAGCCAGTGCGGCCCAGTCCGGCGGGGGGAGCTGCCAGCCCTCGCCCCGCGTCATGACCAGGTCGTGGTTGGCCGCGCGCGCGTCGGGGCCCTCGAAGTCGGCCTGGGCGATGCCGTTGGGCAGCGGGCCCGAGTCGATGTAGACCAGCTGCGCCACCCGGTCGGGCATCCGGTCGGCGGCGCCGGTCGCGACGAGGGCGCCATAGCTGTGGCCGACGAGCACGACGTCGTGCAGGTCGTGCTGCTCGATCAGGTCCACGACGTCGTCGATGTGGGTGGTCAGGTCGGTCTCGGGGGTGGCGAGGTGGGCGCGCTCGCCCATCCCGGTGAGGTCGAGGGCGTGTACGAGGGCCCCGCGCGCTCGCAGCGCGTCGGCGACCGGGCGCCAGACCTCGGCGCCGAGCCAGAAGCCAGGGATGAGGACATAGGTGGTCGTGGTCATGGTGTCGACGCTAGAGTGGATTGTGGACAGGTTCCGCCCGGTATGCCGAACGATCTTGTTCCGTCCCTGTTCGGGCAGCGAGGGGCGGTGAGGAGGGCCGTGACTCGCCCCACCGCCCGTGTGCTCGCCATGCTGGAGCTGCTCCAGGCGGGCGGCCAGCGCACGGTCGGCGAGCTCGCTGCCCGGCTCGGGGTCGATGAGCGCACGGTCCGGCGCTACGCCGAGCACCTCACCGACCTCGGTATCCCCATCCAGGCGCAGCGCGGCCGGTACGGCGGCTACCGGCTCGCCCCGGGCTACAAGCTGCCGCCGCTGATGCTCACCGACGACGAAGCGATCGCTGTCGTCCTGGGGCTCACAGCCGCGGAGCGCGCGGGGCTGGCCACGACCGGCGAGGCAGCCACTGCGAGCGCGCTGGCCAAGGTCTCGCGGGTGCTGCCGCTGGGCCTGGGGGAGCGGATCCAGAGCCTGCTGTCGACCGCCCAGTTCACGACCCCGGTGAGCGCCACCGCTCCCGCCGGCGCCGACACACTGCTCGGACTCGCCTCGGCCGCGCAGGCCCGGCGCACCGTCGCGATCACCTACACCGACTGGGCCGGGCGGGAGTCGCGGCGCGAGCTCGACGTGTACGGCCTGGTCTTCCACTCCGGCCGGTGGTACGTCAGCGGGCACGACCACTCCCGCGACGACGTACGGACCTTCCGCCTGGACCGCATCGCCTCGCTCGCCCAGGGAGCCGGCTCCTACGTCGTCCCTGCCGACTTCGACGCCACGACCCAGGTCGTGTCGGGCATCGCCGCGGTCAAGTGGTCGCACGAGGTCGCCGTCGTCCTGCGGACCACCCTCGCGGATGCAGGCGAGCGGCTCCCGCGGAGCGTGGGCCGGCTCAGCGCGCACGCCGACGGGGTGCTGCTCGAGACGCGCGCCGAGCACCTGGACGGCATGGCCCGCATGCTCGCCGGGCTCGGCTGGGACTTCGAGGTGCTCACCCCGGCGGCCTTGCGTGAGGAGGTCCTCGCCCTGGCCGACCGCCTCCGAGCGAGCGCCGCACGCAGCGCCGTCGCCACAGGCACGTCGCCGCACGAGTGATGCCACGTCGCGGGACTGCCGGGGGTCCCCGGCGCAGGGTGTCCCGATGGCCGACGGCCCCGTCGATGGCGTCCTCTCCTCCGCTGGTGCCGACCTTCTGGACCCAGGTACCGGGTGTACCCGAACCGTGCCGATCGCCCACAGCGCGCGTCGACGATGGAGTCGTGAACGCCTCTCTCCGCGCTATCTCGTCCGCCCTGGCCGTCCTCGCCGCCAGCCTGCTGCTGGGAGGCCTGACCTCGTGGGCGCAGGGCGTGCTGCCGGACGCGCTGGCGTCGTTCGCGAACTCGCCCTCCGGCTGGACGGTGCTGACCGCCCTGCTCGTCGCCGCCGCCCGGCCCTCGCTGACCGGGGGCGCCGCGCTCGGGGTCGCCTCGTTCGTCACCCTGGTGCTGGGCTACACCGTCGCCTCGCAGCTGCGTGGGCTCTCCTACGACCCGGTGCTGTGGAGTGTGGTCGGCGTCATCGCCGGCCCGTTCGTCGGTGCAGCCGCCGCTGCGATCATGGGGCACCGCGTCGTCCACGCCGCGCTCGGTGCGGGCACGCTCGCGGGCGTGTTGATCGCGGACGGGATCTACGGCCTGACCGTCGTCGCCTCCGACACCAGCCCGGTCTACTGGACGCTGTGTCTGGCGGCCGGCGCCGCGTTGATCGGCGTCACGGCCACCCGCCTGCGCACTCCTCGCGCCGCGGCCGGCGTGGTGGCCAGCGCGGTGGCGGCCACCGGTGTGCTGATCCTGGGGTACGGCGTGCTCAACGGGGTGTCCTGAACCCGGCGATCCACTCACCCAGCGCGGGTGACGCGACGGCCAGCGACGGCTGCTTAGCGTCGTGACATGGCACTGGACTACTCGGACCGCACCGACTTCGACAACGCGGGGCGCGGACTGGTGGCTCGTCTCGAGCCCGGGCAGATCAAGAACGCCGAAGGCAGGGTCGTCTACGACGCCGACATCTACGCCGCGGTGACGGCGGGGGACTGCCCGGACACGGTGGATCCGAGCCTGTGGCGACAGAGCCAGCTGACTGCGATCCAGGGCCTGTTCGAGGTCACCGACGGCATCTTCCAGCTGCGCGGCATCGAGCTGTCCAACATGACGATCGTCGAAGGTGACACCGGGATCATCGTCATCGACCCGGCGGTCTCGATGGAGGTGGCCGCCGCCGGGCTCGCGCTGTACCGGAAGCATCGCGGGGAGCATGACGTGCGGGCGGTGATCTTCACCCACTCCCACATCGACCACTTCGGCGGAGTGCTCGGCGTGGTCGACGCCGATACCGACGTGCCGATCATCGCCCCGGCAGGGTTCCTCGAGCACGCCGTGTCGGAGAACGTGTATGCCGGAACCGCGATGCTGCGTCGCGGGGTCTATCACACCGGGATGGGACTCCCCGTGGACGCGACCGGCACCCTCGGTGTCGGCCTCGGGTCGGGCACCTCGACCGGAGCCCCAGGTCTGCTCGCGCCCACCCTGGACATCACCCACACGGGTCAGGAGGAGGTCCTCGACGGCGTCCGGATCCGGTTCCAGATCACGCCTGGCACCGAAGCACCGGCGGAGATGAACTTCCACTTCCCCGACCATCACGCGCTGTGCATGGCGGAGAACGCCACCCACAACCTGCACAACATCCTCACCCTGCGTGGCGCCGAGGTCCGTGACGCCCGCGGCTGGTCGCGCTACCTCGCCGAGGCGATCGAGCTGTTCGCCGACGACACCGACGTCGCGTTCGCCTCCCACCACTGGCCCACCTGGGGCCGGGACAACATCGTCGCGCTCCTCACCGAGCAGCGCGACCTCTACGCCTACCTCCACGACCAGACACTGCGCCGGATGAACCAAGGACTCACCGGCGCCGAGATCGCCGAGGACTTCGAGCTGCCGCCCGCACTGGACTCCGCGTGGCACGCGCGCGGCTACTACGGCTCGGTCAGCCACAACGTCAAGGCGATCTACCAGCGCTACCTCGGCTGGTACGACGGCAACCCGGCACACCTGTGGCAGCACCCGCCCGAGGCCCTCGGATCGCGCTACGTCGAGGTCATCGGAGGCATCGACGCCACGGTCGCGAAGGCGCGCGAGTATGCCGAGGGCGGCGATCTGCGGTTCGCGGCCGAGCTCGCCAGCCACGCCGTGTTCGCCGACCCGCAGCACCAGGACGCCGTCGACCTACTGACCGAGGTGCTCACCCGGCTCGGCTACGGCGCCGAGTGCGCCACGTGGCGCAACAACTTCCTCACCGGCGCCCAGGAGCTCCACCAGGAGACGTCAGCCGCCCCGGTCGCGTCCTCGGGAATGCTCCAGGCTCTCACCGTCACCCAGCTCTTCGACAGCATCGCCATCCGCGTCGACGCCCAGCGTGCCTGGGGCACTGCGGCGTCGGTGCGCTGGCACTTCACCGACAGCGACGAGACCTACCGGATGGAGCTGTCCAACGGCGTCCTCATCCACTACCCCACCCAGAAGGCCGACCCGGCCGGGGTGGTCGTCACCCTCACCAAGCCAGAGCTGCTCGCGCTCCTGGCCGGCGCCGGACATGAGGACGTACAGCTCGACGGGGATCCGGGAAACCTGCAGACGATCCTGTCCCTGCTCGACCAACCGAACCCGGCGTTCGCGATCGTCACGCCCTGACCGGGACCGGCGCTCGAGGTCACGGTCCCGATCGTGATGCGGGCGGCTTCGTCGACTGAGTTCCTGCTGGCCACCTTCCTCGTGCCGGGCGCGTCGGCCGAGGGAACCAGCGAGCTCACGTGTGACCACGTCGTGACCGGCATGGTCGTCGGCTCTCGTCGCGACACGCGGGAGCTCTACTCGATCACGGTTCGCGACAACGACGTGGAGGTCGAGCTGCTGTGGCCCGGCAACCCGCGGTGGAGTGACTACCCGAGCCTTGCGTATCAGATCGAGATCGACCGATTCCGGGAGTGGGTGACGAAGCGGAGGTGATCTGCGCGGGCGTTACCGGTTCCCGGGGTGGGTGAGGAGGGAACGGCCCAGGGCGAGCCCGAGGCGTGCGGTGATGCGCCCGTCGCCCAGGCCCAGCTCGACGAGGCCGTCGAAGGCGGCCGGGTCGTGGGTCGCCGCGCTGATCCCGGCGTGCACGACGCGGGGTCGGCGGGTGAGCTGGGAGGCGGTCCAGGTGTGCCGCAGGTGGCGGGACAGGCGGCGGCGTACCGCGGAGCGGTAGGCAGCGCCGGCCGCCGCGGGGGAGCCGTCGGCGATCGCGCTCGCGGCCGCGCGGCCGGCCAGCAGGCCGGTGAGGGTGGCGTAGAAGATGCCCTCGCCCGTCATCGGGTTGACCAGCCCCGCCGCGTCGCCGGCCAGCAGGACCCGGCCGTCAGGCTGGTCCCAGCGCCAACTCGACAGCGGCAGGTGGTGGCCGCGCCAGGCGGTGCCGCCCTCGACGTAGCCGGGGAGCAGCAGCTCGAGCTGGTCGAGCAGCAGCGCGCGCGTGGGGCGCTGTGCGCCGTCGTGGTCGACGAGCTCGCCGTACCCCACGTTGGACCACCCGTCGCCCCGGTCGAAGGCCCAGGCGTACGACGGCTGCCGCCGCTCGCCGTACCGGATGAGCTGGCGACCGGTGCCCTGCGGCAGCGTCGGGGCGTAGCCGCGCAGGGCCAGTGCGCGGCGCGGCGCCCGTGCGGGCCCGAGTGCGGAGCGGACGACCGACTCGGCGCCGTCGGCGCCGACGACCACCCGCGCGCGGATCTCGCCGTCGAGGGTGGCCGCGCCGTCCTCGACCACCACCTCGCGCACCCGCTGCCGCCGCAGCACGGCGCCGGCCGCGACCGCGTGCGCGACCAGGCGGGCGTCGAAGACCTCGCGGGGGATCACCCACACCGAGCGCTGCATCGTGCCGCTGACAGCGTGGTCGCCGCGGGAGAGCCGCAACACCTCGACGGGCCGCCAGCCCGCGGTCACCGACTCGGCACCGACCTCGCGCAGCACGTCGCCGACGTGGGGCGCGATCCCGTCGCCGCAGCACTTGTCGCGGGGGAAGTCAGCGCGGTCGAGGAGCAGGACCCGCAGGTGCGGCGCCGCCCGCAGCGCCGAGAGCGCGGTGACCGAACCGGCCGGCCCCGCCCCGACGACCACGAGGTCCCAGGTGTCGTCGGAGCTCACCGCCCGCGCCATGACGCCAACCTAGCCGGGGTGTCGCAAGTCTCGCTCTGCCCGCGCCCACGACGATCCGAGCGATCGCGACAACCGTGGCCTGGCTCGAGGGTAGGTTGGCCGAGCGGTTGCCCGGTGCGCTGTCACACGCCGGCGGGTTCCCGTGCCTGCCGAACCGAGAGGACTCCGCGTGACCCAGCTCGACGCCCCGGGAGCGGCCCCGACGCAGGGGACCCTGGCGACCCTGCGGGAGATCTCCCAGCGGGTGCTCTGGTTGTCCACGGCGATCGTGGACGCGGCCAACCGGCAGCGGCCCAACTCCTCCGGCGTCAAGGTGGGCGGCCACCAGGCGTCCTCGGCGTCGATGGTGGACATCATGGTTGCCCTGTGGTTCCACGAGCTCACCGCAGAGGACCGGGTGTCGGTCAAGCCGCACGCGTCTCCGGTGCTGCACGCCGTCAACTACCTCCTCGGTGACCTGGACCCCGCGTACCTCCCGACCCTGCGAAGCCTGGGCGGGCTGCAGTCCTACCCCAGCCGCTTGAAGGACCCCGACACCGTCGACTTCTCCACCGGGTCGGTGGGGATCGGGGCGACCGCCTCGCTCTGGGCGGCGATGGCCCATCGCTACACCTCCTCGCACTTCTCGGACACGCCGCGTGCGGGCCGCTTCATCAGCCTGCTCGGCGACGCCGAGCTGGACGAGGGCGCGATCTGGGAGGCGGTCGCCGACCCGGCGGTCGCGCGGATGGGTGAGCTGCTGTGGGTGGTCGACCTCAACCGCCAGTCGCTGGACCGGGTCGTGCCCGACATCCAGATCGAACGGCTCCAGGGGATGTTCGCCGCCGCCGGGTGGCAGGTCGTGACCCTGAAGTGGGGCCGGCTGATCAGCGAGCTCTTCGAGCGCCCGGGAGGCGCGGAGCTGCGGGTGCGCCTGGAGCGGATGCCGAACGAGGAGTTCCAGCGGATGCTGCGCGTCGGCGCCGACGAGGTCGCCGACCGCCTCCTGGCCGAGGGCGGGTCGCCGGAGCTGCGGGCGCTCGTCACCGGTCTCGAGCCGGAGGTGCTTGCTGCTGCAATCCGTGACCTCGGTGGCCACGACCTGGGTCTGTTGGTCGAGACCTTCGCCGGGGTGGACGAGGACCGGCCGACGGTCGTCTTCGCCTACACGGTCAAGGGGCGTGGTCTCCCGACCGAGGGCCACCCCAACAACCACTCCGCGCTGCTGACCGAGCCGCAGATGCAGCAGCTCGCCGACGCCAGCGGGACCACCTTGGACGACCCGTGGCGCGGGTTCGACGAGGGCACCGCGGCCGCGCGGCTGTGCGCCCGGCGGGCGGACCAGCTGCGGCGGGTCGCCGTCTCCCCACCCCCGCCGCTGAAGGTCCCCGTCACGCTGGGTCGGCCCCATCGCAAGCCGATCTCCACCCAGGCGGCTCTGGGGCGACTGCTCGCCGACGTCGCACGCGACGTTCCCGCCATGGCTGAGCACGTGGTGACGTGCAGTCCGGACGTGGCGTCGTCCACGAACCTCGGCGGCTGGATCAACAAGACCGGGGTCTGGTCGGTGACCGACCGGACCGACTGGTTCGCCGACGACCGCGAGCGCCTCCTGCGCTGGTCGGAGACCAGCTCTGGCCGCCACATCGAGCTGGGGATCGCCGAGGTCAACCTCGTCGGTCTGCTCGGGGAGCTCGGAGCGACCTGGAGTCGGTGGGGCCAACGACTGATCCCGATCGCGACGCTCTACGACCCGTTCGTGTCACGGGCGCTCGAGCCGTGGTCCTACGGTCTGTACGCCGGTGGGCAGTCGATCCTGGTCGGCACCCCCTCGGGCGTCACCTTGGCTCCCGAAGGCGGCGCACACCAGTCGATCACCACACCGTCGATCGGGCTGGAGCAGCCGGGGTGCGTGGCGTGGGAGCCGGCGTTCGCGCAGGACCTGGAGTGGACCTTCCTGCGGGCGATGTCGCAGGTCGGCGTCGCGGGCGGGACGTCGGCGTACTTCCGGTTGTCCACCCGCCCGATCGACCCGGCGCTGGCCCAGTTGCCCGAGGACCCGACGCTGCTCGAGCGACGTCGCCGGCACGCCGTCGCGGGCGGCTACCGGATCACGCAGCACGAGCCCGGCGCCGAGCAGGTCACGCTCGTGGGCATGGGCGCGATCATGCCCGAGGTGCTGGCTGCGGCGGCGCTCCTCGAGGGGCTCGGCGTCGTCACCGGCGTGGTCTGTCTGACCAGCGCCGACCTGGTGTTCCGCTCCTTCCAACAACGAGGCCGCCGCCGGCCCGCGGGCGGCGGCATCCTCGACACCCTGCTGCCGCCCGAGCACCCGGCGCCGCTGGTCACCGTGCTCGACGGCCACCCGCACACGCTCGCCTTCCTCGCCGCCGCCCGGGGGGACCGGATCCAGTGCCTGGGCGTGACCGACTTCGGTCAGTCCTCGGCCCTCGAGGACGCCTACGCGCTCCACGGGATCGACACGACCTCGATCGTCGATGCCGCGCTCGGGCTCATCGGTCGGTAGCCGCGACCTGGCTCGTCGCCGGGCTCGGCCGGGCTCCGAGGTGATCCCCCCCCGGAGGGGAGCAACCCGGAGCCCGAGCTGTGGCGCACCGGGCCCGCCGCCGTTCGCGACCCATGCCGGCGTGCAGTCCGGCACCCGGAGGACCGCTCAGGTGCCGCGCTTCGGGAGCCGCGCGGGGTGGAAACGCGGTGCGGCGGCCCACGCACGGCGGTTCGCGACGATCCGGTCGTGCAGCAGCCGGCGCGCGATCGACTCGCACAGCGCGAGCCGGGCGGGCCCGGCGTCGGCGGAGTGGCAGGCCAGGACATGGGCGCGCTCGACGGCGCTCACCACCTGACCGGGCGGCACACCCCCGGCGTACTCGACGACGAGGTGCTCGGCCAGGTCGTCGACGGGGCTGTGGTCGTACGGCGCGGGCATGGACTCTCCGTTCACGTGCGGACCGAGGGCACGACCTACCGTGACCCGCGCCACGTACGGGGTGTAGGGCCCAACGGCCCGGCTTGAAGCGGGACCGACCCGACCCCCTCTCGACCTTAACCCCCCGGGGGGTTAAGGTCGTGGCAGTCGCCGGATCCCTCGGCGGCGCAGAACCGAAGGAGAACCCCATGTGCTCGCCCAAGACCTGCAAGACGTGCGGCAAGACCACCTGGCGCGGATGTGGACAGCACGTCGCACAGGTCAAGGCGATGGTGCCGGCCGGGCAGTGGTGCAACGGCCACGCCGACGAGGCGGGCGCGAGCCGGGGCGGCTTCCTCGCCAGGCTCATGGGACGCTGACCGCCGTGCTGACCCGGATCGCCGGCGCCCGCCCGGTGCTCGCCGGCTTCGCCGCCGCGCTGGTCCTCGTCGCCTGCGGCACCGCGAGCGAGGAGGAGGCCGGTGCGCCGGCCGCCTCCACCCCGGCCTCCGCCGCCGACCCGGTCCCCGGCATTGACGTCGAGGAGTTCCGGGAGCGGACCGAGCGGAGGGACGTCGTCGTCCTCGACGTGCGCACGCCGCAGGAGTACGCCGCCGGGCACCTCCCCGGCGCGGTCAACCTCGACGCCAGCGACGCCGACTTCGCTGCGCGGGTCGCCGAGCTGGACCCGTCGGCGACGTACGCCGTCTACTGCGCGAGCGGCAACCGCTCGGGCGTGGCGCTCGCGCAGCTGCGCGAGGCCGGCTTCACCGCCGCCGAGCACCTCGCGGGCGGCATCGCCGCCTGGCAGGCTGTCGGCGGACGCATCGTGACCCGCTGATCCGGACACACTCACGTCGCTCGAGCGGGACCGCTGGCTCGACGATGGTCTCGACTGGATCGACCTCGTCGAGCTGCACGGTGCATTCGCTGCGACCCGGGCGGATTCAGCGTGGCCGGGTCAGGTGTCGCGGAGAACGACGCCGAGCCCCGCAGCGTGTGCTCGAACCCCGGTGCGTGGCACCGATCGAGGGTGGCCCGCGTGCGGGCTCTTGGCGGACCACGGCCCCACGCAATGGCCCTTGCCTGCGTCTCGGCAAGTCAGGACTGCGGGCTCGCAAGGTCGATCAGGCCCTGCTGCATCCACCGGTGTCCCGCGTCCCTCTCGGTGCGGGGTGACCACGTCCGGTCTCGGTGCTGGGCTGCAGTCTCTCGCCACGGTGGCTCGAGGAACCGGCTGCCGGCCGCGCCCTCAGCCACCGAATGGTGCCAGCTGCGCCCCGTCGAACACCTTTCGCTCGTCGAGGTCGGCGTCCTCGATCCGCACCGAGACATTGATGAAGGTGCCGCTGGACACGAGGGATGTGGCCGCCACGACCCTGTCGAGGAGCGCAAGCAGTCGGGCCCAGACCAAGGCGTCCTCCGTTTGCTCGGTCGCCACCACCCATCCCGAGTGAGCGTCCACCTCCAGCCCACCCCCCGAGGATCGCGCCAGAGTCTCAGCTCCTCGAAGGGGGATCCGCAGATGAACGCTCAGGAGCCAGCGCCTCGGAAGGGTGGCGCCGGGGGAGGAAACGTCCATCGAGGGCACCCTGGACAGGTCCGATACGGGCATCTCCCAGGCGGTTTCCTGGTCCTGACCTTCCACATCGAAGGTGACTATCGTGAACTTCGCCTTCTGGCGGGCTGCCGACTGGCAGGCGGACGCCGCGCGGGCGATCAGGTGAGGTACTTCAGTGCCGCAGAAGGTGAGGCTCCAGACGCCAGCAGGTGATTCCGTTGCCGCGTCGGAGACTCCGTCCCCTAGCCAGTTCGGTGCGGGCGGCGCGTCCCAGAGGAGGATCAACTCGCCTATCCATGACTGGGTCATCACGGACCGACTTTAACTTTCGGCCGTCGTATCTGCGACTGGTATGGACGGTCGACTGCTTCTCAGGCGTGATGCGACCTGGCCCAGGGGGAGCGGTGGCGCGGGCGAGGCGCGGCCTGCGCCGGACGGTTGAGAGCCAACGCTGAGAAACGGCGAACGCCGCCGAGCGACCAAGGGTCGCTCGACGGCGTTCGTGCTGATCGGACTAGGTCTCAGGCTCGGGCAAACGGCCCTTGCACCTCGACCAACGCCGGATCAGATGTCGTAGTACAGCTCGAACTCGTGCGGGTGCGGACGCAGCTGCACCGGCGCGATCTCGTTGGTGCGCTTGTAGTCGATCCACGTCTCGATCAGGTCGGGCGTGAAGACGTTGCCGACGGTCAGGTAGTCGTGGTCGTCCTCGAGCGCGTCGAGCACGGCACCGAGCGAGGTCGGGACCTGGTCGATCTCGGCCATCTCCTCCGGCGGGAGCTCGTAGATGTCCTTGTCGATCGGCGAGGCCGGCTCGATCTTGTTCTTCACGCCGTCGATGCCGGCGAGCATCAGCGCGGAGAACGCGAGGTAGGGGTTCGCCGACGGGTCGGGGAAGCGGGTCTCGACGCGCTTGGCCTTCGGGTTGGAGCCCGTGAGCGGGATCCGGATCGAGGCGGAGCGGTTGCGCGAGGAGTACACCAGCGAGATCGGCGCCTCGAAGCCCGGCACCAGGCGGTGGTAGGAGTTCACCGTCGGGTTGGTGAAGGCCAGCAGCGACGGGGCGTGCTTGAGGATGCCGCCGATGTACCAGCGGGCCATGTCCGAGAGGCCGCCGTACCCGGTCTCGTCGTAGAACAGCGGCTCGCCGCCCTTCCACAGCGACTGGTGCACGTGCATGCCCGAGCCGTTGTCACCGAAGATCGGCTTCGGCATGAAGGTGACCGACTTGCCGGCCTCCCAGGCGGTGTTCTTGATGATGTACTTGAACTTCATCACGTCGTCCGCGGCCTTGAGCAGCGTGTCGAAGCGGTAGTTGATCTCCGCCTGACCCGCGGTGCCGACCTCGTGGTGAGCGCGCTCGACCTGCAGGCCCGAGGCCTCGAGGTTCTTGACCATCACGTCGCGCAGGTCGGTGTAGTGGTCGTACGGCGCAACCGGGAAGTACCCGCCCTTGAGGCGCGTCTTGTAGCCCAGGTTGTCGCCCTCCTTGCCCGAGTTCCACCAGCCCTCGACGGAGTCGATGTGGTAGTAGCTCTCGTTGACACCCGTGGAGTAACGCACGTTGTCGAAGATGTAGAACTCCGCCTCGGGGGCGAAGAACGCGGTGTCCGCGATACCCGTGGTGTCCAGGTAGGCCAGCGCCTTGCGGGCGATGTTGCGCGGGTCGCGGGAGTAGGCCTCACCGGTGATCGGGTCGTGGATGAAGAAGTTCACGACCAGCGTCTTCGCGGTGCGGAACGGGTCCAGGTATGCGGTGGTCACGTCGGGGAACAGCGACATGTCCGACTCGTTGATGGCCTGGAAACCGCGGATCGAGGAGCCGTCGAAGCCGAGACCGTCATCGAAGACCGACTGGTCGAAGGACGACGCCGGCACGGTGAAGTGCTGCATGATGCCGGGCAAGTCGCAGAAGCGGACGTCGATCATCTCGACGCCCTCGTCCTTGATGTACTTGAGCAGCTCGTCGCTGTTCTGGAACATTCATCCTCCTTGGCTGCACCGAGTACGCAGCCGGCATGTGGGAAAAAGCCGGGCGGCGCGGGGCCCCGTTGCTCCGGCCTAGTGCCCACAATCTGTCGTGGGCCAGTTTCCAGACGGTACCCGGTGTGTTTCCGGCATGTAACAGGTGCTCCCGGTCCAGATCGCGTGGGCGATCGTGGGGCCCGGGACTGCGCCAACTAGCCTAGAGGGGTGACCGAGACGAACGTGGAGACGGCCAGCTGGGCGCGACGCATGCTGGCGCTGATCGTGGACTGGGCCGCCTCCACCTTGGCCGTCGTGCTCGTCGTCGGCCCCCAGCGGTACGCTGAGGACAGCGCCGCCAGCTTCTGGGTGCTGCTCGTCTTCGTCGTGGAGTCCGCGCTGTTCACCGCCCTGCTGGGCGGCTCGTTCGGGCAGATCGCCACCCGCCTGCGCGTCGTACGCGTGAACGGCGACCCGCGCCCGATCGGGCTGATCCAGGCCTTCGTCCGCCAGATCCTCATCGCCCTGGTCATCCCGCCGCTGGTGTTCCGCCCCGACGGCCGCGGCCTGCACGACCTTGCGGTCGGCTCGGCCACCGTGACGTTGCAGACATGGCGGGGGATGACGGGTCGCTGAGCTCACTTCGGGGTAGGACCTACCGTGGAACCAGACCCCGAAGCCCCGAGAGAGGCCACCTGATGTCCCGACGCTCCCTGACCGTCCGCAGCGCCGCCGCCGCTGCCCTCGTCCCGCTCGCCCTGGGCTCCCTGAGCGCCTGCGGTGAGGACGAGGGCGAGCCCACCAAGGCCGCCGCGGCCGAGAGCAGCGAGTCCTCGGAGTCCAGCGCCGAACCCGCCGGGGAGACCGGCGACGGTCCGGACGCCGCCCCCGGCGAGACCGTGGACAAGGACGAGTTCATGGAGCTCTACCGCGCCTCGGTCGAGGACCTCTCCACCGCCGACTACACGATGGACGTCGACGGCGACGGGACGGACGTGACCGCCAAGGGCGTCATCGACTACAGCAGCGACCCCGCCGCGATGGAGATGTCCTTCACGGGCCTCGGCCCCGGCCAGAACATCGAGATGGTCATGGTCGACAACGTCATGTACATGAAGTCCCCCGACATGGGCGAGAAGTGGGTCACCTTCGACCTGGAGGACGCCGCGGAGGGCCTGGGCATGGACTTCGGCTCCCAGATGGACATGCGCCAGCTGCTCGAGACCTTCGAGAAGGGCCTGACCAAGGTCGTGTACGTCGGGGAGACCGACGCGAACGGCGACGACGCCGACCAGTACCGCCTCACCGTCGACACCAAGGAGCTCCTCGGCGCGGCCAACCTCCAGGGTCTCGGCGCCCAGGCGGACCAGGTCCCGGCCACCATGGACGTCGAGATCGTCTTCGACGACGACGAGCGGTTCCGCCGCATGGACCTTGACATGGGCAAGTCCGGCGCCGTGAGCATGTCGTTCGACAACTGGGGCACCGACGCGGACATCGAGGCGCCCCCGGCCGACGAGACCACCTCGATGGAGGACCTGATGGGCTCGATGGGCGGCGGCGCGGGAGCGGGCGGCGGCACCCGCTCCTGATCCCAGCCCCACGACGTACGACGGGCGCCGACCGTGATGGTCGGCGCCCGTCGGCGTATCTGGGGAAGCCCAGTGGGGGGAGCGGTGCTCAGCGGCCGCGCAGGTTGCCGCGCATGCCCTTCATGCTGGTCGGCACCGGACCCTTGGGGATCGGGATGTTGGAGCGGTTGGCGTCCATCGCCTTGAGCCGGTGGATGATGTCGGTCAGCTCCGGGCCCTTGACCTTGCGGCCGAGCTTCTGCACCTTGCGCACCAGCTTGGGCAGCGGGACCTCGTCCTCGCCGCGGCCGCAGACGATCTCGTGGATCGGCGCCTCGGAGGCGACGCGCTCGTGCTTGCGGCGCTCGGAGGCCAGCAGCTGGCGCACCCGGGTCGGGTTGCCCTCACCGATCAGCACGATGCCGGGCGGGCCGACGACGCGGTGCACGACGTCCTGCTGGCGGTTGAACGCGATCGCCGGCTCGGTGACCCAGCCGCGGCGCAGCATCCCGAGCGCCGCCGCGGCGGCACCGGGCTGGCCCTCCATCTGGCTGTACGCCGCGTTCTGCGCGCGGCGGCCGAAGATGATCATCGCGGCGAGCAGACCGAACAGCAGGCCACCGACGACGGAGAGGATCCACTCGATCACGCCGCTGCCGGGGAGGATCTTGAAGATGGTGAAGCCGATGGCGCCGAAGACCAGGAACGAGCCGAGGATCCACAGACCGATCCGGGGATCGCTCTTCTTGGTCATCCGGTAGGTCTCGGCCATCTGCTGTCGACGGCTCATCTTGCCGGGGTCGGCGGGTGCCTTCCCCTTCGTCGCCTTCGAGGCCTTGGGAGCCTTCGCGGCCTTCGGTTCCTTCGCCATTGCGCTGGGTGTGCCCTTGTCTGGTCGAGTTCTGGTCGAGCGGTTCGGCCGATCCGACGGACGGGTGCCCTTCGGACCTGAGGGTCAGGCCGAGGCGCCCTGGCGGGCGTCCATCGCCTGACGGTACAGGCGTCCGGCACGGTACGACGAACGCACCAGCGGGCCGGACAGAACGCCGGAGAAGCCGATGTCCTCGGCCTCCTCGCGCAGCTCCACGAACTCCTGCGGCTTGACCCAGCGCTCGACGGGGTGGTGGCGCAGCGAGGGGCGCAGGTACTGGGTGATGGTGATCAGCTCGCAGCCGGCGTCGTGGAGGTCCTGGAGCGCCTGGCTGATCTCCTCGCGGGTCTCGCCCATGCCCAGGATCAGGTTGGACTTGGTGACCAGCCCGAAGTCGCGGGCCTGGGTGATGACGTCCAGGGAGCGCTCGTAGCGGAACGCGGGGCGGATCCGCTTGAAGATCCGCGGCACGGTCTCGACGTTGTGTGCCAGCACCTCGGGGCGCGACTCGAAGACCTCGCGCAGCAGGTCGGGCTTGCCGTTGAAGTCGGGGATCAGGTTCTCCACCCCGGTGCCGGGGTTGAGCTCGTGGATGGCGCGCACGGTCTCGGCGTAGAGCCAGGCGCCGCCGTCCTCGAGGTCGTCGCGGGCGACGCCGGTGATGGTGGCGTAGCGCAGCTCCATCTTCTGCACCGACTCAGCGACCCGGCGGGGCTCGTCGCGGTCGAGGGCCTGGGGCTTGCCGGTGTCGATCTGGCAGAAGTCGCAGCGGCGGGTGCACTGGTCGCCGCCGATGAGGAAGGTCGCCTCGCGGTCCTCCCAGCACTCGAAGATGTTGGGGCAGCCGGCTTCCTGGCACACGGTGTGCAGGCCCTCGGACTTCACCAGGCCCATCAGCTCGGTGTACTCCGGGCCCATCTTGGCCCGGGTCTTGATCCACTCCGGCTTGCGTTCGATCGGGGTCTCCGCGTTGCGGACCTCGAGTCGGAGGAGCTTCCTGCCTTCGGGTGCGGGCGCCTGAGTCACCCCCTTACTGTACGCCGCGCGCCTCACCCGCCCGCGATCGGCGCAGGCGCCGGGCAGGCATCCGCGCCGACGCGGTCCGGGCGTCCCGGGCGGCTCACGGCACGTCGCGACGCCGGTGCGAGCCGAGCGAGGCGGCGCCGATCCCGAGCGTCAGGACGCCGAGGTAGCCGGCGCCCTGGGCGAGGCTGAGGTGCCGCTCGCCGCTGCAGTTCACGTCCGCCGGCACCAGCGGTGCGTCGCAGAGGGCCGGCGGTTCGACCCAGTAGGTCGAGCCGTTCAGGACCACCGCAGCCAGGTTGTTGGGCGGCAGCCAGCGTCCCTCGCCGTCGAGGCCGAGCACCGCCATCAGCGTGCCGCTGACCAGGACCACGGCGAACAGGACCCCGACCGTGGCCACGGTGCTGCGGAACAGCATGGTCAGCGCGAAGCCCACCAGCGCCGCCACCGCGGCCAGCGCCGCGCCGCGCAGCCCCTGCTCGAGGCCGTCGCGCACCAGCCCATCGGGGATCTCGAGCCCGCGGCCGTTGGCGACGGCGTACAGCGTCAACCACCAGCCGGTGGTCACGACCGCGGCGAGGAGGAACACCGTCGCCGTCACGGCCGCGGCCTTGGCCAGCCAGACCCGGTGGCGGCGGGGCTCGAAGAGCAGCTGGTTGCTCATCGACCCGCTCGCCCAGTCGTGCCCGGCGAACGTCGTGCCGACCAGGATCGCGATCATGCCCAGGACCGTCACGACGCCCAGCGCGCTGCCGGCGTGCTCCTCGGCGAGGTCGAGCTTCGGCGCGCCGTACCACTCGGCCTGGGGGAGCACCCACTCCTCGCACCTCGCGGCGTGGTCGTCGCCGGGCTCGATACCCCAGCCGTCCGGGTCGTCCATGCACTTCGCGAGCCGGCGCTGCACACCCTTGCGGTTGCTCTCCTTCTCGATCATCGCGTCGATGCTGGCCTGCCGCTCCGCCGACGGCGGACGGGTCTCCCAGACGCGGCTGAACCCGATCACGGCAGGGATGACGATCGCGAGGCCGATCAGCGCGACGACCGCGCGGCGCCAGCGCAGCCGGGTGAGCTCCACACGGAACAGGCGCATCATCGGACGGTCTCCTGTGGGGTCGTGACGTAGCCGGTCGTCGAGGTGTCGGGGCCGTCGAGGGAGGAGGCCGCTGTGAGCTCGAGGAAGAAGGTCTCGAGGTCGGGACGCAGCGGGGTCAGCTCGGTGAGCCAGATCCCCGCCTCCGCGAGCCGGCGGGTGATCGACTCCGGGTCGTCGGTCTCCACCCGCAGCGACCCGGCGGTGTCGGGGGAGACGACCAGCCCGCTGCTCGCCAGCGCGCGGGCCGCGGCGGTGGGGTCCGCGGCGGCGACGCGGTACGCCGTACCGCTGCCGAGCAGGTCCTCCACGGTGCCGGAGGCGAGCAGGCGACCCTGGCCGATGATCGTGGCCGAGGTGCAGACCTGCTGGACCTCGGCGAGGATGTGGGAGCTCAGCAGCACCGTCACCCCGGCGTCGGCGAGGGTGCGGATGGTCTCGCGTATCTCGCGGATGCCGGCCGGGTCGAGGCCGTTGGTGGGCTCGTCGAGGATCAGCAGGTCCGGCTTCTTCAGCAGGGTCGCGGCGATCGCGAGGCGCTGCTTCATGCCGAGGGAGTAGGACTTGAACCGGTCCTTCTCGCGGCCGCTGAGGCCGACGGTCTCCACGGCGTCGTCGACGTGGCTGTCGGGCACGCCGATCGAGCGCGACAGCAGCAGCAGGTTGCGCCGTGCGGAGAGGTTGGGGGAGAACTTCGGGGACTCCACGACCGCGCCGATCCGGTCGACCACGGCCGGCAGGCGCCGGGGGACCGGCTCGCCGAACAGCCGCATCTCGCCGCGGGTGGCGCGTGCCAGCCCGAGCAGCATCCGGATCGTCGTGGTCTTGCCCGACCCGTTGGGGCCCAGGAAGCCGTGCACCCCGCCGGCGGGGACCGCGAGGTCCAGGTCGTGCACGGCGACACGCACGCCGCCTCGCCCCCGGAACTCCTTGCGGAGCCCGGAGGTCTCGATCACCAGCTCGCTCACGGCCTGCCCTTCGTCACCGGGCCCGTTTGGCCCCTGGTGATCCAAGCAGCGGGCGCCGACGGCGGGTGGCACCCACGCCGCCGGTCTGGACCGCGAGGGGTCAGCTGCCGCCGGGGGTGAGCAGCTGGATGCGGGGTGCCTTGGCCGGGTCCGGGCGCGGCTCGTAGTCCGGCGTGGCGTCGTACGGGCCCCAGGCGAGGAGGTCGGCGACGTGGCGGCGCACCAGCGGCAGCACCTCGGCGACCGGGACGTCGCGGCCGAGCTCGGCGCTCAGCGAGGTGACGCCGGCGTCGGCGATGCCGCACGGGACGAAGCGGGAGTACCAGTCCAGGTCGACGTCGCAGTTCAGCGAGAAGCCGTGCATGGTGACGCCGCGGCTGACCCTGATTCCGATCGCGGCGATCTTGCGCTCGGGACCGCGGTCGTCGGCGCGCAGCCACACGCCGCTGCGGCCCGGGACCCGGGCGGTGGTGACGCCGAGGTCGCGGCAGACCCGGATCAGCGCCTCCTCGACGCGGCGTACGTAGTCGACGACCTTGACGTGGTCGGGCAGCGCGACGATCGGGTAGCCGACCAGCTGGCCAGGGCCGTGGAAGGTGATCTTGCCGCCGCGGTCGACGTCGATGACGTCGGCGCCGCCGGGGTCGAGCGGGCGCTCCTCGGGAAGGGTGCGCTTGCCCGCGGTGAAGACCGGCGGGTGCTCGAGCAGCAGCACGGTGCCCGGCTGCTCGCCGTCGGCGACGCGTGCGTGGACCTCGCGCTGGAGCTCCCAGGCCGCCAGGTAGTCGATCGCGTCGGCCCCCAGGCCGGCCTCCTCGAAGTGCAGCTCAGTCACGCGTCGAGCGTACGCCGTGTCGAGGTGCGGCCCGGGCCTGCCCGTGCCTGTGGACGAGCGTTGCGCGCTGACGCCGCGAGCCGGTAGGAACCACGGATGAGGTCTGCGCGCTGGCTCCCGATCCTGTTCGTGGTCGTCGTGCTGCCGCTGCTCGTCGGCACCGCCGTGGTCGTCGTGGCCGAGTCGCGCTCCCGCGGCGAGAGTGGCGAGAGCGTCGATACGGCCAACCTCGGGGAGGGGACGGTGCCCTCGGAGGACGTCGTGCTCCCGCGCACCATGGCCCGTGAGGTGCTCGCCGAGTGGGACGCTCGCCGTGCCGAGGCGTGGGCCGCCGGCGACGCGGTGGCGCTGTCGGGGCTCTACGTCCCGAGCAGCGTCGCCGGGCAGCGCGACGTCGAGATGCTGGTGGCCTGGACTCGGCGCGGGCTGGTGGTCCGCGACCTGCGCACCCAGCTGCTGCGCCTCGACGTACGCCGCGCGGGGCCGGAGCGGCTGGTGCTCGACGTGACCGACCGGCTCGTCGGTGGCGTGGCCGTGGGGCCCGGGGTGCGGCAGGCACTGCCGGTCGACCGGGCCTCGCGGCGGGTGATCGTGCTGCGTCGCGCCGGCGAGCTCTGGCAGGTGGCCGCGGTCAGGGGCGCCGGTGCACCCGCGCCAGCCAGTCGGTGAGCGTCGGCACGATGACGCCGGGGTGGCGGGCCCAGCGCAGGTGGTCGACCTCCGCGTAGCCCAGCGCCACCGGGTCGAGGTGGACCCGCTCGACGTGCTCGCTCGGGAACCGCCCGGCCAGGTCGTCGACGGAGGCCGGCGGGGCGAGCTCGTCGCCTTCGAGCGACACCGACAGCACCGGCAGCGCGGTGCTCGCCATCGCCCGGCCGTGGTCGCGCCTCGGCCGGCCGAAGACGAAGCGTCCGGTGCGGGCCAGCCGCGCCCAGTCGGTCATCTGGGTGCGGGCCTCGCGGCCCGCGAAGCCGAACCGGTCACCGGGGAAGTGCCCCAGCACCGCAGCGATCACCGGCACCAGCTGGGTCATCGCCAGCATCCGCGGCGAGAACACCCGCCAGTACGGCGTGCCGGACGCGACGTGGATCAGTCCCGCGAGCCGCTCGGGGCGGGCGGCGGCCTCCACGGCCGCGAGCTGGCCGCCCATGCTGTGGCCGAGCAGGTGGATCGGCGCGCCGGGCAGCCGGGCCGCGAGGGCGCTGACGGCGCGGTCCAGGTCGTCGACGAGGTCGCCGTAGCCGAAGTCGCGCCGACGCCCGGCAGGCTCCCCGCCCTCCTCGTGACCGCGCAGCTCGGTCGCGGCGGCACTGACGCCGGCCGCCTCCAGCGCGGCCAGCAGCCGCAGGTAGTAGCGCGAGCCGAGCCCCATCGCGGGCACGACCAGCACGGCGGGCGCGCCCTCGGCGGCGGGCCGCAGGCTCAGGTGGAAGCTGGTCCCGTCGGGCCGCGTCACGCGCAGCCGCTCGGGAGCCCGGGAGGTGCTCACGAGGCGGCGAGCCCGGTGGCGAGCACCGCGGCGACGTCCGGGTCGTGGAACTCATAGCCGCTGTCGAGCAGCCGCGCGGGCCGCACGTTGAGCGACCCGAGCAGCTCGGGCGCCATGGCGCCCGCGCCGAGCCGCAGCAGCGGGCCCGGGACGAACGCGAGGGCCGGCCGGTGCAGCTGCGCGGCGAGCTCGCGGGTGAACTCGGCGTTGGTGGGCGGCTCGGGGCAGGTGAGGTTGATCGGCCCGTCGAGGTCCGGGTGCTCCGCGGCGTGCACGACCCCGCCGACCCAGTCGCGCAGCGAGCACATCGGCATGTGCTGGCGCCCGTCGCCCAGCCGGGCGCCGAGCCCGGCGCGGAAGAGCGGGAGCAGCTGGCGCAGCGGCGCCGCGCGGCGGTCCATCACCGGCGCGGTCCGCAGCACCACCACGCGGGCGCCGGCGTCGATCGCGGGCTGGGCGGCCGCCTGCCAGACCCGGGTGACCCGGGTCAGCAGCGCCTGGCCGCGGCTGTCGGAGACCTCGCTCAGCTCCTGGTCGCCGTGGTCGCCGTAGTAGGAGATGCCGTTGCCGGCCAGGAACGCCGGCGGCCGTCCGCCGCCGGCGCACTCGGCCACCGCACGGGCCAGCACCTGGGTGGTGCGCACCCGGCTCTGCTCGAGCTCGTGCGCCCAGCGCTGGGAGTGCGGGTTGCCGAGGGTGGGGGAGCCGGCCAGGTTGACGACCACGTCGGCGGACGCGACGACGTCGCGGTCGAGGGTGCCCGCGCCGGGGTCCCAGGTCGACTCCCCGCTGCCGGATGCGGGGCGGCGTACGAGCGCGGTGGTGCGGTGCCCGCGGCGCTCGAGCTCGGCGCGCAGGTGGGTGCCCAGGAAGCCGGAGGAGCCGGCGATGACGACGTGCATGGGCTCAGCGTGCCATCCGGGTCCCCCGAAATGCGCGAGTCGGCGCGGACGTCGGGACTGCCCACCGGCCGAAGCCGGGGAGAGCACCCGTCGTCCGCGCCGACTCGGCGCGAGCGGTGTGGATCAGATGTCGAAGACGCCAGCCTCGAGACGCTTCTTCACGTCGGTGAGGAAGCGACCGGCGTCCGCACCGTCGACCAGGCGGTGGTCGTAGGTCAGCGCGAGGTAGACCATGTGGCGCACCGCGATCGTCTCACCGAGGTTGGGGTCGTCGATCACGACCGGGCGCTTGACGACCGCACCCGGGCCGAGGATGGCGACCTGGGGCTGGTTGATGATCGGGGTGTCCCACAGGGCGCCGACGCTGCCGAGGTTGGTGATGGTGAAGGTGCCGCCACCGAGCTCGTCCGGGCCGATCTTGTTGGTGCGGGTGCGCTCCGCGACGTCGGCGATCTTCTTCGCCAGACCGGCGATCGAGAGGTCGCCGGCGTCCTTGACGACCGGGGTCAGCAGGCCCTTGTCGGTGTCGACGGCGAACGCGACGTTCTCGCGGTCGTAGTAGGTCACCTCGCCGGCCTCGGCGTCGATGGTCGCGTTGAGCTTGGGGTGCTGCTTGAGTGCGTCGACCGCTGCCTTGGCGAAGAACGGCAGGTAGGTCAGCTTGACGCCCTCACGGGCCAGGAAGTCGGCCTTCGCGGCGTCGCGCAGACGGGCGACGTTGGTGACGTCGACCTCGACGACCTGGGTCAGCTGCGCCGAGGTGTGCAGCGAGTCCAGCATGCGCTCGGAGATGATCTTGCGCAGGCGGCTGATCTTCTCCGTGGTGCCGCGCAGCGGCGACGGGGTCGCCGAGGCAGCGGCGGGCTGCTGGGCGGTCGACTGCTGCGGGACAGCGGCGGCCGGGGCGGCCTGCTGCTTCGCGGCGGCCGCGGCGTCGAGAACGTCCTGCTTGCGCACGCGCCCACCGACACCGGTGCCGGTGATGCTGCCGAGATCCACGCCGTGCTGCTGGGCGAGCTTGCGCACCAGCGGGGTGACGTAGCCGTGGCCATCACCGGAGGAGGTGGGGGCGGAGGAGGCGGCAGGAGCGGCGGGCTTCTGCTCGGGCTCGGGCTTCTTCTCGGCCGGGGCGGGCTTCTGCTCCGGCTCGGGGGCCTTCTCCTGGACCGGCTCCGGCTCCGGCTCCGGCTCGGGCTCGGGCTCGGGCTCCGGCTCCGGCTCGGCGGCAGGCTCCGGCTCGGGGGCCTTCTCCTCGGCGGGAGCGGCACCGGCGTCGCCGATGATCGCGAGCTCGGCGCCGACCTCGACCGTCTCGTCCTCCTCGGCCTTGATCTCCAGCAGGGTGCCGGCGATCGGGGAGGGGATCTCGGTGTCGACCTTGTCGGTGGAGACCTCGAGCAGCGGCTCGTCCACCGCAACGGTGTCACCGACCTGCTTGAGCCAACGGGTGACGGTGCCCTCGGTGACGGACTCACCGAGCGCGGGGAGGGTGACGGGGGTGCCGGAGCCGCCGGAGGGCTTGGTCTCGGCGGCGGGCTTCTCGGCCTCCTCGGCGGCCGGGGCGGGCTCCTGCGCGGCTGCGGGCTCCTCGGCCTTCTCCTCCTCCGGCTCGGGCTCCTCGGCGGGAGCCTCCTCGGACTCGGAGCTGCCGGCGGACTCGCCCTCGTCGCCGATGAGCGCCAGCACGGCGCCCACCTCGACGGTGTCGTCCTCCTGGGCCTTGATCTCCAGCAGGGTGCCGGCGATCGGGGAGGGGATCTCGGTGTCGACCTTGTCGGTGGAGACCTCGAGCAGCGGCTCGTCCACCGCAACGGTGTCACCGACCTGCTTGAGCCAACGGGTGACGGTGCCTTCGGTGACGGACTCCCCGAGTGCCGGGAGGTTGACTTCGGTGGCCAATGGAGGTTCCTTCGCTCGCGTTCTCTTCGATGTGGGTGGTGTCAGGAATGCGTGTGGAGCGGCTTGCCGGCCAGGGCGAGGTGTGCCTCGCCCAGCGCCTCGTGCTGCGTGGGGTGGGCGTGGACGAGAGGCGCCACGTCTTCGGGGTACCCCTCCCAGCCGTGGATCAGCTGGGCCTCGCCCACGAGCTCGCCCACCCGGTCGCCGACCAGGTGGATGCCGACGACGGGGCCGTCGGCGCGCCGGATCAGCTTCACGAACCCCTGGGTCTTGAGGATCTGGCTCTTGCCGTTGCCCCCGAGGTCGTAGGTGAGGGTCTCGATCCCGTCCTCGCCGTACGCCGCGCGGGCGGCGCTCTCGTCGAGGCCGACCGAGGCCACCTCGGGTGAGGTGTAGGTGACCCGGGGGATGCCCGCCTCGTCGATGGGGCGCGGGTCGAGCCCGGCGATGTCCTCGGCCACGAAGATGCCCTGCGCGAAACCGCGGTGGGCGAGCTGGAGGCCGGGGACGATGTCGCCGACGGCGCGGACGCCGTCGAGGTTGGTGCGGCAGCGCTCGTCGGTCAGCACGAAGCCGCGCTCCATGGCCACGCCCTGCTCGTCGTACCCGAGTGCGTCGGTGCGCGGGCCGCGCCCGACTGCGACGAGCAGCAGCTCGGCCTCGATCACCTCGCCGCCGGCCACGGTGACCGCGACCCCGGTGTCGGTGTGCGTGACGCTCTCGAAGGCGGTGCCGGTGCGCACGGTGATGCCTCGCTTGGAGAAGGCGCGCTGGAGGGCCTTGGAGGAGGCCTCGTCCTCGCCGGCGACGAGCCGGGGGAGTGCCTCGATGATGGTGACCTCGGCGCCGAAGCTGCGCCACACGCTCGCGAACTCGCAGCCGATGACGCCGCCGCCGAGCACGGCCACCGTCGCGGGCACGCGGTCGAGGGTGAGCGCGTGGTCGGAGGTCAGGACCCGCTCGCCGTCGATGTCGAGGCCGGGCAGCGTGCGCGGGTAGGAGCCGGAGGCGAGCACGACGTGCCGCGCTGTGTAGGTGGTGTCGCCGACGGTGACCTGGCGGGGGCCGGTGAGGCGGCCGTGGCCCTCGATGACGGTGATGCCGCGGCTGCGCACGAGGCCGGTCAAGCCGTTGAACAGGCGCTTGACGACGCCGTCCTTGTAGGCCTGGACCCCGGCCATGTCGATGCCCTCGAGCGAGGCGCGGACGCCGAACTGCTCGGCGTGGCGCGCGGAGTCGGCGACCTCGGCGGCGTGCAGGAGGGCCTTGGTGGGGATGCAGCCCTGGTGGAGACAGGTGCCGCCGACCTTCGACTCCTCGACCACGGCGACGCTCAGGTCCAGCTGCGCGGCCCGCAGGGCGCACGCGTAGCCACCAGAGCCTCCGCCGAGGATGAGTACGTCGTAGTCGGTGTCGGCCACCGTGTTCCTTCCCTGTGTGCCGCGCGAGCGGGGCCCCATCTTCGCACCTTCCGCCACGCTGTCCACACCGGGTCGCGGGCGGTGAACTGGCCCGCAAGTGCGGTGCCAGCAGGCAGACTGTCCCTCATGGGTCTGATGGATCGCTTCCGACGTCGCTCCGGTGGCCGGATGAGCAAGCCGGCAGCGGACGGGTTCCGCACCGGCTCCACGAGTGTCCGGGCAGCGAGCAAGGTCGACGAGGAGCACCTGCGCACGTGGGTCACCGCGCGCCGCGGCGTCGAGGGCTTCGTCGAGCCGCGGACCGCCGTCAGCGACGTCACGCTGCTTCTCGTCGCCCACGACGGTGAGTGGACGCGCCGCCGCGTCCCCTCCGTCGAGTGGGCCCACCGCTTCTGCAACACCTTCCAGGTCCCGTCGTACGACGCCGCCGTCGTCGGCATCCCGCAGCGCATGCGCGACTACAACCGGCGCCGCAAGCAGCAGGGTCTGTAGGGCCTGCCCGTCGGTCGAGCGCTGGGCGGTAGGTGGGCGGGCCCCTTGGTCGAGTGGTGCCCGTGGGTCGAGCTCGTCGAGACCCCCGAGGGCCGGCTCGCGTCCGCGATTTTCTTTACTTCACAGGCCTTGCTCGCCCCTGTTCCTCGAACGTGCGTTCGAGTAGAATGAGGCATGGCCGACTCCGAGCTCCCCGACTGCGACACTCCAGCCGCCGTGCTGGCGTTCGCGCAGGCGCAGCGGGTCTGCCGTGCAGCGGGGCGAGCTCGCCGTGCCGCTGGCCGGGGAGGGGACGCCGCTGGTCGCTGAGTTCGCGCCGATGGAGTTCGGCGCCGCACTCGGCCTGTCCACCGACGCGGCCCGGGACCTCGTCGGTGACGCGCTCGAGCTGGCCCACCGGCTGCCGCGGATCTTCAAGCGCGTCCGCGCCGGCGAGGTGCCCGCCTGGAAGGCCCGCCGGGTCGCGCAGCTGACCACCGCGCTGCCGCTGGCCGGTGCCGAGTTCGTCGACCGACAGCTCGCCGCAGTCGTCGGCAAGATCAGTTGGGCCGGGATCGGACGTCTCGTCGACAGCGCCCGGGTGACGTTCGACCCCGAGGGTGCGGAGAAGGACCGCCGCGAGGCCGCCGACGGACGCCGCTTCGACGTGCGCACCGACGAAGCCACCCACGACGGGACCGTGCACGTGGAGGGTCTCCTCGACCTGGCCGACGCGATCGATCTCGACACCGCGATCCGTCAGGGCGCCGAGGAACTCGCGACCCTGGGGTCCACGGAGTCGTTGGACGTGCGCCGCTCGATGGCCGCCGGGGAGCTCGCCCGGCGCCAGCTGACCTTCGACCTCCGCACCGAAGCCGGTGAGGGCGCCGCCTCGGTGGTCAAGCCGCGCCAGGTGGTCATCCACGTCCACCTCTCGCACGCCGCGATCAGCCGTGACGAAGCCGGCATCGCCCACGTGGAGGAGACCCGATCCATCGTCTCCACCGCCCAGGTCCGCGACTGGTGCAGCAGCGACGCCCAGGTCGTGATCAAGCCGGTCATCGACCTCGAGGACCACCACCACACCGACGCCTACGCGATCCCCGACAAGCTGGTCGAGCAGACCAAGGTCGCCCAACCGGTGTGTGCGTTCCTGTGGTGCGAGCGCCCCGCCCGTCGCTGCGACACCGACCATGTGATCGCCCACGGGACCGGCGGCCCGACGTGCTCGTGCAACCTCGCCCCGCTTTGCCGCCGACATCACCGGGCGAAGACGCACACCGCATGGACCTACGACAAGACCGATGCCGCGACGTACCTCTGGCGCTCACCCCACGGGCTGCACCTGATCAAGGACCACGGCACCACCCGGCTCGTCACCGCCCACCCGCCCGACGAGTAGGTCCACCGCCTCAGACCCCGCCAGAATTTTCTGGCGGGGTCTGACGGTTGCCCAGGCTCTGCTTGCCGGTCTCGACAGGCTCGACCGACGGAGGCCCGGGTCAGCGCTCCTGGGCGGCCAGGGCCCGTGCGTAGTCGACCAGGGTGGCGACGGCGAAGCCGGTGCCGCCGGAGGTGACGTGGCCCGAGGCGCCGCCGGAGGTGTACGCCGGGCCGGCGATGTCGAGGTGGGCCCAGGGGAGCCCGGCGGTGAACTCGCGCAGGAAGGCCGCGGCGTACAGCCCGCCGCCCCAGCGGATCCAGTCGTGCTGGGCGAGGTCGGCGATCTTGGAGGAGTGGATGCGCTCGTCCATGATCTCGGGGATCGGCATCGGCCAGACGTCCTCGCCGGCGCTGGCGGCGGCGGCGCGCACCTGCTCGACGATCTCAGGGGAGCCCATCACGCCGGCGACCTTGTCGCCGAGCGCGACGACCATGTGGCCGGTGAGAGTGGCGACATCGACCACGACGTCGGGCTTCTGCTCGGTGGCCCGGACGAGCGCGTCGGCCAGCACCAGGCGGCCCTCGGCGTCGGTGTTGAGGATCTCGACGGTGGTGCCGCCGTACATCCGCAGCACGTCGCCTGGGCGGGTGGCGGAGCCGGAGAGCATGTTCTCGGCCATCGGCACGAACGTGCTGACACGCACCGGCAGGCCGAGCCGGGCGATCGCGACGGTCGCCTGCACGACGGCGGCGGCGCCGCCCATGTCGGACTTCATCTCGTGCATGTTGGCGGCCGGCTTGATGCTGAGGCCGCCGGAGTCGAAGGTGATGCCCTTGCCGACCAGCGCCAGGTGGGTGGTGGCGCCCTTGGGGGTGTAGCTGATCTCCACCAGTCGCGGGGGCGCGTCGGAGCCGGCGCCCACGCCGAGGATGCCGCCGCAGCCGAGCTCGGCCAGCCGCTTCTCGTCGAGCACCGTCACCGACAGCTTCGGAGCGCCGCGGCCGCTGCCGATCTCGTTGAACGCGGTCTCGACGGCGTCGGCGAACGCCGGCGGGCGCAGGTCGCCGGGCGGCGTGTTGACCCAGTCGCGGCAGGTGGCCACGGACTCGGCGACCACCTGAGCCTCCTCGAAGGCCGCCTTCACCTCGGCGTCGCGCGCGTCCGGGGTGAGCACGACGACCTCGCCGGGGTGCTCGCTCGCGGTCTCCTTCGCGGAGTCGGACTTGTACGCCGTGAACGTGTAGCCGCCGAGCATCCAGCCCTCGGTGACGGCGCGCACCAGCGCGGGGGAGTCCGCGGGCAGCGCCACCGCGACGGAGGCGGAGTTGGGCACCGCGCGGGCGGCGGCACCGGCGGCGCGGCGCACCTGGACCGGCGTCGGCTCCTTGCCCAGGCCCACCAGCACGAGCAGCGGCGCGGTGATGGTGCCGCCGGTCGGGATCCGGGTGATCTCCCCGGCGCCGCCCTTCACCGCCAGGCTGGCGAGCAGCGGCGAGAGCTTGCGGCCCCACGCCGACGCGACGTCCTCGCCGCCGGGGGCGAGCTGCACCCCCTTCGGCGTCTGCACGACACCGACGACGACAGCGTCGCAGCGGGTCTTGGCGGGACTGGCCTTACGCAGCGTGTACGACGTCACGGTTGCAGGCTAACCGGTGGCCGTCGACGGTAGGTTGACGCCATGGTCGGAACCACTGCGCCGCTGCTCAGGTCCCCGCTGCACGAGCGCCACACCGAGCTCGGGGCGAAGTTCGCCGAGTTCGGCGGCTGGTCGATGCCGCTGGAGTACCCCACCGGCGTGGTCAAGGAGCACCAGGCGGTCCGCACCGGGGTCGGCCTCTTCGACGTGAGCCACCTGGGCAAGCTCGTCGTGCGCGGTCCCGGCGCCGCGGCGTACCTCAACTCCGTCCTCACCAACGACCTGGACCGGATCCGCCCCGGCCAGGCGCAGTACACGCTGTGCTGCGAGGACGCGACCGGCGGCATCGTCGACGACCTGATCGTCTACCTGCGCGGTGACGACGAGGTCCTGCTGGTCCCCAACGCGTCGAACTCCGCTGAGGTCGAGCGCCGCCTCGCCGCGCAGGCACCGCCCGGCGTCGAGGTCGTCGACGAGCACCGCGACCACGTCGTCCTCGCCGTGCAGGGCCCGGAGTCCGACGAGGTGCTGACCGAGCTCGGCATGCCCGTCGGCCATGACTACATGTCCTTTGCGCTGGCGCCGTTCCGTGGCGAGCGGGTCGTGGTGTGCCGCAGCGGCTACACCGGCGAGCGCGGCTACGAGCTGATCGCGCCGTACGCCGTCGCGGTCCCGCTGTGGGACGCGCTCCTGGAAGCCGGTCACCGGCGCGGCATCGTGCCGTGCGGGCTGGGTGCGCGCGACACGCTGCGCACCGAGATGGGCTACCCGCTCCACGGGCAGGACATCACCCTCGACACCACGCCCGTCCAGGCGCGGCTCGCCTGGGCGGTCGGCTGGGACAAGCCGTCGTTCTGGGGCCGCGAGGCGCTGCTCGCCGAGCGCGCCGCCGGCCCGAGCCGGGTGCTGCGCGGGATCGTGGCCGCCGGTCGCGGCATCCCGCGTCCCGGCATGACGGTCTCCGAGGGCCCTGACGCCGCCGGCGACTCCGCCGGAGAGGTCACCTCCGGCACCTTCTCCCCGACGCTGCGCAAGGGGGTGGGCCTGGCCTATCTCGCCCCGCACGTCAAGGTCGACGCCGAGGTCGGCGTCGACGTCCGCGGCCGCCGCGAGGCCTTCGTGGTCACCAAGCCCCCGTTCGTCCAGCCGTCCGTGCGAGAGGTGTAGCCGTGTCCCTTCCCGACCAGCCCCCGACGTTCCGCGCCCCCGTCCCCGCCGAGCAGCCGTGGTGGTGGCGCCCCGAGGACTCCACCGGCGCCGAGGTGAGCCTCGAGGGCGAGCTCGCCGGACAGCGCTTCGAGAGCCAGGCCGACGCCGAGTCCTGGGTCGGCGAGATCTGGGCCGACCTGGCCGACGCCGGCGTCGACGCGGTCACGCTCTTCGAGCACGACCGCGCGGTCTACGGCCCGATGTCGTTGCACCCCTGAGCGTTCCCGACCCGGTGACGCGCCCCGTCGGCGACAGCCTCCCGGGGCCCGTCGCCGACCTCTGCGCTGACTTCCTCGCCGCGGCGCCCCCCGGCCTGGTCGAGGCGCTGCACCTGCGCGGCGGCGTCGCGTTCGGCGAGTGGGTCGAGGGGCACAGCGACGTCGACTTCGTGGCGGTCCTGGCCCGGCGACCCGACGCCGCGGACCTGCGCGCCCTGCGGGCCGTCCACGCGCACCTGGCTACGAGCCACCCGACGCCCTTCGATGGCTACCACCTGCTCGCCAGCGACCTGGCGGGCGACCCGCGCCGATGCCCCGACGTGCCTGGCGTGCTGCACGGGCACTTCGAGGACGAGCAGACCGTCCACGAGGCCGTCGTGGTCTGGCACGAGCTCGCCCACCGGACTGACCGTCGCCGGGCGGCCGCTCGTCGCAGGTGAGGTCTGGACCGATGCGGACGTGCTGCGCGAGTTCACCCGCACCAACCTCGACACCTACTGGCGCGAGACCGCCCACGCTCTCGCCGCGATGCCGGGCGAGGCGGCCCGGGAGCAGTCGTGCTCCTGGTGCGTGCTCGGCGTGGCCCGCCTGGACCACCTCCTGGTCACTGGCGAGATGACCACCAAGTCGCGGGCCGGCCGCTGGGGCCTGGGCCACTATCCAGTGCGCTTCCACCAGGTGCTGCGCGAGGCGCTGCGCCTGCGAGAGCACCCCGCCGCGCCCTCGTCGTACGACGACCCGGCGCGCCGCGGGCGCGACGTCGCGGCGTTCACCGCCCACGTGGTCACCACCGGCGCCGGCTGAGCGCCACTGGTCCCACCGCCGGCTGGGTACGGTGCCGGGCATGCACCGCTTCCGCCAGGTCGACGTCTTCTCCTCCGCTCCGCTGCTCGGGAACCCGGTCGCCGTCGTCCACGACGCCGACGACGTCAGTGACGCCGACATGGCGGCGTTCGCGCGCTGGACCAACCTGTCCGAGACCACGTTCCTGCTGCGCCCGACCGAGCCGGGCGCCGACTACCGGCTGCGGATCTGGACGCCGGGCGGCGAGCTGCCGTTCGCCGGGCACCCCACGCTCGGCAGCGCGCACGCCTGGCTCGAGGCCGGCGGCGTACCGGCGGGCGAGGACCTGGTGCAGGAGTGCGGTGCGGGTCTGGTGCGGATCCGGCGCACCGACCGGCTGGCCTTCGCCGCGCCGCCGCTGATGCGCTCCGGCCCGGTCTCCGAGGCCGACCTGGCGCGGATCGCCGGCGCGCTGCGCATCGACGTCGCCGAGATCGCCGGCAGCGCCTGGATCGACAACGGCCCGGGCTGGGTCGGGATCCAGCTCGGCGACGCGACGGCGGTGATCGGCCTGCAGCCGGACTTCGCGGCGTTCGGCGACCTCAAGATCGGCGTGCTCGGCATCTACCCGCCCGGCGCCAGCGACGCGGAGATCGAGGTGCGCGCGTTCTGCCCGGGCTACGGGATGCCCGAGGACCCGGTGACCGGCAGCCTCAACGCCGGTCTCGCCCAGTGGCTGGCCGGCTCCCGTCTGCCCGCGTCGTACGTCGCCTCGCAGGGCACCGCGCTGGGACGGCGCGGCCGGGTGCACGTCGAGACCGCCGAGGACGGCACCATCTGGGTGGGCGGCGACACGGCGACCACGGTGGACGGCAGCGTTCTCCTCCCCGGCGCCGACGGCTAGGCTCGCGCGGTGCGCGCCTACCTCGACCTCATGCAACGGGTGCTCGACGAGGGTGTGGAGAAGTCCGACCGCACCGGCACCGGCACCCGGTCGGTCTTCGGACACCAGATCCGCTTCGACCTCACCGCCGGCTTCCCGCTGGTGACCACCAAGAAGGTGCACACCCGCTCGATCTTCGGCGAGCTGCTGTGGTTCCTGCGTGGCGACACCAACGTCGCGTGGCTGCACGAGCGCGGCATCTCGATCTGGGACGAGTGGGCCGACGACAACGGCGACCTCGGCCCGGTCTACGGCCGGCAGTGGCGCTCCTGGCCGACCCCGGACGGCGGCCACGTCGACCAGATCGCCCAGGTCGTCGCCCAGCTGCGCGCCGACCCCGACTCGCGCCGCCACGTCGTGTCGGCCTGGAACGTCGCCGACATCCCGTCGATGGCGCTGGCGCCCTGTCACACGATGTTCCAGTTCTACGTCGCCCCGCAGACCGACGGCCCCGGCCGGCTGTCGTGCCAGCTCTACCAGCGCAGCGCCGACGTGTTCCTCGGCGTGCCGTTCAACATCGCCTCCTACGCGCTGCTCACCCACATGGTCGCCCAGGTGACCGGGCTCGAGGTCGGCGACTTCGTGCACACCTTCGGTGACGCCCACCTCTACAGCAACCACCTCGAGCAGGCCCGTCTCCAGCTCACCCGCGAGCCGCGGCCGCTGCCGACGCTGCACCTCGACCCCTCGGTGACCGAGCTCGACGCCTTCGACCTCGAGCACATCACCCTCGAGGGCTACGACCCGCACCCGGCGATCAAGGCCCCCGTTGCCGTCTGAGGCGCGGCCCCGGGTGGTGCTGATCGCCGCCGTCGCCGACAACGGCGTGATCGGCGCGGACGGCACGATCCCGTGGCACCTGCCGGAGGACTTCGCCCACTTCCGGCGTACGACGCTGGGCCACGCGCTGATCATGGGCCGCGCGACGTACGACTCGATCGGGCGCCCGCTGCCCGGGCGCACCACGATCGTGCTCACCCGCGACCGGGCCTGGTCGGCCGAGGGCGTGCTCGTGGCCCACGACCTCGACGAGGCGCTGGCGCTCGCGGCCGAGCGCGGGCTGACCGCCTACGTCGCCGGGGGAGCGGCGGTCTACGCCCTCGCGCTGCCGGTCGCCGACGAGCAGGTGCTCAGCGAGGTCCACCTGAGCCCCGAGGGCGACACGCGCTACCCCGACTTCGACCGTGGCCAGTGGCGCGAGAGCGCTCGCGAGGCCCACGACGGGTTCGACGTGGTCCACCTGGTGCGCGTGCGCGACTGACCCGCCCGCCTGTCAGAGTGGGGCCATGAGCAACGGTGTCGAGCTGCGCGTGTTCACCGAGCCCCAACAGGGCGCGACCTACGACGATCTGCTGCGGGTCGCCCAGGAGGCCGAGCGACTCGGGTACGGCGCCTTCTTCCGCTCCGACCACTACCTGACGATGGGCGGCGACGGCCTGCCCGGCCCCACCGATGCGTGGACGACGCTGGCCGGGCTGGCGCGGGAGACCAGCACCATCCGCCTCGGCACGCTGATGACCTCCGCGACCTTCCGGTACCCCGGCCCGCTGGCGATCCAGGTCGCGCAGGTCGACCAGATGAGCGGCGGGCGCGTCGAGCTCGGCCTCGGCGCCGGGTGGTTCGCCGCCGAGCACGCGGCGTACGCGATCCCGTTCCCCGACACCCGCGAGCGCTTCGACCGCTTCGAGGAGCAGCTCGCGGTGATCACTGGCCTCTGGCGCACCCCGGCGGGCGAGATCTTCGAGCACGCCGGCACCCACTACCCGGTCACCGGGTCGCCCGCCCTGCCCAAGCCGACGCAGACCCCCGGCCCGCCGGTGCTCATCGGCGGGCGCGGCAAGCGGCGCACCCCGGCGTTGGCGGCCCGCTACGCCGACGAGTTCAACCTCCCGTTCGTCGACCTCGAGGAGACCCGGGCGCAGATCGCGCGGGTCACCCGCGCCTGTGAGGACCTGGGGCGCGACCCCGCGACGATGACCTGGTCCAACGCCCTGGTGCTGTGCGTCGGCAAGGACGAGGCCGAGATCGCCCGACGCGCCGCAGCGATCGGGCGCGAGGTGGCCGAGCTGCGCGAGAACGGTCTGGCCGGCACGCCGCAGGAGGTCGTGGACAAGATCGGCGCCTACGCGCAGGCCGGTGCCCAGCGGATCTACCTGCAGGTACTCGACCTCGCCGACCTCGACCACCTGCGCCTGGTGGCCGCCGAGGTGGCGCCGCGCCTGTGACCGGTGGCGCTCCCGCGGGTCGTGGGGGGATAGCCTTGCCCGCATGACCTCGGCTGCACCCTTCGGCACCGTCCTCACCGCGATGGCCACTGCGTTCCACGCCGACGGCTCACTCGACCTCGACGGCACCGCCCGCATCGCGCGCCACCTCGTCGACAACGGCCACGACGGCCTCGTCGTCTCCGGCACCACCGGCGAGTCGCCCACGACGACCCCCACGGAGGACGGCGAGATCCTCGCCGCCGTGAAGGACGCGGTCGGTGACCGCGCCACGCTGGTCGCCGGTGTCGGCACCAACGACACCCGCACCTCGATCACGCTCGCCCAGCAGGCCCGGCGCAACGGCGCCGACGGCGTGCTGCTCGTGACGCCTTACTACAACAAGCCCGGGCAGCGCGGCATCCTGCAGCACTTCCGCCAGGTCGTCGACGCCGCCGAGCTCCCGGTCATGCTCTACGACATCCCCGGTCGCACCGGCAGCCAGATCTCCCTGGAGACCTACGCCGCGATGGCCGACTGGGAGAGCGTCGTGGCGGTCAAGGACGCCGTCGGCGACCTGCCCCGCGGCGTGCGCATCATGCAGATGGGCTACGCCGTCTACTCCGGCGACGACATCGCCAACCTCGGCTGGCTGGCGCACGGCGCCGCCGGCTTCGTGTCCGTGTGCGGACACGTGATGGGCAACGAGCTGCGTGCCATGCACGACGCCTACCGGGCCGGCGACGCCGTCAAGGCCCTCGAGATCTTCACGCGGATGCTCCCCGCGATCGACGCCGTGATGGGCGTCGCCAACTATGGAGCGACCACCGCCAAGGCAGCGCTCCAGCTCCTCGGCGTACTCGACAACCGGCGCGTCCGCTCCCCTCTGGTGGAGCTGGACGACGACGAGGTCGCCGCGCTGCGCGCGGCCCTGGTCGCGGCCGACCTACTGCAGTAAGGACCCGCATCTTGAGCCACTCCCACCCCGAGCTGTCCGCACCGCCCGCACTGGCCAAGGGAGGCCTTCGGGTGACCCCGCTCGGCGGCCTGGGCGACGTCGGGCGCAACATGACCGTCTTCGAGTACGACGGCCGCCTGCTGATCGTCGACTGTGGCGTGCTGTTCCCCGAGGACCACCAGCCCGGCGTCGACCTGATCCTCCCGGACTTCTCCTCGATCCGCGACCGCCTCGAGGACATCGAGGCGCTGGTGCTGACCCACGGCCACGAGGACCACATCGGCGCCACGCCGTACCTCCTGCGCGAGCGCCAGGACATCCCGCTGGTCGGCTCCGAGCTCACCCTCGCGCTGCTGGACTCCAAGCTGCGCGAGCACCGGCTGCGCCAGACCGTGCACCACAAGGTGCGCGAGGGCGACACCATGACCTTCGGGCCCTTCGAGCTCGAGTTCGTCGCGGTCAACCACTCGATCCCCGACGCGCTCGCCGTCGCGATCCGCACCGGCGCCGGGGTCGTGCTGCACACCGGCGACTTCAAGATGGACCAGCTCCCGCTGGACGGCCGGATCACCGACCTGCGCGCCTTCGCCCGTCTCGGCGAGGCGGGCGTCGACCTGTTCCTCACCGACTCCACGAACGCCGAGACGCCCGGGTTCACGCCCGCGGAGAAGAACATCACCCCGGTCATCGACCAGGTCTTCCGCGAGTCCTCCCAGCGCATCATCGTGGCCTGCTTCGCCTCCCACGTGCACCGTGTCCAGCAGGTCCTCGACGCCGCCGTGGCGCACAACCGCAAGGTCGCCTACGTCGGGCGCTCGATGGTGCGCAACATGGCGATCGCCCGCGACCTGGGCTACCTCACCGTGCCCGAGGGCGTGATGGTCGAGGCCAAGGAGCTCGCGCACCTGGCCCCCGAGCGCCAGGTGCTGATCTCGACCGGTTCGCAGGGCGAGCCGATGAGCGCGCTGAGCCGGATCGCGCAGCGCAACCACAACTTCGTGCACATCGAGGAGGGCGACACCGTCCTGCTCGCCTCGAGCCTGATCCCGGGCAACGAGAACGCCGTCTACCGCGTCATCAACGGCCTGGCCCGCTGGGGCGCGCGAGTGGTGCACAAGGGCAACGCGATGGTGCACGTCTCCGGGCACGCCAGCGCCGGCGAGCTCCTGTACTGCTACAACATCGTGCAGCCGCGCAACGTGATGCCGGTGCACGGCGAGATCCGGCACCTGCTGGCCAACGGCGAGCTCGCCAAGGCCACCGGCGTCGAGAACGTCGTCATCGCCGAGGACGGCATGGTGGTCGACCTCGTCGACGGGGTCGCCCGGGTCACCGGCAAGGTCGACTGCGGCTACGTCTTCGTCGACGGCTCCTCGGTCGGCGACATCACCGAGTCCGACCTCAAGGACCGCCGGATCCTCGGCGAGGAGGGCTTCGTCTCGGTCATCGTCGTGGTCGACTCGGTCAGCGGCAAGGTGGCCTCCGGCCCGGAGATCCACGCACGTGGCAACACCTTCTCCGACGCCGACTTCGAGGACATCAAGCAGCCGATCATCGACGCGATTGACCGCGCGATCGCCGACGGCAACACCGACACCTACCAGCTGCAGCAGACCGTGCGCCGCACGATCGGGCGCTGGGTCAGCAACGCCCACCGCCGCCGGCCGATGATCATCCCGGTGGTCATCGAGGCCTGAGCCTCCGCACGAAAGGAACGGGCCCCGCCGGACATCGTCCGGCGGGGCCCGTTTCGTCGTGCGGGGAGTCAGCGGGGGAGTGGCGGCACCGACCGCGAGACCGGTGCCGCCACCCGCGCTACTTCTTCTTGGCGACCACCCGGATCTTGAAGGTGGTCCGGCTGCCGTTGACGGTGTCGCTGCCGAGGTACTTCGCGGCCAGGGTGTGCGTGCCGGGCTTGAACCGCGGCCCGCCTGCCTTCACCTTGATCGTGACCGTGCCGTTGGCGCCGAGCGTGCCACGGGCGACGTTCTTGCCCGCCTTCAGCAGCTGGACGGTCCCGGCCGGGGTCGTGCCCGCGGCCTTGACCTTGACGACGGCCTGGAAGGAGCCGCCGCGGGTCACCTTGGCCGGCTTCGCGGTCGCGGTGGTGGTGGAGCGCACCGCAGCCGGCGGCGCGACGGTGCCGTCGGAGCAGACGACGACCTGGATGTCGTCGACGTACCAGCCGTCGATGCCGTTGCAGCCGTCGCGACCCATGTCGAAGCGGAACTGCAGCGTGTCGCCGGCCTTGCCGATGGTGCTGAGGTCGACCTGGGTCTGGCCCCAGCTGCCGCGGATCTCGCCGCCGTCGGTGCCGGTCCAGGCAGGCTCACCGGCCATCGGGCTGGTGTTGCCCTCGGCCGCCGTCGCCAAGGCGGCGTTCGGGGCGTTGAAGAGGAAGGCCTCCTCGGGCAGCAGCTCGAAGTCGCCGCCGTTGACGCTGACCTTCACGTTGCCGCCGTCCCACGACGCCTCGGTGGAGACGTAGTGGTCGAACGTCATCCGCGGCGAGGTGCCCCTGGGCAGCGTGAGGACCGGGCTGATCAGCCCGTTGCGGCTGGAGACGTCTTCGGCGTCGCCGGCGCAGCTCCCCTCGTCGGCGGGGTCGGGTGCGAAGGCGACCTGCGAGGTGTGCCCGCCCGGCGCGTCGGCCACGGTGGTCCACTCATACCCGTAGCCGTCGAAGGTGAGCTCCTCGTCCTGGGTCCAGCCGGCCAGGCCGTCCTCGAAGTCCTCGGACCACACGACCTCGGTCTCCAGACCGTCCCCGCACTCGAGCTCGGGGGCGTTGGAGTCGAGCAGCGGCTTGAAGTCGCACTGCGTGGGCTCCTGGTCGAGCTCGACGGCAGCGGCGGCCGCCGTGACCGCGGCGCAGTCGGCTGCGCTGATTACCTCGTCCGAGGCCCGCTGGTCGCGGGCGTCGGTCGAGAGCGCGTTGAGACCGCGGCCGGTGAGGTCGGTGCAGGAGGCTGCCAGCCCGTCGGCGAGGTCGGTGAAGTCCGACGTGGGCGTCAGGTAGTTGGCCTGGGTGCGCCAGAAGAGGTGCGCGGCCTTGGTCAGCCCGATGCCGGGCACCGTGACGTCGTTGAAGGTGCCACCGTCGACCAGCAGGGCGAAGGCGTGGTTGGGGACACCGGAGTTGCTGTGCACGCCGCCGGCGTCGTCGGTGCTGCAGTGGTACTGGGCGTCGGAGACCTTGCCCGGGTCGCCGTAGCAGTTCGGGTTCCACATGTCGCGGATCGCGCCGCCGAAGGCCGGGTCGCCCTCGCCGGAGAGCCAGCGGTAGGAGTTGTCGGTCTCGTCCTCGCCGGCCGGGCCGACGGTGATGTTGACCGGCCCGTTCGCGGCCTTGATCTTCGCGCCGTCGGCGGTGCGGACCATCAGGCCGTAGATGTCGGCGCTTCCGGACATCGAGATGGGTGCGCCGCCCGGGTCGTTGTTGCCGACCACGATGCCGGTGGCGCCCGCGTCCTCGGCGTTGGCCGCCTTGATCGCGAACGAGCAGGTGCCGCGGTCGACGTAGGCGAACTTGCCGGCGACCGCGCCGGCGTTGGTGAACGCCGTGCAGCCGTCGGTGGCGGTGGTGCCGTCGGTGGCGTCGTCGGTGGCGACCACGACGTCGGTGGTCAGCGGCGCGCTGAAGACCGGGCCGAACGAGGCCGGGGCGGCGTCACAGGGGCCGGCGATGTCGGCGGGGGAGTTGATCGTCATCTCGATCGGGCCCCGCGTGTAGGCCGAGCACTGCCCGTCGGCACGGCGGCTGTTGGGCGTCTCGTTGAAGCGGTCGTTGAGCTGGTCGACGGTCTCGCCCCAGATGTCGGAGAACGACTCGTTCATCGCGCCGGCCTGCCACTGGTAGATCAGGCCCGAGGTGTACTCGGTGTAGGCGTGGCCCCACTCGTGGGCGACCGTGTCGTCGCTGGTCACCCCGTTGCAGTAGTTGGTGGTCACGCCGTTCCAGTTGGCGTTGGGGCAGCTGATCCGCGGGTCGTTGTTGACGGTGCGCATGATCGCGCCGCGGTCGTCGTAGGAGTCGCGGCCGAAGGCGTTGTAGAAGAACCAGTACGCGTCGCCGGTGCCGTCGACCAGGTCGAGCTGGGAGGAGGTGAGACCGGTGCGCGGGTTGCCCTCGCGCCAGACCCGGTCCAGCTTCACGGTGTCGTCGGCGGCGTCGTCGGGCGTGCCGCCGTTGTTGACCGAGGCCTCGTAGAGCTCGCGCTCGAGGCTGTGGATCATCGACCAGCGGTTGACCGGCTTGCCGCTGGCGGCGTCGACGATCACCGTCTCCCGCACGTCGCGCTCGTTGGTGACCTCGACCTCGTAGGCGAGCACGGCGTCGCCGGCCTCGCCCTTGATCGCACCGAGGCGGTAGATCACCAGGTCGCTGGCGGCGGCCTCGAGGCCGCCGGGTCGGGCGCCCTCGGGCGGGTCGGCCTTGACGGTCGCGACGGCGCGCTCGCCTGCCTGCGCCGCGGTGAGGCGCGGAGAGGTGGAGATGTCGAGATCGGGCGCCACGAAGCCGTTGACGGCGGTCAGGTCGCCCTCGCGGTCGAGGTGGGCGCGCAGCCGGGAGCCGAACACCTCCACGCCGCGGTAGCGCTGGACGTAGTCGACGGTCCAGCCGTGCTCGTCGGCGGTGACGCCGCTCTGCACGAGCTGGGCGCGCGGCGCGCCGAACGCGTCGCTGTAGCGGTCGAGGTAGGCCGAGGCCTTGTCGACGGAGCCCTTGCGGGAGCCGCCCTCGACCGAGGGGAGCAGGTCGGTGGCGCGGACGAAGCCGACGGCGCCGGTCGCGTCCTCACGGGTGAGGCTGACCTTGCCCTCCGCGACGTTGCGCATCTTGGCGACGAGGGAGTCGTCCGCTGCGGTGGTGCGGGGTGCGGGCCCCGCGGCCGAGGCGTGGAGCCCCGGTGCGGCCGCGAGGCCGGCTGCTACGAGCGCAAGGCTCAAGCCCTGCATGGAGAACTTCACGAATGCTTCCCCTCCGAGTTGGGTGACACAGGCGACCTCCTGCGGGTGGCCGTGGACGCACAGTAGAGACCGGCGGGGACAGCGGTCCATAGGCTGGCCGGAAATCGTCCGCGCCGGACCCGGGCCGGCGAGAGATTCGACCGACCCCGCCGCCCGGTTCCGGAGGACGTGCCCGCGCGTGCGGTTCTCGCGACCCGGCCGCCCGGCGGTGTCGGGTGACCTCACATGCGGACCTCCGCCACCGCGGCAGGAGCCGGCGACCGGACGGGGGAGTACAGATGAGAGCTCGACCGCGGAGCGCTCGGTATCGCCTGGGTCCTGGTCTCGGCGCGGACGGGAGCAGGTGAGTCGCCCACCTTCCGGTTCGTCACGCTGCGACAGCGCTACACGATCGCGCTCACCTGCCGTGGCCCGGAGCAGTCGAGGTCCTGCCCGGCCCCGGTGGGCACGTCACGTGCAACGGCATCGCGTCGGCCACGATCGTCGCTGGACGACCGCCCGGCCCGGAGCAGCTCCGGCTCCGCGCGGGTGACCGCACGCGCTGGCACGTCGTGGTGTAGAACGGCGACCCGGTGCGGGCCCGCGCGGTGTCGGCGCGGTCCACCCACCGGTAGCGGCACCCCACCCTGGACGCACGGGACAGGCTGCACCTGCGACACACCCCTGGACCACGCCTGTGGTCCCTGTGACGGGTGGTGCGTTGGCCTAGTGTCGTCACCATGGCGACCCGTACGTCTTCCCCGCCGGGGTCGCGGAGCAAGAGCACGTCCACCAGCGGATCCCGTGGATCCGCCAAGACTGGTTCGAGCACCCGACCCCGGAGTACCAGCTCCTCGACCCGCTCCGGCACGGCCCAGCGCAAGCCGGCCAGCCGGTCGCGCTCTGCCGCCTCGCGGCCGGCACCGCGCGCCGTGCGCAGTGGCCCAGGACCGGTCGCCCGGATCTTCACGGCCCTCGGCCGGGGCCTGACCGCGGTCTGGCTGGGCCTGGCCCATGCCATCGGCGCCACCGCCCGCAGCCTGGGGCGCAGCGCCCGTGATCTCGAGCCCGAGCACCGTCGCGACGGCGTCGGCCTGCTGCTGATCGGCCTGGCCGTCGTGGTCGCCGCCGCGGTGTGGTTCCAGGTCGGCGGCTCCGCCATGGACCTGTCGCGGACGATGGTCGCCGGCACGGTCGGCAAGGTCGCCTGGCTGGTCCCGCTGGGTCTGGTGTGGATGGGCTGGCGCACCATGCGCGACCCCGTCGGCAACGGCCCGGTCGGTCGGCAGGTGATCGGCTGGACCGCGCTCGCCTTCGGCGTGCTCGGCATCGTGCACATCGCCAACGGCAGCCCCGAGCCGGTGCAGGGCGACGCCAGCCCGCTGCAGGACGCCGGCGGGGCCGTCGGCTTCGTCGTGTCCTCGCTGCTGCTCGACCTGCTCCGGTCGGCGTACGTCGTGGTCCCGCTGCTCGGCCTGCTCTCCTTCTTCGGCACCCTGGTCATCACCGCCACACCGCTCTACCAGGTGCCCGACCGGCTGCGCGACCTCAGCGACCGGCTCACCGGCCGTCCGCTCGAGGACGACGAGGAGGCGGCCCCGCGGGGTCGCTCGCGCCGCCACCACGACGACGAGATCGACCCCGAGATGGGCGACCCGGCGTACGACACCCCGGTGCTGGAGGACCGCGAGGTCGCCAAGCGCCGCCGCAAGCGCGATGCCGTGGACGTCGCGCTCGAGCAGGACGCCCGCAAGGAGGCGCGCCGCGAGGCCGCCGACCAGGCTGCCGCCGACGACGGTGACGACGTGGGGATCGACCTCTTCGCCGAGGCGCCGACCCAGCTCACCCCGGTGGTCTCCCCGGTCGTCCCGGACCCCGACCACGGTGCCTCAGCCGCGGGCCGGAAGGGCGACCTCGAGCCGCCCCCGCACTCGCCGATCCCCGCCCGCGTCGAGCAGCTCGCGCTGTCCGGCGACGTGGTGTACTCGCTGCCCGCCGACGACGTGCTCAAGCCGGGGTCGCCGCACAAGCTGCGCTCCAAGGCCAGCGACGACGTCGTGCTGCGCCTGCAGAGCGTGCTCGACGAGTTCAGCATCGACGCCCAGGTCACCGGCTACACCCGTGGCCCGACCGTCACCCGCTACGAGGTCGAGCTCGGCCCCGGGGTGAAGGTCGAGAAGATCACCAACATCCAGAAGAACATCGCCTACGCGGTCGCCTCCGCCGATGTCCGGATCCTCTCGCCCATCCCCGGCAAGTCCGCGGTCGGCGTGGAGATCCCCAACCTGGACAAGGAGATCGTCTCGCTCGGCGACGTGCTCCGGTCGAACGCCGCCCGCGCCGCGCACCACCCGATGATCGCCGGGCTCGGCAAGGACGTCGAGGGCGGCTTCGTGGTCGCCAACCTGGCGAAGATGCCGCACCTGCTGGTGGCCGGTGCCACCGGCTCGGGCAAGTCCTCGTTCATCAACTCGATGATCACCTCGGTGCTCATGCGGGCCACGCCCGACGAGGTTCGGATGATCATGGTCGACCCCAAGCGGGTGGAGCTGAACGCCTACGAGGGCGTCCCGCACCTGATCACCCCGATCATCACCAACCCCAAGAAGGCCGCCGAGGCGCTCCAATGGGTCGTGCGCGAGATGGACCAGCGCTACGACGACCTGGCCAACTTCGGCTTCCGCCACATCGACGACTTCAACAAGGCCGTCCGGGCCGGCAAGGTCGAGGTCCCCCTCGGCTCGGAGCGCAAGCTCACGCCGTACCCCTACCTGCTGGTGATCGTCGACGAGCTCGCGGACCTGATGATGGTCTCCCCGCGCGACGTCGAGGACTCGGTCGTCCGCATCACCCAGCTGGCCCGTGCGGCCGGCATCCACCTGGTGCTGGCCACCCAGCGTCCCTCCGTCGACGTGGTCACCGGCCTGATCAAGGCCAACGTGCCCTCGCGCCTGGCCTTCGCCACCTCCTCGCTCGCCGACAGCCGGGTCATCCTGGACCAGCCGGGCGCGGAGAAGCTGGTCGGCCAGGGTGACGGTCTGTTCCTCCCGATGGGTGCCTCCAAGCCCGTGCGCGTGCAGGGCTCGTGGGTCACCGAGGCGGAGATCGCCCAGGTGGTGGCCTTCTGCAAGACCCAGCTCGAGCCGGAGTACCGCGAGGACGTCACGGCCCCGGCCGCGTCCAAGAAGGACCTCGACGACGACATCGGCGACGACCTCGACCTGGTGATCCAGGCCGTGGAGCTCGTCGTCTCGACCCAGTTCGGCTCGACCTCGATGCTCCAGCGCAAGCTGCGCGTGGGCTTCGCGAAGGCCGGGCGCCTGATGGACATCATGGAGAGTCGCGGCGTGGTCGGTCCCAGTGAGGGATCCAAGGCCCGCGACGTGCTCGTCAAGCCCGACGAGATCGACGGTGTGATCGCAACCTTGCAGGGGGAGATGTGAGCAGCCAGCCCACGTACGACGACCCGACCGTGCACGACGAGCTCCCGGAGCCGCACGACTCCTCCCTGCTGCCCGAGGGTGTGGTGGAGGTGCGCCGCAACGGTGGCCTGGCCGCCGCGATCGGCGGCGTGGCCGCGGTCATCGCGATCCTCTACCTCTCGCGCGCCACCGGCAGCGGCGCGTGGGTCGACTGGACGCTGACCGCCGTGATGGGGCTGCTGGCGGCCGCCTGGCTCCAGGGCTTCGTGGACGCCCGCACCCCGCTGCTGGTCGCCGACCAGCACGGCATCCGGGTGCGCCAGGGCCGTGCCTGGCACGGCATGCCGTGGAACGACATCGACGCCGTCGAGCACCTGCCGCGTCACGGGCTGCTGCGCGACGGCCGGCTCGAGGTGTTCACCCACGACGGCGCCGCGGTCGCGGTCCCGCTGGCACTCTCGACCTCGGTGGTCGGTGACGGCGGGCACCTGACGGAGGCGCTCGCCCAGCTCGCCGGCGACAGCAGCGAGATCGTCGAGCTGGACCGGTTCGCGGCCGACGACGCCGAGGCCGAGGCCGATGACGAGGGCACCACCGACGAGCCCGTCGTCACGCACCCGGTCACCGACGAGGTGCCGGAGGTGCGCGAGCCCGTCGCCGCCACGCACGCCGAGGAGGCCGTCGAGGCCCCGCACCGCGACCTGACGGACGACCGGGCCGACGACCGGGCCGACGACCGGGCCGACGACCAGTACGACGCCCCGCGGCTGCCGGACCCCCGTCCCACCCTTGCCCGCGGCATCGGCGCGATGGCCTCGCGCCTGCGCCGCGGCGCCGGCGGGTCCGAGAGCGCGGGCACCGCGTCGGTCGGCACGCCGGGCGACGGCCCGACGCGCGCTCCGGGCGCCTCGCCCGCCGGGCTGCCGCTGGTCGCCAGCGCGACGCCCAGCCCGCTGCGCGAGCCGCTGGGCGCCACCCGCATCGAGGTGCGCAGCGACCTCACCTTGAACATCCAGGGCGCCAACGCGCTGCGCCTGGACCCCTCCGAGCGCGACGACGCCGGCGCCGGCGACCTCCCCGAGGCGCGCGAGCTGCGCCGGCCCGGCAGCGTGAGCCTGGTCGAGGACACCCGCTGGGGCGACCGGGTCTCGCCGATCGCGAAGGCCGGCGAGGCCGTCGCGCCCATCGTGATCGAGGACTTCTCGGCCGTTCCCGCTGCCGACCCGGTGATCGGTCCCGAGCTCGCGGCCGCACGCACCCGCCTCGGCCTCAGCGTGGACCAGCTGGCCGATCGCACCCGGATCCGCCCGCACGTCATCGAGTCGATCGAGGTCGACGACTTCACGCCCTGCGGCGGCGACTTCTACGCCCGCGGCCACCTGCGCACGCTGGCGCGGGTGCTGGGGGCCGACGCTGCCCCGCTGCTCACCGAGTACGACGCCAAGTACGCCGACGCGCCGATCAGCCCGCGGCGCGTCTTCGAGGCCGAGCTGGCCACGGGGGTGCACGGCGGCATCCGCGGCACGCGCGGCGGCCCGAACTGGTCGGTGCTGGTCGCCACGGTGATGGTCCTGGTGCTGGCCTGGTCGGTGGCCCGCCTGGTGATGGACAGCCCGTCCACCCTGAACGAGGCGCCGACGCTGAACGGCTCCGGCGGCCTGGCCGCTCCCGGGGACCCGGTCCCCGTGCTGCTCGACGCGGCCGGCGGCGGGGCAACGGTGAAGGTCATCGACGGCAACGGCAAGACGGTCTTCGACGGTGATCTCGCCTTCGGCCAGACCAAGAGCCTGGCCAAGGTGGTGCAGCCCGTGCAGGTCGTCACCTCGGACGGCTCCCTGGAGGTCTCGGTCGACGGCGTCGACGCCGAGCCCGTCGGGGACACCGGTGCGCGCTCGACGCGCACCTTCGGGAGCAAGTGACCAGCAGCTGACCAGCATCGTTTGCGTGACCGGCCGATCGGCCGGGTGACGTCCCGGGCGGGTGCGCCGTGCGTGAGCACGGTCACCCGCCCGGTGTTGCATTACGGTGCTTCGCCCCCGAGGCGTCATACTCGGTAGCGCCATGACCCTCCCTGACACAGCGCGCCCCGACGCGGCGCCCACCCCCCTCTCGGTCGCCCTGGTGACGCTCGGCTGCGCGCGCAACGAGGTGGACTCCGAGGAGCTCGCCGGCCGTCTCGAGGCCGGTGGTTTCGTGCTCGTCGAGGACCCCGAGGACGCCGACACCGTGGTGGTCAACACCTGCGGGTTCGTCGAGGCCGCCAAGAAGGACTCCGTCGACACCCTGCTCCAGGCCGCCGACCTCAAGGACACCGGTCGCGCCCAGGCCGTCGTGGCCGTGGGCTGCATGGCCGAGCGCTACGGCAAGGACCTGGCGGAGTCGCTGCCGGAGGCCGACGCCGTCCTTGGCTTCGACGACTACCCCGACATCGCCGCACGCCTGCGCTCGATCGTGGCGGGGGAGACCCACCACCCGCACACCCCGCAGGACCGTCGCCGGCTGCTCCCGATCTCGCCCACCGAGCGCTCCACGGACGCGGTCAGCGTGCCCGGGCACGCGGTGGCGACCACCGGCGACCTCGGCGTGGGCGGCCCGGCGAGCGGGCCCCGCGGCCTGCGCCGCCGCCTGGACGGCGGGCCGATGGCCCCGCTGAAGCTGGCCAGCGGCTGCGACCGGCGCTGCTCCTTCTGCGCGATCCCGAGCTTCCGCGGCTCCTTCGTCAGCCGTCGCCCGGCCGACGTGCTCTCCGAGGCGCGCTGGCTCGGCGAGCAGGGGGTGCGCGAGCTCTTCCTGGTCAGCGAGAACTCCACGTCGTACGGCAAGGACCTCGGCGACCTGCGCCTGCTCGAGACGATGCTTCCCGCGCTCGCCGCGGTCGACGGCGTCGACCGGGTCCGCGTCTCCTATCTCCAGCCGGCCGAGACCCGCCCGGGCCTGGTCGAGGCGATCGCGAACACCCCGGGTGTCGTGCCCTACTTCGACCTGTCCTTCCAGCACGCCAGCGCCACGGTGCTGCGCCGGATGCGCCGCTTCGGTGACCCCGAGAGCTTCCTCGGGCTGCTGGACCGGGTGCGCTCGCTCGCGCCGACCGCCGGGGTGCGCTCCAACGTGATCGTCGGCTTCCCCGGCGAGACCGAGGAGGACCTCGAGACCCTCTGCGACTTCCTGGTCGCGGCCCGCATGGACGTCACCGGCGTCTTCGGCTACTCCGACGAGGACGGCACCGAGGCCGCCAGCTACGACGGCAAGCTCGACGAGGACGAGGTCCGCGCCCGCACCGAGCACGTCACAGCCCTGGTCGAGGAGCTCAACGCGCAGCGCGCGGAGGAGCGGATCGACGAAGAGGTCGAGGTGCTCGTGGAGTCCGTCGAGGACGGCGAGATCGCCGGCCGCGCGGCCCACCAGGGCCCCGAGGTGGACGGTACGACGTACCTCTCCGGGACCAGCGCCAAGGTCGGCGACCTGGTGCGCGCCCGCGTGGTCTCCACCGACGGCGTCGACCTGGTGGCCGAGGCCATCGCGGGGGCGACCCGATGACCGACACCGGGGCCCGGCCCAGCAACCTCAACGTGCCCAACGTGCTGACCACGCTGCGCATCGTCATGGTGCCGTTCTTCGGCTGGGCGCTGCTGATGGACGGTGGCGACTCGATCACCTGGCGCCTCGTCGCGTGGGTGCTGTTCGCAGTCGCGATGATCACCGACAAGATCGACGGCGACCTGGCGCGCAAGCACAACCTGGTCACCGACTTCGGCAAGGTCGCCGACCCGATCGCGGACAAGGCGATCACCGGCATGGCCTTCATCGGGCTCTCGATCGTCGGCGACATCTGGTGGTGGGTCACCATCGTGGTGCTGCTGCGCGAGTGGAGCGTCACCCTGCTGCGCCTCTCGGTGCTCAAGAAGGTCGTGATCGCGGCCGCCGACCTCGGCAAGCTGAAGACCACCTTCCAGGCCCTGGCGCTCGGCGGCCTGGTGCTGCCCCTGCGCGACCCCGACCTGCCGTCGTGGGCCGAGCTGCCGGGCGAGGTGCTGTTCTACGTCTCCCAGGGCTGCCTGGCGGTCGCCGTCGCGCTGACCCTGTGGTCGGGCTATGAGTTCTTCCGCGGCGTCTGGCGCCAGCGCGACGAGCTCCGGGGCACGATTCGGTAAAAGTTGCGGGGCCCGAGGACGAAGCCGCCGGGTGCCCGCAACAGCGAGAACTGACGAGATCTCGCGCCCCGTTTGGGTGCGCGCTGCCGAGTGGGCCGGGTTGCGGGCGGGAACAGGGCCGATGCACACCGGTGGCGGGGATGAACGGTGATTTCGCCTTCATCGTGACGACACCCCACGACGTCTGGACCGGGTTAGGTTGCTGTCTCCCAGCACCCAGAAAGGTTCACCGTGGCCTCATCCGCACGGTCCCGGAGCGCACGCCGCTGCCTCGGGACACTCTCGGTCCTCGCCATCTCCGCCTCGTCCCTCGCCCTCGTGGTCCCCGCGGCGCAGGCCGCCGACCCGGTCGTCGTGACCCTGCTCAACATCAACGACTTCCACGGGCGCATCGACAACAACACCACCAAGTTCGCCACGACCGTCGAGCGTCTGCGCGCCGACGCGGGGGAGGACAACACCCTCCTGCTCTCCGCCGGTGACAACATCGGCGCCTCGCTCTTCGCCTCGAGCCTGGCCCAGGACCAGCCCACGATCGACGTGCTCAACGCCCTCGATCTCGCGACCACCGCGGTCGGCAACCACGAGTTCGACCGCGGCTACGCCGACCTCAACGGCCGGGTCACCGAGGCCGCGGACTTCAGCCACCTGGGTGCCAACGTCTACATGAAGGGCACCGAGACCCCGGCGCTGGAGGAGTACGACGTCTTCGAGGTCGCCGGCGTGAGCGTCGGCGTCATCGGCGTCGTGACCGAGGAGACCCCGAGCCTGGTCACGCCGACCGGCACCGCCGGGCTCGACTTCGGCGACCCGGTGGAGGCGGTCAACCGGGTGGCGGCGGACCTGAGCGACGGCGACACGAGCAACGGCGAGGCCGACGTCATCGTGGCCGAGTACCACGAGGGTGCCGGAGCCGGGACGCCCGAGGGTGCGACCCTCGAGGCCGAGGTCGCCGCGGGCGGCGTCTTCGCCGCGATCGTGGAGGACACCAGCCCGGAGGTCGACGCGATCTTCACCGGGCACACCCACAAGCAGTACGCCTGGACCGCCCCGGTCCCGGGCGCCGATCGGACCCGCCCGGTCGTGCAGACCGGCTCCTACGGCGCCAACATCGGGCAGATCGAGCTCACCGTGGACCCCGAGACCGGTGAGGTCAGCGCGTCCACGGCCGCGAACGTCGCCCGCCTGGACACCGAGGACCTGACCCTGCCGCGGGTCGCCGAGGTGAAGGGGATCGTCGACGCCGCGCTGGCCAAGGCCGCGGAGATCGGCAACGAGCCGGTCGCCTCGATCACCGGCGACATCACCACGGCGTTCGTGAACGGCGGCCGCGACGACCGCGCCGCGGAGTCCACCCTCGGCGGACTGGTCGCCAACGCCCTGTGGGAGGGGATGTCGGACATCACCGACGTCGACCTGGGCATCACCAACCCCGGCGGCCTGCGTGCCGAGCTGCTGTTCGCCGGTGACACCGCCGCCAACCCGGCCAACACCGACGGTGTGGTCACCTTCGCCGAGGCCAACGCGGTCCTGCCGTTCAGCAACACCGTCGCCACCGTCGACCTGACCGGCGCGCAGCTCGACGAGGTGCTCGAGCAGCAGTGGCAGCGCGACGACAAGGGCGAGGTCCCCTCGCGGCCCTACCTGCAGCTCGGGCTCTCCGAGAACGTCCGGGTGACCACCGACCCGACCCGCACGGAGGGTGACCGGGTCACCTCGATCCGCATCGACGGCAAGCTCGTCGACCCGGCCGCGACGTACACCGTCTCGACCCTGTCGTTCCTCGCCGCCGGCGGCGACAACTTCCGGGCCTTCGCGAAGGGCCGGATGACCGACACCGGGCTCCTCGACGCCGATCTGTGGCGTGGCTACCTCGCCGGGCAGTCGCCGATCTCGCCCGACTTCGCCCGCCAGCAGGTCGTCGTGTCGGGCAACGGCACGGTGGTCGCCGGACGACCGGGTGCCCTGGAGGTCTCGATGCTCGACCTCACCTCGCTCGGCAGCCCCGCCAACACCACCCTGGATGTCAGCTGGACCAAGGGCACCGAGACCGTGCAGGTCGGTGACGTCGTCGTCGTCGCCGGCGCCGCCCGCGTGCCGCTCGACCTCCCGGCCCGCGCCGGCGGCGGCACGCTGACCCTCCGCGCCGAGCCCAGCGGCACCACGATCGAGGTCCCGGTCCTGCGGGCGCCGAAGTCCGCCGCCCGGCTCACCGTCACCGCGACGCCGCGCAAGGCCCTCGCGACCCGCACCCGTGTGCTGGTCAAGGTGAAGGTCACGGCCGCCGACGCCGTCACCGGCGCCGTCAAGGTCCGCGCCGGTGGCCGGGCCTACGAGGTGAAGCTCAACGCCCGCGGCCAGGGCCGGGTCCGCATCGCGCCGTTCAAGAAGGCCGGCGCCCGTCAGGTCAAGGTCGTCTACACCGGCGACGAGCTGACCACGCGGGCCACCCGGACCGTCAAGATCCAGGTCGCGCGCCGCCGCTGACCCCCTGCGTCGTCGAGGAGCCCGCCTGCGCGGCGGGCTCCTCGACGACGACGCACACCCCCCACCTCTTGGAAGGTCCGTCATGACCCCAGCCCACCCGTCCCGGGCACCCCGCACCACCCGCCGCGTGGTCGCCGTGAGCGCCGCCCTCGCGGTCGCCGTCTCCGGCCTCGCGACGTACGCCGTCAGCCCCGCCACCGCCGCTGCGCCCAGCGCCGGCCTCGTGATCACCGAGGCCTATGGCGGCGGCGGCAACGCCGGTGCCACCTACACCCACGACTTCGTCGAGCTGCACAACCCCACCGACGCACCGATCTCGGTCGATGGCCTCTCGATCCAGTACCGCAGCAGCGGCTCGTCCTCCGCCGCCTCCGGCGTCACCGCGCTGAGCGGCACCGTCGCGCCCGGCGGGCGCTACCTCGTCCAGCAGGCCAAGGGGAGCGGCGGCACCCAGCCGCTGCCCACCCCCGACGCCACCGGCACGATCGCGATGAGCGGGACGGCGTTCACGGTGTGGCTGGCCGAGGGCACCACCGCGCTGAACCCGCCCACGGGCGACGCCGTCGGCACGCCCGGGGTCATCGACCTGCTCGGCGTCAACGGCGCCACCTTCGAGACGGCCCCCGCGCCGGCGGTCTCCAACACCACGTCGGCGACCCGCACCGGCGCCGACACCGACGACAACTCCGCCGACTTCGCCCCCGCCGCCCCCACCCCGGTGGGCACCGGCGGCGCGCCGGACCCGGAGCCGGAGCCCGAGCCGGAGACCCTGGAGATCTCCGAGATCCAGGGCGAGGGCACGGCGTCCCCCGTCGTCGGGCGACCCGTCACGACCAGCGGCGTGGTCACCGCGGCGTACCCCTCGGGGCTGTTCGGCTTCTTCGTCCAGGAGGCGGGCAGCGGCGGCGCCCAGACCGCGACCCGCACCGCGTCGCAGGGCGTCTTCGTCTACTACCCCACCGGCACCGGCACCGTCTCGGTGCGACCGGGCGACCGCGTCGAGGTCACCGGCACCGTGGAGGAGTACGCCGGCGGGACCCAGATCCGCATCGCCGACGCGGCCACCGACGTGACCGTCACCGGCAACGGTGCGGAGCTCGCGCCCGTCACCGGCGACTGGCCGGCGACGGACGCGGCCAAGGAGGCCCTCGAGGGCATGCTGGTGCTGCCCGAGGGCCGCTTCACGGTCTCCGACACCTACTCGACCAACCGCTACGGCGAGGTCGGCCTGGCCCGCGGCACCACCCCGCTGATCCAGCCGACACAGGTCGCGGACGCCCAGGACGCCGCGGCGATCGCCGCGGTGGTCGCGGACAACGCCGCCCGCGCGATCGTGCTCGACGACGGCTCGTCGACGGACTTCACCCGGTCGTCGGCGCTGAGCCCGGCGTACGTGTCGGCCCAGGAGCCCGTGCGCGTCGGGGCGGCCACCGCCTTCACGGCGCCGGTGATCCTGACCCAGGGCGGATCGCCGTCCGCCCCGACGTACCGCCTCCAGCCGACGGCGCCGGTCGGACCGGGCGTGGCCGGGTCCCCGGCGACGTTCGAGAACACCCGCACCGCGGCCCCGGACGAGCGGCTCCTCGCCGCGGACGGCACGCCGGACGTCAAGGTCGCGGCGTTCAACGTGCTCAACTACTTCACCACCCTCGGGGACGCCAACGACGACAACGTCGGCGACGGCGCGCCGCCGTGCCAGGCCTACCTGGACCGCGAGGGTGACGGCAACAACGTCAGCGGCGGCTGCGCGCAGCGCGGCGCCTGGGACCCGGCCGACCTCGCGCGGCAGCAGGAGAAGATCGTCGCCGCGATCAACGCCCTCGATGCCGACGTCGTCGGGCTGATGGAGATCGAGAACTCCGCGGTGCTCGGCGAGGAGCCCGACGAGGCGACCCGCACCCTCGTGGCGGCGCTCAACGCCGCGCTCGGCAAGGAGGTCTGGGCGGCGAACCCGTCGTCGACGGACCTGCCCGCGCTGACCGAGCAGGACGTGATCACCAACGCCGTGATCTACCGCACCGACACGGTCGTCCGGGTGGGCGCCTCGCGGGCGCTCGGGGAGCTCAGCGGCGACGACGAGGCGTTCAGCAACGCCCGCGAGCCGCTGGCCCAGGCCTTCCGGCCGCGCGCCGGCGGCACGCCGGTGCTCGTGGTCGTGAACCACTTCAAGTCGAAGGGCTCGGGCGTCGACGACGGCACCGGGCAGGGCTCGGCCAACCCGGACCGCATCGCGCAGGCCGAGGCGCTCGCCGCCTGGGTCCCGACGGTGCAGACCGCGGTGGGCGTCGAGGCCACGCTGCTGCTGGGCGACTTCAACTCCTACGCCCAGGAGGACCCGCTCCAGGTGCTGTACGCCGCGGGCTGGACCAACCTCGAGGCCGCGTCGGGCAACGAGGAGTACTCCTACTCCTACTCCGGCCAGGCCGGCTCGCTGGACCACGTGCTCGCCAACGACGCCGCGGTCGCTCGCCACACCGGGGTCGACGTGTGGAACATCAACGCGCCGGAGTCGATCGCGTTCGAGTACAGCCGGTTCAACATCCACGGGACCGACTTCCACGAGGCCTCGCCGTTCCGCTCCTCCGACCACGACCCGGTGATCGTGGGCCTCGACCTCGTCGCCGACCGGGCGCCGAAGGTGACGCCGCGGCTCAAGGTCACCCACACCCCGGGCAAGCCGGTCGCCGGCCGCTCGGTCGTGCGGCTGCAGGTGCGGGTGCGCACCGGCGCGGTCTCGGCGAAGGGTCGGATCACGGTCCGCGCCCAGGGCCGCAAGATCTCGGCCAAGGTGACCCGCGACGGCGTCGCGACCGCCCGGCTGGGTCGGCTGCGCGCCGGCAACAAGGTGCGGGTGGTCGTCAACTACTCGGGCAACGACGGGGTGCGCGCCGCCCGCGTCGTGCACACGGTGAAGGTCCGGACCGCTCCGCGGTCGAAGGGCGGACGTCGCTGACCGAGGGCACCTGACGCTCCGTCCGGGGCCGGCTCGCGGGGAGACCCGCGGGCCGGCCCCGTTGCGGTGGGGTGGCCTGCCTACGATGCGGGCATGGCTCGGGATCAGATCACTCTGTCGCAGAAGGTCCACCTGTGGCTGCGCGCGGGCGGGCACACCGTCGCGACCGCGGAGTCCCTGACCGGCGGGCAGCTCGCCGTCCGGTTCACCGAGACCCCGGGTGCCTCCGAGACCTACCTCGGCGGGGTGGTCACCTACGCCACGGCGCTCAAGCAGTCGCTGCTCGACGTCGACGACGCGATCGTCGAGAAGCACGGTGTGGTCTCGGCCGAGTGCGCCCGCGCGATGGCCTCGGGAGTCAGGGCGCTCACCGGCGCGTCGTACGGCGTGGCCACCACGGGCGTCGCCGGCCCGAGCGAGCAGGAGGGCAAGGCCCCCGGCACGGTATTCGTCGGGATCGCCGGCCCGGGCGTCGTGGAGGCCGTCGCGCTGGAGGTCCCCGGCGACCGCGCCGAGGTCACCGAGCGCACCTGTGACGAGGCATTGTCGGCGCTCGCTGACATCCTCGCCAGGGAAGAAGAGGGGCTCGGGTAGCGTTGGGCCTCACAGCAACGGAAAGGGGATCCCACATGGTGCTGTTTCGACGGCTCCTCGGCGACGTGCTCCGCGATCAGCGGATGCAGCGTGGGATGACCCTGCGCGAGGTCTCCGCCGAGGCCAGGGTCAGTCTCGGCTACATCTCCGAGATCGAGCGCGGCCAGAAGGAGGCGTCCTCGGAGCTGCTGGCCTCCCTGTGCACCGCGCTGGAGGTACCGCTCTCCGCGGTGCTCCGCGAGGTCTCCGACGCCGTGGCGCTCGAGGAAGCGGCCGTGGCTGCGACCCGCATCCCGGTCCCGACCCGCGTCGCCCCGCACGGCGACGTCGTCGCCTCCGCCGCCTGACGCCGGGCTGCCCCGCCTGCCCTCAGTCGCCGGGAGGCTCCGGCTGGCAGTGCGGACACCAGTACGTCGCGCGCTCGCGCCCGGGCGTCCCGCTCATGGCGACCGCGATCGGCGTGCCACACCGGCGGCACGGCGAGCGGTCGCGGCGGTAGACCCACATCCGCTCGCGCTCGGCGAGGCGGCCGGTGGTTGACTGCACCGCGCGCTCCTTGTTGAGGTCCAGCATCTGGCGGGCGCGCCGCACCAGTCGCGGCAGGGCGCCGACCGCGCCCACGGGCGTGAGCGGGTGCACCCCGGAGACGAAGCACAGCTCGGCGGCGTACATGTTGCCGAGGCCGGCGAGGTTGCGCTGGTCCAGCAGCGCGGTGACCAGCGGCTGGTCGGGGTCCGCACCCAGCCGACGCAGCGCCTCGTCCTCGTCCCAGTCCGGGCCGAGCAGGTCGGGGCCGAGGTGCCCGACGACGTCCTGCTCGCGGGCGGTCTCCAGCAGGTCGACCACGCCGAGGGAGAACCCGACAGCCACGGTGCGCTCGGTGCGCAGGACCACGCGCGCCTGGTGGGCGGGCCGGCGCCACGGCTGACCGGGGGAGTAGATCCGCCAGGCGCCCTCCATCTTCAGGTGGGTGTGCAGCGTCCACCGCTCGCCGGGACCGGGGCCGCGCATCCGGGTGAGCAGGTGCTTGCCGCGCGAGACGGTCTCCAGCACCTCGGCGCCGGCGAGGTCCGCGGTCGCGTGCCGCGGCACCCGCAGGTCGCTCGCGGTCAGCACCTGCCCGCTCAGGGAGCGGTCCAGCAGCCGTGCGGCGCGGAAGACGGTGTCGCCCTCGGGCACCTCAGCGACCTCCGGCACGGGAGTCCAGGCGCAGCCCGCGCGGGGTCGCGACGAAGCCCGCCGCCTGGAGCGCCTCGCGCAGCGGCGTGGGCCCCGAGCCCAGCAGCTGGGTGCCGTCGGCCTTCTCGACCGTGAGCCGGCCGAGCGCGCCCCGCTGGGCTGCCGCGGCCAGTGCCTGCGCCGCCGGGCCCAGGTCGTCGGGGTCCTCGCTCCAGGTGAGCAGGGTGCGCCCGCCGCGCTCGACGTAGAGGACCAGGCGCCCGGCGACGGTGACGACGAGCGCGCCGGCCTTGCGGCCGGGCCGGTGGCCGCGCTCGGTCGCGGACTCGGGGGCGTCGGGCCAGCCCAGCGCCGCGCCGTACGGGTTGGCGGGGTCGGTGGCGGCCAGCGCGAGGGCGGCGCGAGCGGTGGCCGCGGAGGCCTCGTCGGGTGCCGCGAACGTGCGCAGCCGGTCGACGGCGCCGGCGGTGCCGAACTGGGCGGCGCCCAGGCCCTCGACGAAGTACCCGCGGCGGCAGCGCCCGGAGTCCTCGAACGCCGAGAGCACCTTGTAGGCCGCGGCGAAGCCGCCCGGCAGCCGCTCGGCCACCACGGCGCCGCGGATCACCACGCCGTGGCGCTCGAGCAGCGCCTCGGCGGCTGCGTGGGCACGGCGGGTCGGGTCGTCGTCGAGCTCGGGCAGCAGCGCCCAGCGGCCGGCGGTCTGCGGGGGACCGGTGCGGCTCGGCATCCGGGCCCGACCGCCGGTGGTGCTGGCCATCCGCAGCCGCGGCGGCGGACGGCGGGTGCGGTGGGCGGGGGTGCCGCCGCGCACGAGCGCCCGCAGCGGGGTCAGCGTGTCGTTGCTGATGCGGCCGGCCCAGACCAGGTCCCACAGCGCCGCGCTGAGAGCGGCATCGTCGGTGGAGCCCACCGCGTCGGAGAGCTGGCGGAAGAACCAGGCACCGCCGGGGGCGAGCGCGTCGAGCACCGCCTGGTGCAGCTCGGCGTGCTCGAACGGCGTGGGGTCGGGCAGCGTGAGGTGCGCCCGGTCGGCGAGGTGGAGGGAGACCCAGCCGTCGGAGCCGGGCAGCGCGCCGTGCCCGGCCCACAACACCTCGCCCGAGGCGGTCAGCTCGTCGAGGAAGGCGGGCTCGTAGTCGCGCACCCGGGAGGCGAGCACGAGCGGCTCCAGGGCGCTGGCGGGGACGGCGCACCCGGCGAGCTGGTCGAGCACGGCGAGCACCCCGTCGACCCCGCGCAGGCCGCCGCGGCCGGTGCCGGCGGCGCTGACGTGCTGCCAGGCGGGCAGGAACCGGGCCAGCGCGGCTGGCTCGACCGGCTCCACCTCTTGGCGCAGCCGGGCCAGCGAGCGGCGGCGCAGCCGGCGCAGCACCTCGGCGTCGCACCACTCCTGACCCGTGCCGGAGGGCCGGAACTCCCCGTCGAGCACCCGGCCCTGGGCGGCGAGACGCTGGAGGGTGTGGCGCACCACGGCCGTGCCGAGGCCGAGGCGGGAGGCGACCTGCTCGGTGGTGAACGGGCCGTGGGTGCGGGCGTGCCGCGAGACCAGGTCGGCGAGCGGGTCCTCCACCGGGTCGGTGAACGCGTCGGGGGTGCCCGGGGGCACCGGGACCCCGAGGCCGTCGCGCAGCCGCGCGACGTCCTCGATGACGCTCCAGCGCTCCTCGCCCGCGACCCGGACGGCCACGACGCGGCGCGCCGCCGCCAGCGCCGCCAGCCAGGCCTCGACGTCGGCGCCCTCGACGCAGCGGGCCGCGGCCTCGGCGCCGGTGAGCGGGCCGAGCCCGCGCAGCAGGTCGACGAGGCCCTCGGCGTCGCGGGCGCGCCGGTCGGGGGCGAGGCGCTGGAGCTCGGCCTCGACCTCGGCGAGGACGTCGGGGTCGAGCAGCTCGCGCAGCTCGGCGCGCCCCAGCAGCTCGGCGAGCAGCCCCTGGTCGAGGGAGAGGGCGGCCGCGCGGCGCTCGGCGATGGGGGAGTCGCCCTCGTACATGAACTGTGCGACGTAGCCGAAGAGCAGCGTGCGCGCGAACGGCGACGGTGCGTGCGTCGCGACGTCGACGACCTGGGTCTCGCGGCGCTCGACGCCGCGCATCAGCGCGACCAGCGAGGGTAGGTCGTAGACGTCCTGGAGGCACTCGCGCACGGCTTCGAGGACGATGGGGAACGAGGGGTACTTGACCGCGACCTCGAGCAGCGACGCGGCGCGCTGGCGCTGCTGCCACAGCGGTGAACGCCGACCCGGGTCGCGGCGGGGCAGCAGCAGGGCCCGGGCGGCGCACTCGCGGAAGCGGGCAGCGAACAGCGCGGAGCCGCCGACCTCGGTGGTCACCAGGTCCTCGATCTCGCCGGGGTCGAAGACGACGATCTCGCCGCCGGGCGGCTCCGCATCGGTGTCGGGGATCCGGATCACGATGCCGTCGTCGGAGGCCATCGCCTGTCCGTCGGTGCCGTAGCGCTCGCGCAGCCGGGCGTTGATCGCCAGCGCCCACGGCGCGTGCACGGGGGTGCCGTACGGTGAGTGGACGACCAGGCGCCAGTCCCCGAGCTCGTCGCGGAAGCGCTCCACCAGCAGGGTGCGGTCGCTGGGCAGGGCGTTGGTGGCCTCGAGCTGCTCGTGGAGGTAGGTCACCAGGTTGTCGGCGGCCCACTCGTCGAGGCCCTGGGAGCGCGCGTGCGCCCGGGCGGTCTCGGGGAGCTGCGCACCCAGCTCGCGGGTGAAGGCGCCGATCGCCGCACCGAGCTCGGCGGGCCGGCCCAAAGAGTCGCCCTTCCAGAACGGCAGCCGGCCGGGGATCCCGGGTGCGGGGGTGACCAGGACCCGGTCGTGGGTGATGTCCTCGATGCGCCAGCTGGTGGCCCCGAGGGCGAAGACGTCGCCGACCCGGGACTCATAGACCATCTCCTCATCGAGCTCGCCGACGCGCCGGCCGGGCCCTTCGCCGCCGACCAGGAACACGCCGAACAGGCCGCGGTCGGGGATGGTGCCGCCGCTGGTGACCGCGAGCCGCTGGGCGCCCGGGCGCCCGGTGAGGGTGCCGGTGACCCGGTCCCAGACGATCCGCGGGCGCAGCTCGGCGAACTCATCCGAGGGGTAGCGCCCGGCGAGCAGGTCGAGCACCGCGTCGTACGCCGAACGCGGCAGCCGGGTGAACGGCGCGCTGCGCCGCACCAGGTCGTAGAGGTCGTCGGCCGACCACGGCTCGAGCGCGGTGGTGGCCACCACCTGCTGCGCCAGCACGTCGAGGGGGTTGGCGGGCACCCGCAGGGACTCGATCGCGCCGGTGCGCATGCGCTCGACGGCGACCGCGGTCTGGGCGAGGTCGCCGCGGTGCTTGGGGAACAGCACGCCGCGCGAGACCTCGCCGACCTGGTGCCCGGCACGACCCACCCGCTGCAGCGCGCTGGCCACCGATGGCGGCGACTCGATCTGGACCACGAGGTCGACGGCGCCCATGTCGATGCCGAGCTCGAGGCTGCTGGTGGCGACGACCGCGGGCAGCCGGCCGCGCTTGAGGTCGTCCTCGATCAGCGCGCGCTGCTCCTTCGACACCGAGCCGTGGTGGGCCTTGGCGATCACGACGCTGCTCGCCTCCGGTTCCGCCGGCGCGGTCACCGTCGAGCCGGCCTGCGCCATCACCTGGGCCGGGACCCGGGCGGGGGAGAGACCGGTCGCCCGGGCCGTGGCGATCTCGTTGAGCCGGGCGGTGAGCCGCTCGGCGAGGCGACGGGAGTTGGCGAAGACGATGGTGGAGCGGTGCTGGGCGATCAGGTCGGCGACCCGCTCCTCGACGTGCGGCCAGATCGACTGGGCGCGCTGCGGGTCCCCGTCGCCGTCGGGGTCGACCTCCTCGGGCGCGGTCATGTCCTCGACCGGGACGACGACGCGCAGGTCCCACTCCTTCTTCGCCGGCGGGGCGACGATCTCGACCGGCGCGGTGCCGCCGAGGAACCGGGCGACCTCCTCGAGCGGCCGGACGGTCGCGGACAGCCCGATGCGCTGCGCGGGCCGGGCGAGGAGGGCGTCGAGGCGCTCCAGGGTGATCGCCAGGTGGGCGCCGCGCTTGGTGCCGGCCACGGCGTGCACCTCGTCGAGGATCACCGTCTCGACCCCGCGCAGCGACTCACGCGCCTGCGAGGTCAGCATCAGGAACAGCGACTCCGGGGTGGTGATCATGATGTCCGGCGGGGAGGTGACCAGCTTGCGGCGCTCGGCGGCCGGCGTGTCGCCCGAGCGCACCCCGACCCGCACCGGCGTCACCGGGGTGCCGAGGCGCTCGGCGGTGTGGCGGATCCCGGCGAGCGGCGCGCGCAGGTTGCGCTCGACGTCGACCGCGAGCGCCTTGAGCGGGGAGATGTAGAGGACTCGGCACCGGTGCTGCTTCTCCACGGGCGGTTCGGTGTGCAGCAGCCGGTCCAGCGACCACAGGAACGCACTCAGCGTCTTGCCGCTGCCGGTCGGCGCGACCACCAGGGCGTGCCGGCCCGCCGCGATCGCCTCCCAGGCGGCGACCTGGACCGGGGTCGGCTCGGCGAACGCGGCCTCGAACCAGGTGCGCGTGGCCGGGCGGAACCGGGCCAGCGCGGTCTCCGCAGACCCGTCGGGGGTGGGTGTCGCTGCCACGGCGCCATCTTGCCCCACACCACCGACAGCGGCTCCGCCTCAGAGCACGACGAGGGCCACGCCGGCGGCCACGGCGACCGCGCCGCCCAGCCGGGCGGGGGTCAGCCGCTCGCGGCCGGTGAGCGCGAGCAGCAGCACGACCATCACCACGCTCGTCTCGCGCACCGCCGCGACCGGGGCGGCCGGTGCGTCGGTCAGCGCCAGCAGCACCAGGCCGTAGGCCCCGAGGATGCCGAAGCCCGCCACCAGCGTGCGCCACGCGTCGGGGCCGCGCAGCGTGGCGCCCACGAGCGGGCCGACGCCGGTGCGGGTGGCGATCGCGCCCGCCTGCACCAGCGCGGTCGTGCCCAGCACCACCACGAGCAGGGCGAGCGGCGAGGCGTGCTCGAGGGCGACGCTGTCGATGAGGGTGTACGCCGCGATGCACGCGCCGACGCCCACGGCCAGCACCACGTGGCGCACCCGGACGCCGCGCCGCGGCCCGCCGACCAGCAGCACCCCGGCGACCACGAGGGCGACCCCCGCCGCGGCGTACCACGCGACGGCCTGGCCGAGCGCGACCCAGCCGACGAGGAGCACCAGCACCGGCGCGCTGCCCCGGGCGACCGGGTAGACCACCCCCAGCGGCGCCACCCGGTACGCCGTGGAGAGGGCGACGAAGTAGGCCAGCTCGCACGCCACCGAGGCCGCGGCCAGCGGCCACACCTCGGGCTCCCACCGCAGCCCGACCAGCGCGAGCGGCGCCGCCACGAGGCACGCCACGATCATCCCGACGGCCGAGCGGGCCGCGGGGTTGGCGGACCCGGCCAGCACCTGGTTCCAGACCGCGTGCACGAGCGCGGCGGTGAGCGCGAGGGCGAGCGCGGTGGGGGTCATCGCTCGCATTCTGGCGGTCCCGGCCCGCAGCGGGGGCGGGACGGGACAGGAGGAGCCATGTGGGGGAGGTCACGCCTACAGTGCTGATCGTGTCCGAGACCGACGTGATGATCCGTGCCCGAGGCCTGCGCAAGTCCTTCGGCGACTTCGAGGCGGTGCGCGGCGTGGACGTCGACGTGCGCCGGGGCGAGGCGTTCGGCTTCCTCGGCCCCAACGGCGCCGGGAAGTCCTCCACGATGCGGATGATCGCCGCGGTGTCGCCGGTGACCGGGGGAGAGCTGCGCATCCTCGGCCTCGACCCCGCCACCCATGGCCCGGCGATCCGCGCCCGCCTCGGGGTCTGTCCGCAGGAGGACACCCTCGACACCGAGCTCAACGTGCGCGAGAACCTCTACATCTACGGCCGCTACTTCGGGTTGCCCAAGGCCGAGGTGCGCGACCGGGTCGAGGAGCTGCTCGAGTTCGTGCAGCTCACCGACAAGGCCGACGCGCTCGTCGAGGACCTGTCCGGCGGCATGAAGCGCCGCCTCACCATCGCGCGCTCGCTGGTCAACAGCCCGGACCTGCTGCTGCTCGACGAGCCGACCACCGGCCTGGACCCGCAGGCCCGCCACGCGCTGTGGGACCGGCTCTTCCGGCTCAAGCAGGCGGGGGTGACGCTGGTGATCACCACGCACTACATGGACGAGGCCGAGCAGCTGTGCGACCGGCTGGTGGTGATGGACAAGGGCGTGGTCGTCGCCGAGGACTCCCCGCTCGCGCTGATCCGGGCCCACTCCACGCGCGAGGTCGCCGAGCTGCGCTTCGGCGTCGCGGAGGCGGGCGCGACCCACGACGCGCTGGCCGAGAAGGTCGCCGACCTCGGCGAGCGCGTCGAGGTGCTCCCGGACCGGCTGCTGGTCTACAGCGAGGACGGCGAGGAGGTGGTCGCCAAGGTCCACGAGCGCGGCCTGCGCCCGGTCGCCACGCTGGTGCGCCGCTCCAGCCTCGAGGACGTCTTCCTGCGGCTCACCGGCCGCACCCTGGTGGACTGATGAGCGCCCCCGGCACCGACCTGCCCGGCACCGCGGACACCGCGGTCGCCCCAGCGGGCGGTGGACTCACCCTCGCCGACGGCGTACGCCGCCAGGTCGACTACTGGCTGGTCGTGGTCCGCCGCACCTGGAAGGGCTCGGTCGTCTCCTCCTTCCTCTCCCCGCTGCTCTACGTCGTGGCGATGGGCGTCGTGCTCGGCGGCTTCATCCAGGGCGACCCCGACACCCTCGAGGGCGCGGACTCCTACCTCGCCTTCGTCGTGCCCGGCCTGATCGCCGCCCACGCGATGCAGACGGCGGTCAGCGAGACCACCTATCCGGTGATGGGCATGATCAAGTGGCAGAAGGTCTACGACTCGATGCTCGCCACCCCGCTGCAGGTCCACCACGTGGTGGCCGCGCATCTCGGCTTCGTCGCGGTGCGCCTGGCCACCACCTGCGCGGTCTACAACCTCGTGATGGCGCCGTTCGGGGTGTTCGCGACCTGGTGGGGCGCGGTCCTGGCGTTCCTCGCCCAGGTGCTGGTCGGCATGTGCTTCGCGACGCTGGTCTACGGCGTGAGCGCGCGGCTGCGCTCCGAGGAGGGCTTCGGAGTGATGTTCCGGCTCGGCGTCTTCCCGCTGTTCCTGTTCTCCGGCGCGTTCTTCCCGGTCGCCAACCTCGGCGAGGTCGGCGCGTGGGTGGCCCGGCTGACCCCGCTGTGGCAGGGCGTGAGCCTGTCGCGCATGTTCGCCCTCGACCACGTGACCTGGTGGCTGGCGGCGCTCAACGCGCTGGTGCTGGTCGTGCTGTGCGTGCTGGGCTGGTTCTGGTCGGTATCCGGCCTGCGCCGACGGATGGTCTCGTGACCACCCGCGGCGGGGCGCGTCCCGGGCCCGCACCGCTCGGCGCGGTGCAGGCCGTCGGGTTGCTGGTCCTGCGCAACTACCTGACCTACAAGAAGGCCTGGAAGCTCTACCTCACCGGCTTCCTCGAGCCGTTCCTCTACCTGCTCTCCATCGGCATCGGCGTGGGCCAGCTGATCGACACCTTCGAGTTCAACGGCGAGCCGATCCCGTACGCCGAGTTCGTCGCGCCGGCGATGCTCGCCGCCTCGGCGATGAACGGTGCGCTGATGGACTCGACGTTCAACGTGTTCTTCAAGCTGCGCTACCAGAAGCTCTACGACCAGATGCTGGCCACGCCGCTGACCACCGCCGACGTGGCGCGCGGCGAGATCGCCTGGGGCCAGCTGCGCGGGGCCAGCTACTCCGCGGCGTTCCTCCTCGTGATGGCGGGCATGGGGCTGGTGCACTCGTGGTGGGCGCTGCTGGCGCTGCCGGCCGCGCTGCTGATCGGCTTCGCCTTCAGCGCGGTGTGCATGGCGTTCACGACCTACCTGACCTCCTGGCAGGACTTCGAGAAGATCACCCTGGTGCAGCTGCCGCTGTTCTTGTTCTCCGCGACCTTCTTCCCGATCACCGCGCTCGACCCGTGGGCCCGCTGGCTCGTCGAGGTCACCCCGCTCTACCGCGGGGTCGTGCTCTGCCGCGAGCTGGTCACCGGCTCCGTGACCTCCGCCTCCGCGATCTCGGTCGTCTACCTGCTGGTGATGGGCGTGGCCGGGCTCCTCGTCGTACGCCGCCGCCTGGACCGGCTGCTCCTGCCCTGATCCGGCCACCCGGGGCTGGGGGAGGTCCCGGGGCCTGTTCTACGGTGTGGCCCATGAGGCACACGGAGTTCTGGGCACGCATGGAGCAGGCCCTGGGAGCCGGGTACTGCCGGGTGTGGGCCGACCAGTTCGTGATGGCCGAGCTCGGCGGACGCACGGCCAGCGAGGCGCTCGCCGCCGGCGAGTCGCCCAAGCAGGTGTGGGCAGCGGTGTGGCAGGCGCTCGAGCTCCCCGCCCGCGAGCGCTGAGCGTCACACCCGTCTGACGACGGCGCGCGCGACACGCGGCGCGCCGAGGCCATGTCGAACAGATGTTCGGGCTATGGTGTGTGCACAGGTACGACGCCGGGCGAGGTCGTCCACAGTCGCGACGAGCTGATCAGGCTTTGTCGGTGGCTCGCTCTAGCGTCGCAGACGTACCTGACACACCGACGAACAGATGGGGATTGACATGGCTGGTGGAGACCGCGAGAAGGCCTTGGATGCCGCGCTCGCCAATATCGAGAAGTCCTTCGGCAAGGGCTCGGTCATGCGCCTGGGCGATGAGACGCGCGCGCCGCTCGAGGTGATCCCCACCGGGTCGATCGCCCTCGACGTCGCCCTCGGCCTCGGTGGCCTGCCGCGTGGCCGCGTGGTCGAGATCTACGGCCCGGAGTCGTCGGGTAAGACCACCGTCGCGCTGCACGCCGTGGCCAGCGCCCAGGCCGCGGGCGGGATCGTCGCCTTCATCGACGCCGAGCACGCCCTCGACCCCGACTACGCCAAGGCGCTCGGTGTCGACACCGACGCGCTGCTGGTCTCCCAGCCCGACTCCGGTGAGCAGGCCCTGGAGATCGCCGACATGCTGGTCCGCTCGGGCGCGCTCTCCCTCATCGTCATCGACTCGGTGGCCGCGCTCGTGCCGCGCGCCGAGATCGAGGGCGAGATGGGTGACAGCCACGTCGGTCTGCAGGCGCGCCTGATGTCCCAGGCGCTGCGCAAGATGACCGGTGCGCTCAACAACTCCGGCACCACCGCCATCTTCATCAACCAGCTGCGCGAGAAGATCGGCGTGATGTTCGGTTCGCCCGAGACCACCACCGGTGGTCGCGCGCTGAAGTTCTACTCCTCGGTGCGCCTCGACGTGCGCCGCATCGAGACGCTGAAGAACGGCACCGACATGGTCGGCAACCGCACCCGCGTCAAGGTGGTCAAGAACAAGGTCGCCCCGCCGTTCAAGCAGGCCGAGTTCGACATCATGTACGGCAAGGGCATCAGCCGCGAGGGCGGCCTCATCGACGTCGGCGTCGAGGCGGGCCTGGTCCGCAAGGCCGGCGCCTGGTACACCTACGACGGCGACCAGCTCGGCCAGGGCAAGGAGAACTCCCGCAAGTTCCTCCAGGACAACCCCGACCTGGCCAACGAGCTCGAGAAGCGCATCCTCGAGAAGCTCGGCGTGATCCCGAGCGTCGAGACCGACGCCGTCGCGACGGCCGAGCCGATCGGCGTCGACGACTTCTGAGGGAGCTCCACGTGAGGGAGGACCGGCCGCCGCCGTCGTGGCTCGGTGACGTCTCGGCGGGTGTGGATGCGTGGACCCAACGCGCCTCCGCTCCGCCGTCGGCACCGGCCGACGGCCCGGACGACACCCCGGGCGACACCCCCGATGGCACCGGGCAGGAGCGTCCGAGCGGCCGGCGCAGCAGCGCTCGCGGCACCCGTCGTACGACGGGCGGCCGGCGCACGCGCCGGACGCCGCCCCCCGACGACGTCGCCGCGCTCGGGCCGCCCGCCGATCCGGAAGCCGTCGCGCGCAAGATCCTGCTCGACCAGCTGACCGGGCAGGCGCGCAGCCGCAAGGAGCTCGCCGACAAGCTCGCGGGCAAGGACGTCCCGCCCGAGATCGCCACCGCGCTGCTCGATCGCTTCGAGGAGGTCGGGCTGGTCGACGACGAGGCGTTCGCGCGGGCCTGGATCGCCAGTCGGCAGCCCGGCAAGGGCCTGGCCCGCCGGGCGCTGGCCCAGGAGCTGCGTCGCAAGGGGATCGACGACGAGGTCGCCCGCGACGCCCTCGACGAGATCGACCCGGCCGACGAGGAGGAGGCGGCGCGCCGACTGGTGCGCAAGAAGCTCCGCTCCCTGTCCCGGGTCGACGACCAGACCGCCACCCGGCGCCTGGTCGGGATGCTGGCCCGCAAGGGCTACTCCTCGGGCCTGGCGTTCTCCGTGGTGCGCGAGGAACTGGCCGACGCGGGCCGTGACGAGCCCGACATCGACCTGGACTGAGACCAGGCTCCCTCGGACCCCGCGGTCCACGGCGGTGCACAATGCGAGGGTGGCCGACGATGAGCGCGAGATCCTGACCTATGAGCTGTTCGGTGTGGCCGTGCGCGAGCTGGCCCAGCAGGTGGTCGACTCCGGTTACCAGCCCGACCTGGTGCTGGCGATCGCCCGCGGCGGGCTCGGCCTCGGCATGGGCCTGGGCTACGCCCTGGACGTGAAGAACCTCTCTGCGGTCAACGTGGAGTTCTACACCGGCGTCGACCAGCGCCTCGACGTGCCGATGATGCTGCCGCCGACCCCGGCGGCCGTGGACCTGTCCGGGCTGAAGGTGCTCGTCGCCGACGACGTCGCCGACAGCGGTCGCACCCTCCAGGTGGTCCGCGAGTTCTGCGGTGACCACGTCGCGGAGGCGCGCACCGCCGTCATCTACGAGAAGCCGTGGTCGGTCGTGAAGCCGGACTACACCTGGCGTCGCACCGAGAAGTGGATCAACTTCCCGTGGTCGAGCGAGCCGCCGCTCGTCGACCGCCGGGGCGGCCTCGCGCACTGACCGCGCGCCGGACCGCGACGCCGGCAACGCGTCGAGGGCTTGACACCGCCCGCGAGGATCGAGTCATGGCGATCGCCCACCCGACCCGGCTGGCTCCGGGTCCCGTCGACCTGAGGGCCGTCGACACCCGCACCACGCCGGGCTTCGACGGCGACAAGGCAGCCGGGCAGGCAGCGCTCGAGCTTCTCGGCCGCGAGCTCACCGAGCTGCAGGAACGGCTCTTCGCCCACGGTCGGGTGGGCGGACGACAGCGGCTGCTGCTGGTGCTCCAGGGCATGGACACATCCGGCAAGGGCGGGACCGTCCGCAAGACCGTCGGGCTGGTGGACCCCCAGGGCGTGCGCACGGTGTCCTTCCGGGCGCCGACCGCGGAGGAGCGCGCGCACGACTTCCTGTGGCGTGTGCGCCGGGTGCTGCCTCCGGCCGGTGACCTCGGGGTCTTCGACCGCTCCCACTACGAGGACGTCCTCGTCGCGCGGGTGCGCGGGCTGGCGGATCCCGCGGAGATCGAGCGCCGCATGGAGGCGATCAACGCCTTCGAGGCCGAGCTCGTCGACGACGGCGTGACGATCGTGAAGTGCCTGCTGCACATCAGCCCGGAGGAGCAGCTCGCCCGGCTGCTGGCACGACTCGACGACCCGGCCAAGCACTGGAAGTTCAGCCCCGACGACATCGACGACCGGGCCCGCTGGGGGGAGTACCGCGCCGCCTACGAGGCCGCGCTGTGCCGCACGAACACCGACGCGGCACCCTGGTTCCTGGTGCCGGCCGACCGCAAGTGGTACCGCAACCTGGCGGTGGCGCAGATCCTGCTGGCGGCGCTGCGGGAGATGGACCTCGCGTGGCCGCCCGCGGACTTCGACGTGGACGCCGAACGGGCCAGGCTGCTCGGCACGGAGCCGAGCGCCTGACCCGTTCGGAGGCGACGCTGGGTGGGAGTGATCAGTACGTGTAGCCACGCACGATCGTCTTGGCGAACTTCTTGTTGCCCTTGAAGGTGATCTTCCACTGGAACCGGCCGGTGCGCGGGGCCGGCAGGTACACCGTGAAGCGGCCCTTCTTGTCGGTCTTCAGGGTGCGGAAGCCCTTCCACTTCTTGCCGGCCTTCTTCTGGACGACGACCCCGACCTTGCCCTTGGGGCTGACCTTGCCCTTGAAACCAGCGCGCTTGCCGCTGATGCCCTGGATGGACAGCTTGCGCTGCACCTTCTGGGTCTTCTCGATGCTCGAGCTGCTGTAGGCGGAGGTGCCGCCGTACACGGCGCGGTAGGTGCCGTTCTGGCGCGCCTTGATGGAGTCGTAGAGGTAGGCGGTCGAGGAGCTCGCGACGGTCTTCCACGACGAGCTGCCGGCGGCCTTGAACTGCACCTGCAGGGAGCCGTCGTAGATCTGGCTGCCGCCGGTGGTCTGCACGTTGATCGAGAGGCTGAGGGTCTCGCCGACCGCGGGGATCTTGCCCTGGCTGCGGTAGCCGGGGTAGAGCCACGGGGTGTTGCTGTTCCCGCTGACGATGCGGGTCGACTCGGCGGCCGATGCCGGGGCGGCGGTGCTGATCACGGCGGCGGTCGGGCCGACGAGTGCGGTGGTCAGCAGTGCTGCCAGGAATGGGCGAATGCGCACGGGATCATCCTGTTCTTGGTGGAGGTAGGTGAGGGGCCCCGAGGCCCGCTGTCGCTTCTTTCCCCGCACTCTCCCTGCTCACACCCACGAGCTGTGCGATCAGTCTCACCGGGGTCCGCGGCGTGTCCTGCCGTTGATTCCGGCGGGCGCCACCTCGCTAGGGTGACGCCGTGATCCCTGTCGTGGCCGTGACCCGTTATGTCACGCCGTTGCGGGAGGGCGGCTCCCTCCCCGGCGTGGTCGAGGCGGAGGACCTCGGCACCTACGTGTGCAAGTTCCGCGGAGCCGGTCAGGGGGTGCGGGTGCTCGTGGCCGAGGTGATCGTCGCCGAGCTCGCCCGCCGCATCGGCCTGCGTACGCCGCGCCTGGTGGGGCTCGACCTCGACGCGAGCCTCGCGCGCTACGAGGCCGACGAGGAGGTCCAGGACCTGCTGGTGGCGAGCGTCGGGCTCAACCTCGGCGTGGACTTCCTCCCCGGCTCGTTCGGCTTCGACGGCGAGGTCGCCGACCCGGACGTGGCCGCGACGGTGCTGTGGCTCGATGCGTTCTGCGCCAACGTCGACCGCAGCTGGCGCAACCCCAACCTGCTGCTGTGGCACGGCGACCTGTGGGTCATCGACCACGGCGCCTCGCTGTACTTCCACCACGGCTGGCGCGGCGGGATCAGCGACCCGGCCCGCTTCGCGGCACAGCCGTGGTCGATGGACGACCACGTGCTCGCGGCGTACGCCGGCGGGCTGCCGGCAGCCGACGAGCGGATCAGCGCCACGCTGGGCCGCGACGACTTCGTCGAGACCCTCGCCGTGGTGCCCGACGCCTGGCTCGAGCCGGTGCCGGGCGCCGAGACCCCCGAGGCGGTGCGCGCGGCGTACGTCGAGTTCCTCACCGCCCGCTTCGCCACCCGCGCCTGGCTGCCGGGGGTGCACGCATGAGCACCCGCCTGCCCTACCAGTACGTCGTGCTGCGCTGCGTGCCGCGCGTGGACCGCGAGGAGTTCCTCAACGTCGGGGTGGTCCTGTACTGCCAGGCCGCCGACTTCCTCGCCGCCCGCTGGGACGCCGACCGCGACCGGCTCGCTGCGCTGTTCCCCGGCCTCGACGTCGATCAGGTCTGCGGCGCGCTGGCCTTCGCCGAGGGCGTGTGCGCCGGCGACGAGCGCGGTGGCGCGGCCTCCGCACACCCGGCGGGCCAGCGCTTCGGGTTCCTCAAGGCGCCCAAGAGCACGGTGATCCAGCCCGGCCCGGTGCACGGCGGGCTCACCGACGACCCGGCCGCCGAGCTGGTGAGGCTCCTCGCCCACCTCGTGGGCTGAACGAGGAACAGCGGCGGCCAGCCGTCTCGAGGACGACCGGCCGCCGCTGCGTGGTGCGGTGAGCGGACGGGCTCAGACCGGCACGAGCTCCACGGCGCCGACGGCGTAGCGCGCCAGGATCGTGCGCGCGACCTCCGGGTGGGCACCCAGAGGGTCCGACACGGCGACCGCTCCGGCCTCGAGGGCCAGCTCGGCGGCCCGGTCGGGGAGGAAGCCCGGGGCGAGGAACAGCGAGGCGACCGCGATGTGGCGGCGGCCCTCGGCACGGAACGCCCGCACCGCCTCACCGGCGGCCGGCGGTGCGGCCGAGGCGAAGGCAGCCGTCACGGGCAGCTTGTGGTGGCTGCCCCAGACGCGCGCGAGGCGGGCGACCGCCTGGTTGGCGAGCGGGTCGCTGGAGCCGGCGGCGGCCAGCACGAGCGCGTCGAGCTCGCGGACCCGGGCCTGCGAGAGTGCCGCACGCAGGCGCTCGTCGAGCACCTCCAGGAAGCGCGTCTCCAGGCCGAGGATCGCGGTGGCCCGGATCTTCAGCCCGGGGTGGCGCTGGGTGGCGGCCTCGATCGCGGCCGGCACGTCCACCTTGGCGTGGAAGGCGTCGGTCAGCAGCAGCGGGACGACGACGATCTCCTCGTGCCCGGCCTTGACCAGGCGGTCCACGACCGTCTGGAACGAGGGTCGGGACAGCTCGAGGAACGCCTGCTCGATGCGCAGGTCCGGGCGCATGGCGCGGACCTCGTCGACCAGGGCGGTGATCGTCTGGGCGGAGCGGGGGTCACGGCTTCCGTGAGCCAGCGCCACCAGGGCGGGAGCAGCCATCAGTACGGCCTCCTCGGGTGCGGTGCTTCGGTGTGCGGGGCGACGGCACTGTCGCTCCGGGTCTGGGACGGGCGGGTGGTGCTGGGGCAGCGGGTCATGTGTGGATCCCGCACTCGGTCTTGTTCATCCCCGCCCAGCGGCCCGAGCGCGGGTCCTCGCCGGGGGCGACCCGACGGGTGCACGGCTCGCAGCCGATCGAGGGGTAGCCGTCGTAGACGAGCGGGTTGACCAGGATGCCGTTCTCGGAGGTGTAGCGATCGACCTGCTCGTCGCTCCAGCGGGCGAGCGGGGACACCTTGACCTTGCTCTTCTTGGCATCCCAGCCGATCACCGGTGCGATGACCCGGTTGCGGGTCTCGGCGCGACGCAGGCCGGTGGCCCACGCGTCGTACCCGGAGAGCATCCGGCTCAGCGGCTCGACCTTGCGCAGCTTGCAGCACAGGTCGGGGTCGGTGCGGTACAGCTCCTTGCCGTACGTCGCGTCCTGCTCGGCCACGCTCTGCACGGGCGTGATCGAGAGCAGGTTGACGTCGAGCGTGGCGGCGACCGCGTCGCGGGTGCCGAGGGTCTCGACGAAGTGGTAGCCGGTGTCGAGGAACAGCACGTCGACGCCGGGCACGACCTTCGAGACCAGGTGGGCCAGCAGCCCGTCACCCATGGAGGAGGTGACGCAGAAGCGCTCGCCGAAGGTGGCGGCGGCCCACTCGATGATCACCTCGGCGGGCGCCAGCTCGAGCTCGGCGCCCCAGTGGGAGACGATCTCGCGCAGCTCCTCGGGGCTGCGGCCGTCGGTCTGCACGCCGCGGGCGTTGCGCGCGGCGACGGAGGAGGCGGTGCTCATGCGGTTCCCTCCTTGCCTGTCTCGGGGCCGGTGTGGCGGTCACGGTCGCGCCGCAGCAGACCGAGGTACTTCAGCGAGAACGCGCGCATGCAGCCCCGGCACTCCCACGTGCCGTGCGGCGAGCTGACCTCGCCGTCCTTGGCGACGATCTCGTGGGGACGCAGGTCCTCCTCGCCGCAGTAGGGGCAGTGGAAGGGGGCGGCGCGCTCGCTCATGGTGCTCCGACCTCCTGGAGGCGGGGCTCGCCGCGCAGCAGCTGCTCGTCGGCGCGCACCACCCAGTCGGCGAAGGACTCGCCGTCCTGGCGGTCCTCCAGGTAGGCGGTGACCACTGCCGTGACGTAGTCGTCGAGCCCGGCGCTGGTCACCTTGTGGGCGCGCAGCTTGCGACCGAAGTTGGCCTTCAGCCCGGTCGCGCCGCCGAGGTGCACCTGGAAGCCCTCGACCTGCTCGCCGTCGGCCATGACCAGCTGGCCCTTGAGACCGATGTCGGCGACCTGGGTGCGGGCGCAGGCGTTGGGGCAGCCGTTGACGTTGATGCTGATCGGGGTGTCCAGCTCGGGGAAGCGACGCTCCAGCTCGGTGACGAGGCGGCGCGCGCGCTCCTTGGTGTCGACGATCGCGAGCTTGCAGAACTCGATGCCGGTGCAGGCCATCGTGTTGCGCCGCCAGTTCGAGGGGCGCGCGGAGAGCCCGATCTCGTCGAGGCGGGCGAGCAGGTCCTCCACCACCGCCGGCTCGACGCCGATCAGCACGATCTTCTGGTACGGCGTGAGGCGGACGCCGGCGACGCCGAACTCCTCGAGCAGGTCGGCGAGCTGCACCAGCGTGGTGCCGGAGATCCGGCCGGCGGTCGGCGCGACGCCGACGTAGAACTTGCCGTCCTTCTGCTCGTGCACGCCGATGTGGTCGCGGTGCCCGACGGGGGAGACCGGCGAGTCCAGGGAGACCAGCGGCTTGGCGAGGTACTCGGTCTCGAGGACCTCGCGGAACTTCTCCACGCCCCAGTCGCTGACCAGGAACTTCAGGCGGGCACGCGAGCGCAGCCGGCGGTAGCCGTAGTCGCGGAAGACCGAGGCCACGCCCTCCCACACGTCGGGCACGTCCTCGAGCGGGACCCAGACGCCGAGCTTGGCGGCGAGCATCGGGTTGGTCGACAGGCCACCGCCCACCCACACGTCGAAGCCGGGGCCGTGCTCGGGGTGCACCGAGCCGACGAAGGAGACGTCGTTGGTCTCGGGGGAGACGTCGTGGCTGGGGTGGCCGGTCAGCGCGGTCTTGAACTTGCGCGGCAGGTTCGAGAACGCCGGGTCGCCGATGTAGCGGCGGTAGATCTCCTCCAGCGCGGAGCTGCCGTCGATGATCTCGTCGGCGGCGACGCCGGCGACCGGCGAGCCCAGGAACGGGCGCGGGGAGTCGCCGCATGCCTCCAGCGAGCTCAGCCCGGCCTCGTCGAGGCGGTCCCAGATCGCCGGCACGTCCTCGACGCGGATCCAGTGGTACTGGATGTTGGCGCGGTCGGTGACGTCGGCGGTGTCGCGGGCGAAGTCCTGGCCGATGGTGCCGAGGGCGCGGACGGCGGCCGGTGCGAGCAGGCGGCCGTCGGAGCGCACGCGCAGCATGAAGTAGCGGTCGTCGAGCTCCTCCTCCGGCACCGTCGCGGTCTTGCCGCCGTCGAAGCCGGGGGCGCGCTGGGTGTAGAGGCCCATCCAGCGGAAGCGGCCGCGCAGGTCGGCCGGGTCGATGGAGTCGAAGCCGCGCTTGGAGTAGATGTTGATGATCCGGGCGCGGACGTTGAGCGGGTTGTCGTCCTTCTTGGACTGCTCGTTCTTGTTCAGCGGCTCACGGTGGCCGAGAGCCCACTGGCCCTCACCGCGCTTGGGGCGGGGGCGGGGGGTGCGTGCGGCGGTCTGGTCAGACATGGACGTGAGGGCTTCCTTGCAGGGGAGTGCGCGCGACTTCGTCAGGGCCCGGACCACGTCATCGGGGTCTGGTCGGCCTTCCGCAACCGTGCGCCCGGGAGTGACTCGGGGCGGCGGTTGCCGCAGGTACGTCGTGGACGTGCGTGCGGCTCAGCGGGGCCAACACATCATGCTGCGGGTACGCCCGAAGTCCACGTGGCGTCGGACCACGAGGTGGGTGTGGGTAGCAGCAGTGACCATGTCAAGGAGTCTCAGTCCTCGGAAGGTCCGCCCACAACCATCAATCTCATGCCGTGAGACGCGGGTCCACGGATTGAGACGCTGCGGAGCGCTCCACGCGTGGATCGCGGGTCCGGTGTGGCGCAGGTCGCATCCGTGCCCGGCATTCCGCGTCCCGGGAGTGGGCACGATGGGCGGCCCTGCCGCGGGCCGTTCTAGGCTGAGCACCATGAGCGACCTCGATGCCCTCACCAGCAGCGCCTACTCCCAAGCTCTTGAGGTCATCGCCTCGGTGGAGCCCCGGATCGCGGAGGCGACCCGCCAGGAGCTGGCCGACCAGCGCGGTTCGCTGAAGCTGATCGCGAGCGAGAACTACGCCTCGCCGGCGGTGCTGCTCACGATGGGCACCTGGCTGAGCGACAAGTACGCCGAGGGCACGGTCGGGCACCGCTTCTACGCCGGGTGCCAGAACGTCGACACCGTCGAGGCGCTCGCCGCCGAGCACGCCCGCGAGCTCTTCGGTGCCGAGTACGCCTACGTGCAGCCGCACTCCGGCATCGACGCCAACCTGACCGCCTTCTGGGCGATCCTCGCGCACCGCGTCGAGGGCCCGTGGCTGGAGCGCGCCGAGAAGAAGAACGTCAACGACCTCACCGACGAGGAGTGGGAGACGCTGCGCCGCGAGCTGGGCAACCAGCGGCTGCTCGGCATGAGCCTGGACACCGGCGGCCACCTCACCCACGGCTTCCGCCCGAACATCTCGGGCAAGATGTTCCACCAGCAGCAGTACGGCACCGACCCGGTCACCGGCCTGATCGACTACGACGCGCTCGCCGCCAAGGCCCGCGAGTTCAAGCCGCTCATCCTGGTCGCCGGCTACTCGGCGTACCCCCGCCGGGTGAACTTCGCCAAGATGCGCGAGATCGCCGACTCGGTCGGCGCGACGCTGATGGTCGACATGGCGCACTTCGCGGGTCTGGTCGCCGGCAAGGTGTTCACGGGCGACGAGGACCCGATCCCGCACGCCCACGTCGTCACCACGACCACCCACAAGTCCCTGCGCGGCCCGCGCGGCGGCATGGTGCTGGCCACCAAGGAGTACGCCCCGTCCGTCGACCGCGGCTGCCCGATGGTGCTCGGCGGCCCGCTCAGCCACGTGATGGCCGCCAAGGCCGTCGCCCTGGCCGAGGCCCGCCAGGAGTCCTTCCGCGGCTACGCCCAGGACGTCGCCGACAACGCCAAGTCGCTCGCCGAGGGCTTCCTGCGCCGCGGGGCCAACCTGGTCACCGGCGGCACCGACAACCACCTGGTGCTGCTCGACGTCACCTCCTTCGGCCTCACCGGCCGCCAGGCGGAGTCGGCGCTGCTCGACGCCGGCGTCGTCACCAACCGCAACTCGGTCCCGAACGACCCGAACGGCGCCTGGTACACCTCCGGCATCCGGCTCGGCACCCCGGCGCTGACCACCCGTGGCTTCGGCCGCGACGAGTTCGACCGGACCGCCGAGCTCATCGTCGAGGTGCTCTCGAACACCACCCCGGGCACCACCAAGGCCGGCGGCCCCTCGAAGGCGAGCTACGCGCTCGCCGACGGCGTGGCCGACCGGGTCCGCTCGGCCTCGGCCGAGATGCTCGACAAGCACCCGCTGTACCCGGGTCTCGAGCTCTCCTGACCCCGAGCCGCTCCGGCTCCGCACGGCCGTCCGCCCCACCGGGGCGGGCGGCCGTGCTGCGTTCCGGCTCGGACGGGTCAGGCGCGCACCGCTGCCACCAGCGCCTCGACGACCTCCGCCGTGCCGGCGCTCCCGCCGAGGTCGCGGGTGCGGGTCGCGGGCTCGCGCAGGCTGCGGCGTACGGCGTCCATCAGGTGCGCGGCCGCCTCGCCGTGGCCGAGGTGGTCGAGCATCAGCACCGCCGACCACACCGTGCCGATCGGGTTGGCGATCCCCTTCCCCGCGATGTCGGGTGCCGAGCCGTGCACCGGCTCGAACATCGAGGGGTGCTCGCGCGTCGGGTCCAGGTTGGCCGACGGCGCGATCCCGATGCTGCCGGCGACCGCCGCGGTGAGGTCGCTGAGGATGTCGCCGAACAGGTTGGAGGCCACGATCACGTCGAACCGGCCGGGCTCCAGCACGATCTTCGCGGCGAGCGCGTCGATCAGCTCGCTGTCCCAGCGCACGTCGGGATGCGCGGCGGCCCGCTCGCGCACCACCTCGTCCCAGAACGGCATGGTGTGCACGATCCCGTTGCTCTTGGTCGCCGAGGTCAGGTAGCCGCGTCGGCGGCGCGCGAGGTCGAAGGCATGGTCGGCGATCCGACTGACCCCGGCCCGGGTGAAGACCGCCTCCTGCACGGCCATCTCGTCGGGGAAGCCGCGGTTCATCCGCCCGCCGATCTCGCTGTACTCGCCCTCGACGTTCTCGCGCACGACGACGAGGTCGAGGCCGCCGGGCTCGACGGCGCGCAGCGGGCTGGTCATCCCCTCGAACAGCGCGATCGGGCGCTCGTTGACGTACTGGCGGAAGTGGCGGCGGATCGGGATCAGCAGCCCCCACAGCGACACGTGGTCGGGGACGCCGGGCCAGCCGACCGCGCCGAGCAGGATCGCGTCGTGCCGGGCCAGGGTGTCGAGTCCGTCCTCGGGCATCATCGTCCCGGTCTGGGCGTAGCGCCGGCACGACCAGTCGTGCTCCACCCAGGACAGCTCCAGGTCGTGCACGTCGGCGACCGCGTCGAGCACGGTGCGGGTCGCGTCGATCACCTCCGCGCCGATCCCGTCGCCGGGGATGACGCCGATCTCGTGGGCCACCTCAGACCAGGCCGATCATCGAGGCCATCACCGGCAGGAGGATCACGATCAGGATCGCGCCGATCACGTCGAAGGACGCCCCGGTGCGGATCATGGTGGTGATCGGCACCGCGCCGGAGCCGTAGACGATGGCGTTCTGCGGGGTCGAGACCGGGAGCATGAACCCGAACGAGGCCGCGAAGGTCGCGGCGAGCGCGGGCACGAATGGGTTGACCCCCGCCGCGACGGCGATCGGGATGATGATCGGCACCACCACCGCCGCCGAGGCGGTGTTGCTGGTCGTCTCGGAGACGAGGATGGCCAGCGCGACCGCGAACACGGTGATCCAGAACACGCTGGAGAGGCCCAGCGTGTCGGACGCGCCGTTGCCGAGCGTCTCGGCCAGGCCGCTGGACTCCAGCAGGCTGCCGAAGATGATGCCGGTGCCGAACAGCATGACCGTGCCCCAGTCGATGCGGGCCGCGTCGCTCCAGCGCAGCGTGAACTCGCGCTCCTCCCACTTGGTCGGGAGCAGGAAGAGCAGAGAGGCGCCGAGGATCGCCACGATCCCCTCGTCGAGGCGGTTCGTGACCGTCTCGTAGGTGCTGGAGTCGGTGCCGGCGACGAGGGCCACGACGCCGGGCAGGATCCACAGCGTCACGGTGACGGTGAAGGCGATCAGCGTGTTGCGCTCGGCGACCGAGAAGGCGCCGAGGCGGGCCTTCTCCTCGCGGACGTACTCCTCGACGCCCTCGAGGTGGCGGGTCTCGGGGCGGTTGAGCAGCAGCACCAGCACCGCGAGCGCGACGAACATCAGCGCGCAGATCGGCAGCGCCATCATCACCCAGTCGAGGAACGAGATCCGCTCGCCCGTGGCCTCCTCGATCAGGCCGCGCCCGATCAGGTTGGGCGGGGAGCCGACCGGAGTCAGCAGCCCGCCGACGCTGGCGCCGTAGGCGAGCATCAGCATCAGCGCCGCGCCCACCCGCAGCCGCAGCGGGTCGAAGTCCTCGGCGACCTCGCCGCGGGCCTGGAGCAGCTTGGCGACCACGGTGAGGATGCCGATCGCGGTCGGCAGCAGCATCGCGACGGTCGCGGTGTTGGAGACGAAGGCCGAGAGCAGCGCGGTGATCGCGCCGAAGGCGATGATGATCCGGATCGTCGAGGTGCCGATGCCGGGCAGGCTCAGCACGAACATCGCGAAGCGCCGCGCGACGCCGTGCTTGAGCATGGCCTGGGCGAGGATGAAGGCGCCGATGAAGGTGAACACGGTCGAGGAGCCGAACGGCTCGAGGGCCTCGTCGGCGGTGACCACGCCGAGCAGCACGATCGCGCAGATGCCGATGAAGCCGCCGATGGGGATCGGCACCGGCTCGGTGACCCAGAGGACGATGACGCCGAGCAGCACCGCGGCGAGCGTGTGCTGCTCGTCCTCCAGCCCGGTCGGCACGAGCAGGAAGACGATCGTGACCAGCGGCGCCAGCACCAGGCCGACGGTGCGCCGGGTCTTCTCGAAGCGCTCCTCGCGCGGGGACAGGTGCTGCTCGCCGAGGCTGCGGTACGTCGCGTTGTCGAGGAAGGCCTGGTCGACGTCGGTGCGCCGGCCCTCTCCCTGGTCTCGCTCGTGGGCGGTGGTCACGGGGCACCTCCGGCAGGTGTGGGCTGCGTCACAGTCCCTTACCCGCGCGCGCCGCCCGGAAACGGCGGGTGGCCGCCTCAGACGCGCGGCGTCGCGCGCTCGACCAGGGCGCGCAGGTCGCCGCCCTCGAGCGCGCCGAACGTCCCGTCGTACGACGTGCCGAGACGGGAGGCGCAGAACGCGTCGGCGACCTCGGGCGGGGCGAAGCGCACCAGCAGCGAGCCCTGGAGCACCGCGGCCATCCGGCCGGCCAGTCGGCGCGCGCCGACCTCGAGCCGCTCGGCGTCGGCCATCAGCGAGCCGAGCAGGGCGAGGGTGTCGTCGACGGCCCGGTCGAGGCGGGCGTCGCCCCCGCGGGCGCGGCCGACCTCGGTGATCCACGCGTTCAGCGCCTCCGGCTCCCGGGTGATGGCGCGCAGCACGTCGAGGGCGTTGACGTTGCCCGAGCCCTCCCACACCGAGTTGAGCGGGGACTCGCGGAACAGCAGCGGCAGCACCGACTCCTCGACGTAGCCGTTGCCGCCCAGGCACTCCAGCGCCTCGGCCACCACGGCGGGGGTGCGCTTGCAGACCCAGAACTTCGCCAGCGGCAGCGCGATGCGGCGCAGCGCGGCCTCGTGCGGGTCGGCGAGGTCGTCGACGGCCGCCGCGAGTCGGAGGGCGAGCGCGGTGGCCGCCTCGGTCTCGACGGCGAGGTCGGCGACGACGTTGCGCATCAGCGGCTGGTCGAGCAGTCGCGCGCCGAAGGCCGAGCGGTGCGCGGCGTGCCAGGCGGCCTCGGAGACCGCGCGGCGCATGAGGGAGGTGGAGCCGAGCACGCAGTCCAGGCGGGTGGCGGCGACCATCTCGATGATCGTGCGGACCCCGCGACCCTCCTCGCCGAGCCGGACCGCGACGGTGCCGTCGAGCTCGAGCTCGGCGGAGGCGTTGGAGCGGTTGCCGAGCTTGTCCTTGAGCCGCACCACGTCGAGCTGGTTGCGGGTGCCGTCGGGCAGCACCCGCGGCACGACGAAGCAGCTCAGCCCGCCCGGCGCCTGGGCGAGCATGAGGAAGACGTCGTTCATCGGTGCCGAGGTGAACCACTTGTGGCCGTGCAGCGTGTAGGTGCCCTCGGTGCCCGTCGCCCGCGCCTCGGTGCGGTTGGTGCGGACGTCGGAGCCGCCCTGCTTCTCGGTCATCCCCATCCCGGCCAGCGCGCCGAGCTTGTCCTCGGGCCGGCGCACGCCGGGGTCGTAGATCCGCGAGGCCAGCAGCGGGGACCACTCCGCGGCGAGCGCCGGGTCGGTGCGCAGCGCGGGCACCGCGGCGTACGTCATCGAGACCGGGCAGCCGTGGCCCGGCTCGGTGTGCGACCAGGCCATGAACCCGGCCGCGCGGCGTACGTGGGCGTGGGCGTCGCCGTCCTCCTGCTGCTCCCAGGCCGTGGCGCCGAGGCCGTGGCCGACCGCACGCTCCATCAGCCAGTGCCAGGAGGGGTGGAAGGCGACCTCGTCGACGCGGTGGCCGTAGCGGTCGTACGCCGTGAGCCGCGGCGGGTGCTCGTTGGCCAGAAGGCCGTGCTCGCGGGCCTCCGCGCTGCCGGCGTCCGCCCCGAGCGGCACCAGGTCGGCCAGCACCGCGTCGCCCGCGTGGCGGACGACGGCCTCGCTCAGCGCGAGGTCGGCGGTGACCACGTTGTGCCCCACCAGCGGGGGCGCCTGGTTGATGACGACGCGGAGCGCAGATCGCGGGTGGGAGGTCTCCATGTGGTTACGGTAAGTGCCATGGCCTCGCACTCCCGGCACGCAGCGGCCGGGGCGGCGACGGCGGACCGGCTGAGGCGCGCTCGCCACACCCTGTGGCGCCTGGTGGTCAGCACCGTGGGCTCGTGCCTGCGGCACCGGGTCACCGGGCTCGCCGCGGAGGGCGCGTTCTTCGCGGTGCTCTCGGTGCCGCCGCTGATCTTCGCGATGGCCGGCGCGATCGGCTACGTCACCGGGCGGTTCTCCCCGGACGAGGTGGCGAACGTGCGCGACGCGGTGATCGAGCTGTCCTCGCGGCTGCTCACCGACGGTGCGGTCGAGCGGGTGATCGTGCCGACGATGGACGACGTGCTCGAGGGCGGGCGCTTCGACGTCATCTCGCTGGGCTTCGTGCTCGCGCTGTGGTCGGGGTCGCGGGCGCTCAACGTCTTCGTCGACACCATCACGATCATGCACGGGCTCGGCGGGTCGCGCGGGATCGTCCGCACCCGTGCCCTGTCGTTCGTGCTCTACGTGCTGGCGCTGGTGACCGGCGTCGTCGCGGTCCCGCTGATGGTCCTCGGCCCGGCGCTGCTGCGCGACTGGCTGCCCGGGGGCTTCGACTTCGTGCTCGGCTTCTACTGGCCGGTGGTGGTGCTGGTCTGCATCTGCTTCCTGGCCACGCTCTACCACGTGTCGGTGCCGGTGCGGACCAGCTGGCGATTCAACCTCCCGGGCGCGACGTTCTCGCTGTTCGCCTGGGTGGTCGGCTCCTACCTGCTGCGCTGGGTGCTCACCGCGACCGCGGCCGACTCCCGCTCGGTCTACGGGCCGCTGGCCGCGCCGATCGCGGTGCTGCTCTGGCTCTACGTGGTGGCGATCGCGGTGCTGATCGGCGCGGCCGTCAACGCCGCCTTCGACCAGGTCTTCGCGCAGTCCTCCACCTCGCGCGCCCGTCGCGAGCTGGTGCAGCGGCTGCGACAGCTGGGCGGGCGCGAGCGCCCCGCGGCGGCGCCGGCGCCGGCGCCGGAGGTCTGAACCGGAAGCCTGATCCCGGGGGTCTGGTCCGGGACGCGCCGGTGAGCGGGGCCGCAGTGGCGCCATCCGGGCCGGAGGGGACTAGATTCGGGACGTGCCCGTCGCCCCTCCCGACCCCGCCCAGGAGGGCGTTGGCGTCGTGTCCCTGCCCGAGCGCGTGCGCTCGCCGTGGTGGGAGCTGGGCCGGCGGCTGCTGGCCGCGCTGGCGATCCTGGTCGGCACGGTCATGCTGGTGTACTTCGACCGCGACGGCTACGTCGACGGCAACGACCCCACCGGCCAGATCGACCTGCTGGACGCGATCTACTACACCACCGTCACACTGAGCACGACGGGCTACGGCGACATCGCCCCCGTGAGCGAGACCGCCCGCACGATCAACGCCTTCGTCATCACCCCCGCCCGTATCGCCTTCCTGGTCCTCCTCATCGGGACCACCCTCGAGGTGCTCGCCTCGCAGGGCCGGGAGATGTTCCGGGTGGCTCGTTGGAGGAAGCACATGGGTCACCACGTCGTGGTCGTCGGATACGGCACCAAGGGCCGCAGCGCCGTCGACACCCTGGTCCGCAACGGGCTGAACCGCGAGGCGGTGGTCGTCGTGGACCCCAGCGGCACCGCCCTGCAGGACGCCCACGCCGACGGGCTGGCGGTCGTCACCGGCGACGCCACGCGGCGCAACGTGCTGCGGCGTGCCGGAGTGGGGGAGGCCGACCAGATCATCATCACCACCGACTCCGACGCCTCCAACGTGCTGGCCACGCTCACCGTGCGCCAGCTCAACCCGGACGCCTGGATCGTCGCCTCGGTGCGCGAGCAGGAGAACGCCCCGCTGATGAAGCAGTCCGGCGCCAACTCGGTGATCACCTCCTCCGACGCCGTCGGCCGCCTGCTGGGGCTCTCCTCGCTGTCGCCGACGCTCGGGTCGGTCATGGAGGACCTGCTCACCTACGGCCACGGCCTGGAGGTCGCCGAGCGCGAGCTGCTGGTGTCCGAGGTCGGGCGCCCACCGCAGTCGCTGCCCGACCAGGTGATCTCGGTCGTGCGCGACGAGAAGGTCTACCGCTACTTCGACCCGGTGGTCTCGCTGCTCGCGCGCGGGGACCGGCTGGTCGTGGTCCGCGCCGCCCGGGAGCTGCCGTGGGCACCGCGACCGGGCACCCACGACGAGGACCTCGCCGCCGACCCCGAGGACTGACCCCGAGGACTGAGCGGGGTCGTGCCGCTCGGCACCGACCCACCCTGGCGCGTCTCGAACAGATGTTCTAATCTGAGGGGGTGCGAGATCAGGTCACAGGGTTGCAGGGACACGACGTGCCCCGCCACGTCTGGGTCTGCCGCACCGGGCGCTGGCAGGAGCGCAGCCCCGGGCTGATCCTGGAGTGGCGCCGCGTCCAGGGCCACTGGGAGGCGCTGGTGGTGTGGGCATCCGGTGGCGGCGTGCGCGCGTGGGAGCTCGCCCACGGATGGGTGCGTGCCGAGCACGTGAGACCACGGGACTGAGCCCGGCCCGAGCGTCCGCTCAGCTGCCCCAGCCCATGGGGAAGACCTCGAAGGCGGCCGCGAAGGTCGTGCCGAGGCGCTGCCCGGCGCCGCGGGACGCGCCCTCGAGGAACTCGCCGGCGTCCCAGTCCTCCCAGCCCAGTCCGGCGATGTAGGCCTCGTGCGCCTCCAGCGAGGCGACGCCGGCCTGGAAGGTCGCGGTGGTGTCGACGGCGTGGGCCGCCTGCGGGGACCCGGCGGCCCAGACCTCCCGGACGCCGCCCCAGGGCTCCATGCCGTCGGTGAGCTGCTCGGGGAACACCCAGCGGTTGCCGGCGTCGCGCACCGCGTCGAGGGTGGCGCGGCCCACCGCGATGTGGTCGGCCTGGTTGAGGTTGCGCCCGCCCCAGGTGTCGCGGAAGTTGTTGGTGACGACGATCTCCGGGCGGTGGTGGCGAACCGCAGCCGCGATGGCGCGGCGCAGGGCCACGCCGTACTCCAGGATGCCGTCGGGCAGGCCGAGGAAGTCCATGACGTCGACCCCGACGATGCGGGCCGACTCGACCTGCTCGGCCTCCCGCAGCCCGCGGCACTGCTCGGGATGCAGCCCGTCGATGCCGGCCTCGCCGCTGGTCACCATGGCGTAGACGACCTGCTTGCCCTGGCCGGTCCACCGCGCGACGGCGGCCGCGGCGCCGAACTCGAGGTCGTCGGGGTGGGCGACGACGCAGAGCGCGCGGTCCCAGTCCTCGGCGACGGGTGCCAGCGGGGCCGGCGGGGTGGTGACGTCGGGGGTCATGCCTCCACTGTGGCAGCGCCGCCGTGTGCTGCCCAGCACACGGCCGCGGATCCGCCGCCCCGAGTTCGGCATCCTCCGCGTGGCGGGGGCACCGAGCGCCTAATATCGGGCCGTTATGCCTCGTGCCGATCATGCTGCCCCTTCCTCCCGGGCCCGGGCGCTGCGCGCGCCCCACGCCGTCCTCCTCGCCGTCGCCGGACTGGTCGTCCTCGCTCTCGTGGGCGCGACCCAGGGACGGGCCGAGCCGACCGGGAACTACCGCCCCGAGCTGGCGGCGGACCCGCTGGAGGTGGGCTGCTACCCGTTGCCGGAGGGCCTGGAGCTCGACTTCCCCTACGTCGTGCGCACCGACGGCGACATCGGCACCGGCGACCGGGCCCGCCGGCACCTGGTGCTGCACTGGTCGCTGCTCGACCGCGCCGAGGTGCGCGACCGGCTCGAGGCGGCGCTCACCGTGGCGGGCTACGCGACCGAGACCACCTCCGACGGCCTGGTCGGGCGCCGGACGGTGGCCGGCGAGCCCAGCGAGGCCGGTCGGGTCGAGATCCGGCTCACCGAGCTCGACAACCCCGCGCCCGACCCGATCGTCCGGGGTGTCGTCGAGCTGGACCTGCCGACCACCGAGCGCGCGTCGGCCGACCCGGACTGCGACAACAGCTTCGTCACCAAGCGGTTCGAGGTGGCCCCGTGAGCGCCGAGAGCCCCGCGCGGCCCGTGATCCCTGTGAGTCCTGAGCGTCCTGTGAGTCCCGAGAGTCGAGTGCGGACCTGGTGGCAGGCCCGGTCGCGCGGGGAGCGGGTCCTGCTCGCCCTGGTCCTCGCACACCTGGCCATCAAGCTGGTCGTGTACCTCCAGATCGCCCAGGGCCAGCTGGTCGGCGACGAGTCGTCGTACGTCAACGGCGGCAAGGCGCTGTCCAACATGCTGCGGGACGCAGTCACCTTCACCGGGCCCGACTGGGCCGAGGTGGAGCGCAACGTCGTGAGCAGCGGCTGGTTCATGCCCGGCATGGCGATGCTGCTGACGCCCCTCTACCTCGTCGTCCCGGACGCCGACATCGCGGTGCTGCGCGGCTACCTCGGCATCGTGACCAGCCTGGTCTTCCTCGCCACCGTGCTGCGGGTGTACCGCAGCCTGGGGGTCGTGTACGCCGGTGCGCTGCTGGTGCTGCCGGGCCTGGTGCCGGTGTGGGCGGCGTTCTCGATGGCTGCCTGGGGCGACCTGTTCGCCGGCATCCTGGTGGTGCTGCTGATCGTCGAGCTGGTCGAGCTCAGCCGGGTGCTGCGTCGTGGTGAGGCGCCGACGCTCGCCCAGGGGGCGCGGCTGGGCCTGGTGGCGATCGCGGTCGTCTACTTCCGCTCCAGCGCCGCGCTGCTGGTCGCCGGCCTCGGCGTCGTGGCACTCGTGGCCGCGATCGCGCTGCTGCGCGGGGCCGAGCGACGACGCGCGGTGGTCTCCGCGGGCCTCGGGGCGCTGACCTTCGTGGGCCTCCTGGTGCCGTGGTCGCTCGCCGCGTCGAGCAGCCTGGGCGGCACGGTGATGACCACGACCTCGGTCCCCACGGTCCTGGCCAACACCTTCGGCGACCGCAGCCAGGTCTGCTTCGGGCCCTGCGACCCGGGCTCGACGGCGTGGTTCAGCCCGCTGCGCTACTCGCGGGAGACCGCGCGCGCCACCGGGCTCTCCGAGATGGACGTGGCCGAGCAGATGTCGGCGTACGCGCGTCGAGACGTCACCGCGGCGAGCTATGCCAGCGACGTCCTCGACAACCTCGACGCCTACGTGCGCCACCCGGAGCGGTTCTACAGCTACCTGCGACCCGACACCGACCCCGACCGTCCGCACGACGCCGTCGTCGACGTGGTGACGCGGGGCATGGTGTGGGGCGCGTTCGCGATCGGGGCGGCCCTGCTGGTGGGCGTCGTACGCCGCTGGCGCGAGGACCAGGTCGTGAGCGTGCTGCTCACCTTGTCGCTCGGCGCGCTGCTGACCCAACCGTTCGTGCACATCGCGGGCCCGCGGTACTGGACCACCGCGGCGCCGGTGCTGGGCCTGGCGGCGGCCCTCCTGCTGGGCCAGCTGCTGCTGCGCCGTACCCCCGTCGACACGCCGGAGATCGCCGTCGGGGAGCGGGATCGGGCGCTCGGGACGTGGCTCACTCGCGTGCAGGTGCTGCTCGCGTGCGGCACGGTGCTGGTGGTGATAGGGATCATGGCCCTCGCGTCTGCCGGATAAGAGGGCTCTTCTTCCCTAGACTCGTGCACCATGGGCCCCACCTCGCACACCCGTCCAGCGGTGACCTACGTCCTGCCGGTCTTCAACGAGGAGGCCAACATCGGTGCGTTCCACACCGCGCTGATCGAGGCGACGGACGCCCGGCCCGACCTCGATTTCGAGTTCCTCTACGTCGACGACGGCAGTCGCGACGCCTCGCTCGAGCGGCTGCTCGAGCTGCGTGAGCGCGATCCGCGAGTGAGCGTCCTGGGGTTCTCCCGCAACTTCGGCCACCAGATCGCGGTGACGGCCGGGCTGGACCAGGCCGAGGACGCCGACGCCGTGATCGTGATGGACACCGACCTCCAGGACCCGCCCCGGGTGAGCCTGGAGATGATCGAGGTCTGGGAGCGCGGCGTCGATGTCGTCTACGCCCAGCGCCGCACCCGCAAGGACACCCGCTTCAAGCGGCTCACGGCGTACCTCTTCTACTGGCTGCTGGCCCGGCTGGCCTCGATCGACATCCCGCGCAACACCGGCGACTTCCGGCTGATGGACCGCCGCGTGGTGGCGGAGGTGAACCGCTACCGCGAGCACGAGCGCTTCCTGCGCGGGATCGTGGCGCACGTCGGGTTCCGCCAGGAGGCGCTGCTGTTCGACCGCGACTCGCGCTTCGCCGGCACCTCGGGCTACCCGTGGAAGAAGATGGTGGCCTTCGCCGCGAGCGGGATCTTCGGGTTCTCCACGACGCCGCTGCGGATGATCTCGCGCCTGGGCTACCTGATCTCCGGGATCAGCTTGCTGCTCGCCGTCTACGTGCTCGCGGTGCGTCTGCTCACCCCGGACAGCGCGGTCCCCGGGTGGGCCTTCCTCGGGGTCGGCATGTTCCTGCTCAGCGGCCTCCAGCTGATCATGATGGGCGTCATCGGCTCCTACCTCGGTCGGGTATATGTCGAGATCCAGGACCGTCCGCTCTACTCGGTCGCCCTCCAGGCGCGGGGAGCGCACCGCACGCCCGTCACCCGCGGCCTGGGCGTCGACGTCCGTGCCGCGGGCGCGGAGCTGGCCGGCGAGACCACGAGCGGGAGCCTGCGCTGAAGGCTCGGGTGCGCGCGTTGCTGGACTCCTCGGCGGTGCGCTTCGCCGCGGTCGGCGTGGTCAACACCGCGATCGACGTCGTGCTGTTCACGCTGCTGCACGAGCACCTCGGCATCGTGCTGGCCAACCTGATCTCCACGAGCGCGGGCATGGCCTTCAGCTTCACCGTCAACGGTCTGCTGGTCTTCAAGGCCGGTCGACTGCGCTGGCGCGACGCGGCGCGGTTCCTGGCCACGACCGGCGTGAGCATGTGGGTGCTCCAGCCGGTGTTGATCCACCTGCTCCTCGCGCTCGGCCCGGCACCGCTCGCCAAGCTGCTCGCCACGGGAATCACGGTGGTCGTGAACTTCGTGGCCTACCGCTACCTGGTCTGGCCCACGAGGGCCCGGGCCGGGGTCTGAGCCGCCGCCCGAGGGGTGAGCCTGGGGTAGTCCGTGTCGTACGGGCCTGTGGAGGTGTCCTGCACAGGCGCCTACGTCACGGACTACCGCCCGGGACTCAGAGGCTCGCTACTGCCGTGTCGGCAGGCAGCGAGCCGAGGGCTCGACTCAGTCGCAGTCGCGGCAGTGGTCGGTGCCCGGCACCCGCATCGAGGGGCCGTGGAGCAGGAAGCAGCGCGAGCACATGAACTCGTCGTCCTGGCGCGGAGTCACCACGATGTGGAGCTCCTCGTGGGACAGATCGGCGCCGGGAAGCTCGAAGGAGTCGCCCTCGGTGTCCTCGTCGACGTCGACCTTGGGCGACTGCTTCTCGGTCGGATTGCCCCGCAGGGCCTCGATCGAATCGGCCTCCGGCTCGTCCTCGGGCCGGTTGCGTGGTGCGTCGTAATCGGTCGCCACAGCGACCACCTCCTCGTGAGCAGCGGAGCGCCGCACGATACGGCAGGTCCAGCGTGTGTCCGGAGGTGCCTTCCCGCCGGACGCCCTCGTGCATGGCGTACCTCACGCTGTGCCCATCGGAGCGGAAAACGCAAGGGTCTTTCGGGACTCGACACGGCGCCCGGAAGCGGGGTCCGCAGCGCTCCGCCTGGGCCCCTATTTCCTGCCTTCGGAGGTGCTTCGTGACCCACGGCGGGGGATACAGCTCACCTACCGAGCAGGGCATCGGGCCCCGGCTCTCGCGATCTCAGGAGGAACTCATGACCGAGCAGACACCCGGCCGCGCGCAGCCGCAGGAGCCCAGTCCCCATCGCGGCATCGCGGCGCCCTCGCCCGGTGAGCGCCTCGCCCGCACGATGGCGCTCGGCACCGGGGCGCTGTTCCTGGTGGTGGGCGTGCTGGGCTTCGTCCCGGGCGTCACGACCAACGTCGGCGACCTGGAGTTCGCCGGCCATCACAGCGGCGCCGAGCTGCTGGGGGTCTTCCAGGTCTCGGTGCTGCACAACCTGCTGCACCTGCTCTTCGGCGTCGCCGGGATCGCCTTGTCTCGCCGCGGCATCCACGCGGCCGGGTACCTCCTCGTCGGCGGTGTGGCCTACCTCGGGCTCTGGGTCTACGGCCTGGTCATCGACCACCACGGCGACGCGAACTTCGTGCCGCTGAACTCCGCGGACAACTGGCTGCACCTGGTGCTCGGCGTGGCGATGGTCGTGATGGGCCTGGTGGGCCTGCGCGTGGTCCGGGGTGGCATCGGCAGCCAGACGGCCATGTGAGCAATCGCGTCGTGCGGGGTACGGGGCGCACGTGCATCCTCGATGGCTCAGCGGACCTCACGTGCTCACCCTCGTCCGTCACGGTGAGAGCGTCGGCAACCAGGCGGACCGGGCGGCGCGCGAGGCAGGTGCCGAGGAGCTGGAGCTCACGGTGCGTGACGCGGACGTCGAGCTGTCCGAGACCGGTCGTGAGCAGGCGGAGGCGCTCGGGCGCTGGATGAGCGACGCGCCCGAGGAACTCCGGCCGACCCTGGTGATCAGCTCGCCGTACCGCCGCGCGGCGCAGACGGCGGAGGTGGCGGCCGCGCGGGCGGGTCTTCCGGTGTCCTTCGACGAGCGCCTGCGCGAGCGCGACCTCGGCGCCCTCGACGGGCTGACCGGGCGAGGGATCCGGGCGCGCCACCCGGAGGAGGCCGCCCGGCGCAGCCGGCTGGGGAAGTTCTACTACCAGCCGCCGAGCGGGGAGAGCTGGGCCGACGTCGCGCTGCGGGTGCGTGGCCTGCTGGCCGACCTGCGCCACGGGTACGACGGGGAGCGGATCTGGATGTTCAGCCACCAGGCGGTGATCATGACCTTCCGCTACGTGCTGGAGGGGATCGGCGAACCCGACCTGCTGGCGCTCGACGGCGACGTCGACATCCCCAACGCCTCGATGACCCGCTACCGACATGTCGAGCAGGGGTACGCGCTCGACGCGTTCGCCGACACCCGTGCCGTGGAGCGGTCCGACGCGGCCGTCACCGAGGAGGACTCGCGATGAACGCACCCGCGCCCTTGGTCGTCACCCCCGCGGCGCTGCGCGACTGGCCGCTGGCCGAGCCGGGCAGCTCCAAGGCCGCGCGCGGCGAGCTGCTCGTGCTCGGCGGCGGCCGGACCACCCCCGGCGCGCTGCGGCTGGCGGGCGAGGCGGCGCTGCGGGCCGGGGCGGGCAAGCTGGCCCTGGCCACCGTGGCCAGCGTGTCGGCCGCCCTCGGGGTCGCGGTCCCGGAGGCGCAGGTCCTCGACCTGGCCGAGGACGACGAGGGCGACATCGGGTTTGGATGCGTGGAGCGCGTCGTCGACCGCACGGAGGCCGCCGACGTGCTGCTCGCCGGGCCCGGGCTCAGCGACCCCGCCCATGCGGCGACGCTGCTCGCCGGCGTGCTGCCGCGCGTGCAGTGCCCGGTGGTGATCGACGCGCTCGGCACTGCCTACCTCACCGAGAACCCGGACGGGCTGCGCCACCTGGCGGGACGAGCGGTGGTCACGGCCAACCCGGTCGAGCTCGCCCGGATGCTCGGTCGCGACGAGCTCGACGGGGACGAGGCGCTCCTCGATGCCGCACGCGAGCTGGCGGCCCGCTGCCAGGCGGTCGTCCTCGCGGGCGCGGCCACCAAGCATGTCGCGGCGCCGGACGGGCAGACCTGGGCGGTCGCCGGCGGCGGCCCGGGCCTCGGGGTCTCCGGCTCCGGCGACGTGCAGGCCGGCATCGTCGCCGGGCTCCTGGCCCGTGGCGAGGAGCCGGCGAAGGCAGCGGTGTGGGGGGCCTATCTCCACGCGCGTGCGGGGGAGCGGCTGGCGAGCGCAGTCGGTCAGGTCGGCTACCTCGCGCGGGCCCTCCCCGGGGCGGTGCCGGGCGTCCTCGAGGAGCTGCGCTGACGCGGTAGGGCCGGCCGGCCCTCGGCTACCGGGCACGGCTACCGGGCTTTGTGACTGTCGTTCGCCCACCACGTGCCGCGGGTGATCAGCCGGGCCATCCGCGCACGCACCGAGCGCCGCCGCCGGCGTACGTCGTCGAGCAGCGGCAGGAGGAGGTTCACGATCAGGCTGGCCCCGGCCAGCGCGGTGACGATCACGAGCAGCGTGAGCACGGTGGTCTCCCAGCTTCGACCGGGTTGGTGGCGGGAGCACCCGCCGCCGGGGACACGATCCCGGTGACCTCGTGAGGTGCTGCGAAGCCCACCCGGAGGGGTTGTCCCTCCCGCCAACGTAGCCCTGCCCCGGGCGCCGGGGACCGAGTCACGAGGCGGGTCATGCGGTCTGGGTCATGGGGGAGCGGCATTCGGGACACCGGGGCTCATGGCGCACCGACACCCCGCCCCGCCGCCGGCGTTCCGTGCGGCACGAGCCGTGACCGACCCGCGCGGGGGACGCTGATGACCACCGCGGCGAGCCTGGAGTTCGTCGGCACGGCCACCACGATCCTGCGGCTCGGGCCGTTCACGGTGCTCACCGATCCCAACTTCCTGCACCGCGGGCAGCGCGCGTACCTGGGCAAGGGGTTGTTCTCCCGGCGCCGCACGGAGCCCTCCCTGCAACCGGGCGACCTCCCGCCGATCGACCTGCTGGTGCTCTCGCACCTGCACGGCGACCACTTCGACCGGGTGGCGCGCGCCGAGCTGGACCGGCACCTGCCGATCCTGACGACCCACGCGGCCGCGCGCCGGCTGAGCCGGTGGGGCTTCCGCCAGGCGCAGCCGCTGGACACCTGGACCAGCTCGCGCCACGAGCGCGACGGGTGGTCGCTCACCGTGACGGCGGTGCCTGGCACCCATGCCCCGCTGCTGGCCCGCCCGCTGCTGCCCTCGGTGATGGGCAGCGTGCTGCACCTCGTCGACCCGGCCGGGGAGGAGTTCCGGCTCTACCTGAGCGGGGACACGCTCTACCGGCCGTGGCTGCGCGAGGTCACCCAGCGGACCGGCCCGCTGGACGCCGCGGCGGTCCACCTCGGCGGCACCCGGGTGCTCGGCCTCCTGGTGACCATGGACGGGCGCCAGGGAGCCGATCTGGTCGAGCTGCTGGAGCCCGCCGTGACCGTGCCGATCCACTACGACGACTACACGGTCTTCCGCTCGCCGCTCTCGGACTTCACCGACGAGTGCGCCCGTCGCCGGCTGCCGACCCGGGTCCGCACGGTCGCACGAGGCGACGTGGTGGCGTTGGACACCGGCTCGCTGGTCGACGACGAGCGTCCGTGACCGGCGGGGCCCAGCGGGCCGGCCAGGGGTCCGCGAAGTCCGGTGTGTACTCGGCCGCCTTCGTCTCGCCGTACCCGTCCTCGCCTCGGGTCTGGATCCGGTCGAGCCCGGCCGGGGCTCAGGCGGACCCGGCCGCCGTGGTGAGCGGCCCCACCGGCCGGGCGAGCTCGTTGACCGCGCCGTCGAAGATCCGGGGCAGGGCGAGTGCGGCGGGCACGATGGCGCGGCGCAGCGGGCGCAGCCGGGTGCCCGCGAGCAGGCCCGCGGTGAGCCAGCGGTAGCGGCGGGTCAGCAGCACCCAGTCCCGCTCGTAGCGCTGCGGGTCCCCGGCCAGCAGCGCCGTGACCGCTGCCTGCGCCTGGGCGAAGCCGAGCGCCAGCCCCTCGCCGGTGAGGGCGTCGACATAGCCTGCGGCGTCGCCGACGAGCAGCACCCGCCCGGCGACCCGACGGCGTGCGCCCTGGCGCAGCGGCCCGGCGCCGCGGACCTGGCTGGCCGGCGCGGCGCCCTCGAGGCGGCTGCGCAGCTCGGGGAACGCGTCGAGGTGGGCGTCGTAGGCCGCCTTGGACGCGCCGAGCACGGCGACCGACACGAGGTGGTGCCCGACCGGGGTCACGTAGGCCTCGACCTGCGAGGCCCAGTGCACCTCGACGTACGGCGACCACGGAGCCACGGCGAAGTGGCGACGCAGGCCGAAACGGGCGTGGCGGGCAGCGGGAGCCGCCAGGCCGAGGCGGCGCCGGACGGGGGAGTGCAGGCCGTCGGCGGCGACGAGGTAGCGGGCGCGCACGTCCTCGACGCGCACCTCGTCGGCGTCCTGGCGCAAGGCGCCGACCGCCCGCTGCTCCACGCGTACGCCGGCCTCCTGCACGGCGCGGGTCAGCTCCGCGTGCAGGGCGGTGCGCCGGATCCCGCGGCCGGGACCGTGGCGGAAGTGGGCGGTGGCGGCGCGGCCGTGCGCGGCGTACCGCACCCCGTGCAGGTCGCGACCGGGCGGATCGACGCCGAGCTCGTGCAGGGCGGCCAGGGCGCCCGGCATCAGCCCCTCGCCGCAGGCCTTGTCGATCGTGCCGCGGCGGGGGTCCCAGACCTCGACGTCCCACCCGGCGCGGGCCGCGTGCAGCGCGGTGGCGAGGCCGGCCGGTCCGCCGCCGGCCACCAGCAGGTCGACCGAGCGGCTCACGACGCCGTGGCCATCCGCAGCGCGCGGTCCTCGACCCGGATCCGGATGCTCAGCAGCGCGGCGTTGGCGACGGTGAACACGACCGCGGTGACCCAGGCGCCGTGGATCAGCGGCAGCGCGAGGCCCTCCAGGACGACGACGAGGTAGTTGGGGTGCGGCAGGAACCGGTAGGGCCCGGCCTGGACCAGCGGCAGGTGCGGGACCACGATCACCCGGGTGTTCCACTGCCGCCCGAGCACGGTGATGCACCACCAGCGGACCGCCTGGCAGACCACCACGAGCGCCAGCATCGACCAGCCCAGCACCGGGTAGAAGCTCCGGTCGGCGGCGTGCACCTCGACCAGGCAGCCGACCAGCAGTCCTGCGTGCAGGACCACCATGACCGGGTAGTGCCCGCGTCCGGACTCCACGCCGCCCTGCCCGAGGGCCCAGGCGGCGTTGCGCTGGGAGACCACGACCTCCGCGCCGCGCTCGAGCGCGACCGCGAGGATGATCGCGGTGTAGAGCAGCTCGCTGCTCATCGCGGCATCCGCATCAGCACGAGCTCGGAGCAGAACCCCGGCCCCATCGCCAGCAGCAGGCCGTAGGACCCCGGGCGGGGCGGGCGGTCGCGCAGGGTGTCGGCCAGCACGTGGAGGACGGAGGCCGAGGAGAGGTTGCCGATGTCGCGCAGCGAGTCCCAGGTGACCTGGAGCGCCTCCCGCTCGACCCCCAGCGCCTCCTGGAGCGCCTCCAGCACCTTGGGTCCGCCGGGGTGCGCGACGTACCACTCGATATCGGCGCTGGTGAGGCCGTGGTCGGCGAGGAACCGGGTCGTGTCGTCGCCGACGTAGCGGCGCACGACGTCGGGGACCGCGCCGTCGAGCACGATCTTCAACCCGCCGGAGCCGACGTCCCACCCCATCACCCGCTCGGAGGCGGGGTAGAGCCGGCTGCGGGCGGCCAGCACCTCGGGCTGGACGTGTCCCTCGGAGGCGAGCTCGGCGGCCCGGTCCCGGCCGGCGGCGACCACCGCGGCGGCCCCGTCGCCGAACAGCCCGCTCGCGACCAGGTTGGCCACCGAGGGGTCGTCGCGCTGGAGGGTGAGCGAGCACAGCTCGACGCTCATCAGCACCGCCACCGCGTCGGGGTGCCCGAGCAGGTAGTCGTGCAGGCGCGCGATCCCGGCGGCCCCGGCCACGCACCCCAGGCCAACGAGGGGCATGCGTACGACGTCCTCCCGCATGCCGATCCGCCCCGCCACCCGGGCGTCCAGGGAGGGGACGGCCAGTCCCGTGACGGTCGCGGAGATGAGCAGGTCGACGTCGCTCGGGTGCAGGCCGACCGCCTTGAGCGCGTCCACCACCGCCTGGGCCCCGAGCTCGACGCCGTGGGCGATGAACGCGTCGTTGGCGGCGCCGAAGTCCTCGAGCGCGTGGTACCCGTCCAGCGGGAGCACGGTGTGGCGGGTGGCCACGCCCGCATTGCCGTGGAAGCGCTCCACGACCCGGCGGTCCAGGCCGGCGGGCAGCATCGTGTCGATGAAGGAGGCGGTGATGTCCGCCTGGGGGTGACGGTGCTCGGGGAGGGCACCGCGGACGCTCAGAACGCGCATGGTCGACTCGTCTTCCGGGTGGGGACAGGGGCGGGCGGGGCAGGGCAGGACGGGGTGGAACTGGGCAGGACGGGAGGGGCAGGGGCTGGCGGGCTCATGCGCTGGCTCCGACGAGCAGGACGACGTCGAGCAGGGCGATGGCCATGGCGGCGCGGAACGGCCACCGCCCGGAGCCGGCCAGGGCCACGACACCCAGGCCCGCGACGCCGGCGAGCACCGCGAGCGACCAGGCGGCCGGGGCACCCGCCGGGCCGAGCACGGCCACCGCCGTCGCAGCCGCGAGCAGCACGGTCGCCGTGAGCCGGCAGCGCGTGGCGCCCAGGCGGTGGGGTAGACCCCGCACGCCGGTGCGCGCGTCGTCGTCGAGGTCGGGTACGGCATTGAGCAGGTGTGCGGCGACGCCGAGGACGGCACCGGCGAGCACCGCCCACCAAGCAGCTCGCACGGGGTCGCTCCCCGCCAGGGTGGCCACGGCCGGGAGCAGGCCGAACGCCCCGGCGTACGGCAGCCACGACCAGGCGGTCGCCTTGAGGCCGAGGTTGTAGGAGTGCGCCAGCCCGACGCAGGCCAGGTGCGCCACGGCGGCACGCCAGCCGAGCAGCGCCGACAGCGCCACGCAGGCGACCAGCGACACCCCCAGCGCGGCCCGGGCCATGAGGACGCTGGCCTCGCCGGTGGCCAGCGGCTTGTCGCGGCGCCCGGTCGCCCGGTCGCGGCGCAGGTCCACCAGGTCGTTGCCCCAGCCGATGCCCACCTGGCCGCACAGCACGGCGGCGCAGACGAGGACCACGGTGCCCGCCGGCTTGGCGGCGGCGACCGCGAGCAGGGTCGCGATCATGGTCACGGCCACGACCGGTCCCGGGTGGGTCGCGCGCAGCAGCGGGCGGAGGGCACCCGGTCGCGCGGCCGCGCCGCTGCCGGGCACGTCGGTCAACGCGGGGTGCAGCTTCGCGGCACGCGCACGGTCCATCCTCGCTGCCTCCTCCGGCCAGGTACCCGAGCCGGTGCCCGACCGGCGCGCGATCACACCGGTTCGAAGGGGAGGGGTTTGTTTCCTCGGTTCGGGGTTACCCGCACGCATCGGCAGGTGCCGGTCTACGGTGCCTGCGCACACCAGCTGGAGGAAGCCGCCGTGGTCGCAGAGCAGGCACTTCTACGCTCCACCGTCCGCCCCCGCCGCCCCCTGGGTCGGGAGCTGGTGCGGGTCCTGACCACCACCGACCACAAGCTGATCGGCAAGCTCTACCTGACCACCTCGTTCGTGTGGTTCCTGGTGGGCGGCCTGATGGCGCTGCTGATCCGCTCGGAGCTGACCTACCCCGGCCAGCAGGTGGTGAACGACGAGCTCTACAACCAGCTGTTCACCATGCACGGCACGATCATGCTGCTGCTGTTCGCTACGCCGCTGTTCTTCGGCTTCGCGAACGTCCTGATGCCGATCCAGATCGGCGCTCCCGACGTGGCGTTCCCGCGGCTGAACATGCTGAGCTACTGGCTCTACCTCTTCGGCGGGCTGATCGCCGCCTCCGGCTTCCTCACCCCCGAGGGCGCGGCCTCCTTCGGCTGGACCGCCTACACGCCGCTCTCGGACGACGTGCGGACCCCCGGCGTCGGTGGCGACCTGTGGATCATGGGGCTCTACATCGCCGGTCTCGGCACGATCCTGGGCGCGGTCAACTTCATCACGACCATCATCTGCATGCGCGCGCCGGGGATGACGATGTTCCGGATGCCGATCTTCACCTGGAACACGCTGGTCACCAGCCTGCTGGTGCTGCTCGCCTTCCCGATCCTGGGTGGTGCGCTGCTGATGCTCGAGGCCGACCGGCTGCTCGACGCCCAGATCTACGACCCCAGCAACGGGGGACCGTTGCTGTGGCAGCACTTGTTCTGGTTCTTCGGCCATCCCGAGGTCTACATCATCGCGCTGCCGTTCTTCGGCATCGTCTCCGAGATCATCCCGATCTTCAGCCGCAAGCCGATCTTCGGGTACGTCGGCCTGGTGGGGGCCACGATCGCGATCGCGCTGTACTCGGTGGCGGTGTGGGCGCACCACATGTTCGTGACCGGTGCGGTGAACCTGCCGTTCTTCTCCGGCATGACGTTCGTGATCGCGGTGCCGACCGGGGTGAAGTTCTTCAACTGGATCGCCACCATGTGGGGCGGGTCGTTGTCCTTCGAGACCCCGATGCTGTGGACGATCGGCTTCCTGGTGACGTTCCTGTTCGGCGGTCTGACCGGGGTCATCCTGGCCAGCCCGCCGCTGGACTTCCACGTCTCGGACTCCTACTTCGTGGTCGCACACTTCCACTACGTCGTGTTCGGCACCGTGGTGTTCGCGATGTTCGCCGGGTTCTATCTGTGGTGGCCCAAGCTCACCGGCCGGATGCTCGACGAGCGCCTGGGCAAGGTGCACTTCTGGCTGCTCTTCGTCGGCTTCCACATGACGTTCCTCGTGCAGCACTGGCTCGGCGTCGAGGGCATGCCACGCCGCTACGCCGACTACCTGCCCGAGGACGGCTTCACCGCCCTCAACCAGGTCTCGACGGTGGGTGCGTTCCTGCTGAGCCTCTCGACGTTGCCGTTCCTCTACAACGTCTACATCACCAGCCGGAACCCGCAGGTCCGCTCCGACGACCCCTGGGGCTGGGGGCGCTCGCTGGAGTGGGCGACCAGCTCCCCGCCGCCGCGGCACAACTTCGAGCAGCTGCCGCGGATCCGCTCGGAGTCCCCGGCGTTCGACCTGCACCACCCGGAGACCGCGCTCACCGAACTGCGGGAGAACCCGCGGGAGGGCGACCCCGAGGAAGGGGCGATGGTGGACGCGCCCGACCAGGCCGGGCGCGCCGACTACCTCCGCGAGGAGCTCGGTGAGATCCCGCCCGGCGCGGTGCGGGACGCGACACTGAAGCGGCAGCACGACGGCGAGGACTCCGGGCGCACCCAGACCAAGCGGTTCCTCACCGCGATGTTCGTCCTGGGTGGTGTCGTCGTCGCGCTGATCGGGATGCTCATCGTCGGGATCCTGCTGCTGCGATGACGACCCGTCATCACCCTCGCCACACATGCTGATCCTGCTCGTCCTGGTCGGCCGGCACGCGCGGCACGCCCGGGGTCCGGTGGTTCCCACCCGTCCGGGGGAGTGACCGCGCGTCCCGTACGGGGCACGTGGGGTTCGGGGCCACGCCGACCCAGCCGCAAGACCGAGCGGGGCGTGCCCATGAACGCCGAGCGAAGGAGTACGGATGCGCGCCATGGTCTACCGGGGGCCCTACCGGGTCCGGGTCGAGGAGAAGGACCGGCCTCGGATCGAGCACCCCGGCGACGCGATCATCAAGGTCACGCTCGCGGCGATCTGCGGCTCCGACCTGCACCTGTACCACGGCATGATGCCGGACACCCGGGTCGGCCACACCTTCGGTCACGAGTTCATCGGGGTCGTGGACGAGGTCGGGCCGGACGTGCGCAACCTGGCCGTCGGCGACCGGGTGATGGTGCCGTTCAACATCTACTGCGGGTCCTGCTTCTTCTGTGCGCGTGGGCTCTACTCCAACTGCCACAACGTCAACGCCAACGCCACCGCGGTCGGCGGGATCTACGGCTACTCCCACACCTGCGGCGGCTACGACGGCGGCCAGGCGGAGTACGTCCGGGTGCCGTTCGCCGACGTCGGACCGGCGCCGATCCCGGACTGGATGTCGGATGAGGACGCCTTGATGTGCACCGACGCGCTGGCCACCGGTTACTTCGGCGCCCAGCTCGGCGCCATCCGCGAGGGCGACACCGTGGTCGTGTTCGGCGCCGGCCCGGTGGGCCTGTACGCCGCGCAGTCGGCCTGGCTGATGGGGGCCGGGCGGGTCCTCGTCGTCGACCACCTCGACTACCGCCTCGAGAAGGCCCGCACCTTCGCCCACGCCGAGACCATCAACTTCGCCGAGCATCGTGACGTCGTGGTGCACCTCAAGCGGATCACCGGGTTCCTGGGCGCGGACGTCGCCATCGATGCGGTCGGCGCCGAGGCCGACGGCAACCTGCTGATGCACGTCACCTCGGCCAAGCTCAAGCTTCAGGGCGGCTCGCCGGTGGCGCTGAACTGGGCCATCGACGGCGTCCGCAAGGGCGGCACGGTCTCGGTGATGGGCGCCTACGGCCCGCTCTTCAGCGCGGTGAAGTTCGGCGACGCGCTCAACAAGGGGCTCACCCTGCGGATGAACCAGTGCCCGGTCAAGCGGCAGTGGCCCCGGCTCTTCGAGCACATCCGCAACGGCCACCTGCGCCCCAGCGAGCTCGTCACCCACCGCTTCCCCCTCGAGCACATCGCCGAGGGCTACCACACGTTCTCCGCCAAGCTCGACGGGATCATCAAGCCCGTCGTGGTGCCGGCGACCTGAGAGAGGCTCTCCATGTCCCAACAGACCGACGACGGCTCGGAGCAGACCGTGGCCGAGCTGATGACGCAGTACACCTACGCCCGGCACAGGCCGCCGCTCGCGGAGTCCGCCGAGGTGCTGCGGGCGCGCATCCCGGGCTGGGGCGCCGACCTCGACCCGGCGGACCGACCCTCGGTGCCGCAGGAGGTCTACGACCCGGCCGCGACCGGGGCCCACTGGACCTTCCCCGAGCGCCAGCCCGGGGGAGAGGGCCGTGAGCGGTCCATCGAGCACGCGTTCCTGACACCGGTCTTCGGCACCGCGCAGCCGCTGCGGGGAGCATCCGGCCTCCTGCGGCGCGTCGCCTACCGCCGCTTCAGCGAGGCCCGGGCGGCGCACTGGCTGGTGCTGATGGCCGCCGACCGCGTCGACGTGGCCGAGGGGTTCGCCTCCTCCCTGCTGCGCGCCCGCCCCGACAACCTCATCGCCGAGACCGGGGTGCCCTCCGAGCGGCGCCGCCACGGCCTGGCCTCGCGGCTGGGCCGCGGACGCGCCGACGTCGGCCACCATGCGCTCGACCCGGTCGTGGTGGCCGGGCCGTGGGTGCTCGCCGGGGCCGCCGGCTACCGCTTCGCCCGCCGGGTCCGGAGGGCGCGCCGATGAGGATCGCGACCGCGTTCGAGGGCACGCCCGCCTCGGCGCAGACCGAGCCGGAGCCGTCGCAGAGCCCGCACGAGCCGCAGCGCCAGGCCGGGTACGCCGCCGCGATGACGACGTACGCCGGCGCGGCGACGCTCGCCGCGCTGGTGGCGCGGCGTACCGGACGGTTGCCGGACCACTACGCCGTCGGCGACCTGGTGCTCGGCGCGCTCGCCACCCACAAGTTCGCCCGGATCATCGCCAAGGAGGGGGTGGCCACGCCGCTGCGCGCGCCGTTCACCGTCTTCGAGGGCGAGGCCGGCGCCGCCGAGGTCGACGAGCGCCCCCGCGAGGGGCACCGGCACACGATCGGCGAACTGCTGCTGTGCCCGTTCTGCCTCGGGCCCTGGATCGGCGGCGCCTACGTCGCCGGCCTCGCGCTCGCGCCGCGCGCCGCGCGGGCCTGGGCGGCGACGTTCTCGATCGTCGGGGCCTCGGACTTCCTCCAGCACGCCTACGCGCGCCTGCGCGACGACTGACACCGACGGACCGACGAGGGAGAGAAGACATGGGTGAGGAGCGGCTGGTCGCCGATCTGGTGGTCGAGCGGCTGCTGGCATGGGGGGTGCACCGGGTCTTCGGCTACTCCGGCGACGGCATCAACGGGCTGATGGGCGCCCTGCGCCGCGCCGGCGGCGATCCTTCGTTCGTGCAGGCGCGGCACGAGGAGAACGCCGCGCTGATGGCGGTGGGCCACGCGAAGTACACCGGCGAGGTCGGGGTCGTGGTGAGCACCCAGGGCCCGGGCGCGGTGCACCTGCTCAACGGGCTTTACGACGCCAAGCTCGACCACCATCCGCTCGTCGCGATCGTCGGCCAGCAGCCGACCACCGCGCTCGGGGCGGAGTACCAGCAGGAGATCGACCTCACCGGGCTCTTCAAGGACGTCGCGGCTCAGTACGTGCAGGCGGTGCTGGCGCCCGAGCAGGCCGCGATGGTCCTCGACCGGGCGTTCCGCACGGCGCTGGCGACCCGGTCGCCGTGCGTCGTGGTGCTCCCGCACGATGTGCAGGTGGCGCCCGCTCCGGTGGTGCCGCCGCACGAGCACGGCGTGGTGCCGACCGCTCCCCAGTGGCGCCCGCCGCGGGTGCTGCCCACCGACGACGACCTCGCCGAGGCCGCGGCGGTGCTCAACGCGGGGGAGCGGGTGGCGCTGCTGGTCGGCCAGGGGGCGCGCGACGCAGGTGACCTGGTCGCGGAGGTCGCCGAGCGGCTCGGCGCCGGGGTGAGCACCAGCCTGCTGGGCAAGCCGCACTGGGATGAGTCCCTGCCGTACAGCTGCGGGGTGATGGGCCACCTCGGCACCACCGCCTCGGGGTGGCTCTACGACCAGTGCGACACGCTGCTGATCGTCGGCAGCAACGACCCGTGGACCGAGTTCTACCCCGCGCCCGGACAGGCGCGCGCCGTGCAGATCGACATCGACGGACGCCACCTCGGCAACCGCTACCCGGTCGAGGTCGGGCTGGTGGGCGACACCGCGGAGACGCTGCGTGCGCTGCTGCCGCTGCTCGAGGAGCGGCGCGACACGACGTGGCGCCGCCAGGTCGAGGCCGAGGTCGAGCGCTGGCACACGCTGGCGCAGGAGCGGGCCGAGCAGGCCGCGGACCCGCTCAGCCCGGAGCTCGTCGTACGCACGCTGTCCTCCCACCTGCCCGGTGACGCGCTGGTCAGCGTGGACGTCGGCTCGGTGGTCTACTGGTACGCCCGACACCTGCGGCTCCCGCCCGGCGTGCCCGCGCACCTGTCCTCGACGCTGGCCTCGATGGGATCCGGGCTGCCCTACGGGCTGGCGGCCAAGCTCGCCGCCCCGGACCGGCCGCTGGTCGCACTGGTCGGCGACGGCGCGATGCAGATGAACGGCATCGCCGAGCTCGTCACCGTCGCGCACCGGTGGCGCGACTGGGCGGACCCGCGGTTCGTCGTGCTGGTCCTGCACAACGGCGACCTCGCCGAGGTCACCTGGGAGCAGCGCGAGACCGAGGGCGACCCGCGCTACGACGCCAGCCAGACGCTCCCCGCCTTCCCCTATGCGCGGTACGCCGAGCTACTCGGACTGACCGGCATCCTGCTCGACCGGCCCGAGGACGTGGACGCCGCGTGGGAGCGGGCGCTCGCCGCGGACCGCCCGGTGGTCATCGAGGCGCTCGTCGACCGCGATGTACCGCTGCTGCCGCCGTTCCCCGGTGGTCGGGAGAAGCTCGACAGCTTCCGCCGCGGGCTGGACCAGGAGGAGGACAGCGGGCACGCCCGGGCGCTGCTCGAGGAGCAGGCCGCCCAGGAGGAGCGCTGAGGGCGGAGCCTCGATCCACCTGAACGGGTGAGGATCGCCAGCCGGCCGAGCCGCACGGTGGAAGAGCACCTCTCGTCGGCCCACCGGTCGCCGAGCCCGCTCAAGCGAGGAGCCCAGCGATGGCCCAGCCCACCTTGACCGTGTGGAAGTTCGATGACCCCCGAGGCGCCGACGAGGCCGCCGCCACGCTCGCCGAGCTCGCACGGGCGAACGTCGTGAACGTCCTCGACTCCGCCACCGTGTCGTGGGAGGAGGGGAAGAAGCGGCCCAAGACCCACCAGAGCAACGACATGACCGGCATCGGGGCGCTCGGTGGGGCCTTCTGGGGGATGTTGTTCGGGCTGATCTTCTTCGTCCCGCTGCTCGGCGCGGCGGTGGGTGCGGCCACCGGGGCGCTCGCCGGTTCGCTGACCGACGTGGGGATCGACGACGACTTCATCGCCCAGGTGCGCGACCAGGTCACACCTGGCACCTCCGCGTTGTTCGTCATGACCTCCGACGCCGTCGTGGACAAGGTGCACGAGGCCTTCGCCGGGCACAAGCCGGCACAGCTGCTGTTCACCAACCTCTCCTCGGATCAGGAGGCCGCGCTGCGCAAGGTCTTCACCGAGGAGTGACGGTTCGGCGGTCGGCCCCCGGCGGGCCGGCCGCCCGGCCGAACAGCTGGCCGGGGGGTCACCGGTGCGTCGAGGGCCCCTGGGGTGACGCCATGAGCGACGACCGTGGGCTGTTGCGGGGGACTTGGCGTGCGCGCGCTCTGTGCTGCTCGACCCTGCGCTGTTCACCGCACAGGAGCTCGGTCTGCTCGCAGGTCTGGAGGCGGTCGGGCACGCCACGAGCCCGGTGCTCGACGAGCAGGCCTGGGACCGCTTGGAACACGCGGTCGCCAGGTGGTGCCGCGCCCACCCCGAGCCCCTCGCGCGCCCGCTCGACCCGGACCTCCGACGCTAGCGGGGCGTGGGTCGGCCTACGTGCCGGGCGAAGCGGAGGTCGCCGTTCGGCATCCCTGCGGCGATTCTGTGGAAGCCGATGCCACCAGGACGGAGCTCCGCCGGACCAGGCGATGCGAGACGTCGTGAGCCCGCTCCCGGACGCGCGCCCGCGGGCTCGGGGCCTCGAGGACGAGGCGTCGTCGCGGATGCAGCGACCAGGTGTGCGCTACCCCTTGACGCGCACCGACTTCGCCGACGCCCGCGTGACCGCGACGTACCCCGCCTTCCTGCCCGTCACGCGCACCGTGATCCTCGTGCCGCGGTCCGCCGGACGCAGCCGGTAGTTCCGGGCGGTGGCGGCGAGGGGCTTGCCGTTGCGCAGCCAGCGATAGGTGAACCGCACCGTGCCGGGGCCCCAGGCGCCGGGCTTGGCCTGGAGCCGCTGGCCGACCTTGACCCGTCCGGTGATCTTCGGCCTGGCGCTCGTGAGGGTTCCTGCGGCGACGGACGCCGTCGGTGCTGAGACGAGCACGGTCGTGGTGTAGCCGGCGAGCGTGCCGCTGACGCGCACACGCAGGCGCCTCCCGCGGTCGGCGGCGGTGACGACGTGGCTGGCGCGGGTGGCGCCGACGATGGGCTGGTTGCCGCGCAGCCACTGGTAGCCCAGCGAGGCGCCGGCGCTCCAGGACCCCGCGTCCGCGGTGAGCCGTACGCCGACCTGGGCGCGGCCGGTGACCAGCGGCGTGGAGCCAGCGACCGCCGGGTCCGGCTTCGGCTCGGGGTCGGGCTCGGGCTGGCCGAACTGCGGGGCGGGGCGGGGGACGTTGACCCAGTCGTCGCCGACGAGCCGGGCGCCGAGGGCCTTGTTGAGGTTCGGGCCGTCGCTGACGATGTCGTGGTAGGCGGTGTCCCACGGCCCGCCGACGGTGGCGCCCGAGAAGAACCACCAGCCGTCGGGGTCGAACTCCTCCACCCCGTCGATGGCGGTGACGTACCCGCCGCGGTCCGCCTCGACGCCGAGGCCGACGGCCCGCAGGGCGGCCACGCGGGTGCCCCGGCCGTCCGCCTGGATCTCGCCGCCGACGAGACAGCGCACGAGCCAGCCCTCGGTGGGGACCGTGGCGGCGGTGGAGGCGCCGAAGTCGACGACGACGCTCAGGCCCTCGTCCTCGACGCACCATCCGGTGCGCCAGTCGGCGGCGTGGGCGGGGGCCGCCCCGGTGGTCAGTGCGGTGATCAGGAGAGTGCCGGCACTCGCCAGCACCGCGCCTCGGGTCTTCATGGTTTCTCCGGTCCCGGCGCAGGGGGAGCCGACGGCGATGCCGGCGACCTGCTGCAGTCCTCGACAGCGTGGATTGGTCACGGTGACGCGGAAGGTGCTCCGACTTCAGGACCGGGTCTCACCGGGGCCTGTCACGGTTGCGGGTCAGCGCCGGATTCGCACCGGCTTCCCCTTCGACGTACCGGGACCGGACGTTAGCGCACGCCTGCCGGCGCCCCGGAAATCGCCATCGCGTGGGCTGCGTCACCGCGGACCGGCGGGGTGGGGGTGCTGTCGTGGGCCCTCGGACGGGTGTGCCACGATCCGCTCGTCACTGAGTTGAACGTGGCCCTGAGCGAGGAAGCCGGTGTGAATCCGGCGCTGTTGCGCAACCGTGAGCTGGCGAGACCAGCAAGTCGGGAACTCCTGGGCCATGACCGTCACCCGTCGTCGCACAAGCGCGGGCACGGAGGTCGATCGGGCCACCCTGCCTTGCCGTACCCAGGAAGGGCCCGATGCCTCGCCGTCCCGCCTGCCCGGCGTCCTCCGGGCGTATGCCGACGCACCGCCGTCCGCTCGGCGCGCCGCTCGGCGCGCCGCTCGCGAGCCTGCTGCTCGCCGCGGTCGCCGTCACCTCGGTCACGGCCACCGTCGGGGTGGCCCAGGCCGGGGAGCCCACCCAGCACCGGCTGTGCGACGGGTTCGCCGAGCCGTGCCGGATCACCACCCAGAGCACCCTGGCGGCGTACGACCAGATCCTCGCCACCGACGTGGTCGGCAATCCCGGCGTCGACGTGGCGCTGCAGTTCTATGCGATCGAGTTCAACTCCGACGGCGCCATCACGGGCCTGGTCCCCAGCGGCGCGCAGCTGGGCGGGAGGACCCGGGAGTCGCGCCCCGGGTACGGCCGCCTCGACCACGTGAAGCTGGTGCCGCGCACCACCTCGGACGTGCCCGGTGGCTGGGGCTTCGTCGGTCTCGCCGACGACACCTCGATCGACCTGCGCTCCCGCCTGGGGCAGGTGGTGCAGTTCGGCGGACGCACCCCCAAGCTGCTCGGGGACGGGTACGCCGAGCACAAGCCGGCTGGCGTCGAGCTCGACCTGCACGTCGTCGGCCACGTCATGGGGGTCGGCTACTGGGTCGAGTACCTCGACGACGCGGGCGAGTGGGTGGCGGTCCCCGGGCACGGGTTCGACCGGGCCACCCGGCTGAGCAACACCTCCGGGGAGATCGCGCACCTGCACTACACGGTGCCCGCCACCCTGACCCCCGGCCGGCGCTACCAGTTCCGGATCAACCACCACCTCAACTTCGGCGGCGGCCAGGACCGCCCGATCAGCGACCCGGCCTACGCGCAGTGGACGGTGGTCCCCTCCGAGCATGGCGAGGCGGAGGACCGCGGCGCCCAGTTCGACCCCGGCCTCGCGCCCGGCGTGCCCGACGCACCCGCGGCACCCGGTGGCTCCGGTGGCCCCGGTGGCCCCGAGGCGCCGGCCACGCCGTCCACCTCTCAGCCCGCAGGCCCCGCCGGGCCGGCGTCGCCCGCGCCGAGCACCGCTCCGGTGCCCCCGGTCGCGCCGGGCACCCCGACGCCCGCGGCACCCGCCGCCAGCCCGACTGGCCAGCCGACTGCGCCACAGTCCGCCCAGCCCGGCGCCCAAGGGTCCGCCGGGCCCGGCGCCCAGGCGTCCGCCCGTCCCAGCGCTCCGCCGTCTGCGGGTGCCTCCGGCCCGGCCGACGTGGTGTGGGGCGAGGAGGCGATCGGGGAGCCGAGCGCCGCCACCGGCGCCGCCAGCCAGGGCGTGTCCGGCGCCATGGCCCTGCTCGGCGCGCTGCTCCTGCTCGCCCCGCTCGGTTGGTGGTGGGCGCAGCGGCGGCGCACCACCCGGCTCGCCGAGGGAGAGACCCTGTGAGCCCGACCGGACGACAGCTGCTGGCGACCACCGCCGCGGCACTCGCCTTCGCGACCCTGGGTACGCCGCCGGCCCACGCCGCCGCGAGCTCTGAGACCCGTGCCCTCTGCGCCTCCTCGTCGGTGCCCTGCTCGGTCCAGGCACCGGTGTCGTGGATCGAGGGCGCCACCCACGAGGTGGCCGTGACCGGCAACCCACGGGTCCGGGTGCGGGTCCAGGCCCAGCGCGTCACCCTGGACGCCGCCACCGGCCGCGCCCGGCTGCGCCCGCTCGGCCCGACCGTGGAGATCCGCACCGACGACCACGGGTTCGGCGCCGCCGACCTCACGCTCCCGCTGCTCGCGGACGGCCGGGCCGGTGGGCCGGTCCTGCTCACCCTGGCCGACACCACCCAGAGCGACCTCGCCCAGGTGCTCGGCACCTGGACCCAGCTGGCCGCCCGCACCCCGATCGTCCGCGGCGACGGGTTCGCGCGGCGCAAGCCGGTCGGACAGGAGCTGACCCTGCTGCTGGAGGCGACGGTGCCCGGGACCACCTTCGACGTCGAGCACGCCGACGGCAGCGCCTGGCACTCGACCGGCACGACCACGACGCAGCCGTGCGGCACCGGGGTGCCGTGTCGCGTCGGGTACGAGGTGCCGCGCGGACTCACGCCCACCACGCACCGCTTCCGTCTGGTCAACCTGCGCACCGGCACGCCCGTGGCCCACTGGCGCGTCGTCCCCGCCGCGACCGGGACGCCCGAGGCTCCCGCGCCCGTCGAGGCCTTCCCACCGGTCGGCTCCCGGGTGCGGGGCGCGCTCACCCACGGCGCAGGCGCCAGCGGCACCCCCGCGCCGCGACCCCGGTCGCGCAACCTCGACGTTCCCGACGCGGCGGCCGACGTCGTCGGCGCGGGTGGCCCGGTCGGGCACCGGGTCGACACCGTCCGCGACGCGTCGGCGCTGCTCGGCGTCGCCGCCCTGGTCGCGACCCTCGGCGTACTGCGTCGGAGGCGGGCATGAGGTTCCCGACCACCGCGGTCGCCTGGCTGTGCTGGGCGGTCGCGACCTACCTCGCTTTGCAGTCGTACGCCGGCTGGTGGGTGCCGGCGTCGCTGCTGGGCTCCGTGGCCGCCGCCTGGTGGCTGGTCGGGGCGGAACGCCGGGGCACCGGTGCCCTCGTCGTCGGCGCCTGCCTGGTGCTGGTGGCGCTGTGGTTCGTCCTCGGCGTGCTCCTGGACCGCGGCGTCCCCGGAGGGGACGTGCTCTGGGTGCTGCCGAGCTGGACTCCCGAGACCGGGGGCTCCTTCGGGGGTGCGGTCACGACCGGCCGGCTCGTTGCGGCGCTGCGTGAGGCCCTGATCGGCGCCGCCCTGCTCGCCGTGCTTGGCCTGCTGCAGCGCGCGGTGCCCGCGGCGGAGTGGCAGCGGCTCCTGGACCTGGTGGCCGGTCGCGGCGCCGCGGTGCTGGCCCCGGTGGTCTTCTTGGGGGAGGCCTGCGCGGCCCGGCGTGCGGACCGGATCGCGCTGCGCGCCCACGGGCTCGACCTCCCTGCCGCCGGCGTCGCGGACCTGTGCGACCGGGCCCGCGACGCCGCCCGGGCGTGGACCAGCACCTCCGGCACCCGGGTGGAGCCGGCCTGGCACGCCGGAGTCCGGGTGGTCGGCGCGGCCCTGCTGGCCTGCGCAGTGCTCGCCGCGGCCGTCGTCCCCGGCGACCGGACCGGCGCCGAGCTCGGCGCCCTCGCCCTGATCGTCGCGCTCCTCGGCGGTGCCGTGCTGGCGCGCACCGGCCTGCCGCGCCTGTCCGGCCCGGCGCTCGCCCCCGCTGTGGCAGCGCTCGCGCTGCTCCTCGCCGTGTACGCCGTACCCGGCCGCGACCCCGTCGTGGTCGCTGCGGCGGTCCTCGTCCTGCCCGTCGTGGCGCTGCCGACCCGGAGGTCCGCATGAGCGTGCAGGTCGGCGGTCTCTCGGTGTGGCTGCCCGGGCGAGGTCTCGCGGTGTCCGAGGTGAGCCTCGAGGTCGAGGGCCTCACGCTCCTGACCGGGGTGAGCGGCTGCGGCACGACGACCGTCCTGCGCGCGATCGCCGGTCGCCTGCCGGCGGGCGCACTGGTCCGCGGCGACCTCCCCGGTCGCCGGGAGCCGGGCGCGCTCGTCGAGGCGCTGCCCGGCACCGAGCTGCCGGACCGCGCGGTGCACGAGCTGCTCGGGTCCCGTCCCGACCAGGAGCTGGTCGCCGAGCTCGGCCTCGAGGACCTGCTGGAGACGCCGGCGCGCTCGCTCGACGCCTCGCGCCGTGCGGCGCTCGGCGTCGCCTGGGTCACCGGCCACCCGCGGGCCGAGGTCGCGCTCGTGGACCAGCCGCTGAGCCGGCTGCACGCCACCCACCGCGCGGCCGTGTCAGCGGCGTTGCGGCGCCTCGCCGACCGGGGCACCCACGTGCTGTGGGCCGAGCACGTGCTCGAGGACGCCGTCGCCCTGGCCGACCGCGTCGTCGAGCTGGTCCCCGGCGGCGCGATCGCCAGCGCGGCGCAGAGCTGGATGCCGCGCACGCTGCCGGCCCCACCGCAGCTGGCGCTGGCACGGGCGCTGGGCCTGCCGCGGGAGGAGTGGGCCGACCTGGCCCGGCTGGGCACTCGGCGCGAGGTGGCCTCGGCCAGCCCGCGTACGACGGCCCGCCGGAGCCCGGTCGGCGAGCTGCTCGTCGCGGCACCCACCGACCGGACCGGGCTCCCGCACGAGGTCCGGGTGCACCATCTCGAGACCCTGGGCGTGGTGGCCGAGGCGGGCCAGGAGCCGCGTGCCCTGGACGTGGCCCGGCGCCTCGCCGCCCTCGCCGGCCACGGCACCCGCCTGCCGCGCCCGCTCGTGCTGCCTCGCGGCGTACCGGTGGGCCGGATAGCCCGCCTGTGGGCGAAGCGGCACGCGACCACCGCCGAGGAGGTCCTCGCGCTCGCGGGCCGGCTGGTGTCCCTGGACCCCGCGCGCACGACCACGCAGCACTCCGACGGAGAGCGTGCCGCGTTGCGCTGGGCGCTGTCCACCCTGGCCAGCGGCCCGACCCTGCTCGTGAACCCCGACGCCGGGCTGGACGCCGGAGCGCGCCGCCGGCTGGCGGGCCTGCTCGCCGACGAGCCGCGCGGCACCTCCGTGCTGCTCAGCCGGGACCCCGAGCTGCTGGTCCGCGCCTGCCACCGGCTCCTGGTGCTCGGCCCCGACGGGCAGGTCGCCGACGGGACCCCGGTCGTGGTCGCCGACCGGCTGCCCGTGGCGCCGGTGCTGCGGCGCGCCGGAGCCCGTGCGCTGCGGGTGCGCGACGTGCTGGGAGCCCCGCAATGAGGCCCGCGATGAGCTCCGCCACGCAGCCCCGGGCGAGCCGCCGGGGCGGCCGGGCCAGAAGCAGGTGGCGCACCGTCGGAGTCGGCGCCGGGTGGCGCTCGACGTTGACGATCGCTGTCCTGGCGCTGCTCGGCCTGGCCTGGATCGGGTGGCCGGTGTGGGACTCCCTGACCCACCCCTCCCGCGAGCAGCTGCGCGCCGAGGCGCCGTGGGTGCTCGGGGCGTTGGTGTGCGGGCTGGCGCTGCTGGCCGCCACGATCTGGCGCGACGCGGGGCGACGTCACGACGTGCTGGCGCCGGTCGCGGGCCTGGTGCTCGCGAACTGCGTGCTCCGCGCGGTGCTGAGCCCGTCGTCCTCCGGGGTGGAGCTGGTCCACGTGCTCCCGTTGCTGGCGGGGGTCGCGCTGGGCGCCCCGGCGGGGTTCCTGACCGGTGCCGCGTCGGGGCTCGTCTCGACCGTGCTGGTCGCCGTACCCGCCGAGACGCTGCCCAGCCAGGCGGTGGTGTGGGGGCTGGTCGGCCTGAGCGGGGGACTGCTGGTGCGGCTGCGCCCGACCGCGGCCTGGCTCGCCGCGCTGCCCGTCGCCCTGGCCGCGGGGGTCGGCAGCGGGGTGCTGCTCAACCTCATGGGGTGGGCGCAGGAGACCGGGTCGAGCACCAGTCACTTCCATCCCGGGCTGCCGCCGTCCCAGGTGCTCGAGCGGCTGTGGGCCTACACCCTCGACACCTCGATCGCTCTCGACCTGACCCGTGGCGTCACCACGGCGGTGGTGCTGCTCCTCGTGGGCCGCCCGCTGATCGTGGCGTTGCGTCCGACCCCGGGTGACCTGCGGGTCACCACCACCCAGCAGACCGACCAGGTGCGGCCCGCGGCGCTCGAGCGCCGCGGGGACCGTGCCCGCCTTGACCGACTGTGGAACGAAGGAACCAGATGATCCCCCTGACGACACCGACCCTGGGCTCGCTGCCGACGCTGACGAGGGGGGAGCTCGACGAGGCCGCCCGCGTGACCGGCGACATCGAGCGGGCGTTCACGGCGACCGTGGTCGGCCAGCGCGGGCTGCTGCGCAGCCTGCTGGTGACGATGATGGCGCGCGGCCACCTGCTGATGGAGTCGGTGCCCGGGCTCGCGAAGACGCTGTCGGCCCAGGTGCTCGCCTCCTCGGTGGACGCGCGGTTCTCCCGCATCCAGTGCACCCCGGACCTGCTGCCGGCCGACATCATCGGCACCCAGGTCTACGACCCCGCGACGGCCACGTTCAGCACCCAGCTGGGCCCGGTGCACGCCAACTTCGTGCTCCTCGACGAGATCAACCGGTCCTCGGCGAAGACGCAGTCGGCGATGCTCGAGGCGATGCAGGAGCGCCAGACCACGATCGGCGGGCGCACCCATCGGCTGCCCCGCCCGTTCCTGGTGCTCGCCACCCAGAACCCCATCGACGAGGAGGGCACCTACGTCCTGCCGCAGGCGCAGATGGACCGCTTCCTGCTCAAGGAGGTCCTCGACTACCCCTCGCCGGAGGAGGAGTCGCTCGTGCTGAGCCGGATCGCGGACGGCACCTTGCAGGCCCCCGCGTCCGCCCCCGTGGCCACGCTGGCGGACGTGGAGTTCCTGCAGGGGGTCGCCGACCGGGTGCACGTCGCGGAGTCGGTGCGCCGCTACATCGTCGAGATCGTCAACGTGACGCGCCATCCCGACCAGTTCCTGCCCACCGACACCGCCCGCTACCTCGAGCACGGCGCCAGCCCCCGCGGCGCGATCGCGTTCCTGCAGGCGGCCCGCGCCCTGGCGGTCCTGGCCGGGCGCGGCCACGTGCTGCCCGAGGACGTCGTGGCGCTGCGCCACTCGGTGCTGCGCCACCGCATCCTGCTGACCTTCGAGGCCGCCGCGGCCCGGGTCCGCCCCGACGACGTCGTGGACGCGGTGTTCGCCGCCGTACCCACTCCCTGAGCCATGGCGCTGCTGACCAAGGTCAAGACGCGGGTCACCCTCCACGCACGCCGCAAGGTCGCGGGGCTGCTGGACGGGCAGTACGCCGCGACGCAGTCGGGCCGCAGCCTCGACTTCGCGGACCTGCGTGCCTATGTGCCCGGCGACGATGTCGCGGACATCGACTGGTTGGCCACCGCGCGGCACGGGGACCTGCTCGTCCGGCGCTACGTCGCCGAGCGCAGACACACCGTGCTGCTGGTCGTGGACACCGGGCGCGAGCTGTCCGCGCTGGCCTCGTGGGAGGACGGTGACGGCGACCTCAAGCGCGACGTGGCCGTCACCGTCGCCGGCCTGGTCGGCTGGGTCGCGATCAGCCACGGCGACTACGTCGGGCTGGTCTGCTCGACCGAGGACGGGCCCGCTGTGCAGCGCCCTACGACGCGGGAGCTCCCGCTGGAGCGGATGCTGGAGCTCGTGGTGCGCAGCAGTGCCACCGACTCCCCGCCTCAGCGCACCCTCGACCTGCTCGACTACGCCGCGGGCGTCGTACGCCGGCGCACGATCATGGTGCTCGTCCTCGGCGACGTGGCCTGCGACCACGAGCTCGAGGCCCGTCTCGCCCGGCTGCTGGCCCAGCACGAGCTGCTGGTCGTGACCCTCGCGGACGTCGACCCGACTCGGCCGGGACGCAGCGGCCGGCGGGTGCGGGACGTCGGCACCGGGCGCGGCTTCCCGGACTTCGCCGCACGCAGCGCCGCGCTGGCCGCCGAGGTGGCGGCGGCGGACCGGGCGCGCGCCGAGCAGCGGGCAGCGGTGCTGGCGCGCCTCGGGGTGCCGCACGTGCATGTGGAGCGCGAGGACCGAGCCGTGACCGAGCTGCTGACCCTGATGGACAGGACCCGTCGTGCGCGCTGAACGCAGCCCGATCAACCCGCCGGCCGACTACTCCTCGTGGTGGTGGGCGCTCGCAGCGGTCTGCGTGGTGCTCATCGTCGTGCTGGTGTGGCGCACCCGGCGGGTGCTGCGCGAGACCGCGGCACCCGCCGGCGGGGACCCACTGGAGGCGGTGCGCGCCGAGGCGCTCGCCCGCATCGACGACTGGCGGGCCGCGGCCGAGGCCGGTGACGTGACCGCGCGCGCCGCGGTGAGCGGACTCAGCGCCGAGGTGCGCCGCTTCGTCGGCCTCGCGGGCGAGGGCGACGCCGACTACGCCACGCTGCCCGACCTGCGCCGGCAGGCCGTCAAGGACCCGCGGCTGGCCCCGACGGTCGACTTCGTGGCCTGGACCGCGCCTGCGCTCTTCGACCCGACCGCTGACGTCGACCTCGCCGCGGCCCACCACCGCGCCCGCGAGGTGGTGACCTCGTGGCACTGATCCAGTGGTGGGTGGGCGCGCTGGTCCTGATGCTCGGCCTGGCCGTGGGGCTCACGGCGTGGTGGTGGCACCGGCTGCGCCGTCGCGGTGACGGCGTCGCGGTCGCGGGTCTGGAGCGGGTGCGGGCGCTGCCGGCCTTCCGCGCGCTGGTACGCCGCGAGGTGCGGGCACGGCGCCTCGAGGTGCTGAGCCTGGTGCTCGCGCTCGCCGGCGCCGCGCTGATGGCGGCCCGGCTGGTCGGGGTCTCCGATGAGTCCGAGCAGATGCGCACCCGCGACGTCGTCTTGTGCATGGATGTCTCCGGCTCGATGGCCCCGGTGGTCACGGACGTGCTGGACACCTACCTGTCGCTGGTGGCCGAGCTGAGCGAGGAGCGCATCGGGTTCGTGATGTTCGACGGCAACGCGGTCACCGGGTTCCCGCTCACCGACGACTACGACTTCGTGGTCCGCGGCCTGCGTGATGCGCGGGTCGCGGTCGAGGCGGGGCCGGTCCCGGGGACCGAGGCACCACGCTCGGGATCCTCGCTGGTGGGCGACGGGCTGGCGAGCTGCGTGCAGCACTTCGACCGCCCCGAGGACCAGCGGGCCCGCACGGTCGTGCTCGCCACCGACAACCTCGTCTCGGGCGACGCGATCTACACCCTGGCCCAGGCCACGGAGCTGGCGGTGCAGAGCGAGGCGATGGTGTTCGGCGTCGTACCGGACCACAACCGGGCCGAGGCCACCGCCGAGCTGCGCAGCCAGACCCGGCGCACGCACGGGGACGTGCTGGTCGTGGACGCCGGCGACGACGCCAACACGGTGGTGATCGCGCGCGCCGTGGAGCGCCAGGAGAAGAAGGCGATCCTGGCCGCGGCCCGCGACCACAGCTTCGACCGGGTGGAGCCGGGCGGCCTGATGCTCGTCGTCGGCCTGCTGGGTGCCTGGACGAGCAGGAGGCGGGGATGAGCGTGCAGCCGGTGTGGCCGGTGCTCGTGCTGGCGGCGGTGGCGCTGGTGCTGTCCTGCTGGTCGCTACGGGACTGGCGCTCCTCCTCGGGCATGCAGCGCGGCGCGCTCGCCGCCCGGGTGGTCCTCGCGCTGCTGGCGGTCGGCATCGGTCTGCGACCGACCGGCCTGCACGAGGTCGAGGTGCCGGTGCCGAGCACCACCGACCTGGTCCTGCTCGTGGACCGGACGGCGTCGATGGGGGCGCTGGACGGCCCTGCGGGGCGGGCGCGGATCGAGGCGGCGGGGGAGGACCTCGCCGAGCTCGTGCAGCAGACAGCCGGGGCCAACACGACGGTGATCGTCTTCGACGACGTGGCGCGGGTGGCGGTGCCGTTCACGACCGACGCGGCGGCGGTCTCGACGTACCTGCGGACCGTGGGCTGGCGCCCGTCGGCGAAGGCCACGGGATCGGACATCTCGGTCGCCGTCGAGCTGGCCGAGCAGGTGCTGAGGTCCGCCCGCGCGGAGCATCCGGAGCACCAGCGCTACCTGGTGTACGCCGGGGACGGCGAGCAGACCCAGGACGGTGCACCCGGATCCTTCGGGTCGCTGCGCGAGGGACTGACCGGCTCGCTGGTGCTCGGCTACGGAACCGCCGAGGGCGGTGCGATGCCGGTGGCCCCCGGGGAGCAGCGGCTGGTCGAGATCGAGGGCGAGGAGCAGGTGTCGCGCATCGATGGCGCCGCGCTGTCGCGGATCGCCGAGGAGCTGGGCGGGCAATACCTGCACCGCACCGGTCCGGGGTCGCTGCCGCCCCTGACCCGCGGCCCCACCAGCGCCCGGGTCGAGCTGCAGCCGGGCGAGGAGCACTACTGGGTGCTGGCCCTGGCGGCGGTGCCTTTCCTCCTCCATCTGTTGGCGGTGGCCGTGTGGGGATCTCGAGCAGCGAAGGAGGAACAGCGATGACGTGGACCGACCCGGTACGCAGCCGGCGACGGCGCCGGGCGATCGCGGGGGCGGTCGTGGGTGTCGTGGTGCTGGGGGCGGTGGCGCTCCAGGTGGTGGTGAAGCTCGGCGCGCAGCACCTGGGCGAGCGGGCCTGGCGCTCGGGGGATCACGTGGCGGCGGGCCGGTGGTTCGCCCTCACCGAGCGGGTCGATCTCCTGGAGCGGTGGGTCGCGCCGTACAACAGCGGCGTGGCGGCCTACGGGCGCCACGAGTGGCAGAGCGCGGCGGACTGGTTCGAGCTCGCCGGCGGCCTCGCCCCGGACCACGCGGTGTGTCGGGTTGTCCTCAACCACGCGCTCGCGCTCGAGTCGTTTGGCGACGAGCTCACGAGCGCCGGTGACAACGCCGGCGCGGACCAGCGCTACCGCGCGGCGCAGCGCCTCCTGAGCGGCGCCACTGGCTGCTCGACCGAGTCGCCGGACGGCGGGGAGGGAGAGGCCGATCAGGAGGCGGACGACGCCCAGGACGCCGGGAGCGAGGGGCAGGCAGAGGACGAGGGCGAGAACGAGAGCGAGGGCGAGGACGAGCCGCAGGATCAGGACGGTCCGGAGGACCAGCACGGTCAGCAGTCCGATGAGGACCACGGTGACTCCGGGGAGCCTGCGGAGTCGGGGGAGCCTGCAGAGCAGGGAGATTCGGGCTCACAGTCTGAGCAGGAGCAGCTCGACGCCGCGACGGGTCGCCTGCAGCAGAAGCTGGGAGAGGGCCAGGGATCATCGAAGCCCACGGACGCGGAGCCCACCGAGTCGCAGGCCGACCGGCTCGCCGAGCGCACCATGGAAGGCGCCCGTCGGCAGCAGGAGGCTCGGGACGAGGCCGCGGTGCCGCAGGGCCGCGGCGGCGGCGCCGGCCGGACCTGGTGAGCTGGGCTCCGCGGGGCGAGGGCCCGCGCATGCGGAAGCCCCCTCGCCGAGTGTGATCGACGAGGGGGCTTGCGGCGCTGGGTGAGCCAGTGTCAGCTCGCCGGGCCGGGGCTGCGGTGACTGCCGCCGGAGCCGCCGTCGGCGGGACCGTCGGTGTCGGCCTGCCCGTCCCGGTAGCCCTCGGTGTAGTCGTCGGCTCCGCCGGTCGGCGCCGGGGGAGCGGACTCGGTGGGCGCGGTGCTGCCGTTCTCAAGGTGGCGCCCGTCGGGGACCTCGGGGCGGTAGTCGCCGGAGCGGTGGTCGACCGCGGGGTCCATGCGGTCCGCCTCGCGGACCACGTCCTCCTGTCGGGCGGAGGTGGCGGCAGCTGCCTGGCGCGCCTCGGCGGCCTGCACCTCGGCGTGCTCGGCCTCGGCCCGGCGCAGCTCGGCCTCCGCCTCGGCCTTGCGGGCCTCCAGCTCGGACTGTTGGACCGCGGGCTGGTGCTGGGTGGCCTCGCTGCGCAGCTGCTCGGCCTGGGCGTGTGCCAGGGCGCGGTCGCGCTCCTTCTTGCGCTTGAGGAGCACGTAGGCGAGCGCCGCGAGCAGCGCGACCACCACCACTGCGATGACGATCCACACGACGTCGTCGTTGTTCATGCCAATGACCTCTCGTAGGGTCCCGGCCCAGTACCCGCGTTCGCCGCTGGGTACGCGGGACGGGTATCCGGTCCCGAACTGCCCACGAGGAGCGCCCGATGACCGTCCGCAGCACCCTCGCCCGCGCCGCCGCAGGCGCCCTGCTCGTCAACGCCGTGCCGCACGGGGTCGCCGGGGCTCTCGGTCGCCCGTTCCCCACGCCATTCGCGGATCCGCCCGGCGTCGGGCTGTCGGGGCGCGTGCCCAACCTGGCCTGGAGTGCGGCCAACGCGGCGGCCGGCGTCGTCCTGCTTCGCGGGCAGGAGGGGTCGGCCCGAGAGCGTGCGGCGCTGCTGGTGTCGGGTATCGCCACGGCCGCGGGCCTGACGGCGTACTTCGGGCGCCTGGACCTGCGCCCACCCGGCGACCGGAACGGCTGAGCGGGTGCTTCGGCATACCGGAGGCGGGTGCGCCCTTGATGAGGCGTGACGTGCGGCCCTCAGACCTGCAGCTCCTCGCAGGAGATCCGTCCCATCCGGGTGGGGCTGCAGTAGACGACCCCCCGGTCCCAGACGACGTGGTGCTCCTCGCCGTTCCACTCGTACGTGATCCGCACGGCGTCCGCGGCTGACCAGTCGGTCCTGCGGTCACCGACCACCCGGACCAGCAGGATGTAGTCCCGGTTCGCGGCACCGGCCGGGATCACCGCCTCGTCGGCGGAGAGCAGCGGCGCCCCGTAGTCCTTCGCCCCGAGCCGGCCGCCCGAGAGCGACGGCGTGGTGCGGTCGGGCCCGGCGAGGCGGAAACTCCGGACGGTGACCTGGCCGGGGCTGTCGGGGGCGGCGACCAGGTCGACATCGGTGATCGTGATCGGGTGCTCGGTCGGGTTCTCCAGGGGGATGTTCGGGTCCACGTCGTCGACGAGACCGTGGTCGCCGTTGAGGTGCAGCACGAGGCGGGCGTCGTCCTCGGGCTCGAGCGGGCGGCCGGCGCCGTCGCGCAGCACCAGGAACAGCGCGACCGCGAGAGCGACGACGACGCCGAGCGCGAGCACGGTGATCCGCCTGCCTGTGGGGCGGGCGCCGGCGCGCCGGCCCGCCGCGGACTCCCGCGTGAGCTCCTCCTGCAGACCGCCAGATCGATGCATGGATCCTCCGAGTAGAGCCGATCGGAGCCTCTCCTACCCAGGACGGCTCCGGCTGATACAGCGACAACCCCCGCCAAACTGGGGCCTGCTGCACGGATCGGTGACCCGGACCGTTCGCTCATCTGCCATGCGGCCGGGCACGGGGTGGGGCCGACGCACGCGAAAGACGCCTACTTTGCGTGGGGAACGGCGAGGATCTCCTGGCTTGCATGCAGGACCCCCACACGCGGTCACCACACGAAGTGGATCGCGCACATCTCTTGAGAGGCTGTTCGGCTATGAGGTCACGCATCATTGCTGGCGCGTTGCTGTTCGCTGTCGCGGCCACGAGTGGGTGTACGGCGTCGGAGGATTCGTCGTCGGACGTGTACCTGTACGAGGCCGGGAGCCTCGTCGAGCTCGACTCAGCGTCTGCCGCGGTGACGTGGGTCGGACACCTTGGTCGTCTTCACCGTGGAGTCTGAGCGTGCTCTTTCCGACGCCCCGTGGGAGGAGAAGGTGATGACCGGGCGGCGGGTGAGCGTGCGGATCGACGACGTGCTCTGGAAGCGGGCAGGGGCCGATCAGCCGCCGATGTCTTTCGAGGCCCAGGCCCCGGGCTGGTATCACGACGACGATGATCAGATGATCCCGATGAGGGCGGAGGACGGTGTGCGGCTAGAGGTCGGCAAGACCTACCTCGCCGCCGTCATCTTCATTGACTCGTGGGGCTTCGACGGCAACTACCTGGAAGTCGTCGACGGCGTGGTGACCGCGGCACGGCAGCAGGAATCCCTGTTGGCCACGCAGCTCGACGGCAAGACCGTGGATGAGGCAGCGAAGGTGATTGCTGCTGCCCGAGCTGAGCCGGGCGCGGGCCCGTTGGGCGCTACCACGGCTGATCAACTCGAATCGGTCGGCGTCAGCGTCGGCTGACAGTTCCCCACACAGGGAGCACGTTGCACTCGGGCACTGGCTTTGCGGATGGGCTCCGGGGCCGACTGGGAGTTCGGCATCCGATCGTGCAGCCGCCCCCGCGGGCAGAACATCACCACAGCTGGCCTAGTAGGCCAGCGCGAAGGTCGCGTCGAAGTTCAGGGCCTGCAAGCGTGCTCGGTCGATGAGGACCATGAGGCGCACTCTGTCGGGGTCGGGCACGGGACCAGGCTCAGGGTCCGTGGGGCCGTCGTACAGCACGACGATGTCCCTGACTGTGCAGCCCAGTGCTGACTCGGCCTCGGCCGTCCAGACGCGCAGGTCGGGGACGGGGAACCCTCCCATGCGGGCCATGGGCACGTACCCCAGGTGCTGCTCGTCGTCCCGGCTGGTGTTCCTGAACAGGTTCAGGTCGTACGGCCTCCGGTCGGCGTGGACGCGCAAGAGGGAGGGCAGCCGATCATCGCCGACCCTTTCCGCGCTCAGTTCGTCCACCGGCGGCAGGGTGAGTGCCCCGACGGGGTTGATGAGTACGGGGTCCGCGTCGTTGACGTCGCTGCGCCTGGGTGGCTTCAGCGGTTCGTCGCCACCCGCGCCGCTGGGGAACGCGACCACTCGGTGGTCCAACGGCCCGACGGTCACGTCGAGGTCGGCGAAGATCTGGATGATGAGGTCTGCGGGCAGCCCGACCGCCCCGAAGCCCGCGAGACTGGAGGCAGCTGCGCCAAGGTCCATCTGAACGAGGAAGTCGAGGGCGCCGCCGTCCCTGCCCACCGGCCATGCGTCGTGACCCTGCGACTTCTGCGGGCGGCCGAAGAACCAGCCGGCAGCGTGCTCCCATGGTTTCTTCAGCTTGCGCAGGCTCTTGGGCTGCACGGTCACCTCGTCGATCGCGAGGAACAGGGCCGGCTGGGTGGGTATGGTCGCCTCGGCGTAGCGAAGCTGCCTCGGCGGGTCCTCGTCGAGGCTGAGGTCGGGCTGGAGCTGGAGCCTCAGCCAGTCGGCGACCACCTCGGACCGTGGGTTCTCGAGGTAGTCGAGGACAGCCGCCAAAGCGATCGGGTCCCGGCGCAGGTGCTCATCGAGCTCGTGGAGGAATGGGTCGACCTGGTCGGTGAGCTCTTCACTCCACACAGGCAGGCCAAGCGCCGCCAGTCGTTCGAGGTTGTCGATCAGACGGATGACCGCAGTCTCTTCGTTCATCAGGTCCCGTCACCACCACGTCGACGCCACACAGGTCGAGCAACCGTAGTCCGTTTCGGTAGTCGTACCCTTCAACGCCCCGTGCGGACTCGACGCCGTGAACGGCGTCGCGGCTATTGCCCGACAGCCAGCACGTCCGCGTCCTCGAACCTTCGACCAGTGTTGCTCGAGGTTCTCCACCTCGGCGCGGTGGCGTTCATGGAAGGACGTCGAGAGCTCCGCCAGCAGCGTCACCGCATCGTCGTACTGCGGTTCAACACAGGCCCTCAACGCCTCGACAACAGATAGCTCCCACGCACGGAACTCCTGAAGGCCACGAAGATCGCCATCGTCGAGGCCCAAGCCGGTGGCGCGCTCGTTAGCCAACAGATCAAGGTCCTCCAAGCGACGTCCGTTCAACGCCGGGGACTTCTGGTCCTCCACGCAACGGGTGAACTCCCGAACGTCGCCCAGGTCAGCGAGGCCCTCGGCCAGGTGCTCTCCCCACGTCGCCTCAAGCTCGACGAGACCCGCCGGTGTCGTGACGGCTGCGACTTCGCTGTCGCTGGCACTGTCTCTCACGCCGGGCGCCAGGCACTCATCCTCAGCGCGGACCTCTTCCGCCGGTCGCTCAGGGGGATTGTTCAGTTGCTCCTCCACCCTGTCGCCCGAGCCGCCAGCTCGATCTCGGCGGAGAACAACTTCTCCTCGGGGCCGATGAGCCACGGCGAGTTGAGAAGGTTCGGCGTAGTGACCGGGAATATCGAGTCTCTCCAGTCGAAACGATCGAAGCCGCGATCCGCGAGGCAGTCGTCGAGAGCTTTGTTCAACATTGCGCTCGTGACGACCTCGGCAGCTTGCCGATCCTCGAGCGTTCCGCTCCAGGCCGCCAAGTCAGAGCGCACGTCCGCAACCACCTCCGCCGACGAGGGTGCTTCGACGCCCGCCTGCGCCCCACACCCCGCAGCAAAGAGGAGGCTGACACAAGCAGCCCCCACTGTCCGCCAGCTGCCGGTCTTCATGCGCTCGCTCAGCTGCAGTCCCACGGCCAACTCCCAGGTCCGAAGCAACGCTCAGGCGTCTTGTTGGACTCCTGGCCCAGGAGGGGCGACACGCTGGCTATCCAACGGTGCGTCCACCGCAGCGTAGCGCGGCCGCAAGTATCTGGTGCCGGAGTTGGCTGACCACGGTCGCGAGGACCTGACGCCACGGGGGGATACTCCGCCGCATGCGAAAGGCCCCGGCTGCGTCTTCGCAGCCGGGGCCTTTCGTAATGGTGGGCGATACTGGGTTTGAACCAGTGACCTCTTCCGTGTCAAGGAAGCGCGCTACCGCTGCGCCAATCGCCCATGTTATTCAGTTGTGGTAAATCGAGGTGGGTACGGGATTTGAACCCGTGTAGACGGATTTGCAGTCCGTTGCCTCGCCTCTCGGCCAACCCACCGCGGTGGTCCTCCCATGGGAGGACCCGGTGGAAAGACCCTTCCGAGCGGACGACGAGGCTCGAACTCGCGACCTCAACCTTGGCAAGGTTGCGCTCTACCAACTGAGCTACGTCCGCTTGCTGCCTTGAGCCGGGGCTCTCGGTGCGGACAGAACATTAGCCCCCTGTGGTCCGGGGCGCAAAACCGGGGGGTCCGTGGGGTGTCGGCGGTGCCCCGCTTGCGCGGCGTTTGCCGAGGTCAGAGCCCTAGAGTGGCCCCGTGGACACGTCAAGAGGGATCGCCACGGGCGAAGGGGTCTTCACCTCGGTGCTGGTCGAGCGGGGTCGGGTGTTCGCCCTCGATCGACACCTCGACCGGCTGCTGGGCAGCGTCACCGCTCTCGGGCTGCCATCGCTTCCGCGTGACGAGGTACGCCGGGCGGTCGTCGAGGCGGTGCGCTGCCGCCCGGTGGACCGCGGTCGGCTCCGGATCGTGTGGGCGCTCGGGCCCGACGGTGGGGAGTTGCTCGTCGAGCTCGACCCGGTCCCGCCCGCGGCGAGCGCGGTCGAGGTGGTGACGCTGCCGTACGTCGTGGACCACCGCGGCGCACTCATCGGCCACAAGACCACGGCGTACGCCGACAACGTCGTGGCGCTGGCTGCGGCGCGAGCGGCGGGTGCGGGGGAGGGGATGCTCGCCAACGCTGACGGCGGCCTCTGCGAGGCGACGGCCGCCAATGTCTTCCTCGTCCTGGACGGTGGGCTGGTGACCCCGCCCCTCGGCAGCGGCTGTCTGCCCGGTGTGACGCGGGCTCTGGTGGTCGAGGCCTGCGGTGTGCGGGAGGTCGACGTGCCTCTGGGGGATGCTGCGGCCCGCGCCGAGGAGGTCTTCCTGACCTCCACCACCCGCGGCGTGCAGCCGGTCAGTGCCTGGGACGGTCGGGCCCTTCCGACGTCGGGTCAGGCCGTCCGTGAGGTGCGCGAACAGTGGTCGCAGCGGTCGAGCGACCTGTGGGTGGACCCGGGATGTGAGCTCGCGGAGGAGATGCGTTAGTGTTTCTGACCGCAGCACAACGGGCGATTGGCGCAGTGGTAGCGCGCTTCGTTCACACCGAAGAGGTCACTGGTTCGAACCCAGTATCGCCCACATAGATCGATCGCAGCAGAGGCCGGCTCCCACGTGGGGGCCGGCCTCTTTGCGTCCGTGGCATCGCGACACGGCGCGGCGCGGATCTCCTCTTGGTGAGGGGGGGCGGATCATGGCGGCCATCAAGGGTGACGTGGGCCTCTTCTTCGCGAACGACGCACCGACTGCGTGATGCCTGTCTAGACTTTTCGACGGCGCGGATATGGCGATGCCGAGCGTCGTGCTCGCGGAAAGTTTCGGTGATTCCGGCCGCGGTCGTCGAGGTTCGTGCAGTGTCTTTGACAGGCGCTGGTTCAGCAGCTTCTTCGCATCTGGCGTCAGGGTTGCCAGTTGCGGCGCACCATGGTTGCGCGAGCCCATGTCTCTGGCGGAATCGGCAGACGCGACGTACAAAATCGATAACCTAGTGGCATTCACGCGCCGTGAATCGTTGAATGCGAAAGAGGTCTACCCATGTCATCGGGGTCTGAGTGGACGTGGGTGGAGTCATCGGGAACCAACGGCTACGGGCACCAACCGCCCGGAGTCGCTCACGTGTCGAGCCCGCCTCTGTTTCTCCTAGTCCTAGGCTCGGCGGTAGGCAGCGCGGGGCTCCTGCTCGGCTTGGCCACGCGCTCTCTGGTGCCGAACGTTGTCGGATGGCTTCTTGGCGGTGTGCTCGCCCTGCTACTGCTGGGCATGTTCCTCCTCGCAGACACGCGTCGGCGCTCGAAAGGGCTTGTTCGGTCGTCTCGTTGGACAAGGCCGCTTCAGCGTGCCGTGACCGTGCTGGCGCTGCTTGCAGTTGGCGCCAACGCCTGGCGGATCGCTGATCAGGTGTCCCGGTGGTGAGCCGCGCCGGACTGTGGATCTTGATGTCGGTTGTGCTGCTGTCCTCTGCGCTCGGGTTCCCCGCAGCTGGCCACCCGTCCGAACGTCCGCAGGAGCAGCAGCCGCTCCAGGACTTTGGCGCGTGCATCAGCGGCGGGGGCGAGGGGCGCGTGCTGTTCCTCCTCGACACATCTGCTTCGCTGAAGGCGAGCGATCCCAAGGCTGCGCGAATTGACGCGGCGCTGCACCTGTCGGATCGACTCAGTGAGTTCGCAGGTGCTTCGGAAGCGACCCTCGAAGTCGCAGTGGCCCGCTTCGCCGAGGGTTTCACCGTCACGCAAGGTTGGACGGAACTCGATGGCGGGGGAAACGAGACCCTTGCGCGCGCATTCGAGCAATACCGTGACGAGCCCGAGGGGTGGGAGACCGACTACTGGCAGGCCCTGCAGGGTGCTCGGGCGTATCTGCTCGACGGTTCCGCTGAGGCGGGCTGCTCCGCACTGGTCTGGCTGACGGACGGCATGTACGACCTGGACCATCGGAGCACCGAGGCCGAGCAGGATCGCTACGGCACGACCAAGCCCTACGCATCGGACATCGAGCTGGTGACGGCTGAAGCAGCAGAGGAGGTCGAGCGCAAGGGGACTAGCGATCTCTGCCGCCCCGGTGGCGGCGCGGACGCCCTACGCGCGGACGGCATTACGGTGCTGGCCATCGGGCTGCAGGGCGGCGCCGACTCGGGGGACTTCGACCTCATGTCCGGCGTTGCGACGCAGAGCCCCGTCGACGGTGCCGCCTGTGGCCGACGGGACGCGTCTGGTCGCGGCTCCTTCGTGCTCGCCGAGGACATCGGGGATCTCTTCTTCGCCTTCGACGGCCTGGCCGATCCCGAGAACTTGCCAGCGCAACTCTCAACGGCACTGTGCCAGGACGCGATATGTGACGCCGGCAGCCATCGCTTCGTCACGGACCGGTCGATCTCCTCCGTGTCTGTCATGGGTGGCGCTGACGTTGCCGGCTATCGGGCTGTCTTCGTGACTCCACGGGGAACGCAGCACGTCCTCTCGTCCGGCGCTTCGCTCGAGGAAAGGACCCCCGGCTACACGCTCAAGGCGCGGTGGCTGACGGGCTCGGTGTTCACGGCCAGTATCGAGCGCGGGAAGGCAGGTTCCTGGTCGGGTGAGTGGGCCGTCGTCTTCGTCGACCCGGGTAGCTCCGGCGCTGGTACGGCGCGCTCCAGCATCCGTCTCGTCAGCGACCTTTCGCCGGTGTGGGGCCGTGGGGATGACCTGGTGACCGGAGAACAGGTTCCCCTCGACCTGGGTGTGGAGCTTGCAGACGGCTCGCGGCTCGATCCTGCCGACCTGGCCGGAAGCATGAGCCTGGATGTGGTTCTTGCCCGAGACGGCGAAGACCCGGTGCCCCTCGTCGAAGGCCTGAGCGCAGCAGATCTCGGAGCGCCGGTCGAGGTCGATCTGAGGAATCAGGCGCCCGGCGCGGCACAGCTGCGGCTCGAGCTGAACCTCGTCACCGGCGCAGCGCGTGGCACCGGCACTCCGCTACCCACCCGCGTTGTCAGCTACCCCGTCCTTCTGCAAGCACCGGGGGATTACCCGCAGTTGCCGCAATCCATCGATTTCGGTCGCGGCGACAGCACTGACGAAGTCGTACGGACCATCAGTTGGGATGGACCTGGATGCGTGTGGCTCTCGGGTACCGACATTGAGGTCGTTCCCAGCGGGAGCTCCGGCGCCTCGGTGAACTCGTCCACCGACGGTCCTGAGGACTGTGCTGAGAGCGAGATCCAGGTGGCACTCGTCCCCCGGAGTGAGGGAACCGGTCTCCTGGGCGGGACCGTGATGCTGTCCGCGTCTCCCGGCTCCGGTCCAGGGGATCCGATCGAGGTACCGGTGCGTTTCCGGTACGAGATGGAGCCTCCGCCCAACGAACCGGTGAAGTGGGCTGTCTTCGTCGCTGTGCTGATGCTGGGCCTCGCGGTGCCGCTTGGTCTGCTTGCGGCTGTGAAGAGGCGCGCAGCAAAGCTCGCCGGTGACCATCTGGCCGTCGAGGTGCTCGCAGGGCGCATCACGGCGAGTTCATCCTTCCTCGCCAGCGCAACGGTGGACCGTCAGCAACAGACCGTTCTTGCGTTCGACAGCGTCGGACGCACACGCGTTCGCGTCAGTGACCGCGCAACGCTGGTGGTCAGGGCGCGGGCACTCAACCCGCTCAAGATGCCTGAAGTGGTGGTCGAGGGCGCCCCCCACGTGACCTCGCAGGGGGAGTTCCTGCCGCTCGCGGTGCAGGGCACATGGTTGGCGCTACTGGACCCGGCCGACCTCGAGAGTGGCGCCGTCCAGGTGGTTCTCCTTCTGCCGGTCTCCGGCATAGGTGCCGAGGAGCTGCTTCGCGACGCCGCGGACAAGGTTCCGGGGGCCATCGCGCAGTTGCGAGACAGGATCAGCGCTGTCACTGCGCCCAGGGCGGGCCAGGATCGGCGGTCTCCACGCGTCGCGGCTGCTGGTGACGACGATGGGTGGGGTCCGCAGCCCGGTTCTGGTGCTTCGGCACGCACGAAGGAAGGCACCCGGGATTCGCCCGGCGGTGCTGCAGGCTCGGCCGTACCTGCCGGGGACGTCGTCCATGACGACGACGACTGGTGAACATGACAAGGAAAGGAATCCAGTGAGGAAGTTCATCGTCGTCGGTGTCGGGGGGTCTGGCGGTGCGACCGTCCGCTACCTCATGGATCAGTTGAGTGCTGATCTCAGGACCCGTGGAATCGAGCAGTTGCCCGCGGCCTGGCAGTTCCTGCAGGTCGATGTCAACCCACGACCCGATTCATCGGGAGGGCTGGATTCGATCCGGGATCTGGGCGGCCGTTACGTTCCCGTCAGCGCCAGTGCCAACACGCTCGAGGTCGTACGTCGGCAGCTGGAGTCGCGTCTCGAGACGGCGGGTCATCTCTCAGGTCTGCTGGGCTGGGCGCCCGAACCGCGCGCCCAGGCCAACAACGTTGCTGTCACCGAGGGCGCCGGGCAGTACCGAGCGGTCGGCCGCATGCTCACCCTGACGCGCCTCGACCGAATTCAGTCCGAGCTGCAATCCGCGTGGCAGAGTCTCCAGCAGCCCACGGCGTGGGAATCGCTTCCCCAGCAGATGGAGGAGCAGCGCCCGTTCTCGAGCTCAGCCACGGTCGTGCCGATTGTCATCGGGTCGATGGCTGGCGGCTCGGGTGCCTCGATGTTCCTCGATGTCTGCCGGGTGATGGGCCGGGTCGGCGGGCTGCAGAGGACGAACCTCGGCGTCTTTCTGTTCACGCCCGATGTCTTTCATGCCCTGCCTCCCGCGTACCGAGTGGGGATCGACGGCAACGCCATGGCCACCTTGGCGGAACTGATCGCGTCGCAGACCCGTGCCGGCGACGACGCTGACAACCAGCTCATGACTGCTCTCGGGCTGGCTCCCGAGAGCGACGACCAGCGGGCCTTCGGACGCGTGTTCCCGATCGGTGCCTCCATCGGTGGCGACGGGGCCAAGTTCGGGGACAGCCCGGAAGACGTCTTCCGCGGGCTCGGACGAGCGATCGCGGCCACGATGCTGTCGGAGAACGCTACCCAGCAGTACCTGCAGACGCGCTTCGAGAACCAGACGCCTCCCAACGTCACCGAGAAGATCATCGGTTGGGGTGCAGAGACCTCCGAGATGACCTGGGGATCCTTCGGCTACTCCAGCCTGAGCCTCGGCCGGGACCGCTACGCGGAGTACGTCGCGCAGCGGCTCGCGCGGCTTGCGGTCGATCGTCTGGTGGATGGCTACAAGCGCGAGGGGAGCACTCTCCCGCCGCAGGAGCAGCTGCAGCGCGACGTCTCAGCACAGTGGGAGACGTTGCTCCGACGACTTCAGCTTCCTGTTCCAGGTACGCGCACCAGCAAGTGGATGAGGGACCTGCTGGGCGCTCGGGCCGAGGGCATGGCCCGCGACGCGCTTGGCCAGCTCGTGGACGGACTCCAGAGGGCAGAGACCGGGCCGCGGGCATCCGACTACCTGAGGATCATGACCGAACGCCTTTCGGGTGATCAGGCCGCTGCCGCGTCCGCCTTGGAGCGAGAGGCCTACGGGTGGACGGTGCGCTACGCGACGGACCTTGAGGGACGTCTCCGTGACGAGGTCGCACGGGTGCTCGCCCACCCGCGGCAGGGACTTCCGTACGCCCGCAAGGTGCTCGAAGGCTTGACGGATCAGTTCCGTCAGCTCTCCAAGGACCTTGAAAGCGCCCCTTCCCCTTCTGCCTCACCACTGCGATTCTCCGACACGGTGACCGGCCTGGGACACGTGGACAACACAGCTGAGTTCCGTCAGCAAGCGGCGGCGAGTGTGGGGGAGGCGGCTGCCGCCGACGTGCGCTACCGCGTGGCACATCTGCTCAGTCGTGTGAGTCGGTCCGTCGCTGACGACGTCCTCCCGGCACTGCAGCGTGCCCTGGTGGCTGCCCAGACCGACCTCGAGAGCGCCATGCGTGCGACCGGGCGACAGTCGGGGCTCGCGCAGTTGCACACGACCTCGTACGGCGATTGGCCCGCTGGGGAGACCGTCCCTCCACGGTTCGAGCACGCCTACAACGAGGTTCTCCTGACGACGGCCGACGGTTTTCCTGCGACCTTCCGGGCACATGTCGAGGCAGGCGCACCCGACATGGCGTTCGCCGATGCGGTCGAAGCGATGGTTGAGCAGATCGTCCGCGGAAAATGGGAAGACCAGGGGGCGGCGCGGAACGAGTACCCGGTCCTCGTCAGCCGGGTGCGGTGGCGCTCCGCAGCGTTCCCGCGCGATGAAGTCACCGACGAGCCCACTCCCGCATCGACTCCCGACTATTCCCTCGCGGTCAGGCCATCGGACCTGCTGGAACGAGCCGCTGCGTACGCGGCCCGCAAGGACCACCACTTCGCGCAGTTCAGCAACCAGACGTTCGAGGCCTACCTCAACGAACCGGGGCTGGCTGACTCCGAACAGGAGCACCGTCGGCAGCGGCTGCGCGCGAAGTTCAGCGAGGCCGTGCACCAGGCCTATCCGCTGGTGGGTGTGAGTGACCGGATGGTGGAGGCGCTTCACGGAAGCCGGCTGCAGGTGGAACTGACCTTCAGCGAGGTCCCACTTGCCCCCGGCACGCCGGCTGCCAAGGCTCTGGAGGAGGAGCTGGCGCACTCGGAGCGGGTTCAGAGCCAGTCGGTGGGCCGGCTGACAGATGCGTTTACGCCGCAGAGCTCGGTCAACAAGATCGCCATCTACGGGTCGTATCCGAAGTACTTCCCGCTGGTGTTCACGTCGGTCCTCGATCAGCTCAAGGACCGCTGGGCTGGTTCGACCGAAGAGGGCCGTCGAGAGCTCTGGAAATGGAAGCGAACCCGGCCGCTGCCTGCTGCCCTGGCCATGAGTAAGGCGGAGCAGGCCGCGATGGTGCGTGGGTGGTATCTCGGGCGGGCGCTTGGCCTCGTCACTCACCCCGCCATGCCGTCGCAGGCCGGGCCTGTGCAGGTGTACGACGTTGTCCGGCGCGAGTGGAAGGCGTTCCCGGATCCGTTGCTGACCGCTCGGGAGCAGATGACTGAGGGCCTCAGCTGGCTGCCGTCGATTCTCGAGGGGCACACCTTGGCAGTGGTGCAGTGCTCCAATGACGTGGCGTTCTCAGCGCTGCAGCCGTATCGAGCGCTTCGGCAGATCCACCACCGCGGGTCGGAGCCCGCCAGTGGGCGCAGCGATGGGGAGACCCTCCTGGCGGACTGGCTGCGAGACGGAGCCTGGCCGTCCGGCCACCCATCTGAGATCGATGCGATCCGCACTTCGGGTGCCACACCCGATGACCGGGCGGAAGCTCTGGCGGGTTGGCTCATGGTCCTTCAGACCTACTACGAGAAGCGATTCGTCGTTCCGCCGGACGGACCGGGTGTTCGCGCAGTTCCGCGTCTGCGGGTCGCGACGGTCGACGACCTGCTGGGAGCGCATATGGACGGTGGGCTGGCCCTGATGATCAGGGAAGCCCTCGTCGACCTGCGCGAGATGACCACGCGCGCACTCGAACGAGCGCGTCCGACTGCCGGCGGTGGCGATGTCCCCCAGTTCTGACATCGTCGTCCTCGCGGCGAGCCGTGAGGAGCTGCCGACATGGCTGGGGACTCTCCAGGATTGGTCAGCCCTCGGACTGGTCCGCGACTTCGTGGCGATCGCGCTGGAGGACATCGAGTCCTCCGAGTGGAGATGCGTCCTGGTGAGCGGCGGAGCCGCCAGCCCCGTGGTGCTCCAGCAGGAGATCGCGTCACGCCAAGGTGTGCTGTCCGCGGCGGTGTTCTCCCTCGGAAGCATCGGGGACAGGACATCCTTGCCGCCGATGTCGAGCTCGGCACGACTTCGCGAGGAGGTTCACCACGCTCTGCCAGGGGTCCCGGTCACATGGGGGCAGCTGCTCTCAGTTGGCATAGCCGAGGTCTGGCCATTCGCAGAGCCCAGCGAGGTCGCCTGGATCGGCGCCCACAACATCCTTCTCGCGCCGGAGAGCTCGCAATCACCTCGTGGTGGCGTGGCTGCCATCCGGGCGCGTGATCTGCGTCGCCCGGCAGGGCTGACCCATGCGGCGGCGGGTGCCGCCACGGTTGCTGGGCTCTGGACGGGACAGCGCACCGGTGCTGTCCGGGGGGAGCCCGTCGCCGGCGGAGGGCAGGTAACGCTGTTGCGTTCCTACACACGTCATGTGGCGGCAGGCGGTGCTGTCAGCCGTTTGCTAGGCGGCGTCATCGATGTAGGCGATCGGTACCCGGTGCCTATCGATCCGGACGGCCGGCAGCTCCAGCGAGCTTCTGATGAGGTCGGCGAGGCGATGCGCCTGGCGGGTTCACTTCTTGAGATCCACGCGCCAGTGCTTCGATCAAGCCCGCGTGCTGCGGTCGAGTTCAGGGCGCAAGCCGTGTCTTTCAGGGAGCTTCTCCGACGCTTCTTCAGTTTCATGGGTGGTGTCCTTCGGGGTGCACCTCTGGCGTTCGCCCAGGCGCTCGAGACCCAATCGGTGGGCAGGCTGGCCCCGGTCGTGCAGCGTATGGTCCTCGGAACAGGCTCCGGCCACCAAGTGACGATCCGCAACATCTCTGGTGTGGCCGACGACGGTCGGCTTGTTCCATCGTTGACGGTCGAAGCGGACCTGGACGAGCGCATTGCGGGTCTTTCCGGTGGCACTCATCCGACAACGCCTCCACGCCACGACCATCCCGAACTGTGGAGGGACTTCGTTCACGGAGCGATGTCCCTACTCGATGGCCACGAGCGGCACGACCGAATGTCGGTGGCGGTTGAGTCCGGTGTGTCCGTGGTGGTCACGAATCCGCGTGCCGTGGTACCTGACCTTGAGAGCGAGTTCGTGCTTCCGCCAGCGGTGAGGAGGCTCGTCGCAGTCAATTCCTTGCGGTCCGATGACTTCGAGCGCATCTCGACGGTCGACCAGGTGTTGGCCGAACATGACCAAGGAGAGTCCGCGGACGCGGTCGAGGTGGGAAACGTACGCCGGCGCATGGCGGAGTGGTCCGACTCCACGAGGCGTTCCTACTCCGGCCGGGTGGGCGCGCACATTGCCACGACGATCGCTGACTTGCGTGCTGAGGCGCTACATCACCAGCGGAGGCTCGCAGAGCACAGTGAGCAGGGCGGGCTCCCCGAGGACGTCAGGCGACAGCAGGCGACTCTGGGGGCGATCACCTGGGTCATGGTGCTCGTGGCGGGCTTGGTCACGGGTGGCCTCATCCTCGCGGGACGCGGGGACTTACTCACCTGGGACCGCGTCGCCGTACGCGCAGGGTTGTTCTGGGCTGTGACTATCGCCGTGCTCCTGGTCGTCTTCATCCGTCGGCAGCGTGCATTGTTCCAGCTGATCCACCGGCGCGACGCCGCTCGACATGAAGTGGAAAGCACGCTCCACAACCTGTCAGCGACGTTGGCAGATCTGCGCCGGATGCTGGCTGTGAACCGTCAATACCTCGATTGGAACAAGGCACTGGCCGCCTTCGTCTCGGCCCCATGGGGTGACGTGGCGGAGGTCGCCGGGCGTACGGCCGAGCTAGGTCCGGGCTTCCCCCATAATCACCGGTTCGGACAAGTACTGCCGGAGTCGAGCTCAGCGACGGAGCTCATCCGAGAGTTGCAGGGCCGTCTACTTCCCCCCGGCTGGCTCTCCGAGGCGTGGGAGCAGTTCATCGGGGACCTTCCAGAGTTTCCGGATCGTCACCTGGTCAAGAGCGATCCGGGCCTGCTCTTCTCAGATGCGCGGATGGGAGAGAAGCCCGTTCTGACCCTCTGGAGCGAGGCTGTCTCACGCGCACCGCGACAGGACGTCGCAACGGCGTTGCGTACTCGCTTGGAGGAGCTGGTCGAGCGAGCCCCAGGCGAGGTCAGTCGGAAGGTGAGCTGGCTCGACGGTGACGGCCAGCGGCACGAGACGGCGTACGAGGAGTTCGCCGCAGGTGTCACAGCCGAGCAGGCCGACAACTCCACTGCGCACCGAGAGTTCTCTCGCCGGATCTTCGTCGCCGCACCCGACACGGTGGATCCCTGGGCTGTGGGGGACACACAGTTCCACGATCTGACAGCAAGCGGTGGCCCGCAAGTGCTCATCGAGCTCACCCAACCGATCGCGGCGCGCGATCTCGTGTTCTGCAGGAGAAGTGATGCCTCCGCCCCGTCAAGCGCTCGCAGCTACGGCGCCGCGCCCCAGGTCTGAGATGACGATCGCGTGGGCGAACGCAGTTGCCGCTGCGGGAACGGGAGCCTTGTGTGCCGCGGTGCTGGCCGATGCCCGAAACCCGGTTCCGGGGGTCGAGGAGGCGCTTCTCATGACAGCGGCAGTCCTCACCTTCTTCGCCGTCAGGTGGGCACCGCAGGACGGGGTCGGTGGGGAGAAGTACCTGCTTCCCGTGCTGGGCGGGGCATGGGTCGTGTCAGCCGTTGTCCTGATCGTTGCCGAGAGGTATGTGGCAGCAGGTTCCTCGGCGGCGCTCGTGGTCTCGTTGGTGGCTCTCCGGCCGACACGACGACCCGCAGCGACGCCCGTTTCGACAATTGATCATGAATGGAATTCAGGGCAGCCACTGGCCCGAGAACTAGACGCAGAGGATGGCTGGTGACTGGATCGCAGGTCAGGCGGGCTCGCGCCCGTGGCTGGTGGGAGAACTTGCCGGAGGACATCCGTCCGGACCTGCAGGACGTGGAGACATGTGCTCGCTTGGGCGTCTCGGAGCCTGGAGCACTCTCGCGACTGGTGCTCAAGGACTCGATGTCGTTGTTGCCGCTCTTCGCCGACCTCGTCGCGGTCTGCTCTTCGGCGGATGCATCGACGCCGGCAGAGTCGGTCGGACCGATCGGTCCGACCGAGGCGGACGCGTCCCTGGACGCTGACGCATCTGTCGAGGGCGCGGTCTCGCCGCGCGCCTTGAGTGATGAGGAACGGGTCCCCGAGCCGCCCGCTCCGGACCCGCGCGGGGAAGAACTCCGAGCGTATGTGCGTCAGGCCCGCGAGCGCGGTCCGTGGAACGAGCGTCTCGACGACGCGTGGGTGGTGCGCGTCCTGGCCGACTCAACCGCTCTTGCGGAGATGCCTGCCAACGTCGCTCGCAAGCACAAGCCCAAGATCCAGGAGCTGCTCGGCGTCGGGCTGCTGGTCCCGGGGCCGACGCCGGGGGCAGCCGCCGAGCTGTTCACGGCGACGCCGTCGATCGACCGGCATGAGGCGACCCATCAAGTGAGCTTCACCCCTGGCGTGGACGGCGCCACCGAGCTGACTTGGCAAGGTGTTCCGCCAGGCGACTTCGCTTGGTTCAAGGTCTTTGCCGGTGTGGGGATGCAGCTGCCGCTCCTGTACGAAGGTCGCCTGGTCGGCCAAGGAGAGAGGTGCTCGGTCACCGACTTCGTGCCAGTGACCAGCGGTTGGCGCCAGTACGCCGTGTGGGTTCACCATGCGCGTGACGTCAAGGCCGCCGCCGCCGAGCGCCCCCGCCTGTGGGCTCGTGGCGTGCTCGTTGCCTCCGTCGCGGATGTGCGTGTGGCTGTCCGGGCGAGGCATGTGACGGCGACGTGGTCCGTCGACGCCAGCGTTGATCGGGTCGAGGTGCATCGGTTCCTCGCTGCCGATGCGCCGAGCTTGGACGTTGTCTCCGACATGGCCCTCATCAGCGGCGACCTCGAGGGAATGAACCTGACGGGATTCGAGGATCACGATGTTCCCCCCGGGGACTACGTGTATCGGTTCTACGCCGTCTCCGTGCTCGATGGTGTCGTGCACCGCAGCGCGCCATTCGAGGCCGAGGCGAGCGTGGAGGTCCTGGTATTGCCAGTCCAGCGCCTGCATGTCGAGCATGATGAGGCGGAAGGCCGCATCAAGGCGTCCTGGGACGATGTCCCGGGGGCCAAGGTCGAGCTCCACTGCACCCGGGAGGATCTCGGTCACGGGATTCGGGACAACCAGCTTGATCGCGCCGGCCTGGAGCGCGCGGGCTTGGGCGAGCCCACGCGAGTCAACGCCCCCGCGGTGATGGAGGACGGTCGCTGGACGGTCCATTTCGACTGGCCGGATGCAGAGTCTCGGGTCCACCTGGTCGCCGTGTCAGCGGCCGATGGTGCGTACCGTGTGGGCGCCTCCGAGGTCTGCGTACGCCTTGGAATGCTCGCGCAGCCGGTCCTGCACGAGCGCGTCGATGAGCAGTACCTCACCTTCCCGTGGCCCGATGGAGCAAGCAAGGTCGTCCTGCGGCAACAGGGCCACAAGGAGGAGACAGATCCCCACCGGTGGCAGGAGATCGGTGACATAGACCGGGGTAGCCACAAGCGATACGGCGGCCTTCGGGTGCCCGGCCTTCCAGCGGAGGGATGCAAGCTTGCCCTGGTCCCGTTCGTCAGCGAGGGGCGTGCCCAGAAGTGGGGGATCCCGAGGATTCTCGACTATCCAGGGCTGCACCGGGTCTCCTACTCGCTGGGTGCCGGAAGCGCTCCTGCGCCAGCGGCACGCTCCCACTTCTGGCAGCGGAAGGAGACACACGAAGTCGTCCCCTCTCGGCGACGCATCGAGGTGCTGTGCGAGCCTGCGGCTGCAGTGACCGTTGTCCTGGTCTCGCTGCAGCATCGCCTGCCCTTGCATGCCGACGACACCGAACCGGGCCGAGAGTCACGTCGCTGGCAGCTCGGCACGCTCCGCGCGGATGGTCGGACGTCATCGCTGTCTGTGGACCTTCCGGCGGTTCACGAGGAGGGCTGGTTCCGGCTCTTCGTGGACGTTTCCGCAGACGAGCAGCCGCGCTACGCCGTCTTGGATCCAGAGGTGTCGCAACTGAAGGGGGATTCGCGATGACGTGGCATCAGCTGAGCTACGCCTCGTCGGGGCGAAGCGGCGACGGCGCGGGTGGGTGGGGCGTCCTGGACGCCGACCCCGGTATGCCCTCACCGCTGAGGGAACTCTTGGAGCAGGGCGTCGTCGCTCGACTCGACAGCGGCCAGGACCTCGATGATTTCGCGCCGCAGGCGCTCGTCCGCGCACGGGTACGGACGCTTTCGTTCCGATACGACCCGATGAGGGGCGCTGGCTGGTGGCACGCCTGCCAGGCAGGAAATGACGTCACAGGACGCCCTGGGAACGTCTTCACCCACGCTGCGGGGACCCAAACCCCCGCCCGGGGGCTACGGCCGATCACTCTGGTCCGCTCGTCCAGTTGGTTGATGCCTTTCGGTCACCGCGAGGTCGACGCGGCGAAGCTGGGTGCGTTCCATGTCCCGGACGTCCGTGGGCCCAACCGCGAGGTCTTGGCCCGCGCGTTCGCCGACGGTCCCAGGACTGAAGCCTTGTTGGCCGCCGTGTCGTACTGCTTCCAGGAGGATCGTCCGCTCCTGCTTCTGGGGTCGACGCACGAGGTCGTGGACGCTCTCGAACGGATCTCGTGGATGACCTCAGGGGTGGTCAGCTGCACGATTCCCTTTACAACCCACCTGGGGGTGCGAGCCATCCCCACGCTTGGTTCTCCGTTCATGGTGGTGGGTTTGCCGTCGAAGCACCGTGAGGACGCGCTGGCACTGGTGGCCGCCCGCGAAACGCACGCGCTGGTATTCGACCTCGCCTGGGTGCCCGAGGAGGTTGCCGAGACAGCCTGGGAGCTGGGCGGGCAGAAGTGGGACGTCGATCATCTCTGGCAGGACGCCTTCTACACGGTGTCGGAGATGGACCTGGACACAGCCGCCTTGATCGCAGGCGCGATGGATGAGGTCTGTGCAGACCTGCGGCCCGAGGATCTGCTGAGCCCGTCGTGGCCCCTGGCGCTTGCCGTCCTCGGCCATCTGGGGGAGGCATATCCCGAACGTGACGACATGTGCGCCGAATGGGCACGTACCCGGCCGTGGGACGGCCTTCGAGATCCACGCTTGCGAGCCCTGCTCGGACTCACGGAGAGCGAAGAAGTCTTGAGCGCGTACTCGGGTGAAGAAGCGTCGTGCTCAGCGTGCGACGGAGGTTCTGGGGACCAATCTGTCGTGCAGGCCCTGGAGGCCATTCTTGCCGTCGCCTCTGACTCGGACGAGTCCGAGTCGACGAGGCTCGTCTCAGCGGTGCGCGTGGCCCTCGGATTGGCTGCGCCGTCCGACGCGCCGGGCGAGGGCCTGGTCCAAGGACTGGCGGCGGGCGCAGCGACAGGGTCCCGACTGCGCCACTTGCTCGCGCAGGAAACGGGAAGCCTCGCTTCGGAGGAGGCTCGATCCCCGAAACCGCATTCTGAGCTGTCAAGAGAGCCAGCTGTCCGTGAGAGCAATGGAAAGGAGGAGGCATGAACGCCAGGGTTCAACTTTCGTCGAGTGGAGGCTCGGCGAACCTGAGTGGCGGATACTTGCGAGCCCGCCTCATCGGTGACGTGCAGTCCACTCGCCTGCTCGCTCAGGGCGCGCAGGGCAATGACCTGGTCCACGTGCGGGATTCGGCGCACAGCGTTGTCCTCACACCGACGAGCGAGCCGGTGTCCTTGTTGGTGGTTCCGGCGGCCGGCGGTGAGTTCCACGCCGGCACCCGCATCGGTCTGGAGATCCAGGTCGTCACCGATGGTGGCTCGTCGACACTTCCTACCGCGGCCGAGGTAGCTCGGCTCGACATCGGCGGATTTCGTCGATTCGAACTCGCTTCCGCAAGCGGCGACAGCAACGGGTGGATCCTCGAGGCAGGGATGTCGGAGTCTTCCCCGTTTGACTTCCTCATGGAGGCAAAGCACGTCGTACGCCTCGACGAGCGCGAGCAGCCCTGGGTCGTTCCGGGTCGATATGTGCTGCGTTCCGAGCGGCAGGGCGAAGATGTGCCGGCATCAGGTCGCACCTGGGCGCTGGTGCTCGACTCGTCGGCGTCCTTCTTGCACGCGTTGGACGCCGCAGAAGTGGCAGAAGTGGCGCGGGTGCTGGCGGGCTTGATGGCCGAGGAGACGGGGTTAACGCCCAGCTGGTTGGGCGCAACCGGCCTGCTCTCTCCAGTGCGTGCCGGAAAGGATCCCGCAGCTGTCGCGGAGTCTCTTGACCCGGGGCGACCGGCCTCTTGGTGCCTCGCTGCACCTGCCGCAGCGCAAGCAATTGCAGCTGGTGCCCGCACTGTGGTGTTCCTGGGCGACTCTGTTCCTTCTGACCTGCGTGAGATGGGGGAGGAGCTGGAGAAGGCCGCCGGCGAGGCCGTGGTGGTACTCGTCAGTCGGGAAGGCGGCGAGCGGCTCCTGGCCTCTTCCGGCGGCGAACGGGCGCATGGGACGCACCTCGCGGAGCTGTATGTGCAGCCTCTCCAAGCCGCTCACGAGTGGGACTGGTCCCAGGTGTGCCGGGCGCTGACAGGTGTGAGCCGATGAAATGCCCCACGTGCTTCCGCGTTCTGCCTGAAGAGGTGGAAACCCTCGTGTGCGAGGGACCCTGCGAGGCTTATCCGACGGCTAGTCTCAACAGCGAGTACGGCGGTAGGGACGTGCCGGTCAAGCCGGTGTTCAGCGCTGAGGAGGGTCACTGCCCTCAGTGCCGAACGCCCTCGCGTGTCGAGGCATGCGCACACTGCCGCTCTGCTGTGCCTCATGAGTGGCGGTTGTCGCCCGACACCAAGGTCGTCTGTGTGGCCATGGCCGGTGCTCGCAGTGCCGGCAAGAGCATCTATCTGGGCGTTCTGCGTCAACAGCTCGAGCTTTGGGTGGAGGAGACGCATCGTTCGACGCTCGATCTTCTCGGCGAGACGGAGAAGCACTACTGGGCACGTTACGGCGCAGCCTTGTTCGTCGAGGGCGTGATCCTCGAGGCGACCGCGGAGATGTCCAAGGACCCTGACGGTCACCGGCCGTTGATCTTTCAGTTCCTCGACAAGACCGGTCGCCGCTTGATCCTGGTGGTGAGGGATGTCGCCGGTGAAGATCTTGAGGACCTGGCGAATCGGCGCCCCGCCCTTGCTTTCGTTCGACGGGCAGATGCGGTTGTTGCGCTCATTGACCCGCTGAAGGTCGCTGGCCTTCGCGAATCACTGCGCGGAGTGCTGCAACCTGGCGAGCTCGGCGGTGATGGTGTCGAGGTGGTGCGGCAGCTCTTGAATCTGTTCACCGATGACGGGCGAGCCTCGGTGCCACCGGACCTGCGGCTCGCGGTGGCTCTGTCCAAGGCAGATGTTCTTCAGCAAGTGCGTGACGTACCGGGTGCGCCGCTCCGTCCCGTCATGCTCCGTGCCGGGTCCCCGCTTCAGCGCGATCCCTCGATGAGCTCGGCGTCGTTCGATGTCGTGGACGCGGACTTGGTACACGCCGAGGTCGAGTCCGTCCTGACGGTCCTCGTGGGGCCCAAGCTTGTCAATCTGCTGAGGAACGGCGATGTCGAGTATCGCTACTTCGTTCTGTCGGCTCTGGGGGCTCAGCCGGACGGTACCCGCCTCAACAGCTCCGGGATTGCGCCGTTCCGGGTCCTGGACCCGATCAAGTGGGTGCTCTCATGAATCGCCTTCGGGGAGATGCCGACGTGATCTTGTTGGATCCGGTGGGGAACGCCGTCGTGATCGACGTGGAATGGTCGTGTCCGGGGCAGGGCGTATCCCTGTATGTGCTGTGCGGAGACGATCAGAGGCGAGTGTCCGCGAAGGACCACGTGGTCTGGGCGGGGCAGCCGCATCTCATGGGCGACGCTGTCGTTCTGCGCACGGCCTCGTCCGACGGGGACCGCAGCCTGGCGCAGGCGCAGGTGCTGCTGGAAGACCTACCCGACGGGATTTGCGGTCTGGAGCTGGTGCTCGCGGCGAGTCAGGCCAACGTCGTTCTGAACCAGGTGCGGGACATCACCGTCACTGCGTGGGATCCGGCGACCGGAGAATCCGTGCGCACGTCATCCATCGCGAGCCCCGGGATCGCGAAATGCGTGTCGCTGGGTGTACTGGCGAGGCAGGACGGTCGCTGGCGGTTGACGCTTCAGCCGACGCCGTTCGATGGAGTGATCGCTCAGTTCGTCTGGTCTCGCTTCAAGGGATCTGACTGAAGCGCATCGGACCGGCGCGATCACTCGCACGAGGAGCGCGCGACCTCTTCCATTGCAGCCCTATCAGCTGTGGTGATCGGAAGCTGCCAGTAGACGCTTGCGCGCGTATAGCGAATGCTGTACTCGCAGTGGAAGGCGAGGTTCGGGGGTAACCACTCCCCGGGGGTCATGTCACTTTTGGCCTGGTTGGCGGCACCGTCGACGGCGAGGAGTTCATGCTCGACGTCATTCGCGAACGTCTCGCGACGAGACTGCGGCCAGGTCGATGCGCCCAGGTCCCAGGCAGCAGCTAGGGGTATGAGGTGATCGATCTGAACCTCTGCGCTGGTGTAGTAGCCCCTTTCGAAGGCGGTGGTACGCCCGGTGTAGGGGTCCCGGAGCACTCCACGACGAACGACGCAGTCATGCGTGCCGGGGTCGATCACGAGCCGCGTGAGGTCACGCGCCAGCACGTCATTACGGGTGTCACAACCGTTGCGGCTCATGGGGGCGTCGGTCGCGTCGTTCCATTCGGTGCCGAACACGCAGGAGGCGCCGGGAGAACAGCTCCGGTCGTACCCGGGAGCCTGGGGCCGGATGTCGACGACATCGACCTGCCGAAGGAGGGCCAGCAGGGTGGCACGGTCGGTTGTGGGCGCCTGGGAGCGTGGCGTGCCCGCGCTCGTGGAGGATGAGGCGGGTCCGGCGCTCGGGCTGGATGAGGTGGTCGGCCCGGTTGCCGTCGAAGGTGCGGGCGCCGTCGGGACTGGGGCCGGCGCAGGCGGGCGTGTCGACGTCGTATGCCCGGTCTCGTGATCGCTTGAGGGAAGAGCTGCGAGGGCCGTATGAGCCGTTAGCACGAGCAGAGCAGTGATGCTGGCCACTCGAAAACCGATTCCCTGTCGGGAGTGCGGAATGACGATCACCTCAGTTGTTGCGAATGGCCGCGCGAGTTCGGCGTGGCCCATACCGTGGACTGGTCCGGCTGGCGCCAGTCGTGAAGTTTACGCCCAGGAGCGCCGGTGTCGGACCTATCGAGCAAACAAGTCCAGGAGGAAATGGTGTCCGACGAACGCACAGTGTGCGCCGACAAGCTCGAGAGGCTGGCTGCTGATCCGAGATTCGACACACGTGCCGAGGACCTGCGGTCCCTCGCGGCCGCTGTTCGCGACCAAGGCGATGGCACCTGGACCGGAATCGATCTGATTGGTGCTTTCCCTCCCGAGGCCAGCATCAATGTCAGCAAGCAGCACTGGCTCGAGCGGGTACTCGGTGTTTCCGCCGGAGCCTCGGTGTTCCTCCCGGTGGCGTGGACGTGGTGGAGCATTTACGAGGCTTCGGGCGCCTATCGAGACCTCATTCGATCGGGTGATGAGCAGGGGCGCACGTTCCTCGGTATGTGGACCACTGGTTTCGACGGGCGGTTGGCTGGGCGGCACGACTTTGGAACGACCGCGATGGTGTCCTTCGGGCTGGTGGCGCTCGCTGTGCTTCTGGTGGTGCTGAACCGTTGGGTGTCCGACCGCTACATCTTCAAGGAAGAGACCTCCGGTGGCGAGGCACGTCGCGATCTCGCGGCTGCTCTCGGCAGCGCTCAACGTTTCCTGAACGAGCGACGAACTGACGATCCGCGCTTCTTGGAGGCGGCTCTCAAGCGATCGGTGGCCGAGCTCAACGAGGCCCACGCTGCCAGTCGCGAAGGCGTGCAGATGCTGCGCGACGCCACGTCTGCGGCCGTGGGGCAGCTCGAGGGCGCCGCCACCAAGATCCTCACCGAGCTGAGCCCGCTCCTGCAGTCCGCGAACCAGGTGAGCAATGTGCTCGCGGAGTCCGCTGGCTCCGTCTCCGGGTTGCAGGAGAAGGTCCTGCAGAGCACGCACGAGTTCGACGGGACGGTGCGAGGCGCTCTGTCCGCGTTCCAGGAAGGCATTGCTGCCAGCACCAGCACCTTGGCGAGCAGCAGCGAGAACGCAGCGTCGACCTTGACGGGTGGTGTGAGGCAGGCGGTGACCGGCCTGGCTGAAGGCGTGCAGCGCCTCGAGGCCGCGCAGAGAAGCTCTGAGCAACTGATCGCAAGTGGCGTGCAGGCGCAGGGTCAGGCTTCCGCGGCGGCGCAGGAGGCGGCAATCAACCTCGGGCGTCTCATCGAAGTCCACCTGACCGCGTTGCAGGGGCAGACATCGGACATCTCGCAAGCCGGGGACCTTGCAGGTCAGCTGCTCACTGAGCTACGGGTCCGGGGGAGCTGAGTCGTGCGCGTCAGTGCTTCTCTGAGTCACGGGCGTCGTGGGCGCCTACGGTCGACCGAGTCGTTGGCGGGTTGGGTCTTCGCAGACATGCTGCTCGTCCTGTTCCTGATTGGTCTCGGGACGGCAGTCGCGGTCGACCCGCCGAAGCCAGAACCGAAACCGGAACCGGAACCGGTGAAGATCGTCGGGATGAAGACAGACCCGGTCAAGTTCGATGTCGCGGTCTCCCCGGACGCACTCGTTGCCGGCGATCCAGGTGCTGAGAAGCGCGCCAGACAGGCGATTGAGCGAGCGATCGGGCCCATTGATCGGGGGCAGAATGAAGCGGCGTTGGTCCTGATCTTCGGTGGTGCCGAGTCTGCGGCGCCCGGGCAGCGCGTCGCCGAGGCCCTTCGCCCACAGATGTCTCGGACGTCGTCGGGGCTGTTCCCGAAAGACACGCCGAGCAGATTCTTCTGGGATGGCAGCCTGGAGTATGGCGAAGTGAGACTCGAGGTCTTCCTGTTCGCCAAAGAGGAGACTCCCGCGCCATGACGACGGATTCGTGGTGGAACCCTGGGATTCCATGGGGCGACCTGTCGTGGTGGACAGATCTGGCGCGCGACTGGTGGTTGCCCGTGGTGGTGGCGGGGTGTGTCGCGATCGTGGGCACTCGTCTAGTCGCCCGGCGGGCGGCTGCCCGGCCAGAAGCGCGAGAGCTTGTCACGAGGGGACCTGACCGCCTATCGCCGCTTCCACTACCCGACGTTGCAGGGATGAAGTTCGGTGCGTACGAGTTCTTGCTCGATGACGGATATGTTCCCGATGGCTCCATCACGCCGCTCACAGAGAGCCAGCGTCGGTCTCTCAGTCACGACGACTTGATCGATACTGCGGGGGCTGACGCCCGTGTCTGTGACGGAGGAACGGTGTATCGGGCGAAAGACGGGCGCGAGGCGCTGGTTCTCGATGCTGCCCCCGCTGCGCGGCGGGCTGAAGACGAGTTTCGCCCTGTTCTGGAACGGTCGCCGGCGATCGGCCGGAGCGAGAAGGTGCGAGTAGATCTGCGGTGGCCCGATGAGATCTACATCGACCTCGAGGGCAAGGCACTGGGATACTTTGGCCCGGCACTCGACGACTCGTTCCTTCATGAGGGCGTGAGGCCGAGGACGTTGGCAGAGTGGGTGATGGCCCAAGGCGAGTCGCTGTCGATCGAGCGCCGGCTAGCCCTCGCACGTGCGGTATGCGCCTGGCTCCATGGGCAGCACCGTGCGGGTCTGATCAATGGGCAGGTGGATTCGCGGCTCATCCTCACGAACGAGGGCGGTTCGGCGATCACGCCGGTGCACTACCGACGGCTCCGATCCTTCGGCGCTGGTCACTGGAATGGGGAGCGCGCTGACGGCAGTTTCGATCAGGATCGTGCTGGCTTCGCGCGGATCGTCTTCTTGTTGCTGGCACCGTCCGGATCGGATCCTCGGGACTGGATTGCCTCCGATGGACCTGTGGGTTCCCTTGGTGACTGGTCGAGCAGCCGGATCCGGGCGCTCTTCCGGCGAGGCCTCGGGGCTCCCGGGACCATGCCGACGATGGAGGAGTGGCAGGCGGCCCTCCATGAGCGCGGCCCGCGGCTCGGATCAGCCACGCCGCAGTCAGCTACAGCGGCGCGGGCTACGGCTGGGCGCCTGGTGGCGGGCGACGCCTGCGGGAGGCCGTAGCGGCTTGGCTTCCTCCGTCGGGGGGCCTGGGCCCGACAACCAGACTGGATGGCAGCCGCGGACCGGGCCTCCGAGGATCGCCCGGCCGTCGCCGAGGCGGAGCGGCCGTCCAGACTCGTTCCTGCCTGAGAACTCTCGTGGCGTGTCAGCATGGCGATCTAGTCGGTAGATCGGAGTGTGCTGGCATGGCGAGTAGTCACGAGGACCGCGTGATGTGGGGAATCCACAACGACCGGCCTGACATCGACCCACTCACCGATGGAGCTGTGCGGGTTTCGTGGGATGAGACGGGGGACCTCTCAGACGTCGCCGCCTCTCGTGAGGCGTTCAAGGAACGTCTGCTCGCCACGATGCCTGACGTGGACCCACGGCGACTGCCGGGCTGGGCGGGCACGCTCTACCGGTTCGTGCACGAGATCAAGGTCGGCGACGTGGTCGTGTCCCCCAATCGCGCAAAGAGGACGCTTCGCATCGGCGTGGTCAGCGGACCGTACGAGTTCCATGCTGAGACCGCCGCCTACCGCCATTGGCGTCCGGTGACGTGGCTCAAGACGGACGTCTCGCGCGACGAGCTCTCGACCGCGGCTCAGCACGAGATCAGCTCGCTCATCACCCTGTTCAAGATCGTGACCGGTCGCGAAGAGGTCGAGCAACTCATCGCGAAGCCGGCGGCGTCCGAGGCGGATTTCGCCTGGACGGCCTTCTACCCCGACCTCGCCGACCGGATAATCGAGTATGCCGACAACCGCGAGGCGCTCCTGCAGAAGGTGTGGTCAGTGGCAGAGGCCTCTGGGGTGCCGCATCTGTTCAAGTACCTCAGAGGCGACCACCGCCTCGACGGTAGCTACGGACCGCTCCGGGACGTCGACCCGTTCACGGTCCTGGCGAGCTTCAATCGCGGGATCAGGGAGGATGCCAGGGCAGCAATCGCCGCAGCGTTTGCGGCGGAGTTCGGCGTGACCGCATCGGCACCGACCAAGTTCTCCGGTATCCCGATCGCCAACAACTTGATGTCGTGGTTCATCGGCTTTGAGACCGAACGAGGTCCGCACGCGGTCGTTGCGCTCTGGGAACTTGCGAAGGCAGCGGTGGACTATGCCCGCAATGCCGATGAGGTGACCCGGGAACGTCTGGTCAGTGCCTTCGATGAATGCGCCACCGGAAACACGCGGCTTCTGACGATGGGCCTGTACTGGATCCGTCCGGCAACCTTTGCTGCGTACGAAAGCACGAACGCAGTGTTCATCAAGACGAAGCTCCCCGAGCTCGCACAACGGCTCTCGCTGGGCGCCAAGATCTCAGGCGAGCAGTTCCTCTCCAACACCGAAGCGATGCACGAGTGGCTCGGCTCGCCGACCACGGGCTTTGACCACACGTGGGAGCTCTCCTACGCCGCTTTCGTCGACTCTCACGAAGCAGCGGGCGCCAACGGCGCTGCTCCGTCGGTTCCCAGCACGGATGCGCCCCTGGCGGCGAAGGCGGTCACTGCGGATGATGCAGGTGATCCGTACGATGCCGCGTCCATTCGCGACGACGGCTGCTTCATTCCGGAGGAGGAGCTTGAACCGATGCTCGAGCGGCTTCGGTCCAAGAAGAACATCGTGCTCCAAGGTCCTCCGGGCACCGGAAAGACATGGCTCGCCCGCAGGCTGGCCTGGGCGCTGTGCAACGAGCGTGAAACCAGGCGGGTCCAGATCCTTCAGTTCCACCCGTCACTCGCCTACGAGGACTTCGTGCGCGGCTGGCGCCCCTCCACGACCAGTTCCGGCGGTGGACTGAGCTTGGAGGATGGGCCCTTCCTGCAGATGTGCAAGCAAGCCGTGGAGGACCCCGAGCGTGTCTATGTGCTCGTCATCGAGGAGATCAATCGCGGCAACCCGGCCCAGGTGCTCGGTGAGCTGCTCACTCTTCTCGAGGCAGACAAGCGCAACGAGAGCTCCGCGATGCGTCTGGCCTACCCCAACACCCCGGACGAGCGGTTCTTCATCCCGCCCAACCTGTACGTGATCGGCACGATGAACGTGGCCGACCGTTCGCTCGCCATCGTCGACATGGCGCTACGCCGGCGGTTCGCCTTCATCGAGCTGACCCCGCGCCTCGGGGCGGACTGGGTCGAGTACGTCAGCCAGCTCGGGTACGACCCCAAGCTCCTCGAGGTCTACGGCCAGAGAGTTGAGGCACTGAACGCACAGATCACGAAGGACAGCGCACTAGGACGGCAGTACTGCGTGGGGCACTCCTACTTCACCCCGACGGTGTCGCTCGAGTCGACCGGGATCGATACGGAGGAGTGGTGGGAGCGCGTGGTCGAGACCGATGTTCGGCCCCTCCTGGAGGAGTATTGGTTCGACCGCAGCGAACTCGCGGACGAGGCATGCAAACGGTTGCTGGGTGGCTGAGTATGCAGATCCCGATCCGCAACCTCTGGCTGCTGCAGTTCTTCGCCTCTGAGCTGTTCCGCGCCGACGGCTACGACATGGTCGGTGCGGAGGACGCCCCGGACGACATTCCCGACCTGGTTGCGCGCATCCTCGCAGAAGAGGTTGCACAGCGACTGCACCGCGGACTCTCCGTGGGCTTCCAGGCGGTCAGCCGGAACGAGAGACGCGTCAAGGGCCGGATCAACCAGCTCGCCACCGAGCGACACGGCCTGATCAGTCGTGGACAGGTCAACTGCACGTTCGACGAGATCGTCACCGATACTCCCTCGAACCGGCTCGTCCGGGCCGCGCTCGAACGAGCCGCTGTCCTCGTGCCAAGCGAGACACGCTACCGCTCGTTGTCGCGGCAGATGGAGGTTGCCGGCGTTCGCGGCGCCTGCCCTCGCGTGGCCGAGGTCCGGCACATGCGATCTCAGCGGTTGCTGCAGCGCGACCGGACCATGATCGCGGCCGCCGAGCTTCTCTTGACCCTGGACATCCCCACCACCGGCCCAGGGGACAGGTACTTGCCCTTGCCCGCGCAGGACGACGGGTACCTGCGCCGACTGTTCGAGAATGCTGCGTTCGGGGTCTATCGCCACCACCTGACCCCATTGGGCTGGCGGGTGAAGCACGGCGCCAAGCAAGATTGGGACATCTCCGAGGCAACGGATGGGATGCGCGCCGTACTCCCCGGGATGCAACTCGACATCGTGCTCGAACACCCCTGCCCCGACGGGCACGGGCCGCGACGGATTGTCATCGACACCAAGTTCACCTCAGTGACGAAGGCGGGCAACTATCGGGCGCAGACGCTGAAAAGCGAGTATCTCTACCAGATCTACGCCTACCTCATGTCCCAGGCGTCAGCCGAGGGGGAGACCCCTTCCGAAGGCCTGATGCTGCATCCCACGGTTGACGGAACCTTCGATGAAGAGGTGGTGATCCAAGGACGGCGTATCAGATTCGCGACTGTTGATCTCACGGCGACGGGGTGGGAGATCGCCGACGAGTTCCTCTCGGCCATCACACCCGGTCCGGCAGGGTGGTCTGCCCCGGGTTCGGTGGAGTCGCGGTCTTGGATTCTCATGCCACGGTGATGGTGTGGTGCGCTCGAACTCTACGGGTGTGAGCATGCCGAGTTGGCTGTGTCGACGTCTTCGGTTGTGCCAGATCTCGAGGTAGTCGAACATCGCGTTGGCCAGTTCCACGCGGGTCTTCCACTTGCGCCGGTTGAGGAGTTCCACCTGCATGCGTGACCAGAACGACTCGATCACGGAGTTGTCATAGCAGTCGCCCACGCTGCCCATCGAGGGCACGAGGCCGGACTCCTTCGCGCGTCGGGTGAAGGCCCAGGAGGCGAATTGGACGCCCTGGTCGGAGTGGATCGTCGTGCTGGCCTGCTTCGGGGTCTGCTTGGTGTTGCCGAGGCGGGTGTCGATGGCCATGCCGAGCGCGTTGGTTGCGAGCGCAGCGGTAGGTGAGCTGTCGATGGACCACCCAACGACTCGCCGGGAGTAGGTGTCGAGGACCACGCAGCAGTAGACCTTGCCTTCGCGGGTCGGGTGCTCGGTGATGACGGTGACCCACAGCTGGTTCGGACCGGGGCGGGCGAAGTCTCGTTTGACCAGGTCAGTGGCGATGTTGTCGGGCTTGACCCGCTTCCACCGCGCTCGTCCGCCCACGCCCTGAAGGCCGGCGCGGCGCATGAGGAGCTCGACCTGGCCGTGGCCGACCTCGATCCCGCGTCCGAGGGTGAGCTCGGCGTGGACCCTGCGACCCCCGTAGGTGCCGCGGGAGTCGCGGTGGATCTGGGTAATGAGGTCGCTGAGCAGGGCGTGGCGGATCGAGCGCTGCGAGGGCGCTCGGTTGATCCGGGCGTACCAGCCGGACTCGGAGATCCCGACGACCCGGCAGGCGATCTGGACGGGAGTTCCCTCGGCGACGATCACTTCCGCCGCCGAGTACCGCCTTTTGGGTCCGCGGACGCCTTCAGCAGTTCGATCGCGCGTCGTGCGGCCTTCAGCTCGGCCTCGAGGTCGGCGATCTGCTTGCGCGCCGCACTCAGCTCGGCCTTCTCGCCGCTCGACAGTCCCGGCGCGAGGCCACGGTCGATCCTGTCTTGGCGTCGCCAGGTGTAGATCGACTCCTGGCTGATGTCGAGATCATGTGCGACCTGCGCGACTGATCGGCCTTCTTCGAGCAGGTCCAAGACCTTGCGTCGGAACTCTGGCGGGTAGCCCCGTCTTCCCACTTCTGCCTCCTGGCGAAAGACACCAGAATCCAGTCAGCCCCCTCCACGGAACGCGGGACACGCCACCTTCCACCAGACCCGGGGCGATTCACTTTTTGTGTCCGTTGTCGATGGAGATGGTCGTGCGCAGGCGACACCGTCCGGTCTCTGCCGCCAGCCCCCAGGTCTGATTTCAGCGGCCGCCGATGTGGCCCGCGTCTCACCCATGCGGGTGATGGGACAAACAGGTCCGGGCCCACCTGAACGCCGATACGCTCCCCGCGACCGTCTGTCGTGTGCGCGTTCCCGGGCTTGAGAGCACTCGTCGTCCCGACGGCTCAGGCACCCGCCTCACACGTGAGGCGGACTGCCTCCATCACTAAAGGATCGGGAACGAACGAATGAGCGTGCTCAAGTCCAAGACTGCTCGGGTGGGGGCCGCCGCAGTCGTACTCCTCGGCGTTGCAGCGGGGACCGCGGCTGCGGCCGCCCAGAACGAGCGGGCCGCCGCCCGGCAGAAGATCACGGTGTGCGCCGGCGCCAAGGTGAGCACGCTGCGCCTGGTGCCCAACGGCACCACCCGGTGCCCCAAGGGCGAGACCCTGTTGAGCTGGAAGACCAACGGTGCGCAGGGCAAACCGGGCAAGGCAGGCGCCAAGGGCGCCGCCGGCGCTGACGGAGCGAGTGCATACGAGATCGCCGTCTCCTACGGGTTCAGCGGGGACGAGTCGGCCTGGCTGAGCTCCCTCGTCGGGGAGGCCGGCCCCGTCGGGCCGCAGGGCCCCGCTGGGGTGCCGGGTCCTGCCGGACCTCAGGGGCCTGCCGGCCCCGCCGCGGCCGGACGGACCGTCAAGGACGGGCAGGGGCGCACGCTCGGCGACGTGGTCGGGCTGACGCAGTACGGCGCGACGCTGCTGACCTCGCAGGGCTACCAGATCGACGTGGGCTGGGACGGCACGCTCTACCCGGCTCAGGCCTGGTACACCGGCGCAGACTGCACCGGCACCCCGTTGCTCAACTCCGGCAGCGGCGGCGACGGCGGCGCCATCTTCGCCAAGACCCTGGTCTACCTCGGCACCCCGAACACCCTCGCCGTCCCGGATGTCGCATCCTCGGCGATCTCCGCGCCCGAGGTCGGGCTGCCGGTGTCGTCGATCGACAACCCGACCTGCGGCTCTTCGGGTTCTGCGGTGCGCTACGGATGGAAACTGCGTCCGACGACGGCCGCCGCCGTGGGTCTTCCGCCGCTCGCCGGAGCGGGCAGCTTCGCTGCTCCGCTCTCGATCTCCTGACCGCCTGACTGCCAGGACCCAGGCCGCCCCGCACACAGTGGGGCGGCCTGGGTCGGCGCAGCCACCACCCGGCAGCGACCGGTGTGGTGTACGTCCCTAGGATCACCCGGGTCGTGTCCACCTCGGGAACGGGACTCTCACACTCATGACGGACCTGCCCAGGCGGCTCGACATCCAGGGCCTGCGGGCCGTCGCGGTCGGCCTGGTGGTCGCCGGGCACGTGTTCGGCAAGCCAGCCGGCGGGTTCGTCGGGGTCGACGTCTTCTTCGTCATCTCCGGCTTCCTCATCACCGGCCTGCTGCTGCGCGAGGCCGAGCGGGGCGGGCGGATCTCGCTCACCGGCTTCTACCGCCGCCGCGCGCGCCGGATCCTGCCGGTGGGGCTGCTCGCGCTGGCCGTCACCGTCTCCGCGTCGTACGTCGTCCTGCTCGAGGACCGCTTCGAGCGCACCGCAGCGGACGCGGGCTGGGCGGCTGGCTTCCTCGCCAACTGGCGCTTCGCGGCCAGCGACGCCGACTACTTCGACTCGGGGCTGCCGCCCTCGCCGCTCCAGCACTACTGGTCGCTGGGGGTGGAGGAGCAGTTCTACGTCGTCTGGCCGCTGCTCCTGCTGGCCGTGGCCGCCCTCCTGCGACGGAGTGGTGGGCGCGCGCACCTGCGCGCCACGGTCGCCGGCCTTGCGGGCGCCGTGGTCGTGGGTTCGTTCGTGTGGGCGTGGGTGCAGTCGGCCCAGGAGCCGACCCTCGCCTACTACTCCTCGTTCACCCGGGCCTGGGAGGTCGCGGCAGGGGCACTGCTCGCCGCGCTCTCCCCGCGGCTCACCGCGCTGCCGGCGCAGCTGCGCAACGTCCTCGGCGCCCTCGGCCTGGCCGGCATCGCCGCCAGCTGCCTCCTGCTGAGCGGCGCGAGCACCTTCCCCGCCCCGTCGGGGGCGCTGCCGGTCCTGGCCACGGTGCTCGTGCTGGCCTCCGGGATCGGCGCCAGCCAGGTCGGGGTCACCCGGTTGTTGCACACGGCGCCGCTGGTCTACCTGGGCGCCCTGTCGTTTTCGATCTACCTGTGGCACTGGCCGGTGCTGGTCCTCGGTGACGTCCTCGTCACCGAGCGGAACCTGGTCTTCCAGGTGGCGGTGCTGGCGCTGACGCTCGCCCTCGCCGCGGCCTCCTACCACCTCGTCGAGCGCCCGGTCCTCGACTCCGAGTTCCTGCGCGCGGGTCACCGGATCGACTGGCCCACGAGCCGTCCCGTGGCCCTCGGCGCGCTGGCGGTGAGCGCCGTCCTCCTCGTCGTGGCCGTCGCCGTACCGCGCTGGACGGCCCCGTCCACGCCGTCGCCCGTGGCTGCCAGGTCCGCGCCCGGGCCTGCCCAGAGCGCCCCGGGCGCCCCGGGCGTCTCGCCGCAGCAGGCCGCCGAGGACGAGGTGACCGACGCACTGGTGAGCGGCCTGATCGCCCAGGAGTTCCCCGAGCTGTCGCCGCCGCTCGACGACGTGGTCGACCAGGGCATCAACCCCGAGCTCGAGCCCGGTGCGGAGTGCCTCAACCCGACCAGCCTGACCGACCCCGACCTCTGCGTGCACGGCACCGGGCCGCGCCGGGCCATGCTCGTCGGGGACTCCGTGGCCATCTCGTGGATGCCCGCGTTGCGGGAGGCGCTGGGCAAGCGGTGGTCGGTGCGCGGCTACGCGCTGTCGAACTGTCCCTACGTCTCCGCCACGATCGAGATCGACTACGACCCCGAGGGCGCCGCACGCTGCAACGAGGCCCGGGCGACGATGCGCGAGCAGGTACGCCGCGAACGCCCCGACCTGCTGGTGCTCTCGACCTTCGAGGCGGGCGTGCTGTGGCTGGGGGAGTCTCCGCTGGCCTCGGCCCAGGACGCCTGGCAGCGGGCGGCGGTCCGCGGGATCCGCGAGATGGCGGCCCCCGGCACCCGGGTGGTGATCCTCGCGCCGCCGCCCGCCGGGCACGCCGTCGAGGGGTGCGTCAGCCGGTTCTCGGTGCCCCGTGACTGCCAGGGCTCTCCCAGCGACGCGTGGAAGGCGCAGTCCGCCGCCGAGCTGGTCGCCGCCCGCACGACCGGTGCGACCTACATCGACACACTGCGGTGGTTCTGCCTCGACGACCAGTGCCCGATCTTCGCCGGCGACACGGTGGTGCGCTGGGACATCGTCCACCTCACCCGCCAGTACGCCGCCTCGCTCGCCGATGTCCTGGGCTTCGCCCTGCGGCCCGCCATCCGGCCGACGACGGGGTCGGCCCCGGCCGTCGGCTGATCGACCGTCCATCTCGGGGTGGGTGACCCAGGGCTCGCGCCGCCCGGGGCTCACCCCGTCCGAGTGGTGCGGAGCGCGAGTACGTCGGGCAGGCTCGTGGGCAGGGCGAGCGCGAGGAGGCGTCCATGGGAGCGACCCGCGCCGGCGCCGACGCTGGCTTGACGCCGGAGGACGGCCGCCCGCCGGGCTCGGCGGAGGCCGCGGCGTACGCCGCCATCGACCGGCTGCCGGGTTGGTTGCAGCGCCCGATCCTGCGGCTGCTCGCGGGTTGGCCGGGACGCATCGTCTTCCGCAGCGTGGCCACCTGCCTGCAGCTGGAGATCTTCGACCGGGCGATGAGCATCGCCGCCCAGATCTTCACCTCGGTGTTCCCGATCCTGATCCTGCTCACGACGTGGGCAGGCAGCGCTGACACCGTCGCCGACGCGCTGGACCTGCCCCAGGAGTCCCGGTCCTTGCTCGACCAGGCGGTAGCGCCACCCGGGGGTGGTGGTTTCGGCGTCCTGGGTGTGGTGTTCCTCCTGGCCTCCGCCACGAGCCTGTCCCGCGCGCTGACCCGCGCCTTCGCCGTGGCGTGGGAGGTGCCTCGGCCGAGGAGCAGCTGGCGCGCGGCGTGGCGATGGCTGGCGGTCGTGGTCGCGATGGCGCTGTCGCTCGTGGTCGTGCGCGCCCTGAGCGGGTTCGCGGCGGCGGTGCCACCGGGGGCCGTCTGGCAGCGGATGGTGGCGTTCGCGTGCGACCTCAGCCTGATGACCTACGTCCCCTGGCTCCTGCTGACCGGAGCGGTCCCGCTGCGGCGGCTGCTGCCCGGGGCCGCGATCTTCGCGGCGCTCATGCTGGCTGCCCGCCCGGCGTCCGCCCTCTGGCTGCCGCGCGCGCTCGAGGTGAGCGCGGACCGGTACGGGTCGATCGGGGTGGCCTTCACCTACCTCGCGTGGCTGTACGCCGTGGCCTTCGGCATGCTCCTGGCGACAGCCGTGGGACGCGCGGTCGCCGTCGACCGCGGCCGGGTGGGCCGCCGGATCCGGGGCGAGCCCGACGCGGGCGCCACCCTCGAGGTCGAGGAAGGCTGACGGGGTTCATCCGTCGCCGACGATCACGGCGCCCAGGCGATCCCCACAGTGGCATCAGGGTCATGGTCGGTGCGACGTATGAGATCCGCGTCGCGGGGACGTTGCCGCCGGACCTGGTCCGCCAGCTCCGGCAGGTCACCGTGACGGGCCAGGAAGCACGCAAGTGTCGTGGACACCCTCGAAGCCCGGGCTGATCGAGGAGGTGGCGTGCGCACCCGCTGGCACCGCTACCACCCCTTCTTCCGTGAGCTGCTCTGTGCGGAGCTGGCCTACGCCTCGCCCGCGGGACTGACGAGCCTGCAACGACGGGTCTCGCGCTGGTACGCCGAGCGTGGGTGCGGCGCCCAGCGGGGTCGGTGACCGGGCCACGGCCGGCGGCGCCCGTCCGGTGCCCGCCCGTCCGGTGCCCGCCCGTCCGGATCTGGTGCCGGAGGGCTGCGTCGTCGAACCCCTCACCGGCAAGGAGCGGGAGGTGCTCGGTCTGCTCCCCGGGCTGCTGAGCACCGAGGAGATCGCCGCCGCCATGTTCGTCTCGGTCAACACCGTGCGCTCCCAGGTCCGCAACATCCTGCGCAAGCTCGCCGTGAGCCGCCGCAACGAGTCCGTACGCCGGGCCCGCGCCCTGGATCTGCTCGGCAGCTGAGCGGGTCACTCGTCCGGGGTGATGCCCGCAGGCCGGGGCTTCGACAAGGGTGGTGGCCGGACCCGCCTGAGCAGGAGGCGCACATGGGCGAGTGGACGCTCCCCACGCTCGCGATCGTCCTGGTGGCCTACGCCGGGGTCTCGCGTCGGGCCCAGTCGTCGTGGATCACCCAGGCCATGGTCTTCAGCGCCGTCGGCCTCGTGGTGGGCAACCGGGTGCTCGACGTCGTCGAGGTCGAGGTGTCGGGTCGGTTCCTGCGACACCTGGCCGAGGCGACGCTGGCGCTGATGCTGTTCACCGATGCCGCGCGGATCAACCCGGCCACGCTGCGACACGCCGTACGCCTCCCCGCGAGGCTGCTGGGGCTGGAGCTGCCCGTCACGATCGCCCTCGGCACCGCGACGGCGATGGTGCTGCTGCCTGACCTCGACCTCTGGACCGCCGCGGTGCTGGCCACGATCCTGGCGCCCACGGACGCGGCACTGGGCCAGCCCGTGGTCACCGACGAGCGGCTGCCCTCGAGCCTTCGCCAGGGGCTCAACGTGGAGAGCGGCCTCAACGACGGCATCTGCGTCCCGCTGCTCATCATCTTCGTGACGATCGCGGAGGCGTCGGACGGGGGAGGGACAGGAGGGCTGCACCCGTTCCGCATCCTCTCGGAGGAGATCGGCCTCGGCGCCGCCGCGGGGATCGTCGCGGGCGTCGCGGGCGGCGGGGTGCTGCGCGTCTGCGGCCGGCGGGGCTGGGTGGCGCCCAGCTGGCGACAGATCAACGCGGTCGCGGTCCCGCTGCTGGCCTACACCGTGGCCGCGGCCCTCGGCGGCAGCGGGTTCATCGGTGCGTTCGTCGCGGGCATCGCGTACGCCGCGGTCGAGCCGCAGCGCGCCGCCGAGAGCACGTCCCTCGCCGAGGGGGCGGGGGAGCTGCTCGATGCGCTGACCTTCCTGCTCTTCGGTGCCGTGCTCCTCGGGCCCGCGCTCGAGGTTCTCGACTGGCGCACCCTGGTGTACGCGGTGCTCAGCCTCACCGTGATCCGGATGGTGCCGGTCGCGCTCGCCCTGATCGGCACGGGTCTGCGTCCGGTCACCATCCTCTTCCTCGGGTGGTTCGGCCCCCGTGGCCTCGCCTCGATCGTGTTCGTCCTGCTCCTGGTCGAGGAGAGCGAGCTGGACGGTGCGGCGTCGGTGCTCACGGTGGTGGTCGTGACGGTCGCGCTGTCGGTCCTCCTGCACGGCGTGACGTCGTGGCCCGGCGTCGGTCGCTACGCGAGCTGGTACGACGCGCACGATGAGCCGTACCTGGCCGAGGTGGTCCCGGTCAGCCCCTCGCGGCGACGCGCCTGAGCGGACCCGCCGGGAGGCGCTCGGGCGATGCGCGGCGTGGTCGAGGACACGGACCGGCGGAGTGCGCGCTAATCCCCCCGGGGGGTTAGGGTCGAGGGGTTCGTCAACTGAGGGAGAAGACCCATGTGCTCACCGAAGACCTGCCGTCAGTGCGGCAAGACCACCTGGCGCGGATGCGGCCAGCACATCGCCCAGGTGAAGGCCCAGGTCCCGGCCGGGCAGTGGTGCGACGGCCACGTCGACGCCGCGCCCGCGGCTGGCGGCGGTTTCCTCCGCAGGCTCCTGGGGCGCTGAGCCCCGCTCGGCTCACCCCGACGCCGGCAGCTGCCGGGCGATCTCGTCGGCCCACGCGTCGATCGCGCGCCAGTCGCGGAAGTCGCCGTACCGCGCACCGGTCAGGCGCATGACCAGCCGGCTCATCCGCGGGAATTGGTCCTTGCGCACCACCCCGGAGAACAGGCGGGTGTCGCGTGGGTGCAGCGTGTCGAGGAAGGGCGCCACCGACAGCGGGCCCTCCTTGACCGCCAGGCGCCGCGCCGGTCGGGGAAGCGCGTCGACCATCCCGACGCTGAACAGCCAGACCGGACGCGCCGCGAGGTCGGCGGCGTGCAGGTTCACGAAGCCGGCCGCCTCGGGCGTCCATGCCTGCTGGTGCACCGCGCTGCCCATCACCACCGCGTCGTACGCCGTGATGGTCGGGAACTGCTCGATCGACACGCACTCGACGCTCGGTCCGTGCTCGCGCAGGCGCGCCGCGAGCCGCTCGGCGATGGTGCGGGTGGATCCGTGCGGGCTCGCGTAGGTCACCAGCACGCGTGGCATCGTCACCGTCCCCGTGCCGAGGTGCTCATTCGCTCGCCACGTGGCGACCCGGCGCGGGGAGGTCGACGTCGGCCTCGATGATGACCGGACAGGCCGACTCGCGCAGGACGACGCGGGTGACCGGACCCAGGTGCGAGCCGAGCGGAAGGCGCGGGTGGTGGCGCCCGACGACGACCACGCGCGCATCCTCGGAGGCCGCGATGAGCGCCTCCGCCGGCCGCGCATGGACGATGACGAGCGGGGTGTCGACATGGGGGAAGTCGGCCAGGAGCGGTCCGAGCTCGCTCTCGAGACGCTCGCGTTGGCGCTGGGTCTCCTGCTCGCCGGCCTCCCCTGCGAAGGTGAGGTTGTCGAAGGCGTCGGAGTACCACCAGGCGTGCACCAGCTCCACCACGTCGTCGGGCTCCCGTGTCCGCTCGAGCACGGCGCGCACGATCTCCTCGGACTCCTCAGCCCCTTCCACGCCGACGACGACAGGGGCGGCCGGGCGGTCCGCCCCCCACTCCCGGGGCACCACGGCGACCGCGCTGTGCCCACGGGCGGCCACCCCGTGCACGACCGACATCGCGCTGAGCACGGGCGTCGGCCGGGGATGGCGACGCACCAGCACGACCAGGTCCACGTCGCGGCTGGCCTCCACCAGGGTGGGGACCACTCGCCCGTGCAGCACCTCGCCGGTCACCGGTACGTCGGCGCCGTCGAGCGTCTCGCGTACGGCCTCGGTCGCGTGCTCCACCGCGGCGTTGCCGAGCAGCTGCATCTCCTGACCGTCGAGCCCCACCTCGGAGGTGATCGGCAGACCCGGGAAGGCCGGGGGGACCACGTGCACGACGTGGATGCCTGCCCCGCGGCGCCGCGCCTCCTGGGTGGCGAACGCGACGCCGGGTCCGTGGTCGTCGACGCCGTCGACCGGAAGGAGGATCTTCGGGGACGGGTCCGTGGGGGACTGGCTCATGGCGGCTCCTCTCCGTGGGCCAATCTGGCGCGGAGCGGCGCGTCCGTACAGGGCCCTATGGCCCGGGGTCCTGGCCCGGACGGCAGGGAACGGGTCCTTCGTCCCTAACGCCGGCCCGCGCGGCGATGGACCCTGAACGGACCGGCCGCGGCCGGCCCGTCACCCGAAGGAGTCCCGAGATGTCGCTGCTCGACACGTGCGCGGAGGCGGTGGTGGCCGGCGTCGACGGCTCGGACTCCGCCGACCAGGCGCTGGACTGGGCCGCCGCGCAGGCGGCGCTGGAGAGGCGCCCGCTGGTGATCGTGCACGCGGCGAGCCTGACCACGCTGACCGGCGACGACGTCGACCCCGCGATGCTGGTGGCCGCGCTGCGGGCCGAGGGGCGCGCCCTGGTGCAGGGGAGCGCCGCCCGGGTCGCCGAGCGTGAACCGGACGTGGAGGTGCGCTCCGAGATGGTCCTCACCGACGCGCGGGTGGCGCTGCTCGAGGCCGCGGAGTCCGCGCACCTGATCGTCGTCGGGTCCCGGGGTCGCGGCCCGGTCAGCAGCCTGCTGCTCGGCTCGGTCGGGGTGGCGCTGTCGCAGCACGCCCGCTGTCCGGTGGTCGTGCGACGCCCGCACCCGCCGGAGTCGGCCGGGGAGGGGATCCTCGTCGGCACCGACGCGACCCCGCACTCCGACCCGGCCGTGGAGTGGGCGTTCGGTCAGGCCGCGCTGCGGCGTACCCCGCTGAGCATCGTCCGCACGTTCTTCGAGGCCGGCCTGGAGGGCGAGGTCACCGAGTCCGAGGGCGGGTACGACGAGCTCTGGGCGCAGCTGCGCGAGGTCGGCGACCGGTTCGGCCCGCGGTTCCCCGACGTCGAGGTGCGCCTGCGGCTGCGCCGGGGGCTCGCCGACGAGGAGCTCGCCCGAGCGGCCGAGACCGCGGAGATGGTGGTGCTCGGCAGCCACGTGCGGCGCTCGATCTTCGGGCTGCTCGACCTCGACGTCCCGCACGGCGTCCTCGTGCACGCGCCGCGGTACGTCGCGGTGGTGCCCACCCCCGAGGAGTGAGGGTGACCGCGCCGGTCGGGACCGCGCCTGCCGTCCAGGTCGAGGGCCTGGTCAAGACCTTCGGCCGGGTCCGGGCGCTCGACGGCCTCGACCTGCAGGTGCGCCCCGGGGAGGTGCACGGCTTCCTCGGCCCGAACGGGTCGGGCAAGTCCACGACGATCCGGGTGCTGCTCGGGCTGCTGCGCGCCGACGCGGGGCAGGTGCGGCTGCTCGGCGGCGACCCGTGGCGGGACGCGGCGACCCTGCACGAGCGCCTCGCCTACGTGCCCGGCGACGTCGCGCTGTGGCCGGGCCTGACGGGCGGTGAGGTGATCGACCTGCTCGGCCGGCTGCGCGGCGGACTCGACGAGGCGCGGCGGCGGGCGCTGGTGGAGCGCTTCGCCCTCGACGAGACCAAGCGCTGTCGCACCTATTCCAAGGGCAACCGGCAGAAGGTCGCCCTGGTCGCTGCGCTCGCCGCCGACGTGGACCTGCTGCTGCTCGACGAGCCCACCTCGGGCCTCGACCCGCTCAAGGAGGCGGAGTTCCGCGACTGCGTGCGCGAGGTGCGCGACCGCGGCACGGCGGTCCTGCTCTCCAGCCACGTGCTCGCCGAGGTGGAGCAGCTGTGCGACCGGGTCAGCATCATCAGCGAGGGGCGCACCGTGGAGTCCGGGACCCTTGCCGAGCTGCGCCACCTCTCCCGCGCGGAGGTGGTCGCCGAGCTGGCCGGGCCGCCGCCGGACCTCGCCGGCACGGCCGGTGTCCACGACCTGGTGGTCGAGGGCAGCGTGCTCCGCTTCGACGTCGACACGGCCGCGATGCCGGAGGTGCTGCGCGAGCTGCTCGCGCACGGGCTGGTCTCGCTCACCACGCAGCCGCCGAGCCTGGAGGAGCTGTTCCTGCGCCACTACGGCACCCGGTCTGGGTCGCCGCCGTCCGTGGCCGGGGCCGGGGAGCGATGAGGGGCACCGCGCTGCTGCTGGGTGCCCAGCTGCGGCGCGATGCCTGGCAGGTGCTGGCGTGGTCCGTCGGCCTCGCGCTGCTGTACTGGAGCCAGGCGGTGAGCGTCGACCGGCTCTACGAGACCCGCGCCGACTTCGAGCAGGCCGCGGCGAGCATGGAGGGCAACCCGGCCTTCATCGCGATGACCGGCCCGACCCGCGCGCTGGACACCGTCGGCGGTCAGGTCGCGTGGCAGTCGGCAGCGTTCGGCGCCGTGCTGGCCGGGCTGATGAGCATGTTCCTCGTCGTGCGCCACACCCGCGGCGCCGAGGAGGGCGGGCGCGACGAGCTGGTGCGGGCGGCGCCGGTCGGGCGATTCGCCGGGGTCGCCGCCGCGATGCTCGAGGCCGCGGTCGCCCAGGTCATCGCCGGTACGGCGGTCGCCCTGGCGCTGGTGACCTACCCGCTGGAGGCAGCGGACTCGGTGGCGATGGGCGTGGGCCTGGCCCTCACGGGCTGGTGCTTCGCCGGCCTGGCGCTCCTCGCCGCCCAGCTGGGCGCGAGCGCCCGCTCGGCGTACGCCCTGGTCGGTGTCGGTCTGGCCGCGGCGTACGCCCTGCGCGCGGTCGGGGACGTCGGCGCCCCGGCGCTCTCCTGGCTCTCCCCGATCGGGTGGTACCAGGCGATGCACGCGTTCTCCGGGCTGCGCTGGTGGCCTGCCCTGCTCCTGCTGGCCGGCACTGCGATCACGGTGGCCGGGGCCTGCTGGGTGCTGGTGCGCCGAGACCACGGCAGCGGCGTGCTCGCGGATCGGCCCGGACCGGCGCGTGCCGGCCCGTCCCTGGACGGTGCGTTCGGGTTGGCCTGGCGTCTGCAGCGGACCTCGGTCGCGGCCTGGGCGGCCGGTCTGTTCGTCGCCGGACTCGCCTACGGCTCGATCGGCGACGACGTCGAGGACCTGCTCGGCAGCTCGGGGACCACTCGCGAGCTGTTCGCGGCGGATGCGGCCGGCGACCTCGTCGCTGCCTTCCAGGCGACCTCGGTGCTGACGCTGGCCCTGCTGTCGACGGCCTTCACGATCTCCTCGGCGCTGCGCCCGCGCGCGGAGGAGGGGCGTGCCCGCGTCGATGCGCTGCTGGCCACCGGCCTCTCCCGGTCGCGCTGGTGGTGGGGCCACGCCGCGGTGACGATCACCGGGACCCTGGTGGTCCTGCTGGCCGCGGGGCTCGGGCTCGGGGTGGGGTACGCCGCGGTCACCGGCCGCTGGGGGAAGGTGGCGGAGCTGACCGCGGCGACGCTGCCGTATTCCGCGCCGGCGCTGGTGCTGGCCGGGGTCACCTGGACGCTGCACGGGATCACCGCGCGCGCCGCCCCGCTGGGCTGGGCGGGGCTCGGGGTCGCCTTCGTGGTGATGGTCTTCGGCGACCTGATGAACCTCCCCGCCGCGGTGCAGGGACTCTCGCCCTTCGAGCACCTCGCACTGGTGCCCCTGGAACGCTTCCGGGTCACCCCGGTGCTGCTCACCGCGGTGCTCGCCGGCCTGCTCGCCGCCGCGGGGCGTCGGCTGCTGCTCGCCCGCGACCTCGGGTGAGCCGGCCGTGCTCGCCGTCGGGTCGACGTCGTTCGCGCCGCCCGGTGGTTCATCTTGGGCATCCTGCTTCCCCGCGCCTGCGAGATCGGCTTGTCTGGAGGTCGAGGCGCGGGGTCGTCGCGGCGGGGCGCAGCTCCCGTGACGGCGACCCGGTCGCCTGTGACGGACAGGCGGAGGGCGCCCCCCCCATCCCCACGTCACGAGGAGGAACCATGAGACCCACAGGAGCCGGCCGCGCCGCGCGCTGCCTCACCACGGTCGGGCTGCTGGTCCTGACCTGCCTGATCGTGCCGGCGACGCCCGCCACCGCGACCTTCGACGGGGAGAACGGCCGGATCGTTTTTCGGCGGTTCACCGACGCCGAGCAGACCACCGGAGCGTTGTTCAGCGCCCGGCCGGACGGGTCGGGCGAACGCCAGATCACCTATCCCGCTGAGGGCGTCCACGACCGCAGCCCGGACGTGTCGCCCGACGGGAGGCGCATCGTGTTCCAGCGCTCCGGGCCCACCCAGGACGACATCTTCGTCGTCAACGCAGACGGCACGGGCCTGCGCCAGCTCACGAGCAGGTCCCATCCGGAGGGCAACTGCCTGCCGCTGAGCGGGGTCTGCAACTTCACGCCCGCCTGGTCCCCGAGCGGCAGGCACATCGTGTTCAGCCGGGCCTTCGGGCCGGTCGAGGATGACCTGGTCGAGACCCTCGCCGTGTTCATGATGCGTGCCGACGGGACGCACCTGCGCCAGCTCACCCAGCTGCGTCCCCCGGCGAGCGGCGCGACCGGCGAGGACCTCGAGCCGCAGCTGTCGCCGGACGGCACCAAGGTCGTCTTCCGGCGCGAGAACGTCCGGGCGGCCCGGCCCGTCGACGGGGTCGCGGTCTGGGTGCTCGACCTGCGCACCGGCCGGGAGCGCCGGGTGACGCCGTACCGCATGGGTGCGGGTGACACTCCCGACTGGTCACCGGATGGGCGACGGATCGTGTTCACCGACCACGTCTTCGACACCGAGACCAACGCGAACGTCTACACCGTGCGCCCCGACGGCCGCCACCTGCGCCAGCTCACCTTCGCCGACGACGGGATCACCCGCTACCTCGCCACGTCCTTCTCGCCGGACGGACGCTGGATCACGGTCGGCAAACGACCGTCGACCGGCGGGCCCGAGCTGAACGCCGCGGACGTCGCCATCATGCGTCGGGACGGGACGGACGAGCGGCTGGTGACGAGGACCGAGGCCCCGGACAGCTATCCGGACTGGGGTCCGCGGGTCAGGTCGCGGCACGTGCGCTGAGCCGCCCGGATCGCCTCGCCGGTCACTCGCTCGGCATCAGGATCCACAGCACGGGATAGATCAGGAACTGGCTGCCCGGGATGACCATGAGCAGCAGGACGAAGAGCAGGCGGGCCACCCACGGGCTCAGGCCGAAGCGGCGCCCGAGACCGGCGCACACGCCGGCGATCGCACGGTCCTGGCGCGGGCGGAGCAGTCCCTGGCGGGCGAGGCTGGCACGGATGTCGCTCATGGGTGGTTCCTTGGGTCGCTGGGGTGGTGCGACCAGCCTGCCGCACCGCGCCGACACCTCCCATCGGGAGGAGCCCTGGTCCCACCCTGATCCGCGCTCAGGTGTGCGGCGGGGGCGGCGGGCCCGGGGGAGGCGCTGCGGGAGTCGTCGCGTCCTCACGACCCCCTTGGTCCAGGCGGAACGGCGGGTAGACGTCGGTCATCAGCGCGGCGTACCCCGCGACCCGCAGCGACCATCGGTTCAGGCCGACGACGAGGTCGAACAGCGGCTGCGGGTAGCGGCCGGTGAACAGCAGGATGACGCCGGCGAAGAAGACCAGGACGCTCGACAGCCCGGGCGTCGAGGCGGTCACCTCACCGGTGGCGGTGCTCGTGGCGTACGACGTCCCGGAGACGATCAGCCCGACCACGATGTAGTGGGGGATGGCCAGCAGCCACCACTTCACCAGCACCAGGCCGCGCGAGAGCCGCTCGGGGTAGTCGATCTCGAGGTGCGCGGGGTAGTCGGGCACGTCGCGCAGCGTGAACGGCGGGTAGCGGTCGGTGCCGAGCGCCGAGTAGGTGTAGAAGCTGACCCGCCAGCTCCAGCGCATCACCCCGACGTTGAAGGTGAAGATGCCGCGCGGGTAGTGCGCGGTGATCAGGATCGCGAAGAACGCGACCACGCTCAGCACCAGGAAGGCCAGGTACAAGAAGAACAGCACGACCAGGTGCGGGATGGCCAGCAGCCACTTCACCAGCCACAGCCAGCGGCTCAGCGGCTCGTCGAGGTCACCGGTCACCTGGACCGGGTAGCGGTAGGCGGCCATGGCGCACTCCTCGTCCGACGTCGCTCCACGGTCCGTCCACGCGCGGTGACCCGGGTAGGGCCGAACGGACCAGGAACGCCGGGACCGTTGCCCTCGGCAACGGGACGTTCGCGCCTGTCCGCGCGCGCGGACTGGCGGTCGAATGGCGGTGGGAGGGTGATGGCCATGGAGAGCGAGCGGGACGCCGCCGCGGCCGGCGTCGACCTGTACTGGCTGCCTCTCGGCGCCGGCGGGCGGACCGGGGTCGTCCGGGCCAGCGGCCGGGTCTACGAGGCGATCGCGGCCCGGCGCGAGCACCGCGCCCCGGCGCCGTTGTTCCACTCCGCCCTCGAGGTGCAGTACGCCGGGGCGCGCTACGCGCTGGAGATGGCTCCGGTGTGGAGCGGCTCGGCCGCCGGGCACGGCGTGGTGTGCGAGGGACCGGTGGGGCTGGCCTGCCTCGGCCGCTCACGGCTGTTCCGCTACGAGGTGCGCTGCTGGCGCGGCGGCGCGATCCCCGACCTCGAGGAGGCGGTGGGCGGTGCGCAGCGCCTGAGCACGGACCCGCTCCGGGCGGAGCGGCTGCTCGCCGTGGTGTCGGACTTCCCCGCCGCCACCTGGGGTCGCGACGAGCTGGGCGCGGGGGAGATGTGGAACTCCAACTCGCTGGTCGCCTGGCTGCTGGCACGCAGCGGGCACCATCCCGAGGCGCTGGCGCCACCGTGCCGCGGACGGGCGCCGGGCTGGTCGGCCGGGCTGGTGGTGGCCGCCAGGGAGGAGCAGGGACGTGCGGACCCGCAGGACTGAGACGGGCGGCAATCTCGCCGCGTGGCAGGCACGGCTCCTCACGCCCGCGCCCCCGGAGGTGTTCGGGGCCGAGGAGCTCGACGGTCTGCCCGAGCCGGTACGCCGCCACCTGAGCGCCGCGATCGCGCCCGGGACACCGCTCGCGCGCGGTGCCACGCTGACCATGCGCGGCAGCCTGCGGCTGGGCCCGCGGTGGCTGCCGTTCCGCGCCGTGGAGGTGCTCGACCCACACGTCGGCTTCGTGTGGGGGGCGCGGGTGGGCGGCCTGATCGCCGGCTCCGATCAGTACGTCGACGGCGCGGGGGCGATGCGCTGGCGGCTCGCGGGACTGCTCACCGTGGCGCAGGGCGAGGGCCCCGACGTCTCCCGCAGCGCTGCGGGGCGTGGCGGTGCGGAGGGGGTGTGGGTCCCGACCGCACTGCTGCCGCGCTACGGCGTGCGGTGGTCGGCCGAGGACGACACCCACGTCACCGTCCACCACCGTCTCGGGGACAACCCGGTCGACGTCCGCTGCACCCTCGACGACGACGGCCTGCTCCGCTCCTTCGTGCTCGAGCGCTGGGGCGACCCCGACGACACCGGCAGCTGGGGGTGGCACCCCTTCGGCGGCGAGATCACCGAGCACCGCACGTTCGGCGGTCTCACGATCCCGGCCCGCGGCACGGTCGGCTGGCACCACGGGACCGACCGCTGGGCCGCGGGTGAGTTCTTCCGCTTCGACGTCGGGTCCCTGCGGGTGCCGTCCCCGGCGTCCCCTGAGAGCCCGGCCGCGCCCCCTCACCACCAGGGGTGTGAAACGGTGGGAGGCGACATCAGCGAGCGGGGCGGACGAACCAGCGAGAGGCGCCGGGCGACGAGCCCGCAGAGAAGAGCATCCACATGAAGCCTGTCAAGGTGGTGCTGTCGAACGACTACCAGCTGGTGTTGCGCGGCCTGGTGGCCCTGCTGGCCCCGCACTCCGACCTGGTCGAGGTGGTGGAGGTGTCCACCGGTACCGACTTCGTGCCCGAGGCCGACGTGATCTTGTTCGACACCTTCGGACGCCTCCCCGACAAGGACGAGAAGCTGCGTGCGGTGGTCACGGCCAACCCCAAGGCGAAGATCGTCGTCTACAGCTGGGAGACCTACCCGCCCGAGGTCGCGCACGAGCACGGCGCGGTCGGCTGGATCGGCAAGGGTGTGTCGGGGGAGGAGCTGGCGGAGCGGCTGGTCGAGGTGCACCAGGCCGAGGGCAGCGACTCGTTCACGATGAAAGCCGACGGTGACCCCAAGCCCGACGAGGCCACGATGGCCGACTGGCCCGGGCGCGAGCAGGGCCTCAGCCCCCGCGAGGGCGAGATCCTCGGCATGATCTGCCACGGCCTCACCAACGAGGAGATCGCCGCACGGTCCTTCCTCAGCATCAACACGATCAAGACCTACATCCGCACGGCGTACCGCAAGATCGGCGCGACGAGTCGCCCGCAGGCGATCTTGTGGGGTGTCGACCACGGGCTGCGGGGCGAGGGCTCGATCGAGCCGTAGCCCCGGCCGGCGCCGTGCACGCGCCTCACCCGTCGGAGTGGTGTCGCCGCGCGAGGCGCGGGGTACCAGTCGCGCGGACAGGAGGCCCATGGACCCGCACCCGCTCACCCGCGCCGCTCGCGCCGGCGGCGTGCTGCTCGCGGCCGGCACCAGCGCGCTGGCGGCGGTGCGCTCCGCCCGCAAGCCGCTGCACCCGGAGGGCGACCTGCGCGCCGGACGGCTCCACCGCACCGGGTCCGCCGAGCCGAGCGGCGTCGCGTGGATCGACGAGCCGGGGGAGGACGAGGTCGTCGTACGCCTCTCGCGCGCCATCGGCCTGCCCTCCCGGCTCCCCGACGTCCACGGCCTGGCGCTGCGGGTGCCGACCACCGACGGTCCCGGCGACCTGCTGTTCGCCAGCACCGGCTGGGGACGGCTCACCCGCTTCCTGCTGACCGGTGGGCGTCGGCCCCGCAGCCGCCCGATGACCACGCTGCTGCCCTACGACAGCCCGACCGGGCCGGTGCTGCTGGGGCTCCAGGGCGGTCCGGCTCCCGAGAGCTACGAGCTGCGCTGGGCACACGCGAGGGGACCCTGGCACCCGTTCGCGGAGCTGCGGCTGGTCCCCGACACCAGCGACGACGGGCCGGTCTCCTTCGACCCGGTGCGTCACCGGATCCCGGGCCTGCGCCAGTACGACGTCGTACGACGGCTGCGCGAGCCCGCCTATCGCCGTGCGCGGGCCTCGCGCGCGGACGACCCGTCACCCACCACCGAGGAGTCTCCCCGTGTCCACTGACGCCATCGTGATGCTCAAGGACGACCACAAGCTGATCCTGAAGACCTTCCGCGACTTCGAGGCCGCCGGCGAGGCGGCGTACAAGACCAAGGGCAGCCTGGTGGACCGGATCATCGAGCTGCTGACGGTGCACACCTACATCGAGAACGAGGTGATGTACCCCCGCGTCCGCGAGCTCGTCCCGGAGCTCGAGGACGACGTGCTGGAGTCCTACGAGGAGCACCACGTCGCCGACGTGCTCGTGATGGAGCTGGCGGGGATGCAGCCCACCGACGAGCGCTTCACCGCCAAGACCACCGTCCTCATCGAGAACGTGCGCCACCACATCGAGGAGGAGGAGCAGGAGTGGTTCCCGCAGGTGCGGGAGGCCCTGGGGCGCAAGGTCCTGCAGGAGATCGGTGCCGAGATGACCCAGGCCCGGGAGAGGGCGCCGCGCCGCCCGTCCCAGCCGAGCGCGCTGAAGAAGGCCGTGGACGCCGTCATCGCCTGACCCGCCCGCCCCGCGGTCCATACCGGCGGTCCCCACCGGAGGGGATCTCCGGGCGTTCGGCGTGCAGGCCGTGGGGGCCAGCACCACGATGAATCCATGATCGCCAGGAACCGGCGGGTCGTGGTCACGGGCGTGCCCGGCTCGACGACCTCGATCGCTCGACGCGGCGCCGACGCGATCGAGGCGGACCGGTGTACCGCGATCGTGCCCCCGCAGGCGGCGCTCGTCGTGCGCAGCACCCCGCCCGCGGTCCTCGGCTGGCTCATTGCGCGCACCGGCTGGCGTCGCTGAGGGACGTCACTGTCCGGCGTGGCGACGCCCGCGGGGACCCGGGGAGCCGCACTCTGGTGCGGTCCGGGGGCCACGCCGCTGGTCATCGATCGACAACGGGACGAACGGACGAACGACGTGAGCCAGGCCTCCGCGCCGACCACCCACCGCGGCGACATCCAGGGCCTGCGCGCCCTCGCCGTCCTCGCGGTGGTGGCCTACCACGCCGGGATGCCCGGCATCAGCGGCGGTTTCGTGGGCGTCGACCTGTTCTTCGTGCTCTCGGGCTTCCTCATCACCGGCCTGCTGCTGGCCGAGCACGGCCGCACCGGCACGGTCTCGCTGCGCGGGTTCTGGGCGCGGCGCGCCCGCCGCCTGTTGCCGGCCTCGACCCTGGCGCTGGTGGCGACCGGCCTGGCCGCCGCGGTGTGGATGCCGGTCCTCGACCGCCGCACGGTCGCCCACGACATCGGCTGGTCCGCGCTCTTCTCGGCCAACTGGCGCTTCGCCCAGCAGGAGACCGACTACCTCGCCCAGGACCGCACCTCCAGTCCGGTGCTGCACTTCTGGTCCCTCGGCGTGGAGGAGCAGTTCTACGTCGTGTGGCCGCTCCTGGTGGTGGGCCTCGGCGTGCTGGTGGCCCGCGCGGGGCTGCGCCGGCACCTGCGCACGGCGTACCTGCTGCTCTTCGCGCTCGTGGTCGTGGCGTCCTTCGCCTGGTGCCTGCACCAGACCGGGGTCAGCCAGCCCTACGCGTTCTTCGGCACGCCGGCGCGGGCCTGGCAGCTGGGCCTCGGCGCGCTGCTGGCCGCCGCGGTGCCGTTGCTCCGCCTCGGTCGGCGTACCTGTGCGGCCCTCGGGCTCCTCGGCCTGGTCGGGTACGCCGTGGCGCTGGTCGCGCTGCAGGAGAGCGGCGCCGGCGGGTACGCCTACCCCGGCTTCCTCGCGCTGCTCCCGTCGCTGGCCGCGGTCGCGCTGATCGCCGCTGGCACCGGCGCCGGTGGGCAGGCGACCCTGCTGGGCCGCGCCCTGTCGGTGCGTCCGCTGCAGTGGCTCGGGGACCTGTCGTACTCCTGGTACCTGTGGCACTGGCCGGTGCTCGTGATCCTCCCGTACGCCGTCGGCGGCGACTCCTGGCCGTGGCGGGTGCTCGCCGTCGCGCTCTCGCTGCTCGCCGCGTGGGGCTCCTACGTGCTGGTCGAGCAGCCGGTGCGCCGGGCGCGGGTGCTGGCCGTCCGGCCGTGGCGCTCGATCGCCTTCGGTGGGGCGCTCGTCGCGCTGGTCGCCGTACCGGTGACGGTGCTGGCCTCGGCACAGACCGACGGCGTCGTGGAGCTGCGCGACGGGCGCACGGTGGCGCTCACCCCGAACCCCGCGGTCGCGGCGGAGGACGTGTTCTCGATGCGCCAGCGCGGTTGCGACCTGGGCTATGAGGAGCGTGCGCTCGAGGATCTCGGCGCGTGCGGCTTCGGCGACCCGGCGGGTCAGCGGGACGTCGTGCTGCTCGGCGACAGCCACGCGGTCCAGGTCTTCCCCGGTCTGGACGTCGCGGCGAAGGCGGAGGGATGGCGGCTGTGGGCGTGGTCGAAGAGCGCCTGCCCGATCGCCGACGTCACCAGGTTCGACGGGGCGCTCGGCCGCGAGTTCGAGGAGTGCGACGACTTCCGCGCCGCGATCATCACGGAGGTGATCGCCGCCGATCCCGAGCTCGTCGTGCTGGGGATGGCCAGCGACGGGCTCCGGGTGATCGACCGCGACAGCGGCGACCTCCACGACGCCCACGACTCGCGGCCGCTGCTGGTCGAGGGCCTGCGCCGCACCGTGGAGCGGTTCACCGACGCCGGGATCGCGGTGGTGATGGTCGCCAGCCTGCCGTCCGCCAAGGTGAACCCGCCGTCCTGCCTGGTGGAGACCGGCCGGGTCTCGGAGTGCCTGGTCACCGCGCGCCGCGGCGCGCGCATCGAGCACGCGGCGCTGGCCGACCTCTCCGGCGTCGAGTTCTTCGACCTGCGCGACGGCGTGTGCCGCCAGCGCGTCTGCACGCCGGTGCAGGGCAGGACGCTGGTGTACCGCGACACCAACCACATCACCCGCACCTACGCGCTCACGCTGGCGCCGCGGTTCCGCGCGCTGCTCGCGGGTCAGGAAACGGCCCGCCAGGACACCGCCCGCCCGGACTGAGCGCCGTGGCGGGTGCGAGGCTGGACTCATGCAACCGCTCACCGCCCAGGAGATCCGCGGTTCGTTCGTCAACTGCACCAAGGGCGAGGCCACCCGGCTGCCGCTGCCCAAGGCGATCGCGCCGTCGCGGTGGGAGCAGCTGGACTTCCTCGGCTGGCGTGACGCCGGCGCCCCCGACAGCGCCTACCTGGTCGTGCCGGGCGACAGCGGCCCGGTCGGGCTGGTGCTGCGGATCAGCAACGGTGCCGGGCGCGGCGGGCGCAAGAACATGTGCGCGTTCTGCCTCACCACCCACTCCAGCACCGACATGGCGCTGATGGTCGCGCCCCGCGCCGGCGCTGCCGGACGCGCCGGCAACACCGTCGGCACCTACCTCTGCGCCGACCTGGCCTGCTCGCTCTACGCCCGCGGCATCAAGCGCCCCGACCGCGCCCAGCCGCACGAGACGCTCACCCCCGAGCAGCGCGTCGAACGGCTGTGCGCCAATGTCGACACGTTCGTACGCCGGGTGCTCACCCCGCGCTGATCCCTAGACGTCCGGCGGGTGTGCGCTGAGGAGCGCAGTGGTGCCGCGGTCCTTGATCAGGTGCAACCCGTGGGGCGATCGCCAGAGATAGGTGGCGGCGTCGGTCTTGTCGTAGCGCCAGCCGGTGTGGGTCTTGGCCCGATGATGTGGCCGGCACAAGGGCGCCAGGTTCCTAATTCCGGGGTTAACTACCCAGCCCTGGCGGTCAGCAACTCAGTCGCGCAGCAACCCAAGGGCGATGAGGACTAGGCCGTAGATGCCAACCCATCCGCCTGCCGCTCCAGCGACGACGAGCAGCGTGGGCGGAGTCTCGCCGTCCGCCTCCATCTGGCGGGTTGCGGCGATGAGTATGACGCCGAGGAGCCCAATCACCACGAGGCCGAGCCCGCGTTTCACTCTCTCCGACATGGGGCCGACCGTAACTGAGAGGCGGTATCCGCGCTGGCTGACCGCGTAATCACGGTCGCGGGACGGGTGGCTCCGACGCGGGCCGTCCCGGGACGCAGGCCGCCGCGTCCCGGGACGGGTGGGCCGAAGGAAGACCCTGGAACCCCTCAGGCCCGAGCGGCCCGGCCCAGGGGGAGACGTGTGAGGACAGCCCCGGGCCGGGCCACGTTTCTTGCTTGGCGGTCGACCGGCTGCCGCCGGAGAGGGTCAGCTTCGTCAGCGACGACGGCCGGGTCACCGCGGTGCCGACGCGCTCCTCGGCGCGGATCGACTGGATGTTGTGTGACCAGTTGTCGCCGGTCGTGCCCAGGTCCACGACGAGGGGCCCGCGGCGGAAGATCGTGACGCCTGTCGGTTCCACCACCCACACGACGGCCGCGGTCGCCGCCGGGGTGGAGATGACGGGCACGCCGAGGATCGAGGACGGTCCCGCCGTGGTCGGGTCGAGGACGTAGGTGCCTGCCGTGGTCGCCTTCGACTTCCGGACCTCCGCCACCACGTTGGGGTGCGCGATCACGGCGGCCGGGCTCGAGTGCGGCACCCACCAGTGCCCGGGCCGCGTCGGTCGACATGCCGAGGGCGGCCCCCAGCTCCATCGGCGCGAACTCCGCGACGAGCGGCGTCCCCTCGCCCCCGAGCGGCATCGCGACCTCGGCGAAGAGCCACCCGCCGTTCGATCCACCGTTGGTCGAGCCCTCGTCGGTCGAGTTGGTCGAGACCGGGTGCATCGCGGCCCACAGCAGGGCGCCCTCCAGGACCAGGACCTCGGCTCGCTGGGCTGCGGCCCGCTGGTCCTGCACGAACGCCAGCACGGCGGCGGGGGAGCCGCTGTCGGGGAGTTCGGGGGAGGCCATACCTCATCCTAGTCGAACATGCGTTCGAGGGCAAGAGGTTCGTCGACAGCCGGTAGTGGTGGCCCGTGCAGGAGTGTCTCGCTCTGCGCGTCCGCGGAGGAGGTCCCTCAGGGCCGGAACCGCGCCCAGCCGCGTGCCGTGACGCCACCCACCCGGGAGAACTCACCGCCGAGCACCAGCGCATCGGGGGTGGCCGTGATGGCGTGGATCCCCCAGAACCCGTCGACGGGCGGGCGGAAGTCGGGGTCCAGGGCGCCGGTGCTGACCCGGGCGGCGAGCACCTTGAGGGTGGTGTCCCCACGAAACCCCTCGTGGAATCCGAAGTAGACGTGGTCGCCCTGGACGTCGAGCGCCTGCACGTCGCCCATGGCGGTGTGGCGGAACAGCTGCGCGCCGGACGCCGCGTCCCAGGCGACCAGCGCGTTGGCGTACTCGCCGGCGGCGACGAGGAGGCGGCTGCCGTCGGAGGAGACCTCGACGCCGAAGGACGGGTGGACCGACGCGGCGTACGCCGGCCCGCGCAGCACGCCGGTGGCCTTGGCGACCACACCCACGCCGCGGCGGGCCTGTCCGCCCAGGGCGGTGAACTGCCCGGCCAGGTAGACGCGGTTCCCGCTGACCGCGATGCCCTGGACGGCGCGGTTCACCGACGGGCGGAACTTCGGCACCGGCCGGCCGGTGGCGGCGCGTACCCGTGCGAGCCGGGGGAGGGCCGCGCCGCCCACCGAGGTGAAGTCGCCGCCCAGGAAGAGCGCCTTGCCGGAGAGCTCGAGCGCCAGCACGGCCGCGTTGGCGTTGGCGCGGAACGCCTTGTCCACCACGCCCCAGTGCGCCCACACCTTGGCCGCGCGCGCCCGGGCGACCCCGCCGATGCGGGTGAAGGAGCCCCCGACCCACAGCGACCGACCGTCGGTGGTGAGGGCGCGGACGGCGCCGTTGGTGTCGGCGCGCCACCCGGTCAGCAATGCGCCGGTGCGCAGCGAGAACGCCGCGAGGTTGGCGCGGGGCACCCGTTCCCCGGTGGGGCCCACCGCTGCGGAGAAGCTTCCCCCGACGACCACGACGTTGCCCGCGACCGCTGTCGCGAGCACCGGTCCGTCGACGCCCCAGCTCGCCACGGCTTCGGGGCGCACGTGCGCGGCCTGCGCGCTCGGGGGAAGGAGCGCAGGAAGGCCCAGCACCGGTACTGCGATCGCGAGCAGCAGGAGGGCGACGCGGCACGGCACGGCATGCATGTCGGCAGCCTGAACGGCGACGGTCTCGCCCGCATCATCGGAAGTGGGGACGCGGCCCGGGCGCCGGGGCCGAAACCGATGCGGGGTGCGGGGCGACTGCTCGATACGATCGCGAGGGACGCCCTTCGGCGCCCCACCCCGCACCACCGTCACGCGGTCGAACCGCGCCGTCCCGACCCCAAGGAGCACCCACGTGTCCGACAAGAAGATCGTCCTCGTCCGCGCCGACGCGCGTGAGGACATGACGGTCACGGCGGGCACCAAGGCCTGGCAGCTGTTCTCCGAGACCCCGGAGGTCATCGCCGCCCGGGTCAACGGCGAGCTGAAGGACCTCTCCTACGAGCTGGTCGACGGCGACGTCGTCGAGGGCGTCGAGATGTCCTCCAAGGACGGGCGCGACATCCTGCGTCACTCCACCGCCCACGTGCTGGCGCAGGCGGTGCAGCAGCTCTACCCGGACGCCAAGCTCGGCATCGGTCCGCCGGTGACCGACGGGTTCTACTACGACTTCGACGTCGAGACCCCGTTCGTGCCCGAGGACCTGGTCAAGATCGAGTCCGCGATGCGCAAGATCATCAAGGAGAACCAGCGCTTCGAGCGCCGGGTCACCACCGACGCCGACGCCCTCGTGGAGCTCGCCGAAGAGCCCTACAAGGTCGAGCTGATCGGTCTCAAGGGGTCGGGCAACGCGGAGAGCGCCGCCGAGGGCGCCTCTGCCGAGGTCGGCGCGGGCGAGCTGACGATCTACGACAACATCAACCGCAAGGGCGAGGTCGCCTGGTCCGACCTGTGCCGCGGCCCGCACCTGCCGACCACCAAGCGGATCCCGGCCTTCAAGCTGATGCGCACCGCCGCGGCGTACTGGCGAGGCGACGAGAAGAACAAGATGCTGCAGCGCATCTACGGCACCGCGTGGGAGTCCAAGGAGGCCCTCGAGGAGCATCTGCACCGCATCGAGGAGGCCGAGCGCCGCGACCACCGCAAGCTCGGTCGCGACCTCGACCTGTTCAGCTTCCCCGACGAGCTGGGCTCGGGCCTCCCGGTCTTCCACCCCAAGGGCGGTGTGCTCAAGCGGGTCATGGAGGACTACGTCCGGGCCCGCCACATCGAGGAGGGCTTCGAGTACGTCGGCACCCCGCACATCTCCAAGGACGGGCTGTTCCACACCTCGGGGCACCTGCCGCACTACGCCGACACGATGTTCCCGCCGATGGAGTTCGAGGGGTCGAACTACCAGCTCAAGGCGATGAACTGCCCGATGCACAACCTGATCTACAAGAGCCGCGGGCGCTCCTACCGCGAGCTGCCGCTGCGGCTCTTCGAGTTCGGCTCGGTCTACCGCTACGAGAAGTCCGGCGTGATCCACGGCCTGACCCGGGTGCGCGGCTTCGCCCAGGACGACTCGCACTCCTACTGCACCCCCGAGCAGGCGCCCGAGGAGGTCAAGCACCTGCTCAGCTTCATGCTGAGCGTGCTGCGCGACTTCGGCCTCGACGACTTCTACCTCGAGCTGTCCACCCGCGACCCCGAGAGCGACAAGTTCATCGGCACCGAGGAGCAGTGGGCGGTCGCGACCAAGGTGCTCGAGGACGTCGCCACCGAGACCGGTCTCGAGCTGGTCCCGGATCCGGGCGGCGCGGCCTTCTACGGCCCCAAGATCTCGGTCCAGGCCAAGGACGCGATCGGGCGCACCTGGCAGATGGGCACGGTGCAGTACGACTTCAACCAGCCGCACCGCTTCGAGCTCGCCTACCAGGCCGCCGACGGCTCGCGCCAGGAGCCGGTGATGATCCACTCGGCGAAGTTCGGCTCGATCGAGCGGTTCATCGGCGTACTGGTCGAGCACTACGCCGGTGCCTTCCCGCCCTGGCTCGCGCCGGTCCAGGCCGTGGCGATCCCGATCGCCGAGCGCCACGACGACTACCTCAAGGACATCGTGGCCCAGCTCAAGGCCGCCGGGCTGCGCGCCGAGGTCGACCTGAGCGACGACCGGATGCAGAAGAAGATCCGCAACGCCCAGCTGCAGAAGGTGCCGTTCATGCTGATCGCCGGCGACGACGACGTCGAGGCGGGCGCGGTGTCCTTCCGCTACCGCGACGGCCGCCAGGACAACGGGGTCCCGGTCGCCGAGGCGATCGCCCGGATCACGGCTGCCGTGGAGGCGCGCGAGCAGGTCTGATCGGCCTCTGCCTCTGGCTCTGCCTCTGCCTCGGGTGGTGCTTTTCGGCGCAGTTGCGCGGAAAGGCGCCACCCGAGGCGTTCTTCTCGGTGCGACCACACCGGCCCCAACCGCCACATCGCGTCGACGTTTGGTCCCCAACGACAATCATCTGGGCCGTTGGGGTGCCGTTCGTGACCAATCGGCGGCCCGGCAGCGCCCCGCTCAGCCGGAGCGAGGAGGCCTCCCGACCCCCGCAGAACCTTCGGTGCGCGACCTACGCTGGAGGCCATGTCGGTGCTCCGCTCGATGCTCGTGCTCGTCATGGCGACGGTGCTCCTCCTCAGCTGTGGGAGGGACGGCGACGAGCCGGCGGAGCGCGACGCGGCGGCCTCCAAGGCACCGTCCCAGGACTCCGGCTCCGACCGCGGCCGGGGCGCCCCGGGTGATGCGAACCGGCCCGATCCGGACGAGCTCGAGTCCCTCGCGGGGCGCGCGGAGAAGGAGGCGGTCAAGGAGTCCAAGGCACGTCGCCCGCTGCTGGGGGCCGACGCCGGCTGGCCGCAGTGCCGCAAGGGCCTGGGCATCCCCGCGCGTCCCACCCAGGGCCAGCCGATGCCGCTGCCGCAGGCCCGCTACGTGATCCTCGGGCTGACCAACGGCCCCGGCTTCACCCGCAACCCCTGCCTGCCCTGGCAGGTCCGCTGGGTGCGCCAGCGCGGGATGCTCCTCGGGGCCTACGCGGTGGTCAGCTATCCCTCGCGGGCGCAGCTGGCCAAGCACCGCGACGCCGGGCCGTACGCCGGGGGCACCCGGATCGGCGCGCTGCGCAACGTCGGCTACGAGCAGAGCCGGGCCAACCTCACCACGATGAAGCGGGCCAAGCTCAAGGTCCCCGCCGTGTGGCTCGACGTCGAGCCGGTGACCATCTGGGAGTGGAGCCCGGATCGCCGCGCGAACGCCGCGGTCGTGCAGGGCGCCGCGCGCGCCTACCGCGAGGCGGGCTACAAGATCGGGGTCTACTCGACGGCCCACCTGTGGGAGCTCATCGTCGGTGACTTCAGCCTCGGGGTGCCCGAGTGGCGGGCTGCGGGGGAGACGTCGCGGGCCGAGGCGCTGAACCGCTGCGGCAAGGCGCACTCCATCCAGGGCGGCCCGTCGGTGCTCAGCCAGTGGGTCGCGCTCAACCGCGACCAGAACGTCACCTGCCCCGGCGTCAACGCGCTGCCGTGGTTCGGCAAGCCCTGATCCGAGCAGGCCGTACCGGCCGCGCCGGTGTCGGCGCACCGCCCTAGGATCGGGTGTCATGAGCCAGTCCGAGGAGACCCTGACCCAGGACGGGATCGGCCGACCCGATGACCTGGAGCGGCTCTGGACGCCGCACCGGATGGCCTACATCCGCGGCGAGAACAAGCCGAGCGACGCCTCGGCCGGCGAGTGCCCGTTCTGCCGGATCCCCCGTGGGGAGGACGCCGACGGGCTGATCGTGCACCGCGGCGAGCACTCGTTCGTGGTGCTCAACCTCTACCCCTACGCGCCGGGTCACCTGATGGTCTGCCCCTACCGCCACATCGCCGACTACACCCAGACCACCCCTGCGGAGATGGTGGAGATCGGCGAGCTGACCAAGCGCGCGATGACGGTGCTCCGCTCCCGCTCGGGCGCCGAGGGTTTCAACATCGGCATGAACCAGGGCCACATCGCCGGCGCCGGCATCGCCGCGCACCTGCACCAGCACGTCGTCCCGCGCTGGGCCGGCGACCAGAACTTCATGCCGGTCATCGGGCGCACCAAGACCGTGCCGCAGCTGCTCGCCGACACCCGCGACCTGCTCGCCGAGGCCTGGGACGAGGCGTGAGCGGGGCCGGCGACCCGGCCGGCGACCTCGTCGGCGACCTGTGCCGCGACGCTGAGCTCGCCGTACGACTGGTGACCGCAGGGGGCCAGCTGGCCCGGCAGATGCGGGCCGGGGGACTGCATGCCGAGCAGAAGACGTCGATCTCCGACGTGGTCACCGCCGCCGACCATGCGGCCGAGCGGGCGATCGTCGACACCCTCGCCGCCGAGCGACCCGCCGACGGTGTCCTCGGCGAGGAGGGCTCCGCCCACGACGGCACCAGCGGGCGCACCTGGGTGATCGACCCGGTCGATGGCACCTACAACTTCGTCGCCGGCCTGGACTGGTGGTGCTCCGCCCTCGCGCTGCGCGACGGCGACGAGCTGCTCCTCGGCGCCGTGCACCACCCTGCGAGCGGGACGACGTACGTCGGCGGGCCGGGCCTCCCGGCGACGGCCGACGGCGTGCCGCTGGCGCCGCTGGTCGACCGCCCGCTGGCGCAGTCGTGCCTGGCGACCTACCTGCACCCGCCGTTCCTGGGCACCCCCGTCGAGGACGCCTTCGCTCGCGCCGCCCGCAGGGCCGCCACGCTGCGGATGCTCGGCTCGGGCTCGATGGACGCGATGGCCGTCGCGAGCGGGATGCTGCACGTCGTGTGCCAGCACTCGGTGCCGCCGTGGGACGAGCTCCCGGGCGCCGCGATCATCCGCTCCCTGGGCGGGGAGACCCGGCACGTCGAGGCCGCCGGCAAGCGTTGGTACGTCGCCGGCGTGCCCACCGCGGTCGCCGAGGTCTGCGCCGCGCTCACCGAGGGGTAGCCTGCTCGCGCCATGATGGATCACTTCCGCGCTTTCTGGACCAAGATCGTCGCCGCGCCGATCGCCGCCCTCCTCGTCCGGATGGGGGTGAGCCCGGACGCGGTCACGCTGGTCGGCACCCTCGGCGTCAGCGCCGGTGCGCTGGTGTTCTTCCCGCAGGGCAAGCTGCTCACCGGCGTCCTGGTGATCACCGCCTTCGTGTTCAGCGACCTCATCGACGGCACCATGGCCCGCTCGACCGGCCGGGTCAGCAAGTTCGGTGCCTTCTGGGACTCCACCCTGGACCGGATCGCCGACGGTGCGATCTTCATCGGCCTCGCGCTGTACTTCGCCTGGGAGGAGCCCAGCCGGCTCTACCTCGTGCTGTCCCTGGTGTGCCTGCTCATGGGCGCGGTGACCTCCTACGCCCGCTCGCGCGGTGAGACCCTCGGCTACGACGTCAAGGTCGGCATCGCCGAGCGCGCCGACCGCCTGGTCGCGATCCTGGTGATGACCGGTCTCTCGGCGATCTTCGACCTGCCGTGGCTGATGTACGCCGCCCTGTGGTTCCTCGCCGTGGCCAGCACGATCACCGTCGGTCAGCGGATCTGGGTGGTCCGCAAGCAGGCCCTGGCCGAGGCCGCCGCCGGCTGAGACCGACGACGCAGGGTGCGCCGGGGTCCTACGATCGCTGCATGTCGCAACCCGAGCAGTTCGCGCCCACGACCGGCACCGGCACCACCCGCGTCAAGCGAGGGATGGCCGAGATGCTCAAGGGCGGCGTCATCATGGACGTCGTCACCGCCGAGCAGGCCCGCATCGCCGAGGACGCCGGCGCCGTGGCGGTGATGGCGCTGGAGCGGGTGCCCGCCGACATCCGCGCCGAGGGCGGCGTGTCCCGGATGAGCGACCCCGACATGATCGACGAGATCATCGCCGCGGTCTCGATCCCGGTGATGGCCAAGGCTCGCATCGGGCACTTCGCCGAGGCCCAGGTCCTCCAGAGCCTCGGGGTCGACTACATCGATGAGTCCGAGGTGCTCACCCCCGCCGACTACGCCCACCACATCGACAAGTGGGACTTCGACGTCCCGTTCGTCTGCGGCGCCACCAACCTCGGGGAGGCGCTGCGCCGGATCACCGAGGGCGCGGCGATGATCCGCTCGAAGGGCGAGGCCGGCACTGGGGACGTCTCCAACGCCGTCACCCACATGCGCACGATCCGCGCGGAGCTGCGCCGCCTCGCTGCGCTGGCGCCCGAGGAGCTGTACGTCGCGGCGAAGGAGCTCCAGGCGCCGTACGACCTGGTGCGCGAGGTCGCGGAGACCGGCAAGCTCCCGGTCGTGCTGTTCACCGCGGGCGGCATCGCGACTCCGGCCGACGCAGCGATGATGATGCAGCTGGGCGCCGAGGGCGTCTTCGTGGGCTCGGGCATCTTCAAGTCCGGCAACCCCGCGCAGCGCGCCGCGGCGATCGTCCGGGCCACGACCTTCCACGACGACCCGGACATGGTCGCCAAGGCCTCCCGCGGGCTCGGCGAGGCGATGGTCGGCATCAACGTCGAGGAGATCCCGCAGCCGCACCGGCTCGCCGAGCGCGGCTGGTGATCGGCAGCTGAGCGGACCGGCAGGCCGTGTCCGACCTGGCGGTCGACGTCGCCCGGGTCCTGGGCCTGCTGGTCCTGGCGGCCCTGGCGGCGGGCTGGTTGCGCTGGCTGCACCGCCGGCTCGCGGTGGTCACCGGCTGGCCGGTGTGGGCACGCCGGGCATCGTTGGTGGTGCTCGGCGGGGGAGCGCTGCTGTGCGTTGCCGCCAACCTCGCCTACCGCACCGTCGACCCGGCGCCGTGGCGTCCGCTGGTGTGGCTGGGCCTGGCCTGGTTCGCGCTCGCCTGGTACCTCACCCTCGGCTGCGCGGTGCTCGCCGTCCTCGTGCTGGTGATGAGCCTCGCGCGCGGCCCCGAAGCCGGGACGCAACTGCTCCGGTGGGGGACACCCGCGGTGGTGCTGGGCACGGTCGCGGTGGTCGCCGCGGGCGCCGTCATCGCCCAGCGCCCCCACGTCACCTCCTACGAGGTGGTGGACCCGGCGCTGCCGCCGGGCTGGGACGGCACCCGGGTCGTGCTGCTCACCGACCTGCATGTCGGGGCGGTGCGCGGACGGGCCTGGGTGGAGCAGGCGGTCGAGATGGTGAACGCCGAGGACCCCGACCTGGTCGTGCTCGCCGGCGACCTCGTCGACGGTCGCGAGCGGTACACCGGACCGGACCTGGCGCCGCTGGCCAACCTCGACGCCCCGCTCGGGGTGGTCGCTGTCTCGGGCAACCACGAGATGGAGACCGGCGACGCCGCGGCCTACCTCGAGCGCTGGGAGGAGCTGGGCATCACCGTGCTGCGCAACGAGCGGGTCGTGCTCACCCGGGGCGGCGACGAGATCAGCATCGCGGGCATCCACGACGAGACGGGCACCGGCGACCTCGCGCCGGACCCGGACGCCGCGCTGGCCGGGGCCGACCCGGGCGGCTTCACGGTGCTGGTCGCGCACGAGCCGCGCCAGCTGGTCGCCGACGCAGGGGTGGACCTCCAGCTGTCCGGGCACACCCACGGAGGTCAGCTGTGGCCCTTCGGCTGGCTGGTGGCGCTGCAGCAGCCGACCCTGGCCGGCGTCGACGAGGTGGACGGGGTCACGGTCGTGACCTCGCGGGGCTTCGGCACCTCGGGGCCGCCGGTGCGCACCGGCGCCGCGCCTGAGATCACCGTCGTGACCCTGCGCCGCGCTCACTAGCCTGAGGCCCGTGACCGGACCGACGATCGGTGTGCTCGCCCTCCAGGGCGACGTGCGCGAGCACCTCGCCGCCCTTGAGCGGCTGGGGCGCCGCGGCGTACGCGTGCGGCGACGCGAGGAGCTCGACGACTGCGACGCGTTGGTGCTGCCGGGCGGGGAGTCGACCACGATGTGCCGGCTCGCCGGGAGCCTCGGCCTGCTGGAGCCCCTGCGCGCGCGGGTGGCGGCGGGCATGCCGGCCTTCGGCACCTGTGCGGGGATGGTGCTCCTCGCCGACCGGGTGCTCGACGGCGCCGCCGGGCAGGAGCTCGTCGGCGGTCTGGACGTCACGGTGCGGCGCAACGCGTTCGGGCGCCAGGTCGACTCCTTCGAGGGGCCGCTGGCGGTGCACGGACTCGCGGACCCGGTGCACGCGGTCTTCATCCGGGCCCCGTGGGTGGAGGAGGTCGGCGCCGGGGTCGAGGTGCTGGCCGAGGCCGCCGGGCACCCGGTGGCGGTGCGCCAGGGCCGCCTGCTCGCGACGTCGTTCCATCCAGAGGTCGGTGCGGACACCCGGCTGCACGGCCTGTTCGCGGAGCTGGTGGACGGCTGACGCCGGCGCCGGTCCGGGGTGATGCCAGCCCCGTCCCGGGCACGTCGTACGACGCCGGTCACAGACGCGAGTAGGATCGACAGCCGATTCTCGGCGAGCAGAAGAGGGACGCATGTCTGGGCACTCCAAGTGGGCCACCACCAAGCACAAGAAGGCGGCCATCGACGCCAAGCGCGGCAAGATGTTCGCCAAGCTGATCAAGAACATCGAGGTCGCGGCCCGCATGGGCGGCGGTGACCCCACCGGCAACCCGACGCTGTTCGACGCCATCCAGAAGGCGAAGAAGTCGTCGGTCCCCAACGACAACATCGACCGCGCGGTCAAGCGCGGCTCGGGCGCCGAGGCCGGCGGGGCCGACTACTCCACGATCATGTACGAGGTCTACGGCCCGCAGGGCGTGGCCTTCCTCGTGGAGTGCCTCACCGACAACAAGAACCGCGCCGCGATGGAGGTGCGCACCGCCGTCACCCGCAACGGCGGCACGCTCGCCGACCCCGGCTCGGTCTCGCGGCTGTTCACCCGCAAGGGCGTCGTGATGGTGCCCAAGCACCACGAGGACAGCGAGGTCAGCGAGGACGACATCCTCGAGGCGACCCTCGACGCCGGCGCCGAGGACGTCATCGACCTCGGGGAGTCCTTCCAGGTGCAGTCCGAGGCCACCGACGTGGTCGCGGTCCGTACGGCGCTGCAGGCCGCCGGCATCGAGTACGACTCCGCCGACGTCCAGTTCGTCGCCAGCCTGGAGATCCCGGTGGACGCCGAGGCCGCCGGCAAGGTCTTCCGCCTCGTCGACGCGCTCGAGGACCTCGACGACGTGCAGGACGTCTTCACCAACGTCGACGTGCCGGACGACGTGATGGCCCAGCTCGAGGAGTGACCCCGCACGCGTGAGTCGGCGTCGCGGGCGTGTCGGTGTCGGCACGCCCGGGACGGCCCGATAGCGTGTTCCCCGAACAGACGTTCGAGGAGAGGTTGGTCGTCCATGCGCGTGCTCGGGATCGATCCCGGTCTGACCCGCTGCGGTGTCGGCGTGGTCGAGGGTGAGGTCGGTCGACCGCTCACGCTGATCGACGTCAACGTCGTGCGCACCTCCGCCCACCTCGCGGTGCCCGAGCGGCTCGTGACCATCGAGAAGGGCATCGACGCCTGGCTCGACGAGCACCGGCCCGACGCGGTGGCGATCGAGCGGGTCTTCGCCCGTTCCGACGTCAGCACCGTCATGGGCACCGCCCAGGCGAGTGGCATCGCGATGGTCTGCGCCGCACGACGCGGCCTCCCGGTCGCGCTGCACACTCCCAGCGAGGTCAAGGCCGCGGTCTCGGGCAACGGCCGCGCCGACAAGGCCCAGGTCGGCGCGATGGTCACCCGGATCCTGCGCCTCGACGCGCTGCCCAAGCCCGCCGACGCCGCCGACGCGCTGGCGCTGGCCATCACCCACATCTGGCGCGGCGGTGCGCAGGCGCGCATCGACGCCGCGCTCGCCACGGCCCAGCGTCAGACCCAGCGCCCGGCCCGACCTGCGAGGAGCAGAGCATGATCGCGTTCGTCAGCGGTGAGGTCGCCGCGGTGACCCCCACCAGTGCGGTGCTGGAGGTCGGCGGCATCGGCGTCGAGCTGATCTGCACCCCGGGCACCCTCGCCACCCTCTCGCCGCGGGTCGGCTCGCGCGAGCGCGCCACCCTCTCGGCCAGCATGGTCGTGCGCGAGGACTCCCTGACCCTGTTCGGCTTCCTCGACGACGACGAGAAGGCGGTCTTCGAACTGGTGCAGACGGCCTCCGGCGTCGGCCCCAAGCTCGCCCAGGCGATCCTCGCCGTGCTGACCCCCGACGACCTGCGCCGCGCGATCGGCTCCGACGACGTCAAGACGCTCACCCGGGTGCCCGGCATCGGGCAGAAGGGCGCCCAGCGGATCATCCTGGAGCTCAAGGACCGCATCGGCGCCCCCGTCGGCGGCCGTACGCCGGGCGCGGCGCCGGCCGCAGACCCGTGGCGCGATCAGGTGCTCCAGGGCCTGGTCGGGCTCGGCTGGTCGACCAAGGACGCCGACCAGGCGGTGGAGGCGGTCGCCCCCGAGGCCGGCGCCACTCCCGACGTGGCGACGCTGCTGCGCTCCGCCCTGCGCGCCCTGAGCAAGGCCTGACGTCGTGCCGTTCCACGAGGACGAGCTCGAGGAGGCCGAGAGCAGCCACCTGCGCTCGCTGACCACCGCCGAGGCCGACGGCGACGAGCGGGCGATCGAGGCCGCGCTGCGCCCGCGCACCCTCGACGAGGTGGTCGGCCAGACGCGGGTGCGCGACCAGCTCGGTCTGGTGCTCGAGGCCGCGCGTCAGCGCGGACGCGCCCCCGACCACGTGCTCCTCTCCGGGCCTCCCGGGCTCGGCAAGACCACGCTGGCCATGATCGTGGCCGCGGAGATGTCGGCGCCGCTGCGCCTGACCAGCGGCCCGGCGATCACCCACGCCGGCGACCTCGCCGCGATCCTCTCGGGGATGAACGAGGGCGACGTGCTGTTCGTCGACGAGATCCACCGCATGTCCCGGCCCGCCGAGGAGATGCTCTACATGGCGATGGAGGACTTCCGCGTCGACGTCGTCATCGGCAAGGGCCCCGGCGCGACCGCCATCCCGCTGGAGATCCCGCCCTTCACCCTGGTCGGGGCCACCACCCGGGCCGGCCTGCTGCCCGGCCCGCTTCGCGACCGGTTCGGCTTCACCGCCCACCTGGAGTTCTACGAGCCCCACGAGCTGGACCGGATCGTGCACCGCTCCGCCGGGCTCCTCGACGTACGACTCGAGGCGGAGGGGGCGGCCGAGATCGCCTCGCGCTCTCGCGGCACGCCCCGCATCGCCAACCGGCTGCTGCGCCGGGTGCGCGACTACGCCGAGGTCCGTGCCGACGGGCTGGTGACCCTCGAGGTCGCTCGGGCCGCGCTCGACCTCTACGAGGTGGACGCGCTCGGACTCGACCGGCTCGACCGGGCGGTCCTCGACGTGCTGTGCCGTCGCTTCGGCGGCGGCCCGGTCGGCGTCTCGACGCTGGCCGTGGCGGTGGGGGAGGAGCGCGAGACCGTCGAGGAGGTCGCCGAGCCGTTCCTGGTCCGCATGGGCTTCCTGGCGCGCACGCCCCGAGGGCGGGTCGCCACCGCCGGGGCCTGGAGCCACCTGGGTCTGGCCGCGCCCCGGCACCTGGGCGACGTACCGCTTCCGGAGGAGTGAGCGGGGCCCGGCGGTGAGCGGCGGGGTGTCCGTGCGTCGGCGCGGGCGAAAAAGACCGCGTCCGGCTTGGGCAGGGATGGCCCCGTGCTGCGGCGCCACCGTTACACTTTGCCGTCGGCCCCGCGCGCCCTCCGCGACCGCGGGCCCCCTCCCATACTCGTTCGAGAGGTTTCGCCTTGCTTGAGCTCCTGCCCATCTTTGCGGTAGCGCTGCTGTTCTGGCTCCTGATCATCCGGCCCGCCAGCCGGCGCCAGAAGGAGCTCTCGCGCATGCAGGGATCTCTCACCGTGGGCGACGAGGTGATGCTGACGTCCGGCATCCTCGGCACCGTCCAGGAGATCACCGACGACCACGTCGCGGTGCTCGTCGCCGACGGGGTCGCGATTCGGGTGATCCGGGGCGCGATCGGCTCGATCATCGAGCGCGCGCCGATCGAGGACGAGAACGACTCGATCGACGGCGGCGCCGGGGACGGGCCGGAGGCGGTCTGACATGGCCAGGCCCATGAACCGCCCCGGACGGGTGCTGATCACGTTCTTCGCGGTGGTCGCGATCATGTTCGGGCTGGTCGCCATCGGTGGCGACTGGAAGCCCGCGCTCGGCCTGGACCTCCAGGGCGGCACGCGCATCACCCTGACCGCCGAGGGCGACCCCGACGAGGGCAGCCTCGACGAGGCCCGCAGCATCATCGACCGCCGCGTCAACGGCTCCGGCGTCGCCGAGGCCGACGTGACCACGCAGAGCGGTCAGTACGTCCAGGTGGAGATCCCCGGCGACACCCGCCGCGACCTCGTCGAGGTCGTCCAGCGCCAGGCGCAGCTGCGCTTCCGCCTGGTCGGCTGCAGCGAGCTCGACGGCCGCTGCGGCACCCCGGACCCGGTGATCCAGCAGACTCCGCAGGACCCGACCGGCGGCGCCGGCAACCAGCAGCAGGGCAACCAGCAGCAGGGCAACCAGCAGCAGGGCAAGCCGAACCAGCAGAACCAGGGGCCGAAGAACCGCCCCGCCACCGGCTTCGCGACCGATGACTCCGCGACCCCGGCCCCGGAGCCCGCTGCCCCCAGCGAGGAGGCCAGCGAGGCCCCCGGCGGCGGTGCCAGCGCGCCCGCGAGCAAGACGCCGGAGCCGAAGGACGAGACCGAGCGGGTCCAGCAGCTGCTCGACTGGCAGAACAACCCGCCGGCCGCCGACATCCAGGCCTACAACGCCTTCACCTGCCCGCCCGGCAACAACCCGGACGCACTGGTCCCGGTCGACGACGTCCCGGACAAGCCGCTCGTCACCTGCGGGTGGATCGAGGGCGAGAACGAGGGCGAGGGCTCCTGGGCCAAGTTCCTCCTCAGCGCCACCGTCGTCGAGGGCACCGAGCTGAAGTCCGCCTCGGCCGGCATCCCGCCGGACAGCGTCGGCTGGGCCGTGCAGCTCGACATCGGTGGCAAGGGCGAGGACGCCTTCGAGCAGATCTCCCGTGCGCTGGTCCAGAGCGACCGGCAGTTCGCGATCGTCCTCGACGGTCAGGTCATCTCCTTCCCCGGCTTCACCAGCCCGATCACCAACGGCCAGGCCCAGATCACCGGTGACTTCTCCGAGGCCGAGGCCAACGACCTGGCCACCAGCCTGAAGTTCGGCGCGCTGCCGATCTCCTTCCAGGACGACGCGACCGTCGAGACCATCGGCCCCTCGCTCGCCGGCAACCAGCTCACCGCCGGCATCTGGGCGGGCGCCATCGGCCTGCTCCTCGTGATGCTCTACTGCTTGTTCTACTACCGCGGTCTGGGCATCGTCGTCCTGGCCTCGCTGGTGGTCGCCGCGGCGATCACCTACGCACTGGTGCTGCTCCTGGCGAAGACCGCCGGGTTCACGCTCACGCTCCCGGGCATCGCCGGACTGATCATCGCCGTCGGTGTCACCGCCGACTCCTTCATCCTGCTGTTCGAGCGCATCCGTGACGAGATGCGCGAGGGCAAGTCGATGCGGGTCGCGGTCGAGAGCGGCTGGCGTCGGGCGCGGGTCACCCGACTCGCGGCCAACACGGTCTCGCTGCTCTCGGCCCTGGTGCTCTACATCTTCGCGACGGGCGCGGTGAAGGGCTTCGGCTTCGCACTCGGCCTGTCCACGCTCATCGACCTTGCCGTGCTGTTCTGGTTCACCCGCCCGATGGTGGTCCTGCTCTCGCGGTACAAGTTCTTCAACGGCGGCGGCCGCTGGTCCGGGCTCAGCCCCGAGACCCTCGGGATCGACCACCGCGTCCCGGTAGGAGGCAAGGCCTGATGGGCAAGTTCTCGCGGCTCGGCAACGACCTCTACACAGGTCGTCGATCGCTCGACTTCGTCGGGCATCGCCCGATCTGGTACGGCGTCTCGATCGTGCTGGTCGCCCTCGCGATCATCGCGGTGATGGTCAAGGGGCTCAACTTCGGCGTCGAGTTCACCGGCGGCACGCAGTACAAGGCGGTGCTCACCTCGAGCGCCTCCCAGGAGGACGCCGATGCCGTGCGCGAGGCGATCGGCGAGGCCGCGATCGAGGGCGCGGAGTCGCCCTCCGTCGTGACCGCCGGCTCCGACTCGCTCACCATCAAGGTCGGCGAGCTCGACCCCGAGGCGACCGAGCAGATCGCCGACGTGATCGGTGAGACCGTGGACCTGTCCTCGGCGATCTCGATCGAGGAGATCGGCGCGAGCTGGGGTCAGGAGGTCGCCGAGCGCGCGCTCCTGGGCGTCGCGGTGTTCCTGGTCCTGGTCATGCTCTTCATCTGGGCCTACTTCCGCGAGTGGAAGATGTCCATCGCCGCGCTGGTCGCGCTGTTCCACGACATCATCCTGACCGTCGGCGTCTACTCCCTGTCGGGCTTCCAGGTGACGCCGGCCGCGGTCACGGGTCTGCTCGCGATCCTCGGCTTCTCGCTCTACGACACCGTCGTCGTCTTCGACAAGGTCCGCGAGAACACCCACGGCCTGCGGCGTACCGGCCAGACCTACGCCGACGCCACCAACCTCGCGGTCAACCAGACCCTGGTCCGCTCGATCAACACCAGCATCGTGGCGCTGATCCCGATCGGCGCGATCTTGTGGGTGAGCGCCATCCAGCTCGGCGCGAGCTCGCTGCAGGACCTCGCCCTCGCCCAGTTCGTCGGCACCGCCGTCGGCGTCTACTCCTCCGTCGTGCTGGCGCCGCGCCTGCTGGTGCAGCTGAAGTCGCGCGAGTCCGACGTGCAGATGGCCGACCGTCGTGCCCGTGCGGCCGCCAAGCGCAACGTCGACCCGTACGCCTCGGTCCCGGCGTTCGTCGAGGACATGCCCGTCCACGACGAGCCCGGCATCGAGCTCGGCGACCCGGACGACGACGACGCCCCGGGCGCTCCTCGCTCGGAGGCTCCGGCCCCGCGTCCCCTGGGTGCCACCGGCCGCGGCCGCGTGGTGCCGAAGCCGAAGAGCGAGACCCGCTCGACCGGTGCCTCGGGCCGCGCACAGCCCGCCCGGCAGCCGCGCTCGAAGCGGGGGCGCAAGTGAGCGCTCGCGCCGACGAGCGGATCGCGGCGGCTCGGGAGGCGATGTCGCGCCTGGTGCGTGACATCCCCGACTTCCCCGAGCCGGGCATCGTCTTCAAGGACATCATGCCGCTGCTCGCCGACCACGACGGGTTCCACGCGGTCGTCACCGCCCTCGCGGAGAGCGGTCGCGACGAGCACGGTGAGGTCATCGTCGACAAGGTGATCGGCATGGAGGCCCGCGGCTTCCTGGTCGGCGCCCCGGTGGCGCTCGCCCTGGGCGCCGGCTTCACGCCGGTGCGCAAGGCCGGCAAGCTCCCGGGCCCGACCCACGCGGTGACCTACGATCTCGAGTACGGCACCGCCACGCTGGAGATGCACCAGGACGCCATCGAGCCCGGCGACCGGGTGCTCCTGGTCGACGACGTGCTCGCCACCGGCGGCACCGCACGCGCGACCGCCGAGCTGGTCAGCCGCTGCGGCGGGACGGTCGTCGGCGTCGCGGTGCTGATGGAGCTCGGGTTCCTCTCCGGCCGCGAGCAGCTCGGCGACCTGCCGGTCGACAGCCTCGCCGTGGTGTGACGGACCTAGACTGACCACGTGACCGAGGACCGCACCACCCCGCCGCGCCGCGAGCGTCCCCCGGAGCGCTCCGAGGGCGCTCCGACGGCCCGCAGCATGCGCGCGCGCCTGGCACGGATGGGCACGCGCAACCAGACGGCGAACCCGGTCCTGGAGCCGCTGTTCCGCGCCGTACGTGCCAACCACCCGAAGGCCGACCTGGCGCTGATCGAGCGGGCGTACAAGACCGCCGAGGAGCAGCACGGCGCGCAGATGCGCAAGAGCGGCGATCCCTACATCACCCACCCGCTCGCGGTCACCACGATCCTCGCCGGCATCGGCATGACCGAGCCGACCCTGGTCGCCTCGCTGCTCCACGACACCGTCGAGGACACGCCGTACACCCTGGACCAGCTGCGCGCGGACTTCGGCGACGAGGTCGCCCGCCTGGTCGACGGGGTGACCAAGCTCGACAAGGTCCAGTACGGCGAGACCGCCGAGGCCGAGACGATCCGCAAGATGATCGTCGCGATGTCGCGCGACATCCGGGTCCTGGTCATCAAGCTCGCCGACCGTCTGCACAACATGCGGACGCTGCGCTACGTCAAGCAGGAGACCCAGGAGCGCAAGGCGCGCGAGACCCTCGACATCTACGCGCCGCTGGCCCACCGCCTCGGCATGAACACGATCAAGTGGGAGCTGGAGGACCTCGCGTTCGCGACCCTGCACCCCAAGATCTACGACGAGATCGTGCGTCTGGTCGCGGAGCGCGCGCCCTCGCGCGACCAGTTCCTCGCCGAGGTCATCCAGCAGGTCGAGCACGACCTGCGCGAGGCCAAGATCAAGGCGACCGTCACCGGGCGCCCGAAGCACTACTACTCGATCTACCAGAAGATGATCGTCGGGGGCCGCGACTTCTCCGACATCTACGACCTGGTCGGCATCCGGATCCTCGTCGAGGACGACCGTGACTGCTACAGCGTCCTCGGTGTGCTGCACTCGCGCTGGAACCCGGTGCTGGGCCGGTTCAAGGACTACGTCGCGATGCCGAAGTTCAACATGTACCAGTCGCTGCACACCACGGTGATCGGCCCGCAGGGCAAGCCCGTGGAGCTGCAGATCCGCACCTACGCGATGCACCGTCGCGCGGAGTACGGCGTCGCGGCGCACTGGAAGTACAAGGAGAACAACCGCGCCGGGGTCGACACCGACCGTGCCGGCGACATGGACGACATGACCTGGGTGCGTACCCTCCTCGACTGGCAGAGCGAGGTCGAGGATCCGGGGGAGTTCCTGGAGTCGCTGCGCTTCGAGATGAACCGCGCCGAGGTCTACGTCTTCACCCCGCGCGGCGACGTGATGGCGCTGCCCGCCGGGGCGACGCCGGTCGACTTCGCCTACGCGGTCCACACCGAGGTCGGGCACCACACGATCGGCGCGCGCGTCAACGGGCGCCTGGTGCCGCTGGAGTCGACGCTCGACAACGGCGACGTGGTCGAGGTCTTCACCTCCAAGTCCGCCAATGCCGCTCCCTCGCGCGACTGGCTGACCTTCGTGAAGTCGCCGCGGGCGCGCTCCAAGATCCGCCAGTGGTTCACCAAGGAGCGCCGCGAGGAGGCGATCGAGCGCGGCAAGGAGCAGATCGCCAAGCTCATGCGCAAGGAGGGCCTGCCCCTCAAGCGGCTGATGTCGCACGAGTCGCTCACCCTCGCCGCCGCGCACTTCAACATCGCCGACGTCTCCGCGCTGTACGCCGCGGTCGGCGAGGGCAACCTGTCGGCACAGGCGGTCGTCAAGCGGGTCATCGAGGAGCACGGCGGCAACGACGGCGCCCAGGAGGACCTCGCCGAGGCCGTCACCATCACCGGGCGGCGCAGCCGCAGCCAGGTGACTGGCGGAAGCCACGCGGGCGTCATCGTCAAGGGCGCCTCCGAGGTGTGGGTCAAGCTCGCCAAGTGCTGCACCCCCGTGCCGCCCGACGACATCCTCGGCTTCGTCACCAAGGGCGGGGGCGTGTCGGTGCACCGCACCGACTGCACCAACGCCTCCGCGCTGCTCGCCCAGCCCGAGAAGCTGCTCGAGGTCGAGTGGGCCCCCACCTCGGACTCGACGTTCCTCGTCAACATCCAGGTCGAGGCGCTGGACCGGGCCCGGCTGCTGTCCGACATCACGATGGCGCTCTCCGACGCCCACGTGAACATCCTCAGCGCCAGCCTCTCCACCACCCACGACCGGGTCGCGAAGAGCCGCTTCAGCTTCGAGATGGCCGAGGCCAAGCACCTCGACAACGTGATCAAGGCCGTCCGCGGCGTACCCGGCGTCTTCGACGCCTACCGCGTCACCCAGTAGCGCACCCGCCTTCTCCGCGAGTCGGCGTGAGTGGTGCGCCGAGTCGGCCCCTGTGGCGGCGTACGTCTCGACTCGAGTGGTCGGAACTCTCGATTCGACCCTCAGAACTCTCGATTCAACGAAAGAACCCCCGCCCTCAGGGGCGGGGGTTCTTTCGTCGAGCCGGTCAGCCGGAGTAGTCGGCGCTGGCGCGGCGGGCCATCTCGAGGAAGGACTGGCGCGAGGCGAGGTTCTCCTCGAGCTCGCGGACCTTCTTCTCCTGCCCGGCGCTGCGGGCCTTCTCCAGGTCGGCCTCGACCTGGGCGATGGCGGCCTCGAGCTTGGACACGAGGTCCTCGGCACGCGCGGACTTCTCGGGGTCGGAACGACGCCATTGCTCGTCCTCGACGGCGCGCAGGGCCTGCTCGACCTTGCGGAAGCGCCCCTCGAGGTCCTTCATCCGGTCGCGCGGCACCTTGCCGGCGGCGTCCCAGCGGTCGGCGAGGTCGCGGAAGGCGCGCTTGGCGGCGTCCAGGTCCTCGATCGGCAGCAGCTGCTCGGCCTCGACCAGCAGCTCCTCCTTGACGACTGCGTTGGCGGCGAACTCCTCGTCGAGCGCGGCGTTCGCGGCGTCCCGGGCGCCGAAGAAGTGGTCCTGCGCGGCGCGGAACCGCTTCCACAGCGCGTCGTCGACGTCCTTGGGCGCGGGGCCGGCGGCCTTCCAGTCGCGCATCAGGTCGCGGTAGCGGCCCGCGGTGAGACCCCAGTCGGTGGAGTCCTGCACCGCCTCGGCCTCCGTGACCAGTCGCTCCTTGATCGCCCGGGCGCTCTCGCGCTTCTCGTTCTGCTCGGCGAAGTGCGCCTTGCGCCGGCGGGTGTACGCCGTGCGCGCGGTGGAGAACCGGCGCCACAGGGCGTCGTCGGAGCTGCGGTCGATGCGCGGCAGCGCCTTCCACTCCTCGAGCAGGTCGCGGAGCCGGTTGGCGCCGTTGCGCCAGTCGTTGCTCTCGGCGAGGCGCTCGGCCTCGGCGACGACCTTCTCCTTGGCCTCGCGGGTCTCGGCCGCCTTGGCGGCCTTCTCCTTGCGGCGCACCTCGCGCTGCGCGGCGATGACCGGCCCGAGGGCGTCGAGGCGTGCACCGAGGGCGGCGAGGTCACCGACGGCGTTGGCGTCGGTCACCTGGGCGCGGACGGTCTTGACCGACTCGACCGCCTCCTCGGGCGAGAGCACGCCGGACTGCACGCGCTTCTCGAGGAGCTCGACCTCGAAGGCGAGCGCGGCGTAACGCTCGGTGAAGAACGCCAGGGCCTCCTCCGGGGTGCCCTCGGGGTACTGACCGACCGACCGCTCGCCGTCGGCGGTCCTGACGTAGACGGTGCCGTCGTCGTCGACCCGGCCCCACTCTTGGCTCGTCACTGGTGTTCCTCTTCGCTGGTGGCGGACACGCAGCCGCCATGCTAGTCGTCACAGCGGCCGAGCGGGGCCTCTCGGTGGTGGCCGAACAGCCGATGAGGCGCGGATGCGCCCGTCTCGATAGTGTGGCGGGGTGTTGATCGCCGGCTTCCCCGCGGGTCCGTGGGGCACGAACTGCTATGTCGCCGCGACCGGTCCCGGCACCGAGTGCGTGGTCATCGACCCGGGCAAGGACGCCGCCGACGGCGTGGCGGAGGTCGTGCGCGAGCACCGACTCAAGCCCGTCGCCGTGCTGGTCACCCACGGCCACGTCGACCACATGTGGTGCGTGGCCCCGGTCGCCGGCACCTACGACGCCACCGCGTGGATCCATCCCTCGGACCGCCACCTGCTGACCGATCCGATGGCCGGCATGTCGCGGGAGACCACCCAGATGCTGCTGGGCGCGAGGCACGAGTGGGCCGAGCCCGACGACGTGCGCGAGCTCGGCGACGGTCAGGAGCTCGAGCTGGCCGGCCTGCGGTTCGTGGTCGACCACACCCCCGGGCACACCCAGGGGTCGGTCACCTTCCGCACGCCGTACGACGCGCAGCCGGAGATCTCCGAGGTGATGTTCTCCGGGGACCTGCTCTTCGCGGGCTCCATCGGACGCACCGACCTGCCCGGCGGCGACCACCCCACCATCCTGCGCAGCCTCGCCGACAAGGTGCTGACCCTGCCCGACGACATCGTCGTGCTGCCGGGCCATGGCGAGCAGACGTCCATCGGTCGCGAGCGTGCGACCAACCCCTACCTGCGCGACCTCCTCGAGAGTGGCGACGCGGGACGAGTCACTCGAGGTCTGTGAACAGATGTCCGACACCCTCTCCGCGCCCAAGGGCGTCCCGGAGTACCTCCCGCCCGAGTCCGGCGCCTGGCTCGCCGTGCGCGAGGCGCTGACGCGCCCCGCCGTCCTGGCCGGCTACGGCTACATCGAGCTGCCCATCTTCGAGGACACCGCGCTCTACGTCCGCGGCGTGGGGGAGTCCACCGACGTGGTCTCCAAGGAGATGTACACCTTCACCGACCGCGGTGACCGCTCCCTGACGCTGCGCCCCGAGGGCACCGCCGGCGTGATGCGCAGCGTGATCGAGCACCGCCTCGACCGCGGCCAGCTGCCCGTGAAGCTCTGGTACACCGGCCCGTTCTTCCGCGCCGAGCGTCCCCAGCACGGCCGCTACCGCCAGCTCCAGCAGTTCGGCGTGGAGGCGATCGGCTCCGACGACCCCGCGCTCGACGCCGAGGTCGTCACGCTGGCCGACGAGGGCTACCGTGCGCTCGGCCTGACCGGCTACCGCCTCGAGCTCACGTCGCTGGGCTGCCGCGAGTGCCGTCCGCCGTACCGCGAGACGCTCGTGGCCTTCCTCGAGGGCCTCGACCTCGACGAGGCGACCCGCGAGCGTGCGCGGATCAACCCGCTGCGCGTCCTCGACGACAAGCGCCCGGAGGTGATCGCCCAGCTCGCCGACGCCCCGCTGATGCTCGACCACCTGTGCGAGGCGTGCGCCGAGCACTTCGCCGCCGTACGCCGCCTGCTCGACGAGCACGGCACCCGCTACGTCGTGAACCCCCGCATGGTGCGCGGGCTGGACTACTACACGCGCACCACCTTCGAGTTCGTCCACGACGGCCTCGGCGCCCAGTCGGGCATCGGCGGTGGCGGCCGCTACGACGGCCTGATGGCCGACCTCGGCGGCCAGGAGCTGTCCGGCATCGGCTTCGGCCTGGGCCTGGACCGCACCTACCTCGCCTGTCAGGCCGAGGGCCTGCAGGTCGGCCCGCCCACCGCGCTGGACGTGTACGTCGTCCCGCTCGGCGCCGCGGGACGCACCGCCGCCCCGGCGCTCGTCGCCCAGCTGCGCCGCGCCGGCCTGCGCACCGACCAGGTGTTCGGCGAGCGCGGCCTCAAGGGCGCGATGAAGTCCGCTGACCGCTCCGGCGCCCCCGCCGTGGTGGTCCTCGGCGAGCGCGACCTCGAGGCCGGGGTCGCGCAGGTCAAGACCATGGCGACCGGGGAGCAGGTCGCCGTATCGCTCACCGAGCTCGTCACCCACCTCACCCAGCAGCACCAGACCAAGGAGTCCCTCTCGTGATCCGCACCCATGACGCCGGCGCCCTGCGCGCCGAGCACGTCGGCCAGACCGTCACCCTCGCCGGGTGGGTGGCACGCCGTCGCGATCACGGGGGCGTGGCGTTCCTCGACCTGCGTGAGGCCAGCGGCGTCGTCCAGGTCGTCGTCCGTGACGAGGCCGTCGCGCACAGCCTGCGCAACGAGTACTGCCTGAAGATCACCGGCGAGGTCACCGCCCGCCTGGCCGGCAACGAGAACCCCAACCTCGCGACCGGAGAGATCGAGGTCGTCGCCACCGACGTCGAGGTGCTGAGCACCGCGGCGCCGCTGCCGTTCCCGATCGACGACGCCGCGAGCTCGAAGGGCGGCGAGGTGGGGGAGGAGACCCGCCTCAAGTACCGCTACCTCGACCTGCGCCGCAGCGAGCCCAACCGGATCCTGCGCCTGCGCAGCAAGATCAACAAGGCCGCCCGCGACGTGCTCGACCGCCACGACTTCGTCGAGATCGAGACCCCCACGCTGACCCGCTCCACCCCCGAGGGCGCCCGCGACTTCCTGGTGCCGGCCCGCCTGCACCCGGGCAGCTGGTACGCCCTGCCGCAGAGCCCGCAGCTGTTCAAGCAGCTGCTGATGGTCGGCGGCATGGAGCGCTACTACCAGATCGCGCGCTGCTACCGCGACGAGGACTTCCGCGCCGACCGCCAGCCGGAGTTCACCCAGCTCGACATCGAGATGAGCTTCGTGGACCAGGACGACGTCATCGCGCTGATGGAGGAGGTCCTCGCGGCGATCTGGGCCCTGGAGGGCCACGAGATCCCGCGCCCGATCCCGCGGATCACCTACGCCGACGCGATGGCCCGCTTCGGCTCCGACAAGCCGGACCTGCGGATGGGCCAGGAGCTCGTCGACTGCACGGCGTACTTCGCCGACACGACGTTCCGTGTCTTCCAGGCGCCGTACGTCGGGGCGGTGGTCATGCCCGGCGGCGCCAGCCAGCCGCGTCGTCAGTTCGACGCCTGGCAGGAGTGGGCCAAGCAGCGCGGCGCCAAGGGGCTCGCCTACGTCACGATCTCCGCCGAGGGCGAGCTCGGCGGCCCGGTCGCCAAGAACCTCTCCGAGGAGGAGAAGGCCGGCCTCGCCGCGCACACCGGCGCCCAGCCCGGCGACTGCATCTTCTTCGCCGCCGGCGCCCCCAAGGCCAGCCGGGCGCTGCTCGGCGCTGCGCGCCTGGAGATCGGCCAGCGCTGCGGGCTGATCGACGAGAGCCGGTTCGCCTTCACCTGGGTCGTCGACGCGCCGCTGTTCGAGCCGGCCGACGACGCGGTCGCCAGCGGCGACGTGGCGGTCGGCGCCGGCGCGTGGACGGCCGTGCACCACGCGTTCACCAGCCCGAAGCCCGAGTTCCTCGACACCTTCGAGTCCGACCCGGGCTCCGCGCTCGCCTACGCCTACGACATCGTCTGCAACGGCTCGGAGCTGGGCGGCGGCTCGATCCGTATCCACCGCGAGGACGTGCAGAAGCGCGTCTTCGAGGTGATGGGCATCGGCCCCGAGGAGGCCCAGGAGAAGTTCGGCTTCCTCCTCGACGCCTTCAAGTTCGGCGCGCCGCCGCACGGCGGCATCGCGGTCGGCATGGACCGGATCGTCGCGATCCTGTCCGGGGCGGACTCGATCCGCGACGTCATCGCGTTCCCCAAGTCGGGCGCGGGCTTCGACCCGTTGACCGCGGCCCCGGCTCCGATCACGCCCCAGCAGCGCAAGGAGGCCGGGGTGGACGCCCCGCTGGCGAAGGAAGTCCCGGCCGAAGGCTGATCCACCGCAGACTCGCCCGATGGTCGAGACCAGATCGTTACTCGCGGGTGATCGTCGGGGGAGAGCAAGTCACATAGAGTCACGGGCGGCGCGTCGACTGACGCGTCGCCCGTGTCCCGTTTTTTCCAGCACCCAGATGGGGAGAGAATGTCGCTGCCTCCGGTTTCCACCGAGACGCTGGGCCACCTCAGCGACGAGCCGGTGGACGGCGGCCCGGCGGGCGGCGGTAAGGGCAAGGGCTCGGTCGTCGGCAAGTCGCCGATGCAGATCGCGCTCTCCCGGCTGCTGCACGACAAGGTCGCTGTCCTGTGCCTGATCGTGGTGATCATCTTCGCGCTGATCGCGGTCTTCGCCGACGCGCTGATGAAGCTCTTCGGCGTCACGACCGACACGGTCCGCCCCATCGGCCTGATCGACCCGTTCGGCGGCAACCTGCCGCTCATCGGCCCGCCGAACAACGGCTTCGACCCCGAGCACCCCTTCGGCATCGCGCCGGGCACCGCCGTCGACAACCTGGCGTACTGGCTCAAGGGTGCGCAGACCTCGATGATGATCGCGGCCCTGGCCACCGTGGTCTCCGCCGTGGTCGGCGTGACGCTGGGCCTCCTGGCCGGCTACGCCGGTGGCTTCGTCGACCGGGTCATCTCGTTCTTCATCGACTTCTTCCTCACCGTCCCGTTCCTGCTGGCGGCGCTGACGATCGCGCCGATCATCAACGAGCGCTTCGGTGCCCAGGAGAACTACCCGATGATCCAGCGCTGGACGCTGATCGGCGTGCTGGCGATGTTCGGCTGGATGTCGATCGCGCGACTGATCCGCGGCGAGGTGCTGTCGCTGCGCGAGCGGGACTTCATCCAGGCCGCCCGGGTGCTCGGCATGCCGACGCGCCGGATCCTGGTGCGCGAGCTGCTCCCGAACATCGTCGCGCCGATCGTGGTGTCGGTCTCGCTGATGCTCCCGACGTTCGTCGCCGCCGAGGCCGGCCTGTCGTTCCTCGGCATCGGCGTCACGGACGGCAAGTCGTGGGGCCAGATCATCGCCTCCGCCACCGACTACTTCCAGACCTACCCGCTCTACCTCTACGAGCCCCTGCTGGGCATCGTGCTGCTCGTGGTCGCCCTGAACCTCCTCGGCGATGCGATCCGCGACGCGCTCGACCCCAAGACCCGGCGCTGACCGGGCTCCCCGCTACGTCGTCGACCGTGATCCCTCGGTGACGCGATCAAGGAAGAAAGGCTGAATCAATGAGGCGAAGCAAGCCCCTTGCGCTGCTCGTCGGGGCCTCGATGCTGACTCTCGCCGCCTGTGGTGGCGGCGACGGAGGAAGCAACAACGAGGGCACAACTGGGGACGACCGCGAGTACGCGGCCGCTGACGAGATCGTCAAGAACCCCGATCGTGCCGACGGCCCGGCGTACGAGATCAAGGACGCGACCCCGGGTGGCGACATCACCGTCTACCTCCCCGGCGACCCCGGCCCGAGCACCCTCGAGCCCGCCGAGGGCTGGTCGGTGACCGGCAACTCGATCCAGCAGGCGCTGACGAACCGCTCGCTGACCCAGTACGCCCGCAACCCTGAGACCGGCGGGATGGAGCTCATCCCCGACCTCGCCACCGACCTCGGTACGCCGAACGAGGACTTCACCGAGTGGACCTTCACGCTGCGTGACGGCGTGAAGTGGGAGAACGGCAAGGACATCACGCCGGAGGAGCTTGCCTTCGGCATCTCCCGCACGCTCGACGCCGAGGCGTTCCCGAGCGGCCCGGGCACCGAGTACTCCAAGCACTACTTCCTTGACGGTGAGACCTACAAGGGTCCCTACACCTCCGGCCAGGAGTACAAGGGCGTCGAGGTCAACGGCCGCGACGTGACCATCAAGATGTCCGAGCCGTTCCCGGACATGGACTGGTGGGGCGCCTTCATGGCGATCGGCCCGGCCCCGCTGGGCGAGGCCGCCGCGCCGCCGAAGTACGGCCGCGACCCGCTCGCGACCGGTCCCTACAAGATCGAGTCCTTCACCCCGACCGACGAGCTGGTCCTGGTGAAGAACGAGCAGTGGGACCCCAAGACCGACCCGGGCCGCCACCAGTACCCGGACAGCTACACCTTCAAGTTCAACGCCGACCCGGCTCAGACCGACCAGATCCTCCTGAGCGGCAACGCCGCCTCGGAGACCGTGATCTCGACGGACCTCGACTCGGTCAACTACCGGCGCGCCGCCAAGGAGCTCGGTGACCGCCTGGTCCAGCAGTCCTCGCAGTGCACGAGCTTCCAGTACCCGGTCTACGACAAGACCACGAAGGGCGTGCGCCAGGCGATGGCGCTGGCCATCGACTACGAAGCCACCTGGCTCGCCGGTGGTCAGGTCCCCGGCGTGACCCGCGTGCCCGCGAACTCGATCATGCCCCCCGGCATGGCGGGCAAGCCCGACTACAACGCGCTGGGCGAGCCCACCACGTTCAACCCGGAGAAGGCCAAGGAGATCCTCGCTGAAGAGGGCTACGACGAGTCGAACCCGTTCAAGATCGTGATGATCTACTACGAACCCGACCCGCTGGCGGTCAAGACCAACGCCCAGCTGGTTCGCGGCTTCGAGGAGGCCGGCTTCGAGGTCCAGGCGATCCCGGTGCAGGTCGACCCGTACGACATCTGGCTCGACCCGGACAACGCCACCAACAAGAAGCTCACCCTGCGTGGCGTCAACTGGTGCTCGGACTGGCCCTCGGGTCTGACCATGCTCCCGTCGCTCCTGCGCACCGGTGCGGTCTACAACACCGGTGGCTACTCCAACCCGGAGATGGACAAGGAGATGGACAAGATCTCCCTGCTGCCGGCTGAGGAGCAGGCCGAGGCCTGGGGCGCTCTCGACGAGCTCATCCAGACCACGGACTTCCCGATCATCCCCACGGCGTACCGCAACGACCTGTACACCCACGGAACCCGGATCGGGAACTTCTACGGTGACGGTGCCATCGGTGCCCCGAACTACAAGGACCTGTACGTCATCTCCGAGTGAGGCTCCGCCTCATGAGGGTGCTGACGACAGAGCGTCACCTCGCGTGACGTCCTGAGCACCATTGCAAGACCCCGTCGGGTGGGGGACTCTGGGCCGCAGGCCCAGGGCCCCCACCCGACTCCCGTGCCCGCCTCATAACCGTCGTGCTGCCGAGCGGGGCCCGTGACCCGGACCTCCCCGTGCGACGAACCACCAGAATCAGGAGATGGTGCTGCGATGTTCGCCTATGTGGTGAAGCGTCTGATCGCAGGGTTCTTCGTCGTCATCCTCGTCTCGATGTCGATCTTCGCCCTGTTCTGGTACGGACCCCAGGAACCGGCACGACCCCTGTGCAACCTTGAGACCAGCCAGCGCTGCACGCCTGAGCGGCTGGAGATCTACACGGAGTCGATGGGCTACAACAACCCCATCCACACCGAGTACCTCAAGTTCATGAAGGGCATCGTGGCCGGTCGTGACATCACGATCGCCGGGCGCACCCAGGAGTGCCCCGCCCCCTGCTTCGGCTTCTCCTACGCCACGGACCGGCCGGTCTGGGGCGAGATGAAGGAGCGGCTCCCCGCGACCGTCTCGGTCGCCCTCGGTGGCGCCGCCCTCTACGTCATCCTCGGCGTCCCCATCGGCATCGCAGCCGCGCGACGGCGAGGCTCATTGAGCGACAAGGTCCTCGTCTCGACCTTCCTCGTGATCAGCTCGGTGCCGTACTACCTGTTCGCGCTGATGCTGTGGCTCTACGTCACGCTCATCTGGCAGGTTCCCGGGCTGAGCGAGACCGGCTACGTGCCGTTGAGCGAGAACCCCGCCAAGTGGGCCGCCGGACTGGCGCTGCCGTGGCTGGCCCTCGGCATCTTCGGCTCGACCCAGTACACCCGTTTCGCCCGTGGCTCGATGATCGAGGCGCTGAGCGAGGACTACATCCGCACCGCGCAGGCCAAGGGGCTGCGTCCGCGGGCGGTGGTCTACCGCCACGGCCTGCGTGCGGCGCTGGTGCCCATCGTGACGATCTTCGGCATCGACCTCGGCACGCTCCTCGTCGGCACGATCTTCACCGAGCGGATCTTCGACATCCAGGGCATCGGCCTGTGGGCGCTGCTCGCGGTCGGTGACAAGGACCTCCCGGTCGTCCAGGCGACCGCCCTGTTCGGTGCGGTGGTGATGGTCGTGTGCAACCTCCTGGTCGACCTCGTCTACAGCGCACTCGACCCGCGGGTGAGGCTGTCGTGAGCCACATTCCGACCCCCCACCAGTCCACCCCCGAGACGGAGTCACGCGTGAGCACGTCCGATCCGTTCCTGGTCGTCGACGACCTGACGGTCAAGTTCCCGACCGAGGAAGGGCAGATCACCGCGGTCAGCGGACTCAGCTACAGCGTCTCGCGCGGCCAGACCCTCGGCATCGTGGGCGAGTCCGGATCCGGCAAGTCCGTGTCCAGCCTCGCCGTGCTGGGCCTGCACGACGCGAAGCGCTCCGCGATCACCGGGTCGATCAAGATCGGCGGGCAGGAGATCGTCGGCGCGTCCGAGGAGACCATGCGCGCGTTGCGCGGCAACCAGGTCTCGATGATCTTCCAGGACGCCCTCGCCGCGCTGCACCCGTTCTACAAGGTCGGCGCCCAGCTGGCAGAGGCGTACCGCGCCCACCACCCGTCGGCCTCCAAGCGCGACGCCCGGCGCAAGGCGATCGAGATGCTCGACCGGGTCGGCATCCCGCAGCCCGACAGCCGCGTCGACGACTACCCGCACCAGTTCTCCGGCGGCATGCGCCAGCGCGCGATGATCGCGATGGGTCTGATCAACGACCCGGCGCTGCTGATCGCCGACGAGCCGACCACCGCACTCGACGTGACGGTGCAGGCCCAGATCCTGGACCTGCTCCAGGAGCTGCAGGCCGAGTTCAACTCCGCGGTCATCATCATCACCCACGACCTCGGCGTGATCGCCGAGATGGCCGACGAGGTGCTGGTGATGTACGCCGGACGCGCGGTCGAGCACGGCACGACCAAGCAGCTGCTCACCCACCCGGAGATGCCCTACACCTGGGGCCTGCTCTCCAGCGTCCCCGACGTCACGGCCGACACCGACGCGCGGCTGATCCCGATCCCGGGCAACCCGCCGAGCCTGGTGAACCCGCCGTCGGGCTGCGCCTTCCACCCGCGGTGCACGCACCGGGACAAGGTGCCCGGCGACCTGTGCCGCACCGAGATGCCCGCCCTGCTGCCCGCGACCGTCGGTGTAGGCCACCTCAAGCGCTGCCACCTGGCCGACCCCGAAGCGATCTACCAGCAGGAGGTCCTGCCGGAGATCGCGCCTGAAATGGTCGAGGAGAACTGATGTCCGACGACAAGACCCCCGCGGTGCCCGACCCGATCAGTGAGGCCCAGAGCCCGCAGACGGAGACGTTCGCCGAGGCGGCGGCCCAGGGCCACACCGCCACGACCCTCGACCCCACGGCGCGTCCGGTGCTCGAGGTCGACAACCTGCGCATGTGGTTCCCCGTGAAGTCCTCGGGCGTGGTGCGGCGCACGGTCGGCCACGTGCAGGCCGTCGACGGCATCTCCTTCCAGGTCCCCGAGGGCGGCGCCCTCGGTCTGGTGGGGGAGTCCGGCTGTGGCAAGTCCACCACCGGGCGACTGATCACCCGGCTCTACAAGCCGACCGGCGGAGCGATCAACTTCGAGGGCCGGGACATCGCCCAGCTGTCCAACCGCTCGCTGAAGCCGCTGCGCCGCAACGTGCAGATGATCTTCCAGGACCCGTACACCTCGCTGAACCCCCGTCACACGGTGGGCTCGATCGTCGGTGCGCCGCTCGCGGTGCACAACGTGGTGCCGAAGAACCAGATCAAGGACCGGGTCAAGGAGCTGCTCGAGGTCGTCGGCCTCAACCCCGAGCACTACAACCGCTACCCCAACGAGTTCTCCGGCGGCCAGCGCCAGCGCATCGGCATCGCGCGGGCGCTGACCCTGAACCCCAAGGTGCTCGTCGCGGACGAGCCGGTCTCGGCGCTCGACGTGTCGATCCAGGCGCAGGTGGTCAACCTGCTCCAGGACCTGCAGCGCGAGTTCAACATCGCGTTCCTCTTCATTGCCCACGACCTGGCGATCGTGCGGCACTTCTGCCCCGAGGTCGCGGTCATGTACCTCGGCAAGATCGTCGAGATCGCCGACCGCGAGACGCTGTACTCCCGCCCGCACCACCCCTACACCCAGGCGCTGCTCTCCGCGGTGCCGGACGTGAAGCAGGCGGCGATCGGCGGGCGTCGTGAGCGGATCCGTCTCCAGGGCGACGTCCCCTCGCCGATCAACCCGCCCTCGGGCTGCCGGTTCCGCACCCGCTGCCACCTCGCCCAGGAGATCTGCGCCAAGGTCGAGCCGCCGCTGCTGCAGATCGGCCCGCGCCACAAGGTCGCCTGCCACTTCCCGGCACCGCTCGGCCAGGCGCCGGCCACCCCGTCGACCGCCGGTCTGCTGGGTGTCGACGACCAGGGCAACCCGGCGCCGGGTGCCACCCCCGTGGCCGACCTCGGCACCGGCCCGGGCTTCAACCAGAGCTGGTTCGACGTCGAGCGCCGCACCATGGTGGGCGCCTGATCCATCGTGACGCGGGGGCGTACGCGGTACGCCCCCGCCTCGATGCGTAGGCTCGTGACGTGGACGGCCTCTTCGACGTGCCCCGCCCCGGCGGGACCTCCGGCGGGGGATCGCTGACGGCGAACACCCATGCGTCCGCACCGCTCGCGGTGCGGATGCGCCCGCGTACCCTCGACGAGTTGGTCGGGCAGGAGCAGCTGCGTGCCCCGGGGGCGCCGCTGCGCCAGCTGATCGAGAACGAGCAGTCGATGTCGCTGCTGCTGTGGGGCCCGCCCGGCACCGGCAAGACCACCATCGCGGCCATCGTGAGCCAGCAGACCGACCGCCGGTTCGTGGAGGTCTCGGCGGTGTCCGCCGGGGTCAAGGAGGTTCGCGCGGCGATCGACTCCGCCCGCGCCGAGCTGGTGGCCACCGGTCGGGAGACGGTGCTCTTCGTCGACGAGGTGCACCGCTTCAGCAAGGCCCAGCAGGACGCGTTGCTGCCCGGGGTGGAGAACCGCTGGGTCACGCTGGTGGCCGCCACGACGGAGAACCCGTTCTTCTCGGTGATCTCCCCGCTGCTCTCCCGCAGCCTGCTGCTGCGACTGGAGTCGCTCACCGACGACGACATCCGCGCGGTCATGCACCAGGCGCTCGTCGACGAGCGCGGGCTCTCCGGGCGCTTCGTCCTCGAGGACGACGCGCTCGAGCACCTCGTGCGTCTCGCCGGCGGCGACGCGCGCCGCTCGCTGACCTACCTGGAGGCCGCGACGCGTGCGGCGGTCTCGACGAGCTCGACCAACGGGTCCAACGGGTCCGGGTCCGACGGGCCGATCGTGGTGGACCTGGCGACGGCGGAGCTGGCGGTGGACCAGGCCGCGGTGCGCTACGACCGGCAGGGCGACCAGCACTACGACGTCACGAGCGCGTTCATCAAGTCGGTGCGCGGCTCGGACGCCGACGCGGCGCTGCACTACCTGGCGCGGATGATCGTGGCGGGGGAGGACCCCCGCTTCATCGCCCGCCGGCTGCTGATCCTGGCCTCCGAGGACATCGGGCTCGCCGACCCCCAGGCCCTCCAGACGGCCGTCGCGGCCGCGCAGACCGTGCAGCTGATCGGGATGCCGGAGGCGCAGCTGACCCTCGCCCACGCGACCATCGCCCTGGCCGTGGCGCCGAAGTCCAACGCGGTCACGACCGCGGTGTTCGAGGCGATCGCCGACGTCAAGGCCGGCAAGGTCGGTCCCGTGCCGGCGCACCTGCGCGACGCGCACTACGGCGGCGCCAAGGACCTCGGGCACGGCAAGGGCTACAAGTACAGCCACGACGAGCCGTACGGCATCGCCGAGCAGCAGTACGCCCCCGACGTGGTCGCGGACGCGGCGTACTACCGCCCGACCTCCCTCGGCGCCGAGGGTCCGATCAAGGAGCGGTGGGAGCGGGTGCGGCGGATGATCCGGGGCAAGCACCGTGGCTGAGGGACGTCTCGCCCGCCGCGATAGGGTCGTCGACTGTGACTGAGCAGTGGAACGTGCCCGCCGGGGCCGTCGTGGCCGTGGCCGTGGTGCTCGCGGTGCTGCTCCTCGGCCTGGTGCTCACGCTGGTCCGCGGGCGCCGTCGTACCGCTGCCGAGCTCGCCGCCGCCCGTGCGGAGACCGAGGCCCTGCGCGCCGAGGTGGAGGCCCTCGCCCGGGCCGCCGCACCGCAGCACGTCACCCGTGACGACCACGAGTTCGTGATCACCGGCCTCGGTGCCGAGCCCGGTCCGACGGCGGGCGCCGTCGAGCCTGCCGAGGCCGCACCGGCCCTCCCGGCACGGCTCTTCGCCGACCTGGTGCTGCGTGAGAGCGTCGTGCGTGGCGCCACGCTGGCCGCCGGTGTGCGCCGGGCGCTCGCGCCCGAGACCCGCAGCCGGATCCGCTTCGAGTACAAGCGCGAGGTCAAGCGCTCCCGCAAGCACCGCCGCACGGAGGCCCGCGAGGCACTCGCCTTCTACCGGGCCCACCAGCGCGCCGCGCTCGACGACACCACGGAGGTGGCCTCATGACCCGCGGCCTCTGGTTCTTCGCCGGCGCCGGGGCGGGCCTGTACGCCGCCGTGCGCGGGCGTCGTGCCGCCGAGGCGCTCAGCGCCGACGGCATGCGCGATCGCGTCAACGGCCTGGTCGCCGGCGCGCGCCTGCTGCGCCAGGAGGTCGCGCAGGGCGCCGCCGAGGCGGAGCCCGTCATCCGCGAGCGGCTGGGCGTTCCCGGCCCCGCGGCCGGATCGCGCGCGCTACCCCCGCCCCGCCCGGACGGCCCCCGCGCCGTGCCGGCCACGCACCACCCCGACCCCCTTCCCGAGACAGCACTGCTAGAGAGAGGCACCCCCTGATGGAGACCGCGGAGATCCGACGGCGGTTCGTCGCCCACTTCGAGCGGCACGCGCACACCGTGGTTCCGTCCGCCTCGCTGCTGCTCGACGACCCCAACCTGCTGTTCGTCAACGCCGGCATGGTGCCGTTCAAGCCGTACTTCCTCGGCCAGGAGACCGCGCCGTACGACCGCGCGGTGAGCGTGCAGAAGTGCGTGCGGACCCTCGACATCGAGGAGGTCGGCAAGACCACCCGCCACGGCACGTTCTTCCAGATGTGCGGCAACTTCTCCTTCGGCGACTACTTCAAGGAAGGCGCCATCCGCTTCGCCTGGGAGCTGATCACCGGCTCCGTCGCCGACGGCGGCCTCGGCTTCGACCCCGAGAAGATCTGGGTCACGGTGCTGCCCAGCGACACCGAGGCCAAGGAGCTGTGGCGCTCGATCGCCGGCCTGCCCGACGAGCGGATCCAGGAGCGCGGCCTCAAGGACAACTACTGGAACATGGGCGTGCCCGGACCCGGCGGCCCGTGCTCGGAGATCTACATCGACCGCGGCCCGGAGTACGGCCCCGACGGCGGCCCGAACGCCGACGAGGACCGGTTCCTGGAGATCTGGAACCTGGTCTTCATGCAGGAGTCGCTCAGCGCGGTGCGCGCCAAGGACGACTTCGACGTCGAGGGCCCGCTGCCCGCGCAGAACATCGACACCGGCATGGGCCTGGAGCGGGTCGCCTACCTGCTCCAGGGCAAGCAGAACATGTACGAGATCGACGAGGTCTTCCCCGTCATCCAGCGCGCCAGCGAGCTCACCGGGCGCTCGTACGGCGCCAACGAGCAGGACGACGTCCGCTTCCGCGTGGTCGCCGACCACGTGCGCAGCGCGCTGATGCTGATCGGCGACGGCGTGACCCCGGGCAACGAGGGTCGCGGCTACGTGCTGCGCCGCCTGCTGCGCCGCGCGGTCCGCTCGATGCGCCTGCTCGGCTTCGAGGACCGCGCACTGCCCGAGCTGCTGCCGGTGAGCATGAGCAAGATGAAGGTCTCCTACCCCGAGCTGGAGAGCGACTTCGAGCGGATCTCCCGGGTCGCGTACGCCGAGGAGGACGCGTTCCGCAAGACGCTCGCCGCCGGCACCCAGATCTTCGACCAGGCCGCGGAGGAGGTCCGCAGCAGCGGGTCGACCACGCTGGCCGGCGCCAAGGCGTTCGCCCTGCACGACACCTACGGCTTCCCGATCGACCTGACCCTGGAGATGGCCTCCGAGGCCGGTCTCCAGGTCGACGAGTCCGGCTTCCGGGCCCTGATGACCGAGCAGCGCGAGCGCGCCAAGGCCGACGCCCGCGCCAAGAAGGGCCAGCACGCCGACACCGGCGTCTACCGCGGCATCCTCGACGCGCACGGCCCCACCGAGTGGCTCGCCTACGAGACCCTCGAGACCGAGTCGCGCGCCCTCGCGGTGCTGCGCAGCGGCGAGCGCGCCAGTGCGCTGGCCGAGGGCGAGGTCGGCGAGCTGGTGCTCGACCGCACCCCGTTCTACGCCGAGTCCGGCGGCCAGGCCGCGGACGCCGGCGTCATCGAGTTCGACGGCGGCAAGCTCGAGGTCCTCGACGTGCAGCGTCCGGTGCGCGGTCTGGTCGTGCACCAGGTCCGGGTGCTCGAGGGCGAGCTCGACCCTGCGCGTGCGCTGCACGCGAAGGTCGACGCCGAGTGGCGCACCGGCGCCCGCCAGGCCCACTCCGGCACCCACGTCGTGCACGCCGCGCTGCGTCAGGTCCTCGGGCCCACCGCGCTGCAGGCCGGCTCCTACAACCGGCCCGGCTACCTGCGCCTCGACTTCGGCTGGACCCAGGGCCTCACCCCGGGACAGCTGCACGACATCGAGCACGTCTCCAACGAGGCGCTGCGTGCGGACCTCCCGGTCGGCTGGCAGTACATGACCCTGGCCGAGGCCAAGGAGTGGGGCGCGATCGCGCTCTTCGGTGAGACCTACGACGACACCAAGGTCCGCGTCGTCGAGATCGGCGGGCCCTGGTCGCGCGAGCTGTGCGGCGGCACCCACGTCGAGCACTCCTCCCAGATCGGCACCCTGGTGGTGACCGGCGAGTCCTCGGTCGGCTCGGGCAACCGCCGCATCGAGGCGTTCACCGGCCTGGAGGGATTCGCCTACCTCGCCCGCGAGCGCGACGTCGTCGGCCAGCTCACCGGCCTGCTCAAGGCCCAGCCCGACGACCTCGTCGGCCGGGTCTCCGAGCTCGTCGACCGCCTCAAGGCCGCCGAGAAGGAGGTCGAGAAGGCCCGTCTGGCCCAGATCCTCGCCGCGGCGGGCGAGCTCGCCGCCGGCGCGCAGGACGTCGACGGGGTCGCGGTCGTCGCGCACCGCGTCGACGGTGCCGGGGGCGGCGACGTCCGAACCCTGGCCATGGACATCCGCAGCCGTCTCGGCGCCGGCCGTCCGGCCGTGGTCGTGGTGATCGGCGTGGCCGACGGCAAGGTCTCCGTGGTCGCGGCCACCAACGAGGCCGCGCGCGAGCGCGGGCTCAGCGCCAACGGTCTCGTGCGTGCGGTCGGCCCGCTGCTCGGCGGCAAGGGCGGCGGCAAGGACGACGTCGCCCAGGGCGGCGGCACCGACACCAGCCGCGTCGACGAGGCGCTGGGGGTCGTGGCCGCCGACGTCGCCCGGACGGTGAGCGGGGCCTGAGGCGTGCGGCACGGCGTACGCCTCGGCATCGACCCCGGTGACGCGCGCATCGGGGTCGCCCGCAGCGACCCCTCGGGGTTCCTGGCGACCCCCGTCGAGACGGTACGCCGCGGCAAGGGCGACCTGGCCCGGATCCGGCGCCTCCTCGCGGAGATCGCCGAGGATTCCGAGGTGGTCGAGGTCGTGGTCGGCCTGCCCCGCTCGCTCGCGGGCGGGGAGGGGCCGGCAGCGGTGAAGACCCGGGAGTTCGCGGCGTCGCTCGCGGCCCGGATCGCGCCGATACCTGTCCGACTCGTCGACGAGCGACTGACCACCGTGTCCGCGGAGGCTATGCTGCGCGACCGAGGGCGAAGCGGGAGCAAGCGCCGTGCGGTGGTCGACCAGGCCGCCGCTGTCCTGATCCTGCAGCATGCACTGGACACCGAGCGCGCGACGGGGAACGCGCCCGGCGAGATCGTCGAGGAGACGACATGACCGACCCGTATGACTCGCGAGACGCTGCGCCCGAGAACAGGGAGACACTTCTCTCCCTCGACGTGGCCGCCCACGAGCCGGCCCACAACCAGGGAGCGCACGCGTACGTCCCTGGCGGCCGTCGTCGCCGCGAGCGCAGCCGGCTGCCCGGCTGCCTGGCCGCCCTCGTGGCGTTGGCGGTCGTGGTCGGAGGGCTCTACTGGGGCGTCTCCGCCGGCGTGGCCAAGATCCAGTCGCTGTTCGGCGAGCCCGAGGACTACCCCGGCCCCGGTACCGGTCAGGTGATGTTCGAGGTCGCCCAGGGCGACACGATCTCGCAGATGGGGCGCAACCTGAAGGACGCCGGCGTGGTCGCCTCCGTGGACGCCTTCACCGACGCCGCGAGCGCGAACCCCGACTCCACCGGCATCCAGGTCGGCTACTTCGAGCTGAAGAAGGAGATGCGGGCCGCCGACGCCGTCGACGTGCTGGTCGACCCGTCCAACATCGTCTCCGCGGCCGTCACCATCCCCGAGGGCCTGCGGGTCGTCGACATTGTCGAGATCCTCGCCGACAAGACCGACTTCTCGGCCGGGGCCTTCGAGAAGGCCCTCGTCCAGCCCGGCAAGATCGGCCTGCCCGACTATGCCAAGGGCAACCCCGAGGGCTACCTCTTCCCGGCGACCTACGCCTTCGGGCCCAAGGACAAGCCGGTCGACATGATCCGCGCCATGGTGCGCCGCTGGGAGCAGGCCGCCGAGAGCGCCGGCCTCCTCGACGCGGCCAAGCGGCTCGGCTACACCCCGCACGAGCTGATGACGATCGCCTCCCTGGTCGAGGCCGAGGGCCGCGGCGAGGACATGCCCAAGATCGCCCGCGTGATCTACAACCGCCTCGAGACCGAGGGCTACCCGACCAACGGCAAGCTCGAGATCGACGCCACCGTCAACTACGCCCTCGGGCGCAACCTGGGCGTGGCGATCTCCCCGGAGGACCTCGCCGTCGACTCGCCGTACAACACCCGGCGCTACGCGGGCCTGCCGCCCGGGCCGATCGAGGCGCCCGGTGACGACGCGATCGCCGCCGCGGCGGCGCCGGCCGAGGGTCCGTGGTTCTTCTACGTCACCGTCGACCTGCGCACCGGCGAGACCAAGTTCACCGAGGACTACGACGAGTTCCTGACCTTCAAGGCGGAGTTCCAGGAGTACTGCAAGACCTCCGACGCGTGCTGATGGCGTCCGCGATGCGCTGCGCGGTGCTCGGCGACCCCGTCGCGCACTCGCTGTCCCCGACGCTGCACAACGCGGGGTACGCCGCGCTGGGGCTGGACTGGTCCTACGACGCGGTCCGGGTCCCGGCCGGGGGACTGGCGGCGTTCCTCGCCGGGCTCGACGAGACCTGGCGCGGGCTGTCGCTGACGATGCCGCTCAAGCGCGAGGTCCTCGACCTGGCCGACGAGGTCACCGACCGGGCGCGGCTGGCCGGCGCGGCCAACACCTGGGTGCGCGGCGAGCGCACGCTCGTGGACAACACCGACCTGCCGGGCGCGGTCGCGGCGGTGCGCGAGCGCTACGACGGCCCGGTGCACAGCGCCACGATCCTCGGGGCCGGGGCGACCGCCGCCTCCACCGGTCTCGCGCTGTGCGAGCTCGGGGCCACCCGGGTGACCTTGCTGGCCCGCTCCCCGGAGCGCGCGGCCGAGACCGCGGCCGCGATCCGTCGCCACCCGGCGGAGCCCGAGGTCGTCGTCGGCTCGCTGGCCGACGACGTGGCGAGCGGCGAGGTGCTGGTCTCGACCGTGCCGGCCGACGCCCAGACGCCCGACCTGCTGGCCCGCTGCACGGGCCCGGACGCGGTGTTCGAGGCGCTCTACGAGCCGTGGCCGACCCCGCTCGCCGCGCTCGCCCGCGACTCCGGACGCGCTCTTGTGGGCGGGCTGGACCTGCTCGTGCACCAGGCGGTCCTGCAGTTCGAGATGTTCACCGGCCGGCCCGCCCCGCTGGCGCAGATGCGCGCCGCGGGGGAGCAGGCGCTGGCCGCCCGCGCCGGGGCCTGACACGTGGTCGGGTTGGCCGGGCTGCTCGGGGCGCTGCTGGCCGGCGTCGGCGGCCTCCTGGTGCCCGCCCTGATCGCCCGGATCCCGGAGCCCGACGCCTCGCCGCCGGGGGAGCCGGGTGAGCCGGGTGAGCCGGCGAAGGAGACCTACGCCGCGATCGCGGCGACGCCCGGTCTCGGTGCCCGCGCCGCGGTGGTGTCGGCGGTGGCCGGCGGGCTGCTCGGCGCCTGGGTCGGCTGGCAGGCTCCGCTGGTGGGCCTGGTGCCGCTGGTGCCGGTGTGCGTGGCGCTGGCGGTCGTCGACTGGCGCACCCGGCTGCTCCCGCGGCTGGTGGTGCTCCCCGCGACCGGCGCGCTGCTGGTGCTGGTCGTCGCGGACGCGCTGGTGCTCGGCGAGCCGTCCGACCTGGTCCGCCCGCTACTCGGGCTGGTCGTGGCCCGCTCGCTGTTCTGGGGGCTGTGGTGGGTGCACTCCGCCGGCATGGGCTTCGGCGACGTGCGCCTGGCCGCGCTGCTCGGGCTCGCGCTGGGCTGGCTGGGCTGGGCGGAGCTGCTGGTCGGCCTCTACGCCGGGTTCGTGCTGTTCGCCGTGCCGGGGCTGGCGCTGGCCGTCGTACGACGCGACCGCGGGATGCTGCGCAAGGCCCGGCCGTACGGTCCCTTCCTGGTCGGCGGCGCGCTGGCCGGGGTGCTGATCGGGCCGCTGCTGCTGCCCGGTCTCGCGAGCGGGTGACGGTGCCGGGACCTCGGACCCGGCATGAAAGACTGCGCGCATGCTGCGTTGGCTCACCGCGGGCGAGTCCCACGGCCCCTCCCTGGTCGCTGTCCTCGAAGGCCTTCCGGCCCACGTCGAGATCACCAGCGAGGACGTGCGCGACTCCCTGGCCCGGCGGCGTCTCGGCTACGGCCGGGGTGCCCGGATGAAGTTCGAACAGGACGAGGTCACCTTCATCGGCGGCGTGCGTCACGGCCGGAGCCAGGGTGGCCCGGTCGCGATCAACGTCGGCAACACCGAGTGGCCCAAGTGGGAGACGGTGATGTCGGCCGACCCCGTCGACCCGGCACTGCTCGAGGGCTCGGCGCGCAACGCGCCGCTGACCCGGCCGCGGCCCGGCCACGCCGACCTCGCCGGCATGCAGAAGTACGACTTCGACGACGCCCGGCCCGTGCTGGAGCGCGCCTCGGCGCGCGAGACCGCCGCCCGCGTGGCGCTCGGCCGGGTGGCCACCAACTTCCTCGAGCAGGCGCTCGGGGTCCGCGTGGTGTCCCACGTGATCGAGCTCGGCGGCGTGCGCGCCCCCGCCGGCGTGCTCCCCGAGCCCGGTGACGTCGAGCGCCTCGACGCCGACCCGGTGCGCTGCCTGGACCCCGAGGCGAGCGCCGCGATGGTCGCGCGCATCGACCAGGCCCACAAGGACGGCGACACCCTCGGCGGCGTCGTCGAGGTCGTCGTGCACGACCTGCCGCCGGGCCTCGGCTCCCACGTGCACTGGGACCGCCGCCTCGACTCGCGCCTCGCCGGTGCGCTGATGGGCATCCAGGCGATCAAGGGCGTGGAGGTCGGTGACGGCTTCGAGATCGCCGCGACCCCCGGCTCGCTCGCCCACGACGAGATCGTCCCCACCGACGAGGGCCTGCGCCGCGTGAGCGGGCGCTCCGGCGGCATCGAGGGTGGCATGACGACCGGCGAGGTGATGCGCGTGCGCGCCGCGATGAAGCCGATCGCGACCGTGCCCCGGGCGCTGCGCACCGTGGACGTCGCCACCGGCGAGGCCACCGTCGCCCACCACCAGCGCTCCGACGTCTGCGCGGTCCCGGCCGCGGGCATCGTCGCCGAGGCGATGGTCGCGCTCGTCCTCGCCGACGCCGTGCTGGAGAAGTTCGGTGGCGACTCGGTGGGCGAGACCCGCCGCAACGCCCAGTCCTACCTCGACAACCTGCGCTACCGATGAGCCCGCGCGTCGTGCTCGTCGGGCCCATGGGGGCCGGCAAGAGCACCGTCGCCGCGCTGCTGGCCGAGCAGTGGGGGGTCGCCGCGCGTGACACCGACGCCGACGTCGAGGCCACTGAGGGCCGCTCGGTCAGCGACATCTTCGTCGACTCCGGCGAGGAGCACTTCCGGGCCCTGGAGCGTGCGGCGGTCGCGACGGCGCTGGCCACCCACGACGGCGTGCTGGCGCTCGGTGGCGGCGCGGTGCTGGACCCCGCGACCCGGGAGCTGCTCGCCGGGCACCGGGTGGTCTTCCTACGCGTCGGCCTCGCCGACGCGGTCAAGCGGGTCGGGCTCGGGGTCGGGCGGCCGCTGCTGCTCGGCAACGTCCGCTCCCGCGTGAAGGCGCTGCTCGACGAGCGCACGCCGATCTATGAATCGGTCGCCACCATCACCGTCGACACCGACGGCCGCACCCCCGAGGACGTCGCGGCCGAGATCCGAGAGGCCCTCGCATGAGCACCACCCCTGATCCCGCCCCCGACGCCACCGTCCTGCACGTCGGCGGCGCCTCGCCGTACGACGTCGTGGTCGGCCACGACCTCGCCTCTCGGCTGCCCGGCATCCTCGGCGAGGGCGTCCAGCGCGTCGCGCTGCTGTACGCCGGCCAGCTCGGCCACCTCGCCGAGCCGATCGCCGACGCGCTGGTGGAGCACTACGACGTGCTCGCCCTCGGCCTCCCCGACGGCGAGGACGCCAAGAGCGCCGCGGTCGCGAACGACTGCTGGGAGGCGCTGGGGGAGAAGGGCTTCACCCGCTCCGACGTGGTGGTGACCGTCGGCGGTGGCGCGACCACCGACCTCGGCGGCTTCGTCGCGGCCTGCTGGCTGCGCGGCGTCCGGGTCGTGCACGTGCCGACCACCCTGCTCGGCATGGTCGACGCGGCGGTCGGTGGCAAGACCGGCGTCAACACCGGTGCCGGCAAGAACCTCGTCGGCGCCTTCCACGAGCCCGCCGGCGTGCTGTGCGACCTCTCGACCCTGCGCAGCCTGCCGCGCGAGGAGCTCGTCGCCGGGCTGGGCGAGGTCATCAAGTGCGGCTTCATCGCCGACCCGGTGATCCTCGACCTGGTCGAGAGCACCGACCCCGCCGACCTCACCGCGGACTCCCCGGTGCTGCGCGAGCTCGTCGAGCGCGCGATCCGGGTCAAGATCGACGTGGTCGTCGAGGACCTCAAGGAGACCGGCGGCCGTGACGGCCACCCGGGCCGCGAGGCGCTCAACTACGGCCACACCTTGGCGCACGCGATCGAGCGGGCCTCGGACTACGCGATCCGGCACGGCGAGGCCGTTGCGATCGGCTGCGTCTACGTCGCCGAGCTGGCGCGTGCCGCCGGGCGCATCGACGACGCGCTCGCCGACCGGCACGCCGCCGCCTTCGGGCGCGTCGGGCTGCCCACGACGTTCGACGGCGCGCCCTTCGAGGACCTGCACGCGACGATGAAGGTGGACAAGAAGTCGCGCGGCTCCCAGCTGCGCTTCGTCGTCCTCGACGAGCTCGCCCGCCCCACGATCCTCGCCGGGCCCTCGGAGGACGACCTGCGCACGGCGTACGCCGCGATCGGCGGCGCTGCGTGACTGGGGTGACCCGCCGGGTGCTGGTGCTCAACGGTCCCAACCTGGGTCGGCTCGGCCGGCGCCAGCCGGAGATCTACGGCACCACCACCCACGCCGAGCTCGCCGAGCGGTGCGTGGCGTGGGGCGCGGACCTCGGCCTGGAGGTCGAGGTGCGCCAGACCAACCACGAGGGCGTGCTGCTCGACTGGCTCAACGACGCCGCCGACGAGGCCACGCCGGTGGTGCTCAACGCGGCGGCCTGGACGCACTACTCCTGGGCGGTCTTCGATGCCTGTGCCCAGCTCACCGCGCCCCTGGTCGAGGTGCACATCTCCGACCCGCGCCAGCGCCCCGAGGAGTTCCGCCACCACTCCGTGGTCACCCCGCACGCCGTCGAGGTGATCGCCGGGCATGGCATCGAGGGCTACCGGATGGCGCTCGAGGTGCTCGCGCGGGGCTGAGGCTTCCTGCCGCCGGGCGGGCGCACGTGTCGTTGGGCGAGCAGCGTGGGCAAGCCACGAGTCGTGCTCCACAGTTTTACCTTCGACCTCTTCACCTCGAACGTGCGTTCGAGTAGAATGAAGCATGGCCGACTTCGATCTCCCGGACTGCGACTCCCCAGCCGCCGTGCTGGCGTTCGCGCAGGCCCGCCGGGCTGCCGCCCAGCGGGCGGAGGTCGACGTCCTGGAGGCCGCTGTGGTGTGGGCGGCCATGCACCCGGAGGAGTCGGTTTCCACAAGCTCGACCAACGACTCAGCCGGGTTGGTGTTCGGCGAGCTCGCCGTGCCACTCGCAGGCGAGGGGACGCCGCTGGTCGCCGAGTTCGCGCCGATCGAGTTCGGTGCCGCCCTCGGCCTGTCCACTGACTCGGCCCGTTCGTTGGTCGGCGACGCCCTCGAGCTGGCCCACCGGCTCAAGCGGACCTGGAAGTTGCTGCGTGCCGGCAAGGTGCCGCTGTGGAAGGCCCGGCGGCTGGCGCAGCTGACCACCTCCCTGCCGATGGAGGGCGCGGAGTTCGTGGACCGCCAGCTCGCCGGCTTCGTCGGGAAGATCAGCTGGGCGGGGATCGAGCGGCTCGTCGACCAGGCGCGCGTCGCCTACGACCCCGACGGCGCGGAGAAGGACCGCCTCGCCGCAGCTGACGGCCGCCGGTTCGATGTCCGCACCGACGAGGCGAACCACCACGGCACCGTCCACGTGGAGGGGGTCCTCGACCTTGCCGATGCCGTCGACCTCAATGCCGCGATCTCCCAGGGAGCCGAAGGGCTGGCCGCGCTCGGGTCCACCGAGTCTTTGGACGTCCGGCGTTCGATGGCAGCCGGTGAGCTCGCCCGGCGCCAGCTGGCCTTCGACCTCCGCGCGGAAGCCGGTGAGGGCGCCGCGTCGGTGGTGAAGCCCCGCCAGGTCGTCATCCACGTGCATCTGTCCCACGCCGCGATCAGCCGTGATGAGGCCGGCTTCGCCAGCATCGAGGAGACCCGGTCCATCGTCTCGACCGAGCAGGTCCGCGACTGGTGCAACAACTCCGAGGCTCAGGTCGTGATCAAGCCGGTGATCGACCTCGAGGCCCACCACCACACCGAGGCCTACGCGATCCCGGACCGGCTGGCCGAGCAGACCAAGCTCGCCGCGCCGGTCTGTGCGTTCCCGTGGTGCGAACGACCTGCCCGCCGGTGCGACACCGACCATGTCACCGCCCACGGTGATGGCGGCCCGACGTGCAGCTGCAATCTGGCCCCGTTGTGCCGCCGACATCATCGGGCGAAGACCCACACCGCGTGGACCTACGACAAGACCGACGCGGCGACGTACCTCTGGCGGTCCCCGCACGGGATCCATCTCATGAAGGCCGGCGGCACCACCCGCCTGCTCACCGGCGATCCGCCCGGCGACCCTTAGGTCGCGCCTTTCCGCTGGTCGAGCTCGCCGCTCGACGGGCGGTCGCTGGCGGCTGTGTGACTGGGTGCGTCCCTACTGGCGATGCCAGTCACCGGACCTGCCGATGACAGGACGCGCCTGCCGGAGGATGGGAACGTTGCTGCGTGGAAGCATCACGAGACAACGACGGGACCGTGACGGTGCGTATGTCTTACTCGGAGGTGGTGGTGCTGCACGAGGCGATTGCCTTCTCTGAATGGGGAAACGACCTGCGTGAGATCGAGCTCCGTCAGCCAGCCGAGCAGAAGGTGTTCTCCGACCTGCAACAGGCGCTCGTCCCGCTGATCCCTGAACTGGGGACGGACAAGTACGGCGACACGGTCACCCAAGCGATCGCTCAGATCGACCCGGCGCCCTACTAACGTACGGACCTGCCGCGATGGGCGCGGTCGGGACAGATGGCGCAATGTCATGGCGATGCAGACGAAGTGGAGCCAGGCGTGCCGACTCGGGCGGAGGACCGGCTGCTTGTCGTCCCACCCGACCCGGCGGCCGCAGTGACCCCACGGTCGACCAAACGAGCTCGAGCCGGCCGGCGACGCGCTGCTGTTGTTTGGCGGCGGGTTGCGGCGGTCTCGATGTCCTCGCTGCTCGACCGGCGGTTGCTGGCCATGGGCTGACCGATGAGCGGATCCCGAGTCGAGCAGGCTACGGCCGAGCCAGTGCTAGCGTCCGCGCGTGGATTACATCGCGTCCCTGCGTCAGTACGTGGGTAACGCGCCGCTGATCATGCCCTGCGCGGGATGTGCCGTCCTCGACGCGCAAGGACGGCTCCTGATGCAGCACCGCGCGGACGGTTCTGACTCGTGGGGGCTGCCTGGTGGGGCGATGGAGCTCGGGGAGTCGATCGAGCAGGCGGCCCTCCGAGAGACTTTCGAGGAGACCGGCGTGCGAGCCCGGCCGGTGGAGCTTCTTGGCGTCTACACCGGACCGCCACACACGTTTGCCAACGGCGACGTCGTGCACTCGGTGGTCACCGTCCTGGTGGCCGAGCCCCTCTCAGTCAGCGAGGCATTCGACGGTGGGCGGGAGTCGATGGGTGTCGGCTGGTTTCAGCTCGACCGGCTGCCGACGAACCTGTTCGAGCCGAATCGGCCCATGCTGCGTGACCTCGTCGAGGGTAGGCGAGGGACCTGGGCGTAGGCGTGCGGCATCGCTGAGATGCCCCGTGTCCACCAGTTCCTGATCCAACGATGAGCACCCCCCGACGCCGCAGGGCGCCGGACCTCGCGGTCCGGCGCCCTGCGGGTGATGCGTCAGCGGGGGATCAGTGGAACTTCCCCAGGCCCTCGCGCTCCAGCAGCATGGTCAGGCCGCCGTTCCAGAACGAGAAGCCGGCGCCGGTGATCATGGCCAGGTCGAGGTCCTCGGCCGCGGCGACGACGCCCTCGTCGAGCATGATCCGGGCCTCGTCGGCCAGGCCCGTGAGCACCCGGGTACGGACCTCGGCGGCCTCGAGGACGACCGGCTCGGCCGGCGTCTCGAGCAGCGCCTCGACCTCGGGGTCCAGGGTGCCGTCGGGGGCGAAGTACGCCGGCTTGCGCGCCGCCACGACCCGCTCGAGGGCGGGGGAGACGTAGAAGCGGTCGGGGAAGGCCCCGGCCAGCGTCTCGGTGTTGTGCAGCGCGATCGCGGGCCCGACCAGGGCGATGAGCGTGAACGGCGACATCGGGGTGACCCCGGCGAACGCGCCGTCCACGACCTGCACGGGCGTGCCCTCGTCGACGATCCGGCTGACGTCGCTCATGAACCGGCCCAGCAGGCGGTTCACGATGAACGACGGGCTGTCCTGCACCAGGATCGTGGTCTTCTTCAGCGCCTTGCCGGTCGCGAACGCGGTGGCCAGCGCGGTGTCGGAGGTCTGCTCGCCGCGGACGATCTCGAGCAGCGGCATCACCGCCACCGGGTTGAAGAAGTGGAAGCCGACGACCCGCTCGGGGTGCGCCAGCTCGGAGGCCATCTCCGTGATCGACAGCGAGGAGGTGTTCGTCGCCAGGATGCAGTCGGGGGAGACGACCTTCTCGACCTCGGCGAAGACCGACTTCTTCACGCCCATGTCCTCGAAGACGGCCTCGATGACGAAGTCGGCGTCGGCGAACTCGGCGGCCTTGTCCACGGTGCCGGAGACCAGCGCCTTGTGGCGGTTGGCCTTGTCCTGGCCGATGCGGCCCTTGGCGAGCAGCTTGTCGATCTCGGCGTGCACGTAGGCCACGCCCTTGTCGACGCGCTCCTGGTCGAGGTCGTTGAGCACGACCGGGACCTCGAGGCGGCGTACGAAGAGCATCGCCAGCTGGCTGGCCATCAGGCCGGCACCGACGATGCCGACCTTGGTGACCGGGCGGGCGAGCTTGCGGTCCGGGGCGCCGGCGGGGCGCTTGGCCCGCTTCTGCACCAGGTCGAAGGCGTAGAGCGAGGCGAGCAGCTCGGGGGTGCGCGACATCGCCTCCAGCGCCTCGTCCTCGGCCGCGAAGCCCTCGTCGCGGGTGCGGTCCTTCGCCGCCGCGATCAGGTCCAGGGCCAGGGCAGCGGCCGGGGAGGCGCCGCCGGTGCGGGCCTCGGCGATGGCACGGCCGCGGGCGACCGCGTCGTCCCACGCGGCACCGCGGTCGACCTCGGGCCGCTCGACGGTGACCTCGCCGCGGAGCACGGAGGCCGCCCACAGCAGCGACTGCTCGAGGAAGTCGGCGCCCGAGAAGCAGGCGTCGGCCAGGCCGAGCTTGAAGCCGGCCTTGCCGGAGACGGTGCGGCCGTTGTTGAGCGGGTTCTCGATGATCAGCTTGACGGCGTTCTCGGCGCCGACGAGGTTCGGCACCAAGTAGGCGCCGCCCCAGCCGGGCACCAGGCCGAGCATGACCTCGGGCAGGCCCAGCGCCGGGGCGCTGTCCATGACCGTGCGGTAGTCGCAGTGCAGGGCGACCTCGAGGCCGCCGCCGAGCGCGAGGCCGTTGATGAAGCCGAACGACGGCTTGCCGCCGTCGCCGAGCTTGCGGAACACCGCGTGGCCGAGCTCGGCGACGATCCGTACGGCGTCGGGGCCGCCGCCGGCGATCGAGGTGAGGTCGGCGCCGGCCGCGAGGATGAACGGCTTGCCGGTCACGCCGAGCGCGGTGATCTCCGGGTCGGCCAGGGCGGCGTCGATCGCGGTGTTGAGCTCGAGCAGCGAACGCGGGCCGAAGGTGTTCGGCTTGGTGTGGTCCTCGCCGTTGTCGAGGGTGATCAGGCCCAGGACGGGCGCCTCGGTGCCGGGCGCGGCCGGCAGCGTGACCTTGCGCAGGTGGGCGCGGGTGACCCGCTCGGCGTCGGAGGAGATCTCCTGCGCGCGGGCCAGCAGGGACGAGATGTCAGTGGTCGACACGTCAGGCCGCCTCTCCGGTGTAGTGCGGGTTCTCCCAGATCACGGTGCCGCCCATGCCGATGCCGATGCACATGGTGGTCAGGCCGTAGCGGACCTCGGGGTGCTCCTCGAACTGGCGCGCCAGCTGGGTCATCAGGCGCACGCCCGAGGACGCCAGCGGGTGACCCATCGCGATCGCGCCGCCGTACGGGTTGACGCGCGCGTCGTCGTCGGCGATGCCGAAGTGCTCGAGGAAGGCGATCACCTGGACGGCGAACGCCTCGTTGACCTCGAAGGCGCCGATGTCGTCGATGGTGAGACCGGCCTGCTTGAGCGCCTTCTCGGTCGCCGGGATCGGGCCGGCGCCCATGACCTCGGGCTCGACGCCGACGAAGGAGTACGACACCAGGCGCATGCGGATCGGCAGACCGAGCTCGCGCGCGGTCTCCTCCTCGGCGAGCAGCGCGGCGGTGGCGCCGTCGTTGATGCCGGCGGCGTTGCCCGCGGTCACCCGGCCGTGGGCACGGAACGGGGTCTTGAGGGCGGCGAGCGACTCGACGGTGGTGCCGGGGCGCATCGGCTCGTCGGTCGTGGCCAGGCCCCAGCCCTGCTCGGCGGAGCGGGTGGCGACCGGGACCAGGTCGGGCTGGATCTTGCCGGCCTCGTAGGCGGCCGCGGTCTTCTGCTGCGAGCGCACGGCGTAGGCGTCCACGCGCTCCTTGGTGATGGTGGGGAACCGGTCGTGCAGGTTCTCCGCGGTCTTGCCCATCACCAGGGCGTCGGGGTCGACCAGCTTCTCGGAGACGATCCGCGGGTTGGGGTCCACGCCCTCGCCCATCGGGTGGCGGCCCATGTGCTCGACGCCGCCGGCGATGGCGACGTCGTAGGAGCCGAACGCGATGCCGGAGGCGGTGGTGGTCACGGCGGTCATCGCGCCGGCGCACATGCGGTCGATCGCGTAGCCCGGCACGCTCTGCGGGAGCCCGGCGAGCAGCGCGGCGGTGCGCCCGATGGTCAGGCCCTGGTCGCCGATCTGGGTGGTGGCGGCCACGGCGACCTCGTCGACCCGCTCCGGGGGCAGCGAGGGGTTGCGGCGCATGAGCTCGCGGATGCACTTGATGACGAGGTCGTCGGCGCGCGTCTCGGCGTACTGACCCTTGGCCTTGCCGAAGGGAGTGCGCACGCCGTCGACGAAGACGACCTCTCGCAGCTGTCGGGGCACCTGTTCTCCTGGTCTGCTGGTGGCTGGGAAGGTCAGATTACCCGCGGGTAACAACCTCGGACCGGCGGGGTGGGTGTGGGCGTCCTCACGCGTGTCCGGCAGGTCGACGCTGCCGGGCCCGCGGCGCCCGGGGGCCTATCGTGGGCCCGTGACCGAAACCAGGCTCGTGCACATCGTGGACGACGTACCCGAGCTCGACGGGCGTGCCGAGAGCGACCTGACCATGGTCGTCGTGCTCGACGGCTTCCTCGACGCCGGCAAGGCCTCCGGGCGCGCCGCGCAGCACCTCGCTGATCTCTGCGACGGCGGCTCGGTCGTGGCGACGTTCGACGTCGACCTGCTCCACGACTACCGGGCCCGTCGCCCCGCGGTGACCTTCGCCCAGGACCACTACGAGGCCTACGACGCCCCGCGACTGGTGGTGCGCCTGCTCCGCGACGCCGGCGGTACGCCGTACCTGCTGCTGCACGGCTCGGAGCCCGACGTCCGCTGGGAGGGATTCGCGCGCGCCGTGCGCTCGGTCATCGAACGGTTCGGGGTGACCCGCACCGTGCAGATCGCCTCGGTGCCGATGGCGGTCCCGCACACCCGCCCGATCGCGCTGACCCCGCACGCCAACGACCCGGCGCTGGTCAGCGGCCGCAGCCCGTGGAGCGGCGAGCTGCGGGTGCCCAGCAGCGCCCAGGCGCTGCTCGAGATCCGCCTCGGCGAGTGGGGACACCCCGCGCTGGGCTTCGTCGCCCACATCCCGCACTACCTCGGTCAGCTGGAGTACCCCAAGGCCGCCGCCGTCCTGCTCGAGCAGGTCGAGCGCGCCGGGAGGCTCACCATCGACCTGTCCGGGCTGCGCGCCGAGGCCGAGGACCGCGAGGCCGAGATCGAGACCTACCTCGCCGCCAACGCCGAGGTCGCCGACGTCGTCGCGGCACTGGAGCGGCAGTACGACTCCTTCGCCCGCGCCGAGGAGTCCGGCAGCAGCCTGCTGGCCGAGGACCAGGCGCTGCCGACCGGCGAGGAGATCGGACGCCAGTTCGAGCAGTTCCTGGCCGGCCTCGACGACGACGACCACCGCGACGACAAGCAGGGCTGATGGCCAAGGACATTCACGAGCTGCTCGGGCTGCTCGACCTCGAGACGATCGACGACAACCTCTTCCGCGGCGCGGTCGCCGACATGTCGCTGCAGCGGGTCTTCGGCGGGCAGGTCGCGGCGCAGGCGCTGGTCGCCGGCGCCCGCACGGTCGACCCGGAGTTCGTCGTGCACTCGCTGCACTCCTACTTCCTCCAGCCCGGCGACGCGCGCGCGCCGATCCTCTACGACGTCGACACCCTGCGCGACGGGCGCTCGTTCCTCACCCGCCGGGTGCTGGCCCGCCAGCACGGACGTCCGATCTTCGCGCTGACCGCCAGCTTCCAGCGCCCCGAGGACGGCCTCACCCACCAGGACCGGATGCCGCAGGTGCCGGCGCCCGACGAGCTCCCCGCGCGTGACCGCGGTCCGGCGCACGCCGAGGCCGACGCCGAGTGGGCGGTCGCCGACATCCGGCTGGTCGGCACCTCCGCCGCCGGGCTGCCCGCGGACCCGGCACGTCCCGGGCGCCAGCGGTCGTGGCTGCGCACCTCCGAGCGCCTGCCCGAGGACCCCTTCCTGCACCTCGCGGCGTTCACCTACCTCAGCGACATGACGGTGATGGGCGCGGCGCTGGCCCCGCACGGCCTGCACATGGGCGACCCCCGCGTGCAGCTGGCCTCGCTGGACCACGCGATCTGGTTCCACCGGCCCTTCCGGGCCGACGAGTGGTGGCTCTACGACCAGGTCTCGCCCTCGGCCGGCGGCGGGCGCGGACTGGTGACCGCCAACGTCTTCACCCAGGACGGCCAGCTGGCCGCCACGGTGGCGCAGGAGTTCCTGATGCGCCCGGCCCGCTCGAAGGAGAAGTGATGAGCATCCCGACCGCCGACGCGGTGGCCGAGCTGGTGCGCCTGCTCGACCTCGAGCAGCTCGACCCCGACCTGTTCCGCGGCCGCCAGCCCGACTCCGGGCGGGCCCGGGTGTACGGCGGCCAGGTCGCCGCCCAGGCGCTCATCGCCGCGACCCGCACCGTCGACCCGTCGTACGCCGTGCACTCGCTGCACTCCTACTTCCTGCGCGGCGGCGACTACGCGGTGCCGATCGTGTACGACGTCGAGCGCATCCGCGAGGGGCGCTCCTTCCAGACCCGCCGGGTCGTGGCGCGCCAGCACGGGCGCCCGATCTACTACCAGACCCTGGACTTCCAGGTCGTCGAGGACGGCTTCGAGCACCACGACGTGATGCCGGAGGTGCCGGGCCCGGACGCCGGGTTCGACCTCGGTGCGGTGATGCGGCGCGGCGGCAACCCCGAGGCCGACGCGCTCGCGCGCGAGTGGGCCTCGATCGACGCCCGCTACCTCGGCAACTCCTCCGCCGGCCTCGCGCCCGACCCGGACCACCCCTCGCGCGCCCAGATGTGGGCGCGGGTGCACGACGGGCTCCCGGACGACGCGACGATCCACCTCGCGGCCTTCACCTACGCCAGCGACATCACGCTGCTCGGCGCCAGCATGGCCGCGCACCCGGTCACGCCGGCCGACGTGCAGATGGCCTCGCTCGACCACACGATCTGGTTCCACCGGCCCTTCCGCGCCGACGAGTGGTGGCTCTACGACCAGGTGTCGCCGGCCGCCCAGGGAGCCCGCGGGCTCTCGCTGGGGCGGATCTTCACCGAGGACGGCCGCCTGGTCGCCACCTGCGCCCAGGAGGGCCTGATCCGCCCGGTGCGCCCCCGCGACTGAGCCCCGGCTGCGCCGGGTCGGCGCTGGCGGTGGCGCGAGTCGGCGCCAACGGCGACGCCCCCGTGCTCCTCAGGAGCATCGGGGGCGTCGGTGGAGTGGGGCTCAGCTGCGGCCGGGGACCTGCCCGGTCTCGCGCAGCCAGGCGGCGAAGGTCAGCTCCTCGTTCGGGTCCCGGCGCAGGCCGGGCTTGGGGGAGGACGGCCGGCTCTGCAGGGCGTCATCCGAGGCGTTCACGATCTTCTCCTGGTAGGCGAGGAACTGGCTGCGGGGGTAGCGGCGCTGGCGCAGGCTGTCCTGCGCCACGGGGGAGGTAGAGGTGCTCACGAGAAGTGACTGCCCCGGAAGCGACCGGCCCATGCGCGGGTGTTGTCCTTCTCACCCGTGTCACAGCGGGGAGGCGGCGCCGGCCAGGTGCGTCGACGCGCCGTCGGGGGAGGTGAGGGCGAACGCCCAGCCGTCGTCGGTACGCCGGGTGCCGAGGGCGACCGTGGCGGGCAGGAGCACCGGGCGGCGGAAGGAGACGTCGACGCGGGCGGCGGCGGGCAGCCGGTTCTCCAGGGCGGCCACGCAGCGGGCCATCGTCCACATGCCGTGCGCGATCTGGCGGGGGAAGCCGAGGGCGCGGGCGCTGAAGGGGTGGAGGTGGATCGGGTTGCGGTCACCGGAGACCGCGGCGTACCGGCGTCCGAGGTCGCCCGGCAGCGCCCAGGTGAGCGGCCCCACCGCCACCTCCGGGTACGCCGTGTCGGGCGCGGGATCCCCGGGCAGCGGCCGGCCGCGGGCGAGGTAGGTCGAGACCTCCTCCCACGCCACCGCGCCGTCCGCGTCGCGCACGGTCGTGGTGAAGGCGAAGGCCGCGCCCTTGCGGTGCGGCAGCGCCGCGCCGACGGAGACCTCGACGTCCAGGCGCTCGCCCACCCGGATCGCGCGCCGCGCCCGCACCGAGTTGTCGATGTGCACCGTGCCGATCGCGGGTGCCGGGAAGGCCCGGTCGGCGAGGATCGCCAGCTGGAGGTCGAAGCCGAGCAGGTGCGGGTAGGGCAGCGGCACCGCGTCCTTGCGCGGGAAGCCGCACACCGCGGCGTACGCGTCGACGTGCGCGCGCTCCACCACCACGCCCTCGCGGGTGCGGCGCAGCCCGGTGAACCCGTTGAGCGGCGCCTTGCGCACGCCCGGCAGGGACCCGATGCCCGGCACCGACGGGAGCGCCGCCCGCACCAGCGTCGCGACCCCCACGCTCAGGCGCCCAGCATCATCTGGCCGCAGACCCGCACGACGTTGCCGTTCACGGCGCGCGAGCCGGGGTGGGCGAACCACGCGATGGTCTCCGCGACGTCGACCGGGAGGCCGCCCTGCGCCATCGCGTTGAGGCGCTGGCCCACCTCCCGGGTCGCGAACGGCACCGCCGCGGTCATCTGGGTGACGATGAACCCGGGCGCCACCGCGTTGATCGTGATGGCGTCGGTGAGCTCGTCGGCGAGGGAGTCCACCAGCCCGATCACGCCGGCCTTGGAGGTCGCGTAGTTGGTCTGACCCACGTTGCCGGCGATCCCGGCGATCGAGGCGACGCCGATGATCGAGCCGCCGGCGTTCACCACGCCCTGGTCGAGCAGCTCGCGGGTGATCCGCTCGGGGGCGGTGAGGTTGACGGCGATGACGGAGTCCCAGCGGTCCTCGCCCATGTTGGCGAGCCGCTTGTCGCGGGTGATCCCGGCGTTGTGGACGACCACGTCGACGCCGCCGTGCTGCTCGCGCAGGTGGTGGGCGATGCGCTGCGGCGCGTCCGCGGCGGTGATGTCGAGGACCAGCCAGTCGCCGTCGAGCTCCGCCATCACGCCCTGGAGCTCGCTGGCCGCCTGCGGCACGTCGAGCCCGACGACGCGGGCGCCGTCGCGGTGCAGCGCCCGGGCGATCGCCTCGCCGATGCCGCGGCTCGCGCCGGTGACGAGCGCGACCTTGCCCGCGAGCGGACGGTCGGGGGCGGCCACGGCCGCGCCCGTAGCGTTGCCGTGGGTGCCGAGCCGCACCACCTGCCCGGAGACGTACGCCGCCTTGGGCGAGAGCAGGAAGCCCAGCGTCGAACCCAGCGTCGAACCCAGCGTCGAACCCACGGACTGCTCGGCGCCCGGCGCGACGTACACCAGCTGCACCGTGCCGCCCTGGCCGATCTCCTTGCCGAGGCTGCGGGTGAATCCCTCCAGGGCGCGCTGGGCGACCCGCTCGGCGCCGGTGACCTGCTCCGGTGGGGTGCCGAGCACGACGACGCGCGGGTTGGTCTCCAGGCTGCGCAGCCGCGGGGTGAAGAAGTCGCGGAGCGCGCCGAGCTGCTCGGAGGTGGTGAGCCCGGTCGCGTCGAAGACCAGGCCCTTGATCCGAGCGTCGGCCGGCGGCTCGGTGACCGCCTCGATGCCGAGGTCGCCGAGCGTCCCCGGCAGCGCGTCGGCCAGGCGCCCGCGCCCGCCGACCAGCACGGTGCCCGCGACCAGCGGTTCGCCCTCGCGGTGGCGCCGCAGGCGGGTCGGACGCGGCAGGCCGAGGTTCTTGACGAGGAGCTTGCCGACGGGGGAGGAGGCGAACTCCTGGTAGCGATCGCTCATGGGACTCCATGCAACTAGTGGTGTAACTCAATGTCCAGATTTCGTGATGTGGCCCTCACGGGGTTTATCAGTACCCACCCCACCGGCAAGACTGGGGAGCATGACCGGCCTCCAACCCGCCACCACCGTCCGCCGTGTCGCCATCGTCGGCGGCAACCGCATCCCGTTCGCCCGCTCGCACTCGGCGTACGCCGACGTCTCCAACCAGGAGATGCTCACCGCCGCGATCGACGGCCTGGTCGAGCGCTTCGGCCTGGAGGGGGAGCGGGTCGGCGAGGTGGTCGCGGGAGCGGTGCTCAAGCACGCCCGCGACTTCAACCTGGCCCGTGAGTCGGTGCTCGGCTCGCGGCTGGCGCCGGAGACGCCGGCGACCGACATCCAGCAGGCGTGCGGCACCGGCCTGCAGGCGGCGATCCAGGTCGCGAACAAGATCGCGCTCGGCCAGATCGACGTCGGCATCGCCGGCGGCACCGACACCACCTCCGACGCCCCGATCGCGGTGGGGGAGGGGCTGCGCAAGGTGCTGCTCGAGGTCAACCGGTCCAAGGACGTGAAGGGTCGCCTCGCCGCCCTGGCCAAGCTCCGCCCGGGTGACATCGTCCCGGCAATCCCGCAGAACGGCGAGCCGCGCACCCGCCTGTCCATGGGGGAGCACGCGGCGCTGACCGCGGTCGAGTGGAAGATCGGCCGCGAGGAGCAGGACGAGCTCGCGGCCGCCTCCCACCAGCACCTCGCCGCGGCGTACGACCGGGGGTTCCTCGATGACCAGATCACGCCGTTCCACGGACTGGAGCGCGACCAGAACCTCCGCCCGGACTCCACGCCGGAGAAGCTGGCCCGCCTCAAGCCGGTCTTCGGCCGTGGCTCGGCGGCGACCATGACGGCCGGCAACTCCACGCCGCTGACCGACGGCGCCTCGGTGGTGCTGCTCGCCTCCGAGGAGTGGGCGGCGGCGCGTGGGCTGCCGGTGCTGGCCTACCTCACCGACTACGAGACCGCGGCGGTCGACTACGTGCACGGCCACGAGGGGCTGCTGATGGCCCCGGCCTACGCGATGCCGCGGATGCTGGCCCGCCAGGGGATGAAGCTCCAGGACTTCGACTTCTACGAGATCCACGAGGCGTTCGCCTCGCAGGTGCTGGCGACGCTCAAGGCCTGGGAGGACCCGATCTTCTGCCGTGAGCGGCTCGGCCTCGACGCACCGCTGGGCGGAATCGACCGCAGCCGGCTCAACGTGACCGGCTCGTCGCTGGCCGCGGGGCACCCGTTCGCGGCCACGGGCGGCCGGATCCTCACGGTGCTCGCCAAGCTGCTCGCCGAGAAGGGCTCGGGGCGCGGCGTGATCTCGGTGTGCGCCGCGGGCGGCCAGGGCGTGACCGCGATCCTCGAGCGCCCCTGAGGAGTCGCGCAGGCCGTGCGACGTCGGCTCAGGAGCGGTGTGCGGCCAGCGCGAGCGCCGAGGTGACCAGGTAGTCCCGCACCTGGTCGGCGGAGATCTCGCCCAGCGTCGGGATGCCGGGCGCGGCCTCCTTGACCAGGATCCCGACCCGGGCGAGCTGGAGCGCGCCGAGGCCGCTGGCGTAGAGCGTGTTCGCGAGCAGGTGCGGGTCCTGCACGTGGAAGTCACCGGCCGCCACGCCGTCCTCCAGCACTCCGCTGAGGATCACCAGGCACGAGGAGATCGCCCGCCCGAGCCGGAACAGCGCGCCCTCGGAGATCTCGTCGAGCAGCTCGGGGCCCGAGCGGCGCATCAGCGCCTGGGCGCAGTCGACGAACGCGGGGTGGGCCACGCCGTACTCCACGAAGGCGGTGACGATCGCCTCGAGGCGTACGGCGGGGGCCGCGTCGGTGCTGCTGGCGGCCTCGAGGGCGTCGCGCAGCTCCTCGAGGTAGCCGACCAGGGTGAGCGCGAAGAGCTCCTCCTTGCCGGTGAAGTGGCGATAGACGATCGCCCGGTTGATGCCGACCGCCTTGGCGATGTCGTCGATCTGGGCGTCGCGCACGCCGCGCTGGTCGAAGAGTGCGCGGGTGGCGGCGATGATCTCGGCCTCGCGCTTGCGGCGCCGGACTGCTGCGGCGGACCGACGGCCGTCGGTCTCGGAGGCACTGGGGGGCATGCGGCTGATGCTAGCCACTGCCGCTCGTCCCGCCCGCCGAGTCGGCCCCAATGGTCGCGCGAGTCGAGGCCAATGGGTGCGCGAGTCGGCGCCAGTGGTTGTGCGCGGCCTCGGTCGCGGGAGGCGGCATGGCGACGACTACGATCCACGGCGTGACTGCCACCCTCGTCGCGAAGGGCCTGGCCGGCGGCCACGGCCATCGCGTGCTCTTCGAGTCCCTCGACCTCACGGTCGCCCCCGGCGACGTGGTCGGCGTCGTCGGCGCCAACGGTGCCGGCAAGTCGACGCTGCTGCGGCTGCTCGCCGGCGTCGACGCCCCGCTGGCCGGAAGCGTGTCGCTCGCGCCCGCGGACGCGTTCGTGGGCTGGCTGCCCCAGGAGCACGACCGGGTCCCGGGCGAGACGGTGGCCGGCTACATCGCGCGGCGTACCGGTGCGACGGCCGCGACCGAGGCGATGGAGTGGTGCGCCGCGGCGCTCGGCTCGGACACGCCCGGCGCCAACGACGCCTACGCCGTCGCCTTCGACCACTGGATGGCCTCCGGTGCCTCCGACCTCGAGGACCGGCTGCCGCCGGTGCTCGCCGACCTCGGGCTCGACGTCGGCCCGGACGCGCTGATGACCTCGCTGTCCGGCGGGCAGGCGGCGCGCGCCGCGCTGGCCGCGCTGCTGCTGAGCCGCTTCGACGTCGTCCTGCTCGACGAGCCGACCAACGACCTCGACCTCGACGGCCTGGAGCGGCTGGAGGCCTTCGTGCGCGGGCTGCGCGGGGGAGTCGTGCTGGTCTCCCACGACCGCGAGTTCCTGGCCCGCTGCGTGACCCGGGTGGTCGAGCTCGACCTGGCCCAGCACCAGGTGGCGGTCTACGACGGCGGGTACGACGCGTTCCTCGCCGACCGCGCGGTGGCCAAGCGCCACGCCCGCGAGGCCTACGAGGAGTTCGCGGACAAGAAGGCCGACCTGGTCTCGCGCGCGAAGGTGCAGCGCGAGTGGAGCTCCCAGGGCGTGCGCAATGCGATGAAGAAGTCACCTGACAACGACAAGATCCGCCGCCGCGCGCAGAGCGAGTCCTCGGAGAAGCAGGCGCAGAAGGTGCGCCAGATGGAGTCGCGGATCGCGCGGCTCGACGAGGTCGAGGAGCCTCGCAAGGAGTGGGTGCTGCAGTTCAGCATCGCCGCCGCGCCGCGTTCCTCGGCGGTGGTCGCGACGCTCAACGAGGCGACGCTGACCCAAGGTGACTTCACCTTCGGGCCCGCCTCGCTGCAGGTCAACGCGCGCGACCGGATCGGCATCACCGGTCCCAATGGCGCCGGCAAGACCACGCTGCTGCGGCTGCTCCTCGGCGAGGTCGCGCCCGACTCCGGCTCGGCGTCGCTGGGCGCCTCGGTGTCGGTCGGCGTGATCGACCAGGCCCGCACCGGACTGCCCGAGGACCAGCCGCTCGGCACCGCCGTCGAGCTCGCGGTCCCCGAGTGGACGCCGGCCGAGGTCCGCACCCTGCTTGCGAAGTTCGGTCTCAAGGCCGACCAGGTCTCCAGCCTCGTCGGCCGGCTCTCGCCCGGTGAGCGGACCCGCGCCGCGATGGCGCTGCTCCAGGCCCGCGGGGTCAACCTGCTGGTGCTGGACGAGCCCACCAACCACCTCGACCTGCCCGCGATCGAGCAGCTCGAGGAGGCGCTCGCGTCGTACGACGGCGCGCTGCTGCTGGTCTCCCACGACCGCCGGCTGCTGGCGAACGTCGCGCTGGATCAGCGCTGGCGGGTGGAGGACGGACGGGTGCAGGTCGGCTGAGGCGCGCTGCTCAGGCGATCCAGCGGCGAAGCTCGCCGGCGAGCACCCGGCCGAACCGCAGCTCGGGGAAGTGCGATCCGGCGCCGATGACGTGCTCTCCCTCGAGCTCACGGAACAGCCGCCCGCGCACCTGCGCGGCGAGCCCGGGGTCGGCGTCTCCGATGGACGCCTGAGGAGACGACGACGGAGAGGTGTCCGGGGGTGTGCCCGGGCGTCATGACGAGGTCAACCCCGGGGGCGATCGACGTGTCGTGGTCGACGAGGTGAGCTGTCCACCGATGAGGAAGCAGCCGATCGGCAGGAACGCCTTGCCGTCCGATGCGAAGTAGTCCTCGTGCCCGTGCGTGGTCACGGGGTCGCCGAGTAGCCCGGCCCGGCACGGAACGTGCCGTCGGTGAGCGGGTGCAGGTCGATGTCGCCGATGCGCACGGGAGCGCTCCTTCCTGCCCGATCTCCGGTTCGGCGTGAGCCGAGTCTGCGGGCGGTGCTGTCGAACGTTCCGCACCTGTTCGGACGGCGCAACCGGGCACAGCCCGGCGCTGGTCGACTGCATGAGCGGCGCCCGACGTTCGGATAACAGACGCAACCGGAAGCGACTCACCGGGCACGAGGAGCCCCGCCACCCGCCGTCCCAGACAGGCAGCAACGACAACGGGCACCCCCGGGGGAGTGCGCTCGCCGCTCCTGCGCGGATGGCAGACGTACTGCTCGGGCCGAGGCGCCCGCTTGCCCGTCCGGGCAGGTCGGGTGGTTGTCCACAGGTCTTCTGACCTGGGGGAACGGTCGCCCGGGACTGTCGGTGGTCGGTGGTTGAGTAGGTCCATGGAAGCACCTCGCCAGCCCCGATCCGGTCACCCGGTGGCCGCGGCGGTGGCGTGCGTGCACGAGGCCCTCGACGCGGTCGCCGATGCGCCGGTGTGGTCCTTGAGCGAGGCGGAGACGGGGGCGGCGCTGCTGGCCCGGGGGGCTGAGATCGACCGATTGCAGGAGCTGCGGCTGCGCCTCGCGGCCCACGCCCATGCCGTCGAGGTCGGCGACGCGGTCGGGGCGACGAGCACCGCGAACTGGTGGGCGCACCACGCCCGTCTCACCCGCCCGGAGACCCACCGATTGATGCGGCTGGCCCGGGGCGCTGGACACCGGGCAGCACGACACTGTCCGGGAGGCGTTTGCCGTCGGGCGGATCCACCTCGACCAGGCTCAGGTGATCGTCGACGCGGTCGACGACCTACCGGCCGAGCTGGTCGACGACGACACCCGCGCCAAGGCCGAGGAGTTCCTCCTCGAGCAGGCGGGCGAGCATGACGCGATCACCCTGCGCCGCCTGGCCAAGCGCCTGATGGAGGTGGCTGCTCCCGAGCAGGCCGACGCCGCCGAGGCCGCACGGCTGGAGCGCGAGGAGGCCGCGGCGCGTGCCGCGGCCCGGCTGACGATGTCGGATGACGGGCACGGCAAGACCCACGGGCGTTTCACGATCCCGCCCCACCATGCGGCGATGTTGCGCGCCGCGCTGTTGGCGATCGCCGCCCCGAAGCACCAACACGCGGTGAACGGCGCCGGCGCTGTGGCAGGTGAGCGGCGGCCGGGGCCGGAACGGCTCGGGCAGGCGTTCTGCGGCTATCTCGAGCGCTATCCCACCGACCGGGTCCCCGACGCCGGGGGCGTGGCCGCGACCATCGTGATCACGATGACCCTGGACTCCCTGCTCGGTGGGCTGCGCGCCGCACACCTGCACACCGGCGAGACGATCTCCGCCACCGAAGCCCGGCGCCTGGCGTGTGAGGCCGGGATCGTGCCGGCCGTCCTCGACGGTCAGGGCCGTCCGCTCGATGTCGGTCGCAAGCGCCGGTTCCACACCAAGACCCACCGTGTCGCCCTGGCGCTGCGCGACGGCGGCTGCACCGCGGAGGGGTGCGACTGGCCGCCGGGTCTCTGCCACGCCCACCACGACGTTCCGTGGTCGTGCGGCGGTGTGACCAGCGTGGCCAGCGGCCGGCTGCTCTGTCCCCGCCACCACGCCCGAGCTCACGACCCTGCCTACAAGACCAAACACCTACCCGGCGGCAGGCTGACCTTCCACCGACGCTGCTAGACCGACCCGGCATGGTTGGTCCTGCAACCGATCCGGCCTGGGAACGACGCGAGGCCCGAAGCACCACGGAGAACCCATGACGCCTGCCTCGCCGGCAACCGACCCGATCGGAGCCGAGGAGCAGCGGCGCCTCTACCGGCGCACGCTCACGGTTGTCGTCATCTCCCAGGTGTTCGGTGGCGCGGGCCTGGCCGCCGGCGTCACCGTCGGCGGCCTCCTCGCCCAGGACCTGGTCGGCGGCGAGAGCGTCGCCGGTCTCCCGGCCGCGCTGTTCACTCTCGGCTCGGCGCTCGCGGCGTTCACCGTGGGCCGGGTGTCCCAGCGTTCCGGGCGTCGCCTCGGGCTCGCCGGCGGCTTCCTCGTCGGCGCCGTGGGCGCGGCGTTCATCGTCCTCGCGGCGGTGCTCGAGAACCTGCCGTTGTTCTTCGTCGCGCTGTTCGTGTACGGCGGCGGGACCGCCACCAACCTGCAGGCGCGGTACGCCGGAACCGACCTGGCGCCCGCGCAGTCGCGCGGCACCGCGGTCTCGATCGCCATGGTGTCGACCACCTTCGGCGCCGTCGCCGGCCCCAACCTCGTCGACCCGCTCGGCGACCTCGCGCGCGCCCTCGGCGTACCGGCGCTGACCGGGCCGTTCCTGTTGGCCGCCGTGGCCTACGGGCTGGCGGGGCTGGTGCTCCTCGTCTTCCTGCGGCCGGACCCGCTGCTCACCGCGCGGCGGATCGCCGACGAGCGCAGCCGGGCGGCGCTCGCTGCGGGCGGGGAGGGGTCGGACGCGGCCCTCGAACCGGCCGCCGGGTCGTCGCGCGGGGTCGCGGTCGGGGCGACCATCATGGTGCTGACCCAGGTCTCGATGGTCGCGATCATGACGATGACCCCGGTGCACATGCGCCATCACGACCACAGCCTCGGCGATGTCGGGTTCGTGATCGGGCTCCACGTCGGCGCGATGTTCCTGCCGTCCCTGGTCACCGGCCCGCTGGTCGACCGGATCGGTCGCGTCCCGATGGCGGCTGCCTCGGGGGTGACCCTCCTCGCCGCGGGCGTGCTGGCCGCCCTCGCCCCGGGCGACTCGATGCCGCTCATCGCGGCGGCCCTGGTCCTCCTGGGCCTGGGCTGGAACTTCGGGCTGATCGCCGGCACGGCGCTCATCGTCGACGCCACCACGCTGGAGACCCGCGCCAAGACCCAGGGCGCCGTCGACGTGCTCATCGCCCTCTCGGGTGCCGGTGGTGGGGCGCTCTCCGGGATGGTGGTCGGGGTGTCCAGCTTCGCCACGCTCGCGCTGGGCGGCGGACTGCTCGCGCTGCTGCTGGTGCCTGCGCTGGTCTGGTACCAGCGACCACACCCGGCCGCGGTCTGAGCACGCGACCGGCGCACCCGGAGTTGGCCGCGCGCCGATGAGTTCGCGCCGGCGACGCGGTCGGTAGCCGACAGACCGGACGACGCGATGGAGGCTGACCACGTGCGCAAGCTGAGCTACATGATGAACGCGAGCCTGGACGGCTACATCGCCGCACCCGGCGACGACATCGGCTGGAGCGTGCCGAGCCCCGAGCTGCACCAGTGGTTCAACGACCGCGCCCGGGAGATCGGGCTCTCGCTGTACGGCCGCAGGCTGTGGGAGCTGATGAGCGCGCACTGGCCGACCGCCGACCAGCAGCCGGACGCGACGCCCGTGGAGGTCGAGTTCGCCCAGCTCTGGCAGCGGACGCCGAAGGTGGTGTTCTCCACGACCCTCGACGAGGCCGACGGCAACGCGCGCCTCGTCACCGGTGACGCCGTGGCCGAGATCCGCCGCCTGAAGGCCGAGGACGGCGCCCCGATGGAGATCGGTGGCGCCGGCCTCGCGGGTACGGCGATGCGCGCCGGCCTGATCGACGAGTACCAGGTGGTCACACACCCGGTCCTGGTCGGCGGCGGTACGCCGTTCTTCAGCGCCCTGGACAGCTGGGTGAACCTACGGCACGTGGGGACGCAGGACCTCCCGGACGGCGTGACCGCGGCCCACTACGAGGTCCGGCGCTGACCGGTCGACCCGGTCCTCAGCCGTCGAGGACGCTCGCCGCAAGCGGGAGATCGGGGACGAGCTCGCGCAGCAGGTCGCGGACACGGGTGTCCAGGTCGGCGACGATGCGGCGCACCGTGGCGTCGTCCTGGCCGCCCGGGTCGTCAACGGGCCAGTCGCGGTAGGTCACCCCGGGGACGTAGGGGCACTCCTCGCCGCAGCCGAGCGTGATGGCGAGGTCGCTGGCGGCCACCATCTCGGTGGTGAGGCGCTGGGGGCGCTCGCGGGAGGTGTCGAGCCCGAGCTGCTCGAGCGCGCGGGCGACCTCGGGGTGGATCCGCTCTCCGGGCTGGGTGCCGGCCGACACCGCGACGACGCGGCCCACGGCGTACTGCTCGGTGAGCACCCGGGCGATCACCGAGCGCCCGCCGTTGCGGACGCAGGCGAACACCACCTGCGGCACCCGCTCGGCCGTCATCGGGCGACCCCCTGGGCCTGGTCGGGGAAGAAGCGGCGCGCCCAGAGGCTGACGTACACCAGTCCCACCAGGACCGGGACCTCGATGAGCGGACCGACGACCCCGGCGAGCGCCTGGCCGCTGGTGACCCCGAAGACCGCGATGGCGACGGCGATCGCGAGCTCGAAGTTGTTGCCCGCGGCGGTGAAGGCGACGGTGGTGGCGCGGGCGTACCCCAGACCGACGCGGCGGGCCAGCAGCAGCGAGCCGGCCCACATGAGCGCGAAGTAGATGACCAGCGGTACGGCGATGCGCGCCACGTCGAGGGGCTGGCCGGTGATCGTCTCGCCCTGGAGCGCGAACAGCACGACGATCGTGAACAGCAGCCCGTACAGCGCCCACGGGCCCAGGCGCGGCAGGAGGCGCTCCTCGTACCACTCGCGGCCGCGTCGCTTCTCGCCGATGCGCCGGGTGAGGTAGCCGGCGGCCAGCGGGATCCCGAGGAAGACGAGCACGCTCCAGGCGATCTGCCAGGGGGAGACGTCGAGGCCGGTGGTGGACAGGCCCAGCCAGCCGGGCAGCAGGTCGAGGTAGAACCAGCCGAGCAGCGCGAAGGCGAGGACCTGGAAGACGGAGTTCACGGCGACCAGGACCGCGGCGGCCTCGCGGTCCCCGCAGGCCAGGTCGTTCCAGATGATGACCATCGCGATGCAGCGGGCCAGGCCGACGATGATGAGCCCGGTGCGGTACTCGGGCAGGTCGGGCAGGAACAGCCAGGCCAGGGCGAACATCAGCGCCGGGCCGAGGACCCAGTTGAGGACCAAGGAGAGCGCCATCATCCGCCGGTCGCGGACGACGTGGCCGACCTCGTGGTAGCGGACCTTGGCCAGCACCGGGTACATCATCACCAGCAGGCCGAGCGCGATCGGCACCGAGATCGAGCCGACGGTGACGGCGTCGAGGGCGTCGGCGATCCCGGGCACCCAGCGACCGGCGAGCAGGCCGGCGACCATCGCGATCCCGATCCACACCGGGAGGTAGCGGTCGAGGGTGGACAGCCGCCGGCCGGCTGCCGCGTCGGTGGTCGAGGAGACGGTGCTGCTCATGCGGTCGGCTTGGTGGCGCGGATGATCGCGCCGTGCATGCCCGGGGCGGCCTCGTGGGTGAACTCGACCTCCGCGTCGACGAACCCGGCGGCACCGAGCCCGTCGAGGTACTCGCTGCGCGACAGGGCGCCGGCGATGCAGCCGACGTACGAGCCCCGCTCGGCGCGGTCCTCGGGCGTGAGGTGGTCCTCGGCGACGACGTCGGAGATCCCGATCCGGCCGCCCGGGACGAGCACCCGGTGCATCTCGGCGATCACCCGGGGCTTGTCGACGGAGAGGTTGATGACGCAGTTGGAGATGACGACGTCCACGGCGGCGTCCGGCAGCGGGATGTCCTCGATGGTGCCCTTGAGGAACTCGACGTTGCTCGCGCCGGCCTTCGCGGCGTTGGCGCGGGCGAGGTCGAGCATCTCGTCGGTCATGTCGACGCCGTAGGCGAACCCGGTCTCGCCGACCCGGCGGGCGGAGAGGAGTACGTCGATGCCGCCCCCCGAGCCGAGGTCGAGCACCTTCTCGCCGGCGCGCAGGTCGGCGACCGCGGTCGGGTTGCCGCAGCCCAGGCTGGCCGCGACCGCCTCGGCGGGGAGGGCCTGCTGGTCGTCGCTGCTGTAGAGGGTCGCGCCGAACGACTCGTCGACCGCGACCTCACCGCTGCAGCACGAGGTCCCGCAGTCGTCCTCGACCACCTGGAGCGCCTCATTGAGCTCGGCGTTGCCGGTGCCGCCGACGACGGCGGTGGCTGCCTGGGCGTAGCGGCTGCGGACCTCCTCGCGCAGCTGCGAGGCCTCGGTGTTGGTCTCGTCGGGGGTCGGGGTCGTGGTCATGACCGCCTGCCTTTCGCGTCGTATCGGCGTGTGTCGATGGATCGAGGGTTCTCTATCTATCGACGATTGTCAATGCGTCTGGCAGACTCAAGCCATGACCGCCGCCACGTCCCTCCCCGTCGTCGACGCCTCGGCCTGCTGCTCCACCGTCACCGGCGGCGTGCTGGACGTGGAGGAGGCGCAGCGACTGGCGCGGACGTTCAAGGCGCTCGGCGACCCCACGCGGGTCCGGCTGCTGTCCCTGATCGCCGCACAGCCCGAGCGCGAGGCCTGCATCTGCGACCTGACCGAGCCGGTGGGTCTCTCGCAGCCGACGGTGTCGCACCACATGAAGCAGCTGGTGGACGCCGGGCTCGTCGTGCGTGAGCAGCGGGGGCGCTGGGCGTTCTACCGGCTCGTCGAGGAGACGCTCGCCGCGTTGAGTGGTGCGCTGAAGCCCTGATGTCTGCGGGTTTCCTGCCGGGGTATTGGCCTAGGTGACTCGCCATGGAGGTGCATGTTGGTGGGGGAGTTCACGACACCGTGGTCTCGCGCCCGCTGACTACCCGCTGACCGCCCGCCTGTGGTGCGCGCGAACGGGGTGGAGCGACACTGCCAGAGCTATAGGAACCTCAGAGATGCGCCGATTGGCGGCTTCGCCTAAACGAGTCGGGGAGGGTTCTGGGCTACTGGCTGTGGCTCCTCTCCACGTGCGCGACCGACCTCGGCAAAGTGGTCGCGAATGTCGGCGAGCCATTGCATATACAGGAGGGGGGTCACCCACGCCCACACCGCCCTTTGGCCATGGAGTGACGGGTCGAGCATTTTGCCGCGGAGTTCGGCGCGAGCGCGGGGCTCGCCGCCACGGAAGTGCCAGTTGCCGTTGTGCGCGCAGGCGTTCCGGAAGTGGCGGGTAAACTCAAGTAGGGGATTTTCTCTGTCGCGAAAATTACCACTTTCGACAAGCGCGGCGACTCTGATCCCGCCCTGCATCATGGCAACGTGTAGTAGGTCCTCTACCCGCGAGTCGCCCGAGAGGTTTGCGCACTGTATTAGGATTTCACGCGAACTGAAGGTCTCGCCGTCATCGCCTACCCCTTCCGTGATCGAGAAGGGCTGGTCGACCGGCACACCCCGATTTCCGCAAGCTTCGTTGACGGCGCGGAGCAGTGGAATGCTCGGGAGCGAAAGAGCTACGACGGCCATGCTCATCCCGACGTAGATGATCCGAAGCTCTTCTGCTCGCCTTGCGATGTGCGATGCCGTGACCGGCCCGAACTGCTGTTCCAAAACTAAACCTTCCGGTCTTGCGCTTACGTTTCTGCGGGCGTTGACTCGCTTGACAATGGACCTTGCGGATCATAGGTAACCACTTACACGTCGGGCCGGAGTGGCTAAGAGGCTCAAGGCGGCCATATGCGGTCGTCGTCGTGGTCCGGAATACCCGGCCCGACGCGGTTGCGCGCTGCGGAGGTGTGTCTGTCCCTTGGCGGAGTGTCGCGCGTGGCCACAGGGTCACGCGGTCGACGCGAGGGCGCTTCGGATCGCCTGCGCGTCGCTGTCCAGCAGCGATCTCTCGCGCGACGGCGAATCGGGGGTCAGGGTCCACCCGTCATCCGGATAGCGCGGGATGACGTGCAGGTGGAAGTGGAAGACAGACTGGAAGGCGGCCGCGCCGTCGCAGATGAGGAGGTTGATCCCTCGGGCACCGCAGGCGCGAGCGTCGCAGGGCTCGAGCCATGTCCTGGCCGACCGACCAGACATGGGCGCTGGTCTGGCGATCGATGTCGTCCAGGCCGACTGCGTGCCGGCGCGGTACGACGAGGAGGTGACCGGGTTGAGGTCCATGAAGGCCACGGCGGTGTCGTCCTCGTGCACCACGCTGGCCTCGGCCTCGCCCGCCATGATGGCGCAGAAGACGCACTCCTGCGCCGCGGGCGTCGGGTCCTGGGTCATGGCGCGAGGGTGCCAGCGGGCGCGGCGGGGCGCCACTGAGTTGAGCCGGAGGATCAGGCCAGGCGACGCACGGTCTCGATCGTGTCGGCCTCGGCGGCGGTCTTGTCATCGCGGTAGCGCAGCACGCGGGCGAAGCGCAGCGCCAGCCCGCCGGGGTAGCGGGTGGAGCGCTGGAGGCCGTCGAAGGCGATCTCGACGACCTGCTCCGGGCGGACAAACACCGTATGGCCCTCGCGGTGCGTCTCGAGGGCGAGGAACCGCTCGGTCTGCCAGGCGAGCATCTCGTCGGTCATGCCCTTGAAGGTGAATCCCTCAACAGAATCACGCACAGTCCTACCGGGACATATCCGCAGGTCAGGGGCCATGTCGCCCCGGTTGGACCCCGGACCTCCACGCCAGGGAGGTCCAGGGCAGGGGCCAGCCTACGGGGCCGGTCAGTCGGCAGCGCCACCAGTCAGGTAGGTGAGGACGATCGCGAGCTCGACCTTGTTTAGTCCCTCGGTCTTAGGCGCGGCCAGGGCTGCCCCAGGGGTCGACCAGATCGCGTCCTGGATCTGCCCGGTGTCCCAGTCGGCGACGACGTCCAGCGTGACGTCGAGGGCGTCCGCCTTGACGGCGTAGTGGGCGTACAGCCCGTCGGTGTAGGTAACGGTCGGCGCGACCATCTCCCTCTCCTTTCCCTTTCCCTCTTTGGGCTTACATTGTACCTCCGTGGAACGTTTGACGCGACTCGCGGGGGTGGCTACGGGAGCAGGTCGCGGGGCAGGTCGTCGTCCAGGCAGCGGGCCATGTAGATCATGTCTGCCGGGACGTTGTCCACGCGGTAGTCATCGGCACCGACGAACAGGACGAGCCCTAGCAGGGGCGCGGCGTGGACGCGGCAGCCACTCAGGGCGATCAGCACGGACGCCATACCGTTCGGGCGCATCCCATCGGCGACGCCTTGCGCGTCCACCAGGGCCAGCCACGGCGGCGGCTCCTCGTCGGGGGCGACCACGTCGAAACCGGCAGGGCCGAACAGACCCGGCAGCGCCCCCAGGTGGCGCGGCACGACGATGACCTCAGGCGGCGACGTCGGATAGACCGCTAGGGCCTCGACGAAGTAGGGGGTGGGGGCGGGGCGTAGTGGTGCGCGGGCCATGCGAGCGACGGTACGCCCGCGCCCTCGTGATAGAACAGCGCCGCAGGTCGCGGCCACGCGCAGCGGCCTACGGGGGGTTAACGCAAACGACCCCCGGTCCTCAGTTCGGGTGAGGTGCCGGGGGTCGTTTGTGGTTTCCCCCCCCGTGCCTGTCCGATTGACGACGACGCGGGGTGGTCAGAATCGGCGGGGGCGGGCGGTCGGGTGGGGGCTTACTTGATCGGGCACGCCCCCGACGCACAGGCCTCGTCGTATGAGTCATCCACGACCGCAGCGACAGTCAGGGCCTCGAACTGTTCGCGGGTGAGGCGCTCGTATGGCGACTGCGGGCGGGTGCCGTCGGGCATCATGGTCGTGCCCTTGAGCAACGGCAGCCAGCCGGCCAGGGTGTCGGCGACGTAGTCCACGTCGTAGCGTCCCTCGGGGACGTTGACGGTGTAGGACACGGCGTTGTCGGCGTAGTAGGTCTGGTACATGGCCTGGAACGCCAGCAGGGCGTCGAGGCTCAGTTCGTCGGCGGACTCAACCAGCTCCGCAGGCCGGCCCAGGGCCTCAACAGCCTCCACGAGCCGCTCCTTGGTTGGGATCGACACAACCAGGGTGTTAGGCGCGTACAGGCAGGGCTCGACGTGGTAGCCCTCGGCGCGGAACTGTTCGACCTGCGCGACCTCCTCAGGGCGCAGGGTTGAGAAGCGCACGCGCCGGATGAAGTAACGGGCGTAGATCGGGTGGATGCCCTCGGTAGCGCCAGGGAGCTTGGCAACCGTGCCAGTCGGCGCGACGGTCGTGACCTTGACCGGCTCAGGGATCCGCAGCCCGAAGGCGTACCCGCGGGCCTCAGCGCGCACGGTGTCCCGCAGCTCGGCCAGCAGCGCCGCGACCTCAGGGATGTGCGGGGCGTCGCTATAGCGGATCCCCAGGCGGACGAGGAAGCCCTGGACGCCCAGGTGCCGACGCCGATGCGCCGGTTTCGGGCGATCCGCGCGGCCTGCGCGTCGTCGGTGACGTCGCCGAACGTGGCGCGGATCAGGAACCGCGCGGCCAGCCGGTGCGCCATGAACAGCCCGGCCTCGTCGTAGCCCTGCCCGTCGGGGTGGACGAACGCCTCCAAACAGACGTTCGAGAGACAGCAGTTTTCCCAGGCCTGGAGGGCGATCTCACCGCACGGGTTGGTCGCCTCGACGTAGCCAGGCTCACCGACGTTGGACAGGGTGCTATTCCAGTAGCCCGGCTCACCGTTGCGCAGCATCCCGTCGACCACGGCCCGATGCACGGCGCGCGCCAGCTCGACGCGGGCGGGGTCGTCGGCGTCGTCGGGGTTGGCGATCAGGCGCAGGAAGTCCTCGTCAATCTCAACCGAAATGTTCGTAGTCCAGTGCTGCGCCGGGTCCGACTTGCACGCGATGAAGTCGTGGATCCAGGGGTCGGCCCAGTGGACGATCGACATGCGCGCGGACCGACGCACGCCGCCAGCAACAACGCACTTGCCCACGGCGTGATCCATCGACATGGCGTCCAGCGGCGTGATCTGCCCGGCGTCGGCGGCACGGTTGAGGACCTCGACCACCGTCGCCAGCAGCTCGGCCAGGGGCAGCGGGCCGGACGCGGTGCCGCCGAACGTGCGCAGCCGCGCGCCTCGGGACGGACCAGGGACACGTCGTAGACCCGGTTCGGGTGCCGGACGTCGTCGGCGAAATAGGTCTCGATCAGGTCGACCAGGGCGGCAGCCCAGCCCTCGCGGGTGTCCTCGATGCGGTAGGCACCGGGCCAGTCGGCGGCGTACTCATCGGACAGGAGCCCCGCCTCGCGCATGGCGTCATAGTCGGCGTGTTCGGGGTCGGCCACGATGTGCAGCCGCAGGCGACGCCGGGGCGCGCCGTAGCGGGTCAGGAAGCGCGATGAGTAGTTCGCGCCGACGCCACCGCCCTCCATGAGGCGCAGGAAGGTGAACGCAAAGTGACCGGCGAACGTGTCGCCCCACCCAGAGACGTGGCAGTTGAACAGAAATTGCCGACCCTTGACGCCGGACGCCCACAGGTGGCGACCCGCGGGCAGGATCTTGAAGTGGTAGATGTAGTCGAACAGGAGCCGCGCCTCATCGACGACGTCGGCGGGCCAGGTCTCAGGGTCGCCGTAGACGAGCCCCAGGTTGCCCACGACGACGCGCCGCACGGTCTCAGCCCAGGTCTCAGGACTACCGTCAGGGTTGGGGCGGGCGTAGGTGCGGGTAAACACAGTCTCGCCAGTCGGTCCCCAGTTCGGGGCAGGCAGGTTGGCAAGGTCGAACAAGGTCTAGCGGGTCCTCTCATCGTCGGGGGTGTAGCAGTCGCACCGGGGGCAGACGACAGCGCCACCGGGGGTCAGTAGTTCGCGGGTGCCGCACCAGACACACAGGCCAGGGCGGCGTACGGCGGCGAAGGTCGCCGTCATGGGGCCTCCTCAGATCGGGGGTGCGCCCAGGGCCTCACGCATACGCGCCAGTGCAGCGCCGCGTCGCCGCTGGACGGTTTGGCGGGATACAACGGTCTGTCCGGCGTCGACGGCCTCACGGCCCAGGGCGGCCTCGCTCATGGCCTGGACGACGCCCGCGTCACTCAGCGGCTCGCCGGTCTCAAACCCATAGGCGTACCGGACCACCTGCCGCTCGTCGGAGCTCAGGACACGCAGCGCATGGGCGACCATGAGGGCGTCCTCGACCTCAGACAGGGAGCCCTGTCCGTCGGCCAGGGGCGCAGCCACGAGCCAGCCGCCCTCGTCGTCCTCATCGCTCAGGGGCACGGTGCCGCGCACGATCCGCAGGACCTCGTCAAAGGTCGTGACGGCCATCGCGTAGTCGGGGGCGATCGCGCGGGCCAGGTCTACGTCGCCGTCGACCTTGCCCAGGATCGTGTAGAACCGCGACAGGGTCCGTGACGGCACGGCCATAGAGGCGTCCAGCCGCGCGGCGTGGCGCAGGGCACCGGTCACGACCTGGACGACGCGACCGGCCAGCCGCGGCGACCGCTCGAGGTCGTGATCCTGGATCATGCCCAGGAACGCCACCAGGGCCTCCGCGCGTACATCCTCAGTCGCAGCCGCTCGCTCCTCAGCAGGGAACCGGCGCAGGAACGTCGTGGCAAGTCGCCGCAGGGCCGGGGCGTACGCCTGGACTAGGCGCAGTTGCGCGCCGTGGTCGCCAGCCTGCGCGGCGCGGATCGTCTCGACCTCAAGGTCCTCGGGCAGGTCGACCCGGTCGGACATGGTGCTAAAGACCGACTCGATGAAGCCCGGTCCGTAGAACATTAGGGCGGGTCCTCCTTGGTAGTGGGGGGCTCGTCGTTACAAGGTTGTCGGGGACAACAGTTGCACTACACAACCAGTCCAACCGGCGGCGTCTTCCACGTTGCGGGGGTGATCCCGTCCACTTAGGCGGTCCTAAGTGGGGGCCGTCCTCCGCTAGGCGTCGCCGTCGTAGCGGTCCACGGCCAGAGTCATGGCGACGCGGACGGCGTGGACGCGGTCGACCGTCTCGCGCAGGACCTGCCGGGACCGGGCGACGGTGTCGCGCACGGCCAGGCGGCGCGGGTCCAGGACGGTGTCGGCGGTCGGGTCGGACGCGGGGCCACCGGTGGCTCGTTCGGTGGTGTCCTCGCGGGGGCGGGGCACGGGCGACGCCGACCACTGCCGCGCCGCGGCGTCGGGCAGCAGGGCGGCCAGGGCGTCGGTTTCGGTGCGGACTGCGGCGACCAGCTCGATTAGGTCACGCACGGGGGTTTGCTCCTCTCAGGTGGGTAGGTGGTCAGGCGGCGTCGGCCTCGGGCGGGCAGCCGTAGCCGGATCCCCAGGACCGCCCATAGACCTCAGGCTCAGACACGATCGGGACGCCCCCGAAGGTCGACTCCATGAGTCGCCCGATCTCCTGGATGACGTCCTCGGCGACGTCGGCGGGGGCCTGCGCGATCAGCTCGTCATGGACCGGCAGCAGTAGGTGCTCGCCCAGGCCGGCCTCGTGGATGTCGACGATCGCCTGCGCCAGCAGATCGCGGGACGTGGACTGGACGATGTAGTTAGTGGCGGCGTACAGGCGGTCGCGGTCCAGCGGCAGGTGCCGACCGGTCGGGGTCACGACCTCACGCTTCCCGTAGTCGGCCCGGTTCTGTAGGCGCTGCGCGAAGCGGCGGATGCCAGGGAAGGTCTCGTCGTACCCGCGCAGGGCGGTCCTCACGGCCTCGAGGTCGGCACCGGTCTGACGCTGGATCGTCGCCGCGCCCCCGCCGAACACCTTTCCAAATCCGACGGCCTTGCTAATCTTGCGGTGCGCCTTCGTGAACTCCGGCCCGTAGACCATTCGGGCAGTGAATGAGTGCAGGTCCTCACCGTCGAGGATCGCCTGGATCATGCGCTCGTCGCCGGACAGGGCAGCCAGGACGCGCATCTCGACGGCCTGATAGTCGGCGGCGACGATGACCTGTCCAGGGTCGGCGATGACGCCGCGGCGGATCGTCCAGTCCGACGAGGGCAGTTGCTGGAGGGGCGGGTTACTGATCGACATACGCGCCGTGCGCGCCTGTAGTGCGCCGATCATCGGGTGCAGCCGGTCGCGGTCGTCGCGCAGGTCTAGGAACGCCTGCGCGTACGAGGTCGACCACTTGTCCGCCCTCTTCGCGCGTAGGACGGCGTCGGCCAGCGGGTTAGGCGTGCGGGCCTCGATGCGCTGCCACTGCGTGTCCAGGTCGGCCAGGGGCAGGAGAACGCCCTTGTCGACCTTGAGCGCACCCGACGGGGTCCGCTCGGTCAGGTCCTCACCCATCGCGGTCAGGGCCTCAGCGATCTGCGCCGTGGAGTTGACGTTGGCGACGCCGTAGCGTGCCGCGGCCTGCCGGTAGTGGTCGGCCTCATCGCCCAGACGACCCTTCAGGTCCTGGATGTAGGGCACGTCCAGCAGGACGCCGCGCCGTTGCATCATCGCTAGCAGCGCCTGTAGCCGGTGCTCGAAGACAGACAGGCGGTCCAGGCCGACGTCGCGCACCAGGGGCAGCAGCTCGTCAAACAACCGGCGCGCCAGGATGGGATCCAGACCGGCGTAGCGCACGTAGGTCGGGTGGTCGACGTCGATGACAGACCAGCCGGTCTCCTTGGTTGCGCGGTAGTCGCGGCGGAATACCTCGTGCAAGCCCGCTTGAGTGTCAGGGGCAGACGGGTCCACGTAGACCTCCGACAACTCCTTGAGGGCCAGGCCGGTGCCGCCCTCATGGCGCTGCCGGGGGTCCAGTAGGTGCGCGAGGATCCGCGTGTCAAAGGTGCGCGGGGCCAGGTCCTCGATCGGCACGCCCAGGGCGCGGTCGATTACCTGGAGGTCAAAGGAGGCGTTGTGGACGGTGAACCGTCGCGGCTGCCTCAGGGCGCGCACGATGTGGTCGCGGAACCGGTCGGCGCGCAGGACCCAGGCCTCACGGTCGTTTCCGAGCTGGACCAGCCGGACGGCGAAACCGGGGGCGTAGACGTTGAGATTGGTGGTCTCGGTGTCCAGGCCCAGGACCTTGTCGCCGCGGGCCAGGAACGCATCGAAACCGGCCAGGTCGTCCTCGGTCTCAGGAAAGTAGATAGCGACCTCAGACCCGGCCAGGGTGTGCCGGTAGGTGTGCAGGGCGGGGGGTCCTTTCGTTATCGGTCCCAGCAGGGGGCGACCCCCGCCCCAGGACAGGGACGGGGGCCGCAGTTGGTGGGTTGGTCAGTCGGCGGGACGCGCTAGCGGGATTCCTGGGAATGCGCGACGCCGGCCAGCAGGTGAACAGTGAGGCGCATTTGCATAAGCGGCGGGACGGCATTGCCAACCTGGACGAATTGGCTAGTAGCGCTGCCCTGCCACGGATAATCCGCTGGGAAGCTCTGGAGTACGCCAGCCTCCGCGACGGACACGCGTACGCCATCATTACGGGACTTTGTGGAGCCGTTATAGCGGTTGGCCGTCGCGCCCGGATTCTGCACGAGTCCACGACCGGCGACAGTCGTAGCGGGTCGCTTATCCGGCCAGGTCTCATCTACCGGCGTCCCGCTCTGGTCATTCCAGCGCGGAGAACCGTCGTCCAGCGTCTCGCGCGGGTTCCAGCGCGGGCGCTCGTGGCCGAATGCCAGAGTCGGCGACGGCATGCACGGCGTACGGTGCGCGGAATTCGGGCGCGGATTTGTCGCGCTAAGCGTTACCGGACAGTCGCACGGCTCGTCGCGCTCGTGCGGAACCCAGGGCCCGTTATCGTCCGCCTTTCGACGTGCCACACGCTCGGCCCGCTCCGCCGCGATCGGCCGATCGTGCTGGCCAAAAAGGTAACCCTTCGGAGCGCCGGGCGCGGCCCAGCCCAGCGCCTCCGACATACTGACCCACGGCAAAACGTCCGGGTCGAGCCGCTCCGGAGAGCGGGAGTAATACCGGGAGTGCGTCGGAGTCGGCGCGCTAACCGGCCCTAGGCGAGACGCGAGCAGAATAGCGCGCTTTCGCGTCTGGGGAACGCCGTACTGCTCCGCCTGCACATATCCGGTCCAGACGCTATAGCCTTCGCGCTCCAGCTTGTGGCCGATTGCCTCCCAAACCACGAGAGCGGCGGGAACCTGCTCCAGCATCACAAAGGAAGGCGACAGGGCCGCAATCCAGCGGAGCACTTCGATAGTGAGCGGTGAACGCTCGTCGTAACAATCTCCCAGCGCGCCAGACTCGACAGCAGCGGCGAGCGCGGCCAGGTCCTTACGGCCCGCGCCACGGCCAGCCATACTAAGGCCCTGACACGGCGGAGACGCCTGGATTAGCAAATGCCGCCCGTCGGCTCCCAGCCCGTAAAGGTCGGCAACCTCACGCGGGTCGAGCTCGCGGACGTCCTCCAGCAAAGCCGCATGGCCCGCCGCGCGTGCCGTAGCAACGGCGTCCGGCTCGTGCTCGACGCCAACGACCTTATTCATCCCAGCCATTCGGAGCCCTTCACAGACTCCGCCGGGTCCCGAAAACAATACGATAGCGTCCACGCTACGCGCGTCCACAACCGATCCTCCTTTAGATATCGTACAAATCCCGGACCGCTCATCCCGTTAAGCGGCGGGGCCTCACTAGGGCCGCAGTTGGTGGGTTGGTCAGTCGGCGGGTGCAGGGACTACGTCGACCACGTAGCCCTCCTCGAGGCAGTCAGGGCAGACCGTCGGCAGTTCGGTCACGAACACTCCGCACCCGCACCGGGGGCAGTGGGCAGGGATGACCAGCAGGGCAAACCTCCTTAGACGTCGAACAGGGACGGACCGCCAGGGGCCGTCGCGGTGTCAGTAGGTGAGTGCGCCAGCGGGGCCTGTCCTGCCCGTGTGACCCCGACCTCCTCACGGTCGGCGGCGCGGGCACGGCGTACGCCCTCAAACACAACGCCCGCCGCTGCGCGCCGCTTGACCAGCCCGCGCTCCTCAAGGGCGGCGAAGAACGTGCGGCGGGTCCAACGTTCGCGGCCAGGCAGGTTCTCCTCGTCGGCCCATTCCAGGTAGGCATCGAAGAGGGCTTTGCCGGTCAGCCGTTCGCCGTCCTCGACGACGAATACGCCGGGCAGGAAACCGGCCAGGGCGTTAGACGTCTCGCGGTATTCGGCGGTCGCGTGCCGGATGACCTCAGGGTCCTCAAGTCCACGCGCAAACCACTCGACCGCGCCCCGCACAGCCCACGCCAGGATCCCAGCGCGCTCGCCCAGCAGCGTGTCGCCTAGACGGTGGTCGCGCTCATGGGGGGCAAAGTAACGCTCGAACGGAACCAGCTTCACCCGACGCCACAGACCCTCGTCCTGTCCGCGGAAGTTGGGCTTGTAGTTCGTCGCCAGCATGAGGGCGAACGTCGGGCGGAACTCGAAGAACTCTTTGCGCATGAACCGGGCAGCGATCAGGTCACGCCCGGTCACCCGCTTGAGGACGGCCTCAGCCATAGGTCGCCCCTGATCGCCCTCGCTAGCCATGACCAGCCGCGCGCCCTTGAGGGCCGCTAGGTCGTTCGGGATCCCGCCAGCAGACTTCTCCTCAAAGGTGGAGAAGGGCGTCGTGACGGTCAGCTCGCGAAAGACCTCAGTCAGGGTGTCGGTTAGGACAGACTTACCGTTAGCGCCGGTGCCCCAAAGGACGGCGAACGCCTGCTCGTCGGTGCGCCCTGTGATCCCGTAGCCGACCCATCGGCGCATGAAGTCGGGCAGGTCGGGATGCGCAGGAAAGATCTCCCGCAGGAACGCATCCCACCGCGGGCAGCGGGCGTCAGGGTCGTAGTCGACCTCGACGCGCCGGGTCAGCAGGAGCGCCGGGTCGTGGGGCCGCAGGGCACCGGTGCGCAGGTCCACGACGCCGTTAGCGACGGCCAGGAGGTCGGGGTGCCGGTCGAAGTCGTTGACGTCCATCGCCACGTCCCGCAGGGCCGCCAGCTCCTTGAGTGCCGACTCGATCCCGCGCGACGATTGCGAATAGCGCGCCCATCCGGCCCAGTGCCGGGCCACCCGCGCCTTCGTCGTGTTCTCAGGCTCAGCCAGGGACGCCGCGGATAGGTCGGCGGCCAGTTCGGCGACTTGCTGCGCCGCGGCCTGGACCAGGGAGCGGGTCCGGTCCAGTCGGTCGTGCCGCCAGACCCCGCCGTGCAGCAGGAAGAAACCGACCTCAGGCGAATACTTGACCCCAGACCCGCGCGCGGCGATGAAGTCGCGCGCGAAGTAGGCGTTGCCCAGGTCGGTCAGGGGGTAGCGGGTCTCGTCACGTTCGCGCAGGACGGCGGCGACGGTGGTCTCCTCACGGGTGTCAGTGATCGCCCGAATGACCTGCGCAGGGAACCGGACCGGGTCGACCTCACGCCAGTCGGTCAGGTCGTGGTCGTCAGGGACCGGCAGGACCTTGACCCGCTTGCCGCGGGCCAGCAACTCGCGCGACAGGGTCGTAGCGAACGTCCGACCCGCGGGGTCGCCGTCGCCGCAGATTACGGCCAGCCGGTCGTCCAACATGTCGGCGATCGCCTCGACCACGGCGGGGTTAGAGGCCAGGCCTGCGCCACGCACGCCGATCGTGTCGTAGCCCAGGGCCGCGCCGGTCAGTGAGTCGCCAGGACCCTCGGTGATGAGGACCTCGTCCCAGTTCGCGCCACCAGGAAAGTAGGCGACCTTCGCCCAGGACGCGCCCTCGGGCGACCGCGGACCGAACCACCGCACGGCGGCGTCCCGCTTGAGGGCTCGAGCCTGGAAACCACGGGCGACGCCGTCGGGGTCACGGAACGGCACGACCAGCCGGACGCCACCGGGCAGGTCGTCGGCTGCGCCCAGCCCGAGGCGCTCCATGTCCGCGGGGGTCAGCCCGAACCGGCGCGCGGCGTAGTCCTGGACCTCAGGGCAGTCGGCCAGGGCAGCCGACCACCGGTCCAGGTCGACGGCCAGGCGGGCGACGTCGGCAGGCGACGCGGGCCGATCCGTCGAGGTCGCGCGGCGAAAGTCCAGGGAATCGCCCGCGGTCATGGTCGCCAGGTCGCGCATCGTCAGGCCGAGCTGCGCCACGACCGTCGCCGTCGGGCAACCGGCGCGGCACTTGACCAGAACCGCGCCCTTCTCAGAAACCGTGATCCTCAGGGACGGGTCGGTGTCGTGGTGCGCGGGGCAGTGGACGCGGTAGCCGTCGGGGTCGTGCTCGACTACGTCGAAGCGTGAAATCAGGTCGTCGAGGGTCACGCGGCCTCCCGGTCGGCGGCGGTCAGGTGGACAGGGTGGACGTACAGGCGCTCGACGGCCTTGTGACCCTTGTTATCCAGACAGAAGTCGACATGGCGGGTCTTAGACCAGATCGGCACCCAGTGATCCGGCGCGGCGTACTCAGACACCAGGACCACCGCGCCGGCCTCAGACCACCGGGCGGCGACGCGCCAGAACATGTCGTGGTCAAAGCCCGCGGACGGGGTGCCCTTGTAGGTGCGCGTCCCGGCGTACGGCGGGTCGCAGTAGACGACCGCGTCGGGGCCGATGACGTCGCCCAGGAGCCTGTAGTCGCAGTGCCGGAACTCCGCGTGTGGGAAGTTGGCGGCCTTGCGCAGGATCCCGCGGTGCGCGGCCATAGCGAAGTCCTCACGGGGCGTGTTGGACCGTGCGTAACCGGCGAACCAGCCGCCCCCGAACGAGCAACCGAAACCGGCGAACGCGCGCAGCGGCGACGGGGTCGGGTCGTCGCGCATGGCCCAGTAGTCCTCCACCGAGGGCATCGTGGTCGGCGGGATCCAGCCGTCCTGGACGGCGCGCCACATGAGGATCAGGTCCTCCTGCGCGTCCGCGGCGACGACACGGCGGAAATGGGGTGCGACCTGCGCCAGGACCGACGCGCCGCCGACAAAGGGCTCGACGTAGGTCGACCGGCCCGCGGCACGTTCGATGATGATGCGTCCCAGCTCCTTAGCGAGCCGATGCTTGCCGCCCTGATACCTCACAGGGTCCGGCCTCCTTTCGGGTCGGGTTGCTTACGACTAGGTAGTGCGCCTAGGGGGTCGGAACTGCCCGCGCGGCTTGCGTCACACGTCGCGGGACTCAGCGGCGATCAGGTCGCGGACCAGCCGGGGAAAGTCGCCCAGGCGCAGGACCACGTAGGCGTCCTCGACCGGCTTGCGCGCACGCTTGACGACCGCTGCGCCGTAGGGCAGGTCGGCGTGCAGACGTTGGACGCGCACGCCCTCGACGCCCTCACGCAGGGCAGTCACGACGTCGCGGTAGTCCTTTGCCTGTAGGACAAAGGGGGGCACGTGGATATCGCCGATATCGCGGCGACCTGCCTGCCGAGGCTTGTAGGCCTGGAGGCCTTGATCCTGTAGGAACCGACAGACTGCGGTCTCCCAGCGGGTGCCCTTAGCCTTCTGCGGGTTAGACACGGTGGGTCCTTTCGGAACGCACGAAAGCGCCCCCGCCAGGACAGGCAGGGGCGCTTCGCGTGTGGGGGTGGGGTTACGGCAGGGCCGCGGCCAGACCCTCAACCAGGGCCAGCAGCGTCACGGACAGGCAGACCGCGCCGCAGGCGGTCGGGGGCAGGTTGAAGCCCTCGGCGACCAGACCTGCGGTCACGCCCAGCAGGATCGCCAGCAGGAACGCGCCGACGACCAGCAGGACAGTCACGATCATGCGTCGCCCAGGATCTTGATAACCGGCTTCGTGTAGGACACGTTCTGACCCGCGCGGGGGCCAGACTTAGCCACGAAAGAAACCGGCTCCAGGGCCAGGGTCGCGCGCACCGGTCCGTCGTAGTCGGCCAGCTCGTCCTCGGTGCCAAAGTAGGCAAGGTCGCGGGCCAGGGACCAGGACCCCGACTGGAACTTGAATACGCCCAGGTCGGGGGCGTCGGCCAGCCGGAAGAACAGCTCGATCCGCGGCTCCGCGCCGGTGCCTGCGCGGGCGGCGTCCTTGCGCTCCTGGAGCGACTGTCCGGCCTGCGGGTCAGGCTTGCCCTTGTCCTCCTCGGGGTAGGTGATCGTTTCGCCGTCGGACACGCGGAGGATGCCCTTACGCCCGTAGAGGACCATCGCCTGCCGCAGTGCGCGCGGGCCGTCGAGGATGACCTCAACCGACGTCGACTTCGTAAAGACCTCGAGGTTGTCCTCACCGGTCGCGTCCCAGGTCTGCGGCTCATCGCCGTTGAGGAGCTCAGCCACGCGCTCGGCGACCTCAGGGTCACCCGTGGTCACGCGCCAGTCGGACAGGGCAACCGGCATGTTGTTAGCCACGTAGCCCGAACGGAACCGGCCCACGACGTCATCAGTACGCCGCTTAGGCGCGGTGGTAGCGGTGTCAGCGTCGCCAAAGATACGAAGACCAGCCATGTGTGCGGGTGTCGTCCTTTCGCTTCTTCTAGTTGGGGGGTGTGTTGTGACGGCGTTGTGTAGGCGCGTCAGTAGGTCAGTGCGCCAGGGAGGCGGCGATTGCTCAGGGGGTGCGGGTCACATGGCAGGCGGGCGGCAGATCGCGGGGCCAGGCGCGCCGGATGTGCCCGGCTCGAGGGTCGCGTGGCCCAGGACGTCGGCGATCCGCGCAGAGCGGCGCGCGCCCATGAAGGGCAGGATCGCGCGCATGGCAGCGGACGCCTTCGCGCCGGATACCTCGACGTGCCACATAGCCCGATGCGGCGCAGGCTTGAGGCTCAGGCGGACCGACCCGCCCAGCAGCGTCGCAGCTCGACCGACGACGTCGCGGTCAGTCATCGCCAGCCGCACGCGGGGGTAGCGTCCGCGGTGCAGGTCGAATGACCCTTCGCCCTCCAGCAGACCGGCCAGCCAGATCAGGTCGTCCCGGCTCATGCGGAGCGCCCCCGACGGGTGCGGGTGTCCTCCACCGGCGCGATCGGCAGGTCAGCGCCCAGGACGCCGCGCTTCAGGTCCTTCTCGTATTCGTAGACCTTGAGCAGCGCCAGGAATACGTCGAACAGGTCATCGCCCAGGCGGGCCGGGACGACCTTGCCGCCCTCGGGGCGGGCGTGGACCACCAGACCCCGTCAAGGCGCGGCAGCGGGACGCGGCCACCGTCGGGCCGGATGATGTAGTCCGCGCGACTGTAGGCGGTCTCCTGTAGGGCGACCTCCTCATGGACACCCGACCGGGTCGTCTTCCAGTCGCCGACGACCGTGATCTGTTCGCGCGTGCCGGGGTCAGTCACGCGGGCGATGAAGTCGAACGATCCCGCATACCCGTAGGTGTCCGACCAGACGGTCTCCTCCAGGTGCAGGAACTCGGGGGCGTACTGATCCTCAAAGCCCTTGAAAATCGCCAGGTAGGGCTTCAGGTCGGGATGCACCCGCCCGCAGACTCACCGCGGGCCAGCCGCTCAAACAGGTCATGGACTGCGGACCCCATATCGGCGGCCTGTCCGGTGTCGCGCTGCGGGGCGCGCTTCAGGTAGTCGACCGCGCCCTGACGGTCGTTAAGCGCCAGCCCGACGACAGACCCCAGGTTGTCGACTGCGGTCTCGGCGACGACCTTGGCAGCCCAGAACCGAAGGAAGTCCTTCGGCAACATGTTGAGGATGGACGTAACGCCGGGGACCTTGTCGGCGGTCTCAGGGTGGACGTACAGGCGCGCGCCCCCGCGCTTAATCGTGTTGATCTTAGGTTGGGTCACCTTGCGGCGGCTCCCTCCTAACTAGGGGTCAGGGACACCTAGTTAGTGCGCCAGTGGGCAGGGCGCTGCCCGGTCGGGGCACGGGGGGGGGGGGGGCCGGCCTGTCATGTAGGTCACTGCGTGTAGGAAGTGTCGAAACTACCTACATTCCCCATTCCCGCTAGAAGCGACCGACCGCTTCTAGCACTAATACAGGATGTAGGTAGTTTCGACACTTGCGACACTGCCGGGCCTCATCCGGCGTCGGACAGACCCCCGATCAGGGCCGCGACCCGGCGCTCCAGGTCGGCCAGCGCCCCGCGCGCCGTCGCCTGATCCTCAGGGGGCAGGGCTGCCAGGGCCGCGGGATCCAGGTCGGTGAGGATCGACAGGGCCGCGCCCAGCTTCAACCCAGGGCCACCCGCGTCGCTCAGGGCGTGCGCAGTCTGCGCGCGGACGCGCCGGTGTGTGCGGGCACGGTCGACCGGCGACGCCTGCGCCAGCCCGTAGTCAGCCAGGGTGTCGGCGTCCAGGTAGTCGCGCAGGGCGACCCCGACGTGATAGCGCGCCGCAGACTGAATCTTGCGTGCGTCCTCGCCGTAGATACCGGCGTCCCGGTAGGCCTCACTGATCCACTCGCGGTACGCATGTGTACGCCCGCGCCAGTCCGGTTCTCCGTCGGCCTGCGGGATGGCCTCACGCGCCAGGACGGTCAGGGCGGCGATCATGCGCAGGTCGGGGGTCCGGTCGGCCTCGTCCTTGCGCAGGTACTCCCGCAGTGCCTTGACCATCCGATCGTGCGTGACCTTGAGGGGCAGTGGTTTCGTCTTCATGCCCCCATGATAGCGCGCGTGACGTTTCGCGCGACTCAGGGGCCGCCCCTGTAGGGATCTGTAGCGCGCCGCTATAGGTCCCTAGAAGCGCGAAAGACCCCCGCCCCCAGACCGGTCAGGTCCAGGGACGGGGGTCAGTGGTCAGGCGGCGCGCGCCAGGATCGTCGCAGCCGCGGCCTCGAGGTCCTCAAGGGTGTGGTTTACGACCTCAAGGTCCACGGGGTATCCATCGAGCTCAGTCTCAGAATCGTGCGTGTCCAGCGGGACGGTCTGCCCGTCGCCGGTGCGCAAGGTGGTCGGGCAGTCAGGGCGTACGACGCGGACTAGGTAGCCGCCCGCCGCGCGGATCCCGTCGGCCTCGTTTCGGTACCTCACGTCGGTAACGACCGCGCGACCGTTCGCCACGGCGTGCGGCAGCGTGGCGCGCACCCAGAAGTCGCGGTCAAGCGCGCGGACCGCGCCGCCGAACTCCTGTAGCAGCCGACGTACCTCAGGCAGGGCCTTCGCGGTCTCCCAGCCAGTGGAGTCGATCAGGTCGCCCAGCCGCTGCCCGCCCTTGTAAAGGGGGTTAGTCGCCAGTAGCGCGACCTTGAGGGGGTCAGCGAAAGCAAACCGGGTGTAACCGTGCGGGATCAGGTAGCCGGCCAGGGTGTCCTTCCCGGCGCGCTTCTTGCCGACGATTCCGACTAGGGACATTCGCACCCGCCGCCCTTGTCGGCCTCACCCGCTGCGCGGATCGCGGCGGCGAGGCGTACCAGATCGGTCGCGCGTTGCCGCAGTTCGGCGGCGCGCTCAGGGTCGCCGAAGTGGGCGAAGCGCGCCATGTCGGCCAGTAGTTCGGCCTCGTCGTGCAGGGCGTCGGCTGCCCGGTCGTGGTCGTCGTCCCACGACATTAGGTCCTCCTCTCCAGTGATGGGGCGGGGCGCAATCGCCCCGCGACTTACCGGTGAGGTAGTGCGCCAGTGAGGCGCGGACTGCCCAGGTGTGGACCTAATGCCGCGGGCTCATTAGGGCAGGGCCTACCCGCCCAGATCGGCGTCAGCCAGCTCGTCATCGACCAGGTCGGCCTCATCGAGCTCAAGGGCCTCGCAGACCGCCTGACGGTTGGCAGCCGGGACGGCAGTCAGACCGGTGCCGGACAGGAACGCAGCCAGGATCGACAGGGCCTCCGACATGGTCACGCCGTCGTCAACGATCGGCGTAGCAACGGCGATCGCCGCGACCAGACCACCGATGAACATGCGGACGTACGGGTTAGACGGCAGGGGCATAGGTGACCTCCTCAGGTGTAGACACGATCCAGGAACGGAACTAGCGCGCCGACCGCGCCGACGACGCCCAGGGCAGCCGCGCCCAGTTGCCTAGGCGTGATCGCCGGGACGCGCTCAAGGGCGCGTAGGCGGGCATCGTGCTCGTGCGCCGCGGCGCGCAGGTCGGCGATATCGCGCTCGTGGGCGTCCAGTTGCGACCCGTGCCGGGCCAGGGCGACGTCGACCTTCGCCTCCAGGCGTACCGCCCAGGTCGGCACGGACTCATCGGGCACGACGTCGTCCTCGGGCCTCACGGCACGACCCTGAAGCCCTGACGGTCGCCCAGGGCGGTCAGGGACGCACGGCCAGGGATCCCGTCGGCGTCGGCACCGGTGTAGCCGAGGCGCCGCTGCCATTCGGCGAACGTCGCGCAGCCCTCGGCCTTGAGGGCCGCGCGTACGCGGCGACGATCGGCCAGGACGCGCTTCCCGGTCAGGGCGCGCCGCCATGCGGGGGTTTGCGCGGCACGCTTGACCCGCTCGAGCGACACGGCGGGGCGGGTGTCAGCAGGGGCGCGCAGTTCACCCATCCGCGCGGCGACCCGGTCGCGGAACTTCGCCATATCAAACGTCGGGTCGATCTTGCCGGTTACCGACGTCTCGCGGTGCCCGCGCACCGTCTTAGCGGAGTTGCCCGTGACGTGCAGACACAGGACAGCGCACAGGGTCACGTAGGCCTCGTACTGCGCCGACGGCCAGGGCTCACCGACGCCGTCGTTAAACGCCTCGATGCCGACATAGAGGGCGTTACCATCGCCACCGGACACGCTGCCCGACGCCTTCGCCTTCCCGGCGTGATTGGCACGCCCCGCGGCGATCATGTAGACCGTTCCGTTACGGGACAGACCAAAGTGCGCCAGGGGGCCGGCCAGGTCCGACCGGCCATTCTTGAGCAGCGCCACTACTGCGGTGTCGGACACTGACCGACCGGTCGCGGTGTGGTGGCACAGGACGCCGACAGGGGCATGTGCGCCGGTCGAGGCGGGTCGTCCGCGGGTGCGCCACCCGTCGACCTCAACTACCGTCAGACCCGCCGCGCGCAGTCGCTTAGGCAGGTCGGCGGGCAGATACTTGTATGCCATGCGGGGCTCCTTTCGGGCACGCCAAATCGCCCCCGCCGCCATGAGGCGACAGGGGCGATAGGGCGGGGTAGGTCAGTCGGTCAGGAACGTGATCCCGTCCAGCGATATCCAGGTGTGGTCCACGTTGGAATCGCCGATATGGACCGCACCGTCAGCCATAACGGTCAGCCGGACCGCGACCGATCGGGTAACTGCCGAGACACTGGGTTGCACGTTTACGTCGTGTCGGTGGGTCGCCACAGCATCGTTAATTGGGGTGGTCGTGCGGTGCGTCGTCAGAGCGGCAGTCACGTCCGCAGTGACCGCGGCAGCGACGGCAGGCAGCTCGACGTCATAGGCGGGTCGGTGGCCTTCAGGAAGGCGGAACATGTTGCCGACCGTGCCCGACTTGAGGACGCCGCGCAGGTGGACCCGGTTGCCGATCCGGCGATAACCGGGCGTCGCGTAGGGCGTGCCGTAGGCCACCCAGGAGTTAGCCAGGGTTACGTCGATCCAGCCCGTGTCGTCGGTGCGCGCGCCGTCGGCGTTCCACGCCAGGGGGCCGACCCGCCCCGCGCCGTCGCCACGCAGCTCGATGAGAGGCCCGGCGGCGTCAGTGCGCGCACTTACCAGTCGGGCAGGGATGCCCGCCGCGGCGAAGGAACTGGCCTCAGGCAGGGCCAGGCCCGGCGTCCCGGTCCTCATGTCCAGGGCGATCGTCTCGACGCCCACAGGCGCATCCCAGGCGGTCCAGCCCGTCGAGTCGCCAGCCCAGTAGGTGTATACGCGCACGTAGTCGACGTCGGACGGCACGGGCGGGGCGGACACGACCAGGACGGCCCGCGGCGGGTAGGTGACCTGCCGCGGCGGACTAGCCAGCGTCTCGTGCCCGGCATCGTCGCGCAGGGTGTACCGCACGGTCTCGTACAGACTGCCGATCTGCGCGTTACCGTCGCTGCGCGTCGGCCACTTGCCCGCCCCGTAGGCGAACAGGATCCATCCCTCATCCGTAGGACTCAGGTGGTAATTGGTCGACGCGCTATCAGGGACGCCAGGATATTCGGCACTCGTGGCGACCGTAAACGAATGGTGCGGGTCGAGGGGGTTTTCGTTCAAGTAACTGACCGCAATACCCGTAAACCGACCATTGTACGGTGCCCGGTTATCGGCGGTATTACAGAACGCGATCCAGGACGTGGTATCGGCGGTGCCGTTACCGTTTCCATAGGCGGCCACCAAACGGCGCGCACCAGTCGGCGCGGTATAGCCGGTAATGGTCGCGTCGCCACCGAATACACCCGCGCCGACGGGCGCGAGCGTTTCGGTGTTTAGGAAACGCTTTACCACGGTGCCATTCTTGTCCACGAACAGGACGGCCACTTCCGTATCCAGCCATGACGCAATTGCGGGCGCGCCGAAATTGCGCGACGGGTCGCCGTTATCGTTTCGGGAACCGACCTCGATCTGCGTCGCAACCGTATTCTCGGCTTCGATGGTCGTGCCGCTTAGGCGCATTACGCGCCAGTGGACCGAAACGTCGGTATCGCGGTAGAGAACGTAACGCTTCCCGCCGACCACGACCATACCGCGAAGCCACATATTGCCCGGCGTAAACTTGCGGATAGTCGCGCTATATCGCGTGACCGCGCCAGTGGACGGAATGATCTTCTCGTAATAGACCTGTCCGGCGCGGTCGCCGGTGTGCTGCGCGACGATAGCGATAATGGAACCGTCGGTGTTTTCGACGCCCAGAACGCGCTCGGCCTTTCGGTGGTCGTCGTCCACGAAACCGTTTAGCGCGACCGTCGGCCAGCCGTAGAATACCGTCGGCACCTTCGCGGGGTCGGAAACGCCCTCCGCTAGCGCGACCTCCGCGCCCTGCGCGATGACATTGTTACGACCCAGAATCTGGAGGCCATTCTGGACGGTCAGGGCGAGGGCAATCAGTTCGGCGGTAATCGTGGCAGCGGAACCGTCGGCAGGAAAGTGGATAACGCCACCGTTCTCGAGCTGGACGATGATGCCCTGCTCGTGCGACAGCGAAATACGCCCGCCGACCGACAGGGATCCCAGCAGGGCGTACCCGCCGACCAGGTCGCCCGCGACGATCTTGGATGCGGCCAGGGTCGTGACCGCGTCGTCGTCAATCAGGCGCAGGCTGCCCTCGGTTTCGGGGCCGGGACCGGCCTCACCGGACACGTTGCGGGCGACCGTGCGGAAGTAGTAGACCGCGTCGGGATCCAGGGGCGATCCGTCGGGCAGGGCCTGGACAGAAACGACCTGTGACGCGGTGGTGGTGACCAGTGTCGCGGAGTCGGGGGTGAAGCCCGACGTGGTCGACATGTGGTAATCCAGCGTCAGGACCAGGGCGGGGTCAGCCCCGACGACCTCGAGGACGATCCCGCGGGGGTTGCCGTAGGCGACCAGGGACGGCGACACCTCAGGGGCAGGGGGCGGGATGACCTCCATCCCAGAGGTGTCGACCGTCGCACCGTCCAGGCGCGGGGTCACGCCCAGGACGTCCACGACGTACAGGTCAGACCCGTCGTAGGCCAGTCGGACCGGTTCGCCCCTGCCCTCGTCGCGGATGCCCTCGGGCAGGTACGGGATCAGGTTGTGCGGCACGTCGGCCTCGAGGACGTCGTCGGCCTCCTCAAGTCCTTCAGTGGCGACATGCGCCACCATTCGGGTGATCGGCGCGCCGTCAATGTCCAGGGGCGCGACCAGGTCACCCGCCTCCAGGGCGACCGGCAGGGGGTCAGTCAGGGTGACCGCTCCGGTGTCCAGGTCCGCAGCGGCGTAGGCGACGTCGGTGCCGTCGTCCAGCCGCAGGATCCCGCCGCCCTCATTGAACTCGTCGGCAGTGTCCAGGTACAGGACCGTGTCGCCGACGGCAGCGGACACGACCAGCTCGTCACAGACCGTCTCCGCATTAACGGCGACGATCTGCCCGGTGGTGTAGGTCATCGACGGATCCTCCTCCGGTTCGGGGTGGTCTTCTTGAAATAGCCGACGGACATAACCGGGTCGCCCGACGGGGTTAGCGGGATCGTGAACTGCCGCAGGTAGAACGTCGTCGTGAAGTCGCCTGTCTTAACACGCACCTTGTCGCCCGGCTCAAGGTGCGGAATGGGCAGGGAATCGAAGGCGACCGTCACGGTCTCGGCCAGCCGCGCCGACAGGGTCGCCCGTGCCCGTTCGGCGGCATCCTTGCGGGTCCTAATCGAGGTGTCCTCGATCGTTTCGGGCAGGTACTTAGGCGCGCCGGTTCGGCCCAGTCGCCAGGGACTCAGCGGGTGATCGCGCGGCGCGGTGGCCTGCGCGCGGACCCGTTGCTTGCCCTTTCCCTCGGGCTTCTTACCCAGGACCTGGATCGTGTTCTTCAGGTCGGTCAGTTCGTAGGACACCTGCACGTCGCTTAGGACGTCGCCCCCATCGCCGTCGGTGAACGTATAGACGACGTTCTCCGGTCGCTTGCGCAGGGTCAGCGTCCCGTCACCGGTGTAGAACAACTGCTCGCCCATGCCGCGGGCGAAACTCTGGGCGGTCTCCCAGATCGACAGGGTGCGGTCAAGGTTGCGCGCCTTCGGCAGTTTCGGGCCGCGACCCTTAGCGACACTGACCCGGCCCTCACCGGCCCGGTTAACCATCAGTGTTCGGATCGCATCGGATGACCGGGTGCCGCGGGTCAGTTTGAGGGTCCGCCAGATCGCGCCCGCGGCGAGCGTCTCCTTGCCCTGCGCCTCAACCGTGACGACGTCGCGCGCGCGGTCCAGCTTCGTGACCGGTCCCAGGAACACAGGCACGTCCACCCAGCGCCCCAGGGCCTCGACGTACACGCCGTAGATCACTTGGATCATGCGATCGGCGTACAGGGCACCGTCGTCGGGCGAGTCGGTGTCGAAGCTCAGGGCGTGGGTGGGATCCAGCAGCGTCAGGGACGCCGTGCGGGTGACGTCGGCGTCGCGGTCGACCGTGACCTGACCGTCGATCAGGACCTCCGACCCGCCAGTCTTCGGGTCGACTAGGCGGGATACGACCGCGCCCTGTAGGTCAGTCACATTGACCAGGACGCGCACGCGGTGGGTCGACCGCAGCGCGTCCTCGAATAGCAGCCGGTCGCCGTCCTTGAGTCCTAGGGTGTTCAACCGGTGCCCTCCTTTACTTGATCTTGAACGGCAGTTCTCCGGTCTGCCAGAAGTCGAACGTGACGGACATGAGGGACTGCCCAGCCCGCGACTTCGGGCTAGGCGACATGGCGATGTTTCCGACCAGTACCGGGATATTGACGTCACCCGCGACCAGCCGCAGGACGGCAGTCGGGTCGCCCTTAATCGCCATTAGGTCGGCCTGCCATTCGGCGCAGGTCCGCCCGAAACCGTCCATAAGGTCGCCGCTCAGGTTGCCCTCAAGTCCACGCATGGCAGACACGATGCGGATAGGGCGACTACCCCCGACGGGGGTATAGACCGAGGACTCCTCAGGCATCGACCAGGACCCGTCGTCGTCGCCGAACAGACAGACCGACGCGCCGGTTTCGGTGTTGACCAGCCAGAGTCCCTCGGTGCCCATCGTCGTCGTGACGACTGCGCTCCGGTTGCCCAATCGGTTGTTTACGTTCGGGCGGACGTAATAGCGGTGCGCGGTGTGCGGCTGCGCCGAATAGTCGCGCCAGACGAACGTCGCACCGTCGTCCTGGATCGTCTCCTCAGGCAGGACTTCCACGGCCAGGGCTCGACCGTCGCGGTAGATCGTCCAGTTGTCGGGGGTGTCGGGCCGCGTCCAGCGCAGCTCGACGTACGGCGCGCCGCGGTAGGGCGGGGCACAGGTCAGGTCGGTCGGGGCCGGGATCGTGTCGTCGACCTGGACGGCGAACGACACAGCAGGGCTGGAGGCGTGCGCAGGTGCGCCAGGGGTCTCCACGCGGAGCCGCGCGTCCCAGACCCGCACGACCACCCTGTAGGTCTGATCGTCGGACAGTGGGGTGCGGATGTTATGCACCACGTCGTCGCTCGGAATCTCACCGGAGTCGTAGACCTTGTCGCCGCCCTCATCGCGCACGATGACCTGATAACGCACCTGCCCGTCGTGGGGCTCCCACACGATCGGCGGGGTGGTTTCCCACACGACGCCGTCGGCAGGGCTAATGATCGTCGGCGGGGTCAGGGCCTCATAGGTGACCTCGTCGGACCAGTCCGACCAGTTGGTAGACCACAGCCCCGCGCCGTCACGGGCGCGCACCCGCCATTCCAGCCCCGTCGATCCGAAACCACCGAAGTCGGTCTCGGACAGGTCCAGCTCGGCGGCGCGCGTCTCAGTCACAGGCGACGTCCAGGTGTCGCCGGTGTCAGGGTCGCGGATCTCCACCTGGACCGCAGACAGGCGCGTGTTACCACCGACGTCCAGGTAGTCAAACCGGAGCGTCGGGTGCGTCGTGGACACGATGCCGCCAGCAGGGCGCAGGTCGGTCGGGGTCGCGGGACGGTCCGACCACGACACCTCCAGCGTCGGACGCTTGCCGGTGTTGAACGAATACAGGCGCAGCAGGCGGTCAGCGTCGTCGACCGCGGACAGGGACAGGCGGACGCCGTAGTTAGGCGCGCCGTTCGCCCAGGCCTGGACAATGCTCGTGACGTCGACCGTGATCGCCCGCCCGTCGCGCAGGTTGCCCAGGGCCGTACTAACGGCAGGCGACCCGGTCACGTCAGGGCGACGATTCCAGGTGACCTGCCGTTGCTTCCACGACTCAGACACGCGGTGAACACTCACGGTGCGCGACGGACCCTTAGACGCCCCGCGCGCATACACGCGCAGGGTCGCCTTCGTGACAGTCGCGCCCTGCGGCACCGGCGACCGGAAGTAGACGAAACCGACGGCCTCAGCGGGGCGCAGTTCCAGGGACTTCGCCCCCGCAAAATTGCGCCCCTCCTTTCGCTTAGCGGCGTGCGTATCAAAGCCTGACCTAACGGTCACGCTACTCATCGCATCATCCTCCTAGTGGTACCGGCGTAGGCAGTTTCGCCGTGGTAGGTGTCCTCGGCGACCTCACGCATATAGGCGTCAAATCGCCGATCGCCGACGACCAGCTCGACGCGGCGGGGCCGGGCGTTGTTCGCCTCAGCGAACGCCGCAAACTGCCGATGGTTGAATACGGCCTCGGGCTTGCGGCTCGCGTTAAAGGCAAGCGCGCCGGGCTCCAAGATCCCGCCATTGTCAAAAATCTGCGGGATCGGGTTATCGGGAATCGGACCCCAATCAGGGATCAGACGGTTAACGTAGGCGACGGCACTATTAGCCAGGGACTGAATCGCGGGGCGGATCAGATCGCCCCACGCGCCGGTCAGCCCACTAAGGTCAAAACCGGAAATCAGGTCCTTAAGCTTCGTGATAACGCCGAGCCACTTCTTGAGTCGCCCGCCCTTCTTGTCCTTCTTGTCGTCCTTGTCGGTGCCGAATACCTTGGATCCGAAATCGCGGATACTGGACAAAAGACCACCACCCGCAAGACCGGGCAGCGTTCCGTATCGGTTAAGGTAATCCAGGGCACCGGGGAAATCGCGCTCAAACCGACGGCGCGCTTCCTTTCGGATAACGAACTCGTCGGCGTGGACAATTCCAGCAGGGGCGAACTTAGCGCCGGGTCCGGTGTAACCACCGCGGGCGAAGGTAATCGTCGGCAGGTCACCGACGCCAGGAATGGCGTTAATGACCTTTCGCAGTCCGTTATTCCAGACCGTGTTAACGACGAACTCGACCGGCTTGCGGGCGGCGTCCTTGATCCCATTCCAGATATTCCGAATGGCCTCGACGCCGTTGCTAAAGGCGGATCGAACCTTGTCGAACATTCCCGTAACGCCGGACTTGATCTTGTCCCAGATATTAGACGCGACGTCCTTAATCTTGGACAGTCCCTTGTTCCACAGGTCCTTCAGCTTCAAAAGCCCGGCCTTGATATAGAACTTGATACCTTCCCAGGCCTTTACGAAAAGGTTCTTAATGCCGTTCCAAATCGCCTTGGTAACCTTGGAAAGGAGCTTCCCCATTCCCTTCCAAATCTTACCGATATTCTTGACGCCATTCTTCAGAATGTGCCACAGCAGGCGAATAGCGAGCGAAACCGCCTTCCCGGCCAACTTCAGGGCCAGACCGGGGACCTTCTTTAGCGCCGTCCATGCGCCCTTCCAGGAACCCAGGAGCTTGAGTGCGCCCTTCTTGAAAATGTTAATGATGCCGATATTCCACCAGACCCTAATGAGTCCGATGACAAAGTTAATGGCACCCTTAACAATGTCCTTGATTCCCTGCCAGGCCTTACTGAAATCGCCGTGCAGCAGGCCGGAAATGACCGACACAACGCCGGCCACAACGGTCATCAAACCGCCAAAGCCCTGGATAATGCCGTTAATGACCCCGATTACCGCACTGCCGAATACCTTGAGGAAGAACTGCGCGATAGGCGTAACGATCGGAATTAGGTCCGCCAGGGCAGGGGCAAACTTTGTCGTCCAGATATCGGCGATCTTCGACGCCGTCGCCCAGGGTGGCAAACAGTTCGGATCCCAGGGACGACAGGACCGGCGACAACTTGCCCCAGGCGTTGCCCAGGGCGGTCCCGATCGTGGCAAACGACCCGACGAGGCCAGACAGTCAACGCCGCCACCGTCGGCCAGGGACGCCTTCACCTTGTCGACCGCGCCGTTTACGTGCGTGCCGACCGCAGTGCCGATGCGGGCCGCCGTGCCCTCGATCGGGGCCATTAGGTCGGTCAGACCCTTGAATACGTCCTTGGCCTGACCGAAGCCTGCGCCCTCGAGGAAGTTAGCCCCGATACGACCCAGGGCGGCCATCATGTTCTTATACGCGCCCCGCGTCGTTTCGCCGGACTCAAGCGCCGCGCCGCCGATGTTCTTAGTGATGACCTTGCGGAACGTCGCCGCGTCGACCTTGCCGTCGGCGACCATCTCGCGCAGGGCGTCGGACGTTACGCCGTACTCATCGGCCAGCCACTGGAAGATCGGGATGCCGCGGTCCGCCAGTTGGTTTAGTTCCATCGTGTAGGCGCGACCCTGTGTGGTCGTCTTGTTAAGGATCGACCCCATCTCGGCCATAGGCACGCCAGCGATGGTTGCGGCGTCGGCGACCGCCATCAGGTAGTTGGTCAGTTCCTTACCGGGCTCGATCCCAGCGGCGACCGCGCCCGCTGCGGTGGTGGCAGCCTCACCCAGGCCGAACGCCGTGCCCTTAACCGACCCGAGGGCGGAGTCCATGATCTTCTGGATGGACTTCCCATCGTGGCCCAGCCCGCGGAGCTTGGCTTGCGCGTCCTCGATATCCAGCAGGCGCGAAATACCGCCCTTGAGGGCCGCGCCGCCGACGACAGTGGCAGCCAGGCCGGCCACGCCGACGGCGGCCTTCGCACCCTTGAGCAGCCCAGCGCCCAGGGTCTGCCCTGCGCCGAGGCCTTGCTTACCGATCGAGCTCAGTTCGGAACGGACGCCCGAGGCCAGTTTGTTCGTGCTAGGCAGGATTGAGATATACGCGGCTCCTAGTTCGATAGCCACGGGGCAGCCTCCTTCAATGGGCAGGGGTTAGGGGGTCGACCAGCCGAGCCACGCGGCCATGTCGTCAATCGGCAGCGCGCCGCGTCCGTAGGTGGTGTCGGGGTCGTCCACGCCGGGGCGCGGGATCGGCTTCGGGTAGTCGCGCCGCTTGCCGCCAGATCGCTGCCAGTTGGCGACGCGGGCCGCGTCGGCGACCTCGGCCAGCAGCAGCTCGGTCATGCCCCAGTCGACGGCCTCGGGATCCAGGGCGCGGGCCAGCGCCGACGACCGGGCGACTGCCGCACGATGACGTACAGGTCTGCCCACGAGAAGTGCGCAGACCCGACGTCCCGCAGGCGCAGCCCTAGGCCGATCAGGTCGTAGGCGATCGCCTCGGCGTAGCGGTCGACCGTCACCAGGAGTGAGTGCAGATCGACGTAGGACAGCCCGTAGACGGCGCGGATGACCTCACCGAAAGGAGGCGTTAATGGCCTCGTGCAGACGGGTCGCCAGGGCCTCAAACTGCGCCGGGGTCATGTTGTCGATGACCTCGAGGGCCTCATCGCCAGCGACGGCCTCGAGGATCGTAAAGGCCAGGTCCAGCTCGTCACGGCGACGGTTGGCGCGCAGCCAGCCGGGGGTGCGGACGACGTCAAGCGGACGCTCGAAGGTGTAGGTCTCGCCGTCGTGCTCGAACGTAAACAGGTCGGTGGTCATGGTGCGCGTAGGTCCTTTCGGGGTTTGGTCTCAGATCGTGGGACGCCGTCAGACAGGCGTAAACGGCCCGCAGACGGCCTGACCCCCGCCCATCGGGCAACCACCCGCAGGCGAGCGGGGGCGTCCACTACGCGCGAAGGCGCAGGTCAGGGCGGGGGCGAAAGGTGCCGTTTTGGCAGTCGCGGGGCATGAGTGCCAGCCGCATGACAGGTGTGGGCGGCGTCATGTTGACGGCGCGCCCAGGTTGCGCATCGGTCCAGGGGGTGCAGTTGGTGACCCTGCCCGCGCGGCGGACCTTTGCGCGTAGAAACCGCGCGGACAGGGGGCCTAGGGACCTGCGCTAGTCGCGCAGGACGTTAGACGTGACCTCAGGCGGTCTTCTTACCGTCGTCGACATACTTGACGGCGTTAGCGCCCAGGGTCGGGTCGACGAACGCCTCGACGGTCACCTGATAGCCGACGACCTCACCGTCGGCGTAGGTGACCTCACCGACCTCAGTGATCTGCCCGTCAGGGACGACGATGCGGATACGGGCCTCGCCGTCCTTGACCTCGAAGACGAAGGTCTTGTGCGGCAGGGTCTCGCCGTTGATCTTGACGGCGTGCAGGGTGCCCGCCTCAGCGGTCGCCGGGGTGGTGGTCACGTTCGCGTCGCCGTAGACGGTGCGCAGGACGTCGCCGTTAAGCGTCTCAAGGAAGGTGAACTGGTACGACACGGCGAAGTCGGTCTGGAGGACCTTGACGGTGTCGCCGCCCCAGGCCTTGACCTTCTCCGTGGATCGCTCAGTGGTCTCAGTGAGTCCGTCCTCACCGATGTAGCCCGCGCCCTTAAACGCCTCATCGAGGGCGGTCGTGGCGTCGGTCGGCAGGACAGTCCCCAGGGCGGCGATCAGGACGCCGCCAGTCGCCAGCGGCTTACCGGCGACAACGTTGGCAGCCATGTTAGGCATTACTTACTCCTCAGGGGTGGTGTCAGATTCGGTGTCGGGGTCGGGGTCGGCGGGGGTCGGCAGCGGCTCCGGTTCGAGCTCAGGGGCCAGCCACCCAGCAGCCGCCCACGCGCCGACACGATCGGCAGGGACGGCGACCACGACGTCAGGGAAGTAGGGATGACGCAGGTCAATCACAGGGCGTCTCCTCTCAGGTCCAGGGCGACGGTGAACACGTAGCGGGGCGTCGCACTAGTGGGGTCGGGCAGGTTCTGCGGACCGGCGACCTCAGTCACGCGCCGCGTGAACGCGCCACCGACGGTCTCGCCCTCGAGCGCCCCGACATAGGCGCGGGCCAGCCGGGCCAGCTCGGACGCGGCGACGTCGTCGGGTGCCCAGGCCTCCACGACGACCATCGCGGAATCCGTGACCAGGTTGCGACGGTTGCCGCCGACCCGCACGACCCGCACGAAGCGGTCGGGCCGGGGGTTAGGCACGCGGGTCACGACCCGCACGCCCAGCGCGTCCCGCAGGTGCGTGACCAGCAGGGCTTCGGGGTCAGGAAAGACAATCGCCTCAGCCATGCGCCTCACCCGCCCCGAATGTTCGACAGGGCGCGTACAAGGGTGTGGTTTTCGGCGTTGTCCCGCATAGCCTCGCCGGTCGCCGTGACCACTGCGCCGCGGGATCGCGTACGACCCGCCTCGACGTGGCCGACGTAGCCGGGGCCAACCTGCGCCAGGACCTTGTCGACCTTGGCGCGTAGGGCGGCGTCCACGCCGGGCGAACGGCGAATGGCCTCGAAGGCGCGCAGGTTCCAACTAATGCGCGTAGTGCCGGACGACGTAAAGCGTCCGCGCGCGTCGCGTGCAACCATCATCCCTCCGTTCGCTTTAGGTAGACCTCAGTGCCAGCCGCCCAGCCGAATGGCCCGCGGGTGTAGTCCAGGGGGTCGCCCTCGACCTCAAACTCCCGTTCGCCGATGACGACGCGGTCGCGGGATCCGATGACGAATGACGCCGGGACCAGTAGCGACCAGTGCAGGCAGGCCTCGTCACGGTCGGCCAGCGGCTCAGAGGTCGTCCTCGGATACGCGCCGTAGACCAGGACCTCGACCGGGGGCAGCCAGGTAGGAACCTCGTTCCCGTGCGCGTCGGTCACGCCAGCCACGAAGCGCCGCACGCCAACCGGCAGCCGGGCAATCACAGGGCCTCCCAGCTCGTCGACGACCGCCAGAGCGGGCGGGCCGCGTCGGCGGGCAGAGCAGGAACCATGTCGATCTGATAGGCGCGCCGCGACTTCGTACCGCCCAGGTCGGCGCGGTCCTCGTCGGTCAGGACCAGTGCGCCGGGGTCGTCGCCCCCGTAAGTCGTGTTCTTCTGGAACGGACCCGCCCCTTCCATGCGCGACCGGATCCCGTCGGGGTTGCGCAGGTGCCGGATAACGACACGCGCCGCGACCCGCCGCACGCGCGCCAGGGGCACGGCACCGGCCTCGATCCGGTCCGGCATATCAGGGAACTCGCGCACGATCAGGTCCTCAGCGTCGCCCAGCAGCGTTTCAATCTGCGCGGGCGTCGCAGGCACCGGATCGCCGATCCATCGGTCTGACACGTCGCTAACGGTCGACCAAAGAAGGGCCATGTGCGGCTCCTTTCGTGTGGGGCGGATATGCCAGGAGCGGGGGCCAGGCGTGGCACCTGACCCCCGCTACGGGGCTAATCCGCTCAGGCGGACGCGCCAGTGATCCGCACGAAGCGGTCCTCACGGCCCTTACGGACCATGAAGCCCAGGTGCGCGGTCACCTTGACGGCGAACATGTCGCGCTGCCACAGGTTGAGGGCCTTACCGCCCTTCGTGATCGTGGCCTGATCGGACACCTCGACCTGGATATCCTGCACAACGCCATAGAAGGCGTTCGACCACTCACCGGCGTAGCCGAGGACCTCCGCCCCGTCATCCGCGGGGGCGTAGACCGCGCCGACCCGCTTGACCGGGACGCCGAGGAGGGAGTTGACGGAACCCTCACGGGCGACGTCGTTGAGCAGGAGCGGACGCTCGTTGCCGTCGGTCGCGGACAGGAGGATGCCGCGGGCCTTCGGGGCCAGCGCGAAACCGGTCACGGTGCCGTTAGCGGCGGACACCAGACCGTCAATCTCGACCAGGTCGGTGTACGCGGTGGCAGCAGCCAGGCCGGCCTCCTGCGTAACCTTCGCCTTGAGGCTGTCAAAGGTGGTCCCGTTAACCGGGCCAGTGCCGTTCTCGGCGTGGAACACAGTGGCGTCAAACTTCGCGGCGATGGTGCCCGGCAGGCGACGGCGCAGCTCCTCGTAGAGGGCGGGCAGGTCGCGGCGGAACTCCTTGCTAAAGGTCTCGATGACGCCAATCTTGTGGCCCTTCATCTCGCGGAAGTCCACAGCCGCGTCACCGACGGCGATCTCGTCGGTCTCACCGGCCCAGTCGGCAGCCGGGTCGCCGGTAATCATCGGGACGGAAATACCGACGCCGGGGAGGTTGATCCGGTTGCACAGCGACATAACGGCAGACTGCTCCTGCGCGTCCTGCCAAATCTCAGCAGAAACCTCCTTCGGCAGGATCGCGGCAGGGGCGTCGCCGCGGTGCATCTTCTCAGCCATGAGGGTCAATCCTTTCGGGGTGCGCGAGCCGCGCGTGACGGTTCGCGGTGGTTAGGTAGGTCAGAGAAGCCCGCCCAGGACCGCGGCGAACTGATCCGCGGTCGACTCGGTGGACTTTCGGGTCTTGCCCTGCCCAGGGTTGGGGCGCGGGCCGGGACGGTCTGCCAGCCGCTCAGCCAGGGCGCGCAAGGTGTCCTCGTCGCCCTTGACCTTCGAAAGTGCCTCGGCGTCCTCACTGGACAGGCCCAGCTCGACGGCCAGCCGCAGGCGGACGAGGGCAGCCTCAGCCTCAGCGGCGCGGGCCTCAGCCTCATCGGCGCGGGTGTTCGCAGCGTCGAGGTCAGCGGTGCGCCGTTCGTCGTCGGTCATGCGCTCGCGCTCGAGCTCAGCCAGGCGATCGGCTGCGGCCTTATTCGACTTAGCGCGCTCCTCCCACTTTCGGGAATGGCGCTTGACGTCCTCGAGCTCAGCCTTGAGGGCGTCAACGGTCGGCGCCTCGGCGGCCTCATCGGTGCCGTGCGGCTCCTCAGGGGCGTCAGGGGTCGGGGTGGTTTCGATGGCAGACATAAGGGGTCCTCCCGTGCGGGTAGTTGGTTGGTGGCGCGGGACCGTGCGGTCACGCGCGGGCGACAGGACCGTCAGGGGGTCCTGTAGCGACCGGGTCGGTAGCCGTAGGGCAGGGCCGCTCCCGGAAAAACAGGGACGGGCACGCAGTCACAGGGGCCGTGGCCTGCGCCCAGGCTCACGCGGCGGGATCCGCGTCGTCGTCGGTGTCCTCGAGCCCTGCCTGCGCCGGGGTCGGCGCGACCGGGGCCGCGACGGTCACCGCGGGGCGCGCGCGCCGCTTGTCCGCGGCCAGGACCCGCTTCTCCAGCGGGGTCAGGCCCAGGCGGTCGTAGGTGACCTCAGAATCAGCCGGAAGGATGTCCGCGGCGACCAGCTTCACGGCCTCATCGGCAGCAGCGGCACGGGTCGGGGTCGCAGCGTCGCGCCACTTGACACCGACCTCGTTGAAACCATCGGGGACGTGTCCCTCACGGATCAGCAGCGCCAGGCGGGCGACCTCACGCCACGCACGCCCGAAGGTGACCTGTCGACGCTCAGCGCGCTTAATCAGGCGCGCCTCAGCGGCGCGGATCGCGTCGGCACTGGCAGGGTTGTCGGAAATGAAGCCCAGGTAAGTCGCCGGGATCGCAGCCTCAGCGGCCAGCAACTGCGCCAGTCCCCTGACCTGTTCCAGGTAGGGCGCGGGACTGGCAGCGTTGAACTCGCCGACCTGCGGCAGTTCGCCGTCCTCGTCGCGGGGCAGGGCCAGCATCCGGCCCATGACCAGCTCCCAGCCGGTGCGCAGGTTGCCATCCGCGTCGGCGAAGGACGACTCATCGGCACCCAGGGCGTACCGCTGCGGGGCACTGTAGAACTCCCGGTTGACCTCCATGCCGAGCAACGTCCGCACGGCCTGATCGGTGGTCGACCGGACTGCGCGGGTGATCTCCGAGCGCCCCCAGGGCCGGGACGCGCGCGGACGGTTGACCAGGGGCACGACCTGGACCCGTCCCAGCCGGTGCGGGTCACGACCGGGCCGGCCTTCGGTGTCCTCGACGTGCCATACGCCGCTGCGGTACGTCGCGGTCACGTTGTAGTCGGGCCGGTACAGGGTGATGGTCTGCGGGTCGCCCGCGTCGGTAACCTCGTCGATCGACACGGCGGACGTCAGGCGGCGCAGCCGGCCAGACCATTCGCCGGTAACGCGCAGGGGCGACTCGACGGTAATGAGGGGGCTCGGCTCATCGTCGTAGGCAGCGCCCAGGATGACGAACGACGCGCCGTAGATCAGCGCGTCCAGGTGGCCCAGCGCACCGTCGATCGCCAGCCCGTTGTCCTCGAAGATCTCGTCCAGACCGAACAGGTCGCCGCCCGACGTCGAGGTCCAGCCTTGAAAGTCCAGGCGCTCCTCGAGGGCGTCCACGGCGGTACCGGGCCAGCCGACGACAACCTCGATGTTGCGCAGGGCGGGCGGGATTGCGATGCCCAGGTGCCGGACCCGCTGCCTTCCGTCGTAGTAGGCGGCGCGCATCAGGTTCCCCATACGCAGGCGCGCCAGGGTGTGCAGGTGCTCAGCAATCAGGTCGGCCTCATCGTCGGTGAGGCGCAGGGTCGACAGGTCGATAGCGACGGCCACCGTGGGGGGCTCCTTTCGGGGTCAAAGAATGACGACGCGCGACGGGGTGCGCTCAGGGGCGAGGGATAGGCCGAAGGCGGCGAAGGTGACGGCGACCAGAGGGGTCAGGTCGGTTGTCGGGTCCTTGCGGTGCCATGCCCAGGCGTCGCCGAGCGGGCGCTTCCGCGCCGCTGCTAGCGCGTCGTTTAGGACGGGTTGATCGGGGTGCGCGAGTCGGCCTTGCACGGCGGCGTCGTAGAACCCTCCGCACGCCTGCGCGACCTCACGGCCCGATAGGACCTTGATCCGCTTGATCTTTGCCCGCTTCATCTCGGGGAGCAGTGAGGCGGCAGGGCCGATCGAATCGACGGCGACGTACGCGGTCGGCCAGCGCGCGGTAAGTGAGGCGAGGCGGTCGACAACCCAGCCGGTGCCGCGACGGTTGTCGACGACCTGGACGGATACGCGACCGTCGGCGATGCGCCCGGCGACGGCGATCGAGGCATGATCCCGATTAGGCGACACGTCGACGGCGAATACGACGCGACCCTCGGGGTCGGCGTCGGAGACGAGCGCCGCCCAGGCGTCCTCAGGGATCACGCGGAGCGCGGCCAGGCTGCCATCCCACATGCCGAGGCGTTCGCGGCAGAACGTCTCTTCGTCCATAGCGAAGAACTCGTCGCGGATCGTGTCCTCGGAAATGCGGACGCCGAGCGCGGGGTTTGTCGCCGCCCAGGTCGCCGGGGAATCGAATGGGTCATCGGTCGTCGCCGACCATTCGAGGTACGTGAGGCGCGAATCGTCGCCGGATAGTGCAGACTCACGGAAGCGGGTGAACACTTCGCCGCACATCGTCGGCGACGGCGGCGTGCCGAACAGCCAAATCTGCGGGTTAGGGCGCGCCGACACGGTCGGCAGGATCGCGGCGAACACTTCTTCGCCCAGCTCCTGCGCCTCGTCCAGGATTAGCAGATCCGCAGAGAACCCACGGCCAGACCCCTTCGAGCGGGCCAGAAACTTGACGGTCCGACCGTCGACGGTGACAAACTCGCGCGCCGCCGCGGTGCCGATCTTGACCCGCTTCTCGTTGCGTGCGCGCTCAAGGGCGGGCACGGTTTCAAAGTAGGAGAGCAGGCGCTGGAAACCGTTCTGCGCGGTCTTGAACTCGTGCGCGGAATGGATCAGGAGTCGGGCGTCGCCGAACACACCCAGCAGGAACGCGACCTCGAGGGCCTCGATGATCGCGCCTTTACCGTTCTGCCGCGGGACGCTAACGGCGACACGCGGGGTCGACCACAGGCCGGTAACCGGGTCGACAGATTGGGCGTCGAGGATGACGTCGCGCTGCCAGGGATCGAGAACTAGGCCGATGTTTCGGGCCAGGCCGACGACCTTCTCGCCGACGGTGCCGACGCGCGGCGGGGCGTGCCGCACGCGGGGCGCAGCCTCACCGGGTCGGTGAGAGGTCTCCGCAGGCGGGGCCGGGGATGAGGGCGGCGAGGTCATCGGCGGCGTCCTCCTTCGGCGTAAGGTCGTCGATCTGGTGCATCACTTCGGTCAGTTGTCTGGAGAGGGCGGCGACGTCGCGCGCCGAGGCGGTCTCGTCGATCTGCGCGGCCAGTCGGTCGCGGAGGGCGATCAAGCCCTCGAGGCGCGACACGGCGACCGCGTCGGTGAGGGGCCTCATCGGCCCGCCCACCGGAAGCGGCGAACGTGCGCCCGGTGGTCGCCGCCACCGGGGCGGACCGAGCCAGCTCCGACCGGGACCAGCCCGCGCACGCGGAAGTCGTCGATCTTGCGCGTGCCGTGCGTGCCCGCGGGGGCCACGAGCTGCCGCAGCCCGGTCGCCGCGGCCAGCATGAAGTCCCACCCGCGACCGTGCCGCTCGTCTACGTTGTCGTCGCCGCCGAACAGGACCGCGCGGGTGTGCGACTTGTCGGCGATCGTCTTCAGGGTCGCCATCGACTCGCGCACGGCCTTGACCCGGTTGGGGCGATCGGTGCGGGGGTTGACGTTCTGGACCTGTGACGGCGTGTGGTAGCAGAGCGCCTCGAGGGTGCGCCCCTGCCGGTCGCACAGGATCGCCGACACGGCGCGGGACCGACGGTTGCGCCCGTACGGGGTCGGGCTCAGGACGTGTCCGCGCTTCGCCACTGCGGTCCACTCATCACGCCGCCAGGCCACGACAAACTCGGGGGCCTCGAAGGCGACGCCTAGGCCGTGGCGGCGCAGCATCGCGCACAGTCCAGGGGCGGTCGCCTCCTGGATCAGGAACACGCTAACGCCGTCGCGGAGGAGGTCAATGAGGATGCGCTCGATCGTGTCGAGGGGCGTGCCGTGTTGGACGTTCCACGTCACGGCCCGAAATGTGTCGCCCACGGGCGGTCCTTCCTGTCTAGAGGTGCGGCAGGGAACCAAGCGCGCGCTTGGTGAACGGCCCGCATCGGTTGATATGACGCGGGATGCGGCGCGCGTCCCTAGCGGGCGCTTGGTAAGAAACCAATCGGGTGCTTGGGTACCCTGCCGCTGCGGCGGGGGGTACCAAGCAAGTGCTAGGTCGACGCATAGGGGCCGTCTTTAAATCCGACCGGGGGCACCAAGCGGGTGCTTGGGTGGCGTCACCAAGCGGACGCTTGGTTGGTGGCGCTTCGTCGACGAGCGGCCGGCCTGCCCCTGTGGAATCCGTCAGCCGTGTGTGTAGGGGGGACAAGGAACGAGGGGGGTGTAATCAGCCCCCTTTAGGGGTCGGTCCCCAGGGTCAACCAAGCAAGTGTTTGGTCGATTGCGACCAAGCGGACGCTTGGTTGGTCGTCGGGACGCGCTCGTCGACGCGCGTGCGGTGCGGGGGTCCGTCTTTAAACCAAGCGCGTGCTTGGTAGTTTGCTTTCGTTCGTCGCGCTCGGTGGCCGACCAAACGGTCGCTTGGTTGGGGCGTCAACGCGCGCTTACCAAGCGCGTGCTTGGTGCATGGATGCGCCGTGCCGAGCGCCGCTTGGTTGTGGTCGAGGGCAGGCACGGGGGATGCCCGTGCAGTCAGTAGCCAACAGCCGGCCACGGTTCCCACGCCACGCCTAGGTCCGAGGGTCGGGCTCAAGTAGTAGGGCCGGGCCATGTCCAGGACCGCCCACCACTGCCCCCGGTCCGCCCTCCGCCCCGCCTGGATCCCGCGCCGGGGGCCACCTACGACCCCCGCCCCTATGTCCCAGGGCGGGGCCTACCAGTGCCTCGTCGTAGGCATGTAGATCAGCGGGTCAGGGTTGCGACCCTTACGCCGATTACAAGGGTGGCAGCGCCATGCAAGGTTTGAGGGAGTGAACTCTAGGTCTGGGCGATCGACCACGGGGAGGATGTGGTCCAGCTCGGCAGCGGTCGGGGTGTAGCGAGGGGCCTTCGCGTCCAGGGCGATGCCACATTCGACGCACTTGAAAGTACCGTGCGCGATCGCCTTTCGCATTAGGTGCGCCCGCAACCTGCGCCACCTCGCCGACGACCGGGGCCGCTTCTTACGTGGCTTAGGCGTCGTCGGCATGGCGGGGGCACAAAGGGATAGGGGTGCGGCTAGCGGGCGAGAATCCGGCGAAACGCGCGGGCGCGCCGCACGGGGAGACGTTCTTACGCGGACGCCACCCGCACCGATAGCCACCGGCCCGAATGACGCGGAGACGCAACAGCGGCTCGGTGATCGTCGGCATGAGGGCGCTCCTAAAACGAGAACGCCCCCGGTGCTCGACCCGGCGCGGGGGCCAGGGAGCAGCACGGGGGCAGGGCCACCGACGCGGCGCGGGCGAGCAGGCGCGGCGCAACGTCATCGGCGGCAGACTCAGGGACAGGGTCAAGGACAGGGGCAGCCGGTAGCCTGCCCGCTATATAAGGTCGCGCGGCACGGCGTACAGGTGTGCCCCTGTCCATATAGTTAGTGCGCCAGTAGTGGGGTAGCGTCGCCGCCTAAGTGACGGCCCGCCCCACATACGCCCCGTATTCGGGGCGGGTCGTCACGCCCGTCGGCGGCAGGCGCGGCAGCGGTGGTCCAGTCCGTCGGACCGTCCAGAGTCGCGGGCGAACTGCCGGACTGGCAGGACCTCACCGCACCTCGAGCAGCGCTTCCCACCGCGGCGGGTGCGCCATTCGATCCGGCGACGGGTGGCGGCGACCAGGGCCTCGACGTCGGCGGGGTCGTCCACGAAACGCAGGGCCAGATCCTCGAGCTCATCGGGCACGGCCCACCGCCTTGAGTCCGACGCGACTGACCGGCATAACGCGCGCCTTGACGTGGACGCGCCGGATCCGGTCGGGCCGGAACGAGCGCCATTGGTGGCAGCCCTTAGGCCCGCCGATGCCCTCGACCCATTCGGTCCCGGTCTCCGTTCGGACGTGGCGCAGGAACCGGAAGCGGCCACGTTCGCCGCGCACCGAGAACTCCACGCCGGGGCGCAGGTGGCGACCCGACGGCGCGACGTAGTCGGTCGTAAAGATCCAGCCCGCGGCGGGGTCGTGACGCGGCGGGGGTGGCGCAGTCTTGCGACGGCGCGGGGGCATAGGCGCCTCCTCATGTCGGGGGTTGACGATGAGTGAGTGCGCCAGTGCGGGGGCAGTTGCTCAGAGATGCTTCACAACCGGGGCAGGTCGGCGTACCTTGCAAGACATGACCAGTAAAACGATCGTCGTCCTGTCATGCGACCTATGCGACCACGTCGGCGAACTGTTCGACGTCCAAACCCATACCGTCGAAGTCGACCGCCAGCGCGTGGAGCTGGAGATGTGCCGGGATTGCTGGACACAGTTTGAGGAGCAGTCCCGCCCACTACTGCGCGCCGGACGCAAGGCGGTCAGGGCAATACGGACGACCGCAGCGGCGTCCAACGGGCGGCGGCGCAGGTCGTCCAGTGCGCGGGTAGGTGGGAACTGATCGTGTCCCTAAACGCCTAACGCCCCCGGTCCCTAGTTAGGGGTCGGGGGCGTTGTCAGTCGTGGTCGGTTATGACCGGGTCGCCGCTATCGCGCCACGTCGCTAGGCGACCCAGGCCGGCCTCGAGCAGGACCGCAGCCAGGGGCGGGCTCACGCCCTCGATGTGCTGCGCACCGTCGGCGTCGGTATACGCCACGTAGATCAGGTCACTCATCCGACTGCGCCTCCTGTCAGCCACGTCAGGACGATGACCTTCTCGAGGTCGGTCAGGTCGGAGTAGTCGCCGACGGGCACGCCGACCAGGGCCACGATCGCATCGGTGAGGTGCGCGGACGGCCAGCCGTCGTACTCAGGCAGGGTCTTGGCTAGCGCGTCGGCGTGGACGGCGTAGGTGCCGTGCCGCTCGGTGTGCAGGACGATCATCGGACTCATCCTCCTCAGTTCCAGGGTGGCCCAGGACTCATACCCCCACCAGTCGTGGGTCATGGGGTCCATCCAGGGGTCCAGGTTAACGGTGTAGTCGGCGACCAGCTCGTAGGGCTCGTTACCCAGGACCACGTTTCGCGCGACTCAGGCTACCTGTTCGGCCTGCTCCTTGACGTGGTCCTCGCCGACCCATTCGGCGGCGTACTTTGCGGTGTACCCCCACATGTGCGCGCCGCAGGTGCAAACGGGCTTCCAGCAGTAGTTGCCGCCGACGTACTCGACGTGGACCTCGTGGTCAGTGGTCATGGTGGTCATCGTGCTCAACTCCTTTCACGCCGCCGCACCCGCGACGACGTTGTCGAACCAATTGGTTTGTTCCTCGACCGTGTCGAAGTGGTAGACGGCCTGCTGACCGTAGGCGTTCCATTCGACCCCGTACAGGGCACCCGCCCAAGTCTCGCCGACCGCGGCAGTCCACCCGCTCCCGTCGGGGGCTTCGTACATGGCATCCCAAGCGTGGGCGGAGACTGCCTCCCAGACACCCTCTGCGAAAGCTTCCCAGTCCATTGTCCCTCTCCTTTCCCTTTCCCTCTTTGGGCTTTCATTGTACCTCCGCGCAACGTTTCGCGCGACTCGGGGGCAGGGCGCGGGCACGGTTCTGCGGACCCCGCCGCTCGCCTTACTTTGCGGGTGTCACCTTCCGACCAGTCCCGACCACGGGGTAGGGAACGGCGCGAACGGCGGGGCCGTTTTGGGGGTTTGACGCGGTGCGCGGTAGTATGTTAGTGGTGGAAGAGAGGGCGTCTCGCGCGGAAGCGGCACCTATCGCCGTGCGCCGGGATCCGCCGGCCAGTGAGTCGGGGGCGGGTCGGCGTCCAGGTCCGCAGGCGTCGGCGGAGCTTGTCGGGGGCGTCCGTGGAATCCCAGGTGCGCCAGCAGCGTCAGGGCTGCGCCCAGGTCGTCGGCGTCGTCGTAGCGGTGCGCGTGGCGCGGGTCGGAAACCAAAGTGACCGCGGCATGATGCCCGCCCCACATGAGGGTATGCACGGGGGCGTTGTCGGGGCCGGTCGGCGCGTGCGCGTGCCGGTGGCCCAGCTCGACAGCGGGGTAGGTGAATCCGCCCAGGTACAGGGCTGCGCGTCGGCGTCCGCCCCGTGCCTGCCGTTCGCGTAGGACCTCGATCAGTTCGGACATGCCGCACCTCCTAGACACTGCAGGTGAGTCGGGCCGGGGTCAGGCGCGGGACGTCAGTTATGTGGCGACCGGGGACGGTCGGGACGTCCCGCGCCCTAGCGCGTCGGGTTGTGAGTCCGCGTGCCAGTACGGCGGTCCCGACGCGATATCCCTAGCGTGCCTCAGGGACGGGGTGCGCGGAAGGGGTACGGCGGCGCGGGTCGACAGGACCTAGTGCCCTAGACACCAGACCCGCCCCTCGTCGGGGTCGCCGTCGGGGGGCGGGCGTCGGGTGGCGCGCGTTAGGGCGCTTCGATGATGCGCGCCGGGTGGTGGTCGATATCCCACAGGTGGTTCGTGGTGGCGATCGTGCCTATGCCCGCCGCAGTTTGACGCAGGGCGTGGGCGATCCTCAGGGCGTGCGTGTCGTCGTAGGCGGCGAACTGCGTGGCGACGACCAGGGCGGGCTCGCCGTCGTCGTCGCGTACCGGCGTGACCGTCAGCTCCGCGCGCCGGGCGTCGGCCAGGGTGGTCAGCATGAGGCGGCGCAGGTGGTCGGCGGATTCCGTACTGTTCCAGCCTGGACGCGCGACGGGTGACGCGGTGAGGGTGATCTGATACGTCCCGGTGACATGTTGCGGCGGGGGCGCGGGGCGGGCAGCCTCCCAGGAGATTGTCAGCGCGTCGCCGTCGTCGTCGGTTAGTTCTTCGTTCCAGTGCGACCCGGTGTAGCGGTGCGCCTCCCAGACCGGCGCAGACGTGCCGACCTCGAAGGCACACTGGAGGATCTTGCCGCCGACGACGATGGTGGACGGGCAGCGGTAGGGGGTGGTTTCCATAGCGGTCCTCCTCATCGGGTATGGACTAGTTCCCAGTAGCCCATACAGCCGGCCAGGGCCAGGATCCCGCCGCCGACCACGTCGGGGTCCTCACGGGGGCCGACGGTAAATGTCGTCACGGCGACGGCCATCCCGCCAGGGACTAGGGACGCGCCAGCGACGTCGCCGACCAGGACCGACGCGCGGCGCGCGCCGAGGATGCGATCGAGCTGCGCGGCGGCGTAGTCGACAGCGTCGGCGTCGGTCACGACCTCGTCGGGTGGCATGTCGAGGATGGGAAATAGGGCGGTCAGGCGGTACACCCGCGGCGCGCCGCTCATGGCGGTCATCGCGGGCTCCCTAGCGGGTGGTCTTGCCACATGACCGCGACGGGGTAGCCCTTGTCGTCGGGTACGTCGTAGTTGACGTGCTGCGCGCGGGCCTCGTGCAGGTAGTGGGCGGCGTAGTCCGTGGTCGTGTGGGCACATTGGTACTCGCGGCGGCACAGGTCTAGGCGCGCCTCGCAGACATAGGTAGGCATCCGTCCCTCCCGGTTTCGGCTCAGTCCCTCAGCCTGCGCCCGTCCTCGGGGGGCGGGGTCGGGCCGAACGACCGGGGGGCGTGGGGCAGTTGTGCCCTGCCGATGTAGGAAATGTCGAAACTACCTACATTCCCTATTCCCGCTAGAAGCGACCGACCGCTTCTAGCACTAATAGAGGATGTAGGTAGTTTCGACACTTGCTACACGCCAAAGGGGCCGCTAGGACGCTAATCGCGTCCCGGCGACCCCTTCACGGTGGCGCAGGTTACAGGTCAGGCAGTGGCATCCCATTCCACGGCGACCTCGTCGGTCTGGCCTGCCAGATAGTCGGGGGCCATGGCCGCAGCAGTGTCGCGCAGGGCCGCGTCAGTCGGGGTCCAGGAGAGGCGCTCCTCCCAGTTCTTCATCCGCCCAGGGCGAACCGTCCACGGCCCGAACCTCGTCAGCAGATCCGCGCGCTCAGTGTCGGTCGCCCGGTGCCACACGTCGGCGTACGTCTCACCGGTGGCACGCTCGATCCTGACACTGGCAACGTCCATCGCCTGCGCCTCCTTGAGCGCGCGCATGGCTGCCAGTTGTTCGGCCTGGAGCTCAGTGACGCGGTCCATGTCCTCCAGGTCGGCGTGCGCGATTGCCTCAGTGATCGCGTGCAGGTGGTGGGTCGCGCGGGCGATCGCCTCACGCTTGGCGGTGTCGTCACTGTCCTGGACGACCTCCATGACCGGCAGGGATCCGAACATGGTCAGGAACTGCCGCTCGAGGTAGCCGTCGGCGCGGGCGACCGAAATCGACCCGGCAGGGGCTTTGTCGATCGTGTGGACCGGGTCCACGCGGCGGCAGTGGTACTGATATCCGTCGGAGCGGGCGTGCGGCACCTTGTAGAGGCGTCCGCCGCAGGCCTCGCAGGCCAGGGCCGCGCCGTAGCCGCCGTTCGGGGTCCAGGTCTTAGTGCCCTTACGGTTGATCCAGTCTTGGATATCCGCCCATTCGGTCATCGTGAACACTGCCATGTCGGGATCCTCGAGCGCGGCGACGCCGGGCACAGGCTCCTTCGTGTCGCGCCCATTAGCGTCGCGCACGCGCGGGGGCGGGATGATTCCGGCGAGCCGTTCGTTGCGCAGCAACTTCGAGAAGTTGCCGGGCGACAGCCCCAGGCCCGCCGCGACCTTTCGGGCAGACTCACCCGCCATGACCGCGGCGACGGCGTCCCGCAGGAGGGGGGCCTGGACCGGGTCGGGGCGCAGGACCAGCCCGCGACCGGCAGGGTTAGGGACGGCGCGCAGCCCGTAGGGCGGGCGACCCGACGAGTGCCGCTTGTCCAGGCGGAACGCCTTCGCGGACTCAGTGCGGCGCTCCCTAATCAGGTCGCGCTCAAACTCGGCGACCGCACCCAGGATCATCAGCATGAACTTCCCCATGCCGCTACCGGACAGCCCAGCCTGCTCGACGACGACCAGCTCGACGCCCGCCTTGTCCAGTGTGGCGACCAGCCACAGGAGGTCCTTCAGGTCGCGGGCCATGCGGTCGATCTTCGTTACCAGGAACCGGTCGCCCCGCCTCATGTCGGCCAGCAGGCGCGCGCCTTCAGGGCGCTTGCGGAACGGCACCGACCCAGACACGGACCGGTCAAAGTAGTCGACGTAGTCGCCCACGACCTTCTCGTGCAGGGCGTTGGCTTGCCTGTTGATCGAGCCAGACGTGTCGACCCGGTCCAGTGAGATACGGCCATAGCAGCGGTCAGTCATCGTGCGTGTCCTTCGTTCGTGCGGGTGGTGCGGCATCCAGTCTAGGTGTGCGTGATTGTGTTTCAAGATTCGTCTTGCCCAGCATCACGAACCCGTCGCCGGCGCGGGCGCCGAGGTGGATGTTGGACAGCCACCCGGAGCGCCGGCCCGAGCCCCACTCGACGGCGAGGACGACCAGGTCGAGGGTGTGCACCGGCTTCACCTTCACCCACGACGCGCCCCGGCGCCCCGCGTCGTACGGCGCGGCGAGGTTCTTCACCACCACGCCCTCGTGCCCGCCGGCGAGGACGGTCGCAGCGAACTCCTCGGCCGCGGCGACGTCGTCGGTGACCAGGCGCGGCACCCGCCACGGCTCGGGCACGAGCGTCTCGAGCGCGGCGAGGCGCTCGGCGCCGGGGGAGTCGAGCAGGTCCTCCTCGTCGAGGTGCAGCAGGTCGAAGAAGTACGGCGTCACGGCGATCTCGCTGACCGCACGCTGGGCGGTGCGTGAGGCGGTCTCCTGGAACGGCCGCGGGCGCCCGGTGGCGTCCAGCGCGATCGCCTCGCCGTCGAGCACGAAGCGGCCTCCCGGCAGCGCACGGACCACCTCGACGACCTCCGGCAGCCGCGCGGTGATGTCCTCCAACGTGCGGGTCGCGATCCGCACGTCGTCGCCGTCGCGGTGCACCTGGATGCGGATCCCGTCGAGCTTGGTGTCGACCGCGACGGTGCCGCCGCCGGCACGCTGCATCGCCTCGGTGAGGGTCTTCGCCGACGAGGCGAGCATCGGCAGCACCGGTCGCCCGACCTCGAGGCCGATCGCGGCGAGCGCGTCGGCGCCGCCCGCGAACGCCGCGGTGACGACCGCCCGGGTCGACCCGGCCAGCATTGCCGCGCGTCGTACGACGGGGAGCGGGACGCGCGCGGCGACCGCGACGGCCTCCTGCACCAGCGCGTCCAGCGCGCCCTGGCGGACCTCGCCGGTGACGGCACCGCGCAACCAGCGCTGCTCCTCGGGCGTGGCCAGCCCGAACAGCGCCTCCACCGCCGCGGCCCGCGCGGCCTGGGAGCCCGGGCCGGCGAGCGAGGCGATCCGCTCGAAGGCCGCGTCCACGTCTGCCACCTCCAGGGTGGCCTCGGTCGCCGGGTCCGGCAGCTCCCCGAGACCGCGCCAGCCGAGCCCGGTGCGCCGCTGGCGCAGTGTGCCGCCGACGTAGGCGGTGACGACCTCGAGCTCGCCGGGACCGGTCGCCGCGAGCAGCTCGGCGATGGCGGCGACCTTGGCCTTGCGCGAGCGGGTGCTCGCGACGGCGGTGGACGTGGCGACGACCTCGGCGAGGAGCATGCGCACCATCCTGCCCGGCGTGCCGAGACCCGCCCGGGTCGCCGGGTGGGGCCCGAGGCCCTGTCCACCTGCCCGGCGACCTGTCAGGATCCAGCCCATCCATCGGCGGGACCTCGGGACGGAGAGCGCCATGACCCAGGTGAACCCGGCGCTGCCCTCGCTCGAGGGGCGGCTGCTGCGGCTGCTGCGTGACGAGGGACCCCGCACCCGTTCCGAGCTCGCCCGGGCGCTGGGGGTCTCGCGTACGACGGTGACCGGCGAGGTCGCCTCGCTCGCGGGCGCGGGGCTGGTGGCCCCGGGACCCGTGGCGCCGAGCTCGGGCGGGCGACGCTCGAGCACCGTCGGGCTAGGACCCGCGGTCCGGATGGCCGCGGTGTCCGTCGCGGAGTCCCGGGTGCGCGCCACCGTCGTCGACGCGACGTTCGCGATCTCCCGCCCGGTGACCCGGGACCGCGCCGGTGGGGAGTCGCCCGAGGAGCTGTGCCGGCTGGTCGTGGAGACGGTGTCGCAGGCGGTGGCGCAGGCGGAAGCGGAGTCATCGGGGCACCACGCCGTGCTGGCCACCGGCCTGGCCCTCGCCCCCGGTCTGCCCGTGCAGCTGGACGAGCTCGTCACGGGCATCGAGGCGGCCACGGGCGGCGCTCCGGTGGTGGTCGAGCAGGCCGCGCGTGCCATGGCCATCGGCGAGCGGCACGCCGGCGGGGCCCGCGGGCTCGACGATCTCGTCGTCCTGCGGCTCGGCACCACGGTGAGCACCGCGACCTTCATGGACGGCCACCTCGGACGGGGCAGCGCCGACCTGGCGGGCGCGATCGGGCACACCCGGGTCGACGAGTTCGGCCCGGCGTGCGCGGGCTGTGGGAGCAGCGGCTGCCTGGACTCCTTCGTCTCGGTGGCCGCAGTGGCCGAGCAGGCGGCGGCCGCGGCCCGTTCCGGGCGGTCGCCCGCGCTGGCCCGGGCACTCGCCGCCGGCGACGAGGTCGACTGGGCCGCGGTCGTGGCCGCGGTCGGCGGCGGAGACCCGGTCGCGGTGCAGCTCGCGCGGGACATGGGCCGGCGGGTGGGGGAGACGATCGCAGGGCTGGTGGCCTTCGCCAACCCCTCGATCGTCCTGGTGGGCGGGCCCGGCGCCGCCCTCGGACCGCACCTGCTCAACGAGGTGCGCAGCGCGATGTACCGCCGCGCGCCCGCCCACGTGGTGGCCGGGACCCAGGTGGAGCTCGGAGCCCCCGGGGACCGCGCCGCGCTCCTCGGCGCGGGCCTGCGCGCGGCCGAGATCGCCCTCGATGACGGGTCGAGGGCGAATCACTAATTCCCCGCCCGAAGGCCGCTCCAGGCCCGATTTCGCGGCGTACAGGCCCGACTTATGTCGGCATCCATCGCACTTCTGTCGGCAAAAGGCGGAAGTGAAATCTGGGTGCGGTATTCCGCCCCAAGGGCGGTTGTGGGAGCGCTCTCCTCGCCTTTAGTTTGAGCGTCGCCTCAACAAACGTGTGACGGCGATCACAGCGGCCTCACGGGCCAGGCAGGAGGGCGACGATGACCTCGCTCGATGCCCCCGCTTCGGCGCAGAGTGTCGACCACCTCGACCTGCGGCGCGCGAACCTCGGACTCGTCCTGCGCTGGCTGCGCGACCACGGTCCGCGCTCACGCGCCACCCTCGCCTCCGAGCTCGGGATGACTCGCTCGACGGTGTCGACGCTGGTCTCGGAGCTGGCCGAGCGCGGGCTGGTCCGCGAGGGCAAGGTGCAGCGCGCGAGCGTCGGCCGGCCCAGCACGGCGGTCGAGCTCGACGGGTCCCGCGTCTACGGCCTCGGCGCCGAGGTGAACGTCAACCACGTCTCCGTGCTCGCCCTCGACCTCGCCGGTCGCACCGTCGGCGAGCACCGGCTGGCTCTCGACGCGCGGGCCCTCGGCGCCGAGGTCGTCATCGACCACCTCGTGCGCCTGGTGAACGAGACCGTCGCGGAGCTCGACGGCGGCGACCGCTGCCCCGCGGGCCTCACCGTCGGCGTCGCGGGGCTGGTCGACCGGCGGCGCGACCTGCTGACGCACGGGCCCAACCTCGGGTGGTTCGACGTGCCGGTCGGCGAGCTCATCCGCCACCGGCTGGACGGGTCGTTCCCCGTGCGCATCGACAACGAGGGCAACCTCGCCGCGACGGCCGAGGCCACCCCGGGCGTCGCGGACCGCCAGGACATCCTGGTGATCTTCGGCGAGGTCGGGGTCGGGGGCGGGATCGTCGCCGACGGCCGTCTGCTCCGCGGTCGCCACGGGTACGCCGGGGAGTTCGGCCACATCATCGTCCAGCCGCGGGGTCGGACCTGCGGCTGCGGGCGCACCGGCTGCTGGGAGACCGTGAGCGGGCTGCGGGCCCTGCTCGAGCTGGTCGCGGAGCCCCACGACCCGATCCGGAACCCGGCGCTCGGCCTCGACGAGCGCCTCGCGGAGATCAACCGCCGCGCCGACCTCGGCGACGCCCGCACCCTCGACGCGCTCGAGCAGGTCGGCACCTGGGTCGGGGTCGGAGCCGCCATCCTCGCCAACGCCCTGAACCCCGCCGCGATCGTGCTCAGCGGCTACTACTCCGCGGTCGGCCACCACATGCGCGACGCGGTGGAGCGCGAGATCGGCGCCGGCGTGCTCGCCGTCGACGCCGGCGGCACCCGCGTGGAGATCTCGACCATGGGCTTCGCCGCCGCCGTGCGCGGGGGAGCGATGGCCGCGCTCGACCCGGTCTTCGCCGCCCCCTCGATCATCGCCCGACGCCCCCACCCCGCTGGTCCCGTAGGAGAGGTGGTCGCATGACCGCGCCGACCCCGTCGTCCCCCTCAGGCCAGTCGGCCGCCGGCACCGACCGGCCCGCGAGCCAGCCCGGCGAGGTGCTGCTCCGGATGACCGGCGTCGTCAAGCAGTTCTCCTCCGTCCGCGCCCTCGACGGCGTGGACCTCGACGTGCGCGCCGGGGAGGTGCACTGCCTGCTCGGCCAGAACGGCGCCGGCAAGTCCACGCTGATGAAGGTCCTCTCCGCGGCGTACCAGCCCGACGAGGGCACGATCTGGTGGGACGGCGAGGAGGTCCGGCTCAGCACCCCTCAGGCCGCCATCAAGGCCGGGATCAGCACGATCTACCAAGAGCTCGACCTGGTGCCCGGCCTCTCGGTGACCGAGAACATCTTCCTCGGCCACGAGGTCGCCACGGCCGGCCTGATCCGCCGCAAGCAGGCGCAGCGCATGGCCCAGCAACTGCTCGAACGCCTCGGCCACGGCGAGATCCCGGCCTCGCGGCTGGTCGCCGAGCTGTCGCCGGCGGGCCAGCAGATCGTCAGCATGGCCCGCGCCCTCAGCCACTCGACCCGGCTGCTGATCCTCGACGAGCCGTCGGCGGTGCTCGACCACGGCGAGGTCGACAACCTGTTCCGGGTCATCCGCGGGCTCACCGCCGAGGGCGTGGCGGTCGTCTACATCTCCCACCGCCTCGAGGAGATCCGCCGCATCGGCGACCGGATCACCGTCCTCAAGGACGGCAGCACGGTCGCCACCGGTCTGCCCGCCCTCGACACCCCCACCTCCGAGCTGATCCGGCTGATGACCGGCCGCTCGATCGAGTACGTCTTCCCGCCGCGCAAGCCGCCGCCCGTCGATGAGCAGCCGGTGGTGCTGGAGGTCCAGGGGCTGGCGCTGGCCGGGGTCTTCTCCGGCGTCGACCTGACGGTGCACGCCGGGGAGGTGGTCGGCCTCGCCGGGCTGGTCGGGTCCGGGCGCACCGAGATCCTTGAGACGCTGTACGGCGCGCGCCGCGCGAGCGCCGGGACCGTGCGGGTCGACGGGCGCCAGCTGCGCCGCGGCTCGGTCACCCAGGCGGTGCGCTCCGGGGTCGGGCTGGCCCCGGAGGAGCGCAAGAGCCAGGGCCTGCTCCTCGACGAGACCGTCTATCGCAACATCACCGTCTCCTCGCTGCACGAGTTCTCCAAGCTGGGCTTCCTCGCCAGCCGCGACGAGCGCCGGCGCGCCGCCGAGCTCACCCGGTCCCTCGACGTACGGCCGGCCGACGTGGACCGCGTGGTGCGCACCATGTCGGGCGGCAACCAGCAGAAGGTCGTCCTCGCCCGGTGGCTGCTGCGGGGCTGCCGGGTGCTGCTCCTCGACGAGCCGACCCGCGGGGTCGACGTCGGGGCCCGCTCCGAGATCTACCGGTTGATCGCCGGTCTGGCCGACTCCGGGGTCGCCGTGGTCGTGGTCTCGAGCGAGGTGGAGGAGGTGCTCGGCCTGGCGGACCGGGTGCTGGTGGTCCGGGAGGGCCGGGTGGTCCACGAGGCCGCCGCCGCCGACATCGATGAGTCACAGGTCCTCGACCTGGTGATGGAAGGAGCACCCGCATGACCGAGCACGTGCAGGCCTCGTCGTCGAAGGACCGCGAGTCTCCCTCCGCGGCGGGTGAGGGCGTGCCGCCCGCCGGCACCGCCTCCCACCAGACCATGGTCGTCGACGACCCGACGACGAGGTCGCGAGGGCAGGGGGTCCTCCAGTGGCTCTCCGCCGTCGGCTTCTTCCGCATCCTCGGGCTGGTCGTCGCCCTGGTGGTGATCTGTGTCGTCGGTGCGCTCACCGCCGGCAGCAACTTCGCCAACAGCGACAACGCGCTGACCATCCTGCGCGGCGCGGCGGTGGTCGGTGTGCTCAGCGTCGGCATGACGTTCGTGATCACCGGCGGCGGCATCGACCTCTCGGTCGGCGCGATCCTCGCCCTGTCCTCGGTGTGGTGCACGACGCTGGCCACCCAGACGATGGCGCGCGACAACCACTGGCTGGTGATGGTGTTCGTCGCCCTGGCGGTCGGCGCGGGCTGCGGCCTGGTCAACGGGCTGCTGGTGTCCTACGGACGGATCGTGCCGTTCGTGGCGACCCTCGCCATGCTGATCGCCGCGCGCGGACTCGCCGAGATCCTGTCCGACAAGAAGACCCAGATCGTCGACGTCGACGGTTTCACCGACGTGTTCGCCTCCGACTACCTCGGCATCGACTTCTCCATCTATCTCTTCGCCCTCGTCGCGGTCGTCGGGTGGGTGCTGCTCAACCGCACCACGTTCGGGCGTCGCACCTTCGCCGTCGGCGGCAACCCCGAGGCCGCCCGCCTGGCCGGCATCAACGTGCGGCGCCACACCGTCCTGCTCTACGTGCTGGTCGGCATCTGCTGCGGCATCGCGGCACTGATGCTCGTGGCCCGCACCACCACCGGCACCTCCACGCACGGCACGCTCATCGAGCTCGACGTCATCGCCGCCGTGGTGATCGGCGGAACCCTCCTCGCCGGCGGCCGCGGCACCATCACCGGCACCGTCCTGGGCGTCCTGATCTTCACGACCCTCACCAACGTGTTCATCCAGAACCAGCGCGACTCCTCGGAGCAGTCCGTGCTCAAGGGCGCCGTGATCGTCGCCGCCGTCCTGCTCCAGCAGTGGTTGGCGTCTCGCAAGAGCACCACCTGATCGACCGCCTTCTCGGGCGGCGGCCACCGCAGCACCCTCCCCGACACATCCACACCAGATCCAAGGAGCACCCGCCATGACCGTGAAGTCACTGAAGAAGAGGTCCACCCCGACCAGGATCGTCGGCAGCGGCGTCGCGGTCGTGGCCGTCCTCGCCATGTCCGCGTGCACCAGCAACGAGGCCGAGGACGACGGCGACGAGCGCGGCGGCGGCTCGGCGCAGGCCGAGGCGGGATCCAACGACGAGGCGGGCGACACCGTCGTCATCGGCTTCTCCGCCCCCGCGGCCGACCACGGCTGGATGGCCTCGATCACCGAGGCGACCGAGCAGGTCGCCGGCCAGTACGACGACGTCGAGCTCAAGGTCGCCACCGGCACCAACGACGTCAACGTGCAGATCCAGCAGGTCGAGACCTTCATCAACGAGGGCGTGGACGCGATCGTGCTGCTGCCCTTCGACGGTGCGGCGATGACCAAGGTCGCCCTGAAGGCCATGGACGCCGGCATCCCGGTCGTCAACGTCGACCGCGAGTTCAGCGACCCCAATGCCGCCCGGGTCACCGTCCTGGGCGACAACTACGGCATGGGTGTCTCGGCGGGCACCTACATCTGCGAGCAGGTCGGGGACAAGGCGGGTGCGGTGGTCGCCGAGATCGCGGGCATCGACTCGCTGCCGCTGACCCAGGACCGCAGCCGTGGCTTCAAGGACGCGCTCGCCGAGTGCGGTCTCGACGTCGACAACCGGGTGGCGGCCGACTTCACCGTCGAGGGCGGCGAGGAGGCAGCGTCCAACCTGCTGCAGGCCGAGCCGAAGATCGACGCGGTGTGGAACCACGATGACGACCAGGGCGTCGGGGTCCTCGCTGCCATCGAGAACGCCAACCGTGACGAGTTCATCATGGTCGGCGGCGCCGGGTCGGCCAACGCGATGCGCGCCATCAAGGACGGCGACAGCGTGCTGAAGGCGACCGTCATCTACCCCTCCACCCAGGGCGCCGACGGCCTCAAGCTGGCCCGGCTGCTGGCCCAGGACCGCGCGGTCTCCGACCTCGTCGAGGTCGAGGTGCCCCGCCAGGTCCAGCTCTACGCGCCGGTCGTGACGGCCGACAACGTCGACCAGTACCTCGACACCGCCTTCGAGTCCTGAGCGACGACGGCCAGCGCCGCAGGTCGGCGTCGTCGCCCCGAGCCCGCATCCCTCCGGACGAAACGAGTCAGGAAAGCCGATGACCCACCCTCCCTCCTCAGCGGACCCCTCGACGCTTCGCGTCGGCATGGTCGGGCACGCCTTCATGGGCGCCACGCACTCCCATGCCTGGCGCACCGCGCCCCGCTTCTTCGACCTGCCGCTGCACCCCGTCATGCAGGTCGTCTGCGGGCGCGACGCGACCCGGGCCGGCGCCGCCGCCGACCGGCTCGGGTGGTCCGAGACGGAGACCGACTGGCGTCAGCTGGTCCAACGCGACGACGTCGACCTGATCGACATCTGCACCCCCGGCGACACCCACGCCGAGGTCGCCGTCGCCGCGCTCGAGGCCGGCAAGCACGTGCTGTGCGAGAAGCCGCTGGCCAACAGCGTGACCGAGGCCGAGGCCATGACGGACGCGGCGGAGCGGGCCGCCGCGTCCGGGGTCATGGCGATGGTCGGCTTCACCTACCGTCGGGTGCCGGCCGTCGCGCTGGCGCGCAAGCTGGTCGCCGACGGCCGGCTGGGGGAGATCCGCCAGGTCCGCGCGCAGTACCTGCAGGACTGGATCGCCGACCCCTCGGCGCCCCTGTCCTGGCGCCTGGACAAGAAGCAGGCGGGCTCGGGGGCCCTCGGCGACATCGGCGCCCACATCGTCGACCTCGCCCAGTTCATCACCGGCGACCGGATCGCGTCGGTCTCGGGCCACCTGCAGACCTTCGTCCACGAGCGCCCGGTCGCCGCCGAGTCGACGGCGGGGACCCTCGGGGGCGGCGGGGCGAGCGGTGAGACCGGTCCGGTGTCGGTGGACGACGCCGCGGTCTTCCTCGCCTCGTTCGCCAGCGGCGCGCTCGGGGTCTTCGAGGCGACCCGCTTCGCCTACGGGCGCAAGAACGCCATCCGCCTCGAGGTGAACGGCTCGCTCGGGTCGCTCGCCTTCGACTTCGAGGACATGAACGTCCTCCAGCTCTTCGACGCCACCGAGCCGGCCGAGACCGCGGGCTTCCGCCGGATCCTCGTCACCGAGCCCGAGCACCCCTACGTCGGGGCCTGGTGGCCGGCCGGCCACGGCCTCGGCTACGAGCACGCCTTCACCCACCAGGTCGTGGACCTGGTCCGGGCGTTGGCCGCGGGCGAGCAGCCCACCCCGTCGTTCGCCGACGGCCTGCAGGTCCAGCGCGTGCTGGCCGCGGTCGAGACGAGCTCCCACACCCGCCAGTGGCAGGAGACCACCGCATGAGCACCGACCACACCCCCCAACCCGAGGACAAGTTCTCCTTCGGCCTGTGGACCGTCGGATGGGAGGGCGTCGACGTCTTCGGTCCGGCGAGCCGGCCGCGGCTCGACCCCGTCGAGTCCACCTACAGGCTCGCCGAGCTCGGGGCCGCGGCCGTGACCTTCCACGACGACGACCTGCTGCCCGACGACGACGACCGTGAGCGCACCCTCGACCGCTTCCGCAAGGCGCTCGCCGAGACTGGCATGCGGGTGGAGATGGTCACGACCAATCTGTTCGGCCCGCCGGTGTTCAAGGAGGGCGCGCTCACCGCGAACAACCGCGAGGTACGCCGCTACGCCACCCAGAAGGTGCTGCGCAACATCGACCTGGCAGCGAGCCTCGGGGCCGACACCTTCGTGCTGTGGGGCGGCCGCGAGGGCGCCGAGCACGGGGGAGGGAAGAACATCCGTGCCTCCCTGGACCGGATGAAGGAGTCGCTCAACACGTTCTGCGCCTACGTCCAGGAGCAGGGCTACTCCCTGCGGTTCGCCCTGGAGCCGAAGCCCAACGAGCCGCGGGGCGACATCCTGCTCCCGACGATCGGTCACGCGATCGCCCTGATCAGCGAGCTCGACCGGCCGGAGATGGTCGGGCTGAACCCCGAGGTCGGCCACGAGGAGATGGCCGGGCTGAACTTCGCCCACGGCATCGCGCAGGCGATGTGGCACGGCAAGCTCTTCCACATCGACCTCAACGGTCAGCACGGGCCGCGCTTCGACCAGGACCTGCGCTTCGGCGCCGGGAACCTGCGCGGCGCCTTCTGGACCGTCGACACCCTCTTGGGCAGCGGGACCGGGGACGCCTACGACGGCTACGTGCACTTCGACTTCAAGACCCCGCGCGTCGAGGCCGTGGACGGCGTCTGGGAGGCCGCGCGGGCCTGCATGCGCAACTACCTGATCCTGCGCGAGCGTGCCCTGGCCTTCCGGGCCGACCCTGCGGTCGCCGAGGCGATGGCTGCGGCCGAGGTCGGCGAGCTGGACCGGCCCACCCTGGGCGCGGACGAGCAGCTGGCCGACCTGCGCGACGCGACGTACGACGTGGGGGCGCTCGCCGAGCGCAGCACCGCGTTGGAGGCCCTCGACCAGCTCGCGATGGAGCACCTGCTCGGCGTCCGCTGACGCCGCGCGCCCGACATCCACCCGCCACCCACCGACCCACCAGCAGCACCGCAGCACCAGCAGCACCGCACGACCAGCACCGCCAGGGGCCGAACGCCCGGGGACCCGCCCCGGAACCGCCGCAGCGCATGTCGTCATCAACGAAGGAGAACGTGATGCATCAGCTCATCACGCGGCTGAGGAAGGGCTCGCGCACCGCGCTGGGCTCGACCCTGGCCACGGTCGTGTCGCTGCCGTTGGCAGCCACGGTCGGTCTGGGCCTCAGCGCCCCGGCGGCCCAAGCCACGGAGCCGGAGAAGGCGCCCTCGGCGTCGGCCAAGGCCTCTGACCGCACCCAAGCGAAGGCCCAGAAGGGGGAGAAGGGCAAGCAGGCCAAACAGGGCAGCAAGGCCCTGCGCGAGTCCGTCCCGCTCCCGTGGACCATGGACGCCGCGGCCGCAGCCGAGGGGGAGGCCGAGCAGTTCGACGCGCTGATCTTCTCCAAGACCGCTGCGTTCCGGCACAGCAACATCGACGAGGCCACCACGGCGATCCAGCAGCTGGGCACCGCCAACGACTTCACGGTGACCGCCACCGAGGACGCTGCCGCCTTCACCGACGCGAACCTCGCGCAGTACGAGGTCGTCATCTTCCTCTCCACCACCGGTGACGTGCTCAACGAGACCCAGCAGGGTGCGTTCGAGCGCTACATCCAGGGCGGCGGCGGGTTCGCCGGCATCCACGCGGCGTCGGACACCGAGTACTCCTGGCCGTGGTACGGCGAGCTGGTCGGCTCCTACTTCGCCAGCCACCCTCCGGGCACACCGACCGCGACCGTCAAGGTCGAGGACCCCGCGCACCCCTCCACCGCCGGCATCGAGCCGCGCTGGGAGCGCACCGACGAGTGGTACAACTACCGCACCAACCCGCGCGGCGCCGTGCACGTCCTGGCCTCGATGGATGAGACCACCTACGCGCCGGGTGGCAACGCCATGGGCGTGGAGCACCCGATCGCCTGGTGCCAGGACTACGACGGCGGCCGCAGCTGGTACACCGGCATGGGCCACACCGAGGCCTCGTTCACCGACGAGAAGTTCCTGGGCCACATCCTCGGCGGGATCCAGACCGCCGCCGGTGTCCTGCCCTCGGACTGCAGCGCCACGCTCGAGGACAGCTTCGAGAAGGTCGCGCTCGACGAGAACACCTCCAACCCGATGGAGCTCGCCATCGCCGAGGACGGCCGGGTCTTCTACGTCGACCGCAACGGCGCCGTGCGCATCATCCTGCCCAACGGCACCGTGGTGACCGCCGGCACCATCCCCGTCTACACCGGCCAGGAGTTCGGCCTGCTCGGGATCGCACTCGACCCCGACTTCGCCACCAACAACTGGGTCTACCTCTACTACTCCCCGACGGGGAACGAGGCGATCGACCGGGTCGCGCGCTACACGATGTCGGGCAACACCCTGCAGCTCGACACCGCGACGACGATCCTCGACGTCCCGACCCAGCGCGTGGAGTGCTGTCACGCGGGTGGGTCGCTGGAGTTCGACAACGACGGCAACCTCTACCTCGCCACCGGCGACAACACCAACCCGTTCGCCTCCGACGGCTACACCCCGATCGACGAGCGTCCCAACCGCGCCGCGTGGGACGCCCAGCGGACCTCGGGCAACACCAACAGCCTCAACGGCAAGATCCTGCGCATCACCCCGCTGGACGCCGGCGGCTACGCGATCCCCGAGGGCAACCTGTTCGACGAGGACGCCGACGCCGACGACAAGACCCGGCCCGAGATCTACGCCATGGGCTTCCGCAACCCGTTCCGCATCGGCCTGGACGTGCAGAACAACAACATCCTGGTCGCTGACTACGGCCCGGACGCGGGCGCGGTGAGCGCCACCCGCGGGCCCAACGGCCGCGTCGAGTGGAACATCCTCGACGAGCCCGGCAACTACGGCTGGCCGTACTGCGTGGGCGACAACACGCCGTACCACGACTACAACTTCGCCAACAGCACCGCGGGCGCGGCCTTCGACTGCGCCAACCTGGTCAACGACTCGCCCCACAACACGGGCCTGACCAACCTGCCGCCCGCCAAGCCGGCGGTCATCTGGCAGAGCAACAACGCCTCCATCACGGGCACCCCGGAGATCGGCGCGAGCGGGGCCCCGATGACGTCGGGCACCTACTCCTTCGACCCCGACCTGGTCTCGGACCGCAAGTGGCCCGCATACTTCGACCGCAAGGCGATCTGGGCGGACTGGAACAACAGCCGGCTCTTCACCGTGCAGCTGAACCAGAACGGCACGAACTACACCGACATCAACCGATTCCTGCCGAACCTGCCGATGGTCCGTCCGCACGCCCTGCAGTTCGGGCCGGACGGCGCGCTCTACATGATCGAGTGGGGCAGCGGCTTCAACGGCAACAACACCGACTCCGGCATCTACCGGATCGACTACGTGGAGGGCAACCGTGCTCCGGTCGCCCGCGCCACCGCGGACCGGACCTCGGGCCCGGCGCCACTCACCGTCGAGTTCGACGGCAGCGCGTCCTTCGACGCCGACACCGGCGACGCCACGGGCCTCACCTATGCGTGGGACTTCGACGGTGACGGCACCACCGACGCCACGACGCCCACCGGCACCTACACCTACGCCGAGGCGGGCAACTACACCGCCCGGCTGACGGTGACCGACGAGGGCGGCCGGTCCGCCACGACCAACATCGACATCGTCGCCGGCAACACCGCTCCGACCGTGGAGCTGACGCTGCCGGTCGATGGCGGGTTCTTCGAGTTCGGGGACTACCTGCGCTACGAGGTCGAGGTCACCGATCCCGAGGACGGCACCATCGACTGCGACCGGGTGGTCGTCCAGCCCGGGCTGGGCCACGACGAGCACTCGCACGACTACGAGCAGTACACCGGCTGCAGCGGCACGCTCGCGCTGCCCGGCGACTCCGGCCACGTCGGTGCCAACATCTTCGGCACCATCAAGGCCACCTACACCGACGGCGGGGCCGGCGACGCCGGCGCCCTGACCGGCGTCGACGGCATCATCGTGCACACCAAGCACAAGGAGGCCGAGTTCTTCGACGAGACCGGGCGCACCGGCGGCGAGACCGGCGGCACGCCCGGGGTCACGGTCCAGACGACCACCGACACCGGCGGCGGCCAGAACGTCACCGGTGTCGAGACCGGCGACTGGTTCCGCTGGGACGTCATGAACCTCACCGGCATCACCGGCGTCACGATGCGGGCCGCCTCGGCGACCGCAGGCGCGACGTTCGAGGTCCGCCAGGGCTCGCCGACCGGCACCGCCATCGGCACCCTCTCGGTGCCGAACACCGGCGGGGCGCAGACCTACCAGGACGTCTCCACGACGTTCACCGGCGCCACCGACACCAGCGGCGAGCTCTACTTCGTCGCGACCACCGGCGGGGCCAACGTCAACTGGCTGGAGTTCAACGGCCGCGGCATCACCGACAACCGCCCGCCGACCGTGGCGATCTCCGCCAGCACCACCAACGGCGAGGCGCCGCTGCCGGTCGACTTCACCAGCACGGTGAGCGACGCCGACGGGGACACCCCCATCACCTACGCGTGGGACTTCGGCGACGGCACGACCTCCACGGAGGCCTCGCCCAGCCACACCTACACCACGCCGGGACGCTACGTCGTGGAGCTGACCGCCACCGACGCACGCGGGGCGAAGACCTCCCGCACGCTCGAGATCGTCGTCACCCGGGCCGCGGACACCTGCTTCAGCGGGCGCTCCGACGACTTCGTGGGCGACTCCCTCGACACCGAGCGCTGGAACCGCAGCGTCCGGGTCGACCAGTCCCTGACCGTCGCCGGCGGGACGCTCAACATCCCGATCACCGCGACCGACATCTACCAGACCACCAACACGACGCCGAACATCGTCCTGCAGGACCTGCCGTCGGGCGCCTTCGAGGTGACGACCAAGGTCACGCTGCCGGCCACCCGTGCCTACCAGCAGGCCGGACTGGTGATCTACGGCAACGACGACAACTACCTCAAGCTCGTCTACTCCGGCCGCTCCAACGAGCCGAACAAGGCGAACAACATCATCCAGATGGCCAAGGAGGTCAACGCGTCCGCGACGGAGACCAACTCCGCCGACCTCGGCGCCGCCTTCCCCGACACCGTGTGGCTGCGGCTGAGCAGCACCGACGGCAACGTCGTGGCCGGCTCGTGGAGCAGCGACGGTGAGACCTGGACCGATGTCGCCTCGACGCGCGACCTCGCCGGGATCACCGCGCCCAAGGTCGGGCTCCTCGCCCTGGGCAGCCAGCCCGCCTCGCCGGGCATCACCGCCGGCTTCGACCACTTCACCCTGACCCCCGACGACACGGCCGTGCCGTGTGAGCCGGGTTGTCTGGTCGAGCAGTTCGACGGCACTGCCCTCGGGTCCGACTGGGACGTCGTGCGGCCCAGCGGAAACCTGGAGGTCTCCGGCGGCACGGTCGACATCCCGCTCGAGGCGACCGATCTCTACCAAGGCACGAACACCGCCCGGGACCTGGTCCTCACCGACCTGCCCGACGGCCCGTTCGTGGTCACCACCAAGGTCAGCGCGCCGATCAACCGGTCCTACCAGTCGGCCGGCCTGCTGATCTACGGAGACGACGACAACTACATCAAGCACGTCTTCCAGGGACGCAGCGACCAGCCGGACGCCGCGTCGAACATCATCCAGCTCGCCAAGGAGCTCGAGGCCACCGCCGCTGAGACCAACACCTCCGGCCTCGGCGCGGAGTTCCCGTCCACCGTGTGGTTGCGACTGACCAGCGAGGACGGCACCGACGTCATCGGCTCCTACAGCACCGACGGCGAGACCTGGACGGAGATGTCGGCCGGCTTCGACATGAGCGGCATCACCGACCCGCGGGTCGGGCTGCTGGCAGCGGCCAACACCACCGCCGGCGCCGGCATCACCGCCTCCTTCGACTGGTTCACCCTCGGCGCGGACACGCCGTGCGGGCCGGGCGAGGAGCCGGGCGAGGACGAGACGGCGCCGCAGGTCGACGCCACGGTCCTCGGCTCGTACGCCGGTGAGGTCACCGACATCGCCGGGGGCAGCATCGGTGGGGAGGCCACCCTGGTCTCCGCAGCCGACGGCTCGGGCTACACGAGCACCGCGACGCTCGAGCTGACCGGTCTCGACCCGGCCGCGTCCTACGAGTCGCACCTGCACCTCGGTGGCTGTGGCGGCTTCGAGGGCCACTACCGCGACGACCCGGACGGAGCAGGCACCCCGCCGAACGAGCTCTGGCCGACCAACCCGGGCTGGGAGCCCGGCGAGCCGCGGATCAAGCCGGCGGCCGACGGAACGTCGTCGGCGACGGCCACGGTCCCGTGGGCGCCGCGGATCGAGGGCCGCTCCCTGGTCCTCCACCGTGAGGGTGCGATCGTCGCCTGCGCCGACCTCGCCCTGACCGGTGCCGGCACGGTCGTCCTGGACGCCTCGGACGACGTCGGGGTCACCTCCTTCACCTACACGGTGGACGGTGGCGAGGAGACGGCGTACGAGGACCCGTTCCGGATCACCGAGCCGGGCACCCACGTGGTCGCGTACACCGCCACCGACGCCGCGGGCAACGAGACGACCGGCGAGTTCGAGGTCGTCGTCCCGGAGACCGACGAGGCTCCGGCCCCGACGGTGAGCATCGCCACGACGCCCGCGGCCCCGAACGGGTCCGCAGGCTGGTTCACCTCGCCGGTCACCTTCGCCCTCACGGGTGCGGGCGGCAACGGGGAGCTGAACCTCCAGTACCGCCTCGGGACGGGCGGCTGGACGGCCTACACGGCACCCGTGCGGATCGCCCGAGACGGCATCACCCGGGTCCAGGCCCGGGCGACCGACGCGGACGGCACGGTCTCGGAGGTCGCGACCACGACCATCCGCATCGACACCACGGCACCGGCGATCAAGGTCACCGGCGTCACGGCGGGCACGAAGATGAGTGTCGCGGCGACGCGTACCGCACGGGTCACGGCCACCGACGCCACCTCCGGGATCGCCTCGCGCGTGATCCGGCTGGACGGCAAGGTCGTGACCTCCCCGGTCCGTCTCGACGCGATGCGACTGCGCACCGGCACCCACCGGCTCGCGGTCACCGTCACCGACAAGGCCGGCAACCGGCAGACGCGCACGATCACCTTCCGGGTGGTCGCGACGTACGCCGGCGCGAAGCAGCTGGTCAAGCGCCTGGACCGGGAGAACACGATCGGTGCCCGGCTCGCCACCTCGCTCACCACCGCGATGAACGCCGCCCAGCGCGCCGATCGCCGCGGCCAGGAGCGGCAGGCGCGCCAGGCCCTGACGAGGTTCCAGTCGCTCGCCGCGGGCGTGCGCAAGGCCCCGGCCAAGGCGGCGCTCACCGATGTCGCGCGCCAGCTGAAGAAGCAGCTCTAGGCGCTCGACGAGAAGAGAGGAGAACGTCCGCAGATGGGGGTCCCGGCCACGCGGTGCCGTGAGGTGCCGCACCCGACCGCTCGCAGGATCGGCCCTGCGATCCGGTCGGTGGCCGGGCCCCCATCGGGGCGGGGGAGCGGCGTCCTCGGGACGTCGGTCCCCGCGACCGGTGCCGGGACAGCGCGCTGTGTCCCGGCACCGGCTCGCACCCACGCTGACGGCGCCGCCGCCGTCGCCGTCCGCACCACCCCCACCGGCTGTCCGCACCCCAGCGGTGCGCCCACCTGAGCAAGAGGAGCCACGCATGCCACGCCCGATCACCCTGTTCACCGGCCAGTGGGCCGACCTGCCGTTCGAGGAGGTCTGCCGCCTCGCCTCCGAGTGGGGCTACGACGGCCTCGAGATCGCGTGCTGGGGCGACCACCTCGACCCCTGGCAGGCCGCCGAGGACGACGCCTACGTGCAGGGCAAGCTCGACCTGCTGGAGAAGTACGGCCTCAGGACGTGGGCCATCTCCAACCACCTCAAGGGCCAGGCCGTCTGCGACGACCCCATCGACGGGCGCCACCAGGCGATCCTGCCCGCCCAGGTCTGGGGCGACGGGGACCCGGAGGGCGTGCGGCAGCGCGCCGCCGAGGAGATGAAGCTGACCGCCCGGACCGCGCAGCGGCTCGGCGTCGACACCGTCATCGGGTTCACCGGCTCCTCCAGCTGGAAGTACGTCGCGATGTTCCCGCCGGCCACCGAGGAGATGGTCGCGGCGGGCTACCGCGACTTCGCCGACCGCTGGAACCCCATCCTCGACGTCTTCGACGAGTGCGGCGTCCGCTTCGCCCACGAGGTGCACCCCTCGGAGATCGCCTACGACTACTGGACGACCGTCGCCACCCTGGACGCGATCGGCCACCGCCCGGCGTTCGGCCTCAACTGGGATCCCTCCCACTTCGTGTGGCAGGACCTCGACCCGGTCGGGTTCATGTGGGACTTCCGGGACCGGATCTACCACGTCGACTGCAAGGACGCGAAGCGCCAGACCGGCAACGGGCGCAACGGTCGGCTGGGCTCGCACCTGCCCTGGGCAGACCCGCGCCGGGGCTGGGACTTCGTCTCGACCGGTCACGGCGACGTGCCCTGGGAGGCGTCGTTCCGGATGCTCAACACGATCGGCTACGACGGCCCGATCTCGGTGGAGTGGGAGGACGCGGGCATGGACCGCCTCGTCGGCGCCCCGGAGGCGCTGGAGTTCGTCCGCCGCCTCGCCTTCGACCCGCCCTCGGCCGCCTTCGACGCCGCGTTCTCGGCCTCGTCGTGAGGCGGTCGTGACGTGACGCTCGTGCTGGGCATCGACTCCTCGACCCAGTCCACCAAGGCGGTGCTCGTCGACGCCGACGACGGGACCGTGGTGGAGTCCCGGGCGGCCCCCCACCCGCCCGGGACCGAGGTCGACCCCCGCGCCTGGCTCGCGGCGTGCGACGCCGCCGCGGGGCCGCTGCTGGAGCGGGCGGACGCGGTGTCGGTGGCCGGCCAGCAGCACGGCATGGTCGCCCTCGGAGACGACGGCGAGCCGGTGCGCGATGCCCTGCTGTGGAACGACGTGCGCTCGGCCGCCGCCGCCCGCGACCTGGTCGCCGAGATGGGTGGGGGACAGGCCTGCGCCGAGGCGGTCGGCAGCGTGCTCGTCGCCTCGTTCACCTCCACCAAGCTGCGCTGGCTCCGCGACCACGAGCCCGCGGCCGCCGGGCGGGTCGCGGAGGTGCTGCTCCCGCACGACTACGTCTCGCGCCACCTCGCCGCCCCGGGCACCCGGGCGTTCACCGACCGTGGCGACGCCTCGGGGACCGGCTACTTCGACACCGCCCACGGGCGGTGGCGTCCCGACCTGCTCGCGGCGGCCCTCGGCCACGAGGCCGCGGTGCCCGAGGTGGTGCCGGGCGGTGCCGTCGCCGCCCGCACCTGCGGCGGGGCGGTGGTGGGGGCCGGCACGGGCGACAACATGGGCGGGGCGCTCGGCATGGAGCTCGAGCCCGGCGACGTCCTGGTCTCGATCGGCACCAGCGGGGTCGCCTCGGCGCTGAGCCGTGACCCGGTGGCCGACGGCACCGGGACGGTGACGGGGTTCGCGGACGCCCGCACGGGCTTCCTGCCGATGGTCACCACGATGAACGCCGCCGGGATCCTGGACCTCCAGGCGCGCTGGCTCGGTGTCGACCACGCCGAGCTCGCCCGGCTCGCCCTCTCCGCGGACTGGGGCTCGCGCGGGCTCACCGTGCTGCCCTACTACGGCGGCGAGCGCACGCCCGATCGTCCCGACGCCGTGGGCGTCTGGCACGGGCTCACCCCCGCGACCACCCGCGCCGACCTCGCCAGGGCGGCCTTCGAGGCGATGCTCTGCGGCCTCGCCGACGCCGTCGACCGGCTGGTCACGGCCTCCGGGGTCGAGCCCGACCGCGTGCTCCTGGTCGGCGGCGCCACCCGCAGCGCGGCGCTGCGTGCCCTGGCGCCGGGGTTGCTGGGCCGGGCGGTGGCCTTCCCCGCGCCCGGTGAGTACGTCGCGCTGGGCGCCGCCCGCCAGGCCGCGTGGGCGCTCGCCGGGACCGACGCGCCCCCGGAATGGCCGCGCAGCGGGCTCGAGGAGCGGCCGCCGCCGCCCGAGGCGGAGCGTGAGCGCGGCGCGGCGGTGCGGGCGGCGTACGCCTGCCTGCGCGACCGCACCTGATCCAGCCGCACCGCGCGGCGGCCCCCATCCCCCCAGAGCAGGACGCGAGGACCAGGCGATGACGAGCGACGAGAGCAGCACGCACGAGCGAGCGGAGCGCACGGGGGTGTGGTTCGTGGGCGCCCACGGCTCGGTCGCGACCACGGCGGTCGTCGGCGCGCTCGGGATGCGCCACGGGCTCGCGCCGCGCACCGGGATGGTGACCGAGCTGCCCGAGCTCGACCCGGCAGGCCTGCCGGCCCTGGACTCCCTGGTCTTCGGCGGCCACGACGTCGTCTCCCGGTCCCTGGCCAAGAAGGCGGAGGCGCTGGCCAGCGGCGGCGTGCTGCCCGCGGCCCTGGTCGGGGCCGTGGGCGCGGAGCTCGACGCGATCGACGCCGACGTGCGACCGGGCTACGTGGCGGGAGAGGAGACCGTCGCCGAGGCGGTCCACCGGCTCGGCGCGGACCTCGGGGCGTTCCGGGAGCACCACGACCTGGCCCGGGTGGTCGTCGTCGACGTCGCCAGCACCCAGCCACCGGTCGTCGACCCCGAGAGCCTGCGCAGCCTCGAGGACCCGCTCCCGGGCGCGGCGATCTATGCCCTGGCGGCGTTCGAGGCCGGGGCGGCGTACGTCGCGTTCACCCCCAGCCCCTGCCTGCGGCTGCCCGTGGTGGTGGAGGCCGCCGCGCGCGCCCGCCTGCCGTACGCCGGGTGCGACGGCAAGACGGGGGAGACGCTGGTGAAGTCGGCGCTCGCCCCGATGTTCGCCGCCCGGGCCCTCGAGCTGCGCTCCTGGGCGTCGGTCAACCTGCTCGGCGGCGGCGACGGGGCGACGCTGGCCGACCCGGAGACGGCGCGCAGCAAGACCTCGGCCAAGCGCAGCGGGCTGGACGCCATGGCCGGCCGTCCGGTCCCGGGCCCGATGCACATCGACCAGGTCGAGGACCTGGGGGAGTGGAAGACGGCGTGGGACCACGTGCGCTTCGACGGCTTCCTCGGCACCACGATGACCCTGCAGTTCACCTGGCAGGGCTGCGACTCGGCCCTCGCGGCGCCGCTCGTGCTGGACCTGGCCCGCCTGGTCTCGGCGGCCCACGCGGCGGGCCGGTCCGGGGCGCTGCCCGAGCTCGCCTTCTTCTTCAAGGACCCGGTCGGCGGCACCGAGCACCGGCTCGCCGAGCAGTGGCGCGACCTGGTCGCCTGGCGGCAGGGGCTGGACCGGTGAGCGGGCTGCCCGCCGCCCGCGACCTCGCGGCGCTCGTGCGGCTGCCCGCGGCGCTGACCGTCCCCGGCGACGCCTGGTCCGGCGCGGCCTGGTCCACGCGCTCGGCCGCGCGTGGGGGAGCGATGATGCCGCTGGGATCGACCCTCCTCTACTGGTCCGGGATGGCGCTGAACGACTGGGCCGACCGCGAGGTCGACGCCGTCGAGCGTCCCGAGCGGGTGATCCCGTCGGGCCGGGTGCCGGCGCGGACCGCCCTCGCGCTGGCGGGGGCCCTCGGCGCGGCCGGGCTCGCGGTGAGCGCCGCCGTGGGCGGGCGCCGCGCGCTGCGGATCAGCGTGCCGCTCGCCCTCCTCGTCGCGACGTACGACGTGCTGGCCAAGGACTCGCCCGCCGGCCCCCTGGTGATGGCCTCCACCCGCGGCCTCGACGTGCTCCTGGGCGCGGCCGCCGCCCCGGGTGCCGCGGTCGCGCCGGCGGCGTCGGTCGCCGTGCACACGGCCGGGATCACGCTGCTCAGCCGGGGGGAGGTCCACGGCGCCGGGCCCGGCGCGGCGCTCACGGCACTGGTGGGCACCGGGGCCGCGGCGGGCGTGCTGCTGACGACGACATGGCGCGACCCGGCGGCGAGCACGGCAGCGCGCTGCGCGGCCATCGGGCTCGCCGGCGCCTACGGGACCGTCGTCGGCGGCGCCCAGGTGCGCGCGCTCGCGGACCCCCGCGACGCCGCCCGGGTGCGGGCCGCCACCGCCGCCGGCATCGGCGGGCTGACCCTCCTCCAGGCGGCGTGGCTCGCCGCGCGGGGACGCTTCACGGGCGCCGTGGTGGTCGCCGGCGCCGGCCCGCTGCTGCGCCGGGCCGCGCGGACGGTGAGCCCGACATGACGCTTCGTCTCGGCTACGGGCTGAACGGCTTCGCGGGCCACCGCCTCGCCGACGCGTGCGCGGTGGTCGCCGGCCTCGGCTACACCGGTGTCGGGCTCACCCTCGACCAGCCGCACTTCGACCCCTTCGGCGACCTCGCCGGGCAGATCACGCACGCCCGCCGCTGCCTCGAGACCCAGGGGCTCGCCTCGGTCGTCGAGACCGGCTCGCGCTACGTGCTGGACCCGTGGCACAAGCACGAGCCCACCCTGGTCAGCAGCGCCGGCCGAGAACGCCGGGTCGACCTGCTGCGCCGGGCGGTGCGGATCGCCTGCGAGCTCGGCTCCGAGGCCATGTCGTGCTGGTCGGGCACCGCCCCCGCGGACGTCAGCACCGCGCAGCTGTGGGCCCGGGTGGTCGACGGTCTCGGGCCGGTGCTCGACGACGCCGCCGCCCTCGGGGTCACGGTGTGCGTGGAACCGGAGCCCGGGATGTTCCTCGCGACCCTCGACGACGTGCTCGATCTGCGCGCCCGGCTCGGGCACCCTGAGCACCTGAGGGTCACCCTCGACCTCGGGCACCTGGTGTGCAACGAGCCGCGCCCGCCCGCCGCCACGGTGCGCCACGCGGGAGAGCTGGTGGCGAACGTGCAGGTCGACGACATGGTCCGCGACGTGCACGAGCACCTCGAGCTGGGCGCCGGCGCGCTCGACCTCGACGCGGTCCTCGCGGCGCTCCTCGACATGGGGTACGCCGGCCTCGCTTGTGTCGAGCTGCCCCGCCACTCCCACGCCGCGCCCACGGTGGCGCGCTCCACGATGGCCGCCCTCCAGGCGTCCCTGGACCGGATCGGCTCCGCCGCCCCTGCCCCCGGAGGTGCCCGATGACGCTCGTCCACCCGCTCCTCGCCCCGGAGCGGCTGCGCGCCGCGCTCGGCCCCGACGGCGCACGCGGCCTCGAGGACATGCTCGCGACCCTGGCCGGCGATCCGCTGCGGCTCGGCCGGCTGTTCCCCGGGGCGGCCCGGCGTACCGCGCGGGGCGACCTCGGCGACGGCCATCGACTCGAGGACGCCGTCCGTGTCGAGCTGGTCGGCGCGGCCGCCGCCGGGCTCGGTCCCGACGCCCTCCTCGCCGAGCTGGGTGAGCTCTACCGCTACGGCGACGCCGACGAGAAGCGGGCAGTCCTCCTCGCGCTCGGCGCCGTCGCGGACCCGGGCGTCGACGGCGCAGACCTGCTGCTCGACGCGCTGCGCACCAACGACGTACGGCTGGTCGCGGCCGCGATGGGGCCGCACGCCGACCGGCTCAGCCCCCACGACTGGCGGCACGGCGTCTTGAAGTGCCTCTTCGTCGGGGTGCCGCTGAGCGCGGTGGACCGCCTCGCCGACCGCACCGACGCCGAGCTGCTCGCCATGGTCCGCCGCTACGCCGCAGAGCGCGAGGCCGCCGGGCGCCCGGTGCCGGACGACGCCGTACGGCTGCTCGCCTCGACCGCCTCGACCACCGACCCGGAGGGCTGACATGCGCATCTTCGATCCGCACATCCACATGAGCTCGCGCACCACCGACGACTACGAGCGGATGCACGCCGCCGGGGTGCGGGCGCTGGTCGAGCCGTCGTTCTGGCTGGGGCAGCCGCGCACGAGCGTCGGCTCGTTCACCGACTACTTCGACGCGCTGGTGGGCTGGGAGCGGTTCCGGGCCGCCCAGTTCGGGATCACCCACCACTGCACGATCGCGCTCAACCCCAAGGAGGCCAACGACCCCCGCTGCGCCGGGGTCCTCGACGTGCTGCCCCGCTACCTCGACAAGGACGGCGTGGTCGCGGTCGGCGAGATCGGCTTCGACTCGATGACCGCCGCGGAGGAGGACTCCTTCCGCCACCAGCTCGACCTGGCCATCGAGTTCGGGCTGCCGGCCATGGTGCACACCCCGCACCGCGACAAGGAGGGCGGCACCCGGCGCACCCTCGATCTGGTGGAGGAGGCCGGAGTCGACCCGGGCATGGTCGTGGTCGACCACCTCAACGAGCGGACCGTCGCGCCGGTCGACGAGCGGGGCTGCTGGATGGGGTTCTCGATCTACCCCGAGACCAAGATGGATCCCGACCGGATGGTCCGCATCCTCCAGGACCGGGGGACCGAGCGGGTGCTGGTCAACTCCGCCGCAGACTGGGGACGCAGCGACCCGCTGCTCACCCGGGCCACCGGCGAGGCCATGCTCGCCGCGGGCTTCAGCGACGACGACGTCGACCGGGTGCTGTGGCGCAACCCCGTGGAGTTCTTCGCCCAGAGCGGGCGCCTGCTGCTGCCCGAGGACGAGACCGATGCCGCCGCCCCCGCCGCGGACGCGAGTGCGACCTTCGAGGGGAACTCGGTGCTCCGCGGCGAACGGGTCGGCTGATGCGACTGCGACACCCGGACGGCACGGTCGTCCACCTCGGCTACGGCACCAACGTGCTGCCCGCCGAGGACGTCGACGGCCTGGTCGCGCAGGCGGTGGGAATGGGCGGACGCATCCGCCGCGCCATCGCCCAGCGACCGGGGGGCCCCGGCGTGTCCGGGCGCGTGGGGCTCGGGCTCTGGCTGCCCGCGGCCGCCGCGCACCGGCTGGCCGCCGACCCCGCCGGCGTACGACGGGTGCGCGAGCGGCTGGCCGAGCACGGGGTCGAGGTCGTGACCGTCAACGCCTTCCCGTTCGCCGCCTTCCAGGGCGCCGTGGTCAAGCATGCCGTCTACCTGCCCACCTGGGCCTCCCCGGAGCGCCTCGACTACACCCTGGCCGCCGCCCGCGTGCTGGCCGGTCTGCTGCCGGACGACGCCGACCACGGCTCGATCTCCTCGCTGCCGTTCGCCTGGCACACCCCCTGGTCCCGCGAGGACCAGCAGCGGGCCGAGGCCCAGCTCGCCGCGCTCGCCCGGGGACTCGCCGAGATCGAGGCCGGGACCGGCCGTCGCGTCGTGGTCGGGCTGGAGCCCGAGCCCGGCTGCGTGGTCGAGACGGTGGAGCAGGCCGTCGACCGGCTGGCCGGGGTGGACCGCGACCGGATCGGCGTCTGCCTCGACCTGTGCCACCTCGCCGTCGGCTTCGACGAGGCGGACCGGGCCCTCAAGGTGCTCGACGAGGCCGGTCTGCGGGTGGTCAAGGCCCAGCCGGCGTCCGCGCTGGTGGTCGACGACCCCGCCGACGAGGCGGCGCGCTCCGCGCTCGCGTCGTACGCCGAGGACCGGTTCCTGCACCAGGTGCGCCAGGCCCGCCCCGACGGGCGACCCGTCGCCGCGCGGGACGACCTGCCCGAGGCGCTCGACGGGCCCGACCCGCTGGCCGTCGACGCACCGTGGCGGGTGCACTTCCACGTGCCGGTGCACGCCGACCCACGCCCGCCGCTGCGCACCGGGCGCGCGGAGCTGCGGGCCTCGCTGGCCGCGCTCCTCGGCGGTCCGGCGGCCCGCGTCGCGCACCTCGAGGTCGAGACCTACACCTGGTCGGTGCTGCCGGACGGCCCGCCCGCCGACGACGACGCCCTCGCCGCGGGCCTGGCGGCCGAGCTCGCCTGGGTGCACGCCGAGCTCGTCGACCTCGGCCTCACCCCGATCTGACCCCGGATCCGACGCCGGAACCCTTGGAGGAACTGATGGACAAGCTGCTCGTCGTCGACGTCGTCGGCCTCACGCCCGACCTGCTCCCGCACATGCCCCGGCTGCGGAGGCTGGCGGAGTCCGGCTCGTCGGCGGTGCTCGACCCGCTGCTCCCGGCCGTCACCTGCAGCATGCAGTCGACGTTCCTCACCGGGCTCACGCCGGCGGACCACGGCATCGTGGGCAACGGCTGGTACTTCCGCGACCTCGGCGAGGTCTTCCTGTGGCGCCAGCACAACCGACTGGTGCAGGGGGAGAAGGTCTGGGAGACGATCCGGCGCCAGGTGCCGGGCTACACCGTCGCCAACGTCTGCTGGTGGTACGCGATGGGTGCCTCGACCGACTGGACGGTGACCCCCCGGCCGATCTACTACGCCGACGGCAAGAAGGCCCCCGACTTCTATGCCCGGCCGCCGGCGCTGCACGACGAGCTGCGCGAGGAGCTCGGGGAGTTCCCGCTGTTCCAGTACTGGGGACCCACGGCGTCCCTGCGCTCCACGGAGTGGATCGTCGGGGCGGCGCGGCGACTGATGCCGCGCGCCGACCTGACCCTGGCCTACCTCCCACACCTCGACTACGACCTCCAGCGCTTCGGCCCCGACGCCCCGCAGGCGCGCCGCGCGGCCGCCGACGTCGATCGGGCGCTGGCCCCGCTGCTCGACGACGCCGAGCGGTGCGGAGCGCGCGTGGTGGTGCTCTCGGAGTACGGCATCACCCGGGCCGACACCCCGGTCGACGTCAACCGGCTGCTGCGCGCGGAGGGGCTGCTGGAGGCCTACACGCAGGACGGCATGGAGTACCTCGACCCGTGGGCCTCCCGCGCCTTCGCGGTCGCCGACCACCAGGTCGCCCATGTGTACGTCGCCGACCCCGCGGACCTCGAGCGGGTGCGTGCGGTGTGCGCGGGCCTGCCGGGGGTGGCCGAGGTGCTGGACCGGGACGGCCAGGCCAGGGTCGGGCTGGACCACGAGCGGGCCGGCGAGCTGGTGCTGGTCGCGGAGCCGACGGCGTGGTTCACCTACTACTACTGGGACGACGACGACCGGGCCCCGGACTTCGCGCGGGGCGTGGAGATCCACCGCAAGCCGGGCTACGACCCGGCCGAGCTGTTCTTCGACCCGAACGACCGCCTGGTCAAGGCGCGGGCGGCCCTCACCCTCGCGCGCAAGGCGGTCGGGCTGCGCTACGCGATGCAGGTCGTGCCCCTCGACCCGGCGCCGGTCCGCGGGACGCACGGCCGCCTGCCGTTGCGCGACGAGGAGGGGCCGATGGTGTTGTGCGACCGGCCCGGGGTGCTGGGCGAGCGCCTCGCCGCCACCGCGGTGCGCGACCTCATCCTCGACCTGGTCGGTGCCGGATCCGCGGCCCCGGTGGCGTGATGGGCGTCGCCATGTCCCCGCTGTCCCGGGGGTTGCTGCCCTTGGTGATGGTCGTCTGGTGGGGCGTCTGGTTGGGAGGGGCGCCCGCACCCCCGGCGGCGGCCCACGCTGCGCTCGTCTCCTCCGACCCGGCGGAGGCGAGCCTGGTGGAGACCCTCCCGTCGCGGGCCGTGCTCAGCTTCAGCAGCCCGATCCTCGAGGTCCACGAGCTCACCGTGACCGGGCCCGACGGCGACGTGGTCAACGGCGAGGCGACGCTGGCCGAGGCGGAGGTGCGCCAGAACCTCTGGGCGGGCCCCGACGGCGACTACGTGATGGTCTACGACGTGGTGGCCGCCGACGGCCACGAGATCAGCGGCGAGGTGCGCTTCGAGGTGGGCGCGCTCTCCGCACCGGCAGGGGCCGCAGGCGGCCTGGACGGCAGCGCGGAGGGCAGTGAGGAGGGCAGTGAGGGCGGCAGGGAGGCCGCCGGGCCCTGGGCGGAGCGGAGCCTCCTGCTCGCCGCCGCCCTGGTCGTGCTGGGCGGGCTGGTGCTCGTGCACAGACGGCGGGCGGCCGATCGGGCCTGAGCCGCTCGTGGGGCCGGGCGGGCACCCGACTGCACCGTTGCGGCGAAACCCTTGCACGTGTGCGAGAACACGTTCTAGGTTGGACACGTGTCCAGCCAGGTGTCCAACGTCACACGACGCGGCGTGAACCCCCGCCAGTCCGAGACCGTCGCCCGGCTCCTGGCGGCAGGAGCCGAGGAGCTCCGTGCGGTGGGCGCCGAGGCGCTGACGATCCGCACGGTGGCGGCCCGGGCGGGCGTCTCGCCGGCGACGGCGTACACCTACCTGGCGTCCAAGAACCACCTGTTCGCCGACCTGTTCTGGCGCTACCTCGCCGAGGACACCGGTGGCCTTGCGGGCCCCGACGCGGACCCCGACGTGGTCGCCCGGCTGCGGACCGTCACCCGGCACCTCGCCGCGCGGTTGGCAGCGGCACCCGAGCTGGCCGCGGCCGTCACCCCGGCGCTGCTCGGCACCGACCCCGACGTGGACCGGCTGCGGCTGCGCATCGGCGGGGAGCTGGTGCGCCGGTTCCGCACCGCGCTGGCGCCCGAGGGCGACGTACCCGTCGACGAGGCGGTGCTCGAGACCCTGACGCTGTCGTTCTTCGGCGCTCTGCTGCAGACCGGCATGGGGCTGCTGACCTACGCCGAGCTCGCCGACCGCCTCGACGCGGTCGTCGCCGTGATCATGAAGGGCCACACCCGATGAGCACCCTCACCGAGACAGAGGCGCGGGTCTCCGGGCCGCTCGTCTTCGACCCCTACGACTACGCCTTCCAGGCCGATCCCTATCCGGTCTACCGACGCTGTCGCGACGAGGACCCGCTGCACCACAATCCCGACCTCGATCTCTGGGTGCTGACCCGGCACGCCGACGTCCAGCACGCGGTGCGCACCGAGGGCGTCTACTCCAACGCGATGGGCGTCTCGATCGACAGGTCTGCCTGGGGACCCGATGCGCACCGGGTGATGTCGTTCCTCGGCATGGACCCGCCGCGTCAGACGCGGTTGCGCTCGCTGGTCTCCAAGGGGTTCACGCCGCGCCGGGTCACCGAGCTGGTCCCGCAGGTCGAGCGGCTCACCGCGCTGCACCTCGGCCGGTGCGTCGAGCGCGCCCGGGACGGTGAGGGCCTGGACTGGATCCACGACTTCGCCGGCCGGCTGCCGATGGACGTCATCTCCGAGATGATGGGCGTGCCCGAGGCCGACCGCGCCGAGCTGCGCCGCCTCGCCGACCTGGTCGTGCATCGTGAGCCCGGCACCTACGACGTACCGCAGGCCGGCATGGAGGCCAGCCTCCACTTGGTCGCGTACTACGCCGAGATGGTCGCCCAGCGCCGCCGCCGGCCCACCGACGACCTCACCGGCGCGCTGCTCGCCGCCGAGATCGACGGCGACCGGCTCGAGGACGAGGAGATCATCGCCTTCCTCTTCCTGATGGTGGTCGCGGGCAACGAGACCACCACCAAGCTGCTCGGCCACGCGTTGTTCCACCTGACCCGCCACCCCGACCAGGAGGCGGCGGTCTTCACCGACGTCGCCGCGGGCGAGCAGCTGGTCTCGCCGTGGATCGAGGAGACGCTGCGCTACGACACCTCCAGTCAGATGGTCGCGCGCCACCTGCTCGCCGACGTCTCGCTGCACGGGCGCACCGCACCCGCCGGCGCCAAGCTGCTGCTCGTGCTCGGCTCGGCGAACCGCGACGACCGGGTGTTCGCCGACCCGGACCGCTTCGACGTCTTCCGCGACAAGGCCGAGGTCGCCCAGCTGCTCAGCTTCGGCGGCGGCCGGCACTTCTGCCTCGGCGCCAACCTGGCCCGCATGGAGGCCCAGATCGCCCTGCGCGAGCTGGTCCGCGCCGTACGCCGCGTCGAGGTCGACCACGCCGCCAGCGTGCGGGTGCACTCGGTCAACGTCCGCGGCTTCGCCTCGGTGCCGGTCCGGCTGGAGGTCCGATGAGCCCCCGCGAGAGGTACCACCGCCCCGCCCGGCGCCCGGTCGTCGTCACCGGGGCGTCCTCCGGCATCGGCGCGGCGACGGCCCTGGTGCTGGCCGCCGCCGGCCACCCGGTGGCCCTCGGCGCCCGGCGCAGCGAGCGCTGCGAGGAGGTTGCCGCACAGATCCGCAGCACGGGTGGCGAGGCGTTCGTGCACCCCCTCGACGTCAGCGACGAGGAGTCGGTGGAGACCTTCGCGAAGGCGGCGGCTGCGGCGCTCGGCGACATCGAGGTGCTGATCAGCAACGCCGGCTCGCTGGCTCCCGGCACCATCCACGAGGTCGAGCCCTCGCGGATCGCCGCCGAGCTCGACGTGAACGTCGTGGGCGCGCACCGAATGATCCGGGCGCTGGTGCCCGGCATGGTCGAGCGGCGCCGCGGCGACGTCGTGTTCGTCTCCAGCGACGTCGCCGTGCGGGCCCGCCCGCACATGGCCGCCTACGCCGCCGGCAAGTGGGGCCTGGAGGGGCTGGCCCACGCGATGCAGATGGAGCTGGAGGGCACCGGCGTGCGCGCCTCGATCGTGCGCCCCGGTCCGACCTGGAGCGAGATGGGCGCCGACTGGGACCCCGAGGAGGGCGCCCGGGTGCTCAACGCCTGGGAGCGGTTCGGGCTGGCGCGGCACCCGCACTTCCTCAAGCCGACCGCGATCGCCGAGGCGATCGGCACGGTCGTCGCGGCGCCGCGCGGCGTCCACATCAACCTGATCGAGGTCTCGCCCGAGGCTCCGCTCGCCGACCGTTCGGAGGACCGATGAGCAGCACCACGACCGGGCTCGAGGGCATCCCCGAGGTGTCCTACGCCCTCGGCGACGGACCCGAGCGCGACGCCGCCGCCGAGTGGGGACACCTCGCCGAGATGCGGGTCGACCCGATCGGGCTCTTCGACCGGCTCCGCGCCGAGTGCGGCGAGATCGGCCGGTTCCGGCTCGCCGACCGCGACGTCGTGCTGGTGTCCGGCGCGCAGGCCAACGAGCAGTTCTTCCGGGCCCCGGACGCGACCCTCGACCAGGCCGCGGCGTACCCGTTCATGACGCCGATCTTCGGCAAGGGCGTCGTCTTCGACGCCTCCCCGGAGGAGCGTCAGCAGATGCTCAAGAACCAGGCGCTGCGCGGCGACATGATGCGCGGGCACGCCGCCACGATCGAGGCGGAGGTCCGGCGGATGGTCGCCGACTGGGGCGACGAGGGCGAGATCGACCTGCTCGACTGGTTCGCCGAGCTGACCATCTACACCACCTCGGCCTGCCTGATCGGCAAGCCGTTCCGCGAGGAGCTCGACGCCCGCTTCGCCCGGGAGTACCACGACCTCGAGCGCGGCACCGACGCGCTGGCCTACGTCGACCCGTACGCCGACATCGAGAGCTTCCGGGTCCGCGACGCCGCGCGCGAGAACCTGGTCGCCCTGGTGCAGGACATCATCGACCGGCGGGTCGCGGCCGGCTCCGGTGCCGGCTCGGATGCCGGCAAGCGGGACCTGCTGGACGTGCTGATCTCCCTCGACATGAGCGCCGACTACATCACCGGCATCTTCATCTCGATGATGTTCGCCGGGCACCACACCACCTCCGGCACCGCCTCGTGGGCGCTGATCGAGCTGATGCGCGACCCCGCCCTGATGGCAGAGGTGGTCACCGAGCTCGACGAGCTGTACGCCGACGGCTCGGAGGTCTCCTTCCAGGCGCTGCGCTCGATCCCGGTGCTGGAGGCGGCGCTGAAGGAGACGCTGCGGCTGCACCCGCCGCTGGTGATCCTGATGCGGGTCGTGGCCGAGGAGATCGAGCTCGCCGGGCACCGGATCCCGCCCGGCGTCACCGTCGCCGCCTCGCCGCGGGTCTCCAACAGGCTGGCCGAGGACTTCCCCGACCCCGAGCGGTTCGACCCCTCGCGCTACCTCGACCCGCGCCAGGAGGACCTGCAGAACCGCTGGACCTGGATCCCCTTCGGCGCCGGCAAGCACCGCTGCGTCGGCAACGCCTTCGCGATGATGCAGATGAAGGCGATCTTCTCGGTGATCCTGCGCGACTTCGAGTTCGAGCTGGCCCAGCCGAGCGAGGCCTACCGCGACGACGTCTCCAAGATGGTGATCCAGCTCCAGCAGCCGTGCCGGGCGCGCTACCGGCGCCGGGATCGCGAGACGAGCGGGTGATGAGGGTCCGGCGATGAGGGTCCGGGCCGACCTGGACCTGTGCCAGGGCCACCAGATGTGCCTCGGCGAGGCACCGGACGTCTTCGGGTTCGACGCCACCGCCGACGTGGTCACGGTGCTCCAGGAGCACCCCGCCGAGTCCGCGCGTCCGCAGGTCGCGGCCGCCGTGAAGTACTGCCCAGCGATGGCGCTGGCGCTGGAGGAGGACAACGATGAGTGAGCTCACCCGTGCCGAGATCGAGGAGTTCTGGGAGTCCTGGCTGGAGGTGAACCGGGAGGCCGAGCGCATCGGGGACTGGCGGGTGCTGGCCGAGTCGTTCGCCGAGGACGCGACGTACGGCTGGATGTACTCCGTCGACGAGCACTTCATGGCCGTCGGGCGCGAGCAGATCCGCGACTGGGCGATCGGCATCGAGATGGACGGCTTCGACGGCTGGCGCTACGACTACCAGTGCGCGGTGATGGACGAGCGCAAGGGCATGATCGTCGGGTTCTGGAAGCAGCGTTCCGGCATCGTCGACGACCGCACCGGCGAGGAGTTCGAGATCCGCGGCCTCGGCGGCAGCTGGTTCGGCGTCGAGCGCCAGGTGGGCGGTCCGGACGACGGCCTGGTCAAGATCGCCTGGCAGCGCGACTGGTTCGACATGCCCTCGACCGCGCACACGTTCATCGAGATCCTCAAGTCCGGCAAGGCGCCCGAGACGCTGACCGAGCGGATGAAGGTCACCGGCCTGGAGGTGCCCGGCCACTACCGCCACGCCGACCTGCCCTCCACCGTCTGGCCGCCGCCGGTCGAGGAGGGGCGCTACCTCGCCCCGAAGTCGGTACAGCAGCAGGTCCAGCCGCCGGCCGCGGGGCCGTCCGCGTGAGCGGGCCGAGCACGCCGCCGGCGCAGCAGCTCGTCGACGGCAAGCTGTCCGGGGCCTCCGACGGCGCGACGTACCCGATCCACAACCCGGCGAACGGCGCGGAGATCGGGGTGGCGCCGGACTCGACGGCCGCCGACGTCGATGCCGCGATCGCCGCGGCCCGGCAGGCCTTCGACGAGGGGGAGTGGCCCCACGACGTGGCGCTGCGGGTGCGGTGCCTGCGCCAGCTGCACGCGGCGCTGCTGGAGCACGCCGCGGCCTTCACCGCACTGACCACGGCCGAGGTCGGGATGCCCGGGTTCATGATGGGCGCCGCCGGGTTCGACGTGCCGGTGGCGGGGCTGGCCTGGGTCACCGACCTGCTGGAGACCTACGAGTTCGAGACCGACCTCGGGGTCGCCAAGCCGATGGGCATCGCGTCCCGGCGTACGGTGCGGCGCGAGCCGGTCGGGGTGGTCGCGGCGATCACGCCGTGGAACGTGCCCACCCAGATCAACCTGGCCAAGATCGGTCCCGCGCTCGCCGCGGGGTGCACGGTCGTGCTCAAGCCGGCCCCTGACACGCCCTGGGTGGCCGCGGAGCTGGGCCGCCTGGTCGCCGAGCACACCGACATCCCGCCGGGGGTCTTCAACGTCGTCACGCCGCGATCGAACGAGGTGGCCGCGGTGCTGAGCACCGACCCGCGCGTCGACATGGTGTCGTTCACCGGCTCCACCGCCACCGGCCGCGCGATCATGGCGGCGGCGGCGCCGACGCTGAAGAAGGTCTTCCTCGAGCTCGGCGGCAAGTCCGCCGCCATCGCCCTCGACGACGCCGACGTCGCCGCGGTGGCCGGCGCCGCGGCGTTCACCACCTGCATCCACGCCGGCCAGGGCTGCGCGATCACGACGCGCCTCCTGGTCCCGCGCGAGCGGTACGACGAGGCGGTGCAGGTGGCCGCGGCGACGATGGAGTCCATCGGCGCCAAGGACCCCGCCGACCCCGGCGCCATCTGCGGGCCGGTGATCTCGGCGGTGCAGCGCGACCGGGTCGAGGCCTACCTGCGCCTCGCCGAGGAGGAGGGCGGGGTGTTCGCCACCGGCGGGTCGGTGATCGACCAGCCCGGCCACTGGGTGCAGCCCACGGTCGTCGCCGGGCTCGACAGCTCGGCCCGCGTGGCGCAGGAGGAGATCTTCGGGCCGGTGCTCGTCGTGCTCGCCCACGACGGCGACGACGACGCGGTCCGCATCGCCAACGACTCGGTCTACGGCCTGTCCGGGTCGGTCGACTCCGCATCCGTGGAGCGGGCCACCGCCGTCGCGCACCGCATCCGCACCGGCACCCTCGCCGTCAACGGCGGGGTCTGGTTCAGCCCGGACGCGCCGTTCGGCGGCTACAAGCAGTCCGGCATCGGTCGGGAGATGGGGGTCGCGGGCTTCGAGGAGTACCTCGAGACCAAGACCCTCGCGTTCCCGGCCTGAGCCGTCCACCTCCACCCGCTCGAGAGGAACACCATGCGTCTGCAGGACAAGGTCGTCGTCGTCACCGGGGCGGCGCAGGGGATCGGCGAGGCCTACGCCCGCGCGATCGCCGCGGAGGGCGCCGCGGTCGTGGTCGCCGACCTCCACGAGGAGGCGGGGCAGAAGGTGGCCGCCGGGATCGAGGAGAGCGGCGGCCGGGCGATCTTCGTGCGCACCGACGTCTCCTCCCACGACTCCGCGGCGGCGCTGGCCGAGCGCACGGTCGCCGAGCTCGGCGGCATCGACGGGCTGGTCAACAACGCCGCGATCTACGGCGACATGCAGTTCGACCTGCTGATCAGCGTGGACTGGGACTACTACCGCAGGTTCATGGCCGTGAACATGGACGGCGCGCTCGTGATGACCCGTGCGCTCTACCCGCACCTGCGGCGCCGCGGCGGTGGCGCGATCGTCAACCAGAGCTCGACGGCCGCCTACCTCTACTCCGGCTTCTACGGGCTCGCGAAGGTCGGGATCAACGGCCTCACCCAGCAGCTGGCCCACGAGCTCGGCGGGATGGGCATCCGGGTCAACGCGATCGCCCCGGGCCCGACCGACACCGCCGCGACGCGCACCCAGGCGGGCGGGGCCGCCGAGGAGCTGGTCAAGGCGATGGCGATCAAGCGGATGGGACAACCGGCCGACATGGTCGGCGCGTGCGTCTTCCTGCTGTCGGAGGAGTCGTCGTGGATCACCGGCCAGATCCTGGCCGTCGACGGCGGGCAGACGTTCCGTGGTTGAGCAGGGGGTCGGGCGCTCGCCGGTCGTCGGGTTCGTCGGGCTGGGCAACATCGGGCGCCCGATGGCGCTGCGCCTGGCGGCCTCCGACCTGGCGCTGGTGGTGTACGACGTCGCACCGGAGCCGCTGGCCGAGCTGGCCGCCGCCGGGGCGAAGGTGGCCGACGATGTGGCCGGCCTCGCCCGCGAGTCCGACGTCGTCTGCGTGATGGTCCGCGACGACGAGCAGGTGCGCGACGTGCTCGATCAGGTGCTCGCCGGCGCCGAGGGCCCCCGCACGGTGGTCGTGCACTCGACCGTGGCGCCGGGAACGCCCGCGGCGCTCGCGGAGCTCGCCGCGCCCCACGGCGTACGACTGCTGGACGCGCCGGTGAGTGGCGGCGCCATGGGGGCCGCCGACGGCACCCTCGCGATCCTCGTGGGGGGCACCGACGCGGCCTTCGAGTCCGCGCGGCCGGTGCTGGAGGTGATGGGCTCGAAGGTCGTGCACGCCGGACCGGTCGGGGCCGGCACCCGCTTCAAGCTGGCGCGCAACCTGATGCACTTCGTCGCGTTCACGGCCGCCACGGAGGCCCAGCGCCTCGCCGAGGCCGCCGGGCTGTCGTTGAAGGACCTCGGCGAGGTGGTGCGCCACACCGACGCGGTCACCGGCGGGCCCGGCGCGATCATGCACCGCGAGACGACTGCGCGGCTCGAGCCTGACGACTTCTGGCACGGCGTGATGTCCCACGTGGTGGCGCTGGGGGAGAAGGACCTCGGCTTCGCCCTCGACCTCGCCGACGAGCTCGGCGTCGACGTACCCCTGGCGCGCCGGGCGCGCGCCGACCTCGCGAAGGGACTGGGCCTGTGAGCACCGGCAAGTTCGACGACCTGCCCGAGACCCGCCGCCGCGGGCTGGAGCGGATGGAGCAGGTCTACGGCTTCGACATGAGCGACGGCGACGGCGACTTCTTCCGCTACACCGCCGACCACCTCTTCGCCGACATCTGGAACCGCCCCGGCCTCTCCGACCGGGACCGGCGACTGCTGCTGATCGGCCTGCTCGCCGGCTCCGGCGGCCAGGACGTGCTGACCATCCAGATCCCCGCCGCCTACGCGGCCGGCGAGCTCGACGCGACCGAGCTGCGCGAGATCGTGATCCTGCTGTGCCACTACGCCGGCTGGCCGATGGGCTCGCGAGTCAACGCGATCGTCGAGGACACCATCGCCAAGGCGGAGAGGAAGGCGCGGAGCCGGGAGGCGTAGTGGTGCCGGGGGCCGGTGTCTTTCGGCGCAATTGCTGGGATACGTGCACCCCGCGCCCACTCGCACACCTACCCCGTCGAGGCGAAGTCGGATGTCGGCGTACGGGGCTACCGTCGACGGATGGACGAGGAGCAGCTGCGCGGAGCGACGATCCGCGACGTCGACCTGAGCGGCACGCGCTTCGTCGGCGTGGTCGCCGAGCACCTGGAGATCACCGGGGAGTTCGATCGCCTCGAGGTCAACGGGGTCGACGTCGTGCCGCTGGTCGCCGCCGAGCTCGACCGGCGCCACCCCGAGCGCGCCCGGCTGCGCCCCACCACCACGGCGGGCTACACGGAGGCGTTCACGCTGCTCGAGCAGCTGTGGGCGGGCACCGTCGATCGCGCCCGCGGGCTCGACCCGGCGCTGCTGCACGAGCGGGTCGACGACGAGTGGTCCTTCACCGAGACGCTGCGCCACCTCGTCTTCGCCACCGAGAGCTGGATCGGCCGGGTGGTCCAGGGCGTGCCCTCGCCGTGGCACCCGCTGTCGCTGCCGTGGGAGCAGATGGCGCCGACTCCCGGCGTCCCCTCCGACCGCGACGCCCGCCCCGGCCTCGAGGAGGTGCTGGAGCTGCGCTCCTCACGCCAGGCCTGGGTGCACGACGCCCTCGACGGTCTCCCCGACGCCGCACTGACCGAGGTCCGCACCGTCCCCGACGGACCGGGCTGGCCGCCGGCGGGGAAGCAGGTCCCGGTCGCGCACGCCCTCGACATCGTGATCAACGAGGAGTGGTGGCACCGCCAGTACGCCGAGCGTGACCTCACCGCACTCATCCACCGTCAGGAGCAGACATGACCACCTCCGAGCAATCGTCCACGCCTCCCTGGGAGCCGCCGTACGCCGGCGCCGAGGCCGAGCAGCTGCTCGCCGCGCTCGACCGGCTCCGCGCGACGTTCCGCTGGAAGACCGACGGCCTCGACGCAGCGGGGCTCAACGCCGGGATCGGCAGCTCCGCGCTCACCCTGGGCGGGCTGCTCAAGCACCTCTCGGCGGTCGAGGCGACCCACGTGCCGTGGAAGATGCTCGGCATGGCGCCGGGTGAGCCGTGGCAGTCCCACGACTGGGACGCCGACCCCGACTGGGACTTCCGCAGCGCCGCCGACGACAGCGCGGCCGCGCTCTACGCGCAGTACGACGACGCTGTCGTCCGCTCACGCGAGCTGCTGAACGCCGCTGTGGCCGACGGCGGCCTCGACCGGCCCGCGGCCGTCAGCGAGCAGTGGGGCGAGACGGTCACCATGCGGCGGCTGGTGTGCGACCTGATCGAGGAGTACGGCCGGCACACCGGGCACGCCGACCTGCTCCGGGAGGCGGTCGACGGTCGCACCGGCGAGGACCCGCCGCAGCACTGGCGGCCGTCCGGCACCGGCGGTGCCTGGCTCGTGTGAGGACCGCCGCAGCGAGGGGGCCACCCGGCGGGAACCAGGCCTTGGGACCATACGTTGGCACCATCGACGATGCCGCGGATGAGCGGCTCGTCACCAGGTCCCCCGACTGAAAGAGCCATGGACGTTCAACATCCGGTCCCGCCCGGCCCAGCGGTCCCCGCCCACCCGACGAGGCGTGAGGGGGCCGGGCGATGACACCGCTGCTGTCCCTCCTGCTCGGCATCCTGGTGATCACGCTGATCACGGCCGTCACCGGGTACTTCGTCGCCCAGGAGTTCGCCTACATGGCGGTCGACCGCTCGCGGCTCAAGGCGCACGCCAGCACCGGCGACCCGGTCGCCCGGCGCGCGCTGCAGGTCACCGGGCGCACGTCGTTCATGCTGTCCGGGGCCCAGCTCGGCATCACCGTCACCGGCCTGCTCGTCGGCTACGTCGCCGAGCCCCTCGTCGGCTCGGCCCTCGGCGAGATGCTGGGCGGCGTCGGCGTACCGACCGCTGTCGGCGTCGGCGTCGGCACCGTGCTGGCGCTGCTGCTCTCGACCGGCATCCAGATGGTCTTCGGCGAGCTGTTCCCCAAGAACCTCGCGATCGCCCGCCCGGAGCCGGTCGCGCGGAGCCTGGCGACCTCGACCCTGCTCTACCTCAAGGTCGCCGGCTGGCTGATCTGGGTCTTCGACCAGTCCTCCAACCTGCTGCTGCGCGCCCTGCGCATCGAGCCCGTGCACGACGTGGAGCACTCCGCGACCGCACGCGACCTCGAGCACATCGTGGCCGAGTCCCGCGCCGCCGGTGACCTGCCCGAGGAGCTGTCGATGCTCTTGGACCGGGTGCTCGACTTCCCCGACCAGAACGTCGCCCACGCGATGATCCCGCGCGTGCGCGTGGACACCGTCGAGCCCGGCATGAGCATCGCGGAGCTGCGTGCCGAGATGGCCGGCGGCCACTCGCGCTACCCGGTGCTCGACGACGACCGGGTGGTCGGCGTGGTCCACCTCATCGACATCCTGGAGTTCGACGGCGACGCCGCGCTCAGCACCGTGGGCGACCTCGCCCGTCCGCCGCTGATGCTCCCCACGGCGATGCGGCTGCCCGACGCCGTACGCGAGCTCGCTCGCACCCGCAACCAGCTGGCCTGCGTGCTCGACGAGCACGGCAGCTTCGACGGCATCCTCACCGTCGAGGACCTCGCCGAGGAGCTGGTCGGCGAGATCACCGACGAGCACGACCAGCTCGCCGACCGGGTCTTCGCCGTCGACCTCGCCTCCGACGCGTCGTCGGCCTGGACGCTGGCCGGCAGCCGGCACGTCGACGAGGTGGAGCGGGCGGTCGGCCACGACCTGCCCGAGGGCGAGTACGAGACGATCGCCGGTCTGCTCATCGAGCACCACGGCCGGTTCCCCGAGGTGGGTGAGGTGATCACCGTCGAGCTGCCGCTCGACCCCGGCGGCTACGCCGAGAGCGAGGACCCGCAGCCGGTCCTGGCACATTTCGAGATCCTCGAGGTCGAGGACCACATCCCCGCCTCGGTCCGGCTCTCGCTGAGCACCGAGTCCGACGCTGGCAGCACCAGCCACCTGGTCGAGGAGGGCCGGTCCTGATGGAGAACCCCTGGGTGGTGGCCCTCGCCACCGTCGCCATCATCGCGCTGAGCGCGTTCTTCGTCGCGGTCGAGTTCGCCCTGATCGCGGCCCGGCGTCACCGTCTCGAGGACGCCGCCACGACCAGCCGCTCCGCCCGCGCCGCGCTGCGCAGCTCCTCGGAGCTCACGCTGCTGCTCGCCGGCTCCCAGCTCGGCATCACGGTCTGCACCCTCGCGCTGGGTGCGATCACCAAGCCCGCCGTGCACCACTGGCTCACCCCGCTGTTCGCCGACTGGGGCATGGCGGCCTGGCTGGCCGACGTCGCCGGCTTCGTCCTCGCCCTGATCATCGTGACCTTCCTGCACCTGGTGGTGGGCGAGATGGCGCCGAAGTCGTGGGCGATCGCGCACCCCGAGCGCTCCGCGATCATGCTGGCCATCCCGATGCGGGCCTTCATGTGGACCACCCGTCCGCTGCTGCGCGGGCTCAACGAGGCCGCGAACTGGTGCCTGCGCCGGGTCGGGGTCGACGCCACCGAGACGGTGTCCAGCGGCCAGGACCCCGCCGCCCTGCGCCAGCTCGTCGAGCACTCGACCAACGTCGGTGCGCTCGACGCGAGCTACTCCGCCCAGCTCTCGGGCGCGCTGCAGCTCGAGACCATGACCCTGGCCGACATCGTGCGCCGCGCAGCGGTGGTCTCGGTGCCCCGTGCTGGGACGGTGGGGGAGGTGCAGGCGGCCTCGCGGGCCTCCGGGCACCTGCGGATCCTGGTGGCCGAGCCCACCGGCAGGGTCGAGAGCGCCGTGCACGTGCGCGACACGCTGGCGCTGAGCGCCGAGGATCCGTTCGAGGAGCTCGTGCGCCCGGTCGCGCGGTTCCCCGTGTCGATGACCGTCTACGACGCGCTCGCCCGGATGCGTCGGGACTCCAGCCACCTGGTGCTCGTCGAGGACGCCGGCGAGGTCGTGGGCGTCGTGACGATCACCGACCTGCTGCGTCAGCTGTTCCCGCACGTCGCAGCGGCCTGAGCCGCCTGCCGTCCTCGCCGTCCGGCCGGCGCCCTCCTCCGCGGGTCACCAGCCGGGCGGCAGGGCGGTGAAGTCGGCCGGGCGGCCCTCGGCGAAGGCGCTCAGCGCCTCGAGGTTGGCGGGTCCGCCCATCAGCTCGGCGAACGCGGCGTTCTCGCGCTCCCGGGCGGCGTCGATGTCGGCGCGCAGCGGGGCGCTCATCGTGCGCTTGACCGCGACCAGGCTCGAGATCGGGCGGGCCGCGAGCACCTCGGCGTGCCGGGTCGCCTCGGCCAGGAGGTCCCCGGGCTCGCAGACCTTCCACACCAGGCCCATCTCGTGCGCCTGGGCGGCGTCGATCCACTCGGAGGACATCAGCATCCACGCGGCGTCCTGACGCCCGACCAGCCGCGGGAAGAGGTAGGACGACGCCGCCTCGGGCGCCACGCCCAGCGAGGTGAACGGGCACTTCAGCCGCGCGGTGCTCGCCATGAACGCGAGGTCGGCGAAGCCGAGGATCGTCGCGCCGATGCCGATCCCGATGCCGTTGACCGCGCAGATCAGCGGCTTGGGGAACTCCACGAGCGCGTCCAGCAGGCCGATGAACCCGTGCTTGCCCGGCACGAACTCCGGGTCGGTCGTGCGCGCGTGCATCTCGCGCAGGTCGGTGCCGGCGCTGAAGGCCCGGCCGGCCCCGGTCAGCAGCACCACCGCGACGCCCGGGTCCGCCGCCGCGTCCAGCAGCGCCTCGGTGGTCGCGTCGTACAGCGCCTCGTCGAAGGCGTTGAGCGCGTCGGGACGGTCGAGCACGAGGGTGCGCACCCGCTGGTGGTCGGAGATCTGCAGCGTCATGGGCCGCAGACTAGAACAGGTTGCAGGCCTGTGGAGGGTCGCCGTGGTCGGCCCCGACGACCCGCTGTCGGCGGGCGGGGTTAGCGTCGGGGGGTGAGCTCCTCCGCCGCGCGCGAGCGGGTCTGGCGCCCGTCGTGGCCGGCCACCCCGCAGACGATGCGCGCGCTGCGCCGGGGCCCGGGGGACCCGACCTACCAGGTGGACGGAGCGGGCCGCCACTGGCGCGGGATCGGTACGCCGGAGGGCCCGGCGACCCTGGTCCTGCACGCGCGCCGCGACCTCGGCGAGATCCACGCGCAGGCCTGGGGCCCGGGGGCCGACTGGGCGCTGGCCTCGGTCCCCGACCTGCTGGGCGACAGCGACGACTGGAGTGGCTTCGAGCCCCGGCACCCGGTGCTGAAGGAGGCCTGGCGGCGCCATCCGCACCTGCGTCTCGGGCGCACCGGGCTGGTGCTCGAGGCCCTGGTGCCGGCGGTGCTGGAGCAGAAGGTCACCGGCCAGGAGGCGTTCGCCGGCTTCCGGATGCTGGTGCAGCGCTACGGCGAGCCCGCACCGGGCCCGGGCGCCGACCGGCGGCTGCGCGTCCAGCCCGGCGCCGAGGCGTTGCGGCGCGTCCCGTCCTGGGCATGGCTGCAGATGCACGTCGACGGCGCCCGCTCCCGAGCGATCGTGACCGCCGCGCGGGTCGCGGATTCGCTCGAGCGGACGGTCGGGCTGCCCGGCGACGAGGTGGACCGCCGGCTGCGCTCGCTCCCGGGCATCGGCGTCTGGACGAGCGCCGAGGTGCGCCAGCGCGCCCATGGCGACCCCGATGCCGTGTCGTTCGGGGACTACCACGTGGCCAAGGACGTCGGCTGGGCGCTGACCGGCACGGAGTTCGACGACGCCCAGCTCGAGGCCTTCCTCGAGCCCTGGCGCCCCCAGCGCGGCCGCGTCCCGCTGCTCGTCGTGGTCGCCGGCCTGCACCGACCCCGGCGTGGCCCCCGGATGGCGCCCCGCACCCACCTGCCGGCGCAGGTCCGGCGGCGCTGATCCGGTGGTCCGGTCGAGCAGCGCGGCCGCGCCGCCACGCACTAGGCTCCGAGCGTGGCCGCGCACGAGGACCCGCCGCCGCTCGAGCAGCCGGTCGAGCGGCCGGTCCTGAGCCCGGGGGTCCGCTGGCTCGCGCGCGGGCTGACCGTCCTCGGTGTGCTCTGCCTGTTCGTGGGGATGCTCGCCGGCGTCGTGAACCGGGAGGTCGTCGACGGCAGCGAGTTCGCCCGGCACGCCGACGCGGTGCGCTCCGACCCGGCGGTCGCCCGGCACCTCGGCGTCGCGTTGACCGACGAGGTCCTCGAGGCCGAGCCCGAGCTGGCCGCGGTGCGTCCTCTGGTCGAGTCGACGGCGAGCGCGATCATCGCCAGCGACGCCCTCGGGCCCGTGGTCCGCTCGGTGCTGGAGCCCCTGCACGGCGCGCTCGTCTCCACCGACCAGGACCAGGTGGTGCTGCGCATCGCCGACGTCGCGGCCGTGCTGGTCACCGCGCTGCGCGAGGTCGCGCCCGACGCCGGGGCCCGGATCCCCGACGACCTCGAGGTCACGCTCTCCGCGTTCGGGGGCCAGGACTTCACCACCGATCTGATCGAGGCGGCGCAGGCGATCGCCCTGCTGGCCTGGTTGCTCCCGTTGCTCGGTGTGCTCCTGCTCGCCGCCGCCGGGTGGCTACGCCTCCGCACCTGGGACTCCGCGCTCCGACGTGTCGGGGAGGGGGCGTTGCTGGTGGTCGCTCTCCTCGTCGTCGGCAACGTGGTCACCGGCGCGCTCCTCGGCGCCCGGGCCGGCGACGGCCTGTCGGGGGCGCTGGTGCTCGCCATCTGGGACGAGCTCGACGACTCGCTGTGGCGCACCACCGCCGTGGTCGGGGCGGTGGCCCTGCTGACCGTCCTGGTCTCGACCCCCGAGGCCCGGCAGTCGCCGGCCGCGCTGGCCGCCCGTGGCCGCGAGCTCGCGCTCGGCACGGGGACCCCGCGGATGACCGCAGCACGCGGCGCCGCGGTCCTGGGGGGCGGTCTGCTGCTGGTCGTGCGCCCGCTGCAGGTGTTGGCCGTCGCCCTGGTCGCCCTCGGTGTGGCCCTCGTCCTGTACGGGCTGCTGGAGCTGGGTCGGTCGTTCATCACCTACCTCGACCGGGTCTCGCCACGACCGGGCCACGCGCACGGGCGGCTCCTGCGCGTGGTCGCGGGCGGGCTCGCCGCGCTGCTCATCGCCGGGACGCTGGTCCTCGGCGGCTGGCCCGCCGGCACGCGCTACCCCGCGGCGAGCAGGCCGGACCCCGGCTGCAACGGCCACGTCGAGCTCTGCGACCGCCGTTACGACGAGATCGCCCAGGTGGCCACGCACAATTCGATGGCGGCCGTCGACGAGCCCGGCTGGTTCCTCGGCGAGCAGCCGACCGGGGTGATCGGGCAGCTCGAGGACGGCGTCCGGGTCTTCCTCATCGACTCCTGGTACGGCCAGACCACCGACCGTGAGGGTGTGATCGCGACCGCCGAGGACGGCCGTGACGCGGCGCTGGCGGAGGCCCGCGAGCTGTACGGCGCGGCGGTCGTCGAGTCCGCGTTGCGGGTGCGCTCGGCGCTCTCCCTGGAGCCGACGGGGGAGCCCGAGCCGTACCTGTGCCATGCGCTGTGCGAGCTCGGCTCGACGGCCTGGACGCCGCTGATGAGCGAGGTCGAGGAGTGGCTGGAGGCCAATCCCCGCCAGGTGCTGACGTTCTTCATCCAGGACGAGGTCAGCCCCGAGGACACCGCGAAGGTGTTCGACGACGCTGGCCTGCTGCCCTCCGTCTACACCCCGGAGCGTGGGGAGCCCTGGCCGACGCTCGCGGAGATGTCGGAGTCCGGCCAGCGTGTGGTCGTGCTTCACGAGAACGTCGGCGGCGGGGATGAGTACCCCTGGATCATCGACGCCACGATCTGGTCCCAGGACACGCCGTACAGCTTCGCCAGCCCGTCGGACTTCACCTGCGAGCTGTTCCGTGGGCGCGCGACCGCACCGCTGTTCCTGGTGAACCACTGGCTCAGCGGGTTCGCGACCAAGGTGGCCAGCGCGAGCCGGGTGAACTCCGAGGACGTGCTGCTGCCGCGCCTGGAGCAGTGCTGGCGCGAGCGTGGGCAGATCCCCAACTTCGTCGCCGTCGACCACTACGACCTCGGGGACGTCCAGGGGGCCGTCGACGCGATCAACGGCGTCGGCTGAGCCGCGGCCGCCGGCCGCCGGGCCCGGCGCTCAGAGCAGCGGACGCAGCGGGGCGAGCACGTTCTCGGTGAACTTGCGGTGCAGGTCGCGCGCCGCCCACTCGCCCGCGGTGAGCTCGAGGGAGTGGGACTGGTCGACGCTGAAGATCTCCTCGAGGTTCTGCGCCAGGCCCTCGTCGAAGATCTCGACGTTGATCTCGTAGTTGCCCTGGAGGCTGAGCCGGTCGATGTTGGCGGTGCCGACGGTGCTCCAGCTGCCGTCGATGGTCATGGTCTTGGCGTGGACCATCGCGTCGCGGTAGCGGAAGATCCGCACCCCGGCGTCGAGCAGCTGGCTGTAGTAGCCGCGCGAGATCCAGTCGGCCACGACGTGGTTGGACTTCAGCGGCACCAGGAGCCGCACGTCGACCCCGCGCTGGGCCGCCGCGCGCAGCGTGTCGACGAAGTCCTGGTCGGGCAGGAAGTAGGCGGTGGTCAGCCAGACCCGGCGGTAGGAGCGGGCGATCGCCTCGAGGTAGAGGTTGCGGATCGGGAACATCCACAGCCGCGGCACGTTGCGGTGGATCCGGATCTGCGGCTCCCAGGTGGAGGCGGTGTCGAGCAGCAGCGGCGGCTCGCTGGCGTGCAGGCGCCGGCGACGGTTGAGGTTCCAGAAGTCGGCGAAGGCGCGCTTGAGGTCCCACACCGCCGGGCCGGTGACCCGGATGTGGGTGTCGCGCCACTCCGTCTCGTAGGCCGAGCCGATGTTGTAGCCGCCGACGAACGCCTCGGAGTCGTCGACCACGAGGATCTTGCGGTGGTCGCGGCCGTAGCGGGTGACGTCGAAGAAGCGCCACCCCGCGGCGTACGAGGGGAAGCGGAGCACCTTCATCGGGCGCGGGAAGCGCTTGAACCGGGGGTTCACCACGAGGTTCCCGAACCCGTCGTAGATGCAGTAGACCTCCACGCCGCGCCGCGCGGCGTCGGCGAGGGCCCGCTTGAATCGCTCGCCGACCTCGTCGCCCTTCCACAGGTAGGTCTCGAAGAGCACCTGGCGCTTCGCGCCCTGGATCGCGGCGAGCATGTCGGCGTAGAGGTCGGCGCCGTAGGTGTAGGTCGTGATCGTGCCCTCGCCGACGTCGACGCTGCGCGGCGGCGTCACCGGGAACGGCTTCGGCTTCTTGCCCCGGCGCCGGTAGGAGTCGACCAGCGACATCGCGATGGCCAGGATGAACGGCGCTGCGACCAGCGCGGCCAACGCCCTGCGCAGGTTCAACAGCAGGCGGTCGGTGCGCGGGGCAGGGCTCGTCACGGGAGCCAACCTAGTCAACGCCCCCACGAAGCGCGCGTCCCGGTTGTCGGGGGGTCGCGTCTAGGCTCGGTGTCATGCGACCGGTCACCGATCTCGAACGCCGCGTGGCGCCCTTCAAGGTCGTCTCGGACTACTCACCCTCCGGCGACCAACCGGCGGCGATCGCCGAGATCACCAAGCGGGTCAACGCCGGGGTGCAGGACATCGTGCTGCTCGGCGCCACCGGCACCGGCAAGACGGCCACCGTGGCCTGGGTGGCCGAGCAGGTGCAGCGCCCGGTGCTGGTGCTCCAGCCCAACAAGACGCTCGCCGCCCAGTTCGCCAACGAGCTGCGCCAGCTCTTCCCCGACAACGCGGTCGAGTACTTCGTCAGCTACTACGACTACTACCAGCCCGAGGCCTACGTCCCGCAGACCGACACCTACATCGAGAAGGACTCCTCGATCAACGAGGAGGTCGAGCGGCTGCGGCACAGCGCGACCAACTCGCTGCTGACCCGGCGCGACGTCATCGTGGTCTCGACGGTCTCCTGCATCTACGGCCTCGGGACCCCGCAGGAGTACGTCGACCGGATGCTGCGCCTGCGCGTCGGCGAGGAGCACGACCGCGACTCGATCCTGCGCCGCCTGGTCGAGATCCAGTACACCCGCAACGACATGTCCTTCACCCGCGGCACCTTCCGGGTCCGTGGCGACACCCTCGAGATCTTCCCGGTCTATGAGGAGCACGCCGTGCGCATCGAGTTCTTCGGCGACGAGATCGAGCGGCTGATGACCCTGCACGCCGTCACCGGTGAGGTGCTGACCGAGGACGAGGAGCTCCACGTCTTCCCGGCGTCGCACTACATCGCGGGCCCCGAGCGCATGGAGCGCGCGATCGCCGGGATCGAGGCCGAGCTCGAGCAGCAGCTCGCCAAGTTCGAGCGCGAGGGCAAGCTGCTGGAGGCCCAGCGGCTGCGGATGCGCACCACCTACGACATCGAGATGATGCGCCAGGTCGGCTCCTGCTCGGGCATCGAGAACTACTCGATGCACATGGACGGCCGCGCCCCCGGCAGCGCCCCCAACACCCTGCTCGACTACTTCCCCGAGGACTTCCTGCTCGTCGTCGACGAGTCGCACGTCGCGGTCCCGCAGATCGGCGGCATGTACGAGGGCGACATGTCGCGCAAGCGCAACCTGGTCGACCACGGGTTCCGCCTGCCCAGCGCGATGGACAACCGGCCGCTGCGCTGGGAGGAGTTCCTCGAGCGCATCGGGCAGACGATCTACCTCTCCGCGACCCCGGGCGACTACGAGCTCGACAAGGTCGGCGGCGACGCCGTCGAGCAGATCATCCGCCCCACCGGCCTGATCGACCCCGAGGTCGTGGTCAAGCCGACCAAGGGCCAGATCGACGACCTGATCCACGAGATCCGGCTGCGCACCGAGCGCCACGAGCGGGTCCTGGTCACCACGCTCACCAAGAAGATGTCCGAGGACCTCACCGACTACCTCCTCGACGCCGGCATCCGCACTCGCTACCTGCACTCCGAGGTCGACACCCTCAAGCGCATCGAGCTGCTGCGCGACCTGCGCCTCGGCGAGTACGACGTCCTGGTCGGCATCAACCTGCTGCGCGAGGGCCTCGACCTGCCCGAGGTGTCGCTGGTCGCGATCCTCGACGCCGACAAGGAGGGCTTCCTGCGCTCGGACAAGTCGCTGATCCAGACGATCGGGCGCGCGGCCCGCAACGTCTCCGGTCAGGTGCACATGTACGCCGACAAGATCACGCCCTCGATGGAGAAGGCGATCGAGGAGACCAACCGGCGTCGCGAGAAGCAGGTCGCCTACAACACCGCCCACGGCATCGACCCGACGCCGCTGCGCAAGAAGATCGCCGACATCACCGACATGCTCGCCCGCGAGGACGAGAACACCCAGGCGCTGCTGCAGACCTGGGCCGGCACCGAGGCCAAGGGTCGCGCCGGCGGGGTGAAGGCCAAGCAGCCGGTCCCGGCCCTGGGCGCCGACGCGGGCAAGCACGCGGCCGATCTCGCCGGCATGCCGAGCGCCGATCTGGCCCAGCTGGTCCAGGATCTCACCGACCAGATGCGCAACGCCGCCGCGGAGCTGCAGTTCGAGGTCGCCGCCCGGCTGCGCGACGAGATCTCCGAGCTCAAGAAGGAGCTGCGCCAGATGATCGAGGCGACCAAGTAGGTCCGGCCGCCCGATCGCCGAGGCTCAGTACGCCCCCGGCGGCAGGCCGCGACGCTGGCGCTTCAGCGCCTTCGCCCGCTCGCGCTCGATGCGGCGCACGTGCTCCTCGATCCGATCGTGGCGACCGACGGTGGTGCGCAGCAGGTTGACCAACGTCGCCGCCATGACGATCAGCGGCCACGGGAAGTACGGCTCGAAGTGCCCACTCCCGAACGAGGTCGCCACCCAGACCGCCCAGCAGATGAGGGTGGGGCCGATGAAGGCGAGGATGGCGGCGCGCCGATCGGCCTCGTAGCGCCGAGCCGCCTCGCGGCGTACGTCCTCGACGCGCATCGGCACCCGCAGCCCGGACTTCACGGTGACGGTGATCGGCACCAGGTCGAGGACCAGGGCGGGGATCTCCGCGTAGGTCTTGAGGGCGTCCGCTGCCGCGGAGCGCTCCTCGAGCTCGTCGTGGTCGAGGCGGCCCTCGGCGTAGGCCTGGGCGAGCAGTTGCTGCACGGCCGCCCGGTCGCCGTCCGAGGCCCGTAGGGCTGCGTGCTGCGGAAGTCGCGGGTCCAGGCTGAACCCTGCCCAGGGGTCGTCGGTGCTCACCCGAGCCATCGTAGGTCCGTTGTCGGTGCCCAGGCCTAGGTTCGAGGCATGAGCGAGATTCGAGAGGTCCAGGTCACCGTCGACTGCGCCGACCCTCGGGCGCTGTCCCTCTTCTACAACGCCGTGCTCGGCTACCAGCTGCCACCGCTGCCGCCCGGGTTCGGCTCCTGGGACGACTTCGCCGCGAGTCTGCCCCCCGAGCAGCGCAACAGCGCCTCGGCCAGCGAGGACCCGGTCGGTCGTGGGCCGCGCATGTTCTTCCAGCGGGTCCCTGAGGCGAAGAGCGTCAAGAACAGGATCCACCTCGACGTGCGGGCCGCGCCCGGGCTGACGGGAGAGGAGCGGATGGCCGCGCTCGAGGCGGAGGCCGAGCGGCTCGTCGCCCTCGGGGCACGCCGTCTCGAGCGGCACGAGCCCGCGCCGCCCATGGGTGCGGGACACCTGGTGATGTCCGACCCGGAGGGCAACGAGTTCTGTCTGGACTGAGCACCTCCTACGATGAGGCGGTGACAGGCCAGTCAGCGCCGCGGTTCGCGGTCTCCATCGGAGTCTGGGCGGTCGCTCTCAGCGTCTACGTGCTCGCGGTCTTTCACCGCTCGTCCCTGGCCGTCGCGGGGCTGGCGGCCAGCGAGCGCTTCGACATCTCCGCCTCCCAGCTGGCGACGTTCACCATGCTCCAGCTGCTGGTCTATGCGCTGATGCAGATGCCGGTCGGTCTCCTGGTGGACCGCTTCGGCCCGCGCACGGTGCTGCTCACCGGGCTGGCGATGATGACCGCGGCCCAGACCCTCTTCGCGCTCGCCGACTCCTATGCGCTCGCACTCCTCGCGCGGGTGGTCGTCGGGGCCGGCGACGCGATGGTGTTCATCTGCGTGCTGCGGGTGGTGAGCAGCTGGTTCCCGGTGCGCCGGATCCCCGTCTTCACCCAGCTCACTGGCACCGTCGGCCAGCTCGGCGCCCTGGCCGCCGCGGCACCGATGACCTGGGCGCTGGGCGCCGTGGGCTGGACGCGCGCCTACCTGGTCGCCGCGGCCCTGGGCCTGCTCATCGGCGTGGCCGTGCTGCTGGTGGTGCGCGACAGCCCGGAGGAGCGCCACGTCCGCGGCCCCAGCACCTCGCCGCGCGCCCTGGTCGGCGGGCTCGTGGAGGCCTGGCGGCTGCCCGGCACCCGGCTGGGCTTCTGGGTGCACTTCTGCACGCCGTTCAGCGCCAACCTGCTCACGATGCTGTGGGGCTACCCGTTCTTCGTGAAGGGGGAGGGCCGCACCCCCGGCGAGGCCGGCCTGCTGCTGTCGCTGATGGTGCTCACCTTCATCGTCGCCGGCCCGGTCATCGGCTGGTACATCGGCAACAACCCCTGGCACCGCTCCACGATCGTGCTGAGCGTGGTCGCCGCGATGGTCCTGACCTGGGCCGTCGTCCTGGCCTGGCCGGGCAGCGCCCCGATGTGGCTGCTGGTCGTGCTGGTCGTGGTGGTGGCGATCGGCGGGCCGGCGTCGGTGATCGGGTTCGACATCGGCCGTACGTCGAACCCCGTCGAGCGGCTCGCCAGCGCCACGGGGATCATCAACCAGGCGGGCTTCTACGCGACCCTGCTGCTGGTGATCCTCGTCGGCGTCGTCCTGGACTGGCGCACCCCCGGTGGGGGCACGGACTATCCGCCCGAGGCGTTCACCTGGGCGATGAGCGTGCAGTTCCCGTTCTGGGCGCTGGGACTCCTGCAGACCTGGCGCTACCGACGCCGCGCCCGCAGCGCGCTGGGCGGGGTGGCCACGCAGGTGCCGGCCACGTTCTGATCCGCCATGATCGGGCGATGGACGTCGTCGAGCTGACCGCACGGGCCCGGGCGCTGCCCGGCGCCTGGGCCGACAACCCCTGGGAGCACGCGCACCCGGTGATCAAGGTCGGGCCGGGGGAGCGCGGGAGGATCTTCGCCTTCCTGAAGGCCGACGCGGTCGGGGTGAAGTCCGCCCGGACGCGCGAGGAGGCCGACGAGTGGCTGCACCGCCATCCCGAGGACGCCACGGTGATGCCCTACCTCGGCCGGAACGGCTGGAACGACCTGCGCCTGGACGGTGCGATCCCCGACGACGAGCTACTCGCGGCGCTCGAGGAGTCCTACCGCCTCGTCGTCGCGGGGCTCCCGGCGCGGCTGCGCCCGCCGGGCTGGGAGGACCCGGGAGCCGCGGCGGCCGGCGTCAGGACACCCGACGGGCGACGGTGAGCCCGACCAGGCGTGAGATCACCAGCGCGACGTAGAGCACGCCGGTCACCATCTCGACCATGACGATCGAGCGCGCGTGCGCGGCCACCGGGGCGACGTCGGAGAGCCCGACGCTGGTGAGCACCGAGAACGACAGGTAGAGCAGCTCGAACCAGTCGCGCGCATCGCCGCCCTCGGCGCCGATGAACGACCCCGGCCACACGACCTGCGCCGCGGCGTACAGGTAGGCGAATGCCCACGCCACGACGGTGAACGCAGCGCCCGTGGCGTACAGCTCGTCGCGGGTCACCCGGTCGTCGTGGAAGAGGTAGCGGATCATCGCGTAGGAGACGTAGAAGTAGAACGGCGCGTGCAGCAGCGCCGAGACCAGCACCACCCAGTCGGTGTCGGGCGCGATCGCCTCCGCCACCGTGAACGCCATCGCGGGCGCACCGAAGCACGCCGCGACCCAGCTCAGCGCCGGCGTACGCCGCACGGCCCAGCCGGCGATCAGGACGACCCCCATCTGCACGACCCCGAGCACCGCACGTCCCGCGGCGGCACCGTCGAGGAAGGGGTAGGCGAGCACGGCGACCAGCTGCGCGACCAGCAGGACCGCGGAGGGGTGGGTGCCCAGCACGGTGCGGACGCTCGGCGTGGAAGGGGCGCTCACCCGGCGATCGTAGGCGCAGCCGGTCGGTACGTGACGCGGGCGACACGCCCTGCTAAACTAGAACCTGTTCTAGAAATCGGCCGTCTGGACCGCAGCGTGGGGTCTTGAGCCCGCACCGGGGGAAGGGGAGGATCGCGGCTGTGACCGTGGACACAGACCTCCTGATCATCGGCGCCGGCCCCACTGGGCTCTTCGCCGCCTACTACGCGGGCTTCCGCGGCCTGCGGACGGCGGTGGTCGACTCGCTGCCCGAGCTCGGCGGCCAGGTCACCGCGATGTACCCCGAGAAGCAGATCCTCGACATTGCCGGTTTCCCCTCGGTCAAGGGCCGCGACCTGGTCGCCGGCCTGGTCGAGCAGGCCAACACCGCCAAGCCCGACTACCTCCTCGAGCGCACCGCGCAGACCCTCGAGCACGACGACGACGGCGTCACCGTCGGGCTCGACGACGGCACCGAGGTGCGTGCCGGGGCGGTGCTGATCACCGCCGGCATCGGCCGGTTCTCCCCGCGCCCGCTGCCGGCAGGTGAGGGCTGGCTGGGGCGGGGTCTGGAGTTCTTCGTCCCGAGCTTCGCGCCGTACGCCGGCCGCGACGTGGTCATCGTCGGCGGCGGCGACAGCGCGTTCGACTGGGCGCTGCACCTCGAGCCGGTTGCCGCGTCGGTGACCCTGGTGCACCGCCGCGACGCCTTCCGCGCCCACGCGCGCACCGTCGAGCAGGTCCGGGAGTCGTCGGTGCGGATCCTCACCAACGCCGAGGTGAGTGCCCTGCGCGGCGAGCGCACGCTCGAGGAGGTTGACGTCGTCATCGGCGGCGAGACCACCACGCATCCGGCCCAGGCCGTGGTCGCCGCGCTCGGCTTCATCGCCGACCTCGGCCCCATCCAGGAGTGGGGCCTGGAGGTGTCCAAGCGGCACGTGGTCGTCGACCCCTCGATGCGCACCAGCCTGCCGCGGGTCTTCGCGGCCGGCGACGTCACCGAATACCCCGGCAAGGTGCGCCTGATCGCCGTCGGGTTCGGTGAGGCCGCGACCGCGGTCAACAACGCTGCCGTGGCGATCGACCCGAGCGCCAAGGTGTTCCCCGGTCACTCGAGTGAAGGAAGCTAGGAGACCCCCCATGCGGATCAAGGTCGACTTCGACCTGTGCGAGTCCAACGGACTCTGCGAGGCGATGGCCCCTGAGGTGTTCGAGCTGGACGACGACGACTTCCTCCAGCTCAAGGTCGAGGAGACCACGCCGGAGAACGTCGATGAGGTCAAGCGCGCCGCGGCGGCCTGCCCGCGCGCGGCGATCACCCTGGAGGGCTGAGCGCGTGGCTGCTCCGCTGGATCCCCGACTGTCCCTCGACGGCCGGGTGGCCGTGGTGACCGGCGCCGGTGCCGGGCTCGGCCGCGCCGAGGCGCTCGCCCTCGCCGACGCCGGCGCCCGGGTGGTGCTCAACGACCTGCCCGGTGCCGCCGACCAGGTCGCCGAGGAGATCCGCTCGCGCGGTGGCCAGGTTCGCGTCGTCGAGGGCGACGTCGCCGAGCGGCGCACCGCCGACGAGATGCTCGCCGCGGCCGTCGACGGCTTCGGCTCCCTCGACGTGGTCGTCAACAACGCCGGCATGACCCGGGACCGGATGTTGTTCAACATGAGCGACGAGGAGTGGGACGCGATCATCCGCGTCCACCTGCGCGGGCACTTCCTGCTCTCGCGCAACGCCGCGTCGTACTGGCGCGGGCTGGCCAAGGAGACCGGCGCGCCGGTCTACGGGCGGGTCGTCAACACCGCCTCGGAGGCGTTCCTCGCGGGGCCGCCCGGCCAGGCGAACTATGCGGCCGCCAAGGCCGGCATCGTCGCGCTGACGATGTCCACCGCACGGTCCCTGGAGCGGATCGGGGTGCGGGCCAACGCGATCTGCCCCCGCGCCCGCACCGCGATGACCGCAGAGGTCTTCGGCGCCGACGAGTCCGGCGCCGAGGTCGACCCGTACTCGCCGGCCCACGTCGCCCCGGTCGTGGCCTACCTCGCCTCGCCTGCGGCCGCGACGATCACCGGGCAGGTCTTCGTCGTGTACGGCGGGATGGTCGCCCTGGTCGCGGCGCCGGTCGTCGAGCAGCGCTTCGACTCGAGCGGGACCGTGTGGGACCTCGCCGAGCTCGACAAGCAGGTCGGCTCGCACTTCGAGGGCCGCGAGCCCGGCCGCGGGTTCGCCGCGGACTCGATCATGGAGCTGGAGCTGTGATGGGGCGGCTGGCCGGCAAGGTCGCGATCGTCACCGGCGCGGCCATGGGCCAGGGCGCCGGCATTGCCCGCGCCTACGTCGAGGAGGGAGCCCGGGTGGTGCTGGCCGACGTCGCGAAGGACGCTGGGCAGGACCTCGCGACGGCGCTGGGGGAGTCCGCGCACTTCGTGCACCACGACGTCAGCGACGCTGCGTCCTGGGCGGGGGTCGTGGAGGAGACCGAGCGCCGCTTCGGACCGGTCTCGGTGCTCGCCAACAACGCGGGGATCCTGCGATTCGGCCAGATCGACTCGATGCCGGTGGCCGACGTGGAGACGCTGTTCCGGGTCAACCAGCTCGGCTGCTTCCTCGGCATGCAGGCGGTGGTGCCGACGATGCGTGCCCAGGGCGGCGGCGCGATCGTGAACGCCTCGTCGGTCGAGGGCCTCGCCGGGATGGCCGGGTGCACGGCGTACGCCGCGACGAAGTGGGCGATCCGTGGCATGACCAAGTGCGCCGCGATGGAGCTCGGGCCGCACGGCATCCGGGTCAACTCGGTGCATCCCGGGATGATCGACACCCCGATGACGCGGGTCCACGGGGGCGACGCCGCGATGGAGTACGGCGCCTCGCGCGTGCCGCTGCGCCGCGTCGGTCTGCCCGGCGACGTCGCCCCGCTCTACGTCTTCCTCGCCAGCGAGGAGAGCGCCTACATCAACGGCGCCGAGATCTCCGTCGACGGCGGCGTCACCGCGACGCACGCCTTCGGCGGCTGAGCCCCACCCCACCCGCACCCCGACAGGAGCCCCCTGCCCGATGGCCAAGCAGCGCACCCAGATCGTCATGACCGACCAGGAGATCGAGGCCTTCCTCAGCGAGCAGCGCAACGCCACGGTCGCCACCGTCGGCCCGCAGGGCGCGGTCCACCTCGTGGCGATGTGGTACGCCCACCTCGACGGCACGATCTACCTGGAGACCAAGGGCAAGTCGCAGAAGGCGCTCAACCTGCGACGCGACGGCCGGATGAGCTTCCTGGTGGAGGCCGGGCAGACCTACGACCAGCTGCGCGGGGTGGCCCTCGAGGGCACCGGCGTGCTCGTCGAGGACGACCCCGAGCTGCTGTGGGACGTGTGCGTCAACGTCTTCGAGCGCTACAACGGGCCCTACTCCGAGGAGCTGCGCCCGTTCGTGGAGACGATGACCCACAACCGGGCCGTCGTACGCCTCGACGTGGACCGGGTGCGCAGCTGGGACCACCGCAAGCTCGGTCTGCCCGCGATGGAGCTCGGTGGTACGACGGCCGCCTCGGTCGGCGCCTGAGCGCCGCCCGGCGATCAGCGCTCGCGCAGCAGCAGGTTGACCGCGACCTCGATGTGACGGGCGGTCTGCTCGGCGGTGTTGCGACCGGTGACCCACGCGACCAGCGCGGAGAGCCACACGTCGCCGAGCACCCGGGCGATCGCGACGTCGTCCTCGGTGAACTCCTCGCGGCCGGGGTGCATCGCCCGGGTCATCATCCGGGTGAGGATCATCCCGACGCCGTGGATCTCCTGGGCGACCGAGGCGTCGGCGAACATGAACGACCGGGTCAGCGCCTCGGTGAGGTGGGAGTCGCCCTGCATGCCGCGGCTGGTCCGCTTCAAGATGTTGATGACGCGCTCGGCCGGGGTGTCGCCGACGGCGGGACGGTCGCGGAGCACCAGCTCGGCACGCTCGAGCTCGCGGCTCAGCGCGGACACCAGCAGGTGGATCTTGGAGGGGAAGTAGCGGTAGAGCGTCCCGAGGGCGACGTCCGCGCGCTCGGCGACCGCCCGCATCTGGACGGCATCGAAACCGCCCTGGGAGGCGAGGTCGATCGTGGCGTCCAGGATCCGCTTGCGCCGCTCGCGCTGGGCGGCGGATCCAAGCTCCTCGACACTCAGCGAGTTGGCGCTGCTCACGGTCTACCCCTTGCTGGGTTGTGGTGGATGTCCGGTGTGGCGTACGTCGCGGGGCCGGGCTCGGGCCGGCTGCGGCGTCCCCTAGGCTACCAATGCGTAGACCATGATAGGAACACGTTCTACTTTGCTGGGCTCGGGGCGCGACTGCGCTGAAGGTCGCGGCGAGTCCCGGTGATCACCTCGAGAAAGGCCACAGTGTGCGGATCGCGATGCTGTCCTACCGCAGCCATCCCCACACCGGCGGGCAGGGCATCTACCTGCGCCACCTGAGCCGGGAGCTGGCCAACCTGGGGCACCAGGTCGAGGTCATCTCCGGCCAGCCCTACCCCGAGCTCGACCACCCCGGCGTCACGCTGACCAAGCTGCCGAGCCTCGACCTCTACCGTCAGCCGGACCCGTTCCGCGTGCCGAAGCGTCGCGAGTTCCGCGACCGCATCGACGTGGAGGAGTTCGCCACGATGTGCATCGCCGGGTTCCCGGAGCCGAAGACCTTCAGCCTGCGCGCCGCGCGGCACCTCGCGGACCGCGTCGAGGACTTCGACATCGTCCACGACAACCAGGTCCTCGGCTACGGCATGCTCGAGATCGAGAAGCTGGGTCTGCCGCTGATCACCACGCTGCACCACCCGATCACCTTCGACCGGCGCATCGACATCGCCCAGACCCGCAACCCCTGGCGCAAGTTCACCCTGTGGCGCTGGTACGGCTTCCTGCGGATGCAGGCCAAGGTGGCCCGGGCCGCCCGCCGGATCATGACGCCCTCGGAGGCCTCCAAGCGCGACATCGCGAAGGACTTCGGCGTCGACCCGGCCCGCATGCAGGTCATCCTGCTCGGCGTCGACGACGGGTTCGTGCCGCCGACGAAGCCGCGGGTGCCCGGCCGGATCCTGGCGATGGCCAGCGCCGACGCCCCGATGAAGGGCATCTCCACGCTGCTCGAGGCGTTCGCCAAGCTGCGTACCGAGCGCGACCTGGAGCTGGTGCTCGTCACCAAGCCGCGTCCGGGCGGTCGCACCGAGAAGCTCATCGACAAGCTCGCCATCACCGACTCGGTCCGCTTCGTGTCGGGTGTCAGCGACGCCGAGCTCGTGGAGCTGATGGGGTCGGCGGAGATCGCCTGCGTCCCCTCGCTCTACGAGGGCTTCTCTCTGCCGACCGCCGAGCTGATGGCGTGCGCGACCCCGCTGGTCGTCTCGCGCGCCGGCGCAATCCCGGAGGTCGTCGGGCCGGACGGCGAGTGCGCCGACCTGGTCACCCCGGGCGACGTCGGTGAGCTCGGTACGGCGATCGCCGCCCTGCTCGACGACCCCGAGCGCCGCGAGCGGATGGGGCGCGCGGGACGCAAGCGCGTCGAGGAGCTGTTCAGCTGGCGGGCGGTGGCCGTGAAGGTCGCTGCCGCCTATGAGGACGTCATCGCCGAGTACCGGCGCGAGCAGGAGGAGCACACCGATGCTGACCGTTGATTTCGACCGGCTCGGGCTGCGCCCCGGCGACCGGGTCCTCGACATGGGCTGTGGCGCCGGCCGCCACGCCTTCGAGATGTACCGCCGCGGCGGCGACGTCATCGCCTTCGACATGGACGCCGACGAGCTGGCCAAGGTGCGCGAGCTGTTCGTCGCGATGAAGGAGGCCGGCGAGGTCCCGGCCGGCGCCGAGGCCGACGTCAAGGAGGGCGACGCCCTGGCGCTGCCGTTCGCCGACGGCGAGTTCGACCGCATCGTCGCCGCCGAGGTGCTCGAGCACATCCCCGCCGACATCCAGGCGATCCAGGAGCTGGTCCGGGTGCTGCGCCCGGGCGGCACGCTGGCGGTGTCGGTGCCGCGATGGTTCCCCGAGGTCGTGAACTGGAAGCTCTCCGACGACTACCACAACGTCGAGGGCGGCCACATCCGCATCTACACCGACAAGGAGCTGACCGACAAGGTCACCAAGGCCGGGTTGGAGTACGAGGGTCGCGACTACGCCCACGGCCTGCACTCGCCTTACTGGTGGATCAAGTGCGCGGTCGGCGTCGAGAACGACGAGCACCCGCTGGCCCGCGCCTACCACAAGCTGCTGGTCTGGGAGATCATGAAGCAGCCCAAGGCGCTGCGGCTCGCGGGCAAGGTGCTGGACCCGCTGATCGGCAAGAGCATGGTGCTGTACTTCCGCAAGCCCGAGGCCGCCGATGCCTGAGGGCCCCGTCTCCCCGGTCGACCTCGCCCGGGTGCCGTGGGTGCAGGGCGTCCTGACCGCCGCCGACGTGGCCGAGACCGCGGCGTCGATCGCGCGGATGCAGGAGCCCTGCGGATCGGTGCCGTGGACGACCGGCGAGCACACCGACATCTGGAACCACGTCGAGGCCGCCATGGCGATGCTCGTCGGCGGCCAGGTCGAGGCCGCCGAGCGGGCCTACGACTGGGTGCCCACCATGCAGCGCGCCGACGGCTCGTGGCCGATGAAGATCGTCGGCGGCGAGGTCGAGGACCCACGCGGCGAGGTCAACATGTCGGCGTACTTCGCGGTGGGGCTGTGGCACCACTGGCTGGTGCGCTCCGACATCGCCTTCGTGCACCGGCACTGGGACTCGGTGCGCGCCGGGCTGGACTGGGTGGTCTCCCAGCAGCTGGCTTTCGGCGGGATCAACTGGACGCCGGAGGAGGAGGGCGCGCTGCTGGCCGGCTCCTCGAGCATCTACCAGTCGCTGCGGGCCGGGGTGGCGCTCGCCGACCTGCTCGGTGACCCGCAGCCGGAGTGGGAGCTCGCCGGCGGCCGGCTCGGGCACGCGCTGCGCGAGCACCGCGACCTGTTCCTGGACAAGGCCAAGCACTCGATGGACTGGTACTACCCCGTCCTCGGCGGCGCCGTGCGCGGCACCCACGGCCTGGCGATGATCGACGCCAAGTGGGAGCACTTCGTGCGTCCCGGGCTCGGCATCCTCTGTGTCGACACCAACCCCTGGGTCACGGGCGCGGAGACCTGCGAGCTGGTGATGGCCCTGGACAACCTGGGCGACCACGCGCGGGCCAAGCAGCTGTTCGCCGACATGCAGCACCTGCGTGCCGAGGACGGCAAGTACTGGACCGGCTGGGTCTACGGCGACGACGTCAACTGGCCGCCGGAGTGGACGACGTACACCGCCGCCGCGGTGGTGCTCGCCGCCGACGCGCTGGGGGAGACCTACGGGCACAGCACGCCCGGCTCGGGGATCATGCGCGGCTCGTCGTTGGCCCCGCACTTCCGCGAGCTGGCGCTGGAGTGCGGCTGCCCCTCGCCGGAGGTCTCAGCCGACGGGGTCTCCGGCCACGCCGGCTGAGCGGCGCAGCACCCGCATCGAGCCGACGGCCTCGACCTCGGTGAACGCACCGCTCGCGAGCGCCCGCAGGAACACGTGGTAAGGCGGCTGCCCGCCGTCCGCGGGGTCCGGGAAGACGTCGTGGATCACCAGCAGGCCGCCGGGCATCAGCCACGGCGCCCAGCCGGAGTAGTCGTTCTGGGCGTGCTCCTCGGCGTGCCCGCCGTCGATGAACAGCAGCGAGAGCGGCGTACGCCAGTGGGCGCTGACGGTGGTGCTGCGCCCGACCACCGCGACGACCTGGTCCTCCAGCCCGGCGTGCGCGAGGGTGCGGCGGAAGACCGGGAGCGTGTCCATCAGGCCGGTCTCGGCCTCGACCAGCGTCGGGTCGTGGTGCTCCCAGCCGGCCTGGTTCTCCTCGGAGCCGCGGTGGTGGTCGACGGTGAACACGACCGCCTGCGGACCGCCCACCTCGCGGGCGGCGGCGCCGAGGTAGATCGCCGACTTCCCGCAGTAGGTCCCGACCTCCAGGACCGGACCGTGCGCGAGACGCTCGCGCGCGGCACGGTGAAGCAGCAGGCCCTCGTCCTCGGGCATGAAGCCCTTGGCTTCGCGGGCGTGGGCGAGCAGGTCGGCGGGCATCGATGTCACGCCGGCAGACTATAGAGTGAGAACACGTTCTACTTTTGGGTGGGCTGCGGTCCGCCCCATGGGAAGGTCGAAGCATGTCGATCGGGATCTCCGAGGACCACGTCGAGCTCGCAGCGTCGCTGCGCAAGTGGGCCTCGTCCCTGGGCGGGTGCGACCTCGCGCGCGCCGCCGAGAGCGACGAGGACGCCGGCTTCGCCGAGGTCTGGGCGGCCGCGCAGGAGATGGGCATCACCACGATCGGGCTGCCCGAGTCCGTCGGGGGTGGCGGCGGAACGGTTCTCGATGTCGCCGTCGCACTCGAGGCCTGCGGGCACGAGCTGCTTCCGGGCGCACTGCTCGGCCCGGCGGTGGCCGCCCTGCTGCTCGCGCCGACCGAGCACGCCGCGACCCTCGCCGACGGCGCGGTCGTCGGTCTCGCGCTCGGCGAGGTCCTGTGGGACGCCCCCCAGGCCACCCACGTGCTGCTGGCGACGCCCGGGGACGCCTGGGTGCTCGCGCCCCGCGACGCGGTCGAGGTGACCCTCGCCGCGCCCGGCATCGACCTGACCCGGCGCTTCGGGACCGTGCGCCTGCTCGACGAGACGCGGGCGACCCCGGTGCCCGAGCTGACCCTCGAGCGGGTCCGGCGCGCCGCGGTGACGCTCGGAGCCGCGGAGGCGGCCGGCCTCGCGCGCTGGTGCCTTGCGACGGCGGTGGACTACGCGAAGGTCCGTGAGCAGTTCGGTCGCAAGATCGGCAGCTTTCAGGCCATCAAGCACCTGTGCGCGGAGATGCTCGAGCACGCCGAGGCGCTCACCAGCGTCGCCTGGGACGTCGCGAACGCCGCGCAGTCCGGCGACGAGGCGCAGTGGACCTACGCCAGCGACGTCGCGGCCACCATCGCCTTCGACGCCGCCCTCGAGGTCGCCAAGTCCTGCATCCAGGTGCTCGGCGGCATCGGCTTCACCTTCGAGCACGACGCACACTTCTACTTCCGCCGCGCCAGCGCGCTGCGTGCCCTGCTCGGCTCCGGCGACGCGGCGGCGGTGCGGCTCGCGTCCCGCGCGGTCGCCGGCGAGCGCCGCGTGGTCGAGGTCGACCTCGACGGCCGCGACGAGCCGCTGCGCCCCGAGGCACGTGCCACCGCCGAGCGGATCGCCGCGCTCGGCGAGCCCGAGCGCCGGGCCGGGCTGGTCGACAGCGGCTACCTCACGCCGCACTGGCCCACGCCGTACGGGCTGGGGGCGGACGCCGTGCAGCAGTTGGTCATCGACCAGGAGCTCACCCGCGCCGGCGTCGAGCGCCCGGACCTGGTGATCGCCGGGTGGGCGGTCCCCACCATCCTCGAGCACGGCACCGACGAGCAGCGGGCCCGGTTCGTGCCGCCGTCCCTGCTCGGCGAGCTGGTGTGGTGCCAGCTCTTCTCCGAGCCGGGTGCCGGCTCCGACCTCGCCTCGCTGCGCACCCGCGCCGTGAAGGTGGACGGCGGCTGGCGGCTCACCGGACAGAAGGTGTGGACCTCGGGCGCCCAGCACGCCGACTGGGGCATCTGCCTGGCGCGCACGGACCCCGACGCCCCGCAGCACCGCGGCATCACCTACTTCCTCGTCGACATGCGGAACTCGCCGGGCATCGAGGTGCGCCCGCTGCGCGAGATGACCGGCGACGCGCTTTTCAACGAGGTGTTCCTCGACGACGTCTTCGTCCCCGACGACTGCGTGGTCGCGCAGCCGGGGGACGGCTGGCGCCTGGCCCGCACCACGCTCGCCAACGAGCGCGTCGCGATGGCCTCCAGCCGACTGGGCAAGAGCACCGAGCGGGCCGTGGAGCTCGCCGCCGGGGGTCTCAGTGAGGCGGAGCTGGTCAAGGTCGGCCGCGCGGTCGCCCTGGCCACGGTCTGCTCGCTGCTCGGCGTCCGCACCGTGATGCGCTCGCTCGCCGGGCAGGGCCCCGGCCCGGAGTCGTCGGTGGCCAAGCTGCTCGGCGTCCGCAGCCGTCAGGAGGGCTCCGAGCTCGTCGTCGCGCTCCAGTCCGACCGGCTGGTGGTCCCCGACGCGCAGCTGCGTGCCGACGTGTGGGAGATGCTCAGCACTCGCTGCCTCTCGATCGCCGGCGGCACCACCCAGATCCTGCGCAACATCGCCGGCGAGCGGATCCTCGGCCTGCCCCGCTGACCCGCGAGTCGGGGCTGATGGTGCCCGGATGGTTGCGTGAGTCGGCGTCAGCGGTGGCGCCGACTCCGCGCCCGGGTCAGGCCGCGGAGTCGGGGCGCGAGCGGCGCCAGCGGTTCCAGTGCCAGTGCAGGTAGCGGTCGATCGCGCGGACGACGTAGGTGCTGCGGATCGAGGGGAACATGTCGAAGGCGTGCTGGGCGCCGGGCAGCTCGGCGTAGGACACCGTGGCCTTGCCGACCTCGCGCAGCCGCTCCACGAACAGCCGTGCCTGCTCGACCGGCACCAGCCCGTCGTGGGTGCCGTGGATGACGAAGAAGTCCGGTGCCTCGGGGGTGATCCGCAGCAGCGGCGAGCCCGCCTCGAAGATCTCCGGCGCCTCGGCGTAGGTACGGCGCACCACCCGGGGCGCCAGGAACCGGTCCCGCATCAGCTCCGCGCGGCGCTGGCCGGTGGAGGCGGCGAAGTCGTAGACGCCGTAGTGGGGGACCGCCACCTGCACGCTGGTGTCGGCGTCCTCGAACCCCGGTTGGTACGCCGGGTCGTTGGGGGTGACCGCTGCCAGCGCGGCGAGGTGCCCGCCCGCGGAGCCGCCGGTGATCGCCACGTAGTCGGGGTCCCCGCCGTACTCGGCGATGTGGTCCTTGACCCAGGCCAGCGCGCGCTTGACGTCGATGATCTGGGCCGGGAACGGGTCGCGCGGGGCGAGGCGGTAGTTGATCGAGACGCACACCCAGCCCTTGGCGGCGAGGTGGTTCATCAGCGGCAGGCCCTGCTCGTCCTTGGAGCCGATCGTCCAGCCGCCGCCGTGGACCTGCACGAGCACCGGCGCCCCGGACAGGTCGCCCTCGGCGGGGCGGTAGACGTCGAGCAGCCCGCGCTTGCCGTGCTCCGGGGCGTAGGCGATGTCGCGCTCGACGCGCACGGTGAGCTCGCGCACCCGGAACGGGTAGACCATCCGGCGCCACGGCACGGCGAGGTCGGCGGGCGACGGCTGCGGGTCGAGCTGGTCGAGGTAGTCCGCGCCGAGCCCGGTCGACAGCGCCGTCTCGGTGTCCTCACGCGCGTGACGCGCCTGCTGGAGCAGCACGCCCAGGCCGACGAGGCTGGCCGCGCCGAGCACCAGCCCGGTCCGGCTGCGGCCCCTGGAACCGCCCCACACGGCGTGGGCGGCGGTGTCGGCGGCGGTCACCGCGAACATGTGCGGCGCCAGCTCCGTGGTCATCCAGCCGGGCACGAAGGAGACGATCCCGCCGCGGTAGCCCGGGAGGGGGCGCAGTGCGTTGGCCACCAGGGCTGCGGTGAGGATCCGGCGGCTCAGGAACGGCATGGCCGACATCCTAGGAGCGGGATGGCTCAGCGCCAGCCCAACGACGGCGCGAGTTCACGCAGCACGGTCTCCAGGACGTGGGCGTTGTAGTCGACGCCGAGCTGGTTGGGGATGGTCAGCAGCAGCGTGTCGGCGGCCGCGACGGCCTCGTCGGCGGCGAGCTCGGCGACCAGCCGGTCGGGTTCCCCGGCGTACGTCTTGCCGAAGCGTGCCCGGCCGCCCTCCAGCATCCCCACCTGGTCCTGGCTGCCGGCCTCGCCGCCGAAGTAGGCGCGGTCGGTGTCGTTGACGATGGGGAAGATGCTGCGGCTGACCGAGACCCGCGGCTCGTGCTCGTGCCCGGCGGCGCGCCAGGCGTCACGGAAGCGCTGGATCTGCTCGGCCTGGAGCTGGTGGAACGGTACGCCGGTGTCCTCGGTGAGCAGCGTCGAGCTCATCAGGTGCATGCCCTGCTGCCCGGCCCACTCCGCCGTCGCGCGGGAGCCGGCGCCCCACCAGATCCGCTCGCGCAGGCCGGGTGAGTACGGCTCGAGGCGCAGCAGCCCCGGCGGGTTGGGAAACATGGGACGCGGGTTGGGCTCGGCGAACCCCTTGCCGGTGAGCACCTCGAGCAGCACCTCGGTGTGCTCGCGAGCCATGTCGGCGTCGGTGCGGCCCTCGCTGGGCTGGAAACCGAAGTAGCGGTAGCCGTCGACGACCTGCTCGGGTGATCCCCGGCTGATGCCGAGCTGGAGCCGCGAGCCGGCGATCAGGTCGGCGGCGCCGGCGTCCTCGGCCATGTGCAGCGGGCTCTCGTAGCGCATGTCGATCACGCCGGTGCCGATCTCGATGCGGCTGGTCCGCGCGCCGATCGCCGCGAGCAGCGGGAACGGCGAGGCCAGCTGGCGGGCGAAGTGGTGCACCCGGAAGTAGGCGCCGTCGGCGCCCAGCTCCTCCGCGGCGACCGCGAGGTCGATGGACTGGTGCAGGACGTCCGCCGCGGTGCGCGCATGGGACTGCGGCGAGGGGGTCCAGTGGCCGAAGGACAGGAAGCCGATCTTCTTCACGCCGGGTCAACCTCTCGCGGGTCCCGCGTCTTCCCGCGGTGGCGGTCCGGGTTGCGCCGAAAGACACCGACCCCGGGCGTACCGGCTCAGGCGCTCCGCTCGCCGGCGTCGGCGTCGGCGTCGGTGGAGGGCGAGGCGGAGGTGGAGGACGAAGCGGAGGCGGCGATGTCCTCGGCGGCCAGGTAGCCGAAGGTCAGCGCGGGGCCGATGGTCGCGCCGGGGCCGGCGTAGGTGCGGCCCATGACGGCGGCGGAGGTGTTGCCGGCGGCGTACAGCCCGGGGATGACGCTGCCGTCGGTGCGCAGCACCCGGGCCCGCTCGTCGGTCACCAGCCCGCCCTTGGTGCCCAGGTCGCCGGGGACGATCTTGACCGCGTGGAAGGGGCCCTGGTCGATGGTGTGCAGCGACGGGTTCGGCTTCACCGTCGGGTCGGAGTAGTAGCGGTCGTAGGCGCTCTCGCCGCGGTGGAAGTCGGCGTCGACTCCACTGCGCGCGAAGCCGTTGAACCGCTCGACGGTGGCGCGCAGCGCCTCGGCCGGTACGTCGATCTCCGCGGCCAGTCCCTCGATCGTGTCCGCGCGCCTGACCACGCCGTGCTTGTACCAGCGTCCGGGGAATGGCTGGCGCGGGCCGAGCCCGGCGAACAGGTAGCGGTTGCGGTAGCGCTGGTCGATGACCAGCCAGCTCGGCACGTGGGTCACCCCGGTCGCCTCGCCGCGATAGATCTCGTGGGTCGCCTCGACGTACGGCAGCGCCTCGTTCATGAACCGCTGCCCGGCGCCGTTGACGATGATCGAGCCGGGCAGGTTGCGCTCGGCGAGGCAGAACCACGGTCGGTTCGGCAGCGGGATCGTCGGCCCCCACCAGGCGTCGTCCATCAGGTCCACCGCGGCGCCCGCCTCGAGGCCCGCCAGGATGCCGCCGCCGGTGTTGTTCTGCGACCCGGTCGTCCACTCCACCGACGTGGGCCGCGGCTGGTAGCGCTCCCGCATCTCGAGGTTGCGCTCGAACCCGCCGCTGCCCAGCACCACGCCGCGCCGCGCCCGCACCTCGTGGGTGTCGCCGTCGCGCTCGACTCGTACGCCGACCACCCGGCCGTCCTCGACCAGCAGGCTCCTCAGCGTGGTCTCGTAGTGCACCGGTACGCCGGCGTCCAGCAGGCCCTTGCGCAGGCCGATCGCGATCGCGTTGCCCATCGCATACATCCGCTGCCCGCGCAGGCCGCTGAGCAGCCGCTTGAGCGCGACCTTGATCCCCGTGATCGGACCGCGGATCGTCCGCATGCCCAGGCTGAGCTTCCGGAAGTCGGCCTGGGTGACGACCATGTTCGCCGGTGCCTTGGTGTACTGCGGGTGCAGCCGCTCGAGCTCCTCGCCCAGGAACCGCGCGTCCAGCGGGACCGGCTCGCAGCTGCGCCCGGCCGCGCGCCCGCCGGGCTGCTCGGGCAGGTAGTCGGAGTACTGCGGCACCCAGCGGAAGCGCAGCGGCGTGTGGTCGCGGATGAACTCCAGCACCTCGGGGCCGCGGTCGATGTAGGTGTCGCGACGCACCTTCGAGACCACGTCGCCGACGATCGCGTCGAGGTACTGCTTCGCGAGGGCCGGGTCGTCGGCCTGCCCGGCGGCCGCGAGCGCGTAGTTGCCGGGGATCCACACCCCGCCGCCGCTGCGGGCGGTGGAGCCGCCGAACCACGGGCTCTTCTCGACGACGACGGTGTCCAGGCCGCGGGCGGCGGCCGCGAGGGCGGCGCTCATGCCGGCGCCACCGGCACCGACGACGACGACGTCCACCTCGACGGGTAGCGGGGCGCTCATGGGCCGAAACTGTAACAGGTTCTATTCGGGTGCAGCGATGTCCGCGACGTGGCACCCTCGCGCCATGAGCTCCCTCGTCTCGAACCTGTGCATCGACGCTGCCGACCCCTACGCCCAGACCATGTGGTGGGCGCAGGTGCTCGAGGACTTCACCGTCCAGCCCGACGACGACCAGGGCCCCGGTGACGACGAGTGCGGCCTGCGCGGTCCGGACGGTCGCTGGTTGCTCTTCCTCCAGGTGCCAGAGGCCAAGCAGGTCAAGAACCGCATGCACATGTGCCTGCGTCCCGCCGACCGCAGTCGCGACGAGGAGGTCGAGCGGGTGCTCGGTCTCGGCGCCACGCTGGTCGCGGACCTGCGCGAGGGCGACCGGGGCTGGGCCGTGCTGGCCGACCCTGAGGGCAATGAGTTCTGCGTGCTCGCCCGCACCGCCTCCCACTAGGGGAAACGAGCGTTCCTCGCGCGAAACGAGAACGTGTTCTAGTATTCCTGTCGTCCACCACGACAGGAGAACGCCATGTCCCAGGCAGTGCTCGACGCGGTCCGTGACCTGCTCCCGACCTTCCGGGAGCGGGCCGACGAGACCGAGCGGCTTCGCGTCGTACCGGAGGCCTCCGTCAAGGAGCTGGCGGACACCGGCTTCTTCCGGCTGCTCCAGCCGAGGCGCTTCGACGGCTTCGAGGCCGACCCGGTGACCTTCTACGCCGCGGTGCGCGACATCGCCTCGGCGTGCGGGTCGACGGGGTGGGTCTCCAGCGTCGTGGGTGTTCACCCGTGGCAGGTCGCGCTGTTCACCGACGAGGCCCAGCAGGCGGTCTGGGGCTCCGACACCTCCACCCGGCTCAGCAGCTCCTACGCGCCCACCGGCAAGGCCACCCGGGTCGACGGCGGGTACCGGCTCTCGGGTCGGTGGAGCTTCTCCTCGGGCTGCGACCACTGCTCCTGGGTGCTGCTCGGGGCTCTCGTGTTCGACGGCGAGGGCAACGTCGTGGACTTCAAGACCTTCCTGGTGCCCCGTGAGAGCTACGCGATCCACGACGTCTGGCACACCGTCGGCCTGCGCGGCACCGGCTCCAACGACATCGCCGTGGACGACGTGTTCGTGCCCGAGGCGTTCACCCTGTCGATGGGCGAGACCGGACGCTGCCACGGGCCGGGCCAGGAGCAGAACACCGCCGACCTCTACAAGCTCCCCTTCCACTCGGTCTTCACCTCCACGATCACCACTCCGATCGTCGGCATGGCGCGCGGCGCCTACGACGAGCACGTTGCGATGCAGAAGAAGCGCGTGCGCGCGTCGTACGTCGGGGAGAAGGCGTCCCTCGACCCGTTCGCTGCGGTCCGCGTGGCCCGGGCCTCCTCCGACATCGACGCCACCTGGGCGCTGCTGATGGGCAACCTGCGCGAGGAGATGGCGCTGGTCGCCCGGGGCGAGACGATCCCGCTCGGCCTGCGGCTGCGGGTGCGCCGCGACCAGGTGATCGGCACCCAGCGCTGCATCGACGCCATCGACACGCTCTTCGAGGCCTCCGGCGGCCGGGCGCTGGCCGAGGGGAGCTACCTCCAGCGTGCCTGGCGCGACGCGCACGCCGGCCGGGTGCACGCCGCGAACGACCCCGAGCGGGCGCTGCAGATGTACGGCGCGCACGAGTTCGGCCACCAGGTCGACCCGGGGATGTACTGAGATGGGCGCCCCCACGGCGTACGAGCAGGAGGCCGTGCGCCGCTCGGCGAAGGCCGGGGGACTCACCCTCAACTACTACGAGGCCGGCCCGGACGGCCCCGACGCGGGCAGTCCGGTCGGCGGCGGACTGCCGCTGGTGATGCTGCACGGCGGCGGCCCGGGCGCCTCGGCCTGGTCCAACTTCGGCCGGGCGCTGCCCCACTTCGCCGCGTCGTTCCGCACCCTGCTCGTGGACCAGCCCGGCTTCGGTGGCTCCGACAAGCCGGCGGTCGAGGGCAACTACTACCGCTTCGCCGCCGACCACGTCGTGAGCCTGCTCGACGAGCTGGGCATCGACCGGGTGCACCTGCTCGGCAACAGCCTCGGCGGCGGTACCGCGATGCGTCTGGCGCTCAGCCACCCCGACCGGGTCGGGCGGCTGGTGCTGATGGGCCCCGGCGGCCTCTCGCTCAACCTCTTCCACGCCGACCCCACCGAGGGCGTCCAGCGGCTGATGGAGTTCGGCGCCGAGCCGACCCGCGAGGCGCTGCGCGCGTTCATCTCCACCATGGTCGTGGACCAGTCGCTGGTCACCGACGAGCTCGTGGAGGAGCGCTTCGCCGACGCGACCGCCCCCGGTGCGCGGGAGGCGATGCGCTCGATGGGCATGTCCTTCTTCAACCCCGAGACCGCCGAGGACGGCATGCTGTGGCGCGAGGCGCACCGGCTGCGCGCCCCCACGCTGCTGACCTGGGGCCGCGAGGACCGGGTCAACCCGCTCGACGGCGCGATGGTCGCCCTCAAGTTGATCCCCCAGGCCCGCCTGCACGTCTTCGGCAACTGTGGGCACTGGGCCCAGATCGAGGCTGCCGAGGAGTTCGCCGAGGTCGCCACGGCGTTCCTCGCCCGCCACGTCGAGCGCACCCCGCCGCCCACGCCCTGACCCGCCGTACCGCCCACCGAAAGCAGGATCCATGATCGACATCAAGTCCATGGGCTACGTACGCGTCGCCTCCACCGACCTCGCCCAGTGGTCGCAGTTCGCCGGCAAGGTGCTCGGCCTGGCCGAGGGCCGCGGCCCGAACCCCGACCACCAGTACTGGCGCATCGACGAGGTCTCGGCCCGGCTGGTCGTGTTCCCCGCTGACGTCGACCAGCTCGCCGCCACCGGCTGGGAGCTGGCCGACCACGCCGCGCTCCAGGCGGCCCGCGAGCACCTGGAGAAGGCCGGCGTCGCGGTCGAGGAGGGCACGCGCGCGGAGCTCGACGAGCGCCGGGTCCAGGAGCTGATCCGCTTCAGCGACCCGTGGGACAACGTCTTCGAGCTCTTCCACGGCATCACCTACGAGGCCCACCCGCTCGTGACGCCGTACGCCGCCCGCTTCGTGACCGGCAGCCAGGGCATGGGCCACATCGTGGTCCCGGTCGGCGACGACGTCGAGGCGCTGCGCTTCTACCGCGACGTGCTCGGGTTCCGGCTGCGCGACTCCATGTCGATGCCCGGCGAGTTCGTGGGCAAGGAGCCCGGGTCGAAGGTCTGGCTGCGCTTCCTCGGGGTGAACCCGCGCCACCACTCGCTCGCGTTCCTGCCGATGCCGAACCCGGCGCGCTGCGTGCACATCATGCTCGAGGTCGACTCCCTCGACCACGTGGGCCGTGCCCTCGAGCGGGTGCTGAAGCACGGCGCGCCGCTGTCGGCGACCTTGGGGCGGCACATGAACGACGAGATGGTCTCCTTCTACGTACGCTCCCCGGGCGGGTTCGACGTCGAGTTCGGCTGCGAGGGCCTCCAGGTCGACGACGGCTCCTGGGTCGCGCGCGAGTCGACGGCGGTCTCCTACTGGGGCCACGACTTCGGCGGCGGGCGCTAGTGGGGGACCGCGCCGACGCAGGGTCGAGGGCTAGGGTCGAGGAGATGAGCTCGCGACCCACCGACGGAGACGAACCGGAGATCCTCGCCGGCATCCGTGCCGACGCCCGTCAGGCGTGGCCCAGCCAGGAGCTGATCAGCTCGTGGCTCGGTGACGCCGAGCCGGACTTCGAGCTCAAGCCGGGCGAGGCGGTCCCGGTCCCCGACGACGCTGAGGCGCTTGCGCAGGCGCGCCGCTTCCGCGACGTGCTCGGCCGCTTCGCCTCCGGGGTGACGGTCGTGACCGCGGTGAGCGGTGGCGAGCCGGTCGGGATGACCTGCCAGTCGTTCTCGAGCGTGTCGTTGGACCCGCCGCTGGTGCTGTTCGTGCCCGCCAAGACCTCCCGCGCCTGGCCGCTGATCCGGCGCGCGGGGAGGTTCTGCGTCAACGTCCTGGCCGCGGACCAGGCAGAGCTGTCCAACCGGATGGCCAGCCGGGGCACCGACAAGTTCAGCGGGGTCGCCTGGAAGCCGTCGGCGCACACCGGGTCGCCCGTGCTCGATGGTGCCCTCGCCCATCTCGACTGCACGGTCCACGCCGTGCACGAGGCGGGGGACCACTTCGTGGTGATCGGGCGGGTGCAGGACCTCCGGGCCGCCGATGCCGAGGAGCCGCTGCTGTTCTACCGCGGCGGCTACCGCACGACCGACTGAGCGGGGCTCAGCGCAGGACGAGCCAGACGCCGAGCACGCCGGGCAGCACCCCGAGGATCAGCCACGGGCTCGCCGGCGAGCGGCGGTGGATCGCCAGGCCCGAGGCCATGCCGAGGACCCCGAAGACGCCGGCGATCACGCAGAGCCCGATCTGCGAGGCTCGCTTGTCGTCGTCGATGTAGGTCGCGAACAGCACGAGCGCGGCGGCCATGTGCCAGATCGTGGTGACGGCCAGGACGGAGAGCACCCACTTCTGGACACCCTCGATGCCCATGCCCGGGCCCGACCTCCGCACCGGCTGCGGACGCGGGTTCGACATGTCCATCAGGTGACGCGCCCTGCGGGGCTGAGTCTCGTTCACGTCTTTGAAACTACTCGCCCTCGCGCGGCCGGACTCAACCGGGTGGGGGGTTCTCAGATCCGCTCGATGATCGTGGCGGTGGCCATCGCGCCGCCCGCGCACATCGAGATCAGCGCGGTCGAGGCGTCGCGGCGCTCGAGCTCGTGCAGCGCGGTGGTGATCAGGCGCGTGCCGGTCGACCCGACCGGGTGGCCGAGGGCGATGGCGCCGCCGTTGACGTTGACCTTGTCCATGTCGACGCCGTGCACCTTGGCCCACGACAGCACGACGGAGGCGAAGGCCTCGTTGACCTCGAACAGGTCGAAGTCGCCGATCGACATGCCGGTGCGGGCGAGGATCGAGCGGGTCGCCTCGATCGGGCCGTCGAGGTGGAAGTAGGGGTCCGAACCGACCAGGGTGTGGCGCACGATCCGGGCCCGGGGGGTGAGGCCGAGATCGCGGGCGCGCTGCTCGTCCATGATCAGCACCGCCGAGGCGCCGTCGGAGATCTGCGAGGAGGTGCCGGCGGTGTGCAGGCCCTCGGGCAGCACGGTGCGCAGGCCGGCGAGGCCCTCGAGGGTGGTGTCCCGCAGGCCCTGGTCGGTCGAGACCAGCCGGGTCTCGCCGGTCGGCTTGCCGTCCTCGTCGAGCACCGGGGCGTCGTACGGCGCGATCTCGCGGGTGAAGCGCCCCTCGTCGACCGCGACGCGGGCCTTGCGCTGGGACTCCAGACCGAACGCGTCCAGGTCCTCTCGGCTGATCTGGTGGTGACGGGCGATCCGGTCGGCGCCCTCGAACTGGTTGGGCATGTCGATCGACCAGTCGTCCGGGCGCGGGTCGCCCAGCCCGGGCGGGACGTTGCCGCCGAGCGGCACGCGGGACATCAGCTCCACGCCGCAGGCGATGCCCGCGTCGATCGAGCCGGCGGCCACCATGTCGTTGATCAGGTGCGCTGCCTGCTGGCCGGACCCGCACTGCGCGTCGAGCGCGGTGCCGGCGGTGCGCTGGGCCAGGCCGGCGTGCAGCCAGGCGCGACGGACCATGTCGTTGGACTGCTCGCCCGCCTGGGTGACGCAGCCGCCGATCACCTGGTCGATGACATCGGAGTCGACGCCCGCGCGCCGCAGCACCTCGGTCTGTGCGAAGCCCAGGAGCGTGGCGGGGTGCACGCCGGCGAGCCAGCCCTTGCGCTTGCCGAGGGGAGTGCGGACTGCTTCGACGATGACGGGAGTGCCCATGCCCGGCAACGTAGAACGGGTTCTGGGGAACGGCAAGGCGTCGTCCTGCTCAGCGGGGGACCGTAACCCCTGTTGCTCCGTACCGTTGGTATGTAACCTGCACCACTAGAACGTGTTGCACCACCCCTGCGAAAGGCATCCGACGTGAGCACCTCGCTCGAGATCCCCGTGAACTTCGACCCGACCGACCCCGACGTGATGCGCGAGCGGGTTCCCCACGACGAGCTGCTCGCGCTGCGGCGTACCGCTCCGGTCTCGTGGGTCGCGCAGTCGGAGGCCGGCCTCGGGGGCTTCCAGCACACCGAGGGGTTCTGGGCGCTGAGCAAGCACGCCGACGTCGCCGCCGTGTCCAAGGACCAGGCGAACTTCTCCACCCGTGAGAACGGCGTGATCATCCGGTTCAACCCCGAGATGACGCGCGAGGAGGTCGAGCAGACCGGCTTCCTGCTGATCAACCACGACGCGCCCGACCACACCAAGCTGCGCCAGATCGTCTCGCGCGCGTTCACCCCGCGCGCGATCAACGCGCTGGCCGACGACCTCAAGGTCCGGGCCGCCAAGATCGTAGAGGACGCGGTGGCCAAGGGCTCGGGCAACTTCGTCGAGGACGTCGCGGCCGAGCTCCCGCTCCAGGCGATCGCCGACCTGCTCGGGGTGCCGCAGGAGGACCGCGGCAAGCTCTTCGAGTGGTCCAACCAGATGATGGCCTACGACGACCCTGACGTCCCGGGTGACCAGATGACCGCCTTCATGGAGATCCTGGCCTACTCGATGGCGCTGGCCGATGAGCGCCGCCAGCGCCCGCAGGACGACATCATCACCAAGCTCGTCACCGCCGACGTGGACGGCCAGGGACTCGGCGACGACGAGTTCGGCTTCTTCATGATCCTGCTCGCGGTCGCCGGCAACGAGACCACCCGCAACGCCACCACCTGGGGCATGCACGCCTTCCTCAACAACCCCGCGCAGTGGGAGCTCTACAAGCGCGAGCGACCGCGCACCGCCGTCGATGAGATCATCCGCTGGGCCACCCCGGTGACGGTCTTCCAGCGCACCGCGATCAACGACATCCGCATCGGCGACGCGGAGATCAAGAAGGGCGACCGGGTCGGGCTGCTCTACGCCAGCGCCAACTTCGACGAGGACGTCTTCACCGACCCCTTCACCTTCGACATCACCCGCGACCCCAACCCGCACCAGGCTTTCGGCGGACACGGGGCGCACTACTGCATCGGCGCCAACCTGGCCCGTCTCCAGGTCGACCTGATCTTCAACGCCCTCGCCGACCTCGCCCCCGACATCCGTCAGGTCGGCGAGCCGGACCGGCTGCGCAGCGGCTGGCTCAATGGGGTCAAGGACTACCAGGTCACCTACCGGTGACCTGAGCATCGCGCCTCCGGGCGCCTCGCAGAGGAAGACCCAGTGCCATGAGCGCCGTCCTGTCTGAGGGGTTCGACCCCACCGATCCGTCCGTCCTCGAGCGGGGGGTCCCGCACGAGGAGTTCCGGCTCCTCAGGCAGGAGGCGCCGGTCGCCTGGATCGAGCAGGTGCCCGGCGCGTACGACGGGATGTCGGAGGAGTCCGGAACCGGCTACTGGGCGATCACCCGGCACGCCGACGTGTCGGCGATCTCGAAGAACAGCAAGGACTGGTCGAACGCCGAGAACGGCGCGATCGTGCGCAACACCGCAGGGATGCAGCGCGAGCAGGTCGAGCTGCAGCGGGTGATCATGATCAACCAGGACCCGCCGGAGCACACGACGACGCGGCAGATCATCTCGCGCGCCTTCACCCCGCGCTCGATCGGGGAGCTCGAGGAGGTGATGACCCGGCGGGCGCACGACATCGTGGCGGCCGCGCGCGCCACCGGCGACGGCAACTTCGTCGACCAGGTCGCTGCCGAGCTGCCGCTCCAGGCGATCGCCGACCTGATCGGGGTCCCGCAGGAGGACCGGCGCAAGCTCTTCGACTGGTCCAACCAGATGCTCGCCGGCGACGACCCGGAGTACGCCGGGAACTCCGAGGTCGCGGCGGCGGAGATCCTCGGCTACGCGATGCTCCTGGCGGCCGACCGCACGGCGCACCCGCGCGAGGACCTGATCACGCGGATGATCAACGCGCACAAGGGCGAGCGCGGCCTCAACGACGACGAGTTCGGCTTCTTCGTCATCCTGCTCGCGGTCGCCGGCAACGAGACCACCCGCAACGCGATCGCCCACGGGATGGCCGCGTTCCTCGACCACCCGGAGCAGTGGCGGCTGTGGTGCGAGGAGCGGCCCGCGACGATGGTCGACGAGGTGATCCGCTGGGCCACGCCGGTCACGGTCTTCCAGCGCACCGCCCGTTCCGACCAGACGGTCGGCGGCGTGCCGATCGCGGCCGGCCAGCGCGCCGCGCTCTTCTACGCCAGCGCCAACTTCGACGAGGACGTCTTCACCGACCCCTACCGCTTCGACATCACCCGCGAGGTCAACCCGCACCTCGCCTTCGGCGGGCACGGGGCGCACTACTGCCTGGGCGCCAACCTCGCGCGCCAGGAGATCCGGTTGGTCTTCGAGGCGCTCGCCGACCAGGTCCCCGACATCACCCGCGCCGGCCCCGAGCGCCGGCTGCGGCACGCCTGGGTCAACGGCCTCAAGGACCTGCCGGTCCGCTACGCGTGATGGCGGGCGGTCAGTCCCGGGCGGTGAGGACCAGCGGGCCGTCGCCGGTGATCGCGATCGTGTGCTCGGAGTGGGCGCCGCGCGAGCCGTCCGCCGAGCGCAGCGTCCAGCCGTCGGGGTCGGTGAAGATCTCGTCGGTGGTGTGCAGGAACCACGGCTCGATGGCGATCACCAGCCCGGCCTGGAGCTTGAGCCCGCGACCGGCGCGCCCGTCGTTGGGCACGTGCGGGTCGCCGTGCATGGTGCGACCGACGCCGTGGCCGCCGAACTGGGTGTTGATCGAGTAGCCGTCGCCCCGGGCGACCGCGGCGATCGCGGCGGAGATGTCACCGAGGCGGTTGCCGACCCGCGCCGCGTCGATGCCGGCGGCGAGCGCGCGCTGGGTGGTGTCGATCAGGCGCAGGTCCTCCTCGCGCGGCGTACCGACGACCAGGCTGAGCGCGGAGTCGGAGACCCAGCCGTCGACGGCGGCGGCGAAGTCGACGGAGAGCAGGTCGCCGTCGCGCAGCGCGTAGTCGTGGGGGAGGCCGTGCAGGACCGCGTCGTTGACCGAGGTGCACAGCACCTTGCCGAACGGCGAGGCGCCGAAGGAGGGGTGGTAGTCGAGGTAGCAGGACTCCGCGCCGCGCTCCTTGATCATCTCGTGCGCGACCCGGTCGAGCTCGAGGAGGTTCACGCCCACGTCGGCGACCTCGGCGAGGCGGGTGAGGACGTCGGCGACGAAGCGGCCGGCCGGCTTCATCTGCTCGATCTGGGCGGGGGTGCGGAGCTCGATCACCCTCCGAGCCTAGGTCCCGGGGCCGCGGCGCGCACAACGCCCGCGGCCCCGGGGCTGGCGCATCCCGGGGGATCGCGGCTCAGGAGGTCGGCTTCTCGCTGCCGACGACCCACATCGAGAAGAACTGCGAGCCGCCGCCGTACGCGTGCCCCAAGGCCCGTCGTACGCCGTCGACCTGGTGCTCCCCGGCGGCCCCGCGGGCCTGGAGCGCGGCCTCGCCGAAGCGGAGCATGCCGGAGGCGCCGATCGGGTTCGAGGACAGCACCCCGCCCGAGCAGTTGACCGGCAGCGAGCCCGTCATCGCGGTCTCGCCGGCCTCGGTGAGCTTCCAGCCGCTGCCGACCTCGGCGAACCCGAGGCTCTCCAGCCACATCGGCTCGAACCACGAGAACGGCACGTAGATCTCGGCCGCGTCGATCTCGGTGAACGGGTCGGTGATGCCGGCCTGCTTCCACAGGTGGGCCGCCGCATCGCGCGAGGCCTGCGGATTGACCTGGTCGCGCTCGGCGGAGCTGGTCGCCTCCGAGCGCATCACCGTGCCGTGGATCCAGGCCGGGTTCGGCGAGGCCTGCGCGGTGTCCTCATCCACGATGACCAGCGCGCACGCGCCGTCGGAGGAGGGGCAGGTCTCGTCGTAGCGGATCGGGTCCCACAGCATCTGCGAGGCCAGCACCGACTCCACGGTCGTGTCGGGGTTGCGCAGGTGGGCGTAGGGGTTCTTCAGCGCGTTCTGCCGGTCCTTGGCCGCCACCACCGCGCCGATGTGGGTCGGGGCACCGGAGCGTCGGATGTAGGAGCGCACGTGCGGGGCGAAGTAGCCGCCCGCGCCGGCGTGCACCGGCATGTTGAACGGCACCGGCACCGAGAGCGCCCACATGGCGTTGGACTCGGACTGCTTCTCGAAGGAGACCGTCAGCACCCGCCGGTGCACGCCGGCCTGCACGAGGGAGGCCGCGACGATGGCTGTCGAACCGCCCACGGAGCCCGCGGTGTGCACCCGCAGCAGCGGCTTGCCGGCCGCGCCGAGCGCCTCGGCGAGGAACAGCTCGGGCATCATCACGCCCTCGAACAGGTCGGGGGCCTTGCCGACGACGATCGCGTCGATGTCGTCGAGGCCCATCCCCGCGTCGAGGAGCGCGCGGTCCATCGCCTCGCGGCACAGCCCCGCCATCGAGACGTCCAGGCGCTTGGCCCGGTGGTGGGTCTGCCCGACGCCGACCACCGCTGCTGGCAGCTTGCCCATCTCAGGCCCGTCCTTCCATCACGCACACGAGGTTCTGCTGGAGGGCCGGGCCGCTGGTGGCGTGCCCGAGCACCTTGTCGGCGCTGCCGTCCCACACCCGGCGGGCGGCCTCGCCGATCCGGATCAGGCCACCGGTGAACATCGGGTTCCCGGTCAGGGAGCCGCCCGAGGGGTTGATGGCCACGTCGTCGGCCAGCGCGAGCTCGCGGCGCAGCACCAGCTCCTGGTGGCTGAACGGCGCGTGCAGCTCGGCCACCTCGACCCCGCCGAGGTCGCAGCGCGCGGCGGACGACGCCGCCGACGGGGCGCGGGTCAGGTCGCGGGTGCCCATGCTGAGCGCATCGACGTACGTCGCGATGCCGGAGATCCACGCGGGCCGGTCGGAGACCTCGCGGGCCCGGTCGTCGGCGGCCAGCACGATCGCGGCCGCTCCGTCGGTCACCGGGGCGCAGTCGTGCTTGCGCAGCGGGTCGGCGTACAGCGGACGGGCGAGCAGGTCCTCGACGCTCGAGCCGCCGCTGCGGATCGCGTGCTCGTTCTTCTCGGCATCCGTCAGCGAGCGGTGCGCGACCTCGGCCATCGCCCGCTCGTCCCACAGCCCGGCGTCGATGCCGGCGCGGGCCTGGAGGCCGGCCAGCGACACGGTGTCGGGCCACAGCGGCGTCATCGTGTAGGGGTCCAGCTGCAGCGCGAGCGTACGGCGCAGCAGCCCGGCCGAGCTCTTGCCGAAGCCGTAGACCAGCGCGGTGTCGACCTCCCCGGTCTGGATCTTCAGCCAGGCCTCGTAGAGCGCCCACGCGGCGTCCATCTCGACGTGCGACTCGTTGACCGGCGGCATCACCCCGATCGCGTCGACGGCCGACACGAACGAGAAGGACCGCCCGGCCAGGTAGTCGGAGGACCCCGAGCACCAGAACCCGATGTCGCGGCGCGTCCACCCGGTCTGGGCGTAGCACTCCGCGAACAGCGGGACCAGCAGCTCCACGCAGTTCGGCGACCCGTCGAACTCCTTCATCTGCCGCTGGGCGAACCCGACGACGGCGACGTCTCTCATCAGTTGCTCGCCTCTCAGAGGTGGTGCTGGTAGGTCTCGTAGTCCGCGTCCGGCTCACCGGTCGGCGCGAAGTGGCTGATGTTCTCGATCGTGGTGCCCCATTCCTCGCGGGGCTTCCAGACCGCCTTGACCCGCATGCCCATCCGGACCTCCTCGGCCGGGATGTCGAGGATCAGGTGCAGGAACGCGATGTCGGCTCCGTCGAGCAGCACGTACGCCGAGACGTACGGCGGCGTGATCCGCTGGCCCAGGAACGGCACGTTGACCACGCAGTACGTCGTCACCGTGCCGGTGTGCGCGAGCTCGACCTCGTCGGTGGTCGGGGTGCCGTCGGCGGGGCAGGCCGGCCGCGGCGGCACGTAGACCTTCGAGCAGGTCGGGCAGCGCTGGGCGACGATGCGACCCTCGGCGAGGCCGCGGTAGAAGGCGGACTCCTCCGGGGAGGCGGCGTACACGTAGTCGAGGGCGACGGGGGTGATCACGCCGGTCACCGGGTCCATCTCGGCGGCCGCGGCGGGCGGCGGAGTGGCGTCGGCGGGGGTGCTGGACGTGGCCGGCTCGAAGCAGGCGATGTCGGTGATCGCGCCGACCCGCTCCTCGGCCCAGCGGACCTGCACGCGCATGCCGGTGCTGACCTGGTCGGGGGAGTCGACGTCGAGGGCGTGCAGGAACGCCGCGTCCGCACCGTCGAAGCGGACCAGCACGAAGGCGAAGGGCCGCTGGAGCGGCTGCCCGGCCACCGGCTCCGGCACCCAGGTCCACGACGTCACGGTGCCGGTGGGGGCGACCTCGACGAACTCGGTGACCGGGTCGTGGGTCCCCGGGTCGTACTCCGGAGGCGGGACGACGACCCCGGCGCTCGTGCGGGCGCCGACCACTCGGGCGTCGCGCAGCCCGGTGAGGAAGCGGCCGAGCACGGGACCGGTGGAGCGGGTGTAGTCGAAGGCGACGGTGACAGGGGCTGACAAGGTGCGAGCCATGGCGCTGAAACTAGAACAGGTTCTATCGCGCTGACAAGGGGTCTGCCATGGTGTGCGTCATGAAACTTGGACTGCAGCTGGGCTACTGGGGCGCGCAGCCCCCGCAGGGGGTCGGGGAGCTCGTGGCGGCGGCGGAGGAGAGCGGCTTCGACGCGATCTTCACCGCCGAGGCGTGGGGCTCGGATGCGTTCACTCCCTTGGCGTGGTGGGGTCGCGACACCTCCCGCGTGCGGCTGGGGACCTCGATCGTGCAGATGTCGGGCCGCACGCCGACCTCGATCGCGATGCACGCGCTCACCCTCGACCACCTCAGCGGTGGCCGGGTCGTGCTCGGCATGGGCGTGAGCGGCCCGCAGGTCGTCGAGGGCTGGTACGGCGCGCCGTTCGCCAAGCCGCTCGCGCGGACCCGCGAGGTCGTCGAGATCATCCGCCAGGTGCTCGCTCGGGAGGCGCCGGTGACGAGCGCCGGCCCGCACCACCCGCTGCCGTACGTCGGCCCGGGTGCCGTGGGCCTCGGCAAGCCGCTCAAGCCGATCGTGCACCCGCTGCGCGCGGACCTGCCGATCTGGCTCGGTGCCGAGGGGCCGAAGAACGTCGCGCAGACCGCGGAGATCGCGGACGGGTGGATCCCGATCTTCTACACCCCGAAGTCGGCGGGGATGTACCAGCCGTGGCTCGACGAGGGGTTCGCCCGGCCCGGGGCGCGGCGTACCCGTGCGGACTTCGAGATCGCGGCCACCTGCCACCTCCAAGTGGTCTCCTCGGCCGCGGAGAAGGCTGCTGTGCTCGACGCGATGCGGCCGTTCGTCTCGCTCTACATGGGCGGGATGGGCGCGAAGGAGGCGAACTTCCACAAGGAGGTCTTCGTGCGGATGGGGTACGGCGCGCTCGCGGACGAGGTGCAGGAGCTCTACCTGACGGGGGAGAAGGACCGCGCGACCGCGCTGATCCCCGACGAGCTCGTCGACGACATGCACATCATCGGCACCGCGGGGGAGGTTCGGGAGAAGGTCGCGCAGTGGGAGGAGACCGGGGTGAGCACGCTGCTGCTCAGCTGCCGTTCCCCCGAGGAGGTGCGCTCGGTCGCCGAGCTGCTCGCCTGAGCGGGCCGGCACGTCGCAGTGGCGCCGCACTGGAACGCGTTCTAGTCTCGGCGCCATGAGCGACGAGATCCGGACCGGCACCCACAACGGCCACCTGATGGTGGCCGCCCTGCGACGGCACCGGCGCAGCCCCGTGATGTACCTCGGCGACTCGACGCTGACCGGCGGCGAGGTCGCGGAGCGGATCAGCCAGTACGTCCAGGCCTACGAGGCGCTCGGCGCCGGGCGGGGGACCTCCGGGGCACTGCTCGCGCTGAACCGCCCCGAGGTGCTGTTCATCCTCGGCGCCGGGCAGACCCAGGGCTACCGGCGGACGTCGCTGCACCCGCTCGGCTCGCTCGAGGACCACGCCTACGTCATCAACGACGCGGAGATCACGACGCTGAGCATCGACCCGGTGCCGATGTTCGTCGAGCGGGCGCTGGGGCTGCTGGAGCGGTGCCCGAAGCTGGAGAAGGTGCTCACGATCGGGCCGGTGCCGGACGCGTTGGCCCACGTCGGGCACGACCTGAGCGCGGCCGCGGCGTCGTACGACCCGCTGCCGCTGGAGGCAGCGACGCTCGCGCCTGACCACATCGTCTCCATCACCTACACCGGCGGCACGACCGGCAAGCCCAAGGGCGTCGTCGGGACCGCCCGCTCGATGCACGCGATGACCCAGGTGCAGATGGCGGAGTGGGAGTGGCCCGAGGCGCCGCGCTTCTTGATGTGCACGCCGCTGTCGCACGCCGGCGCGGCGTTCTTCGTGCCCACCGTGCTCCAGGGCGGCTGCCTCCACGTGCTGGCGAAGTTCGACCCGGCCGAGGTCCTCCGCACGATCGAGGAGCAGCGGATCACGGCCACCATGCTGGTGCCCTCGATGCTCTACGCGCTCCTGGACCACCCCGACTCGCACACCCGCGACCTGTCGTCGCTGGAGACCGTGTACTACGGAGCCTCGGCGATCAACCCGGTGCGGCTCCAGGAGGCGATCGACCGCTTCGGGCCGATCTTCGCGCAGTACTACGGCCAGTCCGAGGCGCCGATGGTGATCACCTACCTGGCCAAGGGTGACCACGTCAGCGGCGACGAGCGGCGTCTCGCGTCGTGCGGGCGGCCCTCGGCGTTCCTGCGGACCGCGCTGCTCGGCGAGGACGGGCAGCCGGTCCCGACCGGCGAGCCCGGCGAGATCTGCGTGGCCGGACCGCTCCTGGCCGACGGCTACTGGAACCTCCCCGAGGCGACCGCGGAGACCTTCCGCGACGGCTGGATGCACACCGGCGACGTGGCGCGCGAGGACGAGGACGGCTACTGGTACATCGTGGACCGGACCAAGGACATGATCGTCACCGGCGGGTTCAACGTCTTCCCGCGCGAGGTCGAGGACGTCGTCGCCGAGCACCCCGCGATCGCCCAGGTCGGTGTGATCGGCACGCCGCACGAGAAGTTCGGCGAGGCCGTCACGGCGGTCGTCGTGCTGCGTGAGGGCCACGAGCTGAGCGACGAGGTGGTCGCGGAGATCCAGCAGATGGTCAAGGACCGCAAGGGCTCCGTGCAGGCGCCCAAGCAGGTGATCGCCACCGACGCGCTCCCGCTCACCGGGCTGGGCAAGCCGGACAAGAAGGCGCTGCGCGCGCTCTACTGGACCGGCGAGCGCGCGGTCGGCTGAGCGTCGCGCCCGCCGACGGCGTCAGGAGGCGTCGAGGCGCGCCACCTCGTCGGCGCTGAGCTCGAGGTCCGCGGCCGCCGCGGAGTCCCGGATCGACTCCGGCCGCTTGGCGCCGGGGATCGGGATCACCCGCGGCGACTGCGCGAGCTCCCAGGCCAGGGCGACCTGCTGGGCGCTGACGCCGTGCGCGGCCGCGACCTCCGCGAAGGCGGGGTGCTTGTCGGCCATCGCCTTCGCGTCGCCCAGACCGCCGAGAGGGCTCCACGGCAGGAACGCCAGGCCCAGCTCGTCGCACAGGTCGATCTCGGGGGCGCTGCTGCGGAACGCCGGGGAGAACTGGTTCTGCACGCTGACCAGCGAGTCGCCGAGGACCGCGTGGGCGAGCCGGATCTCGGCCCGGTCGGCGTTGGAGATCCCCAGCATCGCGACCTTGCCGGAGTCGGCGACCTGCTTGAGGGTGACCAGGACCTCCTCGTAGGGCACCTTCGGGTCCGGGCGGTGGTGCTGCCACAGCGCGATCTGCTCGACACCGAGGCGCTCCAGGCTGGCGTCGACCGCGTGGTGCAGGTGCTCGGGGGAGGAGTCCAGCGCCCAGGCGCCGCCGCCGGCGCGCACGTGGCCGGCCTTGGTCGCCAGCAGGACGTGGTCGCGCACACCCAGCTCGTCGAGCAGCGAGGCGATCAGCAGCTCGTTGGCGCCCTGGGCGTCGGCGCCCAGCTCCTCGCCCCAGCCGTAGGCGTCGGCGGTGTCGAAGAGGGTGACGCCGGCGTCCAGCGCGGCCCGGACCGTCGCGAGCAGCTGCTCGCGGGGCTGCGGGCCGGACTGGTCAAAGGTCATCAGCCCGAGGCCGATGGCGCCCACCTCGACGCGGCCGACGCTGTCGTTGCCCAGGGTGCGTGTGTGCATGCTGGCATCGTTCCATCCCGGTCCACACGTTCCCCTCCGGTAGGCCGGGTTGTGCGCCCGGGTGGTGGCCCGGGTTCGCGCGCCCGGGGTTGCGCGCGAAACTGCGCAATTGCTGGGAGAAGGACCTGCCGCCGCGAGGAACCGGTATCAATCCCAGCAATTGCGCCGAAGAGCACCGACCTCCGGGCATCACCGTGGCCCGACCTGTTGACACCCGCGCCGGGCTGACCCACGATCGGCCCCATGCCCAGCCGGTACGACGACCTGTCGCGCGAGCAGCTCGCCGTACTCGTGCCCGAGCTGCTGCTGATCGGCCAGCTCATCGACCGCTCCGGGATGGCGTGGTGCATCAGCGCGTTCGGGCGCGAGGAGATGGCGCAGATCGCGATCGAGGAGTGGGCCGCGTCCTCGCCGATCTACACCCGGCGGATGCAGCGCGCGCTCGGCTACGCGCCAGCTCCGGGCGAGGGCGACGTGGTGACGATCTTCAAGGGGCTCCAGCTCGACATCGGGGCGCCGCCGCAGTTCATGGACTTCCGCTACACCGTCCACGACCGCTGGCACGGCGAGTTCCACCTGGACCACTGCGGTGCCCTCATGGACGTCGAGCCGATGGGCCCCGACTACGTCCGCGCGATGTGCCACGACATCGAGGACCCCACCTTCGACGCGACCGCCGTGGCGACCAACCCGCACGCCCAGGTGCGCCCGCTGCACCGGCCGCCGCGGGTCCCCGCGGACCGTCAGCCGCACTGCGCCTGGACGGTGCGCATCGACCCGGCGCACCCGCCGGTGGCGGCCATCGCCCAGTGCGAGGTGATCGCCCGCACCCACGCGGCCGGTCTGGACCTGGACCCCATCGACCCCGCCGACGACGGGCTCGCCGACTACGCCGGCCCGCTGCTGGCGGACTTGGACTTCACGCGGTTCTCCCGGTCCGCGCTGGTGCGGATCGCCGACGAGGTGTGCGTGCAGATGCACCTTCTCAACCTCGCCTTCACCCTCGCCGTCCGCGCCCGGGCCGGCGAGGACGCCGAGCTGCTCCGCACCATCACCACCCGCCAGCTCGTCGGCATCGCCGGCGTCGCCGCGGCCCGCCTGCACCGCGCGCTCGACCTGCCCGACGTGATGGCCGGCGCCCTGCGGGTGCTCGAGCTGCACCCCCTGCTCAACCCGGCGGCGTACGTCGACGCGTCGTTCGCCGCTGGTGAGCTGCGCGTGCGCGAGTCGGCCGCGACCCGGGACGGCGCCTGGATCACCCGCTGCGGGCCGTCGTCGATCGCACCGCTCCAGGCGATCGTCCGCGCTGTGGACCCGCACCTCGACGTGGAGGTCGCCGGCACCGACGAGGAGTGGGTGGCCCGGCTCGTTGCGCGTGAGCAGCCGGCTCCGGTGGCCGACGAGGTCGCCGTGACCCGGTTCAGCACCGGCGCGGACTTCGCCTTCGAGCCGCGACGCTCCCTGCCGATCAGCCCGGTCTGAACCGGTCCGCGGTCGTTTCCACGCGCGCAATTGCTGGGAGAAGCACCTGCCGCCGCGCAAAACCGGTATCAATCCCAGCAATTGCGCGGAGAAGCACCGACCCCGGGGAACCGGAAACCCGCCGACCGACTCAGCGCCCCGTGAACCGCGGCGCGCGCTTCTCGGCGAAGGCGCGCGGACCCTCCTTGGCGTCGTCGGAGGCGAAGACCGCCGCGCCGACCCGGGCATCGTCGGCCCAGCAGTCGTCCTCGTGGCGACCCTCGGAGTCACGCATCGTGCGCAGGATGGCCTGGACCGCCAGCGGGCCGTTCGCACAGATCTGGTCGGCGAGCTCGTGGGCCTTCGCGAGCGCCTGCCCGTCCGGCACGACGTGCCCGATCAGGCCGAGCTCCTTGGCCTCGGGGGCGAGCACGTGGCGTCCGGTCAGCAGCAGGTCGGCGGCGACGGTGTAGGGGATCTGGCGCACCAGGCGCACCGCCGAGCCGCCCATCGGGTAGAGGCTCCAGCGTGCCTCGGAGATGCCGAACTTCGCGGACTCGCCGGCCACCCGGATGTCGGTGCCCTGGAGGATCTCGGTGCCGCCGGCGATCGCGGGACCCTCGACCGCGGCGATCAGCGGCTTGGTCAGCCGGAAGCCCTTGAGCAGGGCCTTGATCACCGACGGGTCGTACTCCCCGGACTCGAAGCTCTCCGACGGCGGTTTCGCCGACATCGCCTTGAGGTCCGCGCCCGCGCAGAAGTAGCCGCCGGCGCCGGTGAGGATGCAGACCCGGATGCCGTCATCGGCGTTCACCCGGTCCCACGCCTGCTCCATGATCGCGAGCATCTCGCCGGACAGAGCGTTGCGCCGCTCGGGTCGGTTCATCGTGACGACCAGCTTGTGGCCGTCCTGCTCGACCAGACAGTGGGGGGCAGCACCGGTCGCGGGCGAGTTCTGGGTGGCGGTCATGGCGAGATGCTAGCCAAGAACAAGAACGTGTTCTAGTCTCCGGACCGTGGCCCTGAACATCGCTGACCTCGTTGAACATGCCGTCGACGCCGCGCCGGACAACCGCGCCCTCCTGGTGGGAGACCGTGGCGTCTCCTTCGCCGAGCTGGAGGCTGAAGCGAACCGCCTGGCGCACCATCTGCGCGCCCAAGGGATCGGGGTGGGCGACCACGTCGGCATCTATGCCAAGAACAGCATCGAACACGTCGTGGCGGTGCTGGCCGTGATGAAGATCCGCGCCGTCTGCATCAACGTCAACTACCGCTACGTCGAGGCCGAGCTGGACTACCTCTTCGACAACGCCGACGTGGTCGCGCTGATCGTCGAGCGCACCTACGCCCCGCTCGTGACCGCGACGTTCCCGCGCCACGACAAGTTGCGCCACGTCGTGGTGATGCCCGACGTGCTCGAGCCCGACGACACGAGCGACATCTCCGGCTTCGACGGGGTGCTGTGGGCCGACGCGATGGCCGGGCAGAGCACCGAACGCGACTTCGAGGAGCGCAGCGCCGACGACCTGCACATCATCTACACCGGCGGCACCACCGGCTTCCCCAAGGGCGTGATGTGGCGCCACGAGGACTTCTGGCGGGTGCTCGGCGGCGGCATCGACTTCTACACCGGCCAGGTCCTCGACGAGTACGACCAGTCCGAGCAGGCCAAGTCGCCCGGCCGTATGGTGACCTTCCCACTCAGCCCGCTGATGCACGGCGGCGCCCAGGCCGGCCTGCTGATGCACCTGTTCGCCGGGCACCTCACGATCCTGGAGCCGAAGTTCGACCCGGCCCGCACGTGGCAGATCATCGACCGGGAGAAGGTCCAGCTGATCTTCATGACCGGCGACGCGATGGCCCGTCCGCTGATCGAGGAGTACGAGCGGCAGGCCGCCACCGGCGCGCCGTACGACGCGTCCGGGCTGTTCGCGATCAGCAGCAGCGCCGCGATCTTCAGCCCGTCGGTCAAGGAGCGCTGGATCGCTGCGCTGCCGGACGCCATCTACACCGACTCCGTGGGCGCCTCGGAGACCGGCTTCCAGGGCATGGGCATGCAGGACAAGGACAACATCGGCACCGACGGCCCGGTGGTCGCGCTCGGCCCGAACAGCGTCGTGCTCGACGACCAGAACCGCGTGCTGGACCTGGCCACCAACGTCGGCAGGATCGGCCGCCTGGGCCGCGGCGGCTCGGTGCCGGTGGGCTACTACAAGGACCCGGTCAAGTCCGCGGCCACGTTCATCGAGGTCGACGGCGAGCGCTACTCGGTGCCCGGCGACTTCGCGCGGATCGAGACGGGCAACCGGGTGACGATGCTCGGGCGCGGCTCGAACTGCGTGAACACCGGCGGGGAGAAGGTCTACCCCGAGGAGGTCGAGATGGCGATCAAGCGCCATCCGGGCGTGTACGACGTGCTGGTCGTCGGCGTCCCCGACGAGAAGTTCGGTCAGGCGGTCGCGGCCGTGGTCGAGCTGCGCGAGGACACCACCCTCGAGCTCGACGAGCTGCGGACGTTCCTGCGCGAGCACCTCTCGGGCTACAAGCTGCCGCGCGTGATGGTGGCCGTGCCCGAGATCCCGCGCAACGCGACCGGCAAGGCGCAATACCCCCGGGCCAAGGAGATGGCCCTCGCCGAGCGCGCCGACGCTGCCGCCCAGACCACGGAGGCGAACGCCTGATGCGCACCGCACTCTGCGAGCAGTTCGGGATCGACTACCCGATCTTCGCCTTCACCCCCTCCGAGCACGTCGCCGCGGCCGTGTCGCGCGCCGGCGGCCTCGGCGTCCTGGGCTGCGTGCGGTTCAACGAGGCCGAGGAGCTCGAGAAGACCCTGTCCTGGCTCGACGACAACACCGACGGCAAGCCGTACGGCGTCGACATCGTGATGCCGATGAAGGTGCCGACCGAGGGCACCTCCGTCGACCTCGGCGCGATGGTCCCCGAGGCGCACAAGCGGTTCGTCGACGACACCCTGCGCAGGCTCGGCGTACCGCCGCTCGCCGAGGGCGAGGGGCGCGAGGGCGTGCTCGGCTGGCTGCACTCGGTGGCCCGCTCGCACCTCGACGTCGCGCTGAACCACCGCCCGGTGCTGATCGCCAACGCGCTGGGCTCACCGCCCAAGGACGTCATCGACAAGTGCCACGAGCACGGTGTCCAGGTCGCCGCCCTCGCCGGAGCGGCGAAGCACGCGCTGAACCACGTCGCGAACGGCGTCGACATCATCGTCGCCCAAGGCCACGAGGCCGGCGGGCACACCGGCGAGATCGCCTCGATGGTGCTCACGCCCGACATCGTCGACGCGGTCGGCCCGGACGTGCCGGTGCTCGGCGCCGGCGGCATCGGCTCCGGTCGCCAGGTCGCGGCCTCCCTGGCGCTCGGCGCGCAGGGCGTGTGGACCGGGTCCATCTGGCTCGGCACCACGGAGTACCAGAACCTCCAGGGCAGCCCGGGCTGGACCGAGGCGTTCACCCGCGCGACCTCGGCCGACACGGTTCGCACCCGCATCTACACCGGCAAGCCCGCCCGCCTGCTCAAGACGAAGTGGACCGAGGCCTGGGCCGAGGAGGGGGCTCCCGAGCCGCTGCCGATGCCGCTGCAGAACCTGTTGGTGGCCGAGGCCCACAACAGGATCACCGCCTCCGGCGACCCGGACGTCATCTCGATGCCGATCGGCCAGATCGTCGGCCGGATGAACGAGGTCCGTCCGGTCGCCGACGTGATGGCCGACCTGGTCGCCGAGTACGACGCCACGGTCGCCCGGCTCGCCAGCCTCTGAGCCGCCGCTGCCGGCTCAGCCGACGGCTGTCACCGCGTCGTCGGCGGGCCGGTAGCTGCGGCCGCGCTCCTCGCGCACCCAGAGCACCCCGTCCCCGGCGGTGGCGCCCTGGGCGGCGAGCTCGCGCTTGAGGACCTTGTTGGTCGCGGTCGAGGGCAGGTCGGGGGCGACCCGGACGTAGCGCGGCCAGGCCTTGGGGGACAGGTCGGGCTGCGCGGCGAGGAACTCCTCGAGCGCCGCGGGGGTGAGGGTGACGTCGTCGCGGAGCACCACGGCCGCCATCACCTGGTCGCCCACGTGGCCATCCGGCACGGCGTACACCGCGACCCGGCTGAGCGTCTCCAGGCGCATCAGCACCCGCTCGATGGGCGCCGCGGCGAGGTTCTCCCCGTCGACGCGCATCCAGTCGCCGGTGCGCCCGGCGTGGTAGATCCAGCCGTCGGCATCGCGGTAGCCGAGGTCGCCGGACCAGTACATGCCCTGGCGCAGCCGGTCGGCGTTCGCCCCCGGGTCGTTGTAGTAGCCCTGGAAGTAGCCGCCGCCCGTGGTGTTCACGATCTCGCCGATCGCCTCCTCGGGGTTGACGAGCGCGCCGTGCTCGTCGAAGACCGCGCGCGGGCACTCCTGCCCGGTGCGGGAGCTGTAGATCGCCACCCCGTCGGCCGGCATCCCGATCGAGCCCGGCGGCGTGCCGGGCTCCCGGGTGATGGTGACCGCCAGCTCGGTCGAGCCGAAGCCGTCCCACACCACGCAGTCGAAGCGGCGCGCGAACTCCTCGATGTCGCGGTCGCTGCCCTCGTTGCCGAACGCGACGCGCAGCGGGTTGTCGGCGTCGTCGGGCTGCTCGGTGGTGGCGAGCACGTAGGCGAGCGGCTTGCCGACGTAGTTCATGTAGGTCGCCCCGTAGCGCCGGACGTCGTCGAGGAACTGCGAGGCGCTGAACCGCGCGGGCGCCATCGCGGCCCCGCCGCACACCGCCACCGACCAGCCGGCGAGCACGGCGTTGGAGTGGAAGAGCGGCATCGAGAGGTAGCAGGTGTCGGCGTCGGTGATCTCGTACTTCTGCGCGAGCATCAACCCGGCGAACAGCACGGTGATGTGCCCGACCTGCACGGCCTTGGGGTCTCCGGAGGTGCCGGAGGTGAAGATCAGCATGAACGTGTCGGTGGGCGTGGCCTCGCGCAGCGGGGTGAGCGGACCGGCCGCCCGGGTCAGGTCGGCGTACGCCGGGCCCTCGACATCGATGACCTGCACGGCGCCGAGGTCGAGGCCGTCGAGGGTCGGCAGGTGCTCGGCGTCGGTGAGCAGCACCTGGCAGTCGGCGCGGCGCACGTCCGCGGCGATGCCCTCGCCGCGGCGGGTGTCGTTGATCCCGGCGAGCACGTAGCCACCGAGCCCGGCCGCGGCCATCGCCCGGAGCATCTCCGGGCCGTTGCCGAGCAGGGTGCCGACGTGCGGCGGACGCGCGGCGTCGAGCAGGCCGATCAGGGCGCTGGCCTCCGCGCCGGCCTCGGCGAGGTGCTCGCGCCAGGTCCAGGTGCGTTCCTCGTGGCGCACGCCCACCGTGTCCACCTCGAGGAGCTCGCGCAGCCGCTGTTGGACGGTCTCGGCCATGGTGGGGTCCTCCCGCAGTGAGTTGACGTGCGTCACATTGTGGGGCACGTCACACCGCAGCGTGCGGCTTTGCCGCGATACCTCGTGCGTGAGCCCGAACCGTCGTCGGTGATCGCAGCCGTCCCCGTCGTTGGGCGAGTCGAGCTCGCTGATCGCCACACCCGGCGACCGCCAGCTCAACCGCGCCCTATGACCCTTGACCATGCATGGGAGCGTCCCGCGCAGGGGTGTTGCCCCGCCGGCTCAGTGCCGGCGGGGTGCGGGCCGGTGGATCTACAGGTCCGGTGGGTGTGCGGTGACGAGCCGGGTCTCGCCGTGGTCCTTGACCAGGTGCAGCCCGTGGGGTGATCGCCAGAGGTACGTCGCGGCGTCGGTGGCGTCGTAGGTCCACGCCGTGTGGGTCTTGGCGCGGTGATGTCGGCGGCAAAGCGGGGCGAGGTTGCAGCTGCACGTCGGACCGTCCGCACCGTGTGCGACGACGTGGTCGGTGTCGCACCTGCGGGCCGGGCGTTCGCACCACGGAAACGCGCACACCTGCTGGGTCAGACGGGTCTGCTCGGCGAGCCTGTCGGGGACCGCGTAGGCGTCGGTGTGGTGGTGGGCCTCGAGATCGATGACCGGCTTGATCACCACCTGCGCATCGCTGCTGCACCACGCACGGACCTGCTCGGTCGACACGATCGACCGGGTCTCCTCGACGCGGGCGATCCCAGCCTCGTCGCGGCTGATCGCAGCCGCTGAGAGGTGGACGTGGATGACCACCTGGCGCGACTTCACCACCGACGCGGCGCCGTCACCGGCGATGCCGGCCTCGATGCGCAGGTCGAACGCGAGCTGGCGTCGGGCGAGCTCACCTGCGGCCATCGAGCGGCGCACGTCCAAGGACTTCGTCGACCCGAGGGCCGCGAGCTCTTCGGCGCCCTGGCGGATCGCGGTGTCCAGGTCGAGGGCGTCGGCCAGGTCGAGCTCACCCTCCACGTGCACGGTGCCGTCGTGGGTCGCCTCGCGGGTGTGGACGTCGAACCGTCGTCCGTCGGCGGCCTCGCGGCGCTGCTTCTCCGCCCCCTCGGGGTCGAAGACCGCACGCGCGTGATCGACGAGCCGCTCGATGCCGGCCCAGCCGACCTTCCCGACCCTCCCGACCCTCCCGGCGAGCTGGCGGTCCACGAAGTCCGCACCCTCCGGTGGCAGCCGCAGCGTGAGCTGCGCGAGCCGGCGACCCTTCCAGACCGGCACCACTCCGGCACGCATCTGGGCCCAGGTCCGCGGCAACCGGTGCGCCAGCTCGAGCGCGGCACCGACCAGCGCACGCGCGGCGTCGGTCGAGATCCCCAGCGCCGCACCGAGCTCCATCGGCGCGAACTCCGCCACCAGCGGCGTCCCCTCCCCACCGAGCGGCACGGCCACCTCGGCGAAGATCCACCCCGCGGCCGGTGCCTGCGGCGAGATCGACTCCGCCGGGTGCATCGCCGCCCACACCAGGGCGGCCTCCAAGACCCCGAACTCCGCCCGCTGGGCCGCAGCCCGCTGCTCCTGCGCGAACGCCAGCACGGCGGCTGGGGTGTCGCATTCGGGGAGCTCGTGGTCGGCCATGCCTCATCCTACTCGAACGCACGTTCGAGGACAAGGGGATTTCCACCGCTGGTCTCATCTTCCCCCGGCCGCTACCTCCGGGGATCTCGACGACCGCTCGCTGGCGCTCACTGCTCGAGCAACGGCGATCACCACCGGCCGCGGGCGGTTGGTCGACAGTCTCACTAGGTGTGTCCCTATTGCACGGGCGGCTTCCGTGGGCACCGTGCGAGGCATGCCGTACCCCAGTGACCTGACCGACGACCAGTGGGACCTGCTGGAGCCGGCGTTCAACCCGCCCGGCAAGCGCGGCCGCAGGCACGCCGATGACCTGCGAACCGTGGTGGACGCGATGCTCGACATCGCCCAGACCGGCTGCCAGTGGCGCTACCTCCCGGCGTCCTTCGGGCCATGGACCCGGTTTGGTCGCAGTTCCGGCGCTGGTCACGCAACGGCACGTGGGCGCAGGCCCTGACACGGGGCGGTCCCTACGGGCGCACCAAGGGCGCCAAGCGCGTCGTCGCCGAAGACGTGACCGGCCTCCCGGTCGGCGCCCTCGTCGTGCCCGCATCCACCCACGAGAACCGGGCCAGCGAGCTGATGTTGGAGCACCTGACCCGACAGGGCGTCAGCGGCCAGGCCCACAGGACAGATGGCGCAGCGTGGTGGCGATACAGGCGACCTGAAGCCAGCCGGTTGCCGAAGTAGGCAGGCTCCAGTCAAGGGGACGCGTCTCATCATTCGCGATCCCATCTGCTGGTTCTTGGTCGTCAGTAGGACATCACGTCCGTTTGAACGCTTCCATCGGTCAAGATGCAAGCGCGACCGGGTGACGTTCGAGTCCTCGGCGGCTCCAGCCCTGACGGATCGCAGAGTCCCACAGCGGATCGTCGCGGACCGCTCCCCGACGGAGGGGCCGCCTCGTGTGTCGAGTCATACGACCCGAAAGCCGTCACGCGGCACGCGTTCGCGTTCGATGGAGTGGTGGTGGCCGTGGGTGATTCGGTTTCCGACCGCGGTGACGAGGCCGACCTGGCACTACCTGGAGTCACCTTTGAGGTTCGGGAGTGGTTCTCCGGCGGCCGGGGCGACACGGTCACGGTCGACGTGCAGCCCCCGACCACCGGCTCAACGGACCCGTCTGATCCGGGGTACGCCTACGGCGTCGGTTCACGGCTACTGGTGAGCGGTGAGGACAGGTGGGGCGGTTCCCCGCTCGAGTCTCCGATCGCCTGGGGCTGCGGGTTCAGTCGCTACTACGACCCTGAAACCGCCCCGGTGTGGCGTGACGCCCTCGCGCCCTGAACGGCGACCCGAGAACGCCTTCGAGTGGGACGGTCGAGTGTTCACGGGCGCCAGGAGCGTGCCGCAAGAGGGACACACCCAGTCACACCGCCGGCTCGGCCGCCAGCGCACGCCCGATCCGCAGCGCCTGCTCGGTCGCGCCTCCGTGGACGAGCTCGAGGCGCTTGGCGTGGGTGAAGTAGCGGTGCGTCTCGCCGTCCAGGTCGATCCCGACGCCGCCGTGCACGTGCACCGCGGTGTGGGCGAGGCGGTGCCCGGCGTCCGCGGCCCACAGCTTGGCCGCGGCGACCGCGGTGGTGATCGGGAGTCCCTCGGCCAGGCGCCAGGCGGCCTGCCAGAGCATCAGACGCTGCCCGAGCACGTCGATGTAGCCGTCCGCGAGGCGCTGGCTGACCGCCTGGAAGGTGCCGATCGGGCGGCCGAACTGCTCGCGCGTCTTGGCGTACGCCGCGGTGAGGTGCAGCGCCCCCTCGGTCACGCCCAGCTGCTCGGCGCACGTCGTGACCGTGAGCAGGTCGTGCAGCCGGGCGGTGGCGCTGCCGTCGGCCGGGCCGAGCACCCGGTCCGCGCCGAGCACGACGTCGGCGAGGTCGACGCGCGCGACCGGGTCGCCGTCGGAGACCGCCTGGGCGACCACCGTGACGCCGGGGTCATCGGGCCGCACCAGGAGCACCGCCGGCCCGGTGGGGGTCGAGGCGGTGACGAGGAGCCCGTCGGCGAGGGTGCCGCCGCCGACGACGGTCTTGGTGCCGGCGACCCGGTGGCCCGCGCCGTCGGGGTGGGCGGTGGTCGCCGGGCGCGCCGGCAGGCTGCTGCGGTCCTCGGCGGTCGCGGCGGCGAGCACCCGCTGCCCCGTCGCGGCGCCGGCGAGCCACTCCGCGTGCTGGGCGGGCGTGCCGAGCTCGGCGAGCAGCAGGCCGGCGGCGCCGTGGGCGGCCAGCGGCACCGGTGCCACCACCCGGCCGACCTCGACGAGCACCCGGCACAGCTCGACCAGCCCGAGGCCCGCCCCGTCGTGCTCCTCGGGCAGGGCGAGGCCGAGCAGCCCGGCCTCGCCGAGGGCGCGCCACAGGTCGGGGTCGAAGCGCTCGCCCGCGCGCTCCACGGCCTGCAGGCGCGCCGGCGTGGCGTGGTCCCCGAGGATCCGGGCGGCCAGGTGGGCGGCCTCGTCCTGCTCGGGGGTGAAGGAGTAGTCCATGTCGTCGTCCGTTCGGTGGAGGGCTCGTCGGCGCGCGGTCAGCGCTTGGCGGCCGGCAGGCCCAGGCCCACGTAGCCGATGATGTCGCGCTGGATCTCGTTGGTGCCGCCGCCGAAGGTCATCACCAGCGCGGAGCGGTGGTATCGCTCGAGGCGCCCGGCGAGCACCTCGCCCTCGGAGCCGGCGCGGACCGCGGCGTTCGGGCCGACGATCTCCATGAGGGCGCGGTAGACCTCGGTGGCGAGCTCGGAGCCGTAGATCTTGGTGGCCGAGGCCTCGGCGGGGGAGAGGTCCACGCCCCGGTCGGCGTCCGAGGCGAGCTTGAAGTTCAGCTGGGTCAACATGTCGACTCGGGCATGCGCGCGGCCGAGCGCCACCTGCACCCACTCGGTGTCGATGACGCGCTGGCCGTCGGGGTTCTTCGTCTCCTGCGCCCACTGGCGCACCAGGCGCAGCGACTGCACCAGCGGCGCCGAGGAGGTCAGCGCCACCCGCTCGTGGTTGAGCTGGTTGGTCATCAGCGACCAGCCGCCGTTCAGCTCGCCGACCAGGTTGCCGACCGGCACCCGCACGTCCTCGTAGTACGTCGCGCTGGTGCTCACCCCGGCCACGGTGTGCACCGGCGTGTAGGAGAAGCCGGGTGCGTCGGTGGGGACCAGGATCATCGACAGGCCGCGGTGGCGGGGCTGGTCGGCGTCGGTGCGGCAGGCCAGCCAGATCCAGTCGGCGTACTGGATCAGCGAGGTCCACATCTTCTGCCCGTTGATCACCCACTCCTCGCCGTCGCGGGTGGCCCGGGTGCGCAGCGAGGCGAGGTCGGTCCCGGACTCGGGCTCGGAGTAGCCGATGGAGAAGTGCAGGTCGCCGGCGAGGATCCGGGGCAGGAAGTACTCCTTCTGCTCGGGGGTGCCGTAGCGCATGATCGTCGGCCCGACCGTGTTGAGGGTCAGGTAGGGCACCGGGACGCCGTGGTCCGCGGCGACGTCGGTGAAGATCAGCTGCTCGACCATCGAGCGGGCCTGGCCGCCGTACTCCTCGGGCCAGCCGATGCCGAGCCAGCCGTCGGCACCGAGTCGGCGGATCACGGACTTGTAGATCTCCGCGTCCCCGAACTCGCCGGAGGCCGCGGCCAGTCCGGCGCGCACCTCCGGGGTGATGAGGGCAGAGAAGTAGTCCGCGAGCTCGGCGCGCAGCGCGACGTGCTCGGGGTCCAGGGCGAGGTGCATCGGGGGCTCCCAGGGGCAGGCGGGTGTCGGAGGCCGCCACGACGTCGTCGGGGGTGTGGCCTCACCACCGGAAAAACTATAACCTGTTCTTGTTTTGGTCCAGATCCCATCCGGAGGACGTCATGAGCGAGACCGCCACCACTGCCCGGACGCTCGACCTCGGTACGCCGCCGGAGCGGTTCGCCCGCGGCTGGCACTGCCTCGGGCTCGCCTCGACGTTCGCCGACGGCAAGCCGCACGGGATCGAGGCGTTCGGCACCAAGCTCGTCATCTGGCAGGACAGCGCCGGCGAGATCAAGGTGCTCGACGGCTACTGCCGCCACATGGGCGGTGACCTGACCCAGGGGAGCGTGAAGGGCGATGAGGTCGCGTGCCCGTTCCACGACTGGCGCTGGGGCGGCGACGGCAAGTGCAAGTCGATCCCGTACGCCCGTCGGGTCCCGCTGCGTGCGCGCACCCAGCACTACCCGGTGGTCGTGCGCAACGGGCAGGTGCTGGTCTGGCACGACGTCGAGGGGTCCGCCGCCGACGAGTCGGTCCTCCCGCCCGTGCTGCCCGGGGTCGGCACCGACGCCTACACCGACTGGTTCTGGAAGGTCGTGCCGATCGAGGGGTCCAACTGCCGCGAGCTGATCGACAACGTGGTCGACATGGCGCACTTCTACTACGTGCACCTGTCGTTCCCGACCAGCTTCCGCAACGTCTTCGAGGGCACGGTGGCGACCCAGTACATGGCCTCCAAGGGCCGCCCCGACGTCAGCGGCGGGTACGGCGCCCCGGAACTGTTCTTGAAGTCCGAGGCCACCTACTTCGGGCCGTCGTACATGATCAACTGGCTCGAGGTCGACTACAAGGGGTTCCTCACCGAGGTCATCCTGATCAACTGCCACATCCCCACCGGCCCGGACTCCTTCACCCTGCAGTACGGCATCACGGTGAAGAAGCCCGAGGGCCTCGACGAGGCGTCGGTGGCCTACATCAGCCGCAAGTACGCCGAGATGTTCGGCGACGGGTTCCTCCAGGACGTCCACATCTGGAAGAACAAGGTGCCCGTGCAGAACCCGCTGCTGTGCGAGGAGGACGGGCCGGTCTACCAGCTGCGCCGCTGGTACGAGCAGTTCTACGTCGACCAGGCCGACGTCGCCCCGGAGATGGTCGAGCGCTTCGAGTTCGAGGTCGACACCACCAAGGCCAACGAGTACTGGCAGGTCGAGGTCGCCGAGAACCTCGCCCGCAAGGCCGCGGAGGACGCCGAGCGCGAGGCGTCCGGCGCCGAGACGGCGACGGGTTCCTGAGCCCGGTGGCCTCCTTCGTCCCGCGCCACCCCGAGACCCTCGAGGACCAGCGTCGCTACACCCGTGCGCGGCTGGTCGAGGTCGCCTGCCTGGACTGCCTGACCACGGTCGCGGTGAAGAAGAACAGCGAGCACCACACCTCGATCCAGTGGCACGGCGACGCGCGCGGCCAGTGCCCGGAGCTGCGACGCGTGCGGGAGCCCGAGCGGGCCCGGTCGCTGCACCGCGGGTGCCCGCGGCTGCTCGCCGCCATCGAGGCCGCGGCTCTCGACGGCCGGATTCCGATCGGGGCCGAGGACGGCTACTGAGGCATCCTGTCTCCTGGCTCCCCACCTGCGCGGCCGACCGGCGCCGTACGTCCCTGTAGAGGAAGAGATCCGTGGACACCGACTCCTTCGAGCTCAAGGTCATCGACGTCGTCGAGGAGACCGCCGACGCCCACTCGATCACCGTCGAGGTGCCGGAGGGCGCCGAGGAGCACTTCGCCTACCGGCCGGGGCAGTTCCTGACCGTGGCGGTGCCCAGCGACCGCACCGGGGTTGCGGCACGCTGCTACTCCCTGTCCAGCAGCCCGGTGGGCGACGGGCCGCTGACGATCACCGTCAAGCGCACCCCGGACGGGTACGCGTCGAACTGGCTGTGCGACCACGTGCGGGTCGGTGACACGCTGCGGGTGCTCCCGCCGAGCGGCATCTTCACCCCCGCCTCGCTGGACGCCGACCTGCTGCTCCTCGCCGCCGGCTCCGGCGTCACCCCGGTCATGTCGATCATCCGCGCCGCCCTGGCCGGGGGCACCGGTCGAATCACCGTCTTCTACGCCAACCGCGACGAGCGCTCGGTGATCTTCGCCGACGAGCTGCGCCGCCTCGCCGCCGAGCACCCCGAGCGGCTGCGCGTCGTGCACTGGCTGGAGTCGGTGCAGGGCCTGCCCACGCAGGAGCAGCTGCGCGTCCTCGCCGCCGACCACCTCGAGGCCGACGCGTTCGTCTGTGGTCCGGGTCCGTTCATGGCGATGGCCGTCGCGGCCCTCAAGGAGCTGGGCTTCCCGCGTGCTCGCCGCCACCAGGAGAAGTTCATCTCCCTGGGCGGCAACCCGTTCGGGGACCTGCACGACGTCGAGGTCGCCGAGCAGGAGATCGAGGCCGCCGAGGCCGATCCCGAGGACGCCGCCGCCTCCGCGGTCCCCGGAGAGGACACCGTCGCGGTGCCGGCCGCCCCGGTGCGCCTCGAGGTCGAGCTCGACGGGGAGACCCACAGCTTCGACGACTGGGTCCCGGGCACCACGATGCTCGAGCACCTGGAGGCCAAGGGCGTGAAGGCGCCGTTCTCCTGTCGCGAGGGGGAGTGCTCCGCCTGCGCGGTCCGGCTGCTCGAGGGTGAGGTCTCGATGCGTCACAACGACGTCCTGGATGCCGAGGACCTCGCCGACGGCATCCGCCTCGCCTGCCAGGCCGACCCGCTCACCGACGTCGTGCGGGCGTCGTACTCCTGAGCGGTGCGGCATCCCACCGACCTCTCCGTTCGAGCCCCGGGAGGCGTCCCCGGACGCGCGCGTGGGCGTGCCAGCGGGCGAGAAACCCTGTACCAGCGCGTGTCGCGGGCCACGCCAACGTGGTGAGACGGCCCGACACGGGTACGTTTCCCTGCGAAGAGGCCTTCCAGTGGCCTCACTTTCGAAAGGTGATCATCACCCATGAACAAGACTGAGCTGCGCGACGCGGTTGCTGCCGCTGCTGACCTGACCAACGCCCAGGCCGACAAGGCCCTCAACGCGGTGCTGGACTCCATCACCTCGGCGCTGGCCTCCGGCGACAAGGTGACCCTGCCCGGCTTCGGCACGTTCGAGACCCGCGACCGCGCCGCCCGCCAGGGCCGCAACCCGCAGACCGGCGAGTCGATGGAGATCGCCGCCAGCACCAACCCGGCGTTCAAGGCCGGCGCCCAGCTCAAGGCCGCGGTCTCCAAGAAGGCCTGACCGCACTCGGTGCGCGGGCGCGCCTCGCCGCGCTCCACCGCAGTCCGCGATGTCGGCGCCCCCGCACGGGGGCGCCGACATCGCTGCGTCCGGAGGGTGTCAGCGGCAGGCCGCGGACCTGGCCCGCACGGTGCCGGGCCTGCCGGCGGCCTTCCCGGTCGCCTTCCTGGCCGCCTTCTCGACGCACGCGCGTCGTACGGGCGCCGGAGCGGCCACGGGCTGAGCCGTGACGGGGGCGGCGAGCGGCGCGGTGGTCCTGGTGGGGGTCACCCCGGTCGGCGCGAGCGCCGAGGTGGCGGCGATCAGGGCAGCGGCAAGGGGCAGCTGGGGAAGCGGCTTCACGGCGGGTCCTTCGGGGGGGGATTGGGGGGATCGAGCCCAGCGCGGGGAACCCGCGGCCCCGGCGCGTTCACCCCACCGGACCTGCTGCCCGTCCAGACCGAGTCAGCATCGCGCATCAGGACGACCCGCGCGTCAGGTTTCCGGGAATCGCGCTGTTCCGGCCGGGCCGGCTGGCTACCAGCCCCGCTCGCGCCACTCGGCCAGGTGCGGACGCTCGGCGCCGATCGTCGAGTCGTTGCCGTGGCCGGGGTAGAACCAGGTGTCGTCGGGCAGCCGGTCGAAGATGCGCTCCTCGACGTTCGCGAGGAGCTGCACGAAGGCGTCCGCGTCGCCGAAGGTGTTGCCCACGCCGCCCGGGAACAGCGAGTCGCCGGTGAACAGGTGCGGGTGCCCGCCTTCGGGACGGTCGTCGAGGAGCAGGGCGATCGAGCCGGGGGTGTGACCGGCGATCGCGATCACCTCGAGCGAGCTCTGTCCGACCGGGACGGTGTCTCCCTGCTCGACGCGGCGCTGCACCGCGACCCCGGTCTGCTCGGTGATCGCGTCGGCGTCGGGGGCGCCGGCCACGACCTCGGCCCCAGTGGCGTCGATCACCGCGCGCAGCGCGCGGTGGTGGTCCCAGTGCTGGTGCGTCGTGACGACCGTCCGCAGGCCGTCCGCCCCGATGAGGTCGAGCAGAACGGCGGGCTCGGCGGCCGCGTCGATGAGCACCTGCTCGCCGGTGCTGAGGCACCGCAGCAGGTAGCAGTTGTTCGACATCTTATCGTCGACGGCGACCTTCGTGATCCGCACGCCGCCCAGCTCGCGCACGTCCGCGGGACCCCCGGGTCGGACCTCTCCGGTGTAGCTCACCATGCTCCTGTCCGCGGCAGCTCGCCGCTGTCGGTCTCCAGCCCGTCGCCGCCTCCGCGGCCCGAGAGCCACCACGCGAGGTCGGCGGCGGTGCCGCTGACCGTGGGGCCGGGGGAGACGCTATCGTCCCCGCCCGCCGTCCAGGTCCGGCCGACGTCGTGCGCGTGCAGGGTGCACGGACTCGTGACGCGATGGGTCAGCGAGGCCGCCAGCGTCTCGGCCACGCCGTCGGTCCAGTCCGCCCGCGTGAAGGGCATGCCGAGGTCGGCGTGGTGGAGCGCCACCTCCCGCAGCCGCATCAGCGGTACGTCGGCCGCGGCGAACGTGGCCCGGTTGCCGGGGGTCCGTTGCGCGCGGGTGGGCCACTGCTCCGGTGCCACGGCGACGATCGCGTCGGCGAGCCCGGTGACGGAGGCCAGCAGCCGGTTGCGCAGCACGGCGGCGTCGCGCCCGGCGAGGTTCTCGATGTCCGCGTCGCGGGCCTCGACGGACCGGTACATCGGGACCGCGGCGCCCAGTGCGGTCCCGCGGAGCACGCTGCCGAGACCCTCCGCGTTGAGGGCCAGGTGGGCGACGAGATGGCCGCGGGTCCAGCGCGGCAGCAGGCTCGGCGCACGCAGGTCGTCCTCGCCCAGCCCATCGACGGTGCGCACGAGGCTCCGCGTCGCGGCGGCGAGGTGCTCGAGCACGCTGGGTGGAGGCGGGCCGACCCCGAGGTCAGTGGTGCGCACCACACCATCGTGCCCCGTGCGGGGGCGTAAGGCGAGGGGGTCGGCTCCGGACGTCGGGACTGTCGGTGCCGTGTGACAGGCTCGAAGCGGTTCATTGGACCATCCCGCTACAATCACGAACGTTTGTTCGAACCCCCAGATCGGCCTCCGGGCCGGTGGGGAGCGCACTCCGTCCGCACTCTCATTCGAGGATCGCATTCGTGGCCGACCAGCTGATCATCCGGGGCGCCCGGGAGCACAACCTGAAGGACGTCTCGATCGACCTCCCACGGGACTCGCTCGTCGTCTTCACCGGGTTGTCCGGGTCGGGCAAGTCCTCGCTGGCGTTCGACACGATCTTCGCCGAGGGCCAGCGCCGCTACGTCGAGTCGCTCTCGGCCTACGCCCGCCAGTTCCTCGGCCAGATGGACAAGCCCGACGTCGACCTCATCGAGGGCCTGTCGCCGGCCGTCTCGATCGACCAGAAATCCACGTCGAAGAACCCACGCTCGACCGTCGGCACGATCACCGAGGTCTACGACTACCTGCGACTGCTCTACGCCCGCGTCGGCCGCCCGCACTGCCCGACCTGCGGCGCGCCGATCGAGCGACAGACCCCGCAGCAGATCGTCGACCGCGTCCTCGCGCTCGAGGAGGGCCGGCGCTTCCAGGTGCTGGCCCCCGTGATCCGCGGCCGCAAGGGCGAGTACGTCGACCTCTTCACCCAGCTCCAGACCCAGGGCTTCTCCCGGGCGCGGGTGGACGGTGAGACCTACACCCTGGACGCGCCGCCGACGCTCGAGAAGCAGAAGAAGCACACGATCGAGGTCGTCGTCGATCGGCTCGCGGTCAAGGAGTCCTCCAAGCGGCGCCTGACCGACTCGGTCGAGACCGCGCTCAACCTCGCCGGCGGACTGGTGGTCTTCGACTTCGTCGACCTCGACGCGAAGGACCCGGGCCGGGAGCTGAAGTTCAGCGAGAAGATGTCGTGCCCGAACGACCACCCCATCGACACCGACGAGCTCGAGCCCCGCTCGTTCTCGTTCAACTCCCCGTTCGGCGCCTGCCCGTCCTGTCACGGCATCGGCACCCGCATGGAGGTCGACCCCGACCTCGTCGTCCCCGACCCGCGCGCGACCCTCGGCGAGGGCGCGATCCAGCCCTGGAGCAGCGCCCACGTCGCCGACTACTTCCTGCGCCTGATGGGCGCCCTCGGCGACGAGCTGGGCTTCGATCTCAACACCCCGTGGGAGGAGCTGACCCCGAAGGCCCGCAAGGCGATCCTGGAGGGCCACCCCACCAAGGTCCACGTGGTCACCCGCAACCGCTACGGCCGCCAGCGCGCCTACTACGCCGAGTTCGAGGGCGTGCGTCCCTACATCGAGCGCCGGCACCGCGAGGCGGAGTCCGACACCAGCCGCGACCGCTACGAGGGCTTCATGCGGGAGGTCCCGTGCCCCGCGTGCGGCGGCAGCCGGCTCAAGCCGGTGACGATGGCCGTGACCGTGGGCGGGCTCAGCATCGCCGAGGTCTGCAGGCTCTCCCTCGACAAGACGGCCGAGTTCCTGGCCGGCGTCGAGCTCAGCGACCGCGAGCGCCAGATCGCCGACGTCGTGCTCAAGGAGATCGAGCAGCGCCTGCGATTCCTGCTCGACGTCGGCCTCGAGTACCTCTCCCTGGACCGTGCCTCGGGCTCCCTGTCCGGCGGCGAGGCCCAGCGGATCCGGCTGGCGACCCAGATCGGCGCCGGCCTGGTGGGCGTCCTCTACGTCCTCGACGAGCCGTCGATCGGCCTGCACCAGCGCGACAACGCCAAGCTGATCGAGACGCTGGTCCGGCTCAAGGAGCTCGGCAACACCCTGATCGTCGTCGAGCACGACGAGGACACGATCAAGGTCGCCGACTGGGTGGTCGACATCGGCCCCGGGGCCGGCGAGCACGGCGGCCAGGTCATCCACAGCGGGTCGGTCGCCGACCTCTACACCCACCCCGACTCGATCACCGGCCAGTACCTCTCCGGGCGCCGCGAGATCCCGGTCCCCGCCGCCCGCCGCCCGCGTACGACGGGCCGCGAGCTCACGGTCGTCGGTGCCCGGGAGAACAACCTGCGCACCATCGACGTCTCGTTCCCGCTCGGCGTGTTCGTGGCGGTGACGGGTGTCTCCGGGTCCGGCAAGTCGACGCTGGTCAACGACATCCTCTACACCGCGCTCGCCAAGCAGCTCTACAACGCCCGGGCCATCCCCGGGCGCCACACCCGGATCAACGGTCTCGAGCACGTCGACAAGGTCATCCACGTCGACCAGTCGCCGATCGGGCGCACGCCGCGGTCGAACCCCGCGACCTACACCGGCGTCTTCGACCGGGTGCGCAAGCTGTTCGCGGAGACCCCTGAGGCCAAGATGCGCGGCTACCTGCAGGGCCGCTTCTCGTTCAACGTCAAGGGCGGGCGCTGCGAGGCCTGCATGGGCGACGGCACCATCAAGATCGAGATGAACTTCCTGCCCGACGTCTACGTGCCGTGCGAGGTCTGCCACGGGGCGCGCTACAACCGCGAGACCCTCGAGGTGCACTACAAGGGCAAGACGATCGCCGAGGTCCTCGACATGCCGATCGAGGAGGCCGTCGACTTCTTCGCGGCCGTCCCGGCGATCTCGCGCTACCTCCAGACGCTCGTCGAGGTCGGTCTCGGCTACGTCCGCCTCGGCCAGCCGGCCACCACCCTGTCCGGCGGCGAGGCGCAGCGGGTCAAGCTGGCCACCGAGCTGCAGCGGCGCTCGACCGGACGCACGCTCTACGTCCTCGACGAGCCGACCACCGGTCTGCACTTCGAGGACATCCGCAAGCTCCTCGGGGTGCTCAACCGCCTGGTGGACGCCGGCAACACGGTGCTGGTCATCGAGCACAACCTCGACGTCGTCAAGACCGCCGACTGGATCATCGACATGGGCCCGGAGGGCGGTTCCGGCGGCGGCATGGTGGTCGCCGAGGGCACCCCCGAGCACGTCGTCACCGTCGCGGAGAGCCACACCGGTCGCTACCTCGCGCCGATCCTCGAGGGCAAGGAGGCCGCACAGCCGAAGCGTCGGCTCCCCGCCAGCTCCGCGCCTGACCCCCGCGGCCGCACGGCCGCGTCGGCAAAGAAGCGTGGCGAGCGTGTGCAGGCGGCGCGCGCCTCCGCGAAGTCCTGACGCCCGCACCGCCACGACCGAGAGGAACCATCGATGACCCCTGAGTGCACTGGGCCCTGCCTGGACCGCCGCGGCGCCCTGACGGCGGCCGCTGTCGCGGGCGTCGGCATCCCCTTCCTCGCGGCCTGCGGGGACGGGTCCACCGCGAAGCCGAGCGCGGCCCCGTCCGGCACGACCCTGACCACCACCGACGCGGTGCCGGTCGGGGGCGGCGTCGTGCTCGGCGAGGAGAACGTGATCGTCGTCCAGCCGGAGGAGGGCGAGTTCAAGGCGTTCTCCTCGGTCTGCCCGCACCAGCGCTGCCAGGTCTCGGGCGTCCAGGACGGCGAGATCGTCTGCCACTGCCACGACAGCCACTTCTCCCTCGACGACGGCGCGCCGACGTCGGGACCTGCCAGGGAGCCCCTGGGCGAGGTCCGGATCACGGTCTCGGGCAACGACATCCAGATCGCCTGACCGCGCCTGTCGACGCAGGACCGTAGGGTTGGTGCGTGCCTCCCGCTCGTCCCGCCCGCTCCGCCCGGGGGCCGCAGTCCTACCGTCCCGCCCCGGGCTCCATCCCGACCCAGCCCGGTGTCTACCGCTTCCGTGACCCCAGCGGACGGGTGATCTACGTCGGCAAGGCGAAGAACCTGCGTGCCCGGCTGTCCTCCTACTTCCAAGACGTCGGCCAGCTCCACCCGCGCACGGCCACGATGGTCACCACCGCGGCCAGCGTGGAGTGGACGGTGGTCAACACCGAGGTCGAGGCGCTGCAGCTGGAGTACTCCTGGATCAAGGAGTACGACCCGCGATTCAACGTCAAGTACCGCGACGACAAGTCCTACCCCTGGCTCGCGGTCACCGTCGGCGAGGAGTTTCCGCGTGTGATGGTCGGGCGCGGGGCCAAGAAGAAGGGCACCCGCTACTTCGGCCCCTACAGCCACGCGTGGGCGATCCGCGAGACCGTCGACGTGCTGCTGCGGGTGTTCCCGATGCGCTCGTGCAGCAACGGCGTCTTCAAGCGCTCCGCGCAGATCGGCCGGCCCTGCCTGCTCGGCTACATCGACAAGTGCGCGGCACCCTGCGTCGGCAACGTCACCGCGGAGGAGCACCGCCGCATCGTGGAGGACTTCTGCGACTTCATGGGCGGGCAGACCCGCACCTTCCTGCGCCGCATCGAGAAGGAGATGTACGCCGCCTCCGACGCGATGGACTTCGAGAAGGCCGCACGGCTGCGCGACGACCTCGGCGCCATGCAGCGGGCCTTGGAGAAGCAGGCGGTGGTGCTCGGCGACGGAGCCGACGTCGACGTGATCGCGCTCGCCGAGGACCCGCTCGAGGTCGCGGTGCAGATCTTCTACGTCCGCGGCGGCCGGATCCGCGGCCAGCGCGGCTGGGTCGCCGACCGGGTCGAGGAGGGCGAGGTCCCCGAGCTGGTCGAGCTCTTCCTGCTGCAGCAGTACGCCGGGATCGACGCCGACCAGGCCGCTGACGCGATCCCGCGCGAGATCCTGGTGCCGGCCCTGCCGCCGGACCCCGAGACCCTCGAGGAGCTGCTCGGTGAGCTGCGCGGCGCCAAGGTGGCGATCCGGGTGCCGCAGCGCGGTGACAAGAAGACCCTGCAGGAGACCGTCGCGCGCAACGCCGCCCAGGCGCTGGCGCTCCACAAGACCAAGCGGGCCAGCGACCTCACCACCCGCAACCGGGCGCTGGAGGAGATCCAGGAGGCGCTCGAGCTCGACGAGGTCCCGCTGCGCATCGAGTGCTACGACGTCTCCAACCTCCAGGGCACCGAGGTGGTCGCCTCGATGGTCGTCTTCGAGGACGGGCTGGCCCGCAAGAGCGAGTACCGCCGCTTCGTGATCAAGGGCGTGGATGGCCAGAACGACGTCGCCTCGATGCACGAGGTGATCACCCGCCGGTTCCGCCGGCTGCTCGACGAGCAGGCCCGCAGCGAGGTGCGACCGGGCGACGACGAGAGCGGGCCGATGCTCGTGGATCCGGAGACCGGCCGGCCACGCAAGTTCGCCTACGCCCCCGGCCTGGTCGTCGTCGACGGCGGGCCGCCCCAGGTCGCGGCCGCCAAACGCGCGCTCGACGAGCTGGGCATCGACGACATCCCGGTGTGCGGGCTGGCCAAGCGGCTCGAGGAGGTGTGGGTGGTCGCCCAGGAGGACCCGGTGATCCTGCCCCGGTCCTCCGAGGGCCTCTACCTGCTCCAGCGCATCCGCGACGAGGCGCACCGCTTCGCCATCAACCACCACCGCAGCCGCCGCTCCCGCTCGATGGTCGAGAGCGCCCTCGACGACGTGCCCGGGCTGGGGGAGGTGCGTCGCAAGACGCTGATGAAGTACTTCGGGTCGCTCAAGAAGCTGCGCGGGGCCTCGCTGGAGGAGATCGCCGAGGTGCCGGGCATCGGGCCACGCACCGCCGCGGCGATCAAGACCGCCGTGTCCTCCCCGGAGGAGGGGAGCGACGTCGCACCCCCCATGATGAGCGTCAACACCGCGACCGGCGAGATCATCGAGGAGACCCCGTGACCCAGCGCGACGAGACCGTGTCCGGGCTGCCCGTGGACCCCGACCAGGACGCTGCCGCAGCCGGCCCGCTCGTGGTGATCACCGGCATGACCGGTGCCGGACGCAGCACGGCCGCCAAGGAGCTGGAGGACCTCGGCTACTACGTCGTGGACAACCTGCCGCCCAGCCTGCTGCGCGACGTCGTCCGCCTGGTCGACGAGAACCGCGGCACCGGCCAGCCGATCGCGGTCGTGGTCGACGTCCGCTCCGGCTCCTTCTTCGGATCCCTGCAGGCCAACCTCGCCCAGCGGGCGACCGGTCGCCGCGCGACCCTGGTGTTCCTCGACGCCACCGACGAGATCCTGGTCCGCCGCCAGGAGGCGGCCCGCCGCCCGCACCCGCTTCAGGGCGGGGGCCGGCTGCTCGACGGTCTCCAGCGCGAGCGCGCCGTGCTGGCCGACCTGCGCGGCGCCGCCGACCTCGTGATCGACACCTCCGGGCTCAACGTGCACCAGCTGACCGACCGGATCGCGGAGGCGTTCGGCACCGCCGACACCACCAAGTTGCGCGTCACGGTGCTCAGCTTCGGGTTCAAGTACGGCATTCCCGTCGACGCCGACTTCATCGCCGACATGCGCTTCCTGCCCAACCCGCACTGGGTCCCCGAGCTGCGTCCGGGCAACGGTCGCGACGCCGACGTGGCGGCCTACGTCCGCTCCCGCGCGGGAGCCGAGGAGTTCCTCGACGGCTACGTCCCCGTCCTCGAGGGAGTGGCCGAGGGCTACCTGCGCGAGGGCAAGCGGTTCATGCGGGTCGCGGTCGGCTGCACCGGCGGCAAGCACCGCAGCGTGGCGATGGCCGAGGAGATCGGCCGCCGGATCGCCGAGTCGGGTCACATCGTGCGCACCGTCCACCGTGACCTCGGGCGGGAGTAGATGAGCCTGCGTGCCCAGTCGGTCGTCGCCTTCGGCGGCGGCCACGGTCTCTCCGCGTCGTTGCGCGCGCTGCGCCGGCTCGTCGACGACCTCACCGTCGACGAGCTCACCGCGGTCGTGACCGTCGCCGACAACGGCGGTTCCTCGGGACGGCTCCGCGGCGAGTTCGGGGTGCTCCCGCCCGGGGACCTGCGGATGGCGCTGGCCGCCCTGTGCGGCGACGACGACTGGGGCACCACCTGGGCCGACGTGCTGCAGCACCGCTTCACCGGGGACGGCGAGATGCGCGGCCACGTCGTCGGCAACCTGCTGATCGTCGGCCTCTGGGAGCTGCTCGGCGACCACGTCGACGCGCTTGACCACGTCGGCCGGCTGCTCGGCGCCAAGGGTCGGGTGCTGCCGATGGCGCTCACCCCGATGGACATCACCGCCGAGGTCCGCGGCTTGGTCCCGGAGGATCCCGACACCCTCGTCACGGTCCGTGGGCAGGTCGAGGTCGCGACCACCGGCGGCGTCATCACCTCCATCGCGCTGGACCCGCCGGACCCGGCCGCGTGCCCCCAGGCCGTGGCGGCCGTGGCGGAGGCGGACTGGGTCGTCCTCGGGCCGGGCTCGTGGTTCACGTCGGTGATCCCGCACCTCATGGTCCCGGCGATGCGCGAGGCCCTGGTCGCCACGAGCGCCCGCGTGGTCGTCGTGCTCAACCTGGCCGAGCAGGCGGGGGAGACCGGCGGCTTCGGCCCGGCCGACCACCTCGCGGTGCTCGCCGAGCACGCCCCGGACCTCGCGATCCACACGGTCCTCGCCGACCGTGCGGGCGTCGGCGACGGGCTGGAGGAGCTCCAGGAGTGCGCCGATGCGTTCGGCGCACGGCTGGTCCTCGCCGACGTCGCGGCGGACGACGGATCCCCGCGCCACGACCCGGTCAAGCTCGCCGCCGCCTTCGCGCAGGTCATCGAGGGCGGCTGAGCGCGGCGTACCGACGAGGAGGCGGGTGGGTGTGAGCTGCGCTGGACCTCCCCGATGTCAGTGTCCCGATCGATTGACGCGCGTGGGAGGATCTCGCCCATGGCGATGACGGGACAGGTCAAGGCAGAACTGGCCAACACCCAGATCACGAAGACCTGCTGCCGCAAGGCGGAGGTCGCCTCGCTGCTGCGTTTCGCAGGCGGGCTGCACATCGTGAGCGGCCGGGTCGTGCTCGAGGCCGAGCTCGACACCGGGGCCGCCGCGCGCCGGCTGCGTACCGACATCCTCGAGGTCTACGGGCACCAGGCCGACGTGGTGGTGGTGCAGGGCAGCGGGCTGCGCAAGGGCAGCCGCTACCTGGTCCGCATCGTCAAGGACGGCGAGGCCCTGGCCCGCCAGACCGGGCTGCTCGACCAGCGCGGGCGCCCGGTGCGCGGCCTGCCGCCGGCCGTGGTGTCCGGGGGCGCCTGCGACGCGGTCGCCGCCTGGCGCGGTGCGTTCCTCGCTCACGGCTCCCTGACCGAGCCCGGCCGCTCGTCCTCCCTCGAGGTGACCTGCCCCGGTCCCGAGGCGGCCCTGGCCCTCGTCGGCGTGGCCCGCCGGGTGGGCATCCAGGCCAAGGCGCGCGAGGTCCGCGGCGTGGACCGCGTGGTGATCCGCGACGGTGACGCGATCGGGCAGCTGCTGACCCGGGTCGGCGCGCACGAGTCGCTGATGGCCTGGGAGGAGCGCCGGATGCGCCGCGAGGTGCGCGCGACCGCCAATCGGCTCGCCAACTTCGACGACGCCAACCTGCGCCGCTCCGCACGCGCCGCGGTCGCGGCCGGTGCCCGGGTGGAGCGGGCCATGGAGATCCTCGGCGAGGAGATCCCCGACCACCTCAAGCTCGCCGGCGAGCTGCGCCTCGAGCACAAGCAGGCCTCCCTGGAGGAGCTCGGGCAGCTGCACGACCCGGTGCTCACCAAGGACGCCATCGCCGGGCGGATCCGTCGGCTGCTGGCGATGGCGGACAAGCGCGCCGAGGACCTCGGCATCCCGGACACCGAGGCCTCGCTGACCGCGGACATGCTCGCCGACGAGGGGTGAGCACCCCGGTCCGCGATCTCGCGGACTACCGATAGGCTCGGGGCGACCGTGACGGCCAACACCGTCCGGTCCGACCATCGCGCCCCGCGCGTGACACCAGCGTTCCGAGGAGTCTTCGTAGTGACCGTTCGAGTAGGCATCAACGGATTCGGCCGCATCGGCCGCAACTTCTTCCGCGCCGTGCGTGCGTCGGGTCTCGACATCGAGATCGTCGGCGTCAACGACCTCACCGACACCGCCAGCCTCGCCCACCTGCTGAAGTACGACTCGATCCTGGGTCGTCTGGACGCCGAGGTCACCTCGACCGAGGACGCCATCAAGGTCGGCGACCAGGAGATCAAGGTCTCCGCCGAGCGCGACCCGGCCAACCTCAAGTGGGGCGAGCTGGGCGTCGACGTCGTCGTCGAGTCCACCGGCTTCTTCACCGACGCCACCAAGGCGAAGGCGCACATCGACGCCGGCGCCAAGAAGGTCATCATCTCCGCGCCCGCCTCCAACGAGGACATCACCGTGGTGATGGGTGTGAACCACGAGGACTACGACCCGGCGAACCACCACGTCATCTCCAACGCCTCGTGCACCACGAACTGCCTCGGCCCGATGGCCAAGGCGCTCCACGAGGAGTTCGGGATCGTGAAGGGTCTGATGACCACGATCCACGCCTACACCGCGGACCAGAACCTGCAGGACAACATCCACAAGGACCTGCGCCGCGCCCGCGCCGCCGCGCTCAACATCGTCCCGACCTCGACCGGTGCGGCCAAGGCCATCGGCCTCGTCATGCCCGAGCTCAAGGGCAAGCTCGACGGCTACGCGCTGCGCGTGCCGACCCCGACCGGCTCCGCCACCGACCTCACCTTCGAGGCCGGCCGCGAGACCACCGTCGAGGAGGTCAACGCGGTGATCAAGAAGGCCGCGGACGGCCGCTTCCTGCGCTACTCCGACGCGCCGATCGTCTCCTCCGACATCGTCACCGACCCGGCGTCGTGCATCTTCGACGCGCCGCTGACCAAGGTCATCGGCAACCAGGTCAAGGTCGTCGGCTGGTACGACAACGAGTGGGGCTACTCCAACCGCCTCGCGGACCTGATCGACTACATCGGCAAGTCCCTCTGAGGCATGACTGACATCGGCACGCTCGCCTCGTTGATCGAGCAGGGTGTCCAGGGCAAGCGCGTCCTGGTCCGCTCCGACCTCAACGTCCCGCTCGATGGCACCACCATCACCGACGACGGCCGCATCCGCGCCAGCGTCCCGACCATCCGTGCGCTGGCCGAGGCCGGCGCGCGGGTGATCGTGACGGCGCACCTCGGCCGCCCGAAGGGTGCCCCCGACGACCGCTACTCCCTGCGCCCGGTCGCAGCCCGCCTCGGCGAGCTGCTCGGCCAGGACGTGGCGTTCGCGACCGACACGGTCGGGGAGTCCGCCCGGTCCACCGTCGCCGGCCTCGCCGACGGCCAGGTCGCCGTGCTGGAGAACGTCCGGTTCAACCCGGGCGAGACCAGCAAGGACGAGGCCGAGCGTGCCGTCTTCGCGGACCAGCTCGCCGGCCTCGCCGACGCGTTCGTCTCCGACGGCTTCGGCGTCGTGCACCGCAAGCAGGCCTCGGTGTACGACGTCGCCAAGCGGCTCCCGCACGCCATGGGCGGGCTGGTGCAGGCGGAGGTCGACGTCCTGCGCCGGCTGACCGACACCCCCGAGCGGCCCTACGTGGTCGTGCTCGGCGGCTCGAAGGTCTCCGACAAGCTCGGCGTCATCGACAACCTGCTCGGCAAGGCCGACAAGCTGTTGATCGGCGGCGGCATGGTCTTCACCTTCCTCAAGGCCCAGGGCCACGAGGTCGGCAAGAGCCTCCTCGAGGAGGACCAGCTCGACGTGTGTCGCGCCTACCTCGAGCGGGCCGAGCAGACCGGCGTCGAGCTGGTGCTGCCGACCGACATCGTGGTGGACACGACGTTCCCGACGGGTGCGGCCACGCCGCAGCCCTCGGTCGTCGCCGCGACCGAGATCCCGGCCGACGCCCTCGGCCTGGACATCGGCCCGGAGTCCGCTGCGGCCTTCGCCGCGGCTCTCGCCGACGCGCGCACCGTGTTCTGGAACGGCCCGATGGGCGTCTTCGAGGTGGAGGAGTTCGCCTCCGGCACCCGCGCGGTCGCCGAGGCGCTGACCAAGGTCGAGGGCCTCTCGGTCGTCGGCGGCGGTGACTCCGCCGCAGCCGTGCGCACGCTCGGCTTCGACGAGGCGGCGTTCGGCCACATCTCCACCGGCGGCGGCGCCAGCCTCGAGTACCTCGAGGGCAAGGAACTGCCCGGCATCAAGGTCCTGGAGGACTGACACCCATGGCGAAGTCTGCTGCCCGTGTCCCGCTGATGGCGGGCAACTGGAAGATGAACCTGAACCACCAGGAGGCGGTGGTCCTGGTGCAGAAGCTGGCCTGGACCCTCACCGACAAGCGTCACGACTTCGACAAGGCCGAGGTCGTCGTGGTTCCGCCGTTCACCGATCTGCGCTCCGTGCAGACCCTGGTCGACGGCGACCGGCTCAAGGTGAAGTACGGCGCCCAGGACGTCTCCGTCCACGAGTCGGGCGCCTACACCGGCGAGATCTCGGCCGGCATGCTGGCCAAGCTCGGCTGCTCCTACGTCGTGGTGGGGCACTCGGAGCGGCGTGAGTACCACGCCGAGTCCGACGCCACCGTCGCTGCCAAGGCGCACGCCGCCCACGCGGCCGGCATGACGCCGATCGTGTGCGTCGGCGAGGGTCTCGAGGTCCGCCGCGCGGGCGAGCAGGTCCCCTACACGCTGGCGCAGGTCGACGGCTCCCTGGACGGCTTCACCGCCGAGCAGGTCGCGGGCCTGGTCATCGCCTACGAGCCCGTCTGGGCGATCGGCACCGGCGAGGTCGCCACGCCCGACGACGCGCAGGAGGTGTGCGGGGCGATTCGCACCCGGATCCGTGAGGTCCACGGCGACGCCGCGGCCGACGGCGTACGCGTGCTGTACGGCGGCTCGGTCAAGGCCTCGAACGTCGCCGGGATCATGGTCAAGGAGGACGTCGACGGTGCTCTCGTCGGGGGCGCGAGCCTCCAGGCGGAGGAGTTCGGCGGAATCTGTCGCTTCTACGACATGCCGGTCCTGTGACCGGCGGTCGGTGACGTAGGATTTCACACTGTGACTACCGTCCTCTCCGTCCTGCTCGTCATCGCGAGCCTGCTGATGATCCTCCTGGTGCTCCTGCACAAGGGTCGCGGTGGCGGCCTCTCCGACATGTTCGGTGGCGGCGTCTCCAGCTCGCTGGGCGGCTCGTCGGTCGCTGAGCGCAACCTCGACCGGTTCACCATCGGCGTCGGCGTCATCTGGTTCGCGTGCGTGATCGCACTCGGCCTGGTGCTCGCCTACCCCTGAGTCGCAGCAAACCCACTCCGCACCATCGTTGACTAGAGCTTGAGGAGACGTCGTCCGTGGCAGGTGGAGGAAGCGCAATCCGTGGCAGCCGGGTCGGTGCCGGCCCGATGGGCGAGGCCGAGCGGGGTGAGGCTGCTGCTCGTCAGACAGTGACCTACCACTGCTCGAACACCCACCGGTCCGTCATCGCCTTCGCGATCGAGGCAGTGGTTCCCGAGGCCTGGGACTGCCCGAAGTGCGGGCTGCCCGCGAGCCAGGACGCGGCGAACCCGCCCCCGGCTCCGAAGAACGAGCCGTACAAGACGCACCTGGCGTATGTGAAGGAGCGGCGCTCCGACAAGGAGGCGGCCGACATCCTCGACGAGGCGCTCAAGCTGCTCCGCACCCGTCGCAAGGCCGGCGACCTGATCTTCTAGGTCGCCCGCCGCCCCTCCGTTCCAGGGGGAGCATCACCACCACTCGAACGCCGAGTCGGCGCCCATGGCGCGCCGACTCGGCGTTCGTGGTCGTGCGAGCACTCGCGCCGACTCGCGGTGGGGTCAGCGGAGGCGGGAGGCAGCGGGGAGGTCGAGGTGGACGAGCGTCTCGTCGGTGCCGCCCACCCACGCCGCGGGTACGTCGACGCGCGGGGGGCGGGGGGTGGCGAGCGCCTGGGCGACCGCGTCGGCCTTGCCCTCGCCGCTGACCAGCAGCCACACCGCGCGGGCGCGGGCGAGCGCGTCGAAGGTGAGGCTGATCCGGGTCGGTGGCGGCTTGGGGGAGTCGTGAACCGCCACAGTGGGCCGGCCGCCGACGTCCAGGGCGGGGTGGCCGGGGAAGAGCGAGGCGACGTGGGCGTCGGGGCCCAGCCCGAGCATCACCACGTCGAAGGCGTCGGCGCCGTGCGCGGCAAGCTGTGCGGCGTAGACGTCCGCGCCGTCCTCGGCCGTGGCGGCGGTGTCGGTGGAGGCCATCGCGAACACCTTCGCGGGGTCGACCGGGACCCGGTCGAGCAGGTCGGCGTGCGCCTGGCCCGCGTTGCGCTCGGGGTCCTCGGCGGCGACGAACCGCTCGTCCCCCCACCAGACGACGACGCGCGACCAGTCGACGCCCGAGCCGGGGGAGAGCCGGGCGACCTCGCGGTGCACCTCGCGGGCGATGGTGCCGCCTGTCAGCACGATCTGCGGCTCACGCCCCGCGGCCTGTACGTCGGCCAGCCGCTCGAGCAGCGCCCGGGCGACGGCGGTGGCGAGCGCGGCGGCGTCGTCGTGGCGGACCACCACTGCCGCGCTCATGCGCGCTCCGCCTCGCCCCGCAGCACGTGCGCGGCGGTCTCGGCGTAGATCTCGTCCTCGTCGAGGCGCCGAAGCTCCTCGGCGAGCAGCGCGGGCAGGTCGCGGCGGCGGAGCGCGGTCGGCCGGTCCGGCCGCCCCGGGGAGCTGAAGCTCGCCAGCCGGCCGTCGGGCCGGTCCAGCCGGATCGGTCCCTGGCGGGTCTCGAGCTCGACCTCGGTGATCCCGGGCCCCTCGGTGCTGCGTCGCTCGATCGGCACCTTCAGCCGGCTGCCCAGCCATGCGGCGAGCAGGTCCGCGCTCGGGTTGTGCCGCTCGGCGGCGACCAGTCCGGCGGTGACGGTGAGGTGCTGCTGGTCCAGGGCACCTGCGAGCAGTGCGCGCCACGGCGTGAGCCGGGTCCAGGCCAGGTCGGTGTTCCCCCGCGTGTACGACGCGCACTGGCGCTTCAGGGCGACCGTACGCGCCTTCGTGGCACTCGCGCTGTCGGTGATGCGCCGCTGCGCGAGCGCGCCGAGCGGGTCCGCGGCGGGGTCCTCGGGGGCGTCGGTCGGCCACCAGGCGACGACGGGGGAGTCGGGCAGCAGCAGCGGCAGCACCACGGACTCGGGGTGCCGGGTCACCTCGCCGCTGAGCCGGATCAGCGCGGTCTCGCCGCTCCATCCGGCGCCGATGCCGACCTGGGCGTCCACGCTGCCCCGGCCCCGGCCGTCGCCGATGATCACACCCAGCACCCGGGCGGGATGCTCGTGGGAGGCTTGGCGGGCGACGCGCATGGCGTCCTCGGCCTGGTCCTCGTCGACCACGACCACGAGCGTCATCACCATGCCCATCGCCGGGCTGCCGGCCCGGGTGCGGGCGCGCACGAACTCCGCCGCGATCGCCGAGGAGGTGGTGTCGGTCAGCTCCAGCATGCTGCTCCTCCGTTCACGGCCGGCGCCAGACACGTCCGTCGCGCCGCAGCATGGCGTCGGCGGACTCGGGTCCCCAGGTGCCGGCGGGGTAGGGGTCCGGCTTGCCCTTGCGCGCCCAGGCCTCCAGCACGGGATCGAGGATCTGCCAGGACAGCTCGACCTCCTCGTGGCGGGGAAAGAGCGGCGGGTCGCCGAGCAACACGTCGAGGATCAGCCGCTCGTAGGCCTCCGGGGAGGCCTCGGTGAACGAGCCGCCGTAGGCGAAGTCCATCGACACGTCGCGGATCTCCAAGGTCGTGCCCGGCACCTTGGAGCCGAACCGCACGGTCATGCCCTCGTCGGGCTGCACCCGGACCACGATCGCGTTCTGGGTGAGCTCCTCGGTCGAGGTTGCGCTGAACGGCAGGTGCGGGGCCCGCTTGAAGACCACCGCCACCTCGGTCACCCGTCGCCCGAGCCGCTTGCCGGTGCGCAGGTAGAACGGCACACCGGCCCAGCGCCGGTTCTCGACGTTCAGGGTGACCGCGGCGTACGACTCGGTGGTCGACCCGGGCGGCATGCCCTCCTCCTCGAGGAAGCCCAGGACCTTCTCCCCGCCGGCCCAGCCGCCGACGTACTGACCGCGGGCGGTGGTGAGGTCGAGGCGGCGGGGAAGCACGATCGAGGAGAGCAGCTTCTGCTTCTCCAGTCGCAGGGTCTTGGCGTCGAAGGCGGGCGGCTCCTCCATCGCGACGAGGGCCATCAGCTGGAGCAGGTGGTTCTGGATCACGTCGCGGGCGGCGCCGATGCCGTCGTAGTAGCCGGCGCGGCCGCCGATCCCGCCGTCCTCGGCCATCGTGATCTGCACGTGGTCGACGTAGTTGGCGTTCCAGATGGGCTCGAAGACGGTGTTCGCGAAGCGGATCGCGAGGATGTTCTGCACCGTCTCCTTGCCGAGGTAGTGGTCGATGCGGAAGATCGAGTCCTCGGGGAAGACCTCGCTCAGCGCCCGGTCCAGCTCGCGCGCGGACTCCAGGTCGTGGCCGAACGGCTTCTCGACCACCACCCGGCGCCACGAGCCGTCGGGTACGTCGGCGAGCCCGTGCTGCTTGAGGCGCTGCACGACGGTGCCGAAGGAGCCCGGCGGGATCGCGAGGTAGAAGGCGTGGTTGCCGTCGGTGCCGCGCGCAGCGTCGAGCTCGTCGACGGTCGCGCGCAACCGCTCGAAGGCCCCGGGGTCGTCGAAGGACCCCGGGACGAACCGCACGCCCTCGGAGAGCTGCTCCCAGACCTCCTCGCGGAACTCGGTGCGCGCATGCTCCTTGACCGAGTCGTGCACGATCTGCGCGAAGTCCTGGTCGGCCCAGTCACGGCGGGCGAACCCCACCAGGCTGAAGCCGGGCGGCAGCAGGCCCCGATTGGCGAGGTCGTAGATCGCCGGCATCAGCTTCTTGCGGGACAGGTCGCCGGTCACGCCGAACAGCACCAGGCCGCACGGGCCCGCGATGCGGGGCAGGCGACGGTCCCGGGGATCCCGCAGCGGGTTCTGCCAGGTCATCGCGCGCCCGCCCTCAGCCGAGCGTCGTGCGTACGACGTCGAGGCCGGCGGGTGACTCCACGTGCAGCCGCAGCACCGGGCGACCGTGCCCGGCGAGCACCTGCCCGTCACCGACCGCTTGGGCGGTGATGAACTCCTGGAAGGTGAAGGAGCGCCCCGGTACGGCGAGGTCGGCCGCGGGGGCGGAGGTGACCTGGAGGAAGACGCCTGTCGCGGGTCCACCCTTGTGGTACTGGCCGGTGGAGTGCAGGAACCGCGGGCCCCAGCCGAAGGTCACCGGGCGGCCGGTGCGGAGCGCCAGCCGGTCACGGGTCTCCGCGAGCGCGGCGTCACGGTGCCGGTCGAGGTAGGCCTGGACCGCGAGGTAGCCGTGGTCGGGGTCCAGCCTGGCCAGCAGCGCCGCCACCGCGTCGGCGACGGTGGCGGTGGCCTCGGGCAGCCAGCCGTCGGAGGCGTAGACGGTGACCGGCCCGTCGGTGAAGACCGGGGTGGGGGAGGGCGCGGCACCGTCGAGCATGCTGCGTGCGGCGGCCTTCGCGCTCTCCACGTCGGGCTGGTCGAAGGGGTTGATGCCCATCACCCGGCCGGCGACGGCGGTGGCGTACTCCCAGAGGAGCATCTGCGCGCCGAGCGGGAGGTCGAGGTGGGCGCGCCAGCCGGAGGCCACCTCCACGGCGGCCGCGGCGTCGCTGTCCGCGCCGTACGTCGCGAGCAGCACGTCGGGGTGGCGGGCGGTCTGTGCCGCGGCCTCGAGCGAGCCGACGACGACCGGCAGGATGCCGTGGCCGTCCTTGCCGGTGGACTCGGCCACCAGCTGCTCGACCCAGTCGCCGAGGCCCGGGTAGCGGTCCCCGGCACCGGCCAGCGCGAGCTTGTCGACCCCGGCCAGGTTGGCCGCCCCCAGAAGGGAGCCGAGCACGAGCCCGGGGTTGTCGGAGCTGTTCTTCTCGAGGGCGGGCCGCACCGACTCGGCCTGATCGAGCAGACCGGCGATGTCGGCACCGGCGAGGCCGCTGGGCACCAGGCCGAAGGCGGTGAGCGCGGAGTAGCGCCCGCCGACCTCGGGGTCGGCGAGGAAGACCCGGTAGCCGGCCTCGCGGGCCGACTGCTCGAGCGGGGAGCCGGGGTCGGTGACGACCACGATCCGCTCGGCGGGGTCGATGCCCGCGTCGCGGAAGGCCTGCTCGTAGGCACGGCGCTGGCTGTCGGTCTCGACGGTGCCGCCGGACTTGGAGGAGACCACCACGACGGTGTCGTCGAGGCGGTCCTCGATCGTGCGTCGTACGACGTCGGGCGCGGAGGAGTCGAGGACCTCGATCTCCACACCGGCGGCCGCGCAGATCACCTCCGGGGCGAGCGAGGAGCCGCCCATCCCGCAGAGCACGACGCGGGCAAGACCGCGTGAGCGGAGCTCGACGCCGAGCACGGAGATCTCGGTGACCAGGTCACGCGAGGTCTGGCTCAGGCCCACCCAGTCCAGGCGCTTGGCGGCCTCGTCGACGGCCGCCTCGCCCCACAGCGTGGGGTCGCGGTCGGCCATCCGGCTGGCGACCTGGTCGGTGACGAGGCGGTCCAGGACCTCCCCGTACTGCGACCCGGCGGGCGTGCTGACGGCGATCGCCCCTGACTCGTCCCACGCCATCGCCCAGGTCACGCGTTCGCCTGCTCCATCTGGCCGCGGACGGTCGCGACGAGCTCATCCCAGGACTTCACGAACTTCTCGACGCCCTCGGTCTCCAGGGCCACGAGCACGTCGGCGAAGTCGACACCGACCTCCTCAAGGCGGGCGAGGACCGCGCGGCCCTCGTCCTCACGGCCGGTGACCACGTCGCCGCGGACCTCGCCGTGGTCGGCGAAGGCCTCGAGGGTCTTCTCCGGCATCGTGTTGACCGTGCCGCCGACGACCAGGTCGGTGACGTAGAGGGTGTCGGGGTAGTCGGGGTTCTTGACCCCGGTCGAGGCCCACAGCGGGCGCTGGACGTTGGCGCCGGCCTCGGCCAGCGCGCGCCAGCGCTCGGAGCCGACGACCTCGGCGTACGCGCCGTACGCGATCTGGGCGTTGGCGATCGCCGCCTTGCCACGCAGCTCGAGCGCCTCCGGGGTGCCGATCTTCTCCAGCCGGGCGTCGACCTCGGTGTCGACGCGGGAGACGAAGAACGACGCGACGGACTGGATGCTCGACAGGTCGAGGCCCGCCTCCTTCGCCCGCTCCAAGCCGGCGAGGTAGGCGTCCATGACGGCGCGGTAGCGCTCCTCGGAGAAGATCAGCGTCACGTTCACGCTGATCCCCTCGCCGATCACCGTGGTGATCGCGCTGAGCCCGGCCTGCGTGGCCGGGATCTTGATGAGGACGTTCGAGCGGTCGACGGCCTTGAAGAGGGCACGTGCCGAGGCGATGGTGCCCTCGGTGTCCTGGGCGAGGTCGGGCTCGACCTCGATCGAGACCCGCCCGTCGCCGGCGGAGGTGCCGGCGAGCGGGGCGAGCACGTCGCAGGCGTTGCGGACGTCCTCGGTGGTGAGCTCGAAGATCACCTCGTCGACGCTGCGGCCCTCGGCGACCAGGCGCCGCACCTGCTCGTCGTAGCGCTCGCCGTTGGCGATCGCGCCGGCGAAGATCGTCGGGTTCGTGGTCACCCCCACGACCGAGCGCTCCTTGGTCAGCTCGGCCAGGTTGCCGGTCTCGATCCGCTCCCGGGAGAGGTCGTCGAGCCAGATCGAGACGCCGGCGTCGGCCAGTGCCTGCAGACGGTCACTCATGTACTGCCTCCTGAAGTCGTGGTGGTGAAGTACCCGAGCGGGGCGTGCTCAGACCGACGAGACCCGGACGCTGTCGCGCGCGGCGTCGGCCACGGCCTCGCCGGTGATGCCGTACTCGGCGTACATGCGCTGGTAGTCGGCCGAGGCGCCGAAGGTGTCGATCGACACGATGCGGCCGTGGTCGCCGACGATCTCGCGCCAGCCCATGGCCACGCCGGCCTCCACCGAGACGCGCGCCTTGACGGTGGGCGGGATCACGGTCTCGCGGTAGGCCTCCTCCTGGGCGTCGAACCACTCGCGGCACGGCATCGAGACCACGCGGGCGCGGATGCCGTCGGCGGCGAGGAGCTCGCGGGCCGCGACCGCGACCTGGACCTCCGAGCCGGTGCCGATCAGCACGACGTCGGGCAGCCCGCCGTCGGCGTCGAGCAGCACGTAGCCGCCGCGGTGGACGTTGGAGGTGTCGCTGAAGCCGTCGGTGCCGCGAGGGAAGACCGGGACGTTCTGGCGGGTCAGCGCCAGGCCGGCGGGGCGGTCGGTGTGGGAGAGGATCGCTGCCCAGGCGGCGGCGGTCTCGTTGGCGTCGGCCGGGCGGACGACGTCGAGGCCCGGGATCGCGCGCAGCGCGGCGAGGTGCTCGATCGGCTGGTGGGTCGGGCCGTCCTCGCCGAGGCCGATGGAGTCGTGGGTCCACACGTAGGTGACCGGCAGGCCCATCAGCGCCGCCAGACGCACCGAGCCACGCATGTAGTCGGAGAACGTGAGGAAGGTGCCGCCGAACACGCGGGTGCCGCCGTGCAGGGCGATGCCGTTCATGATCGCGCCCATGCCGTGCTCGCGGATGCCGAAGTGCAGCACCCGGCCGGCGGCGGGGTCGCCCTGCCACTGGTCGGTGGTGCGGTCCGCCGGGATGAACGAGGGGACGCCCTTGATCGTGGTGTTGTTGGACTCGGCCAGGTCGGCCGAGCCGCCCCAGAGCTCGGGCATCAGCGGGGCGACGGCGTTGATCACCGCGCCGGAGGCCTTGCGCGTGGCCATCCCCTTGGGGTCGGCGTCGAAGGTCGGCAGCGCGGCGGCGAGGCCCTCGGGCAGCGCACGGGTCTGCATGCGCTCCCAGGCGGCCAGCGCCTCCTTCGAGGCGCGCTCGCGCCAGGCGGCGAAGCCGGCCTGCCAGTCGGCCTGGGCCTGCTTGCCGCGGGCGACCAGGCTGCGGGTGTGCTCGATGACGTCGGTGGGGACCTCGAAGTCCTGCTCGGGGTCGAAGCCGAGGATCTTCTTGGTGGCCGCGACCTCGTCGGCGCCGAGGGCGGAGCCGTGCGAGGCGCCGGTGCCCTGGGCGTTCGGCGCGGGCCAGGCGATCACCGTGCGCAGCACGATGAAGCTGGGTCGGTCGGTCACGGCGTGGGCGGCCTGCACGGCGTCCCACAGCTGCGGGACGTCCTCGACGTACGTCGTGCCGTCCTGGGTCCAGTCGACGGTCTGCACGTGCCAGCCGTAGGCCTCGTAGCGCTTCGCGACGTCCTCGGTGAACGCGACGTCGGTGTCGCCCTCGATCGAGATCCGGTTGGCGTCGTAGATCACGGTGAGGTTGCCGAGCTGCTGGGTGCCGGCGAGCGAGGACGCCTCGGCGCTCACGCCCTCCTGCACGTCGCCGTCGCTGCAGATCGCGTAGATCTGGTGGTCGAACGGCGACTCGCCGGGTGCGGCGTCGGGGTCGAGCAGGCCGCGCTCGCGGCGGGCGGCCATGGCCATGCCGATGGCGTTGCCGATGCCCTGGCCGAGCGGCCCGGTGGTGGTCTCGACGCCGGCGGTGTGGCCGAACTCGGGGTGGCCGGGGGTCTTGCTGCCCCAGGTGCGCAGCGACTTGATGTCCTCGATCTCCAGGCCCCAGCCGCCGAGGAAGAGCTGGTTGTAGAGCGTGATCGAGGAGTGGCCGGCGGAGAGGACGAAGCGGTCGCGGCCGGCCCAGTTCGGGTCCGCCGGGTTGTGGCGCATGACCTTCTGGAACAGCAGGTACGCCGCGGGAGCCAGGCTCATCGCGGTGCCCGGGTGACCGTTGCCGACCCGCTGCACCGCGTCCATCGCGAGGGTGCGGGCCGTGTTCACGGCCTTGTCGTCGATGTCGTTCCAGTCCAGGGCAGCAGCAGTGCTCACAGGGTTCCTCTCGCGGGGCTTCGGGCGATACCGAGCCTACTCACGTCGCGGGATAGACTCAGCATCGCTCCACGCTTCCGAACATCTTCGAGGACACCAGTGACGTACGTCGGCCAGCCGGCCCCCGCTGCACCGCCGCAGTCGACCGGCGGCGAGTCCGGTCGGGCCACCTTCAAGGACGTCGTCGCGGCGTACGTCGGCCTCACCAAGCCCCGCGTCATCGAGCTGCTGCTCCTGACCACGGTGCCGGTGATGTTCTTCGCCCAGCGCGGTGTCCCGCCGCTCGGACTGGTCGCCGCGACGGTCGTCGGTGGCGCGTTCTCGGCCGGGTCCGCCTCGGTCTTCAACTGTGTCTACGACCGCGACATCGACGAGCAGATGCGCCGCACCCGCCGGCGCGCGCTGCCTCGCCACATCGTCTCGGCGCGCTCCGCGCTGGTCTTCGGGGTCGTGCTGGCGGTGCTGTCGACGGTGGTGCTGGCCCTCTGGGTGAACTGGCTCTCCGCCGGTCTCTCGCTCGGCGCCAATGCCTTCTACGTCTTCGTCTACACGATGCTGCTCAAGCGGCGCACCACCCAGAACATCGTCTGGGGCGGTCTCGCCGGCTGCTTCCCGGCGCTGATCGGTTGGACCGCCGTGACCGGCGAGCTGTCCTGGGTCCCGGTCGTGCTGTTCATGGTGGTGTTCTTCTGGACGCCGCCGCACACCTGGGCGCTGGCGCTGCGCTACCGCGAGGACTACGCCAACGTCGACGTCCCGATGCTGCCCGTGGTGGCACCGGCCCACGTCGTGGGCCGCCAGATCGTGCTCTACAGCTGGGTGATGGTCGCGACCTCGCTGCTGCTGTGGCCGGTCGCCGACACCAGCCTGGTCTACCCGGTCGTCGCAGCGGTGCTGGGTGCGGTCTTCCTGGTGCAGGCGCACCGGATGTGGGCGCGGACCAGGACCACCGACGACCTCGCGGTGATCCAGCCGATGCAGCTGTTCCACTCCTCGAACCTCTACCTCACCCTGCTCTTCGTGGCGGTCGCACTCGACCCGATCCTGGGTCTCTGAGCGCAGGCCCCACCTCGACGCGGGCGGGGCGCTAGCGTCGCGGCATGGATCGTGCTGCCGGCGTCCGGCTGCTGCAGGAACCCGACTGGGCCTGGCGCCGTCGCGGTCCCACCGCGTCTGCGGTCGACGCCTTCGGCGTACGAGGTGGGTCGTTGCGGCGATTGCCCGGGGGAGCCGGACACGTCTGGACCGACGGCCGGCTGGTGCTCAAGCCGGTCGGCTGCGTGCCGGAGCACACCTGGGTCTGCGAGGTGTACGCCGCCTGGACGAGCGACGAGGTACGGGTCCCGCGGCCGGTGGCCCCGGCAGCCGGCCCGGGCGCCGGGTGGTCGGTGGAGGGCTGGGGCGCCCACGTCTTCCTGCCCGGCCGTGACGCCGACCAGTCCCGCGACCTGGCGCGGATCAGGGAGGCGAGCGACGCCTTCCACCGCGCGGTCGCGGACCTGCCTCGGCCGGCGTTCATGGACCGCCGCGACGACCCGTGGGCCTTCGGCGACCGGCTGGCGTGGGAGGGCGCCGAGCCGGAGGGGGACCCGGCGACCCTTGCGCTGATCGCGCGGCTGCGCGCGGCGCTCTCACCGGTGCGGGGACCCGACCAGCCGATCCACGGCGACGTGCTGCCCAACGTGCTGGTGGCGGACCGGCTCACCCCGGCCGTGATCGACTGGCCGCCGTACTTCCGGCCGGCGGGGACGGCGATCGCGGTGGCCGTCACCGACGCGGTGACCTTCCGCGGCGCGCCGCTCTCGCTGCTCGAGGAGTGGAAGTCCGGACCGGACTGGGACCAGCTGCTGATCCGCGCCCTGCTCTACCGCCTCGGCCCGACCGGCATCTTTGCGGCTCGCAACCGGCTGATGGGCAGCCTCGTCACGCACGTGGAGCGGGTGCGACCGGTCGTCGATGCGGTGCTCGCGCGTTTACAGGCCGGATGAGTCGCGCGACAACCATCCACCGCCTTCGCTCGTCCCACTGTCATGAGATCCCAGATGACGGTGTCCGGCGTCGTGCTTGGGCTCGTGCTCGCCCTGTCGACGTCGTGCGGTGGCTCCGCCGGCGACCGGCCGCAGGATGCGACTGCAGGCGACTCGGCGAGGAGCAAGTCGTCCGTCTCGTCCCGCCCGCCGTCGGTGACCGGGCCCGATCCGCGGGTGCACAGGCACTCGGGCGCCTACGACCTGGTGCTCCAGGATGTCTCGGTGGTGCAGCGCGAGGCCCACGACCGGGTCGTGCTGAGGTTCGCCGGCACCGGCAGGCCCGGTTGGGCCGCGCGGTTCGTCGCGGAGGCGGTGCTGGAGGGAAGCGGCAGGATCGTCGACCTCGACGGTGACACGATCCTCCGGCTCGACATCACCGGGACCCCGACCCGTGCGTCGGTCGACGATGCTCCCGTTCGCACCCGGCTCGGTGGTGACGTCGTCGACCTGCGGGCGAGCGGTGCGTGGGAGGGCATGACGCACGTCTTCATCGGGCTCCGCGGCGGTCGCGGCGCGTACCGGATCGACGTTCGCGCCACGCCTGCACGTCTGGTCGTCGATCTCGGGTGACCCGCGCCGCCGTGCTGGGCGTTCACCGGTCGGTGTGTGTCGTGCGACGCCGAACAGTCCCACCGGGTTGTCGACGGTTCCCACGCCCCACACCACGTGTGCAGCGTCGACAACCCCGCGTTACAAGCGGGTGGGCGGCACCGGAGCCTCGGCGGCCTCGAGCTCGCGCGGGTGGCGTACGGCGACCAGCACCCACGCGATCGCGGCGGAGGTGAGGGAGGCGCCGAGCATGTGGAAGCCGACCAGGACGATCGGCAGGTCGGTGAAGTACTGCACGAAGCCGATGGCGCCCTGCCCGATCTGCACGGCGAACAGCGCCCACAGCGCGCGGCGTGCGGAGGCGCCCTGGCGCCAGGCGTGGACGGCGAAGAGCAGGCCCACCGTGGCGCCGATGAAGAAGAACACCGCGTCGGCGTGCAGCTGGCTCATCTGCGCCGGGTCCAGGCCGTTGCGCGGGGAGTCGGCGTCGCCCGCGTGCGGGCCGGCGCCGGTGACCATCGTGCCGATGTAGAGCACGACCCAGCCGGCGGCGAAGACCACCCAGGCCAGCCCCACCACCGGTCCGCGGGCACGCGGCAGGTCGTCGCCGCGCACCACCAGCTGGATGAAGCGCACCGCCAGGCAGATGATCAGGAACGAGCAGATCAGGTGCAGCGAGACGATCCACGGATTCAGGTCGGTCAGCACCGTGATGCCGCCGATCACCGCCTGTGCGGGGATGCCGACGCCCATCCAGAGGGCGAGCCAGATCAGCGAGCGGCGACCGGTGCGGACCGCGGCGATGAACGTCGCGATGGCGATCGCCGCGAGCACGAAGGTGAGCAGCCGGTTGCCGAACTCGATCACGCCGTGGATGCCGTACTCGGCATGCGGTGTGTAGGACTCGTCGGTGCAGCGAGGCCAGGTCGGGCAGCCCAGGCCGGAGCCCGTCAGCCGGACGACGGCGCCGGTCACGACCAGCGCCATGTTGGCGACCAGGCTGCTCCAGCCGAGGCCGAGCACCCACCGGTGGCCGGCGGGACGCTCGACCCGCTCCACGTCGGTCGGGTCGGTCGAGGTGGCGGTCACGAGCAGATCACTCCCACTTGAAGGTGCGCGCGCTGAGCGCGGCGCCGAGAACTGTCCAGATCAGGAGGACGGCGATCGCGGGCCACGCGATCGTGCCGTCGATCAGGGCATCGCGCATGCCCTCTCCGAGCGCACCCGATGGTAGCCACTGCACGAGCCCCTCGAAGCCCCCGTACGCCGTGGCAGGCAGCACAACGGCGCCGCAGGCCATCAGCAGCAGGTAGATCAGGTTCGCCGCGGCCAGGGTCGCCTCCGCTCGCAGCGCCCCGGCGACCAGCAGGCCGAGGGAGGCGAAGGCGGCGGTACCGGCGGCGATGATCAGCAGGACCCCCATCACCCCGGCCACGCCCGGCTCCGGCGACCAGCCGAGCCCGAGTGCCACCGCCGAGAGGACGACGAGCTGGAGCAGCTGCACGAGCAGCAGCGCCAGCACCTTGCCCGCGAGCAGGCCGGAGCGCGGCAGCGGCGAGCTGCCGAGCCGCTTGATGACGCCGTAGCGGCGCTCGAAGCCGGTCGCGATCGCGAGCGCGGTGAACGAGGTGGACATCACCGCGAGCGCCAGCACCCCGGGGGTGAAGACGTCGACGGCCGGGTGGTCGAGGTCCAGGCTGAGCCGGTCCGATCCGGCGACCGCCGCCACCAGCACCACGACGGGGACCACGACGGCGAGCAGCAGCTGCTCGCCGTTGCGCAGCATCAGCCGCGCCTCCATCGAGGCCTGGGCGAGCACCATCCGCCCGAACGGCGCGGCGCCGGGCCGTGGGCTGAAGGTGCCGGCGGCACCGGCCCGAGGGCCGTGCTGAGGGCCGGTCTGAGGGGTGGTCACGAGGCGAGCTCCCGTCCGGTGAGCTGGAGGAAGACGTCCTCGAGGTTGCGGGCGCCGAGGTTGAGCGACTCGGGCAGCACGTCGTGCTCGGCGCACCACGCGGAGATCTTCGCCAGGGTGGTGCCGTCGGCGGGGCCGCTCACCACCATGCTGAGGTCGTCGACCTGGGTGACCGACGTCGCGTCGCCGAGGACCCGGCGCAGCGACTCTGGAGCACCGGGCGGGAACGGCCGGGTGACGACGAGCCGGATGGTGGCCACCGATCCGCCGCGGGTCAGCTCAAGCGGAGTGCCCGAGGCCACGAGCCGGCCGTGATCGACGATGTGGACCTGGTCGGCGAGGCGCTCGGCCTCCTCCATGTAGTGGGTGGTGAGCACGACCGTGACGCCGTCGCGGCGCAGCTCGCCGAGCAGCTCCCAGATCGTGCGGCGCATCTGCGGGTCGACGCCCGCGGTCGGCTCGTCGACGAAGACCACCTCGGGCCGCCCGACCAGCGCCATCGCCAGACCGAGGCGCTGCTGCTGGCCGCCGGAGAGCCGCCGGTACGGCGTGCGTCCGCACTCCTCCAAGCCGAGGCGCTCGGAGAGCACGTCGAGGTCGAGGGGGTGGGCGTGCAGCTTCGCGACGTGGCGCAGCATCTCGCTCGCGCGCACCCCGCTCCAGGCACCACCGCCCTGCAGCATCACCCCGATGCGGGGGAGCAGCTCGCGGCGCTGGCGGACCGGGTCCAGCCCGAGCACGCGCACCGTGCCGGCCTGGGGTCGTCGGTAGCCCTCGCAGGTCTCGAGGGTGGTCGTCTTCCCGGCGCCGTTGGGGCCGAGGACAGCGGTGATGGTGTGGCGCTCGACGGTCAGGGAAAGGTCGTCGACTGCGACCTTGTCGCCGTACCTCATCACCAGCCCGTCGACAGCCACTGCAGGGGCGTCGGGCACCACCCCAGTCTAGGGATCCCTCGCCGGCGGGGCTGGCGAGGGGCCTGTGACGGACGCGGCCTAGGGTTTGGGACGTGAATGTCTGGCTCCTGGTCATCGTCCTGGCACTGGTGGCCATCGGCGTCGTCGCGACGATCGTGCTGCTCGCCAAGGACGAGACGGCCGGCGACCCGACCTTCGCCCTGCTGGCCGCGATCGAGGTGATCCTGCTGGTGCAGGTGGTGTGGGGACTGGCCACCATGTCGGGGGACTCGATGGACCGCGCGACGTTCGTGGGCTACCTGATCGCGGTGCCGCTGATCCTCCCGCTGGGCGCGTTCTGGTCACTGGCCGAGCGCACCCGCGCCGGGACCGCCGTGCTGCTCGTGTCCTTGGTCACGGTCGCGGCCCTCGAGCTGCGCATCGACACCCTCTGGGGCGGCGGTGCGTGACCTCGCCGCGGGTCCCGGCCGGATCCTGGTCGCCGCCTACTCCGTCTTCGCGATCGCGGCGACCGGCCGCTCGCTGACCCAGCTGCTGCTGCAGGCCGACCGCGCACCCCTGGCGTACTCGCTCTCGTTGGTCGCGGCGGTCATCTACATCGTCGCCACCGCCTGCCTGGTGATCGGCGGCCCCCGCGCCTGGCGGGTCGCGGTCGTGGCCTGCGCGGTCGAGGCGCTCGGCGTCCTGGTGGTCGGCACCCTGTCGCTCGTCGCGCCGGAGCTGTTCCCCGACCGCACGGTGTGGTCCCACTTCGGCCAGGGCTACGCGTTCCTGCCGCTGGTGCTGCCGTTCGCCGGGCTCTGGTGGCTGCGGCGCACCGCTCCCGGCGCCTGATCCGCCGGCGCCACGGGCCGGGCGGGTAAGGGTGACCTTCCTTGAAGCGCCCCGAGCAATAACGGCACACTACTGTTGTGGAATTGATCGAGGGGCGCCTGCGAGGTGACGACCTGCCGACCCGGCAGCGCGTCGCCCGCTCGATCCTCGACAACGGCCCCTCGACCGCCGCCGACCTCGCCGAGCGTCTCGACCTGACGCCGGCCGCCGTACGCCGCCACCTCGACCTGCTGGTCGACGACGGCCAGGTCGAGGTCCGCGAGCCGCGTGCCCACGGCCAGCGTGGCCGCGGGCGCCCGGCCAAGGTGTTCGCGCTCACCGAGAGCGGGCGCGACCACTTCGACCAGGCCTACGACGACCTGGCGGCCCAGGCGCTGCGCTTCCTCGCCGAGACGGGTGGCGACGAGGCGGTCCGGGAATTCTCCCGGCGCCGGGTGGCTTTCATCGAGGAGAGGTTCCACCGGGTCAGCGCAGCCGACCCGTCGCTGGGGCCTGCAGAGGTCCTCGCCCGCGTCTTCACCGACGAGGGGTACGCCGCGGCGGTCCGTGACCTCGGTCCGATCAACGGCAAGCCGATGGGGGAGCAGCTGTGCCAGCAGCACTGCCCGGTCTCCCACGTTGCCCACGAGTTCCCCCAGCTGTGCGAGGCGGAGACCGAGGCCATCAGCCGGGTCCTCGGTCGCCACGTGCAGCGGCTGGCGACCATCGCCCACGGCGACGGCGTCTGCACCACGAGCATCCCGAACGTTTCGAGCACCACCAATGAGAAGGAGCAGGTCACTCCATGACCTCCATCGAGGAGCTGAACCCCGAGCTCAAGGGCATCGGTCGGTACGACTTCGGCTGGGCCGACCCTGACGTCGCCGGCGCCGAGGCGCAGCGCGGCCTCAACGAGCACGTCGTTCGCGACATCTCCGCCAAGAAGGACGAGCCCCAGTGGATGCTCGACCTGCGGCTCAAGGGTCTGAAGCTCTTCGGGCGCAAGCCCATGCCGACCTGGGGCTCCGACCTCGGCGGCATCGACTTCGACAACATCAAGTACTTCGTGCGGTCCTCGGAGAAGCAGGCGACCTCCTGGGAGGAGCTGCCCGAGGACATCAAGAACACCTACGACAAGCTCGGCATCCCCGAGGCGGAGAAGCAGCGCCTCGTCGCCGGTGTCGCGGCGCAGTACGAGTCCGAGGTCGTCTACCACTCGATCCGCGAGGACCTCGAGGAGCAGGGCGTCCTGTTCCTGGACACCGACACCGCACTGAAGGAGCAGCCGGAGCTCTTCCAGGAGTACTTCGGCACCGTCATCCCCGTCGGTGACAACAAGTTCGCCGCGCTCAACACCTCGGTGTGGTCCGGCGGCTCGTTCATCTACGTGCCCAAGGGCGTCCACGTGGACATCCCGCTGCAGGCCTACTTCCGGATCAACACCGAGAACATGGGCCAGTTCGAGCGCACGCTGATCATCGTCGACGAGGGCGCCTACGTGCACTACGTCGAGGGCTGCACCGCGCCGATCTACTCCTCGGACTCGCTGCACTCCGCGGTCGTGGAGATCATCGTCAAGAAGGGCGGCCGCTGCCGCTACACGACCATCCAGAACTGGTCGAACAACGTCTACAACCTCGTCACCAAGCGCGCGGTCTGCGAGGCCGGCGCCACGATGGAGTGGGTCGACGGCAACATCGGCTCCAAGGTGACCATGAAGTACCCGGCCGTCTACCTGATGGGCGAGCACGCCAAGGGCGAGACGCTCTCGATCGCGTTCGCCGGCGAGGGCCAGCACCAAGACGCCGGCGCCAAGATGGTCCACGCGGCGCCGCACACCTCCAGCTCGATCCTGAGCAAGTCGGTGGCGCGCGGTGGCGGGCGGACGTCGTACCGCGGCCTGATTCAGGTCAACGAGGGCGCCTACGGCTCGAAGTCCAACGTGCTGTGCGACGCGCTGCTGGTCGACCAGATCAGCCGCTCCGACACCTACCCCTACGTCGACATCCGCGAGGACGACGTGTCGATGGGCCACGAGGCCAGCGTCTCGAAGGTCTCCGACGACCAGCTCTTCTACCTGATGAGCCGGGGCATGGAGCAGGACGAGGCGATGGCGATGATCGTGCGCGGCTTCGTCGAGCCCATCGCCAAGGAGCTTCCGATGGAGTACGCCCTCGAGCTCAACCGTCTCATCGAGCTGCAGATGGAGGGCGCGGTCGGCTGACGCCGGCCTCGTCGCTTCGTCCACCCCGTTCGTAGAAAGAAGATCCGTGACTGCAATCGACACTGCGCGCGACAGCGTGGAGTCTGCCCTCGAGCTGACGCCGGTGGACTCCCACCTGCACCCCGAGGGCTCCTTCGACGTCTCCGACCACCCGGTCCCCACCGGTCGCGAGGAGATCTGGCGCTTCACCCCCCTCAAGCGGCTGCGTGACCTGCACGGCGAGGCCGTGTACGGCGCCGGCGCCACCCAGGTCACCTGGAACACCCCTGCGGGGGTCCGCGTCGAGTCGGTCGAGGGGGATGAGGCCCGCGCCCTGCGCGGCGTGAGCGGCTGGGTCCCCAACGACCGCTTCAGCGCCCGGGTGCTGGCCGAGACCGCCGAGACCCTGCTCGTCGACGTCCCCGCCGAGCTGGAGGTCGCCGAGCCGGTGGTCGTCACCCTCGACGGCACCGACGTCGAGGCCACCGAGGCCGGGCACGTGGTGCTCCGCTTCGGCCGGTTCGCCAAGGCGGTCGTGGTGCTCCAGCACCAGGGCCACGCCTCGCTGGCCCAGGTCGTCGAGGTCGTCGTCGGCGACGGCGCCCAGGTCTCCGTGATCTCGGTGCAGGACTGGGCCGACGACGCGGTGCACCTCGCCCACCACGAGGCGAGCGTCGGCCGCGACGCGTCGTACAAGCACGTGGCGATCTCCTTCGGCGGCGACCTGGTCCGCATGGACGCCAACGTGACGTACGCCGGCCCCGGCGGCTCCGCGGAGATGTACGGCCTGTACTTCGCCGACGCCGGCCAGCACCTCGAGCACCGGCTCTTCGCCGACCACACCGCCCCGCGCACCAAGAGCAACGTCGTCTACAAGGGCGCGCTGCAGGGCGAGGGCGCCCACACCGTGTGGGTGGGCAACGTGCTGATCCGCAAGATCGCGGAGGGCATCGAGACCTACGAGGAGAACCGCAACCTCGTGCTCACCGACGGCTGCCAGGCCGACTCGGTGCCGAACCTCGAGATCGAGACCGGCGAGATCGAGGGCGCCGGTCACGCCTCCGCCGTCGGCCGCTTCGACGACGAGCAGCTGTTCTACCTGCGCTCGCGCGGCATCTCCGAGCCCGAGGCCCGCCGCCTGGTCGTGCACGGCTTCTTCAACGACCTGATCCGCAAGATCGGCATCCCCTCCCTGGAGGAGAAGCTGATGAGCACGGTCGAGGACGAGCTCGCCAAGAACGTTCTGCGGGGAGCCTGAGCATGGGCTTCGAGCGCGTCTGCAGCCTCACCGAGGTGCCGGCCGACGAGGGCCTCGCGGTCACCGTCGGCGGCCTCGCCGTGGCGGTGGCCCGTGACGGCGAGGAGGTGTTCGCCGTCCAGGACCTGTGCAGCCACGCCGCGGTCGCGCTGAGCGAGGGCGAGGTCGCCGACTGCCAGATCGAGTGCTGGCTGCACGGCTCCCGCTTCGACCTGCGCACCGGCAAGCCGGTCGGCCCGCCCGCGATCGACCCGGTCGCGACCTTCCCCGTGGAGGTCCGCGACGGCGAGGTCTACGTCGACGCCAGCACCACCCTGAACGGCGTGCGGCCCGGCTGAGCGCCGCCACCCACGCCACCACGACTTTCGAACACGAGGAAGAGACAACAATGAGCACGCTGGAGATCAAGGACCTGCACGTCACGGTCGACACCGAGGACGGCCCCAAGGAGATCCTCAAGGGCGTCACGCTGACCATCGGCGACGGCGAGACCCACGCGATCATGGGCCCCAACGGGTCCGGCAAGTCCACGCTGGCCTACTCGATCGCGGGCCACCCGAAGTACACCGTCACCGGCGGCACGGTGCTCCTCGACGGCGAGGACGTGCTGTCCATGTCGGTCGACGAGCGCGCCCGCGCCGGGCTGTTCCTGGCCATGCAGTACCCCGTCGAGGTGCCCGGTGTCTCGGTGTCGAACTTCCTGCGCACCGCGAAGACGGCCGTCGACGGCGAGGCCCCCAAGCTGCGCACCTGGGTCAAGGACGTCAACGGCGCCCTGGAGCGGATGAACCTCGACACGACGTTCTCGCAGCGCTCGGTCAACGAGGGCTTCTCCGGTGGTGAGAAGAAGCGTCACGAGATCGCCCAGCTCGAGCTGCTCGACCCGAAGGTCGCGATCCTCGACGAGACCGACTCCGGCCTCGACATCGACGCGCTCAAGGTCGTCTCGGACGGCGTCAACCGCTTCCGCCAGCAGGAGGGCAAGGGTGTCCTGCTGATCACCCACTACACCCGCATCCTGCGCTACATCCAGCCCGACAAGGTCCACGTCTTCGTCAACGGCCGCGTCGCCGAGCAGGGTGGCCCCGAGCTCGCCGAGCAGCTCGAGGCCGAGGGCTACGACAAGTACGTCAAGGCTTCGGTCTGAGCATGCCTGAGCTGACCGGTCTCCTCCCCGAGCTGGAGGTCATCCGCAAGGACTTCCCGATCCTCGAGCGCGAGCTCGCGGACGGGATGCCCTTGGTCTACCTGGACAGCGCGAACACCTCGCAGAAGCCGCAGTGCGTCATCGACGCCATGGTCGACCACCTCGAGCGGCACAACGCGAACGTCGCGCGTGCGATGCACCAGCTCGGCGCGGAGTCCTCGGAGGCCTTCGAGGGGGCCCGCGACATCGTCGCGGGGTTCCTCAACGCCCCGAGCCGCGATGAGGTGATCTTCACCAAGAACGCCTCCGAGGCGCTCAACCTGGTGGCGAACACCCTCATGTGGGCGACCGGTGAGCTCGAGATCGGCCCCGGAGACGAGGTGCTGATCACCGAGATGGAGCACCACTCCAACATCGTGCCGTGGCAGCTGCTCACCGAGCGCAAGGGCGCGACCCTGCGCTGGTTCGGGCTCACCGACGAGGGCGAGCTCGACCTGTCCAACATCGATGAGCTGATCAACGAGCGCACCAAGGTGGTCTCGCTGACCTGGGTGTCGAACATGCTCGGCACCATCAACCCGGTCGCCGACATCGCCCGCCGTGCCCACGAGGTCGGCGCGATCGTGGTCGTCGACGCCTCCCAGGCGGCGCCGCAGCTCCCCGTCGACGTCGTCGCCTCGGGCGCCGACCTGCTGGCCTTCACCGGCCACAAGGTCGTCGGTCCGACCGGCATCGGCGTGCTCTGGGGTCGTCGCGAGATCCTCGAGAAGCTGCCGCCGTTCCTCGGCGGCGGCGAGATGATCGAGACCGTGCGCATGGAGGGCTCGACGTACGCCGGGCTCCCGCACAAGTTCGAGGCCGGTACGCCGCCGATCGTCGAGGCCGTCGGCCTCGGCGCCGCGCTGCAGTACCTCTCCTCGATCGGCCTCGAGGCGATCCACGCCCACGAGCAGGCGCTCACCGGCTACGCCCTCGAGGGCCTGCAGGGGGTGCCCGGCATGCGGGTGCTGGGTCCGCTCGACCCGACCCGGCGCGGCGGTGCGATCTCCTTCGAGCTCGACGGGGTGCACCCCCACGACATCGCCCAGGTGCTCGACTCGCGCGGCATCGCGGTGCGCGCCGGACACCACTGCGCGCGCCCCGCGCACGCCCGGTTCGGGGTGCAGAGCTCGACGCGGATGTCGTCGTACCTCTACACCACGCCGGCGGAGATCGACACGCTGATCGAGGGCCTCGAGTACACCCGCTCCTACTTCAAGGTGGGCTGATCCGTCGATGACTGCTGACCCGAACCTCGACTCGCTGTACCAGGAGATCATCCTGGACCACTACAAGAACCCCCACCACAAGGGGCTTCGCGAGCCGTTCGGCGCCGAGGTGCACCACGTCAACCCGACCTGCGGTGACGAGATCACCCTGCGCGTCCACCTGGCCGACGGGGCCGAGGGCCCCGTGGTCCAGGACGTCTCCTACGACTCCGTGGGGTGCTCGATCTCGCAGGCCTCCGCCTCCGTGCTGACCGACCTGGTGATCGGACGCCCGGTCGCCGAGGCGATGACGGTGCACGAGAGCTTCCTGACCCTGATGCAGGGCAAGGGCACCGTCGAGCCCGACGAGGACGTCCTCGAGGACGGCATCGCGTTCGCCGGTGTCGCCAAGTTCCCTGCGCGCGTCAAGTGCGCGCTGCTGTCCTGGATGGCGTTCAAGGACGCCACCGCCCGAGTCACCGAGGAGAACCATGCCTGAGACCGAGACCACCGCCGGGGACACCGGCGCCGTGGACCACGGCGACCTGCCGGAGGTGCCCGCGGCGAGCGGCTCGGGCAGCAGCTCGGCCACCTCGTCCGTGAGCGTCGACGACGTCACCGAGGCGATGAAGGACGTCGTCGACCCCGAGCTCGGCATCAACGTCGTCGACCTCGGCCTGGTCTACGACGTGCACATCGACGAGAACGCCAACTGCGTGCTCGACATGACGCTCACCTCGGCGGCCTGCCCGCTGACCGACGTCATCGAGGACCAGACCCACGGCGCGCTCGAGGGCATCGTCAGCGACGTCGCCATCAACTGGGTCTGGATGCCGCCGTGGGGTCCGGACAAGATCACCGACGACGGTCGCGAGCAGCTGCGCGCCCTCGGCTTCAACGTCTGACCCGCACCGACATGGATGCGGTGGAGAACTTCTGGCAGGTCGCGCGCTCGCACGCCCGGCTCCAGCCGCTTCCCGGCTACTTCCCGGCCACTCCGGTCGGTGCGGTGCCGCCGCCCACGTGGTCGTTCGGTGAGGAGCCCGCGCAGGCCGACGCCGGCCTGCGCGAGCTCCTCGACGGCTCGGGCACGACGCTCGCGGTCCCGCTGGCGGAGCTCGAGTCCGCCGGTGTCCCGGCACCCGAGGTCGGCACCCTGGGCATCGTCCTGGACGGCGCGGGGAGCCCGCGGGCCCTGGTGGTGACCGAGCGGGTCGAGGTCGGCCCGGTCGAGGTCGTCGAGCACCTGCGCGTGCTGCACAGCCAGTGACGCCCCCGCCGACGCGGGTGCTCCTCGCCCCGCAGCGCTGGGAGCGCTGGGTGGAGAACTTCCGGGCCCGGCACGGTGCGACCGCGCTGAGCGTCGCGGACGGCGCGCTGGGCGGGCTCGCCGAGGACGGCTCGACGTTCCTCGCGCGGCTGCCGTTCGCCGCGTCGTACGACGGGCCGGCGGACGCTGCGGCCTTCGCGGCTGCGGCGAGCGTGCCGCAGGACTGGGGCGTGCTGCTGGTGCGCAAGGGTGGCTTCGCGGTCGCGCGCCTGGCCGGGGAGCGCACCGTCGCCTCCAAGGTCGGCCAGCGCCACGTGCAGGGACGCACGAAGGCCGGCGGGCAGAGCCAGCAGCGCTTCGCCCGGCGACGCGACAACCAGGCGCGGCAGGCCTACGAGGCGGCCGCCGAGCACGCCGTCCGGATCCTCGGGGACCTCACCGGTCCCGTGGTCACCGGTGGCGATCACACCGCCGTCGAGGAGGTCCTCGCCGACCCGCGGCTGCGCGGCCTGGCGCCGAGCGACCTGTGGCTGGCCGTCCCGGACCCGCGCCGCGCGGTGCTCGAGGAGGCGGTCCGCGACGCCGGCAAGCTGGCCGTCGAGGTCCACAACGCCGAGCCCGGCGAGGACTGAGCCCCGCCGCACCCACGCGCGACCTCCCGGCCGGCGGCCCCTCGCTCTGTCAGGATGACCGGCATGTGGCAGCCCGAGCCCGGCTGGCAGCCCCTTCCCGGTGGCACCGGCACCTCCACCCTGGGGGTCTGGCGCGCCCGGCTCGGCGGGCAGGAGGTGGTCGTCAAGCGGCTGCTCGCCCCGGCAGCGGACGACCCGGCGGCCCTGAGCCAGCCGCGTCACGCGGCGTACTGGCGACGGGAGGCGGACGCCGCGACCAGCGGCCTGCTCGACGCGACGCCGGGGCTGCGGATGCCGACGACGGCCGTCGAGGAGGACGCCGACGGCATCACCCTCGTCCAGGAGTCCGTCGCGGACGCGCGCAACACCGGCCTCTTCGTGGCGCGGGCCCTGGGGCGCTTCGCAGCGAGCGGCGTGCGCGCGCCGTGGCTGGCGAGCGACCAGCTGCGCGACCGGGTGCTGCGCGTCGAGCGGTACGGCGGGTGGCGCACCCTCGCGCGGACGCCGGTCGCCGACGTGGCGGAGCACCTGTGGACCCGGCGCGGCAGCCTGCTGGACTCCCTCGACGCGCTGCCGCAGGTCCTCCAGCACGGCGACCCGGTGCCCGGCAACCTCCCGGGCCGCCACGACGCCGACGTCGTCGCGCTCGACTGGGGCACGCTCGGCACCGGCCCGGTGGGCGGGGACCTCGGGTACTACCTGCTCTCCGCGCGCGAGAGCCTCGAGCCGCTGCTCGAGGCCTACGTCGGCGGGCTGGCCGGGCCGCCGTCCGAGGCGGTGCGCCGCGAGGCAGCGCACGGGGCGCGGGTCACCGCCGTACTCACCGCGCTGAACCGGGCCGAATGGGCGCTGGCCCGGGTGGCCGGGGGAGAGGGCGCGCTCGCCGGCAAGTACCGGCACCCGGCAGTGGCCCCGCACCTGCAGGCCCTGCAGCGCCAGTTCCCACTGATCGAGGACCTGCTGGGCTCAGCGCGCAACCATTAGCCCCGACTCGCGCAACCATTGGCGCCGACTCGCGGGAGGATCAGCGGCGGGGGAGGCTGGCGATCACGTCGGCGATCTGCTGGAGCCGGAACGGCTTGGGCAGGACCCGCGAGACGCCGAGCTCGGCCAGCGTCGGGCGCTCGTCGTGGGCGGAGGCGCTGATCACCACGATCGTCAGGACGGCGCCGATCTCGGGGCGGTTGTTGACCCACCGCACGACGTCGAGACCCGACATCCGCGGCATCGACAGATCGAGCAGGAGCAGGTCGTGCGGCGCACGCTCCAGAGCCTGCACGGCCTCCTGGCCATCCGCGGCCTCGGAGACCTCGTGGTGGCCGAGCTTCTCCAGCATCCGCACGGCGAGGGTGCGCACGGGTTCGAAGTCGTCGGCGACCAGCACCCGCAGGGGTCTCCCCGTGGCCGCGCGCGGCGCCGCCGACCGTTGCTCCCCGCTGGCATCGCTCACGTGGGGCAGGCTAGCGCCTCAGGGTGAGGTCGGCAGCACTCTGCGCGAGGAATCTGCGGCGAAGATGGGGAAGCCCGGTGCCGCCTCTAGACTCGTGCCCCTCATGATCACTGCCTCCCAGCTGGAAGTCCGGGTGGGCGCACGCCTGCTCATGGAGAACGTCTCTTTCCGTGTCGCCGCCGGCGACAAGGTGGGTCTGGTCGGCCGCAACGGCGCCGGCAAGACCACGCTGACGAAGATCCTGGCGGGCGACGCGCTGCCCGCGTCCGGCACCGTCACCCGCTCCGGCGAGCTCGGCTACCTGCCGCAGGACCCGCGTACCGGCGACCCCGAGGTGCTCGCACGCGACCGGATCCTCTCCGCGCGCGGCCTCGACGACGTCGTACGCCGGCTGCGCCAGGCCGAGGAGCAGATGGGCAGCGACGACCCGGCCGTGCGGGAGAAGGCGATGCGGCGCTACTCGCGCGCCGACGACGAGATGCACGCCGCCGGCGGGTACGCCTCGGAGTCCGAGGCGGCCACCATCGCCTCGAGCCTCGGCATCGAGGCCCGCATCCTCGACCAGCCGCTCAAGACGCTGTCGGGCGGCCAGCGCCGTCGCGTGGAGCTCGCCCGGATCCTCTTCTCCGACGCCGAGATCCTGATCCTCGACGAGCCGACCAACCACCTCGACGCCGACTCGATCGTGTGGCTGCGCGACTTCCTGAAGTCCTACAAGGGCGGGTTCATCGTGATCAGCCACGACAACGCGCTGCTCGAGGAGACCGTCAACAAGGTCATGCACCTCGACGCCAACCGCGCGGCGATGGACATCTACAACATGGGCTGGCGCCACTACCTCACCCAGCGCGAGACCGACGAGAAGCGCCGCAAGCGCGAGCGGGTCAACGCCGAGAGCAAGGCCAAGACGCTCACCGACCAGGCCAACAAGATGCGCGCGAAGGCCTCCAAGGCCCAGGCCGCGCAGTCGATGCTCAAGCGCGCCGAGAAGATGCTCGCCGGCGTCGAGGGGGAGCGTGCCTCCGACAAGGTGGCCCGGATCTCCTTCCCGAAGCCGGCTCCCTGCGGCAAGACCCCGATCACCGCGGAGGGCCTGTCGCGCACCTACGGCTCGCTGGAGGTCTTCACCGACGTCAGCCTGGCCATCGACCGCGGCTCCCGGGTCGTGATCCTCGGGCTCAACGGCGCCGGCAAGACCACCCTGCTGCGGATGCTCGCCGGGGTCGACGAGCCGGACAGCGGCCGGGTGATCCCGGGCCACGGGCTCAAGGCCGGCTACTACGCCCAGGAGCACGAGACGCTGGACACCGAGCGGACGGTGCTGGAGAACATGCAGAGCGCCGCGCCCCAGCTCACCGACACCGAGGCACGCTCGGTCCTCGGGTCGTTCCTCTTCTCCGGCGACGACGCACACAAGCCCGCCAAGGTGCTCTCGGGTGGTGAGAAGACCCGGTTGGCGCTCGCCAGCCTCGTCGTCTCCAGCGCCAACGTGCTGCTGCTCGACGAGCCCACCAACAACCTCGACCCGGCCTCCCGCGAGGAGGTGCTCAACGCGATCCGCAGCTATGAGGGCGCGATCGTGCTGGTCACCCACGACGAGGGCGCCGTGCGTGCCCTCGAGCCGGACCGGGTGCTGCTGCTGCCCGACGGCGACGAGGACCTGTGGACCGAGGACTACGCGGACCTGGTGTCGCTGGCCTGACCTCGGGCCTGACCTCGGGCCGGGCCCGGAGGGGGACGGGTGCGCGCCGCGGCGCGCGCCGTTCCTAGACTGCGGCCATGACCTCTCCCGTGAGCCCCGACGTCCTCGCCGACAGCGGCCTGCAGCTCGCCCAGGACGGCGCGGTCCTCACGATCACGCTGGACCGCCCGGCGGTCCGCAACGCCCAGACCCCGCTCATGTGGCGGACCCTGGCCGAGATCGGCGCGTCCATCGGCGACGACGTACGCGTCGTCGTGGTGCGCGGCGTCGGCCAGAGCTTCTCGGCCGGGCTGGACCGCTCGATGCTGGACCCGACCGCCGGCGCCCCGGGCACCGAGACGGTCGCGGACCTGCTCCGCCTCGACGACGCCGGGCTCTCGGCCACGATCGAGGAGTACCAGCGGGGCTTCACGTTCCTGCGCGACCCGCGGTTCGTCTCGATCGCCGCGGTGCAGGGCTACGCGATCGGCGCGGGCTTCCAGCTCGCCCTCTCGTGCGACCTGCGGGTCCTCGCCGAGGACGCCCAGCTGTGCATGAAGGAGTCGGCGCTCGGGCTGGTCCCCGACCTCACGGGAACAAAGCCCCTCGTCGAGGCCGTTGGATATGCACGAGCACTCGAGATCTGCGCCACGGCCCGGATGGTCGACGCGCGCGAGGCCGCAGCCATCGGCCTGGCCCAGCGCGTCGTACCCACCACCGAGCTCGACGCCGCGGTGGCCGACCTCGCAGCTGCTCTCACCGCGCCGATGGTCGGGGCGGTGCGCGAGACCAAGGCGCTCCTGCAGGGGGCGGCCGACCGGAGCCTGGACGAGCAGCGCCGCCTCGAGCGCGAGGCGCAGGGCCGGCGCTTCCGCGAGGTCGCGGCACTCGTCGGGCGCTGAGGCGCCGGGCCGATCGGGCGGCCCGACACCACGATCGAGCACCACGGGGGACACGAGCAGGAACGAGCAGGAGGACAGGTGTCCGGGATGCAGGGCATGGGACCGGCGATGCGCCACTTGCGCACCGATCGCAGTGCGGTGGAGAACAGGATCGAGCGGGGGACCCTGCGACGCATCCTCGCCTTCGCGCGCCCGCACCGGGCGCTGATCGCCGTCTTCCTGGTCCTCACCGTCATCGACGCCGCGACCGTCGTGGTCACGCCGCTGCTGGTCAAGAAGGTCGTCGACGACGGCATCCTCGGCAACGACAGCGGTCTGGTGACCGTGCTGGCCCTGGCGATGGCCGGGTTCGCCGTGCTCAGCGCCATCCTGACCGTGCTCAACGGCTGGTTCTCCTCCCGCATCGGTGAGGGCCTGATCTTCGACCTGCGCACCAGCGTCTTCGCCCACGTGCAGCGCCAGAGCCTGGCGTTCTTCACCCGCACCCAGACCGGCGCCCTCGTCTCGCGGCTCAACAACGACGTGATCGGCGCGCAGCGCGCGTTCACCACCACGCTCTCCAGCACGGTGTCCAACTCGATCGCCGTGGTGGTCGTGGGCATCGCGATGCTCACGCTCAGCTGGCAGGTCACCCTGCTGTGCCTGGCGCTCTTCCCGGTGCTGTTCCTCGCCAGCCGGTTCGTCGGTGCCCGGCTCGCCGGGCTGACGCGGCAGCAGATGGACGGCAACGCCGACCTCGGCAACATGATGACCGAGCGCTTCAACGTCGGCGGCGCGATGCTCCTCAAGCTCTTCGGCCGCCGCGGCGACGAGGACGCGCTCTACGCCACCAAGGCGGCCCGCGTGCGCGACCTGGGCATCCGGATCTCGCTGCTGACGCGGGTCTTCATGGCCGCGATGGCGCTGGTGCCGGCCCTGGCCGTCGCCCTCGTGTACGGCGTGGGCGGCCACCTCGTCCTCGACGACACGCTCACCATCGGCACCCTGCTGGCGCTGGCGACGCTGCTGCTGCGGCTGCTCGGGCCCCTGCAGGGGCTCTCCAACGTGCGCATCGACGTGATGACCGCGCTGGTGAGCTTCGAGCGGGTCTTCGAGGTGCTCGACCTGCCCTCGCTCGTGCAGGAGCGCCCCGGTGCCGGCGAGCTCTCCCCGCAGGCCGCGCGCCTGGAGTTCGACCACGTCGGCTTCACCTACCCGCACGCCGACGACATCTCGCTGGCCTCGCTCGAGGTCGTCGCCCGCTCCGAGTCGCGAGCCGCGGCCCAGGTGCTCCACGACGTCACCTTCACCGCCGAGCCCGGTCAGATGATCGCCCTGGTGGGCCCCTCCGGCGCCGGCAAGACCACCGCCACGCACCTGGTCGCACGCCTCTACGACGTGGACACCGGCGCGGTGCGCCTCGACGGCCACGACGTCCGCGACGTGACCCTCCAGTCCCTCGAGGACGCCGTCGGGTACGTCACCCAGGACGCCCACATGTTCCACGACACGATCCGCAACAACCTGCTCTACGCCCGCCCCGACGCCGACGACGACGCCGTCTGGCACGCGCTGGAGGCCGCGCAGGTGGCCGGGCTGGTGCGATCGCTGCCCGACGGGCTGGACACCGTGGTCGGCGACCGTGGCTACCGGCTCTCCGGCGGCGAGCGCCAGCGGCTCGCGATCGCCCGGCTGCTGCTCAAGGCGCCGTCGGTCGTGGTGCTCGACGAGGCCACCGCCCACCTGGACAGCGAGTCCGAGGTCGCGGTGCAGCGTGCCCTCGACGCGGCCCTGGAGGGCCGCACCTCGCTGGTGATCGCCCACCGGCTCTCCACCGTGCGCCAGGCCGACCAGATCCTGGTGCTGGAGGGCGGCCGGATCGTCCAGCGCGGCACCCACGCCGAGCTGCTCGCGCAGGGCGGCCTCTACGCCGACCTGTACCGCACCCAGTTCCTCGACGACGTCGTGGTGCCCGGCGCCTGACCACCGCGAGTCGGCGCCAATGGTTGCGTGACTCGGCCCTTGTGGTTGCGCGAGCCCGCCGGTACGCCGCCGGAAGGGGTCAGCGGGTGCTGTCGGCCGGGGCCCGGTCCTGCTGCTCGGCGGCCAGTCGGGCCTCGCGCTCGGCCTGCTTGGCGGCCGCCCGACGCGCCCGCCTGATGTCGGCCTTCGACGGCGGCCTCTCGCCCTGGCGCTGCTTGCGGTTGGCAGGCCCGCCGCGCCACTCGTCGTACGCCAGGTAGAGGAAGCCACCCAGGCCGAGGACGCCGAAGAACCACCACTGCAGGCCGTAGAAGAAGTGCGGGCCGTTGTCCAGCGTCGGCAGCTGAGCCGACTCCAGGGGCGCCGCGCTCTGCCCGTCCTCGTCGCGCAGCTCGATCCAGCCGCCGTACGTCGTGCCGAGGCCCTCGGCCTCGCTGATCGCCTCGGAGCTGATCGCGCGCGTGGAGCCGTCGACCACCTCGGTGCTGGAGCCCTCGCCGTCGGGTCGCACCCAGCCGGTCACTGTCACCTCGCCGTCGGGGGGCTCAGGGATGTCGCCGATCGTGCCGCTGATGTCGGCGCGCACCTGCCACCCGCGATTGACGAGCAGCACCGCGCCGTCGGTGGTGCGCAACGGCACGACCACGTCCACACCGCTTCCCTCGCCGGACGGGCTGGTCGCGTAGCGGACCAGCACGGTCTCCTCGGGCAGGTAGCGGCCCGTCGCCTCGACCAGGCGCCACTCGTCGTCGGAGTCGATCTCGGCGCCGGGGGAGAGGACCTCCTCGACCGGGGACGGGGTCAGCATCTCGTTGGTGCGCACCACCTCGTTGGCAGCCTTGCGCTTCTCCAACTGATCGAACTGCCATTCGCCGAGCCACCAGGTCCCGGTACCGAGGACGATGATCGCCAGCAGGAAGAGAATCCAGCGGCGAGTGAACAGGAACGACAAGGACCGCACCTCGCAAGGGTAGCCAGCAAGGCCCGCGTGCCTAGACTGCGGGTGTGATGAGAGCGCTGGAGGACCGCTACGGCCGGGTGGCCACGGATCTGCGCGTCTCCCTGACCGATCGATGCAACCTGCGCTGCTCCTACTGCATGCCGGAGGAGGGCCTGGACTGGCTCGCCAACGAGCGGCTGCTGAGCGACGACGAGGTCGTCCGGCTCATCGACATCGCGGTCACGATCCTCGGGGTCCGCGAGGTGCGGTTCACCGGCGGGGAGCCGCTCGTACGCCGCGGCCTGGTCGACATCGTGCAGCGCACGGCGGCCCTGGCGCCCCGGCCCGAGCTGTCGCTGACGACCAACGCGCTGGGCCTGGCCCGCACCGCCCCCGCCCTCGCCGCGGCGGGCCTGGACCGGGTCAACGTCAGCCTGGACACCGTGCGCCGCGAGACCTTCCTCGAGATCACCCGGCGCGACCGCCTCGACGACGTGATCGCCGGGCTGGAGGCCGCCCAGGCGGCGGGCCTCGGCCCGGTCAAGATCAACGCGGTCCTGCTGCGCGGCGTCAACGACACCCAGGCCGCCGAGCTGCTGGCCTGGTCCCTGGAGCGCGACTACCACCTGCGCTTCATCGAGCAGATGCCGCTCGACGCCCAACACGGCTGGGACCGGGCCGCGATGGTGACCGCCGACGAGATCCTCGCGCACCTCGAGACCCGGTTCTCCCTCTCGCCGGCCGTCGAGCCGCGGGGGAGCGCACCGGCCGAGCTGTTCCGCGTCGACGGCGGCGCGGGCACGGTCGGCGTCATCGCCTCCGTCACCCGCCCGTTCTGCGGGGACTGCGACCGCGTGCGCCTCACCGCCGACGGCCAGGTGCGCAACTGCCTCTTCGCCCGCGAGGAGTCCGACCTGCGCGGCGCGATGCGCGACGGCGCCAGCGACGAGGAGCTGGCCGAGCGGTGGCTGATCGCGATGCGCGGCAAGCGGCCCGGGCACGGGATCGACGACCCGACGTTCCTGCAGCCGGACCGCCCGATGTCCGCGATCGGCGGCTAGCCGAGCCTCAGGCGGCGGGCTCGTGCGGGACGACGTCCTTGAGGAACCCGCGCGAGCCGAGGAACGACGAGAGCGACTCGCGGTGCTCCCCGCAGGCCAGCCAGGTCTTGCGGCGCTCGGGGGTGTGGATCTTGGGGTTGTTCCACAGCAGCTGCCACGCAGCCGGGGCCTGACAGCCCTTCGCCGAGCACAGGTCGGGGTCCATCAGGCGTCGTCCTTCGTCTGGCCCCGGCTCCCGGGGTCCTGCTGGGGTGGAGTGGTCTGGCCGTGCCCGAGCTCGTGGCGGTAGTTGCTGTCGGGCAGCTCGAAGGCGTCCGAGCGGGTCTCCGCCGCGTTGGCCTCGACGACCGCGACGTACGGCAGGAAGATGCCGGCGGCGATCAGCACCGGCCACAGCCAGTTGATGCCCATGGCGCCGGAGATCGCCGCGCCGATCACGCAGGCGGTGCGGATCGTCATCGCCACGATGTAGCGCTTCTGGCGCGCCGCGATGTCGCTGCCGCGGGTCGTGGCGGCGGTGGTGATGCGGACCGCCTCGGACGGGCGGGACCGGTCCTTGGCCATGCGCTCATCCTACGTCGCGCGATGTGACCTACGATCGCAAGCCCGCCCGCTGCACGCAGACCGAGAGGTTCCTCCCATGACCAACCGCACCTACCGCGTCTCCGAGATCGTCGGCACCTCGCCCGAGGGCATCGACGCCGCCATCCGCAACGGCGTCTCCCGGGCCGGCAAGACCCTGCGCCACCTCGACTGGTTCGAGGTCACCCAGATCCGCGGCCAGGTCAAGGACGGCGAGGTCGAGCACTTCCAGGTCGGCATGAAGGTCGGCTTCCGCCTCGAGGACGACTGACCTCCCGCTCGCGACTGCGAGCCCGGCGCACCCTCGACGGCGCGCCGGGCACCTGTTTTCGTCTACCCCCCGGTAATCACTAGCGTCAGGCGACGTGAGCGACGCAACGCCCGACCCCAGGTCCGAGTCCAGTCCTGAGAGCCCCCGTTCGGTGCTCGTCACCGGCGGCAACCGTGGCATCGGCCGCGCCATCGCCGAGGCGTTCCTGGCCCAGGGCGACAAGGTGGCGGTGACCACCCGCTCCGGCGGCGCACCCATGGGCGCGCTGGACGTGCGCTGCGACGTGACCGACCCGGCCGCCGTCGACGCCGCGTTCGCCGTCATCGAGGCGGCCCACGGCCCCGTGGAGGTGCTGGTCGCCAACGCCGGCATCACCGCCGACACGCTGCTGCTGCGCATGTCGGAGGACGACTGGTCCTCGGTGATCGACACCAACCTCACCGGCACCTTCCGCCTGGCGAAGCGCGCCAGCAAGGGGATGCTGCGCCTCCGGCGCGGCCGGATCATCCTCATCTCGTCCGTGGTCGGCATGCTCGGCTCCGCCGGGCAGGTCAACTACGCCGCGTCGAAGGCCGGCCTGGTCGGCATGGCGCGCTCGATCGCCCGCGAGCTCGGGTCCCGCTCGATCACCGCCAACGTCGTCGCCCCGGGCTTCGTCGAGACCGACATGACCGGCGTGCTCAGTGACGAGCAGAAGGCCGCGATCAAGTCCCAGGTGCCGCTCGGGCGCTACGCCCAGCCCGCCGAGGTGGCCAGTGCGGTCACCTGGCTGGCGGGCCCCGGCGCCGCCTACGTGACCGGTGCGGTGATCCCGGTCGACGGCGGCCTCGGCATGGGCCACTGACCCGCACCACCGACCCGTACACATCGAGCACGAGCGCGAGAGCAGAGGACGACATGGGAATTCTCGACGGCAAGCGGATCCTGGTGGCCGGGGTGACGATGGACTCCTCCATCGGCTTCGCCACCGCCAAGGTCGCGCAGGAGCAGGGCGCCACCGTGCTCATCTCCAACTTCGGCCGCGCGCTGGGCATCACCCGGCGCATCGCCAAGCGGCTGCCGGTCGAGCCCCCGGTCCTCGAGCTGGACGTCACCGACGCCGAGCACCTCGAGCGCCTGCCCGAGCTGGTCCGCGAGCACGTCGACGGCCTCGACGGCGTCGTGCACTCCATCGCCTACGGCAACCCCGAGACGCTGCTCGGCGGCAAGTTCATGACCGGGCCGTGGGAGGACGTCGCCCAGGCGGTGCACGTCTCGGCGTACTCCCTCGCCTCCCTCGCCCGGGCGGCCAAGCCGCTGATGGGCCCGGGGTCCTCGGTCGTGGGCCTCACCTTCGACGCGACCGTCGCGTGGCCGGCGTACGACTGGATGGGGGTGGCCAAGGCCGGGCTCGAGTCGACCTCGCGCTACCTCGCCCGCGACCTCGGCGCCGACGGCATCCGCTGCAACCTGGTCTCCGCCGGACCGCTGAAGACCCTGGCCGCCAAGGCGATCCCGGGCTTCTCCGACCTGGAGGCGATGTGGGAGACCCGCGCGCCGCTCGGGTGGGACAACGCCGACCACACCCCGACCGCCAAGGCCGTCTGCGCCCTGCTCTCGGACTTCTTCCCGGCCACCACCGGGGAGATCGTGCACGTCGACGGCGGCTTCCACGCGATGGGCGCCTGAGCGCCGCCGGGCGCCTCGTGTGCCACGCTGGGAGGCGTGAGCGAGCAACCACGCCTCCTGGTCCTGATGCGTCATGCCCAGGCCGAGGCCCACGGTCCGAGCGACCAGGAGCGTGAGCTCGCCCCGCGCGGGCGTCGCGATGCCCGCGTCGGCGGCGAGTGGCTGGCCGCCCGGGGCATCACCGCGGACGCCGCATTGGTCTCCGGCGCGCTGCGCACCCGGGAGACCTGGGAGTCGCTGGCGACCGGCGCCGGCTGGGACCTCGACGCCGCGTCGTACGACGACGGGCTCTACTCCGCCGGGCCGGAGAGCGCCCTGGACCTGATCCGGGCGACCGACGACGCAGTGCGCACCCTGGTGGTGATCGGCCACAACCCCACGGTGGGGATGCTGGCCCAGCAGCTCGACGACGGGCAGGGCGACCCCGAGGCGTCGGCCGCGATGCTCGGCGGCCACCCGACCGCCGCGACGACCGTGTTCGAGGTCGGCGGCGGCTGGGCAGGTCTCGGCGCCGAGGGCGCCCGGGTGGTCGCCTTCCACGTGCCCCGCGGCTGACCCGCGGGCGAGGCGCCGCAAGGCGCCGGCAGCCTCAGACCGGCGGTGCCGGCGTCACGATCCCGGCCGCGGCGTCCGCGGCCTCGACCTCCTCGCGGGAGATCCCGAGGAGGTACATGATCGTGTCGAGGTAGGGCACGTTGACCGCGGTGTCGGCGGCGTCGCGCACCATCGGCTTGGCGTTGTAGGCGATGCCGAGGCCTGCGGAGCCGAGCATGTCGAGGTCGTTGGCACCGTCGCCGATGGCGATCACCGCGTCCTCGGAGACCCCGACCTCGGCGGCGAACTCACGCAGGGCGCGCGCCTTGCCGGCCCGGTCCACGACCTCGCCGACGACGCGGCCGGTGAGCCGGCCGTCGACGATCTCGAGCTCGTTGGCGCGGGCGTAGTGGATGCCGAGGTCGGCGGCGAGCCGGTCGGTGATCTGGCTGAACCCGCCCGACACGATTGCGAAGCGGTAGCCCAGCCGGCTCAGGGTGCGCACGAGCGTGCGTGCCCCGGGGGCGAGGACGATCGAGTCGTAGACCTCGTCCAGCGCGCTGGCCGGGACCCCCTCCAGCAGCCGGACCCGCTCGCGCAGGGACTGCTCGAAGTCGAGCTCGCCGCGCATCGCGGCCTCGGTCACCTCGGCGACCTTCTCCTCGCAGCCGGCGTGGGCCGCGATCATCTCGATCACCTCGCCCTGGATGAGCGTGGAGTCGACGTCCATCACGATCAGTCGCTGGCCGCGGCGCACGAGGCTGGCCGGCTGCACGGCCACGTCGATGCCCTGGGCGGCGCCCTCGGCGGCCAGCAGCGCACGCAGGCGGGCCGGGTCGGCGCCGGAGACGTGCAGCTCGATGGCGGTGACGGGGTAGCGGGCCATCCGCTCGATGCGGTCGATGTTGGCGCCGGCGTCGGCGATCCGTCCGGCGATCGCGGCCATCGCGGCGGGCCGCAGCGGGCTGCCCAGCAGCGTGACGTGCGAGCGGCCCTGCGGCCGCGGCCGGTTGTCGCCGGTGCCGGGCTCGATCTCGACGCTCATGCCGAGCTCCTCGCCGGTGCGGTGCACCGCCTCGCTGAGGCGGCGCCAGTCGCGCGGCGCGGTGACGAGGACGCCGAGCACGAGGCGCCGGCGCAGCACGATCTGCTCGACGTCGAGCACCTGCACGTGGGTCTGCGCGAGCGTCGAGAAGACCGCGGAGGTCACGCCGGGCCGGTCCTTGCCGGTGAGCGTGATCAGGAGGGTCTCGGGCCGGGCGCCTGGGGTCTGTGTCATCGCGGGACGAGGCTACCGCTCCGCGGCGCGGCCCCGGGGATCGGCTCAGGCCGGTGGCCACGCCTCGGGGGAGCAGGCCGCCACCAGGGCGCGGCGACCCGCACGCTCGAGTCCGACGAGCGCCGTACGCCGGGCGTCCGCCTCGTGGGCGGAGATCGAGGCGCCGTCGTCGACGAGCGCGGCCTCGACGACCTCGACGGCCTGGGTGGCGCGCTCGGCGAGCTCCACGCAGCGCTGCGGCACCCCGGGCGGAGCGACCAGCGGTGCGCGGTGGCGCAGGTTCATCAGCAGGTCCGCGACCTCCGGGCGCCAGCGTGCGACGTCGAGGGCCGCGAGCGCGGACGCGGCCTGCGTCAGCTCGCGGCGCAGGGCCCGGTCCGCCTCGCCCACGTCGGGCAGCTGGCGACGCTGGGCGCGGTGCGCGACCCAGGTCGTCGTCGGCCCGACGGAGACCGGCACCAGGCCGACACCCACGTCGGTGACCACCGCCTCGCCGGCCTCGAGCGCCGCCGCGTTGAAGTCCGCCGGGCCGCCCAGGCCGGCCGGGTCGCCCTCCGCCGGGAACGCCGCGCCGACGCTCCGCGCGCCCTCGACGCGAAGCCGCGCCAGTCCGCCGACCAGGGTGTCGGTGCCCGTCGGACCGCCCAGGCCGAGCGCGTGCAGGCCGGCCACGGCATGGGTGACGTCGTCGCCCAGGACCGCGTCGACGACGAGGTCGGTGACCACCTGATCGCGCAGCCAGGCCGTCGCCCACCAGGCGAGGCGACCGGAGACGGGCAGGTGCGTGGACACGGCCCGAGACTGTACGCCGACCCCCTCAGCCGCCCCGTTAGGGTGGCCCGCATGACTGCCGTCCTCGACTTCGCCGATGTCACCATCCGTCGGGGTCAGGCCACCTTGCTCGACACCGTGAACTGGACAGTGGAGGCCGACGAGCGTTGGGTCGTCCTCGGTCCCAACGGCGCCGGCAAGACCACGCTGCTTCAGCTGGCCTCCGCCCAGATCCACCCCACCACCGGCGTCGCCGCGGTGCTCGAGGAGGTCCTCGGCCTCGTCGACGTCTTCGAGCTGCGCCCGCGCATCGGCGTGACCAGCGCGGCCGTCGCCGACCGGATCCCGCGCTCCGAGCGCGTGCACGACGTCGTGGTCTCCGCGTCGTACGGCGTGGTCGGGCGTTGGCTGGAGCAGTACGACGAGCTCGACCACGACCGGGCCGAGAGCCTGCTGGTCGAGCTCGGCGTGCGCGGCCTCTCCGACCGCACGTTCGGCACCCTGAGCGAGGGCGAGCGCAAGCGCGTCCAGATCGCGCGGGCCCTGATGGTCGACCCCGAGCTGATGCTGCTCGACGAGCCGGCGGCCGGCCTCGACCTCGGCGGCCGCGAGGATCTGGTCGCGACGCTGTCGGCGCTCGCTGCCGACCCCACCTCGCCGGCGATGGTGCTGGTCTCCCACCACGTGGAGGAGATCCCGCCCGGCTTCACCCACGCGCTGCTGCTGCGCGACGGCGCCGTGGTGGCCGCCGGCCCCCTCGAGGAGACGCTGACCGAGGAGAACCTCTCCGCGACGTTCGGCATGCCGCTCACCCTCGGTCACGAGGACGGCCGCTGGACCGCTCGGCGCGCTGTGCGGCACCGGTAGGGTCTGGACATGGATTGGCTGAGCGACCACCAGTGGGCGGCCTGGCTGGCGCTCGCGATGACACTCGGCGTCATCGAGATCTTCAGCCTGGAGCTGATCTTCGCCATGCTCGCGGCCGGCGCCCTGGCCGGCATGGGCACCGCGCTCCTCGGGGCGCCCGTGGTCGTGTCGGCGCTCGTCGCGGCCGGCGTCTCCGCCGCCACCTTGATGTTGCTCCGCCCCACCCTCGTCCACCGCCTGCACGGCGGCCCCGAGCTCAAGCTCGGCCACGGCAAGCTGGTCGGTCAGCAGGGCACCGTGACCCAGCGGATCAGCGGCCTGGAGATCGGCCGGGTCCGCCTCGCGGGCGAGATCTGGTCGGCGGCGCCGTACGACTCGACCATCACGATCGAGCCGGGGGAGACCGTCGAGGTCTTCGAGATCCGCGGCGCCACCGCGTTGGTCCACCCGGTGCCGCGGCTCGAGTGAGCCGGCACCGCACCGCACGCCACGCAACACCGTGATCCATCTACCGGAGGAGAAGACATGGGGGGCACGATCGCCCTGATCCTGCTCGGCCTGCTGTTCGTGCTCGTCGTCACGATCCTGGCCAAGACCGTGCGGATCGTGCCCCAGGCACGCGCCGGGGTCGTCGAGCGGTTCGGCAAGTACAAGCAGACGCTGCCGGCGGGTCTGAACATCGTCGTGCCCTTCATCGACAAGGTGCGCTACGTCATCGACCTGCGCGAGCAGGTCGTCAGCTTCCCGCCGCAGCCGGTGATCACCGAGGACAACCTCGTGGTCTCCATCGACACCGTCATCTACTTCCAGGTCACCGACCCGGTCGCGGCGACCTACGAGATCGCCAACTACATCCAGGCCGTCGAGCAGCTCACGATGACCACGCTGCGCAACATCGTCGGCGGCATGGACCTCGAGCAGACGCTGACCAGCCGCGAGGAGATCAACTCCGGCCTGCGCGGCGTGCTCGACGAGGCCACCGGCAAGTGGGGCATCCGCGTCAACCGCGTCGAGATCAAGGGCATCGACCCGCCGCCCTCGATCAAGGACGCGATGGAGAAGCAGATGCGCGCCGACCGCGACAAGCGTGCGCTGATCCTCACCGCGGAGGGCCAGCGTCAGTCCGCCATCCTCACCGCGGAGGGCAACAAGCAGTCCGCGATCCTCAACGCCGAGGGTGAGCGGGAGTCGCAGATCCTGCGCGCCCAGGCCGAGCGGGAGGCGCAGATCCTGCGCGCCCAGGGTGAGGGGCAGGCCATCCAGACCGTGTTCCAGGCGATCCACGACGGGCGCCCGGACCAGTCCCTGCTGGCCTACCAGTACCTCCAGATGATGCCGAAGATCGCCGAGGGCGACGCCAACAAGGTGTGGATCGTGCCCAGCGAGATCGGCAAGGCGCTGGAGGGCCTCGGCTCCACGATGAACGACCTGCGCGGCATCCCCCAGGAGGTCGACGGTCCGCGCACCCGCGTGGACATGGGCCCCGGAGCCGTCGAGACCCGTGAGGACAGCGCCACCGCGCGGTCGGCCAACGAGGCCGTCCAGGCGGCGATCGCCGAGGCGGCCTCCGCGGCCACGACCCCCGGCGTGCGCACCGCCGACGCGCCGTCGGTCCCCACGGACCCCGAGCCCCCCTCCGACGCACCCGCGGCCGGCTGAGGGTTGGGGCTCCTCGAGGCGCTCGCCATCGCGATGGCGGGCGTCGCTGCAGGCACGATCAACACCATCGTCGGCTCCGGCACCCTGATCACGTTCCCCACGCTGCTCGCGTTCGGGGTGCCGCCGGTGACCGCCAACGCCTCCAACACCATCGGCCTGGTCCCGGGCTCGCTCTCCGGGGCCTGGGGATATCGCCGCGAGCTGCGTGGCCAGCGCGCTCGCGTGGTGCGCCTCGGCCTCGCCTCGCTGGTCGGCGGCACCGTGGGCGCGGTCCTGCTCCTGGTCCTGCCCGCTGACGCCTTCGAGCGGATCGTGCCGGCCCTGATCGCCCTCGGCGTCCTGCTCGTGCTGCTCGGGCCGCGGGTGTCACGGTGGGTCGCCCGGCGCCACGGTGACACCGTCGGGCAGCGCCCGGACGCGCGCTGGGTCACCCCCGCGGCCGCCGCCAGCGGCGTCTACGGCGGCTACTTCGGGGCCGCCCAGGGCGTGATCCTGATGGGCATCCTGGGGATCGGCGTCGACGACTCGATCCAGCGCCTCAACGCGGTGAAGAACGTCGCCGCCGGCCTGGTCAACGCGGTCGCCGGGCTAATCTTCGCCGTCGTCGCCGACGTCGACTGGATGGTCGTCGCGCTGATCGCCGTCGGCGCGGTCGTCGGCGGCCAGATCGGCGCGTCGTACGGACGCCGGCTGCCGCCGAATGTCCTGCGCGCCGTGATCGTCATCGTCGGGGTCGTCGCGCTGGTGTCGTTCACGGTCTGACCCCCGACGGGCCCTGTCCGGCCCCGCCCCCACGATTGGTCACGAACGACACCGGGAACCCCCGGAGAACTGTCGTTGGGGACCAAACGTGGGGGTACGGCGCGTGGCTGGCCGGCGCCCGGGGCGAACGGCGGGCTCAGCCCCGGGGACGGCGTAGCGCCAGCAGGCCGACCAGGACCGCGCCGGTCGCCGGCACCAGGAGCCCCAGCGCGCCCTGCCGGCTGATCGCGTCGGTGCGGTGGCCGTGCACGGCGGTCGCGACGTCCGCGACGTCGACCGCCACGCCGGCCGCGAGCAGCGCCCGCCGTCCGGCCCGCGGGGCGACCAGGGTGAGCGCGCCGAGCGCCACCTCCCGGGCGCCGAACAGGCGCAGCACGTAGGGCAGCTGCGGGTTCGCCGCGGCGTCGACGCGGAAGGCGTTCGCCGCGACGTCGGGACGGGCGAGGGAGACGGCACCGAGCACGATGCGGCCGAGTGAGAGGCCGGTCACAGGATCCATGCGCCGGACCCTAGCGTCAGCGGGGCGGTGCGGGGGCGGGACCGGCCGGGTCGCGGTCCGCGAGGTACGCCGCGTGCCAGCGCTCCAGCTCGGCGTAGACGCGCTCGCGGGGCTCGGGCCGGGAGAGCACCACGTCGTGGCGGGCCCCGGGGACCGCCACGTAGGTCACGTGGGTCCCGATCGCGGTCGCCCAGCGCCGGATGTGGGCGACGTCGAGCACGACGTCGTGGCCGTGGACGTCCTCGCCCATCGCGGTCGGCCAGCTGCTGGCCCCCGAGGAGAGCACCAGCACCGGGCCGGGGACGTCGAGCCCGGCCTGGAGGCGGGCGTGTCCGTTGCGGACCGCGCGCAGCCACCCGGCGTACACCGTGAACGACTCCAGCGGCTTCCAGGTCAGGTCGAAGTCCCACTCGCCGTGGTGGTCGCGGTGCAGGCTGGCGCCGTAGAGGCCGTTGACGGTGCGCGGGATCGCGCGCCGCGGCTGGCGCTGGCCGAGCTGCTTGAGCGCGACGGTGCCGATGGTCCGCAGGAAGACGCTGCCCTGGAGATCGAGCCAGGGGGAGTTGAGCACCATCCCGGCGAGCTCGGCGGGACGGCGCGCGTCGGCCCACAGCGGCATGGTGAGGCCACCGGTGGAGTGCGCCGAGACGACGACCTCGCGATGGCCGTCGCGCGCGGTGATCCGGCGCCACGCCTCGTCGATCTCGGGGCGGTACTCGGCGAGGTCGGTGACGTAGTTGGGGGTCTGGTGGGGGAGCAGCGAGCGGCCGTACTTGCGCAGGTCGAGGGCGTAGAAGTCATAGCCCCGCGCGCACCACCACGCGGCGTACTCGGTCTGGAAGAAGTAGTCGGCGAAGCCGTGCACGTGCAGGACGGCGCGGCCGGTCGGCTGCTCGGCGCGCCGGGTGACGAGCGTGGCGACCACCGCGCCCTCGTCGTCGTCGTCGAGCGTGATGGTCTCGGCGTGGAACGGCTCGCCGAGCACGTCCACGCGCTCGCTCTCCTGCTCGTGGGTCATGCCCGCATGTTCCCAGAGCCTGCGCGGGGAGTGCGCCGCCGGCGTCCCGGAGCGGACCGCAGCCCCCGCAGTCGCCGGTTCTGGCGCTCGCGGACGGCGAGGGCGACCTCGGGGCGGTTGGTGGTCACCATCCACGCCCGTCCCGGGCGCAGCCAGTACTCCAGCGACCGCTCGGTGTCGATGGTCCACACCAGCAGCGGCAGTCCCCAGCGGCGCGCCAGCGCCGCGACCCCCAGACGGGCGAGGGCGTGGTTGACGACCATGACGTTGGCACGCGAGGCGCGGTAGCGCATCCGTGGACGCACCTCCGAGAGCCGGATCCGGGCCTGCACGCGCCACGGCAGGCCGCGCACGCCACGCCCCAGCGACAGGCCGACCAGCAGCCGCAGTCCCTGCTCGTCGGCCCAGTTGCGCACCGCGCGCACCGAGCGGTCGTCGAGGGTGGTCACGACGAGGTTCTCCACGCCGAGCATCTCCACCGCACGCCCGACCGCCGCGACCTCCGCGACGCCGCCTGGGGAGGCGAACTTGAGGTCGAGGTGGGCGCGGCCCCGGCCGGCGAGGATCGCGAGCGCCTCCTCGTAGCGCAGGAAGTGCTCGGACTGGGCGGTCAGCATGTCCACGCCCACCGTGCGGATCCAGTGCCGTTCCCCGCCGATCCACAGCCAGTCGTCGTGGAAGAGCACGAGCTCCCCGTCGCCGCAGCGGTGCACGTCGAACTCGACGTAGTCGACCCCCATCGCGAGCGCGCGCTCCAGGGCGGGGCGGGTGTTCTCCAGCGCGGGGTCGCCGCCCGCGCCGCACCGGTGGGCGCTCAGCAGCACCGGCGCGGCGGAGGACCCGGCGGACGGATGCTCCATGCCCTCACTGTGCCAGCGGTTGACCACCACGGGGGAGAGGCCTGCACGAACGGCCCGCAGCGGCGCCCGGGACCGCTACGCTGCGCGCGTGATCGTCGTCACGCGGCGGGCGCTTCGGCGTACCCTGCACCGGAACCACGGCACCGCCCGCGGGCAGGTGCTGCACTGGAGCACGGGTTCTCGGCGCAGCCAGCAGGTCTCGCTGGGGCTGCTGCTGGCAGGCCTGACGGCCTCCTTCGCGATCTCGCTGGTGGAGTACACGTGGATGCCGCTCACGGCGTACTTCGTGTGGTTGCTCCTCGGGATGGTGCTGCTGCGCTTCCGCCCGCTCGCCGTGCTGTGCGCCGCCACCGTGGCGTGCGGCGTGGTGGCCGTCGCGCTCGACGGCCCGTCGGGCACGCTGCGCGTGAGCAGCGTGCTGGGCATGCTCGCCGGGGTCGTGGTGATCCTCGCGCAGTCCAGGCGGCAGCGCTCGGGACTGCCGGCCGCCCTCGGCGAGGCGGTGCTGGCCGAGCTGCGGGACCGCCTGCAGGCGCAGGCGACGGTGCCGCCGCTCCCGACCGGCTGGTGGTCGCAGTCGGCGATGCTCGCCGCCCACGAGAACGGGTACGCCGGCGACTTCCTCGTCGCCGACCTGCGGAACCGTGCCGACGGCGGCCGCGACCTGGAGATGGTGCTGGTCGACGTCTGCGGCAAGGGGGTCGACGCCGGCCCCGACGCGCTGCAGTTCGCCGGCGCCCTGGGAGGCCTGATCGGCGCGCTGCCGCCGGAGCCGCTGATGCGCGCGGCCAACACCTTCCTGATGCGTCAGCCCTCCGACGAGGCGCTGGCGACCGCCGTACACGTGCTCGTGGACCTCGATACCGGCGACTACCAGATCCACAGCGCGGGACACCCGCCGGCGCTGCGCTGGGACGGCGGGTCCTGGGCGGTCGACACCGCCCGTGGCACCGCGCTCGGGATCGTCCCCGATCCGGATCTGGAGGCCACGACCGGATGCCTTGCGCCCGGGGAGGCGCTGATGTTCTACACCGACGGTGTCGTGGAGTCCCGCTCCGCCTCGATCGAGGACGGGATCGCCTGGCTGCGTGCGGTCGGTGCCACCGCCATGAGCGACGGACTGCCCGGCGCCGCGGGGCGCATCATCGCCGAGGTGCCGCGTGGCCAGGACGACCGGGCGGTGCTCATCCTCGCCCGCACCCACTCCGAGGCGGGCACCGCAGTGCCGTCGACGACCCCGCCGGGGTCCACGGCCGCCCGTCAGCCCTCACCGGCCGCCGACGCACCCACCCGAGACTTGAACCATTCCAGATAACTGTGCCATGATCAGCACGTGCCGACGACCGACCATGAAGACCTGCTGCGCGAGGCCCGCTTGCGGGTCACGAAGCCTCGGGTCGCCGTGCTCGACGCGGTCCACGACCACCCGCACGCCGACACCGAGACCATCTACGGCACCGTCCGTGAGCGCCTCGGAGAAGTCTCCCAGCAGGCGGTCTACGACGTGCTGCGGGTCCTGACCGAGTCCGGGCTGATCCGCCGGATCCAGCCCCAGGGCTCGGTCGCCCGCTACGAGTCCCGCGTCGCCGACAACCACCACCACCTGGTGTGCCGCGGTTGCGGCGTGATCGTCGACGTCGATTGTGCGGTCGGGGCTGCCCCCTGCCTCACGGCCTCGGACGACCACGGCTTCAGCATCGACGAGGCCGAGGTCGTCTACTGGGGCCACTGCCCCTCCTGCTCCACGACCAGCTCGTGACCCCCATGCCCGAAGAACCGGAAGGAAACACTGTGGCTGACAGCCCCGACGCAGTAGTCGGCGAGATGAACGACGAGAGCGACGCCCGCGGGGGTTGCCCCGTGATGCACGGCTCCCAGCAGCCGCTGCCCGCCCAGGGTGACGCCAACAAGAACTGGTGGCCCAACCAGCTCAACCTCAAGATCCTCGCGAAGAACCCCGCGGTCGCGAACCCGCTGGGCGAGGACTTCGACTACGCCGAGGCCTTCAGCTCCCTCGACCTCGCCGAGGTCAAGCGCGACATCGCGCAGGCGCTCACCGACTCCCAGGACTGGTGGCCGGCCGACTTCGGGCACTACGGCCCCTTCCTCATCCGGATGGCCTGGCACAGCGCGGGCACCTACCGCATCAGCGACGGCCGCGGCGGCGCCGGCGCCGGCCAGCAGCGCTTCGCGCCGCTGAACAGCTGGCCCGACAACGCCAACCTCGACAAGGCCCGGCGTCTGCTGTGGCCGGTCAAGAAGAAGTACGGCCAGAAGATCTCCTGGGCCGACCTGATGATCCTCGCCGGCAACGTCGCGCTCGAGGACATGGGCTTCAAGACCTTCGGCTTCGCCGGTGGCCGCGAGGACGTCTGGGAGGCCGACGCCGACGTCTACTGGGGTCCCGAGACCGAGTGGCTCGGCGATGAGCGCTACACCGGTGAGCGCGACCTCGAGGACCCGCTCGCCGCGGTGCAGATGGGCCTCATCTACGTCAACCCGGAGGGCCCCAACGGCAACGGCGACCCGCTCGCGTCCGCCAAGGACATCCGCGAGACCTTCGCCCGCATGGCGATGAACGACGAGGAGACCGTCGCGCTGATCGCCGGCGGCCACACCTTCGGCAAGACCCACGGTGCCGGCGACGCCGGCCTGGTCGGCCCGGAGCCGGAGGCCGCCCCGATCGAGGAGCAGGGCCTGGGCTGGAAGTCGTCGTACAAGTCCGGCAAGGGCATCGACGCGATCACCTCGGGCCTGGAGGTCACCTGGACCTACCACCCCACCCGCTGGGACAACGAGTTCTTCCACATCCTCTACAGCTACGAGTGGGAGCAGTTCAAGTCGCCCGCCGGTGCGCTGCAGTGGCGTCCGGTCAACAAGGGCGGCGACGGCCTGGTGCCCGAGGCGTTCGGCGACGGCAAGCGCGAGCCGCGCATGCTGACCTCCGACCTCGCGCTGCGGGTCGACCCGGAGTACGACAAGATCTCGCGCCGCTTCAAGGAGGACCCGGAGGCCTTCGCCGACGCGTTCGCCCGCGCCTGGTTCAAGCTGACCCACCGCGACATGGGTCCGCGCGACCGCTACCTCGGCCCCGAGGTCCCCGAGGAGGTCCTGATCTGGCAGGACCCGCTGCCGGCCCACGAGGGTGAGCTCGTCAACGACAGCGACATCGTCGTGCTCAAGGAGAAGATCGTCGCGACCGGCCTCAGCGTCTCCGAGCTCGTCTCGGTCGCCTGGGCCTCCGCCGCCACCTTCCGCGGTGGCGACAAGCGCGGCGGCGCCAACGGCGCCCGCATCCGTCTGGAGCCCCAGAAGGACTGGACCGTCAACAACCCGGTCCGCCTCGCCAAGGTCCTGGAGGCGCTCGAGGGCGTCAAGGCCGACTTCGACACCGAGTCGAAGAAGGTCTCCCTGGCCGACCTGATCGTCCTCGCCGGTGGCGTGGGCATCGAGCAGGCCGCCAAGGCCGCCGGCACCGAGATCGTCGTCCCGTTCACCCCGGGTCGCACCGACGCCACGATCGAGCAGACCGACGTCGAGTCCTTCAAGGCCCTCGAGCCCCGCCACGACGGGTTCCGCAACTACCTGTCGCGCACCTCGAAGGTCCCCACCGAGTACCTCCTGCTCGACCGGGCGAACCTGCTCACGCTGAGCGCCCCGGAGACCACCGTGCTCGTCGGTGGCCTGCGCGTCCTGGACACCAACTGGGACGGCTCGAAGACCGGTGTCCTCACCACGACCCCGGGTCAGCTGACGAACGACTTCTTCGTCAACCTGCTCGAGCTCGGCCAGGAGTGGACCCCCGTCGACGAGGCCGGGGAGCTGTTCTCCTCGACCGCCGGCTGGACCGGTTCGCGCGTGGACCTGGTCTTCGGCTCGAACTCCGAGCTGCGTGCGCTCGCCGAGGTCTACGCCTCGGATGACGCCAAGACCAAGTTCGTCGAGGACTTCGTCGCCGCCTGGGTCAAGGTCATGGAGCTGGACCGCTTCGACCTGCGCTGATCCACCGCACCACCCCTTCGGGGCCCGGCCGCACTGCGGCCGGGCCCCGTTCGGCGTCTCCGGCTGTCCCCGTCCGCCAGTGGCGCCGACGCGGAGCCGGAGCGGCTGCCCGGAATACCTGCGCGGCGCCGGCGGTTGTGGGGTGTAATCGCACTTTCAACTACCGAGCGAGGCACCTCATGCAGATCGGCATCTTCAGCGTCGGCGACGTGACGACGGACCCCACGACCGGCCGGACGCCGACCGAGCAGGAGCGCATCAAGGCCACCGTGGCCATCGCTCGCAAGGCCGAGGAGATCGGCCTGGACGTGTTCGCCACCGGCGAGCACCACAACCCGCCGTTCATCGCCTCGAACCCCACGGCCACGCTGGCCTACATCGGGGCGCTCACCGAGCGGATCATCCTCTCGACGGCGACCACGCTGATCACCACCACCGACCCGGTGCTGATCGCGGAGGACTACGCCAAGATCCAGCACCTCACCGACGGCCGCGTCGACCTGATGATGGGCCGCGGCAACACCGGGCCGGTGTATCCCTGGTTCGGCAAGGACATCCGTCAGGGCATCAACCTGGCCATCGAGAACTACGCGCTGCTGCGCCGGCTGTGGTCCGAGGACGTGGTGAGCTGGGAGGGCCGGTTCCGCACCCCGCTGCAGGGCTACACCTCCACCCCGCGCCCGCTCGACGGCGTCGCGCCGTTCGTGTGGCACGGCTCGATCCGCAGCCCCGAGATCGCCGAGCAGGCGGCGTACTACGGCGACGGGTTCTTCCACAACCACATCTTCTGGCCGGCCGGGCACACCCAGCAGATGGTCGACCTCTACCGCCGCCGCTTCGAGCACTACGGCCACGGCCCGGCGGACACCGCGATCGTCGGCCTGGGCGGGCAGTTCTTCATGCGACGCAACAGCCAGGACGCGGTCGCTGAGTTCCGTCCCTACTTCGACAACGCGCCGGTCTACGGGCACGGCCCGTCGCTGGAGGACTTCACCGAGGCCACGCCGCTCACCGTCGGCTCGCCGCAGCAGGTGCTGGAACGCACCCTGTCGTTTCGTGAGTACGCCGGGCACTACCAGCGTCAGCTGTTCCTGGTCGACCACGCGGGACTGCCGCTGAAGACCGTGCTGGAGCAGCTGGACCTGCTCGGCGAGATCCTCCCGGAGATGCGCCGCGGCTTCGCCGAGGGCCGTCCCGCCCACATCCCCGACGCCCCGACCCACGCCTCGCTGGTCGCGCGGGCCGGCGGCGCCACGGACGCGACGGTGTACGCCGCGCCGGACGCGGCCACCGGGCACCGCGCCGAGGACCAGGTGGGGTCCGAGGCTGGGTCCGAGGGGGTGCGGGCATGACCCGGATCGTCGTGGTCTCGGCCGGGCTGTCCACGCCGTCCTCGACCCGGCTGCTGGCCGACCGGCTGGCGGCCGCGACCACCGAGGCGCTGGAGGAGGTCGACCTCGTCCAGGTCGAGCTGCGCGACGTGGCCCACGAGCTCACCGACCACCTGCTCACCGGCTTCCCGGGTCCCGCGCTGGCGGCTGCGATCGAGGCGGTGCGGCACGCCGACGGCGTGATCGCGGTGACGCCGGTGTTCTCCGCGAGCTACTCGGGGCTGTTCAAGACGTTCATCGACGTCCTCGAGCCGGGCCTGCTGGACGGCACACCGGTGCTGATCGCCGCCACCGCCGGCACCGCGCGCCACTCGCTGGTGCTCGAGCACGCCCTGCGCCCGCTGTTCGCCCACCTGCGCGCGGTCGTCGTGCCCACCGGAGTGTTCGCGGCCACCGACGACTTCGCCGGCCCCGACCTCGACGCCCGGGTGCGCCGGGCGGCAGGGGAGCTGGCGCTGCTCGCGGGGAAGGTCGCGCCGGCCGATGCCGCCCGCACCCCGCGTCGTACCGTCGCGGACGAGCTGGCTGCGCCCACGCCGTTCGAGGAGCTGCTGCGCCGCGCCAGCGAGGGCTGACGCTGCTGCGGGTCCGGGGTCGCCGGGCCCGCTTCAGTGCTGGTAGGTCCCGTGCAGGATCGCGCGGCCGGCGGTCTTGAACGCCAGGTTGAACGACACCACAGCGGGCGAGGCGTCGGCGTCCACGCCGAGCGTCTCCTCGGTGACCGCGTGCACGACGAAGAAGTAGCGATGGACCTGGTCGCCCTGCGGCGGGGCAGCGCCGACGTACGCCGGGGTGCCGAGGTCGTTGCGGCACATGAACGCCTTGCCCGGCAGGGTCGCGCCCTCGGCCCCGGCCCCGGTCTCCAGGGAGGTCACGTCGGCGGGCAGGTCGACGAGCACCCAGTGCCAGAAGCCGCTCGGGGTGGGCGCGTCGGGGTCGAAGCAGGTGACCGTGAAGCTCTTGGTGCCGGCCGGGGCGCCCGACCACGACAGCTGCGGCGAGGTGTCGCCGCCGGACTGGACCTGGTCGTCCTTGAGGGGCCGGCCGTCCGTGACGTCGGTGCTCGTCACCTCGAAGGAGGGGACACGGGGCAGCAGGTCGTACGGGTTCGGCGTGACGGGTCGCTCGAGGTTCATGTCGCTCCTGGGTGGGTCGGTGCGGCTGTCGGCATTCTCGTGCCCGACGGGTGGTTCGCCGACCGTAGTCCGCTTCCTGAACCCGCTCCACCGGTGCGCGTCGACACACCGCGAGAATGACCGGGTGGACGACTACACGCCGTACCCCTCGGGGCTCATCCTCACCGGCCGCCGGGTCCTGGTCGTCGGCGGCGGACACGTCGCCCAGCGCCGGGTCCCGGCCCTGATCGCCGCCGGCGCCGATGTCCACCTCGTGTCACCGGAGGTCACCCCGGCGATCGAGGGACTGGTCGGGTCCGGCGAGGTCACCTGGCACCGCCGCCGCTTCGAGGCCGCCGACGTCGACGGCGCCTGGTACGCCTTGGCCACGACCGACGACCCGGCCGTCAACGCGCAGGTGTGCGCCGCCGCCGAGACGCAGCGCATCTTCTGCGTGCGCGCCGACGACGCCCGCGGCGGTACGGCGTGGACGCCGGCCGTCGGCCGGCACGCCGGCGTGACCGTCGCGGTGCTCGGCAACCGGGACCCTCGGCGCTCCGCCGCCGTACGAGACGAGGTCCTCGAGGGCCTGCGCGAGGGGACCATCGCGGCCCGCCACCAGCGCGACCGGACCCCGGGCGTGGTGCTCGTGGGTGGTGGCCCCGGCGACCCGGACCTGATGACCGTGGCCGGGCGCAAGGCGCTGATGGAGGCCGACGTCGTCGTCGCCGACCGGCTCGCGCCGCGGGAGCTGCTCGGCGAGCTGCCGGCCGACGTGGAGCTGATCGACGTCGCCAAGCTGCCCCGCGGGCGCTCGGCGCAGCAGGAGGAGATCAACCGTGTCATCGTCGACCGCGCCCTGGCCGGCAAGCGGGTGGTGCGCTTCAAGGGCGGCGACAACTTCGTCTTCGGCCGCGGCTACGAGGAGGTCCTCGCCTGCCG